>CAWFGH010000002.1:0-1286383 GCA_963815255.1 uncultured delta proteobacterium | reverse complement strand
AAGAGAAGCCGGCGGCGCACAGAAACTCCGGCTGACGCTGGCCCAGCAGGCCGCTCAGCACGTCGAAGATGCGGCCGAGCGCATGCGTGCGGCACGAGAGCGCCGCGGGAAAGCGCGGCTTCAGTAGCGAGCCGGCGGGAATGTGCACGTCGACCAGATCATAAAAGCCGTCGTTGTAGAGAATTTGCGGGTCGAAAATCATGATCATGTAGATGCCGAAGAACATCCGGAACATGTTCTCGTTGAGATAGAAGTTTATCGAGCCCTCGGATTGCGGATCGGTCCCGCTCCAGTCCAGCTTCACCCGCTCACCCACGCGCTTCATCGAGCAGCGCAATTTGTACGGGCCATGACCGCGTCCGTCATCGCAGACGTAGTCCTCGAACACCATCTCCTCCTCCGGGATCGAGCGCTTGATCAGTTCGGCCATCGCGCGCCGGTTTCTTTCGAGCGAAGCTTCCATCGCGGAGACGAAGCGGTCGACTCCGAAGCGATCGCACATCTCGATCACGCGGCGTTCGGCGGTGCGGCAGGCCGCGACGATCGCGTTCAAATCGCTGCGATTCCAGTGCGGCATCCGGACCTGATTGAGCACTAGCGCGAGCAGATCCTCCTGGAGCGCGCCGCCGCGATAGATTTTGATCGGTGGCGCGAGCATCCCTTCCTCGAAAATGCTGGTGGCGTCGGTGGGCAGGCTTCCCGGCACCTTGCCGCCGACGTCGGACATGTGCCCGAGCATCGCGGCCCATCCGACCAGGCGGCCGTCGCGATAGTAAATCGGCAGCAGCACCAGCCAGTCGGCCGAGTGGCTAATCGCGCCGTCGCACTTGTATGGATCCGAAGTGAGAAAGATGTCGCCCTCCTCGACCGTGCCCTCGTAGGCGTCGAGGAAGCCGCCGATAAATGAGCCGAACTGCCCGACCACCATGCGGCCCTTGCGCTCGGCGATCATCGGAAACTCGTCGTGCTGCTCGCGGATCCCGGGAGACATCGCGGTGCGGAACAGCACGGCGTCCATCTCGTAGCGCGCGTTGCGCAGCGCGCTTTCGATGATGTCCAGCGTCACCGTGTCGACTTCGAGCGGCCGAAACGGCTCGCGGTTGCGCTCGATGATTTGCGTCTTTGCCATACTCGGCCTCTCCTTGATACTGAACGCTGACGAGCGTACAGGCTCTCGCGTCGCGCGATTCTATTGCTTCGGGCGAATCAGGATGTTTCCAAATCCGTCCACCTCACCGAAATGGCCGGGCAGTACGAGCGTGGTGCTGTCCATCTCAGTGACTATCGCCGGCCCCTCGATCACGTTGTGCGCGAGCAGCTTCGCGCGATCGTAGAGTTTCGCGCCGAGCGAGCGCCCGTGCGCCCAGATCGGAGTTTCGTCCCTAAGCGCGGCGTCGGGCTTGGGCCCGCCGTCGGCCAGGCGGGAGGGTCTTAACTCGCGGCTGCGCTCCTGCACGATCGCGCGCAGGTTCACGAACTCGTGTTCCACGTCCAGGTTGAAAGTGAACAGGCGGCGATGGATTTCGTCGAACGTCTTGCGCAGCGTCTCGATCCCGCCGCCCTGCCGAAAGCCGTCCACCTCCACCGCGACTGGCACTTCGAAACCCTGGCCGTGATAGCGCACGTCGGCCTGGTATACGGTCGAGCGCTCGGAGCGCGGCAGGCCTTCCGCGTCGAGCACCGCGCCGGCGCTTTCGCCCAGAGCGCCAAGGGTTTCCGCGACGTCGCTCCCGGAGGTGTCGGAGAAGCGCCGGATGTAAGTGCAGGCGGCCTCGTTGCGGAGCCGCGTAGTCGCGTCGCCGTAAGCGCAGAGCACGCCCGGACTCGGCGGTATGATCACCGGCCAGCATCCGAGCAAAGCGCCGAGCGCGTTGGCATGCAGCGGACCCGCGCCGCCGAAGGCCACCAACGCGAAGCCGCGCGGATCGTAGCCCTGCTCGACCGAGACCAGGCGCAGCGCGCCGAACATGTGTTCGTTGACGACGTCGATTATTCCCGCCGCCGCTTCCATCAGTCCGATTCCGAGCGCGGAGGCGATGTTTTCGACCGCGGTTTGCGCCGCCTTGCGATCGAGCTTCATCTCGCCGCCGAGCAAATCGACCGGCAGATAGCCGAGCACCACGTTGGCGTCGGTAACCGTTGGCTGCGCGCCACCACGGCCATAGGCCGCCGGACCGGGTTCGGCCCCCGCGCTCTCAGGTCCGACTCGCAACGCGCGCGTGACCGCGGGCACCTTGGCGATCGACCCGCCGCCGGCGCCCACCGAGCGAACATCGAGCGATGAGACGCGTACCGAAATATTGCCGACCATGGTCTCGCGCCGCACGCGTGGCTCCCCTTGTTCGATGAGACACACGTCGGTCGAGGTGCCACCCATATCGAGCGTGAGCACGTTGGCGAAGCCGGCCTGCCTGGCAACCCACAGCGCCCCCGCGACACCGCCCGCCGGTCCGCTGAGCAGCATGTTGACCGGCGCTTCCTCGGCCGCCTCAAACGACATCAATCCACCGTCGGAGCGCAGCAGCTTGAGCAGCGCGCCGACTCCGCGCGATTTGAGCTCGCTCCTGAGACTCGAGAGGTAGCGCGCCACCGTCGGCCGCACGTAAGAGTTGGCGACCGTGGTAATGGTGCGCTCGTACTCGCGCATCTCGGGCAGTATCTCGCTGGAGAGCGAGACCGGAAGGTTGGGCGCTTCCTCTTTGGCGAGCTCGCGGATGCGCCGCTCGTGCACGGGATTCGCGTAGGCATTTATCAGCGACACGGTGATCGCCTCGACCGCGCGCCGCTTGAGCTTCCCGAGCGCCTCGCGCGCGCTCGCTTCATCCAGCTCGCGCACGATCTCGCCGCGAGCGCCGATCCGCTCGCGAACTTCCACCGTGTCGTCGAGCGCCGCGAGCGGCTCGGGCTTGGGCCAGATTATCCATCCCGCGAGACCGCCCGGCACGTAGGAACGCGCCACCTGGAGAATCTGGCGATAGCCTTCGGTGGTGACCAGGCCGACGCGCGCGCCCTTCCCCTCCAACACAGCATTGGTGGTCACCGTCGTGCCGTGCATCAACTCGGTGAGTGCGGACGGCTTGATTCCCGCGATCGCACAGACGCGCTCGATCCCATCCAGCACAGCCGCGGCCTGGTTGGCCGGCGTCGTAGGCACCTTGGCACGAAAAGTCTCGCCCGTGTCCTCGTTGACCAGCAGCAGGTCGGTGAAAGTGCCACCCACATCGACGCCGAGTCTATACGCCATCTAGACCTCCAAAGCGGTGCCAGGACCTGAGGCCTCCACCGCCTGAATGCGTTTCGATGTATACATAAGGGCTTTCATCGCCTTAGCCTCAATCTAAAGCAGATAATCGCGAATTTTGAAGCATTCGCGAGCCGACATTTCGCAGCACGGCTGAAACTGCCCAATCGTAAGCGATGTTCGCCCCGCTCTGCGCCTATTTTGCCGCGGAAGCAATCATTTTTTTCATTTGTAAATTGCATACAGCTTTGCTTGAATCCAGCAATCGAAGCCTCGGCAGTTCCCCTCTAACGCGCTTTGCCGCGTCCCTCGCTCCGCGAAACACGATGGACGCAGAAGCGCTGGTCATCCGACGCGAAAGGAGGAAGTCATGAACAGAAACCGTCATGCGCTCGGGCAAACGTGGACCCGAGGGTGGACCGTCGATTTCAGCATCGTCGTGATCTCGATGCTGGTTTTCGTCCTGGCCATCTGCGCGGGTAGGGCAGGCATCGCTTCCGCCGCGGACCCCGCCACCTACACGGTAGACACCTATCGAAACTGGCTTACGCAATACGCCAACGCCAAGCCTGATTTCAAAACGGGCGATGTATTGACCGCCAAGGACCTGGAGCGGATGCGCCCGCTCGTGCCACCCGGCTATCTTGAACAACTGAACTTCCCTAATTTCAAGGCCCAGGTAATCGACGTAATCCCGCACACTCCGGCGTCCACCTACCTGCGGTGCACCGAGCAGTACGCCTCGCAGGTCAAATTGCGTGCCGACGGCGCGATCATGAATTACACCTGCGGCCAACCGTTTCCGAACGAGGGACTGAGTCCGAGCGATCCGCTCTCGGGATTCAAGGCGGCCTGGAACTATACCTACCGCTATCTCTATTTCGGCTTCTACGATCTGAGCGTCGATACAGGATTGATTCGGCTCGGGTATGATATCGGCTGGGGGTGCTACGAACTTCGCAGCTGCGGCCCCGCCGCCCGGGCACTATGTTTCCGACCTGCCGGCGTGGAAGACGCCCTTTCCGACCGAAGCCGAGGTGAAAAGCGACTACGGCGGCGCCGGACACATCGAACGCTACTTGACCCTGTTCTACGCTCGCGTTCCATTTTCTCATCTCGCAGACCTGGAAGGTAAGGCGCAACCACTGGCGGGCGCGGACAAGATCGAGCAGGAGAACCTGACTTACTTCTTGACCCCGTTTGATATTCGCGGAACGGCCTTCATCATATGGCGCTATCTCGAGGACGCCGATAAAGGCGACCCGTACCGAGCCGACGATGCCTGGGCTTACATCCCCAATCTGCGCCGCGTGCGCCGAATTTCGGCCGAGGTGAAATCAGACTCGCTGTTGGGCACCGATATCACGATCGACGACTTCGACGGCTTCAATGACCGCGTGCTCAACTGGGATTGGAAATTCCTGGGCTGGAAGGACACGCTGCAAATCAATGACCCGGGCAATCACTACGTCCGCTATTTCAGCCCCGCCAATATCGTACCCGATGATCAGTGGTCGGTGAAAAGGATGGGGGTCACGTTGCGCACCCCAAAAGATCCGCGCCATCCCTATTCCGCAGTGATCAACTTCTGGGCCGCCGACGCCTGGTCGCCGGGCTACCAGTTCACCTTCGACCGCAAGGGCAAGCTGTGGAAGGTGATCGAGTGGGAGTACAAGTACAGCGAGACGTTCAAGCCCGGCTTCTGGGCCGAGACGATGAATGGCGCGCACGCGGTAATCTGGTGGCATCTGAGTGCAATCGATGTACAGAATAGCCGCGCGACGGTCTTTCGCCAGCAGGGGCCCGTGATGGAGCGGTATTCGCCCCAGCTGCTAAAGGCGCTGTTCGACCCGGGCGCTCTCGAATCGATCCATCGCTAGGCCGGGGAGGGAGAGTCTCGCGTCATGCGCTGACGGAGGCGGCGGCACGAACCTGCTGCTGCGTCGCCGGCGCTTGGCGCGGGATGTTGACGAAAGCTTCATAGCCAACGGAGCTTTAATATGACTAATGACCTGCTTCTCAAAAATGGCCTGGTAGTCACTCCGAGCGGCGCGATTCGCGGCGGCCTGGCGATTGCCGGCGAGCGGATCGTAGGCGTCGGAACCGAGGAGACGCTCGGCAGCGCGCGGCGCGAAATCGATCTTAAGGGCAAGATCGTGATGCCGGGGCTGTTCGATCCGCACGTGCACCTGGGCCTCAGCGGCGACACGTTCAGCGACGACGCGATGGCCACGGATTTCGAGTTCGATACCCGCGAATGCCTGGTCGGCGGCGTCACCACGATTGCCACCACGACGCTGATCGGCCGCGAGCCGCTGCCCGAACTTTTCTCGCGCGCGATCAAGTGCGGCGAGTCGCGCAGCTGGTGCGACTTCAAGGTCACCTGCGTGGTCAACACGCTCGACCAGGTCAAGCAGATTCCCGCGGTGGCAAGCCAGGGCGGCGTCTCCTACAAGTTTTTCACCGGCTACGCGGGCGCACAGGCCGAGGGATTCGGCATGAGCAAAGAGGGCATCAGCCCGGCCTTTTTCTACGAGGCCTGCCGCTCCATCAACGCCGCCGGACGGCCGGTGTTTCCGATGATCCACGCCGAGGATCCGTTCGTGCGCGGGATTCTGATCGACGAGCTCAGGCGCCTGGGGCGGCGCGATCACCTCACGGCGTGGGCTGAGAGCAGTCCGGAGTGGGCGGAGAGCGTACAGATATACACTTACGGACTCATCGCCAATCAGCTCGGATGCCCGCTCTATCCAGTGCATATCAGCGCCGCGCAGAGCGTCGATACTATCGCTTCGCTCAAGGCCCAGGGCCTGCCAATCGTGGGCGAAACGATCGCTTACTTTCTCTCGACCACCGCGCCCGAGATGGACGCGATCAACGCCGGCGGCAAGGGAAAAATCCAGCCGCCGATCCGCTTTCAGAAGGATCGCGATCGTCTGTGGCGCGGAATCAAGGACGGCACGCTCTCGGTAATCGGAACCGACAGCCTCACCTACACCGCGAGCTTCAAGGAGCGCGGCGATTTCTGGGACTGCCGCGTCGGCGTCAACAATCAGGTCGCCGACACGCTCGCGCTGATCTTCGACGAGGCGGTGAATCGGCGCGGAATCGATCTCGTCACGGTCGCCCGCGCGCTCTCGGAGAATGCGGCCCGGATGTACGGCATCTATCCCAAGAAGGGCGTCATCGCGGTGGGCTCGGACGCCGACCTGGTGGTGGTCGATCCGGAGGCCGAAGTCACGCTCGGCCGGCATCGCTACCGCGGGCGCACTGACTATTCACTATGGGAAGGCCGCAAGGTCAGAGGCATTCCGGTGATGACCTTCCTGCGCGGCCAGTTGGCGATGGAGAACGGCGAGATCGTGGGCAAAAAAGGTTTCGGGCAGGCGGTCGCGCAGGTGATGAAGCCGCGCGGCTGATGAAGATCGCGCTCTGCGGTCGCATGGCTTCGACGATTGCCGGGAGGCCAAGTCATGGGCGATGACAAACGATCAATCTATAACCGAAGCGGCCTGGGCCATCGGATTGGCTATGGCAAACGGCCCGCCTTGCTGGTGGTCGACATGCAGATCGGGTTTACCGCGCCCGAGAAATCGCCGCTGGCCGGCAACCTCGACGCGCAGGTCGCGGCGATAAACAAGCTCATCCCGGCCGCGCGAAGAAAAGGACGTGCCGATCGTCTTCACGGTCGTCGGCTACGACCCCAAAGTGCCCGGCGACGGCGGATCTGTGGCCCGAGAAGGCGCCCAGCCTGCTCGAGCTCAAGCTGGGCTCGGACCTGGTCGAGCTCGATCCACGCATCCGTCGCGCTCCCGAGGATTTGCTGCTGGTAAAGAAGTACGCCTCCGCCTTTCTGGGAACGCCGCTCTCCGCGACCCTCGTCACGCGCGGCGTCGACACGCTTATTGTCACCGGATGCACGACCAGCGGATGCGTGCGCGCCAGCGTGGTCGACGCGCTCTCGCACGGCTTCAGGCCTATCATCCCGCACGAAGCGGTCGGCGATCGCGCGGAGGAGCCGCACGAGGCTAACCTGTTCGACATGGACAGCAAGTATGGTGACGTGGTGTCGCTCGCGGACGCGCTCGCTTACCTCGAAGAATTGAAATCCTGAGCGCCGCCAGTGGAACGCCTCGGTATCGCTCTGGGCTCGGGGCTGTCGCCCGCCGACACGGTCGAATGCGCGCGGCTCGCCGAACAAGCCGGATACGAATCGGCGTGGGTCGTCGAAGGCCATGGCGGCGACCAGTTCTCGCTGCTGACCGCGATCGCGCTCGCAACCACCCGGATACGCCTGGGCACGGCGATCAGCAGTGTCTTCGTGCGCACCGCGCCGACGATCGCGATGGCCGCGGCGTGCATCGATCATTTTTCCAACGGCCGCTTCGTGCTCGGCCTTGGCTCCAGCCACAAGGTCCAGGTCGAAGTCGAGCACGGCGTCCACTACACCGAGCCGGTAACGCGCGTGCGCGAGACTGTGGAGGTGGTTCGCGCACTGCTGCGCGACGGCGCGGTCTCCTTTCGCGGCAAGACCATCACCATCGAGCATTTCGATCTGTGGTTCAAACCAGCGCACACTTCGGTGCCGATTTATCTGTCCGCGCTGTTTCCGCAGATGCTTGGTCTGTGCGGCGAAATCGCCCAGGGCCTCCTGATGGTGTTCAGCACGCTCGGTTCCACGCGCGCCGCCGTCGAACATCTATCCGCCGGAGCCGCGCGCGCCGGGCGCAGCGCCAAGGAAATCGAAATCGCCTCGCTGCTGCCCGCGAGCGTTGCGCGGGATCGCAAAACCGCCTACGACCGCGTGCGTCCGGTGCTTGCCTTTTACGTGGGTTATTTTCCGCGCTATCAGCGCGTCGCCCGGGAGGCGGGGTTCGGCTCCGCCGTGGATGCGATCGCCGAGGCCTCCAAGCGTGGCGACTCCGAGCGCACGCTGGCCGCTGTTCCCGACGAAATGGTGGCGGAGTTGACCGCCTCCGGCACTGCGGCTGACCTGCGGGCGCGAATCGCCGAGTATCGGCGCTCCGGGATCGCGTTGCCGATCCTGATGCCGGTCGAAAGCGGCCCGGATTCGATGGCGGGCGTGGTCGAGACGTTGCGCGCAGGCGCCGGCTGACGCTCTCTTTGAAGCGCGAATTGCGGAGGATCAGACCAGCACGTTCGGCCCGCTCATGTAGACGAACACGCGCTTGAACTTGCCGGCGTCGTCCAGGTAGAAAAAGTTGCAATTGCTCAGCTTGGTAAGCTTGCCGCGCCGGATCGGTCAGCTCGACGTTGAACTGCGCCGAGCAGGCGTTGCTCTCGACGTCCACCACGTGCGTGAAATCCTTGTGTACGATGATCTTGTAGTTCTCGAACAGGTTCTCGAACATTTTCCTGATCCCGGTGTCGCGGCCCTCATGCGTGGTGAAGGCGGACTGTATAGTGAAGACCGCGCTCGGAGTGAAGGTGCGCAGGACCCCGCCCAGGTCTTTGCGATCGACCTTGCCGAAGTACCTATTCTCCACCATGTCCTTGTAGTATTCAGCCGGGAATTTTACTGAGCTCATCGCAGCCTCCATTGGATTCTTGCGCGAGGCGATTCGGATCAGCCCTTGAACGGATGACGCTGCCGGAACTCTTCCGCCATCTCTTCCATCGTGCACCAGCGCGCACCCGAATGTCCACTGATGTATTCGATGAGCCGCTCGAGCATCAGGAGCACCTGCGGGCGGCCCGATACGTCTGGATGAACGGTCAGCGGAAATATCGCCCATTCGTATTCGCGGTATACCCAGTCGAACTGATCGCGCCACAACTGCTCGATGTCGCGTGGATTGACGAAGCCGTGGCTGTTCGGCGAGGCTTTGATGAACATCATCGGCGGAAGATCGTCGAGGTACCAGTTGGCCGAGATCTCCACCAGGTCGACCGCCTTTCCCCGCTTCAGCGGCTTCATCCACTGCGCCGCGGTCTTTGAGTAATCGACCTTGGTCCAGCTTTCGCCGATCCGCGCATAGTACGGCTGAAAATCGTTGTGGCCCTGGCTGTGGTCGTAGCGAAACCCATACTTGAGCAGCAACTCGGCGGTGACGGACGACATCTCCCACCACGGCGCGACAAATCCGCGCGGATTGCGGCCGGCAAGTTTGTGGACCAGCTCGACCGATCGCGCCAGCACGTCCTCCTCCTGGCGCGGGGTCATCGACACCGGGTTTTCATGCGAATAGCCGTGTGCGCCGATCTCGTGACCGGCCTGCGCGACCTCGCGCATCTGCTCGGGGAAGGTTTCGATCGAATGGCCCGGGATAAACCAGGAGGTTTTGATTTTGTAGCGGTCGTATAGCCGGAGCAGCCGTGGAGTGCCCACTTCGCCGGCAAAAAGGCCGCGCGAAATGTCGAACGGGGAATCCTGGCCGCCGTAAGAGCCGAGCCAGCCCGCAACCGCGTCGACGTCGATCCCAAACCCGCAAAGAATTTCTTTGTTGGCAGCACTCACGGGCGGCTTCCTTTCCCGGCTCGATCGGCCGGAAGACCTCAAAACATAAGTCACGAGCGGATGAAAATACTAAATACACCCGGCTTTGGACGGCTTGCAAACTCCTCTCGCCCTTATCGAAACGTTCGGCCATCTGGAGCGGCCTAGGGCGCCCGCTCATTGTATACAAGCAACCTTCCCGTGGTAAAATTCAGCGCAGTTTTCCCAGTCGCGTCGCCGATTGCGCCACGCGGGGACCGCTGGGTCCAGGGAGAAAGCGTCTATGCCTGACACACGCTCGCGCTTGCGGAAGCTCTTGAACGGACCGGAAATGGTGATCGCGCCGTTCGTTTACGACTGCCTGCAGGCAAGACTCGCCCAGCGCGAAGGATTCAAGGCGATCTATATGACCGGCTTTGGAACCGCCGCCGCGCGCGGTTTTCCCGATCTCGGCCTGCTCACGATGGGCGAAATGGTGGAGAACGTCCGGGCGCTGGCGCGTTCGGTGGACGTCCCGCTCATCTGCGACGCCGACACGGGCTATGGCGAAGCGATCAATGTCCAGCGCACGGTGCGCGAGTACGAGGACGCGGGCGCGGCGGCGCTTCATATCGAGGACCAGGTGTGGCCCAAGCGTTGCGGCTTCCTCGAAGGCAAGCAGGTTATCCCGCTCGAGAACATGGAGGCCAAGCTGCGCGCGGCCCTCGACGCCCGGCGCGATCCCGATTTAGTTATCATCGCGCGCACCGACGCCCTTGCCCCGCTCGGCTGGGAGGAGGTGACGCGGCGCGCGCGCGCTTACCGCGCCGCCGGCGCCGATCTCATCTTCGTCGACGGGATCAAGACGCTGGAGGATCTCAAGAACTGCGCGCGGCTGCTCTCCGGGCTGCCGCTTCTGTATAACGGACAACTGCTGCATCCGGCGGAGATCGCACGGTATGGTTTCAAGCTGATGATCCATATCGCGTCGCTTTTCGCCATTTACCAGCGCACCCGCGACGCAATGAGCGAACTTGCGCGCACGGGCGCGATCGCCGGCGGCGCCGGCTTCGAGCTCTTGCCGGAGATCACGGACGTTCTCGGGGCACCCGAAGTCCTCGAAGCAAGCAAAAAATACGAAGTGTAGCTCTTGCGCTCATCAAGCGCGCTCGTGCGCTCGCTGCGAAAAATATCCGTCAGTGGATGGAACGCATTACGGCCAGCTCGGCTTTAGCTAATCAACACCTTTACGAGTTGCTTGGTCGATTCGAGATCGAATTCCCGATACATCTGCACCCGTTCCGCGGCCGGAGAGCCCGAGCCGTGAATAATCTCGTTGTACCACCATCCCGCGTACTCCGAGGAGCACAGGTCGCCGATGAAATGAAACAGCTTTATCCGATCGGCCACGGAAACCCCGGGCGCGGCCTTGAAATACTTCTCGATAAACGGAGCCACCTCCGGATGCTTCAAGTCCCTTACCGAGGGCATCGTTACTGCGGCGCCGCCCGCGACTTCGTTGAGCAGCCGGGCGCACGTGTAATGAGCCTCCATCGTCAGATGCTTGCCCGCATTAGTCATAACCGCATCGGGGAAAGCGACGCCGTTGATCACGGTGCTTTTAACCGCGGCGGCGATGCCGAGCGCATAGATAGCGCTCGCGAGTTTGATCATCTCCGCGATCTTGTCGCGGATGTGTGGCTTGTCAGCGACACCGTTATACTCCGCGATAAGCGCTGCGGCGCCGATAAAAAGCTCGAGCTTGCCATAGTCCGTTCCCAGGTAACCGTGGCGGTTGATGGTGGCGAAGTTATTGGCTATCGCGCCGCAGAATTCAGATTCACCGCACAGGAAGATCCGTTCCGTGGGCACGAACACATCGTCGAAGATGGTCAGGGATTCGACGACTGCGCCGCTGTGGCTTAATGGCGCCTGCTGCGGATCGGCCGGCATGTTGATACCGCGAGCCACGAGCGTGATGCCTGGAGTGTCGACCGGAATGGCAAATGCGACCGCATAGTCGCTATCGTCCTCACGCATCGCGCGCTGCGCGATCACGACCAACTCCTCGCAGATCACGCCGCCGCTGGTATGGGCTTTTGCGCCGCGCACAACGATGCCATCTATTCGCCGTTCGACGATGCGCAAATACATATCCGGGTCTGGCTGTTCCGCGGGGCGGAGATTGCGATCGCCTTTTACATCCGTGATGGCGGCAGAGCCGACGATCTGGCGGCGCTGAAAGGTACGCACATATTCCTTCAGACGTTTGGTGTAGTGGGTCTCGTATTTTCGATCGACCTCCGGAAGCACGGAGAGGAGGCCGGCCAGTTCGTCGCGTGCGATACTGGTGTAGCCAGTAATCGGCACGCGTTCGGCCAGTTTGATCGCGGCGTCGAAATTTTGCAGCAGCCCGGCCGTGTCGGAAGGCATGTGCCAGAAAATGTGCACGTCTTCCCCGGTCAATTCCGACTTGGCAGTCATCAGACTCTGCAGGTTCGGTTCGAATGCCGCGTCGCATAGCCATTTGCCCCACGCGTAAATAGTCGATTGAAAGAGCGGCTGCTCCGCCAGATTGTCGACCAATTGCCCCTGCACGAAAACCCGGCTTTTCAGCCGCCTCAGGCTATCTACGTAATCTTGGCCTTTTCGCATTCTTAATATCTCCGCTACGGCCCTTTGCCGACTGTTGAAAACCCAAAGAGTTCAGGATCCAGTCCACGAACACCTCGGCCACTTCCAGACGCGTCAAGCTGCCGGAGGGATTGAACCAGCGCTCGATGTGGATTAGCGCGCCGTCGATTCCCAGAAATGCGAGCTTCGGATCCTTGATCTTGAAGACGCCGCGCTTTTGGCCGTCGTTCAGGGCCCGGAGCCAGAGGTTGCGATAGTCCCTTTGCTTGCGGGTTATCGCGGCACGGTCTCGGGGCTGCAGGTTTTTAAGTTCCGATTGCAACAGCGCCGTTTCGTATGGTCCGGGCTGGCAAATATTCGTGACGACCAGTCTCCGCACCAATTCTTCGGGCTCGCCGCCCATGCTTAGTGCTTCGTGGGCGCGCGCGAGCACCTCATCCATCAGCCGTTCCATCACGCGGAAGAGCAACTCCTGCTTACTCTTCACGTGGCCATAGATACTGGAGGGCCGCAAACCGAGATTGCGCGCCAGATCCCGCATCGAGGTGCCGTCATAGCCGTTGCGGACAAAAAGCTGCGCCGCTCCGCTGTCGATCCGGTTTCTCGTGCTGACCGCGGCGGTCGGCGCTTTCACTCGAGCCAGGGTGTGCTTGCGGCGATCCATCACGCGTCCGTCCGAACGTTCGTTCGGACGCTGACACAGGAGAGCTTCGACTGTCAAATGCCTCGAGTGCAGGTTTGTGCCGCAGGCCGGCTCAGGAGCGAATCGTCTAGGCGTTGTTGTTTTCGCCTCGCCACTGTTTGGCTTGATCGCGAAAACGCTCCTGGGCATCCCCAAGGTTGGTCGTGCGGCTCTTCGCCAGGTCGGGTTTCACTACCTTAATCGGGTCGCGAAGGTCGTCCACGTATCCAAGCGCGTAGCCCCCGTAGGAGTATCCCATCAGCCGCAGCAATTCGACCGGCAAAGTCTCCGCGACGGCGAAGGGCACAGAGAGGTATTGGTTCTCCTCCTGCCGCAGCCACGAGAGGCTGTAGGTAAGATTGATCCCGCATCGAGCTGTATCCGTGCGGTTGGCGCCGCCGCCGTGATAGACGCTCCCGGTATAAAAGAGGACTGAGCCCATCGCCATCTCGGCCGGCTCGGTGTCTTTTTCCTCGAATTTCAAACCATCGTCGAACAAATGGCTCTTCGGAATGACGCGAGTGGCGCCGTTTTGCGCCGTGAAGTCAGTCATCGCCCAGATCGTATTGAGTTGAACCTCGAAGCCCTTCGGAAATTTGAAAAAATCGAATACCCACTGGTCACGATGAATTGGCTGGGCGGGAGCATCCGGCCCGATCGTGATGACCTGAGTCAGATGGATTTGGAACGTCGCAGCGTGCGCCAGCATCTTCCTGGCCGCAGACAGCACGAGTGGATTCATCACGAGGTCGCGGCAAGTTTCCGAACGCGCGATCAATCCACCGGTCCTGCGCGTGCGGCGTCCCGCGAAATCGTCGCGGCCGATACCTGTCGCCGCGATGTATGGCTGCAATTCCTCCGCGGCCCGGTCCATCACAGACGCAGGCGCGAGATCGTCGACAATCGCGGCTCCATCCTCGGTGAGCGCGGCGGCTATGTCGTCGGCGCTGGCGGATGCGGCAAGATGTCTGATGCTCATCGTGTTCTCCTGCGATGGTCCTGCGAATTTAGCGGGCGTTTCCGATCAGGAACGCCGGTCCCCTGAATCTTAGGCACTTCGCGAAGCTGCGGACAACGGCATCCCCGCTGGTGATCCGGCAAGGCCGTATCGGCCGGTAAGGTTAACGTTGCGTTTGTCCGCAGGTGACGCTATCGAAGGACAGCACGCCCACGCGCTTTGCGAGCGTGCCCACCGACTGCCACGTACTAAGACATTCGGCTCCAAGGAGGCCGCGCCAATGCAGTTCGGAATCAGCTATCCAACATATATTCGCGCCTGGCACGATGTGGAGATGGCCGAGGAATATGGTTTCAGCCACGCGTGGTTCGACGATTCGCACATGTGTTACAGCGACATCTTCGCCACCATGGCGCTCGCGGCCGAGCACTCACGCACCTCGGTTCTTGGGACTTTCGTTTTATGCGCAGGCAACCGGGCCGCGCCTGTCAGTGCATCCGCCCTGGCGACGATCAACGAACTCGCGCCCGGCCGCGTGATCGCCGGCATCGGAAGTGGTTTCAGCGCGCGCAATGTGATGGGGATGCCGGCCACGCCACTTAAGGCGCTGGCCGAGGAAGTAAAAGTATTGCGCGGGCTGCTGGCCGGCAAGGAAGCGCTTTACCGCGAAGACGATCGCGAGCGAGCGGTGCGTCTGCTTCATCCCGAGATGGGTTTCATCAACGTCAGGGATCCGGTTCCGATCTACGTTGGCGCCAATCTGCCCAAGGCCATCCGCGTCGTGGGTGAAGTGGGTGACGGCTGGATAACGGTGGGCGCGGACCCTGGAATGATCCGGCACGGACTTTCCGAAATCCGCGACGCGGCGAAAGGCGCCGGGCGGACGCTCGAGCGAATTCCGACCGTGATCGTCACGGCCGGCTGCGTATTGCGCCAGGGCGAAAATATCATGTCGCCCCGGGTATTCGCGCGCCTCGGATCATGGGGTGCGCTCAGCCTGCATACTATCTGGCACCCGGAGAATACTCCGATTGGACCCTTTGCGCCCCCAGAGTTTCAGGCGTTGGCCAAGCGCTACTTCGACGAATACATAATGAGTATGAAAACGCCCTGGGAGAAACGGTATCAGGAGATTCACCTGGGGCATCTGATCTTCACCAAGCCAGGCGAAGAACGGTACGTCACGCGGCAATTGCTCGAGGCGACGACGATCACCGGACCGGCATCGGCAGTAATCGAACGCATTAAGGAACTCGAAGAGGCCGGCGTGACTGGCATCGCGCTGCGGCTTACCGGAACGGACGGGCGCGAGATGATTCGCGAGTTCGGCAACGAGGTTATCGCCAGGTACTAGAGACGGGAAGTAGTCTCATGTACGCAGCCGTCTCGAGGCGGCGGATGTAAGGGCGCGGGCGGTGGCGGCGGGTATGCGACCCTTAGCCACGACCGCGTAGTGTCCAGCCGGCGCAGGCGTCGGCGACTCGGCGTGGCGGCGCAGAAGTTTTCCGGCAGCTCGCCCGTCGCCGCGCGCGAGCGCGCCCACGATTTCCTGATGTTCTCTGGCCGTAGCCACCAGGTCGACCGAGCCGGGAACGAAACGCACGTGGCTGCCGACGGCAAAGGCCAACGAATCCCATGTGCGCAGCAGAACCCCGTTGCCGGCAGCCTCAACGATCATCCGATGAAAGAGATGGTTGCGCGTGACATAGAGTTCCGGGTTGCCGGCCTTGGCGGCCGCGCCGACCGCGTCGGCTTCGGCTCGTAGCGCCTTGAGATTGCGTTGCAGATTGGCGGCGCCCAGCTCGGCCGCCAGCTGCTCCAGCACGCCGCGTACCTGGCTCGCCTCGCCCATCTCGCGCTCGGAGACCTGGCGCACGCGCGTGCCGCGATAAGGCTCGGTCTCGACCAGGCCCGCGGCTTCCATTTTGCAAAAGGCCTCGCGAACGGGGGCCTGACTGGTGTTGAATTCGCGCGCCAGTTGCAACTCGACCAGGCGGAACCCCGGCGGATAGGAGCCGTCAAGGATGCGGTCCATGATGACCTGGCAGACGCGATCGCTGATTGATTCCCTGGCGATTCCCGATTCGTTCATCGGTTGCACTCCAGTCCAGGACTGCCGACCGATTGGGCAGTACTCGCAGGTTTCAATATGCGGGCTACAAGCTGAGCATCGAGTGTGCCAGCCGCGCCATCCGAGTCGACCCTATTATCGATAACCGATAACCGTTGTCAACTTCTCGATTATCGATAAAATCGCTCTTGCATTTCGCCAAGTGAAAACTCCTCGCGGCTAAAAAACCCTCTGGCCGCGTGCTTTTCCCAATGGACACGCACGGCACGCATCGGCACGCACACGGCATGAATGATGCGTGGCTACGCTAGTCAAACAATGCGGGCAGGGCCCGATACTCGCCGCCGCCGCGCACGAGGAAGTTCGGGAGAGTCTTTTAAATCATGGCGCTGGGTGGGCGCGGGCGCCGAGCAGAACGCGCCGCTGGGCCGCGCCGCGCTGGGCGGCTTGTTCTTCGCCACGCTGCTGACGCTGTTCGTGGTTCCGGCCTTCTATTCAATCTTCAGCCGCCATCTCAAGGGCAAGCATCAGCGCGATGCCCAGATCGCGGCGGTCACGATGCCTGGTGCTTGAGGATCGCTAACGATGAAACCAGCAAATTCTGCCAACATCCGATCGAAGACTTTGCGCACGGCCGTGGCCTGGATCGCCGCGGTCGCGGCGGTGCTCGCAGCCAGCGTGAGCCTGGTGCTGGCGCACGAATACCAACTTCGGAGCCAGCGCGCGCGCTCACGAGCGCACTCGCCCAAGGCCCTCGCGTGCTGGTAACCCGGGCGCGGCAAGGCGCAACCTGGCGCGAGGCCGAACTGCCCGCATCAATCGTGGGCTACGTGCAGACACCGATCTACGCGACGATCGCCGGCTACCTTGAGAAGATTCGCGTCGACAAGGGCGACCGCGTGCGCAAGGGCGAAGTCCTCGCGATCTTGGAATCTCCCGAGACCGACAAGCAGGTCGCCGACGCGCGGGCCAACTACTGGCTGCAGAAGGTCACCGACGATCGCAACCAGCAACTCGTGAGGAGCCAGGTGATCGCGCAGCACGCCGCCGACGATTCGCACGCAACGATGCTGCAGGCCAAGGCGTCCTATCAGCAGTTAGTCGCGATGCAATCCTACGAGGTCATCACGGCGCCGCTCGATGGCGTGATCACCGCGCGCTGCGTGGACCCGGGAGCGTTGATTCCGCAGGCCACGTCACCCACCGCCGGCAGCACACCGATTCTCGTGATGGCGGCGTTGCAGCCGCTACGAGTATACGCCGACGCGCCCCAGGACGTCGCCTCGTTCCTCAAGGACGGCGACCCGGCGCGGGTTACGGTGTCGCAATTTCCCAAGCGCGTGTTCGAAGGAACCATCACGCGTCATCCCAAAGCGCTCAACTCTGACACGCGCACGATGCTGGTCGAGGTCGATTTGCCCAATAGCGACCTTGCGCTCTTTCCCGGGATGTACGCGACGATGGATCTGCTTGCGTCGACGCCGTCCGGCGCCCCGCGGGTGCCTGACGACGCGCTGGTGTTCCACGACAGCGGAACCTACGTGCCGCTCGTCGAATCCAATCACATCCGTCTCGCCGAGGTCACGCTCGGCTTTGACAACGGCCGCGACGTCGAGATCACTCATGGAGTCGAGGGCGGCGCGCTGGTCGCGCTGAATCTCGGACAGGCGGTGCGCAACGGCCAAGCCGTGCAGCCGGTGCGCCTGAACGACATGCACGGAACATCATCTGGAACACAATCCAAAGGAGCGGAACAATGATGGAACTCAGAAAAATCCCGCGAACCGTTTCGCGGCGACAATTTCGGCAAGCGCGTGATTCATCTAGCGCTGCGATGGGCGCTCGACCAGCCGGGCGTCACCGCCGCTTTGTGGGGCGCGCGCCATCCCGCACAACTCGACCCGATCGAGGAGGTGATGGGATGGGCGCTGAGCTTCGATGCGATGCGCGAGATCGATCGGATCGTCCGCGCTCACGTGAAAGATCCGGTGGGGCCGGAATTCATGGCGCCGCCCGCACGCCATCAGCTCGAGGCGGCCTAGTGAACGAGCGTTGCGCGAGCCGGTCCGCGGTCACGCGGCGCGGGCCGGCTCGCGAGCAGAACTAGGCATCGGCGACTCCGGGACTTACGGCGGGCTTGCGCGAAAAGCGTCTTGCGCGCGTTCTCTCCCCACAGGCGAAGCTGTTCCATGTACAAGTAAATCACCGGGGTCGTGAATAGCGTGAGCATCTGGCTTACGACGAGGCCTCCGACGATCGCGATTCCGAGCGGACGGCGCAGTTCCGAACCAGTGCCGGTGCCCACGGCCAGCGGCAGCGCGCCGAGCAGCGCCGCCATCGTGGTCATCATGATCGGCCGAAAGCGCAGCAGGCAAGCCTCCTCGATTGCTTCCACCGGGGACTTGCCGTGCTTGCGCTCGGCCTCCAGCGCGAAATCGATCATCATGATCGCGTTTTTCTTGACGATACCGATGAGCAGGATGATACCGATGAGCGCGATGACGGTCAGATCGATGCCGCAAATCATCAGGGCCAGTAGTGCTCCAACACCGGCCGACGGCAGCGTCGAAAGAATCGTGATCGGATGAACGTAACTCTCGTAGAGGATCCCGAGCACGATGTACACGGCACACAGTGCGGCAAGAACCAGCATCGGTTCGTTCGCTAGCGAGTCCTGGAAAGCCTGCGCGGTCCCCGCGAAGCTGCCGTGAATACTGCCCGGAAGTCCGATACTGCGCTGCAGCGCGTTGATTTCCGTGACTGCCTGGCCAAGCGAGACGCCGGGCGTCAGGTTGAACGAGAGCGTCACTGCGGGAAACTGGCCCTGATGGTTCACCGAGAGGGCGGTCGTGCTGACCTGGTAGTGCGTGAAAGTAGCCAGTTTGACTTCGGCGTTGTTGGTCGAGCGTGCGTCGAGGAGCGACAGCGCGGCTGGATCTTGCCAGTACTTCGGAGCGGCTTCCATCACGACGTGATATTGGTTCAACGCGGTATACATAGTCGACACCTGGCGCTGGCCGAAGGCGTCGTACAGGGTATCGTCGATTACCTGCTGCGTGAGTCCAAGACGCGACGCGGTATCGCGGTCAACCACGAGGGACGCCTGGAGACCGCTGTTCTGCTGGTCGCTATTGACGTCGGTCAATATCGGCAGACCGCGCATTTTCTGGAGCAGGCGCGGAGCCCATAGGTTCAGTTCCTGCAGGTCGGATCCTTGCAGCGTGTACTGATAGAGAGCGTTGCTCGAGCGGCCGCCAATCCGGAGGTCTTGCACGGCCTGGAGATAGAGCGTCGCACCGGGGATATGCATAGTCTTTTTATGCAGCCGCGCGATCACCTGGTCGGCACTGAGCGTGCGCGGGCCCATCGGCTTTAGCGCGATAAACATTCGCGCCGAGTTGGTACTGCCGGCATTGCCTCCGGCAAATCCGATTACGTGGTCGACGGCCGAATCGGCTTTGATGATGCCGACGAATTGCGTGAGCTTATCGCGCATCGACTGGAACGAAGTATCCTGGTCGGCCTGGATCGCGCCCATCAGGCGCCCCGTGTCCTGCTGCGGAAAGAAGCCCTTGGGAATGACCGAGAACAGGTACACGCTGAGTCCGAGCGTCGCGAGAGCTATCGCGAGCGTCAGGCGCGAATGCCCGAGCACCCACGACAGCGCCGTCGAGTATGCAGCCAGCGCGCGGTCGAAGATTCGCTGACTTGAGCGATAGAACTTTCCGTGCGGCTCTTCGCCCTCGGGCCGCAGCAGCCTGGCGCACATCATCGGCGTGGTGGTCAGCGAAACCACCATCGAAACCGCAACCGCGGTCGAGAGCGTGACCGCGAATTCGCGGAAGAGACGGCCGACGATCCCGCCCATGAGCAAAATCGGGATAAAGACCGCGACCAGCGACACGCTGATCGAAACCACCGTAAATCCGATCTCGCGCGCCCCGCGCACGGCCGCTTCGAAAGGCGCCATGCCCTGCTCGCGGTAGCGGGAGATATTCTCGATCACCACAATCGCGTCGTCGACGACGAAACCGGTCGAGATCGTGAGCGCCATCAGCGACAGGTTGTCGAGGCTATATCCGCATAGGTACATGACGCCGAAAGTTCCGATCAGCGAAATCGGAACCACAACCCCCGGGATCACCGTGGCCCGCCAGTTCCGCAGAAAAAGAAAAACCACCAGGATGACTAGCGAGATCGAGATGAGCAGCGTCAACTCGACGTCGCGGACCGACGCCCGAATCGTCGTGGTGCGGTCCAGAACTACCGACATATTGATCGCCGGAGAGATCGAGGCCTGCAACTGCGGCAGGGCCGCGATCACGCGGTCCACCGTGGCGATGATGTTGGCTCCGGGCTGGCGAAAAATGATGATGAGGACCGACAGGGTGCCGTCGACCATCCCTGCATTGCGCACGTCTTCGACCGAATCGATCACGTCGGCGACGTCGGAAAGCCGGACGGCGGCGCCGTTGTTGTAACCGACGATCAGTGGTTTGTATTGGTCCGCGTTGAGCAGTTGGTCGGTGGCGCTGATCGCCCAGGCATGGGTTTGATCGGCCACCTCGCCCTTGGGACGGTTCGCGTTGGCCTTGCTCAACGTGTTGCGGATTTGTTCGAGACCGATTCCGTCGTTGTTCAGCGCGTTGAGGTTCAGCTCCACGCGGACTCCGGGCAGCGCGCTGCCTCCGACCGTGACCTGGCCAACGCCCCCGATTTGCGAGAGCTTCTGGGCCAGGATAGAACTGGCGGCGTCATAGATCAGGCCGCGGCGCAGCGTGTTCGAGGTCAGTGCCAGGATGAGAATCGGCGCATCGGCCGGATTCACTTTTTTATAGCTGGGGTTGCTCGGCAGATTGGCCGGCAGTTGGCTGCGCGCCGCGTTGATCGCGGCCTGCACGTCGCGTGCGGCCGCATCGATATTACGATTCAAGTCGAACTGCAAAACAATGTTGGTTGTTCCAAGTGCGCTGGTCGACGTAAGTTCGGTCAGTGCGGCGATGCGCCCGAACTGGCGCTCCAGTGGGGTCGCCACCGAAGACGCCATCGTCTCGGGACTGGCGCCGGGCAGCATCGCGCTCACCTGGATGGTGGGAAAATCGACTTCCGGCAATGGCGCGACCGGCAGCAACCGGAATGCGACCGCTCCCGCAAGCGCGATTGCCGCGGTCAAAAGCGTAGTCGCGACGGGCCTGCGTATGAAAGTCTCGGAAAAGCTCATGAGGCGCGCGAAGGGACCGGCTCGCGGTAGGCGTCGTCATCCGGCGCTTTTGCCGTGCGTTCCGCGAGACGTTCAAAGGCGAGAAAAATAACCGGGGTCGTGTACAGCGTCAGCAGTTGGCTCAGCAGCAGTCCCCCGACCATCGCGATCCCGAGCGGGCGGCGCAACTCCGAACCAGTTCCCGTTCCGAGCGCCAGCGGCAAGCCGGCGAGCAGCGCAGCCATCGTGGTCATCATGATCGGCCGAAAGCGCAGCAGGCACGCCTGGTAGATAGCTTCGCGAGCCGGCTTGCCCTCCTTGCGCTGGGCCTCCAGGGCGAAATCGACGATCATGATGCCGTTTTTCTTGACGATACCGATCAGCAGGATGATGCCGATGAGCGCGATCACGTTGAGGTCATCGCCGCAGATGAGCAGGGCGAGAATCGCTCCCACACCCGCCGACGGCAGGGTCGAGAGAATAGTGATCGGATGGATGTAACTCTCGTACAGCACGCCGAGCACGATGTACACGGTGACCAGCGCGGCCAGGATCAGGAGCGGTTCGTTGCTCAACGAAGCCTCAAAAGCCTGTGCGGTGCCCTGGAACGCGGTCTCGACACTGGCCGGCATATTGATCTCTTTCTGGGCCGCTTCGATAGCGGTTACCGCCTTGCCAAGCGAATAGCCGGGCGCCAGGTTGAACGAAATCGTGACGGCGGGAAACTGCCCTTGATGGCTCACGATCAACGGCACTTTGCTCGGTTCGAAGTGGACGAACGTGCTGAGCGGTATCGAGGCTCCCGTCGGCGAAGAGAGATAAATATCCCTAAGCGCGCGCGGGCTACTCTGAAATTCGGGATCGACTTCGAGCACGACGTGATACTGGTTCAACTGCGTGAACATCGTGGAAATCTGCCGCTGCCCGAACGCGTCATAGAGCGTGTCGTCGATCATCTGCGACGTGATTCCGAGGCGCGAAGCCGTGCTGCGATCGATCACCAGTTCAACCTGCGAGCCGTCGTTCTGTTGATCGGTCGCAACGTCCCGCAGCTCGGGCAGCGCACTGAGCTTCGCCAGCAGCTTGCCAGTCCAGGTGTTCAACTCGTTCACGTTCGGATCTTCAAGACTGTACTGATACTGCGTCCGGCTGATCCGGTCCTCCACGGTCAAGTCCTGAACCGGTTGCAGGAACAGCGTGATGTCCTGAACCTTGGCAAGTTCCGGCTGCAAGCGGTCGATCACGTCGCTGATGCTGACTTTGCGCTGCGCGAGCGGTTTAAGATTGATCAGGAACCGTCCGCTGTTGACGGTGGTGTTGGTCCCGTCGATACCGATGAACGAAGACAGGCTCTCGACCGCGGGATCCTTCAGGATCATTTGTGCCAGCGCCTGTTGCCGCTGCACCATCGCGGGGAAGGACACAGACGGCGGCGATTCCGATACTCCCTGAATCACGCCGGTATCCTGGACCGGAAAGAAGCCTTTCGGAGCGATGATGTATAGCGCGATCGTAAGGACCAGCGTGCCCACCGCGACCAGCAGTGTCGCATTCTGATGGCGCAGCACCCATTGCAGGGTCGTGCCGTAGTACTCGATGGTGGCGTCGAACATTTGTTGGGTCTTGCGATAGAAGCGTCCTTGTTCGGCCTCGGGCGTATGTTCGAGCAGCCTCGCGCACATCATCGGCGTAAGCGTCAGGGAGACCACAGCCGAAACCAGGATCGTGACCGCCAACGTGACCGCAAATTCGCGGAACAGGCGGCCCACGATATCGCCCATGAAGAGCAGCGGAATCAGCACCGCGATCAACGAGACTGTCAACGACACGATGGTGAAGCCAATCTGCTGAGAGCCCTTCAGCGCGGCTTCGAGCGGCGCCTCGCCTTCCTCGATATAGCGGGAGATGTTCTCGATCATCACGATCGCGTCATCCACCACGAAACCAGTCGAGATCGTCAGCGCCATCAGGGTGAGGTTGTTGAGGCTGTACCCGAGCAGGTACATCACGCCGAACGTACCGACCAGGGAGAGCGGAACCGCCACGCTGGGAATGATCGTCGCCGCCAGATTACGCAGGAAAAGAAAAATAACCATCACCACCAGCGCGATCGTGAGCAGCAGCTCGAACTCGACGTCCTGCACCGAGGCTCGAATCGTGGTGGTGCGATCCGTGAGCACGGCGACCTTCACCGATCCAGGCAGCGAGCCTTGGAGCCGCGGCAGCAGCGCCTTCACTTTGTCCACGACCGTGATGATGTTGGCGCCGGGCTGCCGCTGAACGTTGAGGATCACCGCGGGCACGTTATTCATCCAGGCCGCCTGCTTGACGTTCTCCGCATCATCGATGACGCGTGCGACGTCCTGCAGCCGCACCGGCGCGCCGTTGTGATAGGCGACAATCAGCGGCCGATAATCCGCGCTCGAAAGCAACTGGTCGTTGGCGCCGATCGTGTAGGCCTGCTGCGGGCCGTCGAAGTTCCCCTTGGCCTCGTCGACGTTGGCCGCCACGATCGCACTGCGGAGGTTTTCGAGACTCAGGCCGAAGGACGCCAGCGCGGTCGGATTGGCCTGAACGCGCACCGCCGGTTTCTGCCCGCCGCTGATGCTCACCAGGCCAACCCCGGTCACCTGCGAGATCTTCTGGGCGAGCCGCGTGTCCGCCAAATCCTCCACCTGGGTCAGCGGAAGCTCGCTCGAGGTCAAGGCCAGCGTCAGGATCGGGGCGTCGGCAGGGTTGGTCTTGCTATAGATCGGAGGATTGGGCAAATCGGCCGGCAGATATGTCGAGGCCGAATTGATCGCGGCCTGCACTTCCTGTTCAGCGATGTCGATATTGAGGCTGAGTACGAACTGGAGCGTGATCACCGAACTGCCGAACGAGCTGTTCGAGGTCATCTGGTTAAGCCCGGGCACCTGGCCGAACTGGCGCTCCAACGGCGAAGTTACCGACGAAGCCATCACGTCGGGACTCGCGCCTGGATAGAACGTGAGAACTTCGATCGTCGGGTAGTCGACTTCCGGCAGCGCCGAGACCGGCAACTGTCGATAGGCCACGAGGCCCGCGAGCAGGATAGCGGCCATCAGGAGCGAGGTTGCAACCGGTCGTAGAATGAACAGGCGCGACGGATTCACTGGGCGCTCCTCTGCACCGTCGCTTTGGCCGCCGCCTGTTTGGGCGCCTCCTGTTTGGCTGCCATCTGGACGATCACCTTGGTGCCCGCCTGCAGCTTGTCCAAGCCGTCGGTCACGATCCGCTCGCCCGGCGCCACTCCGGAATTGAGCGCGATTACGTCTCCCTGCGTCGCGGCGACCGTCACCGTGCGCACTTCGACGGTGTTGTCGGGCTTGACCACGTATACGAAGGTGCCCTGCGGGTTTTTCTGCACCGCCGCCGCCGGTACCAACAGGGTCTCGCGCATCGTGTCTATAAGCAATTTGACGTTGACGAACTGGTTGGGAAACAACGAATAGTCATTGTTCGGAAAGACCGCTTTCAACTTGATCGTTCCGGTACTTTGATCGATCTGGCTATCGAACGTCTCCAGCGAGCCTGTAGCAAGTTGTTTTTTGAGTTCGCGGTCAAATGCGTCCACGGGCAACTCCTGCCCGTTCCTCATATCCGTGATCACCTGCGGCAGGTTGTCTTCGGGGATGCTGAAGTCCACCGCGATCGGCTGTAACTGAGTAATCACCGCAAGGCCTGTGGTATCGGCCGCGTGGACGATGTTGCCCTGGTCCACCAGGCGGAGCCCGATGCGTCCCGTGATCGGGGCCGTGATCCGGGTATACGCCACCTGCACCTTGGCTGCCCTGATGTTCGCCTGGTCGCTTTGTACAGCTCCCGCGGACTGGCCAACCAGCGACTGCTGATTATCGAAGTCCTGTGCCGCGATCACACCCTCCTGGTACAAGGCCTTATCCCGCGCCATGGTGATCTTCGCGTTGCGCAAGGTGGCCTGATCCTTCGTCAACTGTCCTTCAGCCTGGGCCAGCGCCGCTTGGTAGGGACGCGGATCGATTTCGACCAGCAGGTCGCCCTGATGCACCGTCTGCCCTTCCTTGAAGGCGACGTTCACGATCTGGCCGTCGACCCGCGTCTTTACCGTCACGGTGTTGAACGCGGTCACGGTGCCTATCGCGGTCAGATAGCGGTTGAGGTCGCCGCGCTTCACTTCGTCTGCCGAAACCGGCACACCCGGACGGACCGCGGCGTGCTCGGATTTGCTGCGCGCTCCACCGAACCGAGTCAGCAAAAAGTAGCCGACCACGAGGAGAATCGAGACGATCGCAAGCCAGACCCAGCGCGTGGACTGTCCGTGCCGCGGCGCGAGGTAGACTTCCCTCGCGCTTCCCCCCGGCGGAGCGCTTGAATCCATCATTTCCTTCGTTTTTATCACCAGTTGGAGCTTAGCCTCGTATGATAGGTGTGCTCCTGGTAACAGTTTTATTCCTTATGAGACGCTGAAGCACGGCCTCGGTTACGGCCTGATTTGCACGCAAAAGGAGTGAATCCCATTGGACGGACATGTTTTCGTCCAAAATGGACATCGCTGCATTTTTGTGGAAAGATTCGCGCCCGATGCGCGATCGACGTTTCATCAGATTCCTGCCCTTTTTATGTCTGTTCGTGCTGATGCTGATACGGCCCGTGACCGACGCGGCCGCTCCGGCTGGCGGCGCGGAAGCGGTGACCGATAGTCAGGTGAACCTGCCGCAAGGGATGGGCTGGGAGGATTGGCAGGTGGTCCGCGACCAGCACGCGCATCGCGCGATGGTCAAGGTTTTTGTGCGCAGGGGCGAGACGCCGGCAACCGCAAAGGTGCGCGTGATGGTTGCCCAAACGCCCAAACCGACGTTCGATTCTCCCCAAGCGATCGTGGATGCCCTCGTGCAGACGGCGAACCATCAGTGCCAGAAGGCGAGCGCAAACTCGCTCCGCAAGAGCGGCGATGATCTGATTTACGAGCTGCGCGCCTTTGGATGCGCCGGCCAGAAGGGCGAACGCTATATATTGCAGCGGATCGCCTTCATCGGAGAATGGGAGTTGCAGGTCACCTATGCGCCGATGAGCCCGGCTGACAACTTGCCGCCTGCCGAAAAGCAGCAAGCCCTCAAACTCCTTTCCTCCGTGACGATCACGCAGGCCGCAAACTGATAGCGTTCATCCGGGATTCTTTCCGCTGGCGCTCATCCCGGATTTTTTCGCTGGCGCTCATCCGGATTTTTCCGCTAGCGCTTATCCGGGATTTTCCGCCCCGCGCGGATTGTCGATCACAAAGAGCCAGGTCCCGTCGCTTTGGCGGCGCACCACTTCGGTGCTGTTGCCTGACATCGTGACCGGCTTGCCTTCGGGATCGGTGCCCGTGGCGCTCCATTTCAGCCCGGTCAGCGCGAGGCTGCCGTCGCCGCTCAGCACCGAGCGCGCCTTCACGGTGAATTTCGGTTTGATCGCGATGAAGCCTTTCATGACCTCGCGAATCGCCGCTCGTCCGACAATGACCTCGCCGGAGTCCTGGACAAAGCTGGCGTTGGGCTCGTAAAGCGCCACCGCGGTCTCGAGGTCCCCGCGGGTCAGTGCCTCGAGCAGAAGGCTATCGCATTCCTCGGGCTTTCGTGCCGGCATGGGCGATCTCCTTTATTTTGGGATTGGATGGGTGGAGAATAGGCCGCGCGCGCGAGGGTGTCCAGCACGATCGCGTCGCGCATCAGGTAAAAATAATGCCCGCAAGATTTTCGTCGCCTTGCCAACTTTCGCGCCGGAGAAACCGCCGATGGCAGTAACCATAATCTACGACGACAAGGCCGCGTCCGTCGAGAACGCTCAGGCCCAGGGTGACGATCTCTGGATGCCGATGCGTGAGTTGCAGACCGCGACGGGCTGGGAGCTCAAGCCGCAGGGCTTATGTCGCGACGAGCGATGCGTGCCAATCCCGCCTGCCCGGCGCGATCAGTTTTTGCGTGGCGGCGACCTCGTTAACCTGGCCGCCCTGGCGCGTCAACTCGGCCAGCCGGTCGTCCACGACGACTCGCATGGGGTTTGGTTTTTCGGCGAGTCAGCCGAGGCCCGGCGCGACGCCCTTGCTTCGCTCAAGGCGCCGGATTTCACGCTGCCCGATATCGACGGCAAGATGCATTCGCTTTCCGACTACAGAGGCCGCAAGGTTCTTCTGCTGTCATGGGCAAGCTGGTGAGGATGCCGCTTTGACCTGCCAGTTTGGCAGGCTATCTACAGCGAACTGAAGGACCGCAACTTCGTGATTCTCTCGGTTGCCTTCGATAGCGGCGGAACCGCCGCGGTGCGCGATTGGATCAAACCGGCGGAGCCGGTGCGAATCGAACCGCTGTTTCAGGAAATCATGGGATGGGACGCGGCGCTGTGCGATCGCGCGGCGGCTCCCACCTATCCGAATCTGATCGACGAGCGCCATGTGGTGGCCGAACTCTACAACATGACCAACGTCCCGATGGCGGTGTGGATCGACGAGCACGGAAATATCGTGCGCCCTGCGGAGCCGGCCGGCAGCAGTGACGGATTCCGTTCGATGGATCGCTCGACCTTCCAGATGAAAAAAGATGCGACCGAGCGGGGAAGAGCCATCCGGAAGGCCTACGTGGACGCCATCCGCGACTGGGTCGACAAGGGTGACCAGAGCGAGTACGTGCTCTCGGCCGCGGAGGTGCGCAAGCGGATCAATGCGCCCGTGAACGTCGACCCGCTGGCCACGGCAAATTTCCGGCTCGGACAATATCTCCATCATCAGGGACACGTCGAAGCTGCCAAGCGCTACTTTCAGGAGACGCGGCGTCTGTGCCCGGAGCGATGGAACTACCTGCGCCAGACGATGCAGCTCGAAGAGGACGGAAGCGCCTCCGGCCCGGAATTCTTCCGCGCGATCGACGCGCTTGGCGATCGGCCTTTCTATCCGGAGGTGCAACTGAAGGGCGCTCGCGGATAAGGCTGACCCGCCGCACCGATTCGAGTTTAACAGTCAGTTCGCCCGCTGCTGCGAGGCCTCGGCCGCTGAAGCCGGCGCGTCCCAACGAGTCGTCGCGATGTAGAGCGGATGGCTCGTCTCGCTGGGCGCAGCCTCGGTAAAAATCGACGCGGCCGGGATCAACGCGATGCCGTTAGTCGCGGCGATCGCGAACTGCGCCACAGTCGAGGCGTCGCGATTGACGACGTATAGATTACGTCCGGTCGGATCGGCCACCATCCCGGTCGGATTACCCATTCCCGTTGGACACTCGCCCACAAGATCCATCTTGTCCGGCTGCACAACGAAAGAGGAGATCGTGTCGCTCACAAGGTTTGCGGTGTAAACGAATACATTCGGGCCCATGGCGGCCAGTGCGATTCCGAATGGTCCTGCGGTCGAAATTCCCACGTGGTAAGTATGTGTGACACTGAGCTTTCCGTCCTCAGCGGCTTTGGCCACTACTACGATCCCCTGCGAACGGTCGACCGTGTAGACAAAACTGCCTGAAGGATGAACCGCGATTAGTCCGGGCCGTCCCGGCTTGTCGCCAAGGCTGGGAGTGCTCGCCACCAGCTTGAGCTTTCCAGAAGATTCGACCGCGAAGGCGACTATCGTGCCGGCGCCGATGTCGGAAACGTAGACGAATTTGCCGTTGGGCATGAACGCGATGCCCAATGGCTGCTCCAAACCGCCGCCGCGAAAAGTCTCCAGCGGCTTGAGTGCGCCGGTCGTGCGGTCGATCGCGTATTCCGCGATCGATGCCGTCATTATTTTTGCCGTCATTGCTTTTGCCGTCGCTGCTCTTGCCGGAGTTGGTGACGTATAGGAAATCGCCGTGTGGGCTTATCGCGATCTGCTGCGGGTGGTTTGCGGATCCATCGTCCACCGCGCCTTCACCGATCATCGTCAGCTCGCCCGTGTCGCGACTGATGCGGAACTGATAAATTCGGCCGTCGCCCTCGTTGGCCACGTAGAGGAAACGGCTGGACGGATCGATCGCGATTCCGGTGGGGCCGTTCACCGCCCCGACTTTTGCCGTGCGCAGAAAATTGAGATTGCCGTCGGCGCCTCGGCTGAACTCAGACAGCGTGCCTTCGCCATTGTTGGTTATATAGACGTAGCCGATTGGCGCGGCGGCAGCGACAGGAGCGGTTTGCACCGTTTGCGACGCGGGAATCGGTTTGCGCTCCGTGCGATCGCATCCGGCGAGCGCGAGGGCAGCCGCTGCGGCAAGCAGCGCGGCGGCCGCCGGTACAATCGTTTTGGCCGCGACTTTTATTTTCGTCCCGATGAACACTGACATCCATCGCACGCAGCTATGCCTCTTCGCCAGCAGCGGTCGTCTCCTCTACGCCTCCGGGCGAGGATTCAACACCCGCAAACGCCGCCTTTGCAAGAGCTTTGACGAGCGCGCGAGGCGAGTTATATGCTTGCGCTTCGGTCTATCCGAGTCGTCAACAATTCTAACCCGATCCGAGGCCTTCAGGCATGAGACCAAGCAGTCGTTCGCGCGCAGTGGCCATCTGTGGATTTCTCGTTGTGGCGCTGCTCACCCTGCGCGGCGAGGTAAACTCCGCCGACGCGGCTCACTCCGACGCCGCCGTTCCACCGCCCGGCACGAAAATCACGTACGCCAACTGGCAGCAATACAAGCAGTTCATGCCGCCCGCGATGCAAGCGCTCTTCGCCGGCCAATACTTCTGGAAAATGCCCGCGGACGTCCAGCTGGAAGTGGGGCCCACCGTGCCTATGCCGCTTCCGCCAACCTATCTGGCCGATACTGAAAAGAACGCGAGCCGCGTGACTCTCAGGAAGCTTCCCGATGCCGGTTACATACCCCAGGGATACGTGACCGGCATCCCTTTCCCCAACCCGCTTAGCCAGTCCGCGCTGGCGCCCTATGCAATTTTTTATGACCTGTACTACCACTACAATCCGCGTCTTCAGCACTCCATCTTCTGTAACTATTCGGGCGATTCTTACGGTAATTTTACGGCCAGCGGACAGGTGGATGTGGTGTACTCCCAACTGACTCATCTGAGCGATCCAGCGATGCCCACGACCGTACCGACTTCAGGCGACTACTTTTTCGCCAAATACCTCCAGCAGATCGCCCCCGAGCAGGGAAAATATACAACTTCGCTCGATCTTACCTACGAAGATATCACCAAGCTCGACGACATCTACAGTTATCTGCCGAGCTCTCGCAGGCCGATCCGATCCTCGGACGCCGCTCGATGCGCTCCGCTTCAGAACTCCGACTTCACCTGGGAGGATGCCGCGCTTGGACCGCCCGGCTTTCCGCAGCAGTTTGAGATCAAATACCTGGGCGAACAGCGGATACTCGCCATGGTCCATGCCGAAGCAGCCGCCCTCAAACAGTGCGGAGCATCGACCCAACTACCCAGTGACTATTATTACCCCGCCGAGAAGGGTGTTCTGCCGTGGGGAAAACCGAGTCTCGGCAAGTGGGAGCTAAGAGATGTATACGTAATCGAAATGTCCCGGCTCCCGGCTTTCAGGAATGGGTACTGTTACAGCCGACGGGTTCTGTATATAGACAAGGGGACATTCATGCCTTTGGCGATCGAGCTCTACGACCCGCAAGGCACACTTTTCAAATTCATCACCCAATTGTGGACACCAATGGCTATTCCCAGCGGCGGTTCCGTGTTGGGTACGAATGGACCGCAGGCCGGCTATTCGATAAACTTTTTGGACAAGCACGTCTCAATAGCCCTGACACAAACCTCCTGCTATAATACGGCTTGCCAGCCGCAATACCTCGATGCGCGCCAATATGCGAGCCCCGAAGGGCTGATGAAAATCAATCAGTGACCGGCCGAGACTTCACACGTCTCATCTCGGGTCGCCGCGGCGATCCTCAACAGGCCGTGGCTTTTTGCATCGCAGACCGCTGAATGCATAGGATCGTTGCGTGGCCAGCAAGCCCGACGTTGTGATCGCCGGCGCAGGTCCGGCGGGCAGCACAGCCTGCTATCTGCTCGCGAGACTCGGCTTTCGAGTTTTGCTGCTCGAGAAAAGCGAATTTCCCCGATATCGAATCGGCGAGTCGTTGACCCCCAGCATCCTGCCCGTCCTGGACTTTCTCAGACTGCGCCAGACGGTGGAGAGCGCCGGGTTTCTGCGGATGCCCGGCCATACCGTGTGTTGGGGCAGTCCGGAACCACGCACCGGGTACTACAGTCCGGACAAATCCAGAATGGGCTTTCAGGTCTGGCGGGAAAGTTTCGACACGTTGTTGCTGGAAAATGCGCGCTGCCAGAAAGGGGTCGAGGTAAAGCTCGGCACGGGCGTCAACGAAGTCAACATCGATCGCCGTGGCGTGACCGTGCATGCCGCGCGCCAAGGGCCAATCAGGACGCGATTTTTCATCGACGCGACCGGCCATGCCGGAGTGCTCGCGCGCCAGGATTTGCGCCAGCGCGATCCGGATTTCAAAACGCTCGCGGTGACCGGGTACTGGCGCGATGCCGCGGCGCCGGCCGGCGATGATTTCGGCAATACTCTGCTCGAGGCGTATGAAAACGGCGTGGTGTGGTCCGTCCCGCTGCACAACGGACTGCGCAACGTCACCGTGCTGGTCGATTGGAGCCAGGGCCGGCGCATCCGCGAACTAGGACTCCGCGATTTCTACCTGTCCGAGATGGCCAGGCTTTCATACGTCTCGAAATATCTTAGCGCGGCCTGCCTGCCAGATGCTCCCCGGGTTTCCGACGCCACCCTGTATACGGCCCGCCAGTTCGCCGGCGAGCGCTTCCTGCTCCTGGGCGACGCCGGCCTATTTATCGATCCTCTGTCTTCGGAGGGCGTGCAGACCGCGATGGCGTCGGCGATCACTGGCGCCGTGGTGATAAACACGATCTTGAGCCGTCCCGCGGCGACCGCGAGCGCCCTAACCTTTTATCGCGATGCGCAAAACAATGCCTACTCGACACACTATCGCCAATCCGCCGAATACTACGATCAGGAACGCAGATGGCCGGATTCAATTTTCTGGCGAAGGCGGAGCGGCTTGCTAGCCTCCGCCCATAGAGCGGGTGCGAACGGCAACGGCCGAGGAGCGGCGCTCAAGCCCCCGTCTGAGGTGTCGCACGTGCGCCTGGCCCCGGACGTCAGAATCGAGCGGCGGCCGGTGCTGGAATGGCCTCACGTGGAGATACGCGAAGTCCTCGTCACCGAGAGCAACGCGCGCGGGCTTCGATTCCTTCACAACGTATGCGTTCCGGCTCTGCTCAGGGAGATCAAAAAGAAACCCGCGGTGACCGACATCGTGGCCGGCTATCTGAAACGGCGCGAAGGAAAAAACTCGGATTCCGGCATGGTGAGAGCCGCCCTGGTCCGGCTCTACCGGGACGGCGTGCTCATCGCGATCGAGCCACGCGAAATCCAATCAAGCTAGCGCGAAAATTGGGACTGTTCCTGAATCGATACGAGACTCGGCAGTAGCGGGCAAAGAGCATCCAGGATCCTCCGCGCAGCACGCGCGACGAACCCTGCTCCGGCCCCCTGGGATCGCGCGGCGGGGAGCGTGAATAATATTTCGCGTCGTAGTAGTCAGCCACCCACTCCCACGCGTTGCCCACCATATCATAAAGACCATAGCCATTGGGCGGATAGTTGCCTACCAGCGTCGTACCGTCCAGGTTGTCATAGTTGGCAAGCTCGTGCGAGATTTCTTCATCGCCCCACGGGAAAGGCTTGCCTTCCAGGCCGCCGCGCGCGGCTCTTTCCCACTCGGCCTCGGTAGCCAGTCTGGTGCCCGCCCATTCGCAATAGGCCATCGCGTCCACCCACGCGACGAGCACCACCGGATGGTTCTCGCGGCCGGCCGGAAAGCTCTTATTCTCACGATCCCAATTCGCCCACTCGGCCCTCGGATCGTCCATATAGGGCACCGCATAGCCAGTCTCCAGGACGAAGCGCCGATACTGGGAATTGGTGACGAGATTCTTGGCGATATAGAAGCTGCTCACGAATACACGATGGGCCGGGCGTTCGCTGGGATAGCCCTCGTCGCTGCCCATCAGGAACTCGCCTTCTGGGATCAGTATCAGTTGCGAGCCGTCCTTCGGGTTGGTGATCTCAGCCGGCTTGTCCATCTATTCGCGTTCCCTTGCGATTCGCGTTCCTTGCGTTCTCGTGTATCGGATTACTATCATTGCAGGCGCGAAAGTCGATGGCTGCAACAGGATAGCTGGGCGATTCGTTCGCCAGAACGGAATTGAATGAGGGCGCTCAGCAAAGTAAGCCTGTCGCGAGTCCGCCGCCTGCTGCCGTTCCTTGCGGGATTTCGCTCCAAGCTCGCGATCATTTTTCTTTTATCGTTCTCCAACACGATTTTGGGTCTGCTTCAGCCGATTTTCACCAAGATTCTTATCGACGACGTCCTGCTGCCGCGCAATTTGCGCCTGCTCTGGATACTGAGCGGCATTATGATCGCCGTCACCGTGGTGAGCTATGTGCTCGGCGCGTTCAACCGTTACTACTACACCAGCGTGACGGCGCGTGTACTCTTCAACCTGCGCCAGCATCTGTTCGAGCATCTGCAGGCGCTGCCGATGCGCTTTCACATCCGGGCCAAGGTCGGCGATCTCCTCTCGCGGCTCAACAGCGACATCGCTGAAGTGCAATCGATGTTGACCGACACCGGCTTCAGCTTCATCGCGAACGTATTCACGCTGTTCGCCGCGACCGGTTTTCTCCTGTGGCTCAACTGGAAGCTGTTTCTCCTCAGCCTGACCCTGGTGCCGCTGCAACTGTACGGGGTGATGAAGTTCCGGCCGTTGATCGTGAAGCAGACTCGCGCCGTGCGCGAGCTCAACGCGGAGATTTCGTCCTTCCTGGTGGAGTCGCTATCGGCGATAAGGTTCATCAAGCTTTTCGTTGCGGAAAAAATCCAGCACCTCCGGCTTTCCGCGCTGGGCGACGCCTTCGTCAAAGCGGTAACGCGGCTCGAGATGCTCTCATACCTCGGCGCCAGCGCCTCGACCTCCAGTACCGTTCTCGGTTCCGCACTGGTGATGCTTTACGGCGGATACCTGGTGATCGAGCGCCAGATGACGATTGGCGCGCTGGTGGCATTCTCGGCCTACCAGGCGCGCGCGTTCAATCCGTTGCAGGCGCTGATCGATCTCTACCTGCGCGTGCAGCGCGCGGGCGTGTCGGTGGACCGCATCTTCGAGTTCCTGGACCTCCCGACCGAGAGCGACGGCGCGACGGGAAAGCTCCAACTGCCCGAAGTTCGCGGCGAGATAGAGTTTCGTCACGTTTCATTCAGCCATGATCCAGCCGTACCGATCCTCGGCGATCTCAGCTTCAAAATTCCCGCGGGCGGGAGACTGACGATTGTCGGTCCAAGCGGCGCCGGCAAGACCTCGATCGTCGACCTGATGGCCCGGCTGATCGAACCCGGAGCCGGAACGATCCTGCTCGACGGTCACGACGTCCGCACTTTCGATCTCGCCTGGCTCAGAAGCCAACTAGTGGTTACAGGGCATCAGGCCTTCGTGTTTCACGCGCCGATGATCGAAAATCTCCGCTACGCCTGCCCGGAGGCCTCGCCGGAGCAGGTAATCGCCGCGGCGCGCGCAGCCGGGCTGCACGATTTCATAAGCTCGCTGCCCGATGGCTACAACAACCCGGTCGGAGAGCACGGCGCGACGCTCTCGGACGGCCAACGGCAGCGAATCTCGATCGCCCGGGCGCTGCTCAAGGATCCGAAAATCCTGGTTCTCGATGAGGCGCTCTCCGCCCTGGACGTGGCTAGCGAAGCTGAGATCCGGGCCGCGGTGGAGCGGGCGCTGCCCGGCCGCACGGTGATAATGATCACGCATCGGGTGTCCTCGATCCGGCCGGACGACCAGGTGATGGTGCTCGACCAGGGACGCGTGTTGTGGAGCGGCCGCTATGGCGACCATCCCGACGGTTTGTCACAAAAGATCCCGCAGGAACGCGTCGCCTAGACCCGGTGTGGCGGTGGACCTATCAGGGCTGCTTCAACGGCAGCGGCATTCCGGCGCATTTGATTAGGCGCTCGCGGGCGGCCGCGAATCCCATCTCCGGCCGATCCTGAATCAGCATCGCCAGCAGTGCGCTCAGATGCGCCGAGGCGAAGCTGTGACCGCGGTAATTGCGCGACTGGTCCAGCCCGGGCAGCGGGCGCGGCGAAGGATGCGCCCTGAACTGAATCGGAGCCTCCGCGATATATCTATACTCACTCCACGAACATTCGTCGCTCGCGGCCACGCCGAAGATGCCGTCGAGCGCCGCGGGCAGCATGTCCGTCATCTCGGGTGGCGACGAGGCCGCGATCAAGGTCCCCGCGCGCTTTGCCCGTGCGGCTATGCGGGCCATCCGCGCGCGATGCTCGGGGTTGGCGGTGCCAAGGCTAAGATTTACGACTTGCATCTTCTGCTCGATCGCCCATCGGAGAGCCGCTTCGAGAATCTCAATCGAGGTTACAAGGCGGTCGGTGAAAACCTTCACGGCGAACAACTCCGCCTCGGGCGCCTTGAACTTCAGGATTCCGGCGAGCGCAGTGCCGTGTCCCAAGGTGTCGCGATAGTCAGTGGTTTGCAGCACCTCGCCCTTCGGACCGACGCTGAACGCCACTCCGCCGGCGATCGGGCCGACGTGCGAATGGGCGGGGTTGATGCCGCTATCGATGAGGGCGATACGTATGCCCGCACCGGTGCGGGTGTTCAAAGATTCGGGATCAAACTCCGACGATGCATCGGAGGCGCGGCTAGCGCGCGAGCGTAGCCGAGCTACCGTGCCTGGGCGTGAGACCCGGCGAACCGTTTTCACGATCTTAGCTATAGGTCTGTGACAGCGGATTCCTGACTTAACCTCTATTTCCCCACGTCCTTGTACGCCGCCAGCAACGGGTCATCGCTCGCGAACGTCGGCAGTTCGTCGTCCGCCGTTACCCAATCGACCTTCTGATCGATGAAAGTGTGGAACTCCGGCTCACGATCGATAGCGCCAGGAATGCAGGCACGCGCGACGTGAGTTTCACCCGGTGCGGCCGTGGACTCGAAGAACATCATGGTGCCACAGCGCGCGCACGATCCGCGCCGGCTTTGCTTTGAGGACTGATACCAATGAAGCGCGTTACCGTCGGCCGCGTTACCGTCTGCGATGATGCGCACGCTGGCTTGCGGGAATCCCACCCAGGTCACGAAGGCGGCTCCATGTGCCTGCCGGCAGAATCGGCAATGGCAGTGCCCACACCAGAGCGAAGGTGCTGCGGCAACGAAGCGCAGCGCGCCGCACATGCACTGGCCCGCGAATTCGCTCATCGCGTCATCAGGTAAGCTTAAGGTTCCTGACTTATGGGTCCTGAGCTGTGGATCCGGGCGCCGAGAGGTCTTTGTCGGTATTGACGAATCTCATCCCTATCCCGGCCATCGAGTGCCCAAGCTCGACGTCGTCGATGTGCTTGAGGCTATCGACGTCGTACACGGCGAGCGCGTGCCACTGACCGCCGCAGTAGAGCTTCTTGCCGTCGGGATGAATCAGCGGCACCGCCTGGCTGTTCGGCAGCGAAACCTGCCCGTCTCTCTTCCTGGTCTTGTAATCGACCTTCCACAGATCGTTCCACACGAAGAATGCCTTGTGCAGGTCGGGCGTAGTGCCGATTCCTTCGACTGAGTACCAGTCCTCGACGAAAGGCTCGGTCTCGATTACGTCGAGCTTGGGATGCTCCTGCTTGAGGTCGAGAACGCCGATCGCCAAAGTGTCGGTGTTGGTTATCGAGTCTTCAACGATTATCGCGAAAGTGAGCAGGTAATTCTGCTCCTGGTAATTCACCAGAAGCGGCAGGCCGTAGGTCGCGCGGATGCCGGTTATATTCCGATGGGCGAGCGGGATCGTGCTCAGCAGGTGGCCGTCGTCCGAATCGAGCACCAGGATGTCTTGACCGACACAGAAGGCGTATATTTTTTTGCCGTCGGGCGAGAACCCAAACGACATGGTCTGGGCCGGCGCCGGGAACGTCTTGATCGTTTTGTTGGTGGCGGTGTCGATCACGCGGAACCGCGGCTCCTCGTGCTGGTAGCGGCCGAGGCTCACTTTGAGCGGCATCTCGCTGATATAGAGACGATCGCCCTTGGGATTGAGGTTGGTCCCCGAAACCCGCACGGTCTCGGTGTCGCTGGACAGCTTGATCGTGGCGACCTCTTTGCCCTGTTCCAGGTCGACAACGGCGATGGCCTGATCCAAGTTGGTCGTCGCGTAGGCGAAGCGTGGGGTGGCTGGGTTGGTCGCGATCTGGAGCACCGGGCCCTGGCCTTCCAAGGAGACGGTCCTGACCACCTTGTCGGTAGTGGTATCGACGATCTCGACGTTGTTGGGCAGCGTTCCGACAACCATGTACCACTTGGCCCACGCACTCGCGGCCGGCATCGTCAGGGCGAGCGCAAGCATCGATGAACAACACAGACGCAGGCGGCGGGCGTCCATCTTAATCATTCCAATCAAACTCCATGAACCGGTCTTATGATCTGGCCCTTTGATTCGGCTCCGAGCGGAGCAGGAGCACAACCGCAGATCGCCCCGCCGACGCGGCGAGCGATCCGCGTCATCGAAGAATCTACGGGCTGAGATGTCGACTGAACCGCGCTACTTGCGAATCGAGCTGCTTGCGAACCGCGCTACTTAACTTTCGGGAACTCCACGTTCAGGCTTCTCCAGTCCTCCATGTTGACGCCGGAGCAACCCTTCGCCCATTCCGGATAGTTCTGCAAGCTGTCCGGCACCTGGGCCGGCCACCAGCAGATGCCCGAGCATCCCGCCAAGTCGGCTTCGGTCGGACTACACATCGCGTGCGCACCACCCCATGGGTCGGCTTCCCAGCCGGGATTAAAAATGGTGGTACAGCCCATCGGCTGCACCATCCCGACCACGTCTCCCCCGGTGCGCACAGCTTCGACAGCGCGGGCTTTCCGGTTTGCCGCCTTCAAGTGTTTCATGTCTCCTCCTGCCGCGGATCCGAGGCGCCCCTTGCGGCTTGGCACCCGGCCGTCATCTAGCTGAGTTCCTTGGGCACATCCCCCCGGCTGCGCACGATGTACTTCTCGACAAACCCAGGGTTCTTCTGCTCAAGCTCGGTAAAGACTCCGATACCATATTCCGTCCATTCGCGCAAAAAGACGCAGTAATGGAGATTGGGCAACGCAGCCTCGCCAAATTCCTGGAGCGCCTCGTGATAGCATCCGCCCCCGCAAATCCCGCGGATCCAGCAAGTTTGGCAGACCGGCTTATTGCCGACCTGGACGCTGTTGACGAATTCCGTTAGCCGCCCGTACTCAATTCCGCCCTGTTTCACGTTGCCGTACTTATGCTCCTCGACGCCGGGGAAGCGATGGCACAGATAGACGTCGCCATTGCCGTCGACGTCCAGCAGTCCCAGCCCCGCTCCGCAGGGGAACATCTTGTTGGTCCCCAGATGCAGGTCGGTGAGCATCGTGCTCAGGTTTGAGAATCCCGTGTATTGGCTCTTTAGCGCGCGCTCCACGTAGCGCCCGCCGAGTTCCCTGAACCCGGCCAGGACCTCCCGCAGGTCGGCCGACTCCAGGCCATAATCGAGGCCCGGCTTGGCGGTCACCGGCGAAAAGCCGACCTCGAAGAATCCGAGGCCGCTGAGATGCTCGTAGATCCGCACGATCTCGACCGCGCCCTTGGTGACCGTGACCCGGGCGACGATCGGGCGTGCCGTGTAGCGCTCGAGCAGGCGCTCGACGCGGCTCATGATCTGGTCGTAAGAGCCTTTCTTTTCGCCGCTGTTGCTGAGAAAGAAGCGGCGGCGGTCGTGGATTTCCTTGGGTCCGTCAATACTGATCGTCACGCCGAAGCGATGCTCTTGCAGGAAATCGATGATCTCATCGACCAACAGCGTCCCGTTGGTAGTGATCGAAAAATCGACCTTTTTGCCGGCCGTCACGCTCTTATTCTCGGCGTAGTCGACGACCTGCTTCATCAGCTTGAAGTTGAGCAGCGCTTCACCGCCGAAAAAGACGATATTGACCTCGCGGTTTCTACCCGCCTTCTCGAACAAAAAATCGACGCTGGAGCGGGCCGTCTCCCATTCCATCCGAACCGGCGCGGGCCCGTACTTGGCCCCATCGGGCTCGTAGCAGTAAGTGCAGTGGAGATTGCACTTGTTAGTGACGTTGAGAACCAGCGAGCTTAGCGGAAACTGTTCCGTGTCCACGAACGGAAGCGCAACCGCGGCGCTGTTCTGCCCGCCGACCAGAACGTCGACGTTCATGAATTCCCTGATCACGTTGGCTACATCTTCGCCGACGAAGTCGCTCGAAAGCTGGTTTACGACCTCCTCCAACGTGAAGCGGCGCTTGTTCTGGCAGTACTGGAGCACCGCCTCGGACAGCGGGTCCATCGTGAACAACGACATGGTCTTCGCGGCAACGAGGACGGTCATCCCGCTATGGTTGACCACATGGGCGTTCTCGGGCCGGAATTCCAGTTCGTCAGGACGCATAAAGCGGGCCTCTGTCGAAAAACTATCAGTTAATCGGATTGAATACGAACTTCGGCGGCATCAGCAACATAAATGCCCGGGCGCCCATCGGGGGCTTGGACGGCTCGGGCTGATACCACGCCTCGACCCACACGTCGCCCACATTGGACTCACTATGCTCGCGCTCATGATTCGGCCCGTCGACGTTCGCGATAAAGGTTCCGTATGGGTCGACGTGCCCGACGTACAGGACGTCGTCGTCACCGATCCTGCTGACCCGCTCAGCCACGTCCCATTTAAGCGGCCCCACCCGGCCGATATTCACCGGCTTGCCGTCCGGGCCATGAGTGAACCCTTCGGCTTCGAATTGCTGGTTGACCTTGGGTCCGCGCGTCCCTCCCGGCCGTCCAAAGCCCCGCTCGGGAGTGATGCTGATGTAATCGACGGTCTTGTAGAGGTATAGCGGCTGCTCGCCGTCGACGCCCGCGATTTTGACGCTTCGGGGCCCGACCTTGGCGTCCGTGTCGGCCGCGACCTCGGCGATCACGGTGTTGTCACCGGATTGGCTGACCGACTCGACCTTGATTCCGTCGCCAAGGCTGATTGCGTCCGCGCTGACGTTCGGAGGGAAATTCATCCCGAACAACCGCACCTTGATCGTCTGGCCGGCCTGAATCGACTTGGGAATCGCCGTCACGAGCTGCGCGCCGCCGCCGCCGACCTTGTACAGGGTCTCGTCCATCCCGAGGTCGCCGACCGGTGTCAGCAGACGCCGCCCATGCATCTTGGTGCCATTCTCGTTCCCGAAGAAGATTTCCACTTCGGTCCGATCAGCAACCTGCGCCCGTCCGCGCCACTGGTATTTCGTATAGAGGACCGCCTCCGTGGTACCCGAAACCGACGAACCGTCTTCGAAGTCATGCGTGAATTTGCCGGTGTACTGATCGTTGCCCGCCGAGGTCACGGTAAGCACGCCGGTGTAATCTCCGCCCTTGGCCGGGTCGTGGCCGACCACCAACCATTTTCCGGAGTAGTCTGGCTTGGCGGCGGCCTGCCATTGCGTCCACGCCGGGGTCTCGAACGGGAAGCGCTTGGCGAAATATGGGACCGCCTCTTGGGTGGCGACCTGACGCCAGGGATCGATCAGGTTTCCGGCTGACGAAGTGTCCGAGGCGACGAACGGCACGAAATACTCGTGCAAGTCAGGCAGCCGCTTCCACATCTCCGGCGTGCGGCGCTGCAGGCCGATACGCGCGAACGAGTGACACTGGACGCAGGCGCCGATCACATTGGCCGGCAGGCCCGCCTTGTCCTGTCCCTCAAGCGTGCTGTTGCGTTCTTCAAGCACGTACTCGAACGGAGTGACCTCCGAGGGCGCTAAGCCATTGTTATCGCTCAGATATTTGAGGATCTTGTGGGCGTCGTCCTCTTTGAGCTGCAAGCCGTGGTTGCGGACCATCCGGCTGAGCGTCATCCGCCAGCCCTCCGGCGTCATGCGCACGGATTCGATCGAGTCGAGCTTACCGTCCTTGGGAACGTGACACGCCGTGCAGACCAGCAGCGTATTGTCGGCCGCTGCCTTCTCCTGGGCGCCGGCCGTGCCACGTAAAAAGCATGAAAATGAGATGAGAATAAAAGCTACAAGAGTTGAGACCGGTGCTCGACGCTGGCCCATTTCGACGAAGCCTCCCTCGCCCTTCGATAAGTCTGCCTTTAATAGCGTGATCCGAAAAAAAAGGAAAACGAATCGTTCGACCTCGCGCGCAGGACAGAAACCGGCCCTAGAACATCTCGAAATACTCGCGATGCTCCCAATCGGTCACGTGCGCAAGGAAGCGGGAGATTTCGAATTCCTTGAGCGCGACGATGTAATCGATGAAATCGCGGCCCATCTTCTCGCGGAACAGCGCGCTGGTCTTGAGCGCGCTCACCGCGTCCATCAGCGACCGCGGCAGTATCGCTCGATCGGTGTCGGCGTAGGGATCGATAGTCAGTGGCCCTGGATCGAGCGCCTTCTCGATACCGTCCATGCCCGCGATCAGGTTTGCCGCCAGGTACAGGTAAGGATTGGCGGACGGCTCGCCGATGCGGTTTTCGAGGTGTGTGCCAGGGTCGGTCGGCCTGCCGATCACGCGGATCATTGCACCGCGGTTCTCGGTCGCCCAGTTGGCGCGATGGGGCGCGAGCGAATTGGGACGCAGCCGCTTGTAGCCGTTGATGGTCGGATTGCTGAAGACGCAGCTGGCGGCCGCATGATGCAGCAGCCCGCCGACGAAGTTGCGGCCTGCCGCCGACAGCATCTGCGAGGCGTCCGGCGCTACGAACGCGTTCTCGCCGCTCGCCAGCGAATACAGCGATTGATGCAGATGCCAGCCGCTCGCGTAGACGTTTTTCACCGCCGGCCAGCACATGAATGTCGCATGGCATCCGTGGCGGCGGCAGATCTGCTTCACCGCGCTCCTGAACAGCAGCATGTCGTCAGCGGGCGCGAGTCCCGTTTCGGGCTCGAAAGTCACTTCACATTGACTTGGGCCCCATTCGGTCTCCAGGCTCCGAATCGGCAGTCCCAGCGCTTCCAGATTTTCGCGCAGCGTTTCGAGAATCGGCTGCATCTCGTCGATCTTCTGCTCGGCCAGGTGCTGAAATCCGTGGGAGAGCAGGGTCACCTGCGGCGGATCGGGCGGCTGGCCGGATTGCTCGGGACGAAGACGGGCGTCTTCGAGCTTCATCACGTAAAACTCGACCTCGAGGCCCACCATCGACCCGAAGCCCTTGCGGCGCAGGTCTTCGAGCGCTCGCCGATAGATGTAACGGGGCGCGATCGGCACGGGCGCGCCGTCGGGGAGATACAGGTCGGACAAGATCCAGCCCGTAGACGGAACCCATGGCAGCACGCGGAAGGTCTCCGGGTCGGGAACCATCAGGAGGTCGCCGGAACCGCCAGCTCGCGCCAACGGCAGGCCGCCCTCGCCAGTAAAAACCGGGAAGGCGACGTGGTTAGCAGTATCGAAGGCGAACAGCGTGCTGACGACGGCGTGGCCGCGCTCGAGCGCGGCGAGAAAGTTTCGCGCGGTCAGCATTTTGCCGCGCGCGATTCCGTGCTGGTCGGCAAACACGACCCGCACCGAGGTTATCCGGTCGCGCTCGATTCTGTCGCGGATTGATCGCGCGCGATCGCTCTGCGCCGCCGTCCAAAGCCCATGGAGCTCGACGAATCCCGGGCGCGAAAGGCCCGATGGTTGGACTTCATCCGATCCAGCCAATTGTCACCCCCGCTGCCGAAGAAATATCGCACAGCCCGGCGCGGCCGGAACGAGGCCGCAACCGTCACAGAAAAAAGGAGTTGTTCTCCTGGCCCTGGTCGCAGTCGATCAGGTTGATTTGTTTCAGCGCAATCTTCCAGGCGGCATCTTCTTGCACAAACAGGTATCCGCACCAGCCGGCCAGCGCGCGATGAACGCCGAGCCGGTAGGTCTGAATCACGAAATTCGCCCGCGCCGCCAGTTCGTCCGCGCTGCTCGCGAAAATTTCAAGATTACTCAGAAGATGACAGGTGCGGGTGGGCGGGATTTGCGAGTACGCGTTGCCGGTGCGCAGCCGCGCCACGCGATCCGCGAGCCTGCGCCGGTCGTGAAACTCGACCGTCACCTCGCGTCGCGGATCGTTGCCGCGCCGAAGCGGTATCCAATAAATACACTCGCGGCTCAACAGTTCGAGCCAGCGCTCGAATTCGCCGTCGTCCAGCAGCCGCGCCTCGCGCTTGATCAGCCGCTCGCAAACCTGCTCAAGTTCCCGCGCTGGTGGATCTCCGGGATGCTTCCACATGCCGTCGAGCGCGATGAGCCGCTCGTACAGCGCATCGTTGACGTAGAGCGAAGGCTCCAGCGCTCCTGCGTCGTCCTTCGTCACGAAAGCCAGTCTCCTATCCCACCGAGAGCTTCAGCTCGGCACTCATCAGACGCTTCCATTCCTTATAGTAAGAGCGGAAGTGGAGATCGTCGCTTATCGGGCCGGTGACGACGCCCTGCGTATCGGTCCGCTCGACGCCGGTATGCAGATGGCGGCTGATATCGATCCACTCGATCTCCGGAATCGCGAGGCCCTGCTGGCAGGCCTCGAAGTTCGCGCAATCATCGACCTCGCCGAAATTCGGAAAATCCTCCTGCGTCCGCATCCGCAGCACGTTTACCTCCTCGGGCACGCCGCTCAGCGTGGTCGCATACCAGGTCACCTGCACTCGATCGACCGCTATCGGCTCGACCACCTGGATCTGATTGCCGATGATCAGAAGGTTGGGAAACACGTTGAGGTTCATCCCCGAGCCGACCGCCACCTCCAGCAGCCGATTGGCCTCTTCGTCGCCCAGCCGCTGGCGCAGTTGAGCCTCGTAGGTTTCGCGTCCGGGCTGCGGCCGCTGCCGCTGCCAGGCGGAATCCGCATGCATCTCGGGCCGCTGATCGATAAACGTATGGCCATTGCCGAGCGCCTGCGAGTACATCGCGCAATCGTCGGGATCGCTCGTTCCGTAGTACGACATGTCGCGGTCGGGTCCGTGTCGCCGCGCGGTCATCAGCAGCAGCGATCGATGGGAGAACGGCGGATGATAGCCGTCGCCCGCGTTGTCGTATACCAACTTCCAGTTGGCCCCCATGACCATCCGCTGCGCCGAACTGCGCACCACAATCTCCGCGCCCGGATAACGATCGAGCCATTGATCGATTAGCGGCCGCGCCGCGCCGAGGTGCTGCACCAGGTCCGGCGCCTCGCGATTCAAGGTGCCAAAAATGAATCCGCGGTAAGTTTCAAGGCGCGGAATTCTGGCGAGGTTATAGCGCTCGATCTTGAAGCCGGGGCCGTAGGCGTCGTCGCCCGGCACGGCAACGCACTCTCCGCTGTTGCTGTAAGTCCATCCGTGATAGCCGCAGGTGAAATAGCGCGCCGAGCCCTCGCGCTGACGGCAAACCGTCGCGCCACGATGCGCGCATCGGTTCATCAGCGCGTTGATCTTGCCGCTTCCGTCGCGGGTCAGGATGATCGGCCGGAGGCCAAGAGTGCGCGCGACGAAATCATTGGGCTTGCTGATTTCGCTTTCGTGGCCAAGATAGACCCACGTGCCACCGAAAACCCTGATCATCTCCTCGGCAAAGATCGCGGGATCGGTGTAGAGCGAGCGATGCACCCGGCCGTCCTGCACCAGGTGATCCCATCGCGAAGCCGCGTCGTGCATACGTCACAGGCGATAACGCGAAGCATCCGCCCGCGTCAACAGGACTGGACGCCGGGCAGGCCGCCCAGGCAAGCCCGCGGGAAAAGAACGCGGGCCCCCGATGCACTTTCGTCGCGGTTGGCGCAAAATGTAACACTGTTGACGGAGCACCGCCGGGGCGGCGGGCGCGAAGTTTAAAGCATCGCGAAAAAGCAGGAACGGTCTGATGGAAACGATTCATGACATAGACCCGGAGGAAACCCGCGAATGGCTCGATTCGTTGGAGGCCGTGATTGATGCGGAAGGCGTCGACCGCGCTCATTTTCTGCTTGAACAGCTCATAACCACGGCGCGCCTGCGCGGCACTTATCTGCCCTATAACGCCAATACTCCATACCTTAATACGATTCCCGCCGATCGCCAGCCGCACTACCCCGGCGATCGCGAGATCGAACGGCGCATCAGCTCGATCATCCGCTGGAACGCGCTCGCGATGGTGGTCCGCGCCAACCAGCCCTCCTCCGAGCTCGGCGGCCATATCGCGAGCTTCCAGTCCGCAGCGACCCTGTACGATATCGGCTTCGGGCATTTCTGGCGCGCGCCCTCCGAGAGCCACGGCGGAGACATCGTCTACATCCAGGGCCATTCTTCCCCGGGGATTTATGCGCGCGCCTTCGTCGAAGGGCGCCTGACCGAAAAGCAGGTGCTCAATTTCCGGCGCGAAGTCGATGGCCGCGGGCTCTCGTCATATCCGCATCCGTGGCTGATGCCGGATTTCTGGCAGTTCCCGACGGTGTCGATGGGCCTCGGCCCGATCACGGCGATCTACCAGGCGCGTTTCATGAAATATCTCGAGGGTCGCAGCCTCGGCGAGATGGGCGACCGCAAGGTCTGGGCGTTCATGGGCGACGGCGAGATGGACGAGCCGGAATCGCTCGGCGCAATTGCGCTCGCCTCGCGCGAAAAGCTCGACAACCTGATCTTCGTCGTCAACTGCAATCTTCAGCGGCTCGACGGTCCGGTGCGCGGCAACGGCAAGATCATCCAGGAACTCGAGTCCGACTTCCGCGGCGCCGGATGGAACGTCATCAAGGTCATCTGGGGCAGCAACTGGGACCCGTTGCTCGCGCGCGACAAGCTCGGACTGCTGCGCAAGCGGATGGAGGAATGCGTCGACGGCGAATACCAGGCTTTCAAGTCCCGCGACGGCGCCTACGTGCGCAAGGAATTCTTCGCCAAGTATCCGGAGCTGCTCGAGATGGTCTCCGGCATGACCGACGAGGAAATCTGGCAGCTCCGCCGCGGCGGACACGACCCGATCAAGGTCTACGCCGGCTACGCCGCCGCCGTTAGCCATCGCGATCAACCGACAGTCATCCTCGCGAAGACCATCAAGGGCTATGGGATGGGCGCCGCCGGCGAGGGCATGAACATCACCCATCAGCAGAAGAAGATGGGCCTCGAAGAGCTCAAGGCCTTTCGCGATCGCTTCAAGATTCCAGTGACCGACGACCAGATTGCGGAGGTGCCGTTGTATCGGCCGGCCGAGGACAGCGTCGAAATTCAGTATCTGCGCGAGCGCCGCAAGGCGCTGGGCGGCAGTCTGCCGCAGCGCCGGCGCATCTCGGAGCCGCTCGAGGTGCCGCCGCTATCGGCCTTCGACTCGCAGCTCAAGAGCACCGGCGATCGCGAGGTTTCGACCACGATGTCCTTCGTGCGGATTCTTTCGGCCCTGGTGCGCGACAAGAATATCGGCAACCGCGTGGTGCCGATCGTCCCCGACGAATCGCGCACCTTCGGCATGGAGGGGATGTTCCGCCAGCTCGGGATATTCTCGCAAGTCGGCCAGCTCTATAAGCCCGAGGACTCCGGCCAGCTGATGTTCTACCGCGAATATCAGCATGGCCAGATCCTTCAGGAAGGAATAACCGAAGCGGGCGCGATGTCGTCGTGGATCGCCGCGGCGACTTCATACAGCACCCACAACCTGCCGATGATTCCCTTCTACATCTTCTATTCGATGTTCGGGTTTCAGCGCGTCGGCGACCTGGCATGGGCGGCGGGCGACTCGCGATGCCGCGGCTTTTTGCTCGGCGGAACTTCCGGGCGCACCACGCTCAATGGCGAAGGCCTCCAGCACGCCGACGGCCATAGCCACGTCCTCGCCTCGGTCATCCCAAATTGCGTCGCCTACGATCCGACCTTCGCCTATGAGCTTGCGGTAATCATTCACGACGGTCTGTGGCGCATGCTGACTGAGCAACAGGACGTCTTCTACTACATCACTCTGATGAATGAGAATTATGTCCATCCCGCGATGCCCGAAGGCGCGCAGGAAGGTATTCTCAAGGGCATGTACCCGCTGAGCAATGGCGGCAGCAACGGCAAGGGGCCGCGCGTGCAGCTGCTCGGCTCGGGCACTATCCTGCGCGAGGCGATCGCGGCGGCCGATCTCCTGCGGGACGATTTCGGCGTCGCCGCCGACGTATGGAGCGTGCCGAGCTTCACCGAGCTAAGGCGCGACGGAATCGATGTCGAGCGATGGAACATGCTGCATCCGATGGAACCTCAGCGGCGCAGCTACGTCGAGACTTGCCTCGCCGATCGTCCCGGACCGGTGATCGCGGCGACTGACTATATCCGCGCGTTCGCCGATCAGATTCGGCCCTATGTTCCGCGCCGGTATCGGGTACTGGGTACCGACGGCTACGGCCGCAGTGACTATCGCGCCCGCCTGCGCAGCTTCTTCGAGATCGATCGGCACTACATCACGGTCGCGGCGCTCCGCGCGCTCGCCGACGAAGAGCAGATCCCCGCTTCCCGGGTCGATGCCGCGATCAAAAAGTACGACATCGATCCGGAAAAGCCGAATCCCGCAACGGTGTAACGCGATGGGCGCGCTGGTCGATATCAAGGTCCCCGACATCGGCGACTTCACCGACGTCGAAGTAATCGAGGTGATGGTCAAGCCGGGCGATCCGGTCCGCGTTGACGACTCGCTGATCACTATCGAGTCCGACAAGGCCTCGATGGAAGTGCCGGCGACCGAGGCCGGCATCGTCAAAGAAATCCGGGTCAAGGTCGGGGATAAGGTTTCGGAGGGATCGCCAATCGTCGTGATCGAGACCGCGCCGGCAGCCGATGGCAAAGCTGCGGCGGCGGCCGCTTCCGCGCCCGCCGCCAAACCTGCGCAGGCACCCGCATTAACCGTCGTCAAAAAAACCGCCCCGGCCCCCGCTCAACCGGCGAAGCAGGCGAAGCCGCCCTCCGCCGCCGAAGAAGCGCCGGCGGATTCCGAGAGCGCGCCGCCTGTGCCAGACAAAGCTGAAACGGCCAAGCCGGCTGCACCCGACAAGCCCGATGCGATCCAACAGTCGGCGCCCGAATCGGCCGTTCGACCTGAGGTCGAGTCTGAACGCAAGCCGCACGCGAGCCCGGCCGTGCGCAAATTCGCGCGTGAGCTCGGAGTCGATCTGCACGCCGTTCAGGGCAGCGGATTGAACGGACGAATCTTCAGAAGCGACGTACAAAAGTTCGTGAAATCTGCGATCGCGGCAACGACCCGCCCAACCGGCACGGGGGTGGGCGCCGCGCTCGAGATCGCGCCGTGGCCGAAGATCGACTTCGCCAAATTCGGCGAGATCGAAACGCGCCCGCTATCGCGCATCCGCCGGCTTTCGAAGGCGAACCTGGCGCGCAACTGGGTAATGATCCCGCACGTCACTCAGTTCGACGACGCCGACGTGACGGAGCTCGAGGCCTTGCGCCACGAACTCAACGAGACGCACGCGAACGATGGGGTCCGTGTCACGATGCTGGCCTTCGTGCTCAAGGCGCTGGTCCGCGTGCTGACTGAGTATCCTGAATTCAACTCCTCGCTCGACGGCGACAACCTCATTCTGAAGAAGTATTTCCATTTCGGCTTCGCCGCCGACACCCCCGAGGGACTGGTGGTGCCAGTGATTCGCGACGTCGACAAAAAGGGCGTCTCGCAAATCGCGCGCGAGACCGCGGCACTTGCGCAGGCGGCGCGCGAGGGCAAGCTCAAGATGGCCGACATCCAGGGCGGATGCTTCACCGTGTCGAGCCTTGGCGGAATCGGCGGCACCGCGTTCACGCCGATCATCAACGCGCCTGAAGTGGCTATTCTTGGACTCTCGCGGCTCGCCCGCAAGCCCGTATGGCAGGGCAGCGCTTTCGTGCCGCGCCTGATGCTGCCGCTGTCGCTCGCATACGATCATCGCGTGATCGACGGGGCGCTGGCCGCGCGCTTCGTCACCTACTTGAGCGCGATACTCTCCGACATGCGCCGCGCCCTGCTCTAGTATCCCGAGTTGTAAGTTGGTTAACAAATATTCAGCATCGGCCGTGCTGTCTTTTTGTCATCCTGAGCGAGCGTTGCGCGAGTCGACTCGCGCAACGCTCGCTCAGGATGACAGAAGAGGCAGCACGGAACGGGCCACAGAACGATTGCCAAGGAAACATTTTATTCATTGAACTTGAGACTCGCCACACTAGTGCGGCGCAATTCACGGCCTCACGCTCCCTCGCGATTGCGAAAGCTCGCGCGCGGCTCGGGCGGAAGGTTCAGAAGATCGCGATTGAAGAAGTCGCTCAGGTACTCGATCAATAAACGCATCGACACCACCCCGGTCGGATGTCCCTGCTGGTCGACCAGCGGTATGTGGCGAAACCCTTCGATCAACATCCGGTTGAGAGCGAAGGCGACGCTGGAATCGGACGGCAGCGTGACCGGATCGCGCGTCATGTAATCCCTGATTGCCGTTCGCTCGAAGTCGATAGGACGGCCCACCACCCGCATCAGAACATCGCGCTCGGTGAAAATTCCAACCAGGCGCCCGGCCTCGATCACCAACGCGCAGCCGCGTGACCCTTCACGCATGCGGCCGATGGTTTCGGCCAGCGTCGCGCCCGCGTCAACCACGAGCGGCGGCTGGGTCGTGACGTTGTTGAGGGTCTCCAGGAGGAGAGCGGATTCCAGGTCGGCGGGTCCGGGACATTCCTCTTCGCCCGATTTGAATACGTCATCGTCGTCGGTCGGCATATGACGAACCCCTTATGCAGAGTGCAAGGCAATCATATGCCCGCTGCACGCGAGAGCGAAGCACTCCAGGAAGCGATCGAAACCAAACGAGCGTTCGCTGTCTCTTCTACCCCGCTTTTGCTGGGTCCTTGCGTACATCACGCGAGCGACTTGACGCTCACCTGCCGGAGGCGGAGAGGTTGAATTATCACGCCAAGCTGACAAGGAGGACGTCGAAATGCCGACTTATATTTTGCTTAGTTCGCTGACGCCCGAGGGACGCCGTACGTTACACAGCGATCCGGATAGGCTGGAGCAAGTGAATAAGGAAATCACCGATTTCGGATGCAAGGTGACCGCCCAATACGCGGTGCTCGGCGGTTACGACTTCGTCACCATCGTCGAAGCGCCGGACAACGAAACGGTTGCTCACTTGTCGGTTGATCTGGGCTCGCGCGGCACGGTCAACGTCATGACGCTCCCAGCGATTTCGATTTCCGAACTGCGAAAGAAGCTGAAAGGGCCGAAGCAGATGGGACGCCCCGCACGAGCGTAATCGGCCCGGACTGCCGCCACTCATGCATACACAGGGGATAGCTTATGATCAGCGAAACGCTTCTGCGTGCACTTCAGGAGAGGATGCGTAAGCTGACAGCCGTTAGTTCCACATATGCGGTGCGTAACGCCGAACTCAGGGCGGCCCTGGAACGCGCAAGACTGACGGAAGCGAGCGAAGCAGTTCGGGAAACTGAGGCCATCCGGGAAAGCGAGAGACTGGCGCAGGAAATCAAGGAGCTGCATGATCACATAAGTGACCTTCTGCGCAGCCGGGAAGATCCCGCCCTGGTTTCAGGCCTGACGGAAGAACTGGCGGAACTGGAAAGCAGACGGCTTGAGATCGAGCGCCAGATCGAACAATCGAGGGCGCATCGTCACGACGCTCTCGAAAATGCCATCAGAGAACTCGAATCCGCGGAGCAGGAACACCGACACGTCGCCGACCAGGCGATGAGGCTGAGAGAGCATATCGAAAAGCTCTCGCACGGCTGAGGCTATGCGTAGGCACAGCCGTGCTCTGCGCAGATGCGACTCGTGAGCTGCGCGGCTCAGTCGCGCTCTTCCAGCCAGGCGCCGACCTGCGGCCAGAACTGTTTTTGGGCGGCGCCGCTCACAATCATCCCGATATGTCCCGCGGGAAAAGTCAGATTGCGTTTGTCCTCGCTGCCCACGAAATCGATCAGCGGCAGACTCGAGGCCGGAAACACCACGTCATCGAACTCGCCGATCGCGTTGAGCAGCGGGCAAACGATGTTGCCCAACTCCACGCGCTCGCCGCCCACGCTGAACTCGCCCTTTTTGAGCAGGTTGTTCTGAAAAAAATCCCGCGTGACCTCGCGGAATATCCGTCCGGCGAGCGGCACGTCCCCCGCCATCCAGCGCTCGAACAAGTCGAAGAATTCCACGTAGTCCTCCTTCTCCTTGTTCCGGTAGAGCGCGACGTACTTGTCGATCGCGTGATGCACGACGGCGGTCGCGGTGAACAGCCCTCTGATGAACCAGGCCGGGCAGTTTCCGTACACAGACGTGATCAGGTCAACCGTCTGGCCGCTAAACCTGCTCTCGAGATTGAACAACGGATTGTCGTCGACCGCGGTGTCGAAGGGAGTCGTGAGCGTGATCAGGTTCTTGATGTCCTCCGGATGCAGCGCCGCATACAACACTGTCAGCAGGCCGCCGAAGCAATAACCCAGCAAATTGATCTTCGATGCGCCGGTGAGGCTTTGAACGGCGCGCACGGCGTTGGCAAGGTCCTGATTCACGTAAGCGTCGAATCCGCGCCAACTGTCGGCCCGCGCCGGCGGAATCCATTCAACCATGTAGACGTCGAATCCTTGCCGGGTCAGGTTCGCCATCACGCTGCGCCCCGGATACAGATCAAGGATGAAAGGCCGCTTGATCAGCGCGTAAACGAAGACGAGCGGCGTGCGATGCGATTTTTTTCCCTGCGCCGAGTAGTGCCGCAGCTTCACCTTCCCGCCTTCGTAGACAACCTCGTACGGAGTCACCCCCGGAGGATCCTCGCTCAGCGGATAATGGTCGCTCAATCCCCGCCGCCTGCCATCGAGCGCCCGCACGGCGCCATCCATCCAGTACTTCGGGAGTTCGGTCATTAGTGACATAGCGCTGCTCTCCTGCGCGGCGCGGTGACGCCGGCACTGCGGTCTTACTGGCTAATCGAAGCCGGTTTCTTGTCAGCGGAAGGGCTTCCGTTTTGTGCACGCCGGGTGCGGGGCGTCGTAACGCGCGGCGGCACGACGGGCTCTATCGGCTTCAGCGTCCTTGGCGCGGTGAGATTCCGCACCTCGCGACGCAGGCTCTCGATCCGATCGAATAAGGCCTGCGTCTCGGTCAGCGGCGTCAGCCCGACCATCGGCCACAGTGGCGCGAACAGTGAGCCCACCACGGAGTTGCCGATTTGTGCCGCGCGCAGGAATGTATTGAGCACCGCCGCGGCCGCGTCGCCGACCGCCGGCATCGCCACGAGCTTCTCGATTGAGGCGTGGGCCGCGCGCACCCAGGCTTCGTAGGCTTTCCAGGCGGCGGCTTTGACTTGTTCGCGATCGCTTCCCGCCCCAGACGCCTTGCGAAGAACCTCTTGCAGCTCAGCCCCCAGCGCCTGATAGAGCGAAGCTATATCGGCGTCGTTCTCCGGCTGTCCCATAGCCTTTTCTCCTGGCCGCGGCCGCGATCACGCGACCACTGAATCGCGTTTGACTACTTGTTCGGCCGCCCGTATCAACCGCTCTTCCGGAGGCATTATTTTTTGCGCCGCGCCCTTGAGTTCCTGGAACGCGTCCGCGATGCACGACTTCATGAACTCCACGTCGGGCATCATCCGCGGCTCCGCCATCAATCCAAAAAACAGGTTCTGATTGTAACTCACGATCGCGACGCCATAGCCGAACGTGCCCGCCAGTGGAACGAGACCGACGAAATCGAGCATCTGGCGTCCCGCCAGGTACATCGGAACCTGGGCCCCCGGCACGTTGGTGGCGATGAAGTTGAGCCCCATCGGGGGCAGCGCGATCATCCGCGCCATGCCGCCGGTGAACTCGTCGAACGCCGTCGCGGCCTCGATCGCGGTGTTCGTCATGCGCGAGTTCAGGCTCTGCAAGCTCGGCGAAACCGCGTCGGCGGTCGCCGTCAGCAGGTCCATCCCCTGCGGTTCCCGCGCAGCCTTGATGCGCTCGGTCTCGCGCACTACCGAGCGGTAGCGCTCGATAAGATCCATCGGCGTCGCCGCCAATTCGGGAAACATCATCGAGACCCGGTTGCCCATCGCTCCGGCTTCGCTCTCGCGCCGCACGTTGACTGGACATCCGATGCGCAGCGGCAGCCCGCCGGTCGCGACCTCGTGATGCTTCAGGTAGCGGGCGGCGCCCTCGCTCAAAATAGTCAGTACGACGTCGTTGACTGTTCCTCCAAGGGCGCTGCGGATCGCGCGCAGGTCGCCGAAGGAAACCCTGAGCCATGCGAGCGAGCGAGCACGGCTCACGAGCCCCAGGTTCCATGGCGCCGCGACGATTGGCCGCGACATCATCTGGAACATTCGCGCGGCAGCGCTGGCCAGCGTGGCGCTCCTCTCTGCCAGATCCGTCGGCGAGCTCGCCAGCCAACCGACCTCGCGCACTTCATCGAGCCGGCCCTGGATCAGCGCGATCGCCGCATCCAGCAGCGACCTTGAGCTGTCGGGGAGTTTCGCGGGCGCCCACGGTTTCTCCTCGGGCGCCGGCGGAGCAGCATCGGGACGCAGATCCATCGCGGTCGCGATCAATTGCAACGCCGAGACGCCGTCGACGATGCAATGATGAATTTTCCACAGCAGCGCCGAGCGTCCGCCCTTGAGTCCGCGGAAAAGATGCAGCTCCCATAGCGGCCGGCTTCGATCCAGCGCGGGCTCGTTGACGCGCATCGCCGCTTCCGCCAGCTCGGCGTCTCCGGCGCCGCTCGGCAGCGTATGGTGTTTGAGATGATTGCGCAGCTCGAATTCCGGATCATCCTCTAGCGTCGCGTGGGCCAGGTTGAACGGCGCGAATACCAGGCGCTGCCGGTAACGCGGCAACAGGTGAATCCGGCGCGCAAGATGACCTGCCAGCCGGTCAAACTCGATCTCGCCCTCGAAGGTCTGGAGGAGACCGACATGGAGCGGACCGTTGGGCGTCTCGTTGTAGAGGAATGAAGCGTCCTGGGTGCTCAGGCGACGCGAGGGTTTGCTTGCCTCAGCCATCTTGGCGCTCCGAATTTTGCTGCTGCTTAGAGAGTCAACGATGCGCCATTTACTCGAATCGGTCAATTAAAACCCCGGTAAAAACACTGGCGGCCAGGGTGCGAGACTGCTCTACAAAGACTCGACGGGTTTGATATTGTCCGTCTGCAAATCGCTCCTCCGATTCCGATCCGATGGCTTACCGCCGAGGGTTATTGACGCCGGCCACTAAGGAGAAGCCCCATGGCTAAAAACGAAACGAACGAAAGCTCGGGCTATGCCAAAGAGTTGAAACTTTCCGACGGCCGGCGCGTGTCGCTCAGGTTGATGGAAGCGGCGGACAAGCAAAGAGTTCTGAGATTTGCGCAATCGCTCCCGCCCGATGATCTGCTCTTCCTGCGTACCGACATCACCGAGCCCGCGCTGATTGACGAATGGATCGGAAATCTTGAAAAGGGCGCGACGGTGACCGTGCTCGCGGAAATTGATGGCGAGATAGCCGGCTACACGAGCCTGCACCTCGAACAGGCGCGCTGGACGCGCAGAGTCGGCGAGATTCGCGTGCAGGTTGGCGTCCCGTATAGAGGCGTCGGCCTCGGCAGACAACTCACTGAGCAAATCTTTCGACTCGGACAAGCGCGGGGACTCAAGAAGATGGCCGCGATGATGACGCCCGATCAGGCGGGCGCCCGCGCCGCGTTCGAAAAGATCGGCTTCAGTGTCGAGGCGCTGTTGCAGGACTGGGTAGTCGATCGCAAAGGCCGGCCGCGTGACCTTTTAATCATGAGCCACGACCTCGAGGGGCATAGCGATTCTGTGACCGCATAGGCGAACGGAAGTTTTAAATGGTTCGAGCGCCGATCGGGTCGATCGGATTGACCGCTCACCTTTTTCCGGGGTCTCAATTACGCACGCCTGATGTTCCAGTACAAACAGCTGACTGAATATCTGCGACCGCAAACCGATCTCGTAACAAGCTTCTAACAATCTGGCTCGAGATTCTCTGCGAGTGCTTTTGCGCTCACTGGCGTCGTCGCCGAAGTGTCGTCTGCTCAAGCTGACGGCGTGAGCACAGGGAATGGGCACCTGATGCATTTTGCGTCCGGGCGTTCGTAGTGCTGATTTGCGCTAAAGCAGATGGCACAGATGCTGCTTGAATCAACGATGTCTTGGTATCGCCCGCTTAACGTCCGCAATGGTTTCGCGAATGGCCAAACGCTTAATGATCTGCGAACGAGCGGCTCGAAGAGCCGGATCTCAGGACGAGAGGAGGAAGCATGTGGGCAATCAACGATCTATCGGAATACTCCGCGAATGCGATTCTACGCGACGGCACTCCCGTGCAGATTCGCGCAATTCGCGCCAGCGACAAGCAACCCCTCGCGCGTCACTTCGACGGGCTCAGTTCTGACTCTCGCTACAATCGATTCTTCGGCTTCAAAAACAGCCTGACCTCTAACGAGCTACGCTACTTCACGGAGCCGGACTTCCGGCACCATGTCGCTCTGGTAGTAACGATCGTCAACCGCGACGACTCGGAGACGATTGTAAGCGACGGCCGCTACGTCGCATCGGAAGAGTGCCGCTCTGTAGCCGAGCTGGCGCTCAGTGTCGTCGATGCCTATCAGCGAAGAGGCATCGGCAAGCTCTTGCTGGAATGCCTAATCGGGATGGCGCGATACGCGCACGTTAGCCGGCTGGAGGCTGATGTCCTGGCGTCGAACCGTGGAGCCATGCGCTTCCTCATCCGGCGAGGCTTCAAGTCCACTGGAACGTCCGCCGGGGTGTCCCGTGTGGCACTGTCGGTTGAAAACCATGACGGCGGCTCAAGTCTTACCGTGAGTCTCGCCGTGGGCCCTGCCCTCGTCCGGCGCGAGCAGACGGGGCCGTACCGACCTTACCGGCACGACCGGGATGGGCACGAAGAGAGTTGCAGGATTGGCTGGACACCGAGGGCAAATGAGCTGTAGTCAAGAAAGATATCGGTAGTCAGAGGATTGGTCGCGGGTCCGAGAAACCGAGCGCTCAACGCCAGAGGAGATAGACAATTGCCAATACGCACCGGCAACGACGAGTACATCTACGAGATCGTGGAAGGATGGGGCATGTCGGGAGCGACCGGGATAGACGGAACCTTCGACGTTGCCGGCGTAGGTATCGACTCCAGGGAGAACGTCTACCTGTTCAATCGCGGTCAGCGTCCCGTGATCGTGCTGGACAAGGACGGAGAGTTTCTACGCTGCTGGGGCGACAAGAAAACCTTCCCCAATGCGCACGCGGTCACGATCGGCCCCGATGACGCCGTGTGGCTGACCGACAACCTCGACCATACGGTTAGAAAATGTACGCCGGATGGGAAGGTACTGTTGACGCTCGGGACCAGCGGGAAACCCGCCAAGGGCATGAGCGGGCTGCCACTGTGCCGCTGCACTCACGTGGCGATTCATCCGGGGAGCGGTGAGTTGTTCGTATCCGACGGTTACGGCAACGCCAAGGTACACAAGTATACGCCCGATGGCCGTTTGCTATGTTCGTGGGGAGAGCCAGGAAACAAGCCGGGGCAGTTCAGTCTGCCACACAATATCTGCACCGACCGCGACGGTTACGTTTATGTCGCCGACCGCGAAAATCAGCGCGTCCAGGTGTTCACTCCGAATGGCAAACTCGAAGACATCTGGACGAACATGGCGCGCCCATGCGGAATGTATATCGACACCAGCCATTCGCAGTTGTGCTATATCGGCGAGTTGTCCACGTCATGGTGGTGTCAAATCGCGCCGGAGCTCTGGGAAATTCAGAATCAGCCTGGCTACGGCCCGCGAGTGAGTATCTATTCGCTCGACGGAACGCTGCGAGCGACGCTGTTGGATAACGCGCAGGGCGAGGCTCCGGACCAGATGATCGCGCCGCACGGAATCGCGGTGAGCCGCGAAGGCGATATCTACGTGGGAGAAGTATCGGCAACGGCGGGTCCATGGTTCGCGCGCAAGGATCCCACGCGGCCGTTTCGTACGGTGGTCAAACTCCGCAAAGTGAAAAAAGTCAGCGCCCCGCTAGCCAACTGAAAAGTGCGCGGCTCGGCTATCGTATGACGCTGCGACGAGCGCGCGTCTATGGATTCGGCACCGGCGCGCCGGCGTACGCCGGTGGCGCTCCCGGCCCGACGGTCACACCTTTGCGCGTGCGCACCGTAAGCTCGGGCCTCCGCGGGACGTCCACGCGCAGGCTTCGATAACCCGCCATCGAAGGATCCGGCACCACGAAGCCCGCGGTGTACTGCTCGCGCAGCTCGTTGCTGATCGCGGTGCAATCCTCGCGCAGCAGTTCGCCGTCGCCGACTTCGCGCAGCAGGTAGGTGCGCGCGCCAGACTCGGTCGACAGCTCCCGCAGCATCTCCGCGTCGACGTGGTCGCGATTGCCGCCGAACAGCAGCGGCCCGATGCCAAAACCGATCTTGCTCGAATTCGGATCGCCGATTCCGATCGAATAAATCAGCACGCCCATCCGGCGCGCCCGTCCGATTACCTGCGAGAGTGTCGCCCGGCTCGCGTTGTCCATCCCGTCGGTCACGACCAGCAGCGCTTTTTTGTCGTAGCGGCCGCGGCTGATCGTGTACAGGCCATCAATGATGGTGTCGAAGATCGCCGTATCACCGTAGGCGTGGAGCAGGCCGAGCCGGCGCATCACCAGGTCATGATTGACCGTAAACGGCTGCAACAGGAATTGCTGATCCGAGAACGCGTACAGAAAAATATCGTCATTCGGGTTGAGGTCGCGGATGAACTGCGCGATAGCCGCGCGCGCCTGCGGAATCTTGGGTTCCATGCTGCCCGAGGTGTCAACCAGGATCCCGATCGACACTGGCGTGTTGATGTCGCGGCGCAGGAACTCGAGCGGGCGCTGGATCCCGTCGACGTAGATGCGGAAGTCGCCCTTCTGCAGGCCGGTAACGTAACGGCCACCCTGATCGGTCACCGTCACGGTCAACTGCTCGTAACCGTTCTGGCTGCGCAACGCGCGCGAGGGAAGTTCCAGTTCCGGACCCTGCTGCGGCGCGAGTTGCGGCATCGTAGGCGCGCCCTTGGCGCCCTGGCCCGCCGGCGCCGTCGGCACTTCGAGCACCGAATCGCCCTGATGACCATGGAGTGCCGAAGGAGGCGCAGCGAATCCGCCCTGCTGCGAGGAGGCCGGCAATGCTTTAGCAAGGAGGACGGCGAGACAGATCGCCGCCGTCACCGTCGGACCGTATCGCTTGCCGCCCCTTAACATCGCGTCCTTGCCCGGTGCCGTCTCCGACCTGCGAGCCCGCGCGCCGCGCCCTGTTCTCCAGCCGAGCACGGCTGCCGAGATTCACTTTTTCACAGCTGCTGCTGTAATAGAAACGGCTGCCGGGGACGATTTGTTTCAGCCGTGGCCTATGCAACGGTGCTGAATCGGCAGCACCATACTGGAATCACAAAGAGCGTCGAGAAAGATAAAAAATTATAACTCTTGAACTCGCCGTTCGAGAAACCTTCGCTCGGGGTCCGTCGTGACGAGTTCGAGCGCGTGGCGATAGGACTGCTGCGCTTCGGCGCGGCGGCCGAGTCGACGGAGCAGGTCGGCTTCGGCGGACCAGAGCAGGTAGTAGGAGTCCAACTCGTGGGTCGTCTTGAGCCTGGCGATTTCTAAGAGGCCGGCCTGCGGACCGTATGCCATCGCGAGCGCCACCGCGCGGTTGAGCTCGACAACGGGCGTCGGCCGTATCCGAAGCAGGGCGTCGTACAGCCCGGCGATCGTGCGCCAATCGGTGTCCGCGGAGTGCCGCGCCCTCGCGTGCTCCGCCGCGATTGCGGCCTGCAATGTGTACGGGCCGCGCTCCGCCGTTCGCATCGCGGAGGCGGCCAGTGCGAGGCCTTCTTGTATCTGCACGCGGTTCCACAACGAGCGATCCTGATCTTCGAGCAGCACCAGGTCGCCCTCGGCGTTGGTACGCGCCGAACGGCGCGAGTCGTGCAACAGCATCAGCGCCAGTAGTCCTAACGGTTCGCCTGGCGGTTCGCTAAGCCCTGCGCCGCGCGGCTCGTGCTCGCCGCACAGAAGCTCGCACAGGATGCGCCCAAGCCGGATTGCTTCGCGGCACAACTCCGCTCGCACGAGCGCGCCGCCGGCCGTAGCCGAGTAACCTTCGTTGAAGACCAGATAGATGACCGCGAGCACCGCGTCGAGCCGCTCGGGCAGCAATTCGTCGGGCGGCAACTCGTAGGGGATGCCAGCCGTGCGAATTTTGCGCTTGGCCCGTACCAGCCGCTGCGCCATCGTGGCGGCCGGCACGAAAAAGGCGCGCGCGATTTCCTCGGTCGAAAGCCCGCAGAGCGTCCTCAGCGACAACGCGACCTGGGCCTCGGGCGCAAGCGCCGGATGGCAGCAGGTGAAGATCAGGCGCAAGCGCTCGTCGGGCACCGCGCTCTGCGCTTCTCCCGCGATCGCACTGTCCTCGTGTTCGGAGACGCCACCCAGTTCGTTCAGCTTTTCAATGAAGCGCCCGTGACGCCGCATCCGATCGATCGCCTTGTGACGCGCCGTGCTCACGACCCACGCGCGCGGGTTCGTGGGCACGCCGTCGCGAGGCCATTGCGCGAGCGCCGCAGCAAAAGCGTCCTGCGTCGCCTCCTCCGCCAGGTCGAAGTCGCCGACCAAGCGGATTACGGTGGCGAGGATCCGCCCGAACTCCTCGTGGTAGAGGCGCTCTATCGCCGATGAACTCATTAAGCACCGCCCGGCGAAAGGCTACCGCAGCGGGCGGGACGTCCGCCACAATTTACATATGCATCTTCATGACCGGGCGCACTTCGATTGACCCGGTGCGAGCCCCTGGAATCCGCGCCGCGATAGCGACCGCCTCGTCCAGGTTCTCGGCCTCGACGATATAGTAACCGCCAAGTTGCTCCTTGGTCTCCGCGAAGGGGCCGTCGGTGGTCAGCGTCTTCGCGTTTCGCACCCTGACAGTGGTCGCGGTGCTGGTCGGCTCGAGCGGGTCGCCGGCTTTGAACTTTCCATCCTTCACGATGCCCTGGGTAAACGCCATGTACTCCTGAAAAAGCTTGCCTTGTTCTTCGGGGCTCAGCTTCTGCCCTTCGGCGTTATAGATCAAAAGCATGTACTGCATTGTCGCCTCCGTGATTCGCGGGTTTGTCTTACGCTCTATAGTCGAACGGGCGAGCGCCAGATCGACCGGCTGGCGAAATTTCGCGTCGCCAGTCACGCGGTCCGATTCTGACCCGAGAGCGATCTAGCGATCTAATGAAGCGAGGCGGTTTTCCTGATATCCGAGGCGATCGCTTGCGGGTGCGCCGCGACACCGCTGTAACGCCGCACTTCAGCGCCGTCAGCGCTGAGCAGAAACAGCTCCAGGACGTGATCCGAATTATTGTTTTCAGCCGCCACCCCATACAGAGCCAGGAGGCGGCGGATTTCGGCGGGCGCTCCGGTCAGGAACACCCATCCATCGGCGTTCACTCCCTGCTTCTTGGCATAGGCGAGCAACTCGTGCGATCCGTCTTCGTCCGGCTCCGTGGTGATCGAGATCATCGTGACTTCGGAGTTGAACCCGGGTCCCAGATTCCGCGCCACCGACTTCATCTCGGCGGTGATCAGCTCGCAAGGCCCCTCGCATTGGGTATGGATAAAAGCGACCAGCGCCGGCTTGCCCTTCAATGACTCAAGCGAGATAGTCCGGCCATTTTGATCTGTCAGGCTCACCTTCGGCAGTCCGTCGGCGGGACTCGCCGCCGCTCGCGCCGCAGCTTTGCCGAGTTCAGCCCGCGCCGCGAGCGGAAGCGCCAGCACGAGCGTCGCCACCGCCGCGATCCAAGCTGCCGATACGAAACGACGCTGCGTCATCTAAAGATTTTGCTTCGCGCTCTCAGCGGCGATGTGATCGGCTTGTCTGATGGCCAGGGTGACGATCGTGAGCGTGGGATTTTCGCCCGCACTGGTCGTGAACTGGCTGCCATCGGAGATGAACAGATTCTTCACGTCGTGAGTCTGGCCCCACTTGTTGCAGACGCCGTCGCCGGGGCGTTCGCTCATTCGGCAGGTGCCGAGGTTATGCGTGGAGGGATACGGCGGGACTGCGATGGTTTTGACTGCTCCAGCGGCTTTGTACACCGCGGCTCCCTGCTTGTAGCCGTAGTTGCGCATCGCGATGTCGTTGGGATGATCGTCGTAGTGCACGTTGGGAATCGGAAGTCCCCACTGGTCCTTTTCCTTCGGATGGAGCGTCACGGCGTTGGTCGCCTGTGGCATGTCCTCACCGACGATCCACATCCCGGCCATGTTGGGATACTGTTCGAGCACGCTCGCGTAGTCACGCCCCCATGCTCCCGGATCAAGGAACGCGGCCGCGAACGGCAGCCCGAGCGAGATAGTCTCCATCTCGAAGCCGCCGGCAAACCCTCGCTTGGTATTCAACTCGGCTTCGTCGGTGATGATGCCGGCCATCACGGTACCGCGATACATATGCACCGGTTTGTCGAAAATCCCGTAGACGGAGCCGGTCGTATGCCGCATATAGTTCTTGCCGACCTGGCCGGACGAATTGGCGAGCCCGTGCGGGAATGTGGACGAGGCCGAGTTGAGCAGGAGCCGCGCGCTTTCGATCGAATTGCATGCCACGCATACGACGTGCGCCTTCTGCACGACATGCTTGCCGTCCTTGTCGGCATACAGAACACCCGTCGCTTTACCCTTGGCGTCGTGCTGAATCTGGAGCGCATGGGACTCCGGCCGCAGATCGAGCTTGCCGGTAGCCTCCGCCTTCGGAATTTCCGTATATAGCGTTGACCACTTCGCTCCCGACTTGCATCCCTGGAAACAAAACCCCATTTGCCAGCAGGACGCACGGCGATCGCGCGGCCGGCTGTTAATCGCCATGCGCCCGGTGTGTACGGTCTTGTACCCGACGCGCGTCGCGCCGTTATACATCACCTTGAAGTTGTTATTTCCCGGCAGCCCGGGGATGTCGTTGGTCCGCGTCACGCCCATCTTATCCTCGGCCCTGGCATAGTAAGGCGCCAGGTCCGAGAGGCTTATCGGCCAGTCGAGCAGATTCGCGCCGCTGACGTTCGAATAGGTGGTTTTGGCCTTGAACTCGTGCTCCTGAAAACGCAACGACGCGCCCGCCCAGTGCACGGTCGTTCCGCCAACCGTCTTGCAGGTCCAGGCCGGCAGGTTAGGAAAGTCCTTTGCCACCCGCCAGGTGCCCGAGGTAGTGCGCTTGTCAAGCCAGGCCAGTTGCTTGAATGCGAACCACTCATCGTTATGGAAGGTCAGCGGCGACTGACGTTGGCCCGCCTCGAGCATCACGACCTTAAAGCCCTTGTGACAGAGCTCGTTGGCGAGCGTGCCTCCGCCTGCTCCCGAACCGATGATTACCACGACGGAATCGTCGTTCGAATCGAATCGAGCCACTGCGCAACTCTCCGTTCAGCCAGATTTCGGGCTTGCCGCTTCGGGCGGTTCGGGCAGCCAGTTCAGGTCGTTGAAGCCGTGATGCAGGTAGCCGCCGAAACGGTAGGAAGCGCCCTGGTAGCCGAAAGCTTTCCAGACATCCTCGTTGTTATAGAGCGAAACCATCTCGGTGCTGCGGACTTTCTCAAAAAACGGCGTATCCTGAATTTTCTTGAGCGCGGTGATTTGATCGGCTGCGGGCTGGGCGGAAAATTTGCCCTTAGCCAAATGATCGAGATTAGCCACTCCTGCGCTTAGCATTTTGGCCGTCGCGGGTTTGCTCGACGCCTCGGTATCGAGATCCTCGACTACCTTTATGTAGTAGCTATCGTCGAGCCGGTCGTGCGGAAAGATCTGCCGCGCCATCTTGAGCAGCGTTTCAGCCTCGTGCGCGTTCAGGGTCTTTAGTTTCGCGGTCCATTCGGCGGCAAAGCCGGTGACCGTTACGCCGGCGGCAGCCGCCGACACCCCGGCGACCACCATCGCGCTCTTGTGCAGGAACTCCCGTCGCTTGATCTTCATATCGCTCCAGGTTGGCGCTAAGGCAAGTATTGCGGACGGAACTCCGTCGGCACCAGGTCGGTCTGCAGCGTTACCAGGTCCTCGTGGCCTTGCGCATCGGTAAAGCGCAGCAGTCCCGCGATCCGCTCCTGCGGATCATGTAGCGGAATAAGCCGCTCTTCGTCGAACAATGGACTGCTGATCTTCAATTGCATCTTCCCTGTCTGCCCTGGCGCGATTGGAGCGTCGGGCTGGACCTGCATGCTTCCGACGTAATGCGCGGGTCCCGCCTTGTCCAGGTCGTCCTTGCCGCCGTTGACGAACGTGGCCATCGCCATGATGTACTGCTTGAGGCTCAACGGCGCGGTCCCGGTATTCTTTATCGTGAGGTTGATCGACAGCGTATCGGTCTTTTCGTCGTAGGTGGAATCGGCGTTCATCACCTGAGCCGCATGCTCCGTGGAATCGATAACCGGGGGCGCAAAGCGGACCGTCTGCTGCGGCAGCCGCACGGGAAACTTAACCGCCATGTAAATCCAGCCGATGACCAGCATCGCGACCGTCGCTCCGGCAAGCAAGTCCATCCACATGTGGTCGCGCGGCGTGATGAGCCCGATGTCGGGGGCGTCATCGTTGACCGGGAGTTGCGTGGTCACCGCGAGACGGGTGACGGTGCGCTTGGGAACGGTCCAATAAAGCAGCCAGATCACCCCGATGATGAACCCGGCAAAGGACCACCACCAGACGAAGCTGCCGCCGTAGTGCTCGAGGTTGACGGTCTGGCCGGTGAGCAGCGTCACGTCCATCTTGAACGGCTCGGCGGCCGGCTCAACCGTAACCCACTCGCCCGGACCGATTAGGGTTCCGGTGCCCTGGATCGCGATTCCCGGATGCACGTGCCAATTCCCCGGGTCGCGGGCTCTCATCACCATCTTGAAATGATAAGTCCGGCCCTTGTCGACCAGGATGGAGCCCGGCGTGGTAGTGCCATTGACTACCCGGTCGACGAGCGCGAAAACCGGTCCGGGAACAACCGGCGTGATGTACGCGGTTTGCGGCGGGTCCAGCGTGTATGGCCAGGTCTCGAGAATTTTTACCGTTCCGGTGATCGTGACCGGATCGCCTACTTTGATCGTGGTCGGAGAGATGTGCACGTCATAGAAGGCGACCGTAAGGTCCTTGAGAAACGGCTCGTCCGCCGCTTCGCCGTGGGCAAAAGCGCGCGGGGCGTACGACGCGATGAGTATCAAGAGAGCCGCTGACAGAACAGCCGGAAATCGTATTCGCATTCCGCCTCCCCGTATGGCGTGCAAGTCCCCTGGCATGTCCCCTACTTCATCCCGGTGCGCATCGGCCTGCGCTTTTTGTTGCTGACCACCGAACGGCGGCGCGACGGCCATAGCAACATCAGCCAATAGCCACCGATGCCGAGCACGGCCGAAGTGATCACCGGAGGGCCAAGCTCGTCCGGCCCGGCGATTCCGCCGTGCGCATGCGCGCGGGTGGCAAATATAGCGGTCCACAAAAGCGCGACCGTGACGGCACGAAAAGTAGTACGCATAGCAGTTCCCGCGATCCGCTTCAGACGGTCTTGATATATCTGCCGATCGGCCATACGGCGAGATAGCGTCCGATAAATTGGCCGATCCAATAACCGAGCATCGCCAGTGTGCCACCGAACAACAGCGATACGTACTGCGTCTCGCCCAGAAAGCTGCGCAGCGCACCACGTTCGATATGCCGCATGTATTCGGGCGTTTGGGTGCGGATGTAAACGATCCCCTGAACGTCGGCCACCGTGAGAATGTGATGCATGAATTGCATCGGCTGCAGAAAAGGCGCGAGCGGGATGTAATTGAAGCTCCACACCATCACCGCCCAAATCCCTCCACCGAAAAGCGATGTCAGCACGAAACTCTTCGTCCTCATCAATAGCCAGTCCAGAATTATGGCCGCCGGGATCGTCGAGATCGGCCATACGAAATTTAGCGGATAGCTTTCGGCCACGTGCCACTGGAAATAACGCCCGACCCACGAGGCCATGAAGAGGCATACACAGGTGTAGGTCGCGCCCGTGGGAAACCGCCATGCGGCCCACTGGATGTATTGGAGCGCGGAGGGAATGATGATGGTGGCAAATGCGGTGACGACCGGCCACCATTGAGGATCTTTCCAATCGGTCCAGAAATCCCAGTCGCCGGCGAACAGCAGCCGGGTGATATCCGCCGCCCCAGCCACGACAAAGATGGCCGTGATCCAAAAGACCGCGTCCCAAGTGCGATCGATCCACTGATATTTCGCGTTGAGCAGGTCACGCAGTGCGAGCCTGCGCTGACGTTCGGCCGCCGCGGCTGCGGCTATCGATGGTGCTGTCGCCATGCTTCCCTCGCGCGAGTGTCAGAACACGATTGTCAGGATTTGAGAAAAGCCGTCGCGCCGCTTAGCCGGCGGCAGCCGTATGCGTCGGGAGTTCCTCGACCGCGCGCGCCTTCTTTTCGATCTGGAACAGATACAGAATCGTCTCGCCCCAGACCGCGAACATTCCGCCCGCCAGCCATCCATAGATGACGAAGGGCCAATGAAAAGGCACGGAGAAAAATTCCTCTGACATCCAGAGACTGTGACCCCATTCGTTGAAGGCGACCTCCACGAATTCGAGCACCGCCGCCGAGATCAGCAAAAAGAAAGACCAGGGAAATCCTTTCTCGCGGCCGTAGACCGCGGGCAATCGAAAGCGCCCGTACAAGTACGCTCCCAGGGCCAGCACAACTGACATCGGAAAGAAGAAATAGAACATCGGGATGTGCGTGGGAGTCAGCGCGGTGTCGCGCACCATCGTCTGATGCCACGCGCCGTCCCAGTTCGGCCAGAAGCTCGCCTCGATGTAGATCGAGAGGCTGGTCGCTCCGATAATTCCCCACAGCACCACGACGCGCCGAATTTCCTCGGCGGGCGCTACCGATTCGCTGAGCAGGCCGCGGCCGGTTCTGACCAGCCATCCGTACCACAGGCCGGCGAAAGCCCCGACGCTCAGCAATTCGCCCCAAAACAGGGTGCGGTAATGCAGCGCGAAGGCGCGGCTCGAGGAATCCAGCCCCGCCGTGAAGGCGTAGTTATAGTCCCAGACCCAAAGGAAAAGATTGCACGCCAAAAGCAGGCCGCATCCTACAAATAAAGTTTTCCAGCCAACTAGCCAGCCAGTCGGAGGACGCCCGGCCGCCACCTCTTCCATAGAGCGCATAAGCAGACCCCTCTCGAAAAGTTTGCTTTCCTTATGCCCGTTTAGACCGATTTTCATCCGCGGTCAACAGGCGGAGTCTTCCGAGAACGCGAATTTTCGAGGCTATTTTCCGCAGCTTAGCGCGGAGTTGAGAGATATTTGGCGGGGATTGACCCTGGGCCGGACCGGTTCGCGGCCCGGCCCAGGATTGTGCGAATTCCGCTTCAGGCCGTCCGTCTCAGGCCGTCATAGAGGCGAGCGCGTCGGCATTGCTCACCGGCTCGGGTGCGACCCCCGCGCGGAGCAGGCGCGAGCCCGGCGCGCGTTTGAACGGGTCGACCAATCCGAGCGTCTTGCCGTAATCGCGCATGGCCGGAATCACGTCGCGATTGAGCAATTCCAGGCATCGCATCCGGTCCTTGGCCGGGACCGGCCCGTCGAGCCAGAACGAAAAGATGCCCGGGCGCAGGACGTCGAGCACCTTGTTCAGCTTCGGAATCACGGTGTCCGGCGTGCCGGCGATCATTACGTAGTCCTTCAGGACATCGGGATAGCCGTCATAGATGTGTTTCTTGACGGCCTCGATCTGTTCCTGGGACTCGTCGTTGCCGCCCTCGCCATAGAGCGTCTTGGCCGCCGCGTTGGCGCCGAAATTCGACTCGGCCAGGCGCTTGGTCGCAGCCTTGGAATTGTACCCCGGCGGGAACATCCATTCCGGCCGCGCAAAGTGCGCGAAGGCGCCGCCAAAGAGAATCCGCTTGCCGAGTTCTTCCGCGCGCTCCTGCGTATCGGCCACCACGACCGGCTGCAGGTAGCCGAAATTCTCCGGCCCGGCCTGATAGCCTTCCTGCGCCGCAGCCTTGGCATAGAAGTCCCATAGCTCCAGCGTTGGCTGCAGCCGCGTTGCCAGCGCGACATACGGATAGCGTTTGCGCGCGCACCAAAAAGCGGTGTCGGGACTCACCAGGCCCGGGATCCAGAACGGCGGATGCGGCCGTTGCAGCGGCAATACCCACGGGTTCACGTTGCGAAAGTTGAAGTGCTTGCCCTCGTAGCGGAAAGGGCCCGGCGTGGTCCACGCCTTGACGATGAACTCGACGCCTTCCTCGAACAGCTCTCGGTTGAGAGCCGGGTTGGTGTTGTTGGCGAACTGCTCGGAGCCGGCGCCGCGCACCCATCCGGAGACCAGGCGTCCGCCCGAGATGAGATCGATCATCGCGAGTTCTTCCGCCAGGCGCAGCGGATTGGCGACGGTGGCGACCGGATTGCCGAGCAAGACCATCTTCACCCGCTTGGTGACCTTGGCGAGGATGGAAGCTTCGACATCCATCACGGCCCCGAGACAAAACGGCGTGCCATGATGCTCGTTGAGCATCACGCCGTCGAAATTCATCAGCTCGGAGTCGGTGTAAATCTTCTCGTCGAGATACTGGTTGAGCAGTTTCGCCCCGTGCTCGCGCTCGAAAAAGCGATTGGGGGTGTTGAAGAAGCTGCGCAGTCCAACGATCTGGTTCTCCAGCGCATGATACTTTGCCGGGTCGACCTCAGGATCATAATGGTACGCCCGTTCCGTAAACCACATGAAATGCATCTTGTCTTCTTCGCTCCTTTAGCGATTTTGTATCGAGGAATCGCCGTGCTTTCGCCTAGCCTTTGCGTTCCTCTTTGCCGAGTGGCTACCTACCAGCTTATCCCACTATCGTCACGCGGCGGTAATGCCCGCGCTCCAAAAAAATCGTGCTAGTGCCGAGCGGGATCGCGCACTATCGAGTCGATTGCGTCCGCGCTGTAGCCGAGTTCCTGCAGCACTTCGCGTGTGTGAGCGCCAACCTCCGCCGCCGCAGTGGGTTTCCGCTTTACGCTGCCGTCGACGAAGACCGGGCTGTTCACCGTCTCGAGCACGCCAGCCCCGGGATAGTCCATCTTGATGAACGCCTCGGCGGCGCGCATCTGCGGATCCTTCACCACCTCGTCGAGCACGGGCAGCGGCGCCCATTTGATGTCGTTGCGTTTGAAGATCGTCCGCCACTCCGCGAGGTCGCGCGACTCGAACTCGGATTGCAGGATTGCGTACAGCGCCGCCGCGTTTCGATCGCGGCCGTCGTTGGTCGCGAACAACTCTCCTGTGCCTAGTTCAGGCTGCCCGAAAGCCCGGCACAGGCGTGGAAACTCGTTGTCCGGATCGATCAGCACGAGGAGAAAAATCTTGCCGTCGCGAGTGAGGTACGCGGCCGTGAGCGGATTGGGCGGATGCTTGCCTTCGCCGCGCACGGGAAACTTCGCGTTCAAGAGCTTCGCCTGGATGTCGCACGCGTTGGCCCACGCTCCGCTCGCCAGCAATGACGTGCTGACCCTCGATCCGCGCCCGGTGCGTTCCCGCCGGTACAAGCCCAGCATGATCGCTCCGAACAACGACATCGAGGTCGGATGATCGCCCATCCCGGGCCGGGGTGCGCTGGGCGAGCCGTCGGTCCCGGTCACGCTCATCATCAAACCCGAGCGCGCCCAGTACGCGAGCGCGTCGAACGCCGGATCATCCGCGTCGTCTCCCGTGTCGCCATAACCGGTCAAGTGCGCGTAGATGAGCCGGTCGTTGACGGGCGCGAGGTCTTCCCAGGTCAGGCGGAATTTCTCGAGCAGCGTTCTCTGGTAGTTGGTCAGGAAGACGTCCGCCGTGCGCACGAGGCGGATCAGCGCCTCGCGTCCTTCGGGCCGTCCCAGGTCCAACGCGACACTTTTCTTGTTGCGGCTGGTGAGAACCCAGCACCAGTCAAGCTCGGACTTGGCCGTACCGGGCAGCTTGGAAAAGAGCCGCCACAGGTCGCCGCCGCCAGGGCGCTCGATTTTGATCACCTCGGCGCCAAAGTCGGACATGACGGTGGCGGCCGCCGGGCCGGCAACGTAGGTTCCGCAGTCGATAACCCTAAGTCCGGAAAGTATGCCGCCGTCATTCGCGTTGTGCCCATTGTTCGTGTCTTGCATGTCATCTCACTCCGAAAAAGTGGGATCGGAAAACGCAGACCAGTAGTCACGCTGTAGTAGTACAGAGAACCAAGCGTCGCAAGGCAATGCGCGAACCAGTGATTGAGCACCTTGTCTTGGTATCGATAAATGCGGGGAAAAAAGACCCATCGCTTCGCGGAGATCCTTCGCTGACGCTCAGGATGACAGGAGGGGAACCTTTTGGAGAGCGCGGGCTACGACGATGCCGCGTGCTGCTTCACCCACGCGTCGATGGCCGGGATCTGTCGCGCGCGAAAATCTGCCGCTTCGAGAATCTCCTCCCGGGCCCGCGCGGCCGCGATCCGTCCGCCGGCCGTCTCGTGCACCGGCGCGAAGTGGGCCAATTCTTCGGCATGCGCGCGGTCCGCAAAGGTGGACATCAATGAGGGCATGAAGAACGCGCGGAACGTGGGCCCGCGCTTCGCAGCCAGCGCCGCGAAATTCGTCGTGGCGAAGGCCAGCGCGAGTTCCGGATGCTCTCCCGCCGCCACCGTCAGAATCATCCCGTTCGCGAGATCGGCCGGCACCTCGTCGGTCAACGTGATTGCGAGTGTCTCCTTCGCCAGCTCGGGATTTTTGGCCGACGCGAGCGCGATGTAGTAGCGATTGCGTAGCTCGGTGCTGGTAGCCTTGCGGCCGAGCGCTCTCAGCTCGTCATACGTCGCTCGATCGGCCTCGCGACCGGCGAGGAAAATCACCGAGCCGCGTAAGTTCACATCGAGCGATCGCTGGTCCTTCACGAACGCCGCGAACCGCCGCTTCGCCTCGGCCAGCACGGCCGCGTCACCCAAGCGCACCCAGTTCTCCGATCAATTTGGCGCGCAGGATCGTGTTGTCTTCTGATTCGCCCGGCGCACGATCCCATCCGAGCCGCTCGAAAGGCGGGCGCAGACGCGATCGCGCATAGGCCTGGAACGCGGGCCGGCCGGGCAAGCCGCGCTCGAGATCGTCGACGCGGCCGATCGTGCCCATCACCCGCTCCCAGACGGCACGATTGCGATCGCCCCCTACGGCGTCGACCAGACTGAAATACCTGTCCACCGGGATGCGGCCGGCCTCGACCAGCGCCCAGTTGTCGGCGAGCAGGTTGACGCGGTCGGCAGGCCCCATCGTCTCGATCGCTTTGGCCAGCGCGGCTTCAGTCGCGGCATCGTACTCGACGCGGTAATAACCGGCGTCTCCGAAGTTGAGCTTAAGCGGCACGCCGCATCGCCCCGCCGCGACCTGCATCGTCTTTCCCTGCATCAAAACGACCCCGCTCGGCTCCTTCGCGCCCGGCGGACCGAATGCGATCGGGATCTCCCAGAGTTGCGCGCGAGCGTCAGCCGCGCCGGCGCCCCTGATGAAGCGCTCCTGATGCAGCGTGAGCCGCTGCCGGTCGTTCACGCAGCTGGCGCTGCTCACGATCAGCGGGACGCCCGGCTGCTCCGTGTAAGGGGCCGCGATCGATGCGACCTGTTTTCCCGAGGCGGCCTGCAGCGCCATCCACAGGTCCGCCGTGGTTGCATTGCTGTATTCGTGGGCGGCGATGTAGCGCCGGATGCCGTCGCGAAATTTCTCCGCGCCGAGGTAATTTTCAAGTTCGCGAATGAACGCCTGGCTCTTGCTGTAAGTGATGCTGTCGAAGACGGATTGCGCCTCGCTCTCATCGGCGATCGTCTGCTGAATCGGATGCGCCGTGTGGCGTGCGTCCACATCCATCGCCGACTGCTTCGACGCCGAGTTGTTCAGCCAAACCTGCCAGTCGGGGTGGAAACGCTCGGTCGGCTTGTTCTGCATCCAACTGGCGAAGCCTTCGTTCAACCACAGATCGTTCCACCATGCCATCGTGACCAGATCGCCGAACCACTGATGAGCCATCTCATGCGCGAGCACCCCGAAGATGCCGCGGCGCAGCGCGTCGGGACTCGAGGACGGGTCGAAGAGCAGGATGCTTTCGTTGAAGACGATGCCGCCCCAGTTCTCCATCGCGCCGCCGACGCTGCCGGGAACCGCGATCAGGTCGAGCTTGGGCAACGGATATTTGACTCCGAAATAATCGTTGTAATAACCGAGGATGTCGATCGCACTCGCGAGCGCAAAACGCCCCTGCTCGCGCTTGCCCGCGACCGTGACCACACCCACCGTGACTCCGTTCGCGTCGCCGGTCAGCCGTTCCAGATCGCCCGCGACCAGCACGAAAAGATAACTCGACATCCTCGGTGTCGCGCCGAACGCGACGCGCTTCATATTGCCGCCGGCCGGCTCCTCATGCGCAATCGGCATGTTGGAGACCGCGAGAAAACTCCGCGGCACGATCACCGACGGTTCAAAGCTCGCCTTGAAAGCCGGTTCATCCCAGCACGGAAAGATCCGGCGCGCGTCGGCCGGCTCCAGTTCGGTCGCGATCATCCGCTTGCGGCCGTGCGCGGTCGGATAATCGACGTGGAAAATGCCGCGGCCAAACCCGTTGAGATGTCCGGCGAACGCGATCGTTAGCTTGTGCGGTCCCGCCGCGAGCGCATGCGGAAAAACGAGCGTGACGGTCTCGGTCTTGGGCGCCGCCGTAATCCTTGCCACCTGCCCCGGCTCGCCCTCAAGCGCCGCCGAGCGAAGCGTCATATCGACCGCGTTCAGGACCAGGCGATCGGTCGGCGTGAGAACCTTGATGTCCACTACCTCGGAACCGCCGACGGCAAGCGTGGTAAGGTCGGGCTTGAGATCGATCGCGTAGTGCGTCGGCACGACGTTTTTCGGCAGTCTGCCCGGCGTCGTGGCGAAGGAATAGACCGATTCGGCGCGCGCGACGCCGCTGCCTGCGACGAGCGCCGCGACGATCGCTAGTGCGGCCATCTGGATTGCACGAAACAAGGGTGAACTCCGGCGAGCCATGGGGAATTGCCAAAGAGAATAGCGGATGGGGTCGTCGGATGCAGTCCGCGCCATGCATTAAAGCGGATGCATCGGCTCGCGGACTGCACCCCACGCCGACGAAAGATCGCGGCTTTTCGGCCCTTTCTGTGAGCGCGCGCGACGGCATCAGGCTTGCTCCTCATCTGCATCAATGAACGATAAGCTTTGGCAAGGCCGGCGCGACATTCCAATACGTTGCCAATACTTCGCAGACAACGCGCGTCGTCGCCCCGCCTGAAGTCGGTTTAAATTATGGGTTTCCTGATTGCATTGATCATCATTTTCGCCCTGGTCCAACGGCGCAAATACCGGCGGATTAGCGGCGGCGGCAAGTGCGACAAATGGTCGCGCCGATGGGAACGCATGCAGTCGCGCGAAGACCTAAAGAGTCAGGCCGGCCAACCCGGAAATGACAAGTGGGACAAGTGGAGTCGCCAGTGGCAGGACTGGGAACGCTGGGCCCACGACGCGCGGCATCAGGCCGCCGATGTCGGGCACAAGGTCGCGAGCACGCTCGAAATGGCGGAGGCCAAGTTGCGGCGTGAGGCCGATCGGCTTCGCGCCGACGGTGCGCAGCCCGGTGACTCGGCGGCCTCGCAAACGCGCGCGAGTTCAGCGACGTCCGGGCCGGACCGGCGAGGCGAGTCCGCACAAGAGCGCGCGCCGCAACGCGACAGCGAGGAGGAGCGCAAGGCCTACCAGCGCGCCCGCCGGCGCGCCTCGCGCGAGGCCGGCTTTTACGTGCACCTGATGTGGTACGGGATCGTCATCGGATCGCTCCTGATTGTGAATCTCGTCGTCAGCCCGTCGTTCGAATGGTGGATCTTCCCCGCGCTCGGGTGGGGCATCGGACTCGCCAGTCATTTCGGCGGCGTATACGGATGGCGCTGGATTCACGAGCGCGTGTTCGAGCCCGCCGTGCAGCGCGAGGTGCAGCGCGAGGTCACGCGCGAGAAAGAGGTCCTGCGCACGGAGAAGCAGGCCTCGCTCGACGAGCTCACCGCCAGTTTCGCGCACGAAATCCGCAATCCGATCGCCGCGGCGAAGAGCCTGGTGCAGCAGATGGGCGAGGACCCGACCTCGAACGAGAACGTGGAGTACGCCAAGGTCGCGCTCGACGAACTCGCGCGGGTCGAACGCAGCGTCTCTCATCTGCTCAAGTACGCCAAGGAAACGGACTACAGTTTCGAAAATGTGGGGCTGGCGTCGGTGCTCGACCACGCGCTCACCGAGATGCGCGCCAAGCTCGAAGCAAATCAGGTCAGCGTGTCGCGCAACTATATCGGAGGGCCGATGGTCCGCGCCGACGCCGACAAGCTACGCCAGGTCTTCACCAACGTGATCGACAACTCGATCGACGCGATGGAGTCGAACGCGGGCGAGCGGCGGCTGGAATTCGGAATCGTGAACCTCCATCCGGGAACAGCCAGCGTGGTGATTCGCGACAACGGCTGCGGTATCGCCGAGGACAAGCTCGCGAAGATTTTCAATCCGTTCTACACCACCAAGAAAAATGGCACCGGGCTTGGGATGGGTATCGCGAAGAAAGTGATGGACGCCCATAGCGGCCGGATCGAAGTCCAGAGCATGCCCGGCACCGGCACCGAGTTCAGGCTGTCGATTCCGCTCGCCGACGCAGCGCGCGCGCAAAATCAATCCGGCCAACCCGAGGCCGGATTCAATCACGCCTCGCCCGCCGATGCGGAACAAGCGCCGGCCGATCCGAATCCACAGCTTGCCGAGGCCGGAGAACGCCGATGAAAGGGCGGCTCCTGGTCGTCGATGACGAGCACGGCATCCTGGTCGCGCTCAAGGGGCTCTTCGGCAAGGAGGGCTACGAGGTCGAGACCGCAGAGTCGGGCGAAGAGGCGCTCGCCAAGGTCAAGGCCGGCCTGTTCCACGTGATCATCACCGACTTGAGCATGCAGGGGATGAGCGGGCTCGACCTGATGCGCGCCGTGCGCCAACTCGATCCCGGATGCGCGGTGCTGATGATCACGGCATACGGAACGCAGCGGATCGCGGTCGAGGCGATGAAGGCCGGCGCGGAAGATTACCTGCCCAAGCCGTTCGACAACGACGAGTTGAGAATCAAAGTCCGCAACGTGATGGAGAAGCAGCTGCTGCGCCGCGCCTACAACCGGCTGGTCGAGCAGGTGAATCTCGAAAGCGGACGCTTTGCCGGGATGATCGGGCGCTCGCGCGCGATGATGCGCGTGTTCGAGACGATCGACAAGGTCGCGCCGACCGACGTAACCGTGCTGGTGCGCGGCGAGTCGGGAACCGGCAAGGAACTGGTCGCGCGCGCGATCCACAGCCACAGTCCGCGCGCCAACGGCCCGTTCATGCCGGTCAACTGCGCCGCGTTTTCGCGTGAGCTGGTCGAGAGCGAACTGTTCGGCCACGAAAAGGGCGCATTCACCGGGGCGGTCGCGCGCCGCGAGGGCAAGTTCGAGGCCGCCGACGGCGGCACCCTGTTCCTCGACGAGATTGGCGACATGAGCCTCGAGACCCAGGCCAAGCTGCTGCGCGTCATCCAGGAAAAACGCTTCGAACGAATCGGCGGCAACCAGTCGCTCGTGGCCGACGTGCGGATAATCGCGGCGACCAACCAAAACCTCGAGGCGATGGCTGCTGATGGGCGCTTTCGCGAGGACCTTTACTACCGGATCAAAGTGGTCGAGGTGCGGGTGCCGCCCCTGCGCGAGCGGCGCGAGGACATCGCGCCGCTCGCGATGCATTTCCTCGACGAGGCCTGCAAGCAGTTCGGTACGCAGCACAAGACGCTGACGCCCGAAGCGATGAGGGCGTGCGTCGAGAATCCGTGGCGCGGCAACGTGCGCTCGCTCAAGGCCGCGATCGAACAGGCGGTGATTCTGTCCTCGGGCGCCGAGATCACACCGGCGGAACTGCTCGGCGGTTCTGCAAGCGGCGGCGCCGAGGCCGCCAGCAACAACGACGCAGCGCGGATGCCGGCCGCGGGCGTGACGGCCGAAACGCCGGGAGACGGCGGCGAGGTCAAGTTCCGCGAGGCCAAGGAAAAATTCGTCGGGCAGTGGGAGCGCGATTTTTTTATCAACGCGCTTAGGGCCACGGGCGGCAATATCTCGCGCGCCGCCGAGCGGGCCGGGATGTACCGGCAGAACTTTCAGCAAAAGATGCGCGAGCTTGGCATCAGCGTCGACGACCTCGGACTGAAAACGCAAGACGAGTGACCACGCGGGACGAGTATCAGTGATGCCGCCGCTCGAGCTATCGGCGGCCGAAGGGAGACAGACATGAACGAAACAGAGAGCCATCCCGAAGACGGCGGCACACTCAGGATTCATCCTCCGGTTCTCGCCGGCCTCCTGCTGTTGGGCGTACTCCTGTTGCACCTGCTCGGCGGACATCATCGCTTCGTTCACCCGCATCAGTTGCTGGGCCTGTTGCTGGTCGCCGGAGGTGTGGGGCTTTCGTCTTACGCCGCCGCGCTCTTCAGCGGGCATGCGACGACGAAAAATCCTCACGGAGAGCCGACCACGCTCGTGACCGAAGCGCCGTACACGTACACGCGCAATCCGATGTACCTGGGACTCGCGGCGATACTGGTCGGCTTTGCGATGTTCTTCGGCTCGCCCACGATGCTGATCGCGCCGGTTCTATTCTTCCTCGTGATCGATCGGAGGCTGATTCCGGAGGAAGAGGCAACGATGGAGCGGCTGTTCGGCGAGCAATACCTCGATTACAAGCGGCGCGTGCAGCGCTGGTTCTAAGTGGCTGGCCAGAGGAGCGGCGATACGCGGAAAAGGAGAAATCGCGATGTTCATTTCAAGATTGAAGAGCCTGATCGGTGGAAAATTCAGCCGCTGGCTCAAGGCGCGCGAAGCGCACGACCCGGAAGCGGTATACGAGGCCGCGATTTCCGATCGCATCCGGCGCTACGGGCAGCTCAAGAACGCGGCCGCCGGCGCGATCTACATGCGCAACAAGCTCGAGCGCGAGCTGAAACAAAAATCCGCCGAGCTGGCCGAAGTCGCGGAGCAGGCCGGGCAGGCGGCCGACCTTAACGAGGACCAGTGCGCGCTGATCCTCATCCGGCGCAAACACGAGCTCGAAGCCGAATGCGAGCGAGTCAAAGAGGAACTGTCGCAGCTTACCGTCGAAGCGGAGGACGCGAAAAAAAATCTCGTCGGCTTCAAGAGCGAGATCGACAAGCTCAAGACGGAGAAGGTCAGGATGCTGGCGCGGTTACGCAACGCGCAGGCCAGGATGCGGGTCGAGCGGGCGCTCGAGGGACTTTCCTACGACGAGGACCTGCGCGCGCTGCAGGAAGTGCGCGAGTCGATTCAGCAGATGCTCACGCGCTCCGGTGTGAACCGCGAGATCCATGGCGCAGAGATCGATCAAAAGCTCGAAGAGATTCGCCGTCGCAACGCCGAAGCCAAGGTCCAGGCCGAACTCGACGATCTGAAGCGCAGCCGCCGCCCACCGCTCGTCCCGATGGACGTATTGACCGGCGGCGCGCACGCGAACGGCCAGCCGGCCAATCGCGGATGAGCGTGCGCGGCTGACTCGCGGCTAGCGCGGTTACGCCAGCGGCTTACTGGCGCCGAGCGCGCGTGCCGCGTCGGAAATCGCGTTGACGATGAACTGGTAACCGGTGCATCTGCAAAGGTTGCCGGAAATCCCGTGCCGGATCGCAGTCTCATCGGGATTCGGATTGTCGCGCAGCAGTTGCAACGCCGACATCACCATCCCGGGCGTACAGTAACCGCATTGCTGGCCGTGATTGCTCACGAAGGACTCCTGCAACGGATGCAGATGATGGATGTCGGAGGCCAGCGACTCGATGGTCTCGACCGCGCATCCATCGACGTCCGCGGCCAGCACCGAGCAACTCTTGACCGTGCGCCCGTCAAGCATCACGGTGCACGCGCCGCAACTCCCGGTGCCGCAACCGATGTGCGTGCCGGTCAACCCGATCACGTCACGCAACAGGTCGGCCAGCACCATCCGGTTGTCAGCCTCGAGCCGCCGCGCCTGTCCGTTTATCGATACCGCGATCGCGGTGCGGAGCGCTCCGCCAACCGCGCCGGTTGCGGTTTTGCGCGGCGCTGATGCGGCCGGCACGGATTTTCTGCCAGCCTCGGGCGTCTGTTGCGACGGCACGCGTCCGGCCGCGACCGCGAGCGCGCGCTCGGCGTACAGCGCAGCCATCTCACGGCGATACTCGGCGCTGGCGTTGAGGTCCGCGGGCGCGTCGGTGCAGGCGGCGCGCACGCGCCGGCCAATGGCTTCGAGCGCGCCGGAGTTGAACCCGCGCGAGAGTTCCGCGCTCACGTCGAGCGCGACGGGAGTCGAACCGACGCCGCCCAGCGCGATCCGCGCGTGCTTGTCGCTCAAGATTGCCGCGGCGTTGACGATTGCGAAGTTGCCTTCGATGCGATGGAGCCGCGTGTAGGCGCCGCGCGCCGCGCCCAGCTTGGGCACGATCACTTCGGTTAAAATCTCGTCGGGCTTAAGCGCGGTCTCCATCAGGTTGGTAAAAAACTTGTCCGCGGCAATCTCGCGCTCACCCCGCAGGCTCCGCACGATAACGCGAGCGCCGGCCGCGACCAGCACTGGACTGTAATCCGCCGCCGGATCGGCATGGGCCATGCTGCCGCCGATCGTGCCGCGATTGCGCACCTGCATGTCGCCGATGAAAGCGGCCGCCTCACTCAGCACCCCGCAGTGACGCGCGATAAGCGGGTCGTGCAGGATTTCGTAGTGACGCGTGCCCGCCCCAATCCGCAGCGCGTCGCGGTCTTCTCGCACGTAGCCGCGCCCGTCGATGCGATTGAGGCTGAGCACGATACGCGGCCGCACCAGCCCGAGCGCCATCATCGGCATCAGGCTCATCCCGCCCGAGAGCAGCTTGATGTCCTCGCCGCCATCGGCCAGAAGGGTTAGCGCCTCGTCGAGTTTTTCCGGCGAGCGAAACTCGAATTCCTGGGTGATCATCGAGCGAGGCCTCCGCTGTTGGCTGTGCGCTTGGGCGCCGCCTGGATTGCGCGCCACAGACGCTCGGGCGCAAGCGGCATCTCGAGCAGCCGGAGATCGAGTTCGGGCAAAGCGTTCTCGACCGCGCCGCAGATCGCGCCCAGGATACCCAACACCCCCGATTCTCCCACTCCCTTGGTCCCCAGCGGCGTGAACGGCGAGCGCGTTTCCTGATGCGCGAGTTCGAGCGGCGGAATCTCGACCGCGGTCGGCAGCGTGTAGTCCATGAAGGTCCCGGTCTTGAACTGGCCGTTCTCGTCGTACACCAGATGTTCGTAAATCGCGCCGCCGATGCCTTGCGCGATGCCGCCGTGGACGTTGCCCTCGGCCAGCATCGGGTTGACCACCACGCCGCTGTCGTGAACCATGCACACCCGCAGCAGCTTGAGCTTGCCGTCGGCGGGATCGACTTCGACGATGGCGCCGACCACCGCATTGGGCCACGAAGGATATGCCGAGGAACGGCCCTGCGGATCGCCTTCCTGGTAGATGTTGGGATGGCGGAAGTAGCGCGTCGCCTCGAGTCCCGGTTCGATCTCCTTGGCGTGTATTCCGAAGGTGTCGTTGTAGATCGTGTGGACGACCTCGTTGAAAGCGACGTAACGCGCGGGCGCGTCCTTGGGAAAAATTTTGCCGCCCCGGCATTCCAGGTCGGCGGGCAGAACTTCGAGCATGTGGCCCGCAACTTTGAGAATTTTTTCCTTGAGCTCGCTCGCCGCGACGAAAGTGGCGGAGCCGCCCATGATGACCGCGCGCGAGCTGTAGTTGCCGAGCCCCCACGGACAAGTCTCGGTGTCGCCCTGGACCACGCGCACCGTGTTTACGTCCACGCCCAGTGTGTCGGCGGCCACCTGCGCGATCGCGGTTTCGTTGCCGCTGCCGGGCGAGGTCACTCCCGTCAGCACCGTCACCTGGCCAGAGGGATTGACGCGCACGGTGGCGCCGTCGTAGCCCGCGACCAGCAGCGAGGTCGGCAGCGAGCAGCCTTCGGCCACCAGTTCCTGGCCAAGGCCAAGGCCGATGCGGCGGCCCTCGCGCAGCGCCTCGGCCTGAAGCCGGGGAAAATCCGCATAGCCCACGAGGTCGAGCAGCTTGCGCATCGCGCCGGGATAATTGCCGCTATCCAGAATCACCCCGCTCACCTGCTGATAGGGAAATTCGTGCGGCTGGATGTAGTTGCGCATCCGCACCGCCACCCGGTCGAGTCCGGTCGCCTGCGCGACGCCGTCCATGACCCGGTCCATCAGGAAGGAAGCGGTCTCCTTGCCGAAACCGCGGTACGCGTTCCAGGGGCACTTGTTGGTCGCCACCGGGTATAGCTCGACGCGGCAGTTCGCAATCTTGTAGACGGTGGGGATACAGAAAGTAGTGACGAGGCTCATCTCCCATCCCGCCAGCGCAGACGGTGCGCCGACGTCGGCGACGATCTTCGCCTTGAGCCCGGTGACCTGTCCGTCGCGCTTGTACGCGGCCTCGAAATGGACCTTCTGCTCGCGTGCGTGGCCGCCGGTGAGCAGATTTTCGCTGCGTTCCTCGATCCATTTCACCGGCCGTCCCAGCTTGCGCGCGAGGTAGGCGGTGAGCGGCTCCTCCTGGTAGGTCGGAATTTTGGAGCCGAAAGCGCCGCCCACGTTGGGCTGGATCACGCGCACGCGGCTTTCTTCCATGCCGATGATGTGTGCGATGTAAGTGCGGAGCGGATGCGGACACTGCGTCGAGGCCCACATCGTGAGCTGGTCGCGGAAGCTGTCGTAGTTGGCGGCGTATCCGCGCGGCTCCATCGGCGAGGCCGAGTAGCGCTGCGTCGAAAGACATCCTTTGATCACGCCGTCGGCGGCGGCGAAGCTGCCCGCCACATCACCGGTTTCCGTCACGCGCTCCATCACCAGGTTGGTGCCCCACGCCGGTTCGATGAGCGGCGCTCCAGGAGCCATCCCGCGCTCGGCGTCGGCGACCACCGGCAATTCCTCGTAATCGACCTCGACCAGTTCCGCAGCCTTGTGCGCGGTGTATTTGTCCTCCGCGACGACCACGGCCACGGCCTCGCCCACGTAGCGCACCTTGTCGTGAGCAAGCGCATACCAATCGTAGGCACGCACGCCAATTCCCGCCTTGTTGTAGGGCTGGGGAATCGGCTTGGTGTTGCGGCGAATCTCATCGCCGGTCACCACGCATACGACCCCGGCCACGGCCTCAGCCGAGCTGGTGTCGATCGATTTGATCAGCGCGTGAGCATACATGCTGCGCACGAGCGCCATGTGCAGCATTCCGGGAAGGGTGATGTCACCGACGTAAATTCCGCGCCCCGCAACCAGGGCTCTGCTGTTGAGCGCGGGAACGCGGCTGCCTATCGCGGATTGCGATTCATGCCCTTTGCCCGAGGCCGCGGTGCCCTCGCTTGGATGCAATTGCTCGGTCATATGTATTGTGCCCCCAAGTCGTTGTGCGGTCAGCGGCCGCGGTGCTTGGCGTCGCGAAGCTTAGCGGGAAACGTGCTGGTCGCCTAGTCTCAGAGGGTAGCGGCTTCCGATGCCGGGTTCGGAGCGGCCTTGGCGGGTACCTGCTCCGCGCCGGTGCGTCGATACAGTTCGAAGATTTTGTTGTCGTCCTGCGCGGCCGGCGAGATCGCGATGTCGCTATAGTTCTTCGAGTTGGGATCGCGCCGAATTCGCCAGCGCAGCAGTTCCAGCCGCGCCAGATACCACAACGCCGGAACGTAGGTGCCCAACATCTCGGCGACCCGCCGCGGATAAAAAACCATCGCGCTCTCGCGCGGAAATCCCGCGCGGCGCTGCGAGCGGCGCTTGCGCCGGAAAACCCCGGACTGCAGCGGATGCACACCCTCGAAGGCGTGGCTGGCATAGAAGTAAAAGATCATTGACGCGACGCGGCCGGTGTTGAGCCTGGTCGCCGCGGCGCGTCTCAGTAGGGTTTCAACGTGTTTGGGCGAGTAATACAGATGCCAGGCCTTCTTGTAGATGCCCTCCCACTCCTCGGCCGTCATCCGCGGATGCGCAGTGACCGCGTGCTCGGAATCATACTGGTTGGTATCGGGCGACATCGGGACGCCCTTCAAGTAGAGCTCCTGGTGGTCTTGCGAGCCCGGCCCCGGAGTCAGCATGAAAAATTCCATGATGTCGATCGGCAACTCGCGCTGGATGATACCGATGTCGCGCGCGATGCTCTCGGGCGTGTCGGCCGGAAAGCCGAGGATGTAGCCCGCGTAGGTAAGCACCCTGACATTGCGCCAGGCCTGCAACATCGCGCGGTATTCGCTGATGTGGTTCTGGCCCTTTGAAGCGCCCTTGAGGCTATCGGGATTGATGTTCTCCAGCCCGATGAAAACTTTGCGGCATCCGGCGGCCGCCGCCTTCTTCACGAAATTGGGAATTTTGTAGCTGACTGTATCGACCTGCATGATGATGTTGATTTTGAATCCGTCTTTTTCTCTGAGCTCGATGATGCGGTCGAGGATGGCTTCCCAATTCTTGTTGCGGGCGAAATCGTCGTCGGTGATGAAGTAGTGGCGTACCCCCTGCGCGTAGCCGGCGCGAATTACGCGCTCGATATCGTCCGCGGTGCGATAGCGGGATTTGCGGCCTTGCACATTGATGATGCTGCAGAAGCTGCACGCATAAGGGCAGCCGCGCCCGGCGTCGAAACATCCGAGCTTCCCGGCATAGCGCGCGACGTAGCGCTCCGGCAGGTACGGCAGGGGCCGATTCCCAAGGTCCGGCATGTCCTTCATGAAATTATAAAGGGGCGCAAGACGATTCTCGTAGGCCGCGCGGAAAATCTCCTCCAAACGACCCTCCGCCTCGCCGGCGAAGAGCGTGATACCGAGCGCCAGCGCCTCCTTGAGGTCGGGGGTCAGCTCGGGAAGCATCGCGAGGCATCCGCTCACGTGAAAGCCGCCGATCGCGACCTGGATTCCCGCCGCGCGCAACTCGCGCGCGATATCGACGGCGCGCGCGAACTGGTTGGTCTGCACCCCGACCAGGCATACGAGGCCGCAGTTCCCGTTTTCCGCGAAGCGCCGGATAATTTTCTTTATCGGGATGAAAACGTTGGTCTCGTCGCGGACCTCGATGTCGATATCGACGTCGTCGCCCAACGCGCGCCGTTCGCTCACGTCGAGCGCGAGCCCGTACAGGCATGAAAGCGAGTTCGACGGGACGAAGCCACGCCACCATTGGATGATGTAACCCTGGTCGTCGTAGTGCGAAGGCTTGATCAGTTCAACCAGGAACTTTTTTTGCCGCCCGCTCATCGCTTTGTTCAATGTCCCCCTCCAATGCTCCATCGGCCCGCAGCGATCCAGCTGGTAGCTGCACGGACAACGCAACCTACTTTATCGAAAGTTGAAAGGAGCCGAATTCTATCGATGATACTCCAGCAATGCGAGTTCCGAGGCAATCCATCGATTACCCGCGACTGCCCTGCGGCTGCCCCACAATTCTGTTCTCCGGGTTACACTTGTCCCGGTTGCCGGCGGCGTGGCAGCGACTGAATTGCGGACGCCATCTGTTGCGCAAGGCGCTCGACGGTCCGGCTGAGAGCGGCCGCGACCGGCTCTCCCGGCTGGGCCTGCTCGCTGAGGTTGGAATCGCCCGCATACAGCAGTTTTCCCGACCCGTCGAGCACCTGCCAGTGCGCGACGAGCTGGGCGTTGGCGTTGGGGTCGGTCTCGAAGCGATAGACGTCGATACGCACCTGGTAGTCGATGCGGGTGGTTCCAACCCACGGATAAAACACGATCGAATGAGTGCCGAGCGACTGCGTCAGGTCCTGCGCAATCACCTGCCTGAAATTATCGTTGAGCGGCTCGGCCCATCGATCCTTGTCGGACAACTCGAGCCGGTTCGGACCGACCCGCGTCACCACTTCGTCGCGATCGAGATATTCAGGCAGCTTGATCGGGCCGAGCCCGATAGTCGGACTGGACGAGGGGGAGAGTCCGGCCGGCGCAATCGAGTTCGCCGCCGCTCGCACCGGCCGGTGCCAGCACGAAAAATTTCGACGGGTCCGGCTGCGGCGAAAAGCATCCGCTAGTGGCCAATGCACCGGCTATCACCAGCATAACCGCCACCACGCTCACTGACCGGCGCGAGCGCATCACTTCCCTTGATCCGATGTATAACGTCCGCGCACCACCGAGCTGGGGTTGCGGCGCAGGTAGTCCGAAAGCTCGCGCAGCGAGCGCGCGGCCGCGGAGGTCTGCTCGAGCGTCTGCGCGAGTTCATAGTTGAGCGGCGCGTTCGGCCCGAGTGTCATCTGTACGGCGGCCAGGGTGTCCTGGGTTTGCTTGAGCGTGGCGCGGGTTTGCTCAGTGGTCAGGCGCAAATCCTGACCCATGGGGCCGATCTCACGGTCGAGGCTGGCGGCCAGGCGATTCACGCTGGCGGAGGCCTGTCCCAGGCTGCGCGCGGCGAGATTGAGCGAATCCACCGCGGTCTGGATTTTTGGCGAATTCGCGAGCGTGGTTATCGCGATCGCGGTGTTGGTCAGCGATTTGATCACCTCGTCGAAATTAATCTTCTCGAGCTGGGCCATCATCTTCGAAAGCGTCGTCGCCGCCTGCTCGAGCTTGGTTGGAACCGTCGGAATCTCAGGATATGGCGAATCGGCGCCCATATAGAAATTCGCGGGCGTGTCGGGCCGAAAATCGAGGTCGACGTAGAGCAGCCCGGTTACCAGGCTTTCCACGTTGAGTTGGGCGCGCAGGCCTTTTTTGATCGCCTGTGCGACCTGGGCCGGATCGTCCAGGCTTGCAGCCGCGCCGTGCCTGATTAGCTTCTCGGTCTCGAGGTCGATAATGACAGGAATTCGGTACTGGTCGGCCGCGTCGCGCGCCTGCTCGTTTTGACGCGGCGTCCCGACACTCAACAGTATGGCGGTCACCGAACCGATCTCCACTCCGCGGAACTTGACCGGCGCACCCACCTTCAGGCCATTCACGTCGCTGCTGAAGTACAACACGAACAGATGCTGCGGGGTGAAGAGGCGGCCGGAGCCGAGAATTATGACAGCCGCGATCGCCAGCGTGATCGCGCCCAGCACGAACGTTCCAACGAGTGTCGGACTGATTCTTTTTCCCATAATCGTTATGCCGTCCGGCGTTGTTCCTCGTCGCGGGTCAGAAAGCGATGCACCCGCGGATCGGCGCAGTGCGCCAGCAGCTCCTTGGGATCTCCGCTCGCAATCATGGTGTGCGACTCCCCGTCCAGGAAGATGCTGTTGTTGCCGATCGCGAAAATGCTCGCCAGCTCGTGCGAGACCACCACGACCGTCGCGCCGAGATTGTCGCGCAGATCGAGAATCAGGTTGTCGAGCAGGCGCGAGCTCAGCGGATCCAATCCCGACGACGGCTCGTCGCAAAACAGAATCTCCGGGTCCAGCGCCATCGCGCGCGCCAGGCCGGCCCGCTTCTGCATCCCGCCGCTTATCTGGCTCGGATAGAAATCCTCGAAGCCCTTGAGTCCGACCAGCGCAAGCTTGAGCGCCGCGATCTGGCGGATTTCCTTCGGCGACAGGTCGGTGAATTCCTCCAGCGGCAGCCCGACGTTTTGCGCCAGCGTCATTCCACCCCACAGCGCGCCCGCCTGGTAGAGCACGCCGAACCGGCGCAGCATCCGCTCGCGCTCCTTGGGCTCCGCCTTGGTGAAGTTGAAGTTGCCGTAGCAAATCTCGCCGGCCGCGGGTTCGAGCAACCCGATCATGTGGCGCAGCAGCGTACTCTTGCCGCAGCCGCTGCCGCCCATGATGATAAAGACGTCGCCGCGGCGAACCGTGAAATTCATATCGCGCATCACGACGAAGCTGCCAAAGGCCATTGTCAGGTTGCGCACGCTGATGCACACCGGCCGTTCGGCCGCCAAAGTTGTGCCCGCTGCTGCCGTAGATTCATCCATCGGCTCAAAGTCCCAGGATGTTGAAAACCAGCGCGAAGGCTCCGCACGCTACAACGATAAAGACGATTCCGGTCACCACCGCCGAGGTCGCCGCGTCGCCGACTGCCGACGAGTTGTTGCCGCACTGGAAGCCGCGCAGGCATCCCGAGATCGCGATGATCACCCCGTAGACGGAACTCTTGAACACACCGCCGAGCACGTCGCCCAGCGTGACCGCGTGAAAAGTCTCCCTGAAGTAGGTCGTAAACGAGAGTCCCAGCACCCCCGAGCCGACCGCCGCGCCGCCCAGCACGCCCATCAGGTCGGAGTAGAAGCACAAAAGCGGCATCATCAGGATGAGCGCGAGCACCCGCGGCAGCACCAGGAATTCCATCGGTGAAATGCCCATCGTGGCGAGCGCGTCGATCTCCTGCGTCACCTTCATCGTGCCAAGCTGCGCGGCGAACGCGGCCCCCGTGCGGCCCGCCATGATAATCGCGGTCATCATCGCGCCCATGTCGCGCGCCATGCCGATGCCGACCAGGTCGGCGACGAAGATGGACGCGCCGAATTGCTCGAGCTGCACGGCGCCCATGAAAGCGAGGATGGTACCGACCAGGAAACTGATCAGCGTGACGATCCCGAAAGCATTTGCGCCGCAATCCTGAATCGCGGCCATCAGCTCGACGCGCCGGTAACGCGCGCGGCCGACCATGAAATGGCCAAGCGCGATCGTCACTGCTCCGAGGAACGCGACGAAGCCGCGAATCGACTCGGCGTAGGCGATGGTCGCGGCGCCTACGCGCTCGACCAGCGGCGCGGGGGCCGCAGCGGGACGGCTGTCCCTGGTTTCGGGAACGCTCTCGGCCAGTTCGACCAGCCGCCTGAGTCCGCTGGGAAGACCCGCGGGATCGACCACCACGTCGTGCGCGTGACAGAGTTCGAGCACTTCCGTGACGAAGGCGACAAGGCTGCTATCCCACTCGCCCAGGCCCGCTGCGTCGAACGCGATCCGCCGTGGAATCGGCGGCCGTGCCAGCTCGAGCTCGACCGCCGCGCCCGAGGTAAACCCTCGCTTGAGGTGCCAATCGCCGGCCAGCGCAAGTACCAGGGTGTCACCCGAAGCGCGGCCGAAGGAAAGCTGTGAGGAGCGGAGCGCTGACGGCTCAGCCCGCATACGATGCCATTCTGTTCAAAGCCAACAGATCTGAAGATAGCATGGCGGGCAAGTCGAAGGGATAGGTATAGTTCCCCAGGGCACTCGACCGGCGCGCACTGAACCGCAACGCTGCGGTCAATAGTAAGGGTAACGAGAACGTAACCGGAAGGTCACGACATGGCTGACAATAAGACTAGCAATAGACCTGCATCGATTCTCGCGGACAGGCGCACGACGCGGCCGCGCACCGGCGCGCAAATCCTGGTCGATCAGCTCCTCATCCATGGCGTCGAAACAGCTTACTGCGTGCCAGGCGAGAGCTATCTCGCCGTGCTCGACGCGCTTTATGACACGCGCGAGGAAATCCGTCTCATCGTATGCCGGCAGGAGGGCGGCGCCGCCTACATGGCCGACGCCTACGGCAAGCTCACCGGCCGCCCGGGTATCTGCTTCGTGACGCGTGGCCCGGGCGCGACCAATGCGAGCGTGGGCGTGCACACCGCTTACCAGGACTCGACGCCGATGATTCTCTTCATCGGCCAGGTCGCGCGCCCCTTCCTCGAGCGCGGGGCGTTCCAGGAATTGGACTTCGAACGGATGTACGGTCAGATGGCCAAGTGGGTGGTGCGGATCGACGACCCGGGCCGCATCCCCGAATTGCTGGCCCGCGCGTTTACGCTCGCGACTTCCGGACGGCCCGGCCCGGTGGTGATCGCGCTGCCTGAGGACATGCTGCGTGAGGAGGCGGCGGCCGTCGATGCGGCGCCCTACAAGACGGTGCAGGCGAGTCCGGGTGCGGCCGAGATGGCGCGGCTGCGCGAGATGCTGGCGGCTGCGGAGCGGCCGATGATGCTGCTCGGCGGCACCACCTGGACCGCGCAAGCGGCCGGCGACATCACCGCGTTTGCGGAGGCCAACCGGCTCGCCACCGCCAGCACGTTTCGCCGCCAGGACCGCATCGACAACCTCCATCCCTGCTACGCGGGCGACCTCGCTATCGGCCCGAGTCCGAAGCTCGCGGAGCGCGTTCGCGAGGCCGACCTTATCATCGCCGTCGGCTCGCGCCTCAGCGAGATAGTGAGCTCCAGCTACACGCTTTTCGACGTGCCGCGTCCCAGGCAGAGCCTCGTGCACGTGCACATGGGAGTCGAGGAACTCGGCCGCGTGTACCAGGCGGAGTTGCCAATCAACGCTGGCATGGTGAATTTCGCGGCTGCGGCCCGAGCGCTTAAGCCGGTCGATTCCTCGGCGTGGGCCGCGTCGACCGAAGCCGCGCACAGTGAGTATCTCGAATACAGCTTGCCGGTGTCCAACCCAGGCGCGCTGCAACTGGCGGAGATCGTCTCTAGCCTGCGCGATCAGTTGCCGCGCGATACGATCGTTGCCAACGGCGGGGGCAACTTTGCCGGCTGGGTGCATCGCTTCTGGCGCTATCGCGACTTCGGCACGCAACTGGGGCCGACCAGCGGCTCAATGGGCTACGGGGTTCCGGCCGGCGTGGCCGCCGCGCTCGCGCATCCGGAGCGCACGGTGCTGTCGTTCTCGGGCGACGGCTGCTTCCTGATGAATGGCCAGGAGATCGCGACCGCGGTCCAGTACGGCGCCGCGCCAATCTTCTTCGTGGTCAACAACGGCATGTACGGCACGATCCGGATGCATCAAGAACGCGAATACCCCGGACGAGTCAGCGGCACCGCGCTCACCAATCCTGATTTCGCGGCGCTCGCACACGCCTACGGATTGCACGGCGAGACTTGCGAGCGCACGGCGGATTTCGCATCCGCGTTCGAGCGCGCGCGCAAGTCCGGACGCGCGGCGCTAATCGAGTTGCGTCTCGATCCCGAAGCTATCTCGACGCGCACGACGCTGAGCAAGATCAGGGAGACGTCGCTGGCGGCCAGAGCCAAGGCGAAATAGTCAGTTGCGCCAAATAGTCACTTGAACAAAGAGAGGAAGTAGCTGATGGGCGGTCCGTTGGGCCATGTCCGGGTTCTGGAACTCTCCCGCGTGCTCGCCGGACCGTGGGCGGCGCAGACACTCGCCGACCTTGGCGCGAGCGTCATCAAGGTGGAAAAGCCTGGCGCCGGCGACGACACCCGCTCCTACGCTCCGCCATACGCGGCCAATCGCGATGGAAGCCAGAGCAGCGAGTCCGCATATTTTCTTTCGACCAACCGCGGCAAGCGCTCGGTGACGATCGATTTCATCCATCCCGAAGGTCAGAAACTGGTACAAGCGCTCGCGGCCAAGAGCGATGTCGTGATCGAAAATTTCAAAGTCGACGGACTCGCGAAATATGGCCTCGACTATCCCTCACTGCAGCCGCTCAACCCAGGCCTTATTTATTGTTCGATCACCGGCTTCGGTCAGACCGGGCCCTATCGGCACAAGCCCGGCTACGATTTCATGATCCAGGGCATCGGCGGCCTGATGAGCATCACCGGCGAGCCCGACCAACGCCCCGGGGGCGGTCCCATGAAAGTCGGAGTTGCGGTGGCCGATATTTTCACCGGCCTTTACGCTGCGATCGCGATTCTCGGCGCACTGGCCCATCGCGACCGCACCGGCGCGGGACAGTACATCGACCTCGCACTGCTCGACACGCAGGTGGCGGTCCTCGCCAACCAGGCGATGAACTATCTCGTGACCGGCGTCGCGCCGCAGCGCCTCGGCAACGCTCATCCCAACATCGTGCCTTACCAGGTTTTCGCCGCGAGCGACGGCCATATAATTGTGGCCGTGGGCAACGAGAACCAGTTCGCGCGGATGTGCGAAGTGATCGGGCGCCCCGAGCTTGCGAGCGACGCGCGCTTCGCGACCAACGCCTCGCGGGTGAATAATCGCGACGAACTAATCGCGATCCTGCAGGGGATCTTCGCAGCGCGAACGATGCGCGATTGGCTCGAGTCGCTCGAACGCGCGGGCGTTCCATGCGGGCCGATCAACACGGTTGCCGACGTGTTTGCCGATCCGCAAGTGCAGGCACGCGGTTTAAAGTTGGACCTGCCGCATCCGTCGATTGGCTTGGTCCCTTCCGTCGCAAATCCGATCAAGTACTCGGCGACGCCGATCTCCTATAGCTCGGCGCCCCCGATGCTCGGTGCGGACACGGACGAAATCCTGCGCGAGATGCTCGGCGTCCCGCCCGAGGAGATCGCACGGCTGCGCAAAGCCGGTATCGTTTGAGTAGTGGACTGAGTAGTCGGCACATCTTGAATCAGAATGTACTATTCCCTCCCCCGTGTCTTGGGGGAGGGTTAGGGTGGGGGTCGAGTGAGGAAGCGCCGGATGCTTTTTCTGCGGTGCTTCCACGTCCTATTTTTTTGCGCGATGCCTCCGTCGGATGCAGACAAGAGGCGGTTCTCACAGACATTCAGAACCGCCTATAGACCCCACCTCGCTCCTCCCCCAAGACACGGGGGAGGAAGTCAGAAGCGCTCGACCATTGTCCGTGGATTGCTTCCCCGGAGGATAATCTAAAGAGGTCGAAAAGGTTAGCGTTTGATTTTCGCTCCCGCCACTACGCCTTTGTCGTGCAGTGCGGCGATCTCGCGCGAACTCATCCCCAGTACGTCGGCGAGTACTTCATCGGTGTTTTCGCCGAGCAGCGGCGCGCGCCGCACCGGCACGCGTGACACGGCGGAAAAGTCCAGCGGCGAACCGGGCATCAGGTAGGTGCCGACGCCCGGATGTTCCACCTCGGCAAAGATCGGATTCGCGGTCGAGCAGCGCGGGTCCTCCTTCACCAACTGGCGGAAGGTCTGATAAGGGCCCCATGAGACGTTGGTGCCGGCGAAAGTCTCGCGGATAGTGGCGAGGTCGCGCGAGGCAAACCACGGACGCAGCAGCGCGGCGATCAGGTCGCGCGCCTGGAAGCGCCCGGTCTCGGTGTCGAGGTCGTGGCCGGTCGCGTGTTCGACGCTCGAGCACGCATCGCCGATCCCCGTCGCGTCCTTCAACGCGGTCCACTGGCGCGCGGTGAGCGCAACGACCATCACACGCCGGCCGTCGCGCGTCTCGAAATCGTGGCCGAACGCGCCATACAAGTAGTTGCCGTCCTTCTGCTGATCGCGGCCACCGAGTTCCGCCTCCGCGATACGGCCGAGATTCCCGACCATCGCAAAGGCCACGTCCGAGAGCGAAAGATTCACCAGTTGCCCCTTGCCAGTCAGGCGGCGATGGCGTTCAGCGGCCAGCAGTCCGACGGTCGCAAGCGTGCCGAGCGCGATGTCCCACGCGGGCAGGATGCTGTTGAGCGGCTCGGCGAGATTGCGCGGCCCGGTCGCCCACGGAAAGCCGGTCGCCGGGTTGACGGTGTAATCGACTTCGCTGGTGCCGTCGGGATTGCCGGTGAGCGCGACCATCACCAGATCGGCGCGGCGCCTACGCAGCGCGTCGTATTCGAGCCAGCCGCGGGCGGGAAAATTCGTCAGAAAGATGCCGCCCTGTTCGCCCGGCGCGGCGAGGAGCGCCGCCACCAGTTCGCGACCCTCGGGCGTGCGCACGTCGATCTGAATCGAGCGCTTGCCCTTGTTCAACCCGGCCCAGAAAAGACTCTGGCCGTCGGCCGCCAGCGGCCATCGATGGTAGTCGAGCCCGCCGCCAATCTGGTCGAAGCGGATAACGTCGGCGCCGAGTTGCGCGAGCGTCATCCCGCCGAGCGGCGCTGCCACGAACGCGGAGCCTTCGACCACGCGGAGGCCCGAGAGGATTCCGCTCATGCCATTACCCCTACGAGGCGCCAGTCGAGCACCTCTTGCGAAGCTTGCGAACCGCCCTCGCGGTCGGCGCGCACGCGCGAGCGCAGATGCACCAGTCCGCCGCCGCTCGCAAACGGCTCGGTACGTTCGAGTTCGAGCGTGCTGCGCAACGTATCGCCCTCGCGGACCGGCGCGAGATGATCGCATCCGTGCCAGGCGACAATCGTGACCAGGTTCGGCAGCGCGCGCGTCGCCTGCGCCGCCGCCAAGCCTATCGTGTGACCGCCGTAAACCAGCCGCCCGGCCGAGCTCGAGGCGGCGTCGTGATGCGCCATCGCGATATTCAGCGTCAGCCGCGCCAGTTCCGGAGCCGCCGATACGACGTCGCCGCCCGTAACCTCCCATATCGTTCCCGCGACAAGGTCGGCAAAGTGCAAGCCCGGCACGGCGTCGCGAAACGCGGTCAAGTCCCAACCTTCGATCGGTGCGCGCAACGCATGCGGATCGAGCTCCGCCCCGATCGTTTCGAGATCGGCGTCGTGCCCCGTCTGGCCCTCGGGATTGCGCAGCGGCAGCATCGCGCAGCGCGTATAGTCGAGCACGGCGCGGCCCTTCTGATCGGTCGTGCGCACGCGCAAGGCGGCGAGGCCGGTCGCGGCGCGGCCCGGGCGCGCCCGGTTCTGCCTGAGCGCCACGACTTCGGTCTTCGTATAGAGCGTGTCGCCGATCGAGGGCGCGCGACGAAACATGAAGCCGCGATAAAAAAGGTTCGCGATCACGCGCTGGGTGAATAGCGTCGATTGTCCGTTCGCCACGTCCCACACGAGCGCCGGATGGGCCAGCGCGGAGCCGCACACGCGGCGGCTCAACTCCGCGTCGAGCGCAAGCCGCATCCGGTCGCCGACAATCGCGCCGTGCGCGGCCGCGACTCCCTCGGTCAGGGTCAAAGACGGGGCGCTATCGGCGACGAGTCCAACGTGAAGGTCGTCGAAGAACGGACCGCCGACCGTTTGCGTAGCCGGGCTCATGGCTCCTCTCACGCAGATGGGATGCAAATCGCGTTATAGCACCTTGGCAGCGTTTGAGCATCCGCGTTCGCGATGCCGCACAGGATTCTCGTCGGCTGCTTTACCCACCGCGGCAGAGTCTACGCCTCCCTGAATGCGAAGCGCGGGTCGGCGGCGCGGACCTCGGCCTCGGGCAGCCCCAGTTCCTTGCGCACGATATTCGTTCCCAGCACCAGCGACACGCATTTGTAGAAGGCGATTCGGCGCGAGAGCCCCTCGCGCCCGAAGCCGCAGTCCGCACTGATGATCAAGCGCTCGGGCGGGACGTATTCGAGCGCCTTGCGGATCAGGTTGGCGACGAGTTCGGGCGGCTCGACGGTGGTGGCGGTGTGATTGATCACGCCGATCGCGATCTTCTTGGAGGTCTTGTGATGCTTGAGCAGCGGCAGGTCGCGCCCATTGCTGCTCGCGCATTCCAGTCCCACCACGTCGGCATTGAGCGCCATCAGGTAAGGCAGCGAGCGCTCGTAGCTCGGCCGCTCCCAGTAGAAACTCTGCTGATTCGGATTTCCCCAGCAGGTGTGCGCCCAGATTTCCGTGTTCACGCCCTCGACTTCGCGATTGAAGGCCCGCGTGAAAAAGTCGAGGTCCTTTTCCGTCGCCGGCGGAGTCGTGCAGCAGGCGAAGTGATGCGGCGGCTCCTCGACCTGGATCACCGGGCATCCCGCCGCGGCCAGCTCACGCAGCTCCTCGTTGAGCGCCGCCGCGAGGTCCATCGTCAATTCCTGGTCGTTCCTGTAGTGCTCGTTCCACAGCATCATCGGCAGGCAGGTCGCGCTGATTGCGCCGAACTTCACCGGCTTGCTGGTCATCCGCTGCGCGGTCTTCCAAAGCGCGCTGTAATGGAGCGGGCCACGGGTGATTTTTCCGGTCACGGCCGGGGGATGGTACGCCTCCTGGACCTCGTACAGGATGTGGCCCGGCTTGATGTCGGCGTACTCCAGGAAATGCGAGGTGTCACGATAACCCGAGATTCCGCCGAGGCGCTCGATCACGTAAAAGAACCACGAGCGCCCGCCCACCTCGAGGTCGAAGCGGGTGTCGCCGTCGGTCAGGATGTCGAGTCCGGCGCGTTCCTGCTCGTTCACGTAGCAGGCGACCGCGTCAACATATTGCTCGCGATAGAGCGAGTCGCCCATCGCGATTTTGAACGGCCGCCCGCGGAGGCTCTCCGTGAACCAGGCGGGCTTCGGGAACGAACCGACCATCGCGGTCGCCAGTTTCTTGTCGCGTGTCGCGTTCAACATCGCACGTCACCTCCAAAGCGGTATAATCTAAGCGCCCTCAATTCATGGCGAGCGCACACGGCGGGCGCAGCCGAAGCCCTGATGGAGGCTGGTTTACCGCCTGCGCGGATGAGTGTAAAGGAGCGGGCATAGTATTCACGACTATTCGCGTATTCACGGGTGCATCATGCAGCAGGTGAAAATTCTTCTCGACGAGTCCGACATCCCGGACAACTGGTACAACGTCGTGGCGGACATGCCGAATCCCCCGGCGCCGCCGCTTGGTCCGGACGGCAAGCCGATCGGTCCCGAGGCGCTGGCGGCGATTTTTCCGGGCGCGATCATCGAGCAGGAAGTCTCACGCGAACGTTGGATTCCCGTCCCCGAGCCGGTGCGGGAGATCTACCGCCAATGGCGTCCGTCGCCGATGTACCGGGCGCTGCGCCTGGAACAGGCGCTCGGCACTCCAGCGCGCATCTACTATAAGTACGAGGGCGTCAGCCCCGCGGGTTCGCACAAGCCCAACACTTCCGTTCCGCAAGCCTACTACAATCACGTAGCCGGTGTTCATCGCCTCTCGACCGAGACCGGCGCGGGTCAATGGGGCTCCGCGCTCGCGATGGCCGGGCGGATGTTCGGTATCGAAGTCCGAGTCTATATGGTGCGCGTGAGCTATGAGCAGAAGCCCTTTCGGCGCTCGATGATGGAGACCTGGGGCGCCGAGGTGATCGCGAGCCCGAGCACCAATACCAACTCGGGCCGCGAAGTGCTCGCGCGCGACGCCGACTCTCCCGGCTCGCTCGGCATAGCTATTTCCGAAGCCGTCGAGGAGGCGGCCGGCCGCAAGGATACCAACTACGCGCTCGGATCGGTACTCAATCATGTGCTGCTGCATCAGACGGTGATCGGGCTGGAAGCGAAGAAACAATTCGCCAAGGCCGGTGACTATCCCGACGTGGTAATCGCATGCTGCGGCGGAGGATCGAATTTCGGCGGCACCGCGTTCCCGTTCTTCGCCGACAAGGCCGCCGGGCGCCAGGTCCGCCTGCTCGCGGTCGAACCCGAATCATGCCCCACCCTCACCCGCGGCCATTACGCCTACGACTCCGGCGACTCCGCCGGCCTGACGCCGCTGATGCTGATGTACACGCTGGGGCGCAATTTCGTCCCGCCGCGAATCCACGCGGGCGGACTGCGCTACCACGGCGACTCGCCGCTGGTCTCGCAGCTTCATCACGAGGGGCTGGTTGAAGCCATCGCCGTGCCGCAACGCGCGACTTTCGAGGCCGGGATCATCTTCGCGCGCGCCGAGGGAATCATCCCTGCGCCGGAAACCAATCACGCGATTCGCGCGGCGATCGACGAGGCCCTGGCTTGCAAGCGGACCGGCGAGCCCAAGACGATCTTTTTCACGCTCTCCGGCCACGGCCACTTCGACATGGCGGCCTACGACCGCTATCTGAGCGGCCAACTCGAAGACAGCCCGTATCCCGACGAAGCGATAAAAATGGCCCTGGCGGAACTTCCCAAGGTCGCCTATCAGCGTCGTGAGTCTGCGCGTGAGTCTCGTGTCGTGAGATCGGCGCGCGCGGAGGCTGCTGGCCGGCTCTGGCGGCCCGCGTGCCGAGACAGGCCTCAGCAAAGGAGCGCGGCATGATGGTTAAACCCTACACCGCCGTCGGGTTGATTCCGACGGTGCGCGGAATACGCAAGCGCGAAGATATCCAGTTGAACCTCGAGCACATGGCCCACATGTGCAAGGCCGCGGCCTGGCTCTCCAGCCTCGATCTCCCGGTCCGCCTGATCGCGCTGCCCGAGGGCGCATTGCAGGCCTTCAACGACGAGGTACTCGACCTCGACCACGTGCAGTACGCGCGCGAGTGCGCAATTGACCTCCCCGGCCCCGAGACCGAAGCGCTCGGCGCGCTCGCCCGCCAGTACAACGCCTTCATCATGGCCCAGGCCAAGGCGCACCATCCCGACTGGAAGGATCGCTTCTTCAACGTCGGCTTCATTCTCGATCCCAAGGGCGAGATCATCCTGCGCCACTACAAGGTGTCGCCGCTGTTTCCGGTCGAGCATTCGGTCTGCCCGCACGACATTTTCGACTGGTGGGTGGAAAAGTACGGCCGGACGCTGGAGGCATTCTGGCCGGTGGTCGATACGGAAATCGGACGGCTCGGGATCATGATGGCGAACGAGGGGTCATACCCCGAAAATGCCCGTGCGCTGGCGATGAACGGCGCCGAGGTAGTGTATCGCGGATCGTATCCGCATCCGGCAACCGGCAACGAGCTATTCGAGATCCAGAGCCGGGCGCGCGCGCTCGACAACAATATGTATATCGTCGCGCCTAACCTCGGTTCGTACTACCTATATTCCGGATAGCGACCTGCCGATAGACACTTTCGGCGGCCGTTCGTTCATTATCAATCATCGCGGACAAATCGTTGGCAAACAGGAGTACGGCGGGACGTCCACATATGTGGCCGGGGTAATTGATATCGAATCACTGCGCTATCATCGGGGTAACGCGCAGTGGGACAACTGGATGAAGGATCTGCGTACCGAGCTCTACCAGATATTGTACAAGGAGCCGATCTACCCCAAAAACCTCTACCTCGATCGCGCACCGATGAAGCATCAGGAATACCGCAAAGAGATAATCGAAAAGCAGATCGCCCTGATGCATCAGCGGGACATCTGGAAAAAATCATCCTATGAATAAACTCGCTGAAGTAAGTATGACCAGCCATCCCATAAGGGCCACGGAGCTCGGGAATTTCCTGTTCGAAAAGAACGGCCCGATCACCACCATCACGTTCAACTGGCCCGAGCGGCGCAACTGCATGAACCGCGAGGTGATGGCCGAGTTCGAGCGTTTGATCCGTGACGTCCGCGACGACCGCGAGGCCCGCGTGCTGATCGTCACCGGCACGGGCGCCGCTTTTTCGGCCGGCGCCGACGTGTCCGGCGCCGGCGACGTGAAGGACCCCAAAGAGCGCCGGCGCATCTTCGCCGAGCGCAACGCCGGACTGGCGCGCATGATCGGCCGCACTTTCGATCAGATAGCCCGCCTTGACTGCATGACGATCGCGGCCGTCAATGGCTACGCGGTCGGTGGCGGATGGGCGCTCGCGCTCGCCTTCGATTTCATCATCGCGGCGGAAAGTGCCGAGTTCTGGGTGCCGGAGGTCGATCTGAGTGCGCCGTTCACGGGCGGCCCGGCGATCGTGATGGCGATGCGGATGGGCCCCTGGCGTGCCAAGGAAGCCGCGATCCTTTGCCGCCACTACACGGCGCGCGAGTTGTTGGAGATGGGGATGGTCAACCAGGTAGTCAAGGCGCGGCGGCTGCCAAAGGCCGCGCGCGATCTCGCCGACACGCTGCTGAAGAAGCCATTCAAGGCAGCGACCGCCACCAAGCATTTCATCGATGGAGTCTTCCTGACGCCGCGGCTCTACTGACTTGCGCGAGCGGCTATGGGCGCGAAGTCTGGAAAGTGTCGTTTAGTGGGAGTGGCCGGGCTACCGTTATGACCGCACGTTGGGGGACCTACGGCGGTAGCCCGGCCTTGCTTGGGGACAAGCGCTGATGTTCTCGGGGGAGACCGCAGCGCGATTCCTAAGTGAAGCAAATCCTGTGCCCCCGAAAATAATGTCGCGGATCGCGCCGATATTTGTTTTTCGTCACCCCGGACTCTCTTCGTGAATTGCGACAATAATGATCGAAACCCGCCAAAATAGATTCTAAGCGACCGATTTCAGTCGTTATTCGCAAAACGCGCCGCAGATGCGATGCGGCCGCGCGGTCACCCCTGGAGCAGCACACTCTCGGGCACCGACGACGATCCTTTGACGCTATCGCAGCTCATGATGCCTTGATCGCTGAGCAGATGCCTTAATTTTGAGCGCCTGAAATTTGCGGCGGGTGGGATCGCGGTGCGAGCCCGGGGGTGCAGTGGAGTTTCGAGCGCATCGCATCCGCCGTCTCGATTTTACTTTTCACTCCGCAGCGTCGGGTGCCCGAGCAGGATCGCGAAGCTGGTGCATTGGCTCCGCGATTTTCGATCACGCACCGTCGTGATCAGACAGCGCGCAAAGTCATCTCGTGAGCGAGTCGCAACGTCGCCATGACGGATGTGCGGTTGAGGGCGCCACGGGCGTGTGTTATTCGATATGGCTCGGGGCGTGGCGCAGCCTGGTAGCGCACCTGCCTTGGGAGCAGGGGGTCGGCCGTTCAAATCGGCTCGCCCCGACTCGCGCCAGTAGCTCAGGTGGAAAGAGCAACGGCCTTCTAAGCCGTGGGTCAGGGGTTCGAATCCCTTCTGGCGCGCCAAGCGGCCTGGCGCTCGATTGCAGCGGCGCAGACGGGCCTAGAAACGACTCTAGACGGTGGTGAGTGTAGCTCAGTTGGCAGAGCATCGGGTTGTGGCCCCGGCGGTCGAGGGTTCAAGTCCCTTCACTCACCCCACCAAATCCTGCTAAGAACGTACTCCCGTCGGTGGGCCGTTAGCTCAGTTGGTAGAGCAGCTGACTCTTAATCAGCGGGTCTGGAGTTCGAGTCTCCAACGGCCCACCAAAAATTCAAACGCAGTAGAGTGAGGAGAAAACGATCGCGATGGCCATTTATCTGAGTATGCAGAGGGCGCGCTTTTCGAGCGCCGCCGGCTACGAGAAATTCAAGAACATTTTCGCCGACGTGCGACATCATCTGAAGACCCTGCCGGGATTTCTGCATCTCACATTTTGGGTCCATCCCGAAGATCCGGGCTGGTACAACGAGATCAGTCTCTGGACCAGCAAGGAAGCGCTCCAGGACTGGCACATGAACACCTATCACAAGCACGCCAAGGAGTGGGCGGCGCAGTCCGGCGCGATCATGGAGGACATCATCACCAACTTCGAGCTCGCCAGCACCAGGCTGCTGCGCATCTGCCCGGTCTGCAGCAAGTTTCAGGACAAGCCCTACGACCTGGCAAAGGAACAACAGGTGCTCGCCCAGGCATGTCCGCAATGCGGATTATCATTTCCCGGTCATGCCGGAGACGCCGAGCAGCTTTGCCGTATTCAAGGACGCCGAGTGATCGTGGCGGGCGAAAGTAAACAGGCGGCAGGCCGGCGCTTAGTCTTCAATGCACCGTGACGGTCACGGTAGCGATCGATTGTCCGTACTGATTAGTCGAGTGCAGGATGAACGTCCGAGTCATCGAGGGTCGGATCGTGATGCTGGTGCCGCGCACTGGCCCGATTGTCGGTGCAATCAGGTTGTAACTTGCCTCGCTCGTCATCCAGCTTAGCGTCACCGTTTGTCCAGCTAAGATCGATTTACGATTAACCGTAAAACTGTTGATCACGGGCGGCGCGCCAGTCGGCACGTTGGAGTTCGTGTAAACCGCGTCCATCAAGACGACCTCGAAGTTGGACGCGGTGATCGTCTTGAGATTGCCCAGATCGCTATTATCCCATCGGCGATCCGGTGCGCCGCTGATATAGATGGCACTTCCGTTGTCCGCGAGGATCATGCCGTACTTCTTCAGCGCCGTGAGAATCACCTGATTGCTGAGCGAGAACCCCGAGATGTCGAAACTCGCCTTGAGCCGCAGCCGCATGCCCATCGGCGGCGCGTCGGCGTTCGTGTTCGAGGAGGCCCAATGCGAAGCGGGAGGCGTAAACGCCTGGCGCGTAACCGGCACGGTGAAACGCAACGCATGATTGATCGCGCCGGCCGCGACTTCGTCGTACCTCGCCAGTCCGGGAAAGATCGGCAAGCCCGCGGCGTCGGCCGAAGTCCAGGTATAGGGCCGCTGCTCGTTGATGGTCATGTCCCAGACCGCAGTGGAGTCGGCGCTCCAGCTTGGGCTGGTCTGGCGGCGGCCGTGATAAAGCTCGTATAGCCAGCAGCCATGCCTGTCGAGTACCAATACGTGGCGGTCGCCGTTGCCGGGCGTCGGATAGCCCTCGATCAAAGCATTGTATGGAATCGGCATGCGGCCGTGATCGCTTTCGTCCGCATAGGCGCCCAGCAGTATACTCACTTTCGGCTGTGAGCCGCCTACAACCTGGTACGGTATACCTATTGATTGGCCCGCGTAGGTACCGGAACCGAAATCCGGATGCAGGGTGACGTTGGCGCCGATGAAATTGATGATGTTGTCCGAATTCGGATCCACCGGCGCGATCGAGACATCCGTGTTCCAGAGACTATTGGCCGGGAACGGCACGAATCCGTTGAGGCCGGTGAGTTGGCCCACCGTCATCCCGTTGCAGGTGCTTTGAGCAAGCGCCGGCGCGTTCGATAGCGGTTGCAGGACTGTCAGTGCGAATGCCGCAAGGAAAACTTTCGCGGAAGCCGGAATTCTCATTCTGAATTCCGACCGAGTCTCACACGAGCAATATACCGAACGCATACATAAGATCCCCCCTCTTGCAGTACAGGATATTTCAGGCGCGTCCGCAACGGGGTCTCTGCGGCGGGACTCGATGGGCAGCGGCCGGGCGACTCCCGACTCGCTCAATTCGTTTGCGAACAGGCTCTGCTGTTTCCTATGCTCGCTGATGGCGCGGGCGCAAAGGCATGGCCCGCGACCTCAACCGGACGAAGCGGTTCCATCGCCGATCGGGACTTTCGGCTGCAAGCACGCACCTCGAGGTCTGCGCGGCGCGAATTGGCGGCGAATTGGAATTGTTGGAATCCGCGAGGGAGACATCTAGTGAGCAGTGAGTCTTTAAAGACCGCGACAATTTCTGTTTCACGCTCGCACGCGCGCCTGATGCACGCGGGCGGCATCGTGAGCATCGCGCTGGCACTGGTAACCGCATGCGCGACGCTCGCGCTCGCGCAGGATTCTCGCAACACGACCCGCGCCGACATCGACCGATGGCTTGCGAAGTACGGCGATACCAAGCCGGACTTCAAGCCGGGCGACGTGCTGACGGTCAAGGACTTCGAGCGGATCCGTCCGTTCATGATGCCCGGGTACGTCGAGCAGTTTAACTTTCCCCAGATGCGCATGGAGATCATCGCGACCCGCAATCACACGCCGCGCAAGGACTACATGGATTGCACGGAGAAGTATCAGGCGCAGGTCAGGATCGATCCCGACGGCTCGATGGAGAATTACTTCTGCGGGCAGCCTTTTGCGGATGCCTCGTTGAGCGCTGCCGATCCGCTATCGGGATACAAGGCGGCGTGGAACTTCGAGGCCCGCTGGTGGAACTACGGACCGATCATCATGAACGTCCTGTTCCTCTATGACCGCTTCGGCGGCGGCCACGAGGGGCAGGTGCCCAAGGTTATCGAGGCGCCGCCGTCGGGATGGATCAGCGGGGTGGAGTACAAGAGCAAGCTGCCGGACGACGCGCCGAAACTTTTCGGCGGCGGCGGCACGTTCGTCAAAACGGCCGATACGCTCTACGAGCGAGTCTACTTCAGCCATCTCGCGCCGCGCGCCGAGGCGGGCGGATTGCTGCCGCTGCCTGAAGCCAAGGACGTGTATTACAAAGAGTTCGCAGGCTTCTTCGCCCCCTTCGACCTGCGCGGCCAGGTTTTCATCACTTACCGCTACAACGATCCGCATCGTGCCGACGATGCGTGGGCCTACGATCCGCAATCGCGGCGCGTGCGGCGCGTCTCGGTCGAAGTCAAGGAAGATCAGCTCGGCGGAAGCGATCAGACCAACGAGGATTTCTACACGTTCTCCGACCGTATCGCGCAATGGAAGTTCAAGTTCCTCGGATGGAAGGACATGCTGGTCGTGATGGACGGCAAGAACGACTACGGGCGCTTTTACGGCCCCAACGGCAATCTTCCCGATGACGTTTGGTCAATCCGCCGCATGGCCGTGATCGAGCGCATATCCAAAAAGCCCGATCACCCTTATAGCGGCGTCGTCATGTTCTGGGATTCCGAGAACTGGCATCCCTGGATGGCGGCCACGTTCAACCGCCAGCACAAGCTATGGAAGACGATCGTCTACTCTGGGCGCTGGACCGAGGACTACAAGGAATGGGCCGAGATTAATCATGGAGTGGAGTCGACGCAGCTTCAGGGCATCACGGCCACCGACTATATCAATCAGCGCGCCACGATCTTTGCCGATTTCGGGACCGGCTATCCGGCGGCGAATCTCGGGCAGGTGGGCAAAATCTTCGACATCAGCAAGCTCGAACAGTTCCATCGCTGAGCTTTCGAGCGCCGCCGCGAACAAGCCGCCCGTTGTGACCCGGCGCGCCGGTCAGCAGAGGGCCGTTCACGAACGGCCCATCTTCGCGATCGATTCCCCGGTCCGGCGCGCCGTTCTTCTCGCGGTCGCACGCCGCTCCTTTCCCGGGCGCGAGCCGCCTGACGCCGGTCGCGTCCGCTCTCTTGGCCGCCCTCGCGACGTTCGACTATCAACAGGCGACGGATTTTTGGACGACAAGAGATTACATTAAGATGCGCATTATCTCGGTCTTTACTTTGCAAGTTCTGTTTTAACTTGTCAGCTTCAGGAAAGTATCTGCCTTGTGCTCGACTCGCGCATCGTTCTTTTCAACACGATGCGATAAGTTTTCTCTTCCTTTCGGACCGCGCACCTTGGTACTCTTTGTTTGCACGGGGTCGCGATTTCGATTTCGGGTGTACGCAAAACTTGAGTTTCCATGACGTTGAATAAAAAGAAGTCACCAAAGAATTTCAGTCTTCCGCGGTTAGCTCAGCCTAAGACTGTGTCGTGGCTCTCCAGTTCACAGTCGGCGAGAGCGGTGGCCAAAGTTGCGGGCACCCTTTTTTCGGTCAAGTCGGCGAAGCCGGTGGCACTGCTTCCCCAGGAACCATTGGATTCCGAAGTCCAGGCACTCCTGAACAGCGCCACCAATGTGATCGAGTGCGCCACGGGCGGACACGGACGATGCGCCAACAGCGTGTGCGGATGCCGCTGCCATAAGGCGCGGGCGCGGACACGCGCGAAGCGGCGCATGAGTATCTAAGCTTTCCCGACCAACGAGAAGGCCTCCGCGAATCGCAAGGCTTCAGGAATAGCGCGAGAATAGCAGACGACCGCTATCGCATGCGGCGCTGTGCCGTGAGCTATCGCCCCGCCGGGTTCGCCACCGAGGCTGCCAGCTTGACGCCTTCCGCGATCTTGGCCGCGACCGCGCCAATCTTCACTCTCGTCAGCAGCGCGAGCGACCTCGCTTGAAGCGGGAACTGCTCGGCGCCTTGATAAAGCGCATCGCCATTTGCGCGCGCCGTATCGAGGACCACTTGCCACGCGTCGCGTTCCCCGAGTCGGGGCAGGAGAAACGGAATCGCTTCATGATGGCTGTTGAGCAGGACGATGAAGTCGTCATCGATGACCGGCCGCCCGCGGTCGTCATCTTCGTTGGTGGCGTCGCCCTGCAGGTAAAGGCCGAGGCATCGCGCGTCGGACTGACGCCATTCCTCGTCGGTCATCTCGCGGCCATCGGGAGTCAGCCACACGATATCTTTCACGCCGGTACCCTTGACCCGCGGCCCCTGAAAGAAGCTGCGCCGGCGGAAACAGGGATGGGACTTGCGGAATTTGATTAGCTCGCTGACGAAAGACAGCAATTCGCGATCCTCGGACTCGCGGTTCCAGGACATCCAGCTGATTTCGTTGTCCTGGCAGTAAGCGTTGTTGTTGCCGCGCTGGGTGCGGCCGGTTTCGTCGCCCGCCAGCAGCATCGGCACGCCCTGCGACAGGAGCAGGGTCGCGAGGAAATTGCGCTTCTGCCGCGCCCGCAACGCCAGGACTGCAGGATCGCTCGTCGGCCCTTCGACCCCGCAGTTCCAACTGCGATTGTCGTCGCTGCCGTCGCGGTTGTCCTCCAGATTTGCGTCGTTGTGCTTGCCGTTGTAGCTGACCAGGTCTTCGAGCGTGAAGCCGTCGTGGCAGGTGATGAAATTGATACTGGCGTAGGGGCGCCGGCCGCTCAGCTCGTACAGATCGCTCGAGCCGGTGAGCCGGTACGCGAGATCTCCGATGAGTCCGCCCTCGCCCTTCCAGTACGAGCGCACGGCATCGCGATACCTGCCGTTCCATTCGGTCCACAGGACCGGGAAATTTCCCACCTGGTAGCCGCCCTCGCCGATATCCCACGGTTCGGCGATAAGCTTGACCTGCGAAAGCACGGGGTCTTGATGGACCACGTCGAAGAAGGCGCTCAGGCGGTTGACTTCGTAGAGCTCGCGCGCGAGCGCCGCGGCGAGGTCGAAGCGAAAGCCGTCCACGTGCATCTCGACCACCCAGTAGCGCAGGCTGTCCATCAGCAATTGCAGCACCCGCGGATGCATCATGTTCAGTGTGTTTCCGCAGCCGGTGAAATCCATGTACAGGCGCGGCTCTCCGGGTATCAGGCGGTAGTAGGAGGTGTTGTCGATCCCGCGGAAGCTCAGCGTGGGCCCGAGATGATTTCCCTCCGCGCTATGGTTGTAGACCACGTCGAGGATGACCTCGATTCCGGCCGAGTGCAGCCCCTTCACCATCGATTTGAACTCATTGATGGAGCCGGTGGCCGAGTAGCGCATGTCGGGCGCGAAAAAACCAATCGAGTTGTAGCCCCAATAATTTTTGAGCTTCTTTTCGACCAGGCTCCGCTCATCGACGAAGGCGTGCACCGGCATCAGCTCGACCGCAGTGATGCCGAGGCGCTTGAGATGTTCGATCACGGGGTCAGTCGCGAGCCCCGCGTAGGTTCCGCGCAGAGGGGGCGGGATATCGGGATGCAGTTGGGTGAAGCCCTTCACGTGCAGCTCGTAGATGATCGTGTCATGCCAGGGCGCCCGCAGCGGCCGGTCCTCGCCCCAGGTGAAGGCGGTATCGACCACGCGGCACTTGGGCATCCCGGGCGCATCGTCGCGCCGATCCATGGTCAGGTCTTCGCGCGGGCCGCCGACGCGGTAGCCGAACAGGGCGTCGCTCCACTTGATGTCCCCGTCGATTTGCTTCGCGTAGGGATCGAGCAGCAGCTTGTTTGGATTGAAACGCAGCCCCTGCTTCGGATCGTAAGGCCCGTACACGCGATAGCCGTAGAGTAATCCCGGCCGCGCCTCCGGCAGATAGCAGTGCCAGACCTGGTTGGTCTGCCAACGCATCGCGATCCGTTCGGTTTCGCGCCTGGTCTTCGAATCGAACAAACAGAGCTCGACGCGATCGGCGCGCTCGGAGAAGAGCGCAAAATTGACCCCTTCGCCGTCCCAGGTCGCGCCGAGCGGTTGTGGATGCCCGCGCCATACCGCAGTCTTCGAATGATTCATCGCGATCGTCAGTGAAAAACGTTGCTACACAGTAATTTTAAACGATAGCCCGGCGCCTCGCACGCTGTTCCACGAATATAAACACGGGGCGTAGCAGGCAGAAACGGGCAGTTTCGAACGCGAACGCGTGCCGCTCAGCGGCCAATCAGCGCGAGCACCAACGGCGTGAGATCCATTTGGGAGAACGTCCCGCCGTGGCTCGCGTTTTCGACGATATCCTGCATTACCACGCCTGAGCCGCCGTCGAGGGCCAGAATGAGTGGAACATTGCTATCCGACATATCCGGGCTGCCATGCCATGAGTAATGCGTCGCGGTAGCGAAATAGTACCTGTCCTGGATCGGGATGGACGAGCTGGCCTTGGCCAATACCACTATATCGCCGGCCCGGCCGCCGTAGGGGCCGTCGCCGAGCCATTTCATGCGTTCCTCGAGGTCGGCCAGGTCGGGCCGAGGATTTTTCTTCAGATAGTGATGTATCGAAACAAGTTCTCTGCCGTTGAACACCTTGAACGATTCCGCCTCTTCGTCCTGCTCGGCGGGCCGGCGCGCAAAGATAAGATCGATGTTTCCCTTGCCCTGCGGAATCGGGACGCCCGTCTGATTCTCCGCGTATAGCGCGCGAACCGCGCGCATCACGTCATCGTTAAACCGCGGCGGCCGGCTCCAGTCGCAGGTCTGCCCGGCAGCCTGGCAGGTCGAGCGGTCGGCGAGATAGACGTAGGCCATAAAGCCCTGCGAAGCGATCACGGCCTGGAAGTCTTCTTCGCTCTTGCTCAAAGTGAGCGACGCTTTACGGACGCGAAACCCGGACGCTTTGAGAATCGCGAATGGCGAACCCGGGTCATCGGGGCCTCGTCGATGCGCCTCGTCGTTCATGGTCGGCGTGTGGCCGTGGTCTGCGACTAAAATCACGTAGGTGTTGGAGAGCGCCCCCAGTTTGCGGTATGCGTCGAGCACCTGGCCCACGGATTTGTCGGTGTACTCCTCAATATAACCGACCTGCGCATGCAGCGGATCGGGTGAGGCGTGCGTGAACAGATCTATCCCGGGAAAGTAAATCACCTGCAGCCGCGGCAGCCCGTGTTCGGCGATGGCCTGGAGAACCTTGTCGATCGAAGCGGTGTCGACCGACTTGCTGATGGCCTCCAGCGAAGTCTCTCCGCTGAGTTTGCCTGCGACCAGGCCGCCAACAATGCCGGCGAAAGTCGTGGGAGCCACCGTCGTGAAGAGCGTCGAGCCCCGATAGACCATCAGCATCGAGACGTAGGAGCGGCGTTTGAGTTGCTCGTACAGCGTGGGCACTTTGAGCTGTTTGCCAACCAGACCGTCGTTGAGCATCCCCGAAAAATCGGTCGTCTCGGTGACGGTAATCGGCACCGGCGCATAGAAGCGCTGGTGCTGGCGGTCGAACCATTCGTCGCCCGGCACGCCGTTTTGCGCCGGCGGCTTGCCCGTGAAGGTCGCGCTCCAATCGGCAACCGTGCTCGACGGCAGCACGCTGAGCACACCCGGCGCGGAATATCCGTGCTCGAACAGTCCCTGGTCTTTTTCCTTGCCGAGCAACGCCGCGATGTGCGGCGCCTTGCCCGATCGGATCGCTTCCATCAACTGCGGGTAGCCGGCACCGTCGAGACAGAAGACGATCACCCGCGGGCCGACTGCCGGCGGCGCCTTCGCCGTGGTTACAACCGGGTGAGCGACCGGCTGCTCGCCGCCGGTACTGAGGGTTTTGGCCACGAACGCGCAGGCGTCGACCAGGCACACCGCAAGCGCGATGGCGGCCGTCAGCAGAAGTGGTCGTAAACGATACAATATATGAGAATAATCTCTAAGCAGCACCGGCCTATAAGACATGTTGCCCGTCAAGTAATCAAGAATCCTCTCGCGATCCGCGAGCGTCCTGCTGAGTTCTGACCGAACGGCGCCTGTTGATACGATTGGCCGCGCCCATTGAGTTAGAACCGCAATCTGGCTAGCTCTTTGCCGCGTATCTGGAGAGGGTGAAGTGGCCGACGCCAAACAGGCTATGCCCGCGGATCGCGACCTTGTCGTCGCGATGGCAGCGGGCGATTCGGAGGCACTGCGTAGCCTGAACGCGCGCTATGGCAGGATGTTGGCCGCCCTTGCCCGACGTTTTCTAAGCAACGAATCCGATGCCGAAGAGGTGGTTGCCGACGTTCTATGGCAAGCCTGGCGCGAGGCCAAAACGTTTGATGCGGCGCGCGGCTCGGTGTCGGTCTGGCTGGTCACGCTCGCGCGCAGCCGCGCAATCGATCGCTTAAGAGCGAACCGCGCGCGCAAGCCGCCGTCCGGCGAGCAACCCGCTTCAGAGCCGGTCGCCGACCCCGCCGTGGAGCTCAATCAGGCCCAGCGCGCAAGCATCGTTCGCACCGCGCTCGCCGGACTCGATTCCAACGAGCGCGCGGCACTGCAACTCGCTTACTTTTCCGACTTGTCGCAATCGGAGGTGGCGGAAAAACTGGGAATTCCCCTGGGCACGGTAAAAACCAGGATGCGCAGCGCGATGATTAAGCTGCGCGAGGCGCTTTCAGGGCGGCGCGAGTAGCCACGAGTAGAATGGACCATCAGGCAATCAAAGACCTGCTCCCGCTCGCCGCGCTCGACCGGCTGGAACCCGACGAGGCGCGCGAACTGGAGGAGCATCTGCGCGCCGGATGCGACGAGTGCGAAGCCGAACTGCGCGAACTGCGCGAAGTCGCGGCATCGCTCGCGCTGAGCCTCGAGCAGGAAAGTTCCGAAGCAAGCTCCGAAGCAAGGATCCGAAGAGCGCATCTGGGAGCGCCTGCAGGCGCGGCTCGATGGGGCCGTGCCGCAGACCGGGCGGCCCGCCGGCGCAAAAGCGGCCGACAGCGCGCGCCGTCCCGCGCGCGGCCGCGTGGGCGCCTGGCGTGCCGCTACCGCCGTGATGGCTGCCGGAATTATCGGCATTGCGATCTACGCGGGCCAGTTAAGCGACAGGCTGCGCCGCGCCAACGAGGAGCATCAGCAGGAGCTCGCGGCAATGAATTCCCGGCTTGCCGGCCTCAACGCCGAACTCGAAAAGACGCGCGTCGAAGTCGGCACGCTCCAGCGAGTACTCGGCGACCGCATCCGGCTGGAAAAAGTGCTGAGCGCGCCCGACCTGCGGCTAACCCGCCTCGCGCCACTTACGCCCGCTCCCGGAGCCCATGCGATCGTAGCGGTCAGCGCCACCAACAAGGCCGCTGTGTTCCAGGCCGCCGGCCTGCCCCCCACACCGCCAGGCAAGACTTACGAGCTGTGGTGGATCACCAAGGAGCACGGGCCGGTCGCGGCCGGATTGTTCCGGGCCGAGGACGGCCATCCGGTGGTCGCGCCTGTGGCGCCGCCGCCCCCGGGCGAGCACGTGTTGCTGAGCGCCGTGACGCTCGAGCCCGCGGGCGGCGTGAGCAAGCCTACCGGCGCGATGTACCTCAAGGGCGTGCCCGGTCCGGCTTAGTTCGGCGCCAAATCCTCCCTGTGTGCGAGGACGTGGCCGCCCCTCCCGACTTTCGTCTTGCTTAATGCTACACTCGCTCGCGTCGAAGGGGGGAAGCTTAAGTCCCGCGCCGGGGGGCTGGCGCGCGATTAAGAGACAAGCTTCAAATCGGTCGCGTGACACATCATTTTGCGTTGAAGCGAGCCGCGCTGGCTTGCATGGCGTTCGCGCTGGCGATCGTCGCCAGCGGATGCTGGATGGCGGCAATGCAGCTCGCGCCAGTGGCAATACAGGCGGCCGAGGCGATCGGTGGGGGCGTGGCCAATCTTGCGGTGGGCGGCATCGCCGCCGCGCATCAATCGCATCAGGACAAGAACACGCCTCCGCCGGACAGCGACGTCTGCGACGAGTTGTCGCAGGAGGTCCCGATGCTGGTCGAGCTTAAGACCGACACGACCGGCACCACCCGCTATCGCGAGCTGAGTCTCGTCGGCTCTGACCTCGACCCGGAATGGGCGGCGATGCCGAACCAGGATACGAAGGACGGCGGATGGAAACTGGCGAGCAACTTCACCAGGATGCATTTTCAGCCGTCGCTTCAGAGCGAGCTCACCGCTAACTCGATAGCCTACGTTGCGTACGCGGCGGCCGACGCGCACGACGTCACCGAACAGGATCAGCTGAACGCGCTCGAGATCGGCTTTGGCCCCGCGATGGGCACCTTCACCTGGAACGAGCGCGCGTTCCGTTACGCGGTAGTGCACAAGCTGCCGTGCTTTCCCCCGCCGCCCGAGCCCAAGACCTGAGCCGATTACTGTCTCGGAAATGAAACCTGCAGGCCGCAGGCTCTTGTCCAGCGGCACCGTCCGTGCGATTAGCTAGCGGTGTAGGGCTTTAGCATTTCGATGCGAGAGGGGCCAATCATGACATACGACATCATTATCAAAGACGGCACGATCGTCGACGGCACTGGAGCGCCACGCTTTACCGCGGACCTGGCGATCGCAAATGGCAGGGTTGCCGAGATCGGCCGCGTGACGGACAGCGCCGCCGAAACTATCGATGCCCGCGGCCTGGTCGTCGCGCCCGGCTTCGTCGATCCGCATACCCACTACGATGCGCAGATCTGCTGGGACCCCCTCATCACGTCGTCCTCATGGCACGGCGTGACTTCGGTCGTAATGGGCAACTGCGGCGTGGGAATCGCACCGTGCAAGCCCGCAGTGCGGGAGATCGCGGCGTGGGATCTCGTCAACGTCGAGGCGATTCCGTTCGACGTTTTGAGCAAAGGGATCACCTGGGACTGGGAGAGCTTCCCGGAGTTCATGGATGCGGCCGCGCGCCGCGGATCGGGCATCAACCTCGGCTTCTTCGCGCCGCTGACGCCGTTTCGCCACTTCGCGATGGGCGAGGAATCGATGGAACGCGCGGCGACGCCGGCGGAGACCGCGCAAATCGCGGCCCTGCTCCGCGAGGCGGTCAGCGCCGGCGCGATGGGCTTCTCCACCACCATCTCGGCGCAGCATATCGGCTACAAAGGCCGCCCGCTCGCCTGCCGCAACGCGAGCCGCGACGAACTGATCGCCTACGCCGGTGTGCTCGGCGAGCTCGGGCGGGGCGCGATGGAAGTCTCGCTCACCAAGGCGCCGGGAATCCTTGCGGAGGACGAGTATGAATTTCTCGACATGCTGCTGAGCGCGAGCGGACGGCCCGCGACCTGGCTGGCGCTGCTCGGCCGCGACGACGATCCAGACGCCTGTCTGAAATCGCTGGAGCGGGCCGAGCCGCTGGTGCGCCGCGGCGGAGTACCGCAAGTCACCTGCCGTCCGCTGATTGTCCAACTCAACCTTCGCGAGCCGTTCATCATGGCCGCGATGCGCACGTGGAATCCGGTCTTCAACCAGCCGCCCGAAGTGCAGAAGAAATTCTACCGCGACCCGGCCTTTCGCGAGAGCTTTCGCCGTGAGCTCGAACGTCCGGGAATTTTCTCCGGCCGCTGGGAACGGATGGAAATCAAGGAGGTCGGAAATCCCGCGCTGCGCGCGTTAGAGGGCCGCACGGTCGCCGAGGTCGCGCGCGAGCGCGGCCGCGACGGCCTCGACACTTTCCTCGACCTCGGGCTGGAGGACGACCTGCGGATGGAATTCAGCTACGCGGTGTTCAACGCCAACGAGGATCGGATTCCCGAACTGCTGCGCGATCCGCGTACGATGCTTGGATTGTCCGACGGCGGCGCCCACGTCGACATGCTAATCGACGCCGGCTACACGACCTACCTGCTCGGCACCTGGGTGCGCGAACGCCAGGCCCTGACGCTGGAGCACGCGATCAAGCGCATCACCTCCGAACCCGCGGATTTCTTCGGCATGCGCACGCGTGGGCGGCTCAAAACCGGGATGGCGGCCGACGTTGCGATCTTCGATCCCAACACGGTGGGCTCGGCGCTGCGCGGCACGATGCGCAACGATCTGCCGGGCGGCGGACGACGCCTGGTGATGGAAGCGCGTGGTATGTACTGCACGATCGTCAACGGGCAGGTGCTCTATCGCGAGGGCAAACCCACCGAGGCGCGGCCCGGGATGGTGCTGCGCTGCGGCAACTGCTGAAGCGCCGCGCGCCTGGGGCTCGCGCCGGCAGACTCCCTCCCCCGTGTCTTGGGGGAGGGTTGGGGTGGGGGGCGAGCGAGGAAGCGCCGGATGCATGCTTCTGCGACGCTTCCTCATCCTGATCTTCCTGGCCTTGAACGCATAGTCCGAACGTAGTCAGGGGAGCACGCGCACACGATGGGCAAGCTGGACGGCAAAATAACCTGCATCACAGGGGCCGCCTCGGGAATCGGGGCGGCCACGGCGCGCCTGTTCGCCGCCGAGGGCGCGCGCGTGATCATCGCCGACGTGGACGAAGACGGCGGCCGCCGTGTCGCCGGTGAGATCGGCGCCGCCGCTACCTTTTTGAAGACCGACGTGCGCGACCCGCGCCAGGTCGAAGCAATGGTCGGATTCGCGGTCGAGCATTTCGGGCGGCTCGACGTGTTGCACAACAACGCCTTCTACGCGACCTGGGGCGCTGTGGCCGAAACGTCGATCGACGGGTGGCTCAAAACCATCTCGGTGACGCTCTCGGGCGTGTTCTACGGGATGCGCTTTGCGATTCCGCAGATGATCGTGCAGGGCGGCGGCGCGATCGTCAACACCGCGTCGATTTCGGGCCTCTACGGCGACTACCGGCTCGCCGCCTACAACGCGGCCAAGGGCGGCGTGGTCAACCTGACCAAGGCCGCGGCGATCGAGTACGCGCGCAAGAACATCCGCATCAACGCCGTATGCCCTGGCGGAATCGAAACGCCGCCGGTGCTGGGGATGCTGGCGCTTGCGCCCGACCCCGCTCGCGCGCGCAAGATTGCCGAGGAGCATCATCCGATCGGCCGCCTGGGCAAGCCAGAGGAGATCGCGCGCGTCGTGCTGTTCCTCGCCAGCGACGACTCCTCGTTCATGACCGGCAGTATCGTGGTCGCCGACGGCGGCGCGACGGCGTGGACCGGGATGCCGGGGCCGCGTCCAGAATAAGCGGGCACGGACTTGCAATGAGTGAAGAGCTTCGAGATATCCGCGTCGTCGAGTTCAGCGACGGATGCTCGGCCGCCTTCTGCGGCCGGCTCTTCGCACGGCTGGGCGCCGACGTCGTGATGGTAGAGCGGCCGCGCGTCGGCAGTGCGGTGCGATGGCTGCCGCCGTTCCTGGACGATCGCGCGGGCGTCGAGCGCGGCGGGCTCTTCATGTTTACTGCGTCCGGCAAGCGGAGCCTCACGCTCGACCCGGCGCATCCCGACGGCATGGCGATCCTGGAGCAATTAGCTCGAGCGCGCCGATGTGTTGATCGATGATCGCGGCGTCTCGCCGCAGACGAACGCATCAATCGGTCACGCCAACGCGCGGCTGGTGCGTCTCGCGTTTCGCCACTTCACGCCGGGCGGCCCGTACGAAAAATGGCTCGTGACCGAGCTTCAGCTCGCCGCGCTCGGCGGATGGATGGCGCAGCTTGGCGAGCCGCGGCGCACGCCGCTGGTGAGCAACAGCCGCACCATGACGGCGTTCGTGCCGGGCGTGATCGGCGCGATCACCGCGCTGGCGGCCGTGCGCGGCGCGCGTCAAAGTGGCCACGGCCGGCGGATCGACGTAGCCGCACAGGAGGCGCTGCTCTTCACCACGCGCTTCAACGAGACCTTCCTTTCCTACACCGGAACCGAAATCAAACGCGCCGGCGATCGCTATCCCGCATGGGCCGCCTACCGCACGTTCAAAGCGGCCGACGGCGACGTCACCGCGGCTGCGGCCACCGACGCGCAGATCGAAAAGCTGATGGAGGTGGCGGGAGTGGACGACCCGCGCTTCAAGACCCGCAAGGATCGCGAAGCGCGCGTCGACGAGTTCGGAGTCGAGATCACCCGATGGACCGCCGCGCACAGCCGCGACGAGATTTTCAAGGTGTGCCAGGAAGCTCGCGTCCCGATGGGCAAGGTCAACCGGATCGACGAGGTCGCCGCGATGGAGCAGGTCAAGGCGCGCGGCTTTTTCGAAGAGATCGATCATCCGGTAGCCGGGCGCCGCCGGTTTCCCGGTGGGCCGGCCAAATTCGGCGGCCAATGGCCCGCGCCGCGCCGCGCGCCGCTGCTCGGCGAGCATACGGCGGAGATTCTGACCGGCGAGCTCAAATATCCGGTCGCCGATCTCGTGATTCTCGCCGAGATGGGAGTGATATGAGCGCCGCGCCGCTGCCGCTTACGGGAATCCGCATCGTCGACTTCACCGCCTATTGGGCCGGGCCGCTGCCGACCGCGATCATGGCCGACCTCGGCGCCGAGGTTATCAAGGTCGAATCGATCCAGCGGCCCGATCAATTTCGTATCGTCGCGGTCTCGGGTGATCCGGCGGAAGTCTATGAGCTATCGCCGCCCTTCAACGCCACCAACCGCAACAAGCTCGGCCTGACGCTCGACCTCGCGCGGCCCGAGGGCGTGCGGCTGTTCAAGGAACTGGTAAAGCGCAGCGACGCGGTGGTGCAGAACTACTCGCCGCGCGTGATGCCGCAGCTCGGACTCTCCTACGAGATTCTGCGCGAGGTCAATCCGGCGATCGTGATGACCTCCGTGTCGGGCTTCGGCCAGGAGGGGCCGTGGCGCGACTACGTCTCGTTCGCCGCCATCGGCGAGGCGCTCTCGGGAATCTCGGGCCTTAGCGGATACACCGGCGAGGGCGCGCTGATTCATGGCGTGGGCGTTTCCGACCCGTTCGCCGGCTACCTCGCGGCGTTCTGCACGCTTGCCGCCGTGCATCAGGCGCGCGTCACGGGCGAGGGCCAGCACGTCGACGTCTCGCAGCTCGAAGCCAGCATGCAGTACATCGCCGATGCGCTGGTCGAGTTCGAGTTCACCGGGCGCCCGCGCGCGCGCGCCACCAGCGACGGCTCGGCGATGGCGCCGCACGGCGCGTTCCCCGCACGCGGCGACGATGCGTGGGTGGCGATTAGCGTCGCGACCGAGCAGCAGTGGCGCGCGCTGCTCGCGGCGATGGACGCTCCCGCATGGGCTTCCGATGCGCGTTTTGCGACGCCGCTCTTGCGCCGGCGTAATCGCGAGGCGCTCAACCAGCTCGTCGCCGAGTGGACCACGCGCATCGACCGCCATGAACTCGCGCGCGATCTCCAATCGCGCGGCATCCCAGCGGCTCCGGTGCTAGCGCCTTCAGACCTGCTCGAGGATCCCGCTCTCAAGGCGGCTGATTTCTTTCAGTACGTCGATCATCCCGTCGCCGGACGCCATCCGTACCCCTCTTTTCCAGCGCGAATCGACGGCGAGCATCCGCCGATCAGAAGAGTCGGCCCTATACTCGGCGCTGACAATCATTACGTCCTCTCGAAAATCCTCGGATTGAGCGACGCTGAGATCGCGCGGCTGGAAGCGGACAGGATCATCGGCACACGTCCGCTGTATTGACGCCACGCTCAGCTGCTGCAACGCATAGCGTAGCTAGCATTTAGATGGCTATGCGTCACTTTTAAAGTTTAGACCATTCGTGACATAATGTACGGCGTTTATTGACGTTAAACGACCGTAGGGGGGATTTTATGGAGAGCAACGCTTTGGCCGATGGCAGGGTGGTGGCAGTGGTGGTCGCGGTTTTGACCTTCTCGCTTTGCCGGCCAACGTGGGCGCAGTCCTTGTCATCTTCGACCCAGCGGATGAGCGCGGTGGCGGCGAGTGCGAAGCGGGCGCTCGGCCCGCGTATGCGCTACCTGTCCTCGGGATGGCAGAACGCTATCGGCGTCAACGAGCGTCTCGAGCACCTGAAATCCCTTGGCGCGCCGATCGACTTGAGCGGGTTAGCCTCGCCTAGCGCACCTTCGGCGCCGGTCCCTGTTTCCCGCTTCAGCGCCGTGTCAGGGCCGCCCGATCTGGTGACCGCGGGCACCCGATACTCAGGTTTCACGACCAATGAGACTTCGACCGCGTGGTGCAACAACAATGTAGTTGTCGGGTTCAACGATACCGGCAGCCTGGCAGAGAGTCTCGGCGAAAGCGTGGTCGGATATTCCCAATCGGGCAATGCTGGAACCTCGTTCATCGATCAAGGCACCCTGCCCCCCTTCAGCGATCCCAACGCCATGTTGCTCGGCGACCCGATTGCCGCGTGCAACAGCGCGACGAATTTTTTCTTCTCGTCGATCTGGACGAATTGCACGACACTCGATCCATTGCTCGGCGTGTGCGTCGCCGGCACGAATGGGGTGTCGGTCTCGAACTCGACCGACGGCGGAATGACGTTCGGTGCTCCAGCGCCGGTCGTGAGCGAGGACATCACGCAGCACATAGTCGATAAGGACTGGATGACCACCGATCCCAAGAACTCCGCCAACCTCTTCGTAACCTATACCGACTTCGATATCTCCGGCACGAACGCGGGATGCATGAACCTTGGAGACACACTGACCTCCATCCACGCGGTCGCCTTCAACACTGGTGGAACGCCCACTGCCACATTGCAGGTGACGCAGGGCGCGTGTAACGAGGTCGTGCAGGGTTCGCAGGTTGCGGCGGCGCCGGACGGCACGGTTTATTTCGCGTGGGAAAAGATCGGCGTCAACGGCGTCACACGTGAAATCGACGTCGCCAAATCGACCTACGCGGCGGGTGCGTTCAGCGCACCGGTCGTGCTCACTACTTTTCCCGTGAGTTGCGCCGGCGACTGCCTTCAGTTGCAGGGCATGATCCGCATCAACGAATTTCCCAGCCTCGCGGTCAACAAGGCGGGGAAAGTGTTCATCGCCTGGAACGATGGCGATAACCCGGTGCCCGACTTACTTGCCCCGTTAACCGGCGGGCTGGTGGCAACTTACGGCTTTACCGACATCAAGTTCTCGAAATCGACGGATGGCGGCACAACCTGGTCGTCGCCCGTCCAGGTCAACACCAATCCGGCGCCTTCGGTCACCGATCATTTCGAGCCGGCGCTCGCGGTCGGCTCCGGCCGGGTCGCAATCTGTTTTTACGACCGCCGCAACGACTCGAGTAATTTTTTGATCGACCGTTACTGTGCGAATTCGACCACTGGCGGCGCAAGCTGGACCAACACCCGGATCACCACGCGGAGCTTCTCTTCCGTGACCGCGCAGGATTTCGCGCTCGCTCCGACCTACATGGGCGACTACGACACGCTGACGACCGACATACTCGGGCTGCACACCGGCTTTATGGGCAGTTTTGCGACCAACCTGCCCGGCTTTCCCACGGTCAAGACGAACCCGTTCTAGCCGCGCGTGACGGCGCGCGCCGGAGGTTCGCAACGAACTGCGAAGGCGGCTCAACTGCGGTCGAGGAGGAGATCGAGCCTGAGTGCGCGGCCGCCGCTGCTCACGGCGTTGACCGTGGCCTTGACGCCCATCACGGCGACCGGATTCTTCGCCGCGATCGCGCGCGCCATCTCGCGCACCGCCGGGTATAGCTCTTCCTTCTTCACCACCCGATTCACCAGCCCCATCGGCAACAGTTCCTCGGCGGTATAGCGGCGGCAGGTGATGATGATCTCCTTGGCGATCGCGGGGCCGCTCTGCGCCGCCAGCAGCGCGGTCGCATCCGGGCTGAGCGGCACGCCGAGATCGACTTCGGGAAACCAGAACTGCGCGCCGGCGACCGCGATTCGGATGTCGCAGCCGAGCGCGATACCCCATCCGCCGCCGATCGCATAGCCATTGATCGCGGCGATAGTCAGCACCTCAAGGTTGGCGAGCACGCCGAGCGCGCGGCCGATAAGGCGCGAGCGCCGCTTGGAGAGCGGCGCGAACAGGCGTTGGCGCTCGTCGGGGTCGGTCACTTCCTTGAGCGTCGAGAGATCGGCGCCGGCCGAGAAAGTGTTGCCGCTGCCGGTTACGATCAGCACGCGGATGTCGCGGTCGTCGCGCACCTGGTGCAGCAGCCCTTCGAATTCCAGCACGACCTCTTCGTTGAGCGGATTGCGCTTCTCGGGCCGGTTGAAAATCAGGGTTGCGACCCGGCCGTCTTTCTCGAGCAGGAAACTTGATGCCATGGCGCCCTCTCCTCTTTCGAAACCGACGTTCCGTCAACGCGAAACCGGCATTCCGCCAACGATGCCGAGACTGCCCCAAAATTGTCAAACTTGACAACCCAAAACGCGCTTGTCTTACTGCTAGCTGGAAGCTTCCGTGCGCCTCGCGTTGACGCGTTGCACGCCCGCCTCGGACAACTGGATGAGCTCGAACCAACCGACCCACGTACTCGACGGCTATAAAGTCCTCGACTTCACCCAGTTCATCGCCGGCCCCACCGTCACCAGGATGATGGCGCAGATGGGCGCCGACGTCATCAAAGTGGAGATCGCGCCCGACGGCGATCGCACTCGCGTGCTGCCGTTTTACCGCGATCATCGCAGCGGCTACTTCGTCCAGCAGAACCTCGGCAAACGCAGCCTTTGTGTCGACGTCAAAAATCCGGCCGCGCTAGCGATTCTCAAGGAACTCGTCGCCAAGGTCGACGTGGTGGTGGAGAATTTCGCCCCCGGCGTGATCGCGCGGATGGGCCTGGACTACGAGACCGTGCGCGCGCTCAACCCACGCGTCGTGATGTGCTCGGTCTCGACCTTCGGTCAGGAGGGCCCGCTCGCGCATCTGCCCGGCTACGACTTTATCGCGCAGGCGTATTCCGGAATTACCTATATGATCGGCGAGGCCGATGGGCCGCCCTATTTTCCGACCGCGGCGCTCGGCGACGTGAGCACCGGCGTGCACGCGGCGCTGGCGGTAGTGGCTGCGCTGCTGCATCGCGAGCGCACCGGCGCGGGCCAATACCTCGACATCGCATTGCTCGATGCCTACTTCCACTGCCATCACACGGCGATCCAGATGTACAGCCTAAGCGGCGGCGCGATTAAGCCGGAGCGCACCGGCCATCATCTCTCCTATGCCGCGCCGGTCGGGATGTTCAAAGGGCGCGAGCGCTACCTCATCATCGTCGCCGGCGTCGAGCATCAGTTCGCGCAGTTGTGCGACGCGATGGGGCGGCCCGAGTTAGCGAGCGACGAGCGCTTCAGGACTAATCCGCGCCGGCTCAAGAATCTCGCTCAGCTGATTCGCATCATCGAGGGATGGCTCGCCGCGATGCCGAGCGACGAAGCCGCGCTGGAGCGTCTGGCCGAGTATCGCGTGCCCGCCGCGCCCGTGCTCTCGCCCGACGAGGCGCTCAAGCTTCCGCATCTTCGCCAGCGCGGCACAGTCACCACCGTTAAAGATCCGATCCTGGGAAGCTTCGACCTGCCCGGCTTTCCGCTCCACTTCTCGAGCTTCCCCGAGCCGGCCGGTGACGGCGCGCCGATGCTCGGGCAGCATAACGAGGAGATCCTTACCAGTTATCTCGACTATTCGCGCGAGCGCATCGAAGAGCTCGAGCGCGCGGGCATCCTGCATCGCGAGCCGCGCTGATCCATTACGATCCGTGCTGAAGCGCGAGCCGCGATTATGCGGGCCCTACGACCCCATCACCTCGCGATAGTGGCGCCAGATTCCGCGCTGCGTGGTCTCGTCGGTCTCATGGCCGGCGATCGTGCCGGCGCGCTCGCGCTGTTCGCGATGGAGCCCGCGGCGCAACACCAGCCATTCGTTGGTCCTCGCGCGGAAACCCTCCTGGTTGCGTTCGTAAGCCTCGAAATCGTCGGGCGCGACGCGTCCCGCCGGCCCGTGAATCAGGTAGGTCTCGGCGAGGCGGCGCTGGTTCATCTCGTCGGGCGCGCCCTTAAGCATGGTCGGATAGTAATAGACTACCGTCTCGTTGACGCTTACCGGCTGAATGATGCGGAACTGATTAAGGATGAAAATGATATTCGGGAATATGCAGAAGTGCGGTCCGCCAGTTTGTATTATCTCATGCGCGCGATCCGCACCGTAGCGCTGTTCCATCGCGCCCTGGTATTGCTGCCATGCCTCGGCGCTCCATCCGTGCGGCACGACCCGCCCGCCGCGCTCGCGATTGACCGCAGTGAGGTCGAGTTGCGCGCTGCCGTTTCCGAGATCGCGCGCGAGCGCGTCAGTATGCTCGCCGAAGACCGACTCCATGTCGACTTTGCGCCCCTTGGTGATCAGCATCATCGCCGCGTGATGCAGGATGTTCGGATGGTAGCCGTCGACCGAGTTCTCAAGCGCCATCTTCCAGTTGCCCTTAAACGAGTGCTTGAGCACGCCCGAGCGCAACACCACCTCGCCTTCGGGCGACAGATCGACAAATTGATCTATTAGCCCGGCGGCCTTGCCCAGCCGCTCTTTAAGACTCGGCCCCGACGCGCTCATGCTGCCGAAGATCAGTCCGCGATAGGTCTCCATCCGCGCCACCCGCGCGAGCGGATACTCCTCGCGCGAGAACGAGCCGTCATAGCCGGCGGCGTACGGGACACCGACCAGCGCGCCCCGGTTGTTGTAGGTCCATCCGTGATAGGCGCAGCGAAACGCGTGCGCATTGCCGCGCTCGCTCTGGCATACGGTATTGCCGCGATGCATGCAGCGGTTGAGCAACAGATGGACCGCGTGATCCTCGTCGCGCGAAACGATAACCGGCTGCAAGCCGATCCTGCGCGTTACGTAGTCGCCCGGCTCGGGAATCTCACTTTCATGCGCGACGTATATCCAGTCGCGATACCAGATCTTTTCCAGTTCTTCTTCGAAGACCGCGGGATCGTAGTAGACCCGCCCGCTCACGCGATCGTCCTGAACCAGGTCGTTGTAGTCGGTTTGCGTGGAAAGCATGGTAGCCATCAGTAGTTGCCCTCCAGAACTCATCGCTCTTACGCCGCGCCTTGCGCGAGTTTGCGCGAATTCGATCGTACGGCCGGGACGTTTTTTCCGCAATCGCGATTCATCCCGCGGCGCGCCCCGAAACCGCATCGCCAGATTCGGCCAAAATCTCGTCCAGTCGCCGCTGGACGAGCGCCGCGGCGGGCAAATCGATTCCGAGTTCGCCGGCGAGTTCCAGCGCGAGCGCGAGATCTTTGTAGAAGAGCGTAGTGTTTTGCGGCGCCGGGCGCGCAACCGCCCATCGTTCCGCGACCCGGCTCTGCGCGGCGCCTGCGCGCACCGCCTGGCCCAGCGCGGCCGCGTCGAGCCCGGCGCGGCGCGCCAGTTGTGTCCCTTCGTGCGCCGCGAGCATGTTGAGGCACAGGATTACCTGATGCGCCAGCTTCGCCGTCATCCCCGCGCCCAGCGCGCCCATATGAACGATCGTGCCGGCCGAAGTCGCGAACACCCGACGGCATCGTTCGAGCGCATCCTTCTCGCCGCCGACCATGTAGCACATCGTGCGCTTCTGAGCGCCGCGCGGTCCTCCGCTCACCGGAGCGTCGAGCACGCCGACGCCTCTCGCGTCGGCCTGCTCGCCAATTTTTCTTACCGTCGCGGGACGCACGGTGCTGTGGATCGCTATTGTGCTCCCGGGGCGCGCGCCGGCTAGCACGCCGTCGCCGCCCAGCACGACCGCTTCGAGTTGTTCGTCGTTGACGACGATCACCTCGATGATGTCGCCGTGGGCGCCAACCTCGCGCGCCGAGCGCGCCGCACGCGCGCCTTTGGATACCAGCTCGTCGACCGGCTCGGGTCTGAGGTCGTGCACCATCAGGTCGAAACCGCCTTGGGCGACATTGACTGCGAGCGGCTTGCCTTGCTCGCCGAGCCCGATGAAGCCGACTTTGATCACGGGTCAATCATCTTGTTCGTGTGCATCTTGCGGCGTCGGGCCGCGCCTCTCGAACCGCGCGGGATCGAGAAACGGCAACAGGTCCTCGTGCCGCGTCGTGGCCAGCGCGGCAAGCTCGAGCGGATCGAGAAAGACGCAGTTCCCGCTCTGCGTGTCACGGATCATGAGCCGCGGGCCATTGCCGCGGTCGTCGCGTCCGACTTCGACCGCGGCGAATTCGCTAACCAGACGAAGTGTCGCACCGTTCGCAATGTTGTTGGCAGCCACGGCTAAATCAGAAACATCAGGTTGGGCATCGGTTCGTCATTATTGATCAGCACGACTTTCTTCGAGCGAATCCTGAAACTGCCGCCGGACGGGACCAGCGTGTGAATCGAGGTGCCCGCCCACAGGTACTGATTGTGGCGATGCAGTTGGGCGAGGATGAAGTTGGAGCTAACCGTCACTTCGGCGGGAGTCTCGTCCCCGACTTCGCCGGCTTCGATGACCTCGACATTCGAGATCACGCGTCTGAGGCGCGGGGCCTGCTCGCGCAGCCACAACGTTTCGCGCAGCCGCGTGATCCGGTTACGCAATTGCGTGCGGGTGTCGTAAATGATCGAGACGTTGACCTTGGGATCGAGGTCGTCGTCGTTACACGGCACCCAGTACGTCACCGGGCCGTCTTCGGCCCACAAGGCATGCCAGTCGTCGTACCGATGGTTATCCATGAGGCGCGCCTCGTGGTAGAGAAATCGCTCGATCGCGCTTAGCTCAACGCCCATTGTGCCAGCTCTGATCCGCCCGGCGCCGCAGCCGCCGTCGTTTTTCTACAGCCCCATGTCGTAGAGGCGGTTGGCGTTCTCGAACACGATCCGGTTGGTTATCGCGGCCGGCACGCCGGCGAAATTCTCGCGGATCACCTTCTGCGAGTTGGGAAAGGTCGAGTCCGAGTGCGGGAAGTCGGAAGCCCACATGTAATTCTCCGCGCCGAAGAATTCCCAGTTCTTCGGCCCCATCGGATCGTCCTGGAAGGTCGCCCAGACGTTGCGCCGCACGTACTCGCTCGGCCGCAGCGGCAGGTTCTCGGCATTGGCGACCTTGGAGAAGACGTGGTCGAGCCGATGCACCCAGTTGGGAATCCATCCGACGTCGTTTTCCGCCGAGACGATCTTGAGCCTCGCAAAGCGCTCGAGCACGCCGCCGTAAACCAGGCGCGTGATGCACTGTTCGACCACGTGAATCACGTGTATCTGCAGGTCCGCCCACGTGGGCATCGCCGGCGTAAGCGGCATCCCCGAGATCAGCGGCTTGTGCAGCGAAAGCGGCAAGCCGGCTTCTGAGCACGCGCGCCACAGCGGATCGAACGCTGGAGCGCTGTAGGGAGTATCGGTCGCGTCGGAAGCGAGGATCAGGATTCCGCGCAGCCCCATCTTCGCGCAGCGCTCGACCTCGGAAATGTCGGGCAGCGATTTCAGCGAGTAGAGCCCGACGCCGATGAGGCGTTTGCGATCATGCGCGCAGAACTCCGCCAGCCAGTCGTTGTAGACGCGGATACAAGCCTGCTGCAGCGCGACGTCGGGCATGTTGAAGACCGCGATCCCGAGTGTCGAATAGAGGACCTCGGCCTTTACGCCGTCGAGGTCCTGATCCTTGAGGCGCTCGACCGGATCCCATCCGCTGGGCCGCGCGGCCTCGTAACCATGCTTCATGTGCTCGCGGAGATCGCTGCCGCCCTTGCCGGCGGCGAACGCCGCGGCAACGGCGAGCGGATGAATTCCGGGGCCGACGAATATGTAGGCGGGGCCGTTGGTCTTCGGATTTTTGATCACGCGTGGCGCATCGTCGCGATATTTTTTGTCCAGCCGCTCGACCCACAAGCCGCCCGGCTCGGTCATGTGCGAGTCGGCTGATACCACTTTCAACGATTCCATCGCTTGAAACCCTCCATGACCGCATAGACGCTACAGAATTGTGCGTAGGCCCGGCAGGCGATAAAAGTCAAGCCGATAAAACACAAGCGAGTCCATACAGACCGCGGGCGCGGCGGTCCAAAATGTGTTCATCCGCATGGGTCGCGGAGCTTGAAACTGAACGCCACTATGCTCAAATCTTTCCATACGCAGTCTTGCGCGGCGGCCAGAAGCCTGACCGCGAGTTTTTACGGAGCGCCGTTTTGAACGCCACGTTGTATCTGCTCGAGAAGGTCGCGAACGCGGCTGTCGGTATCCATTCGGTGGTACCGGCCTCGCATCCGTCGGCCAGCATCGGGCTTGGCACCGACCGCAACGGCACCGGCACGCTGGTCAGCGCCGACGGCCTCATCATCACCGTCAACTACATGCTGATGGGCGCGCAGAGCGTGTCGGTCACGCTCAACAGCGGGCAGGAACTCCCGGCGGCGATCGTGGCGCAAGACTTCACGACCAACATCGCGCTGCTCAAGGTCGACGCTAACGGGCTCCCGTTCCTGCAAGCAATCTCGTCGCTGACCTGTTCGCCCGGCCAGGAAGTATTCATGGTGTCGAGCCTGGGGGGCGAAAAGCGATGCGCCGACGTTGGGCACATCACGTATCTCGGCCCATTCGATGCGGCGTGGGAGTTCGTGCTCGAGCGATGCATCTGCGTGACCGCTTCCGCGCTCAACATCGGGCTCAATGGCGGACCGATCTGCAACTCGCGTGGACAGGTCATCGGGATCTCGTATTTGAATTTCGCCGACTTGAGCCGCGCGATCCTCGCCATCCCGGGCGAGTGTTTCATCCTGAGCCGCGACGAGCTTGTGCGCCACGGCCGGCGCGTCAGCGTGCCGTCGCGGCTGTGGTTAGGCGTGCTGTCGTACACGCTGCGCGAGCACGTGGTGATCGCGGGTGTGATGCCGGGAAGCCCGGGCGAGAAGGCCGGGCTCAAGCAGGGCGATGTGGTGCTGGCCGCCGACGAGCAGGAGATTCACGACCGCCGCACGCTCTACGAGACGATCAACAGCCATCACGCGGGCGAGATCGTCAAGCTCAAGATTTTGCGCGACAACCGGGTCCGCCAGATTCCCGTCACCGCGATTCGCGTCGAAGACTATCTCGGCTAGCAGCGGCCGCGCGTCACGAGAAAAAATTCCGCACGAAGTATGCGCGGCGACGCTACACGTCCTTGAAGGCGCGCTTGGTGCGGCGCTCCTCGATCGCGGCCTGGGCGGCGGCCAGCCGCGCGATCGGAACTCTAAACGGCGAGCATGAGACGTAGTCGAGCCCGAGGCGATGGCAGAGCTTGACGCTCTCGGGATCACCGCCATGCTCGCCGCAGATGCCGAGCTTGAGCTTGGGGTTGGCCTTGCGCCCGCGCTCGATCGCGATTCGCATCAGGCCGCCGACGCCGTCGGGATCGAGTTGCGCGAACGGGTCGGTCTTGTAGATGCCACGCTCGATATAGTCGCCGAGGAATTTGCCCGAGTCGTCGCGCGAGAGCCCATAGGCCATCTGCGTGAGGTCGTTGGTGCCGAAGGAAAAGAACTCGGCGACCGCGCCAATCTCGCCGGCCTCGAGACAGGCGCGCGGCACCTCGATCATCGTGCCGATCGAATACTTGACGCGCGTTCCAATCTCTGCGGCGACCTCGCGAATCTCGGAGGCCAGCACCTCGTACTCGCGGCGCTCACCGATGAGCGGCAGCATGATTTCGGGAATCACGCGCACGCCCTCGGCCTGTAACTGGGCGGCGGCCTCGAGGATCGCGCGGACTTGCGCCTTGTAGATCTCGGGATAGCTGATGCCCAGGCGCGAGCCGCGATGGCCCAGCATCGGGTTGAACTCGAACAGGCTGTCGCGCACCTGCTTGAGATGATCCGGGGTGACACCGATCTTTGCCGCGAGGTCGCGAATCTCCGAGTCTTCCTTGGGCAGGAACTCATGCAGCGGCGGATCGAGCAAGCGAATCGTCACCGGCAGCCCCTTCATCTCGCGCAGGATGCCGACGAAGTCCTCGCGCTGCATCGGCAGAATCTTTGCCAATGCGCGGGCGCGCTGCTCGCCGTTCTCGGCCAGGATCATCTCGCGCACCGCTTCGATTCGCTCCGGCGCGAAGAACATGTGCTCCGTGCGGCAGAGGCCGATGCCCTCGGCGCCGAACTCGCGCGCAGTCGTCGCGTCGTGCGGCGTGTCGGCATTGGCGCGTACGCCGAGCCGCCGCTCGGCGTCGGCCCATCCGAGAAATTTCTTGAAGAACGGCGACATCACCGGCTCGACGGTCGGCACGCGTCCCTCGATTACCTCGCCGGCGGTACCGTCGAGCGTCAGGTATTCGCCGCGATGAATCACCTTCCCGGCGGCGCTGAGCGTGCCGGCCGCGTAGTTGATCTCGATCTCCGAGCATCCCGCGACGCAGCACTTGCCCATCCCGCGCGCCACCACCGCGGCATGGCTGGTCATCCCGCCGCGCGCGGTCAGGATTCCCTCCGCCACCTGCATCCCGTGGATGTCCTCGGGCGAGGTCTCGATGCGCACCAGGATCACCTTGCGCCCGGCCTTGGTCACCGCGACCGCCTCGTCGGCGCTGAACACGACTTCGCCGGCCACGGCGCCCGGCGAAGCGGGCAATCCGCGCGCCAGCACCTTTTTGGGCGCGCGCGGATCGAGCCGCGGATGGAGCAGTTGTTCGAGCTGCACCGGCTCGACGCGCAGCATCGCCGTGCCGCGATCGATCAGCTTCTCCTGCGCCATCTCGACCGCCGCGCGGACCGCGGCCTCTGCCGTGCGCTTGCCGTTGCGAGTCTGGAGCATGAAGAGCTTGCCGCGCTCGATAGTGAATTCGAGATCCTGCATGTCGCGGAAATGGCGCTCCAGCCGCGCCGCGACTTTCAACAGATCGCGATAGGCCGCGGGAAAGCTCTCCTGCAGCGTGGCGTGCTTGGCGCGGCGCTCTTCCTCGCTGATGTTGTTACGCTTGGCCCACTCGCGCCCGGCGGCGAGGCTGATCTGGCGCGGCGTGCGGATGCCCGCGACGACGTCCTCGCCTTGCGGCGTTGGGCAGAAACTCGCCGTAGATGCCTTTCTCGCCAGTGGAGGGATTGCGCGTGAAGGCGACGCCGGTTGCGCAATCGGGACCGAGGTTGCCGAAGACCATCGATTGCACGGTGACCGCAGTACCCCAGTCGCCCGGGATGTTGTTGATCTTGCGGTAGGTCACGGCGCGATCGTTGTTCCACGACTCGAACACCGCGCCGATCGCCGCCCACAACTGCTGCCACGGATCCTGCGGCACGTCCTGCCCGGTGCGGGCGCGAATGAGATCGCGGAATTCGCCGACCAGCTCCTTCAAATCGTCGGCGGTAAGATCGACGTCCTGGATAACGCCGCGCAGCGCCTTCTTTCGATCGATCAGCTCCTCGAATGGATCGGGATCATTTTTATTCTCGGGCTTCAGCTTCAGTACGACGTCGCCGTACATCTGGCAGAAGCGCCGGTACGAGTCCCATGCGAAACGCGCGTTGTTGCTCGCCGTCTCGAGTCCCTTGACGGTCTCGTCGGTGAGTCCGAGGTTGAGCACCGTGTCCATCATCCCGGGCATCGAAACGCGCGCGCCTGAGCGCACCGAGACCAGCAGCGGGCTCGTCGCATCGCCGAACCGCCGGCCCATCGCCTTTTCGATTCGCGCGACGCTCTTGGCGACGCCCTCCTTGAGCCCGGCCGGGTACTTGCCGCCGTGCGTGTAGAAATAGGTGCACACGCGCGTCGTGATAGTGAAGCCGGGCGGCACCGGCAGCTTGAGCGAGGCCATCTCATGCAGGCCCGCGCCCTTGCCGCCCAGAAGCTCGCGCATGGACGCGCGGCCCTCGGCCACGCCCGCGCCAAAGAAATATATTTCAGGATGAACACGCGCCATCGTCGGAAATGATTCTCCCCTCCCCACGCGCCGCGCGGGGATCGTCAAAAACAAAAAGTCGCATCGCAGAGTGACTTGCAGATGCGGCGGAGTTACTAGCGATCAGTCCTATCGATCAGTTCTGTCGATCCTGGCGATGCCAGCCGATGCGCTCGGTCAACTCGTCGGGCAGCGCCGCGATTTTGAATCGCACCTGCTCGGTCGAGTCGCGATCGCGCAGCGTTACCGTGTCGTCTTCCATCGTCTGATGATCGATCGTGATACCGAACGGCGTGCCCACTTCGTCCTGGCGGCGATAACGCCGTCCGATCGAACCGGCTTGATCGTAGGCGGCCGTGAAATGCCGCTTGAGCATCCGCAACACCTCTTGCGCCTTCTCAGGCTGCCCGCCCTTACGCAGCAGCGGATAGACCGCGGCCTTGATCGGCGCGAGGCGCGGATCGAGACGGAGCACGATCCGTTCTTCGTTCTCGACCACGTCTTCGTCGTACGCGTCGAGCATAAACGCGAGCATCGCGCGATCCACGCCGGCGGCCGGCTCGATCACCCACGGGCGGTAGCGCGTTTTGGCTTCCTCGTCGAAGTAGGTCAGGTCCTTGCCGCTATATTGCGCGTGCTGATCGAGATCGAAACTGCCGCGCTTGGCGATACCTTCCAGCTCGCCCCATCCAAACGGATAAAGATATTCGACGTCGGTGGTGCCGCGCGAATAATGCGAAAGTTCGTCCTTCTCATGCGGCCGCAGCTTCAGATGCTCGCGCCGGATGCCGTAATTCACGTACCAGTTGAAGCGCTCCTCGACCCAGTAGTCGAACCATCGCGCCTCCTCGGCCGGATCGGGCTTGACGAAAAACTCCATCTCCATCTGCTCGAACTCGCGGGTGCGAAAGATGAAGTTGCCGGGTGTGATCTCGTTGCGGAACGACTTGCCGGTTTGAGCGACCCCGAACGGCAGCTTGACCCGCTGCGTGTCTACGATGTTGGCGAAGTTCAGAAAGATGCCCTGCGCCGTCTCGGGACGCAGGTAAACCACGTTCGCGCTGTCCTCCACCGGACCCATGAAGGTCTTGAACATCAGGTTGAAGCTGCGCGCCTCGGTGAGCTCGCCGCCGCACTCGGGGCATTGGTTGCCCTGGACGTGGTCGGCGCGGAAGCGTTGCTTGCAGCTTTTGCAATCGACCAGCGGGTCGGTGAAGTTCTGCAGATGGCCCGAGGCCTCCCAGGTGCGCGGATGCTGCAGGATGGCGCTGTCGAGGCCGACGACATCGCTGCGCGTCGTGACCATCGCGCGCCACCACGCCTCCTTGACGTTGCGCTTGAGCTCGATGCCAAGCGGGCCGTAGTCCCAGGTCGAACCGAGGCCGCCGTAAATCTCGCTGGCGGGAAAGACGATCCCGCGGCGCTTGCAGAGATTGACCAGCTTCTCCATCGTGACCGCGCGCTTGGCGCCCGCGGTTGATGCTTCCTCGGCCTTTTGTACGGACAAACAAAACCCTCCTGCGCGCGGCGGCGCCGATCCGCGGCCGCCTTCGCCGACGATCGGACAAGCGCAGACGGCACACTTCACCGGCATACTTCGCCGGCGCATTGCGCCGAAGCTAGGATAAAACGGCGCGCGAGCCTAAAAACGTACCATGCAGTGGCGGCTCCGGCAAATTTTGCGCGGGCCGTTCGCATGCGGCGTACGGCGTGGCATCATCGCGCTGAAAGCCTGTAATATCGTCAATCCCGTAACCGGGCCTGTAATATGGGGCCTGCAATGTTGTCGAAGATATCTTGAGGCACGGCAGGGAAGCCGTGCACCGGAGGCCGACATACTATGCGTAACCCGAGAGCGAAACTTCACGTCGGTAAGCGATCCTGCCTAACGCTCGCGGCGATCGCGATCGCAATCGTGGCCGCCGGATGCAGCCATCGCGTGGTCGCCAGCCCCGGCGAGCATACGGTCAAGGTCTATCCCGATCAGGCGACCTACGACAAAGTCGTGAAGATGAAATCCCAAGGCGGCGCGATGGGGATGCTGGGTGGAATCGGTGCGAACCTGGCGGCCAAAGAGGTGGACGACCAGACACCGGTGCGGATCGTAACCAGCAACGACGAAGGCAGCGTGGTCGAGGTGACCGACGGGCCGTTCAAGGGTGTCACGGGCTTCGTCCCCCGGCAGAACGTCGACTGACGATACGCGCGGGGAGGGCGCTACGGCGTACCGGGTTAAAGCGCCGCCGAGCCGCGCTCGCCGGTGCGAATCCGCACCACTTCTTCCATCGGCATGACGAAGATTTTGCCATCGCCGATCCGGCCCGTACGCGCGGCGCGCTCTATCGTCTCGACCACCTGCGCCGTCAGTTCGTCCGAGACGATTATCTCCAGCTTCACCTTGGGCAGAAAATCGACCACGTACTCCGCGCCGCGGTAAAGTTCAGTATGGCCCTTCTGGCGGCCGAAACCCTTCACTTCGCTGACCGTTAGCCCCTGCACCCCGATGCTCGAGAGTGCCTCTTTGACCTCGTCGAGCTTGAACGGCTTGATGATTGCCTCGACCTTCTTCATATGACTCCTCCCGGCACGCAGCCGGACGGACCCTCCTTCCCCTTTTCGGCCCAGCTTATCTGTTCCAGATAAGCGCCGGGCCGCGCAAGCCCCCGGCTCGGCGCGACGTGGTAGGTTCCCGGTCGGCATCGGGGAATCCATGAGCAATCTTCGCGCCTTACGTGCCGCCGGGGCTTGGGCGCAATCATCAAATGGAGCAACGGGAAAGGTACCGGGGGATACAACGGGCGGCGCACCACGTGCTGCCTTAAGCGGCAGCCGCGTGTCTATCCTGATGTCGCCTGATCTCGGTTTTTGAAACTGGCCAACGGCCCAGGTTGGATTCGCCAGCGGGCGGGCGGCTAAACGCCTGCCGTGCCTCCGCCAGTGTCTTTGCGGCCGATCGGCCGTTCCTCGCCTCGAATCAAACGAGCGATATTCTCGTGATGGCGCAGCAGCACCAGCGCCGTCATGATAATCGCCAGGCCGACGTAGGGCCGCGGTAAACCCAGCATCGCGGCTGCCGGCGGCAGCACAATCGCAGCGCAAATCGAGGCCAGGGAGACGATTCTGGCCAGCGCGAACACGATAAGGAACACTCCCAATGCGATCAGCACCGGCAGCGGCGAGATCCCGAGCCAGATTCCGAGCGACGCCGAAACACCCTTGCCGCCCTGGAACCACAGGAATACCGAGCAGATCGCGCCGATAAAGGTGCCGAGGCCCACGATTGCGACGACTGCAGGCGGCCACCCCGCCATCCGCGCCACCAGCACGGGAATCAGCCCTTTGAGCAGGTCGCCCACGAAGGTGATCGCGCCGGCGCCCTTGCCGCCTGCCCGCGTCACATTGGTCATCCCGATATTGCCCGAGCCGACGCCGCGCGGATCGAAGCCGAAGGCGCGGCCGACCAACACGCCCACGGGGATCGATCCGAACAGGTAGGAGGCGATGAAGAGGAGCGCGATGCTCAGCAAGTGCGGCCTTTCGCGCGAAAGGAAAAGTGGTCGGGGTGACTGGATTTGAACCAGCGACTTCTGCGTCCCGAACGCAGCGCTCTAGCCAGGCTGAGCTACACCCCGTACGCCAAGGTTTCCGAGCCGGGTCCCATTTATAGCATCGGCGCGCGCGACATTGCGAGCGTCGTTTCGGCGAGCCGCGTATCGTCAGTCGCGGGCCGCCCGCTCGCGCATATCGGCGATTATCGTGCGGTAGTTCTCATGGCCGAAAATTCCCGACCCGGAGACGAACACGTTGGCGCCTGCCTCAGCCGCTGCGCGGATATTGTCGATTTTGATCCCGCCGTCGACCTCGACGTCGACCTTGAGCCCGCGCCGTTCGATCTCGCGCCGCACCGCGCGCAGCTTTTCCAGGCTCTCGGCGATGAAGCTCTGCCCGCCGAAGCCCGGATGCACGCTCATCACCAGGATCATGTCGAGATGCTCGGCCACGGCGAGCACCCGCTCCACCGGCGTCTCCGGATTGATCGCGACCGAGGCGCGCGCACCGAATTCGCGGATGCGCGCGGCGATTCCCGGCAAATCGTCGCAGACCTCCGCGTGCACCGAGATCGAATTGGCGCCTGCCTCGACGAAGGTCCGCACGTAGCGCGCGGGCTCCGAGATCATCAGATGCGCGTCGAGCGGGAGCCGCGTTATCTTGCGGAGCGATTTCAGCACCGGCACGCCGATCGAGAGATTCGGCACGAAATGGCCATCCATCACGTCGAAATGAATCAGGTCGGCGCCGGCCTCCTCGACCCGGCGAACCTCCTCGCCAAGGCGCGCGAAGTCAGCCGACAGGATCGAGGGCGCAATTTTGTGCTCCAGTCCCATGGGCAAAGACTACCGACTCGGCCGCCGCGCGGCAAAAGGCGCGCTCATCGCCGGCGCATCCGGGCGGCGAAAAAGCCGTCGAGGCCGCCGCGCTCGGGACTGGTCGACATCGTCCCGTCGCTTTGAAGCCAGGGCGCGAGTTGCGCCGTCTGCGGCCGCTCGATCGCAAACTCGGGATGCTCCACGAGAAAGCCACGCACCACGCCCGGCCCTTCCTGCGGCGCCACGCTGCATACGGCGTACACGATCACCCCGCCCGGCCGAACCAGCGCGGCAGCGTTCTCGAGCATCGCGCGCTGCAACTCCGCCATCCGGCGAAAGTCGTCCGCCACCAGGCGCCATCGTATCTCCGGATGCTCGCGCAGCGTGCCCGTGCCGGTACACGGCGCGTCGAGCAACACGAAACCGGCGGATTCGATTTGCAGCGGCGGTGCCGCGGCGAGGTCCGCGGTCGCGAATACGATATTGCGATGGCCGAGGCGGCGGGCGAGGTCGCGCGCGGCCTTGAGCCCGTGCAAATTCAGATCGAGCGCTACGACGCGTCCGCGCGCGTCGGCCAGTTCCGCAAGATGGGTCGTCTTGCCGCCCGGCGCGGCGGCGCAATCGACGACGGTCGCGCCCGCAGACGGCGCCAGCATCCGCGCGACCAGTTGCGAAGCCTCGGATTGCGGATGAAACAATCCGGCGCGATATGAATCCGAGTCGTAATCCGCCGCGCTCTCGAGCACGGCGGTCTCGGGTAGATGGTCGCCGGGGCGTATCCCGATTCCTTCGGCAGTCATCCGCGCAACGATCTCTTCGCGCGTGCCGCGCGCCAGGTTAAGCCGCATCACGTTCGGCGCGGCCTCGTTGTTGGCCGCCATCAACGCCTCGGCCCGCGCCACGCCAAACCATTCGATGAAGCACGCCACCAGCCATCGTGGATGCGAGCAGGCAACGGCGAGATATCCAACCTCGTCCACCGCCCGATCCGGCATCCCGGCCACTTCGCGCGCCGCACGCCGCAACACGGCGTTGACCAGGCCGCCGGCGCCCCGCCCCGCCGCCTCGCGCGCGAGCGAAACGGCAGTGTCGACCGCGGCGTGCGCCGGCACGCGGGTCAGATGGCGCATCTGAAAAAGCCCGAGCCTGAGCGCATTCAGCACCGCGAGTTCGAGCTTTTCGATTGGCTGCGCGCATAGCCGCGCCAGTTCGTAGTCTAATCTGCCGCGCCAGGCGAGCGTGCCGAGCACGAGCCGCGTCAGGAAGCGGCGGTCGGGCGGGGCGAAAGCGGCGAGGCGATGGCCGAGCATCACGTCGGCAAACGCCGCGTGGCTCTCCACGCGGACGAGGATTTCGAGCGCGGCGCGGCGGGCCGCAAGGCCCGCCGCGCCGCGCTCGGAGAGCCGCGCCGTGCCCGCCGGCGTCGCTTCGCCGGGCGCGCTCGCGCCCGGCGAAACGACGCCGCTGCGGTCACGCGCGGGCGCAGCCGGCGCATCCGCGCCGCTGCGCCCGCGCGTGGCGTTAGGCGGGCGGCGCGTCATCCCAGGCGCTCGCCGGGGATGACGCGCCGCCCGCGGAGAAACTCCGTCGCGCCCATCCGCTTGCGCCCCGCTGCCTGCACCTCGGCGAGCACGATTCGTCCGCGCCCGCATTGCACCGCGACGTCGGGCTTCATCCGCACGATCGTGCCGGGAGCGACGCCCGACAATTCGGTTGCCTCCGGCGGGGCGGAATCGTCGAGTGCGGCACGCCATATCAGCAGCTCATCGCCGCCAAGCCGCCGCGTGCGCGCGACCGGCCACGGATCGTACGCCCGCACCATCCGCTCGATCCGCGCCGCGTCGGCACTCCAATCGATAACCGCGTCGGCCTTGCTCACGGGCGAGGTGTAGGTTGCGAGGCTCTCGTCCTGCGGCGTCTCCACGAGTTGCCCGTGCCGGAGCTTCTCCAACGCTTCGAGCAGCGCCGCCGCGCCCAAGTCCGCGAGCTTCTCCTTGAGCGTCCCCTGCGTTTCGCCGGGCGCGATCGGAATCGCGCGCGCGAGCAGGATCGGCCCCGCATCCATCTTGCTGGTCACGCGCATGATCGTGACGCCGCTTTCGCTATCGCCGGCGAGAATCGCGCCTTCTACCGGCGAGGCCCCGCGATGGCGCGGGAGGAGCGAGGCGTGAACGTTGATCGGCATGATTCGCGCCGCCGCGAGCACCGGATCGGGCAGGATTCGGCCATAAGCCGCGACCACCAGCAAGTCGGGATTCAACGCGCGCAGCTCGGCAAGAAATTCCGCCGTGCGAATCTTCGCCGGCTTGAGCACCGGGAGCCCGCGGCGCTCCGCCACCGCTCCGACCTCGCTCGGCTCGAGCCTGAGCCCGCGTCCACGTGGCTGATCGGGACGCGTAACCACGCCCGCGATCTCGAAGCCCGGGCTCTGGGAGCCAGGGAGCGTCGCATCGCCACACGCGTCGGCGAGCTGCTCCAGAATGTGGGCCGCCAGCGCCGGCGTGCCCATGAAAACTATTCTCAACGGGGTGGCGATTTCAGATCCGGACGCTGGAGGGCCGATGGCCATCGGCCTTGCCCTCCTTTATCAACTTGGCGAGTTTACGCCGGTACAATTCGCGCTTGATACGGCTGATGCGATCGATAAACAGCTTGCCGTCGAGGTGGTCGATCTCGTGCTGCAGGGCGACCGCGAGCAGGTCGTCCGCCTCGATCTCGATCTCCTTCTCCTCGGGCGTCCACGCACGCACCAGCACGCGCGCGGCGCGCTTGACGTCGGCGGTGTAGTCAACAACCGAGAGGCATCCCTCCTCCCAAATAACCGAACCCTCGGCCTCGACGACCTTCGGATTGATAAGCCGCAGCAGTTTCTTGCCGGGGTTTTGATGGTCGGTGTCGAGCACCACCACCCGGCGCGAATCGCCGACCTGGGGTGCCGCCAGGCCCACACCCGGCGCGGCGTACATCGTCTGCACCATGCTCTCGATGAAGCTCGAGAGGCCGCCGTCGATATTGGCGACAGGCTGAGCTGGATCCTTGAGCGCAGGGTCGGGAAATTTGCGGATGTTGAGGAGCGCCATCGTTAATTGTTTTCGGCGATTGTTTTCAGGACGAAATTTTTCACTAAAGCGGTGAAACGAAATCTATCAGACCGCTCCGAATGCCGGAAGCGTGCAATCGGCGTCTCCCGGGCGCGTCTATTCGATAAACCCGTGCTTGCGCAGGAATGGCTCCATCGCGCGGACGCATTCCTCGGGACGCTCGAGTTGAAGAAAGTGCGTGGTATGCGCGATTGCTTCGTATTCGACCGCGGTCTCCTCGGCGATAGCGCGCCCGATCAGCGCCGGCGGCTGTTTGTGTTCGCTTGCAGGGTCGCCGCAAATCAGCTTGCACGGCACCGGCAGATTTTTCATCCGCGGCCATATCGTCACGTCGCGATTGCTTTCGAAGACATGCGCCTCGAGCTCACGCGGGCAGGCGAGCACCCAATCGCCCGCGGCGTCGTCGCGCCGCAGCGTCGCGCGCGCCATCAACTCGAATGCCTCGGGGCGCCAGCGTTTGAACTGTGGCACGTGGGCGAAAAGCTGCGCCAGGTCATTCGGGTCCTTGTAGCGTTCCGTGCGGCGGCGGGCGCGCGCCGCGATCTCTCTCTCGTTGGATATCTGGACCGCCTGCAGCGGATGTCCCTCGCGCGGATGAATCGGCGGATCGAACAGCACTAACGGGTCCCAGCGCCGGCCCATCTCCAGCGTATGCATCACCGCAGTCACCGCGGAGAGCGAATGGAACACGCCGGCCATCGGCTTGGCGCCCCATTGCTCGCGGATCGCGTGCCAGATGCGCTCGTCGTCCTGCACGAATCTTTTCCAGTGATGATGGGCGGGACGATGCGGCGGGTTCTGGCCGTGATTGCGGAAGTCGTAAACGATCACGTCGTAGCGATCGAGCAGCCGCCCCCAGAACGAAAAGTAGCCGTCGATTGCAAGCGCGTTGCCGTGGCTCAGCACCAGGCGCGGAGCGTCGGCGACCCCGTGACGGCGTATCCCGATAATCGCGCCATCGTCCATGACCGCCTCGAGCACGGCATGCGGCTTCGGGATCGTCAGGTGTGTCGTTTCCGCCATTGCAGGTTTATTTTAGCAACTTCACCTGGCATCTTATCGCCGGGATCTCTGAGTTGGCTCGTCGCACGCGCTCATAAGTGTTTTGACATTGCCAGCGGCACTTTTAATGATTATGGTGTGTCTATGGACAACAACACTGTTTTAGTCTCCACCATGAACGACGTCCCCGGGTACAAGGTTGTGGCCGTATATGGCGAAGTTTTCGGTCTGATCTGCCGGGCGCGCAACGCTTTCTCCAACTTCGGTGCAGGACTGCGCACGATTTTCGGCGGCGAGGTCGCCGGCTATACCCAACTGCTATCCGATAGCCGCCAACAGGCGATCGAGCGTCTGCGTCTGGCCGCGATGGAGAAAGGCGGCAACGCGGTGCTCGCGATGCGCTTTGATTGCAACGAGATCGGCGACATCATGAGCGAGATCGCGGCCTACGGCACGGCGGTTCGAATCGAGAAGCTCTGAGCTGCGCGCGCAGGCTTAGAGCATCGCGAAGCCTCAAAGCATGTTGACCGGGTCGAGATCGATACCGACGAAGACGCCGCTGCGCGCGTCGCGCCCTCCAAGCTGCGCCTGCATCGACGCGAGCGCCGCGCGCATCGCGGCCGCTTCGGTCGATCTCACCACCACCTGCCATCGATAGCGCCCGCGCAACCGTTCGATCGGCGCCGGCGCAGGCCCCAGCACGCGCATCGCGGCGCCCTTGACGTCCTTTACGTCCTGCACCTGGACCTGGCCCCGAAGCGCCTTGGCCGCCCGCTCCGCCATCGCGGCGACCGCGGCCGCTTCCGGCCCCTCGATTCGCACCAGCGCCATCCGCGAGTACGGCGGCCATCCCAGTTCCTGGCGCAAGCGCAACTCGCGCCGGATAAAGCGGTCGTAGTCCTGGTCGCGCGCCGCGCGGATGCTGTAGTGATGCGGCGCGTAGGTCTGGATCAGCACGCGCCCCATCCGCTCGCCCCGTCCCGCGCGCCCCGCCACCTGGGTCAGCAGTTGAAAGGTGCGCTCGGCGGCGCGGAAGTCGGGCAGGTTGAGCCCCAAATCGGCGAGCACCACGCCGACCAGCGTCACGCCCGGCAGGTCGAAGCCCTTGGTGATCATCTGCGTGCCGACCATCACGTCTATCTCGCCGCGCCGCAATCGCTCGACCAGCTCCAGGCGCATCCCGCGCCGCCCGCTGGTGTCGCTGTCCATTCGCTCGATACGCGCCTGCGGCAGCATCGCGGTCAGCGCCTCCGTCAGCCGCTCGGTGCCGAAACCCTGCCCCACCAGGCCGAAGCCGTTGCACTCGGGACAGGCTTCAGGAGCGGAGGTGCGCGCGCCACACCAGTGGCATCGCAGCGAACGGTCGCGCATGTGGAAGGTCATACTGACGCTGCAATTGCTGCACGAGATCACGACTCCGCAGAGATGGCATTGCAAAAAGTTGTGAAAGCCGCGGCGGTTGAGAAACACCACGCTCTGCCCGCCCGCGGCGAGATTGGCGCGCAGCGCATCGAGCAGCGGCGCCGAGAGCGGCACCGCCTGCGGCTGGTCGGACTTCTTTACGGCGCCGGCCGACGCGCCGTCTTTTTCTCGTGCGACATCTTTTTTGAATTCCGCGCGTAGGTCGACTATCTCGACTTCCGCCATCGGCCGCTCCATCACCCGATGCGCCATCCGGAGCAACCGGTAGCGCCCGCGCCGTGCGTTGTAGAACGACTCGGACGACGGGGTCGCCGAGCCCAGGACAACAGGGCATCGCGCGAGCCGTCCCAGCACCACTGCAAGGTCGCGCGCGTTGTAGCGAATTCCTTCTTCCTGTTTATAGGCGGGGTCGTGCTCCTCGTCGACCACGATCAGCCCCAGCCCGCTTAGCGGAGCGAAAATCGCCGAGCGCGGACCGATCATGATTCGCGCCTGGCCCCCCAGCGCCGCCATCCAACTGGCCCATCGCTCCGCCACGTTCTGCGCGCTGTGCACCACGGCCACCAGCGGGCCGAAGCGGGCGCGAAACGATCTGACGATCTGATCCGCGAGCGCGATCTCGGGCACCAGCAACAGCACCTGCCTGCCCGCTTCCAGAGCCGCCGCCGCGAGCTTCAGATAGACCTCGGTCTTGCCGCTCGCGGTGACGCCCCACAGGAGAAAAACGGCCTCGCGCGCATCGGTGACGGCGGGCATGATGGTCTCGATCGCGGCCGCCTGCTCGGGCATCAGGTCGAAATCGCCGCCGCCGATCGCGTAAGCCTGGTCCCGACGGCCGTTCGCGATGCCCGGATATTGCATTGCGCCGGCTCGCGGCGACGACTCGATCTCGACGATTCCGCGCTCTGCGAGCGCGCGCACCGTGATTCGCGCGCCCGGTAGCTGCTCCTCCAGATCTTCGAGCGCGAGCGCCTCGGGCGCGGCCTCGCCGAGCAGGCGCACGATTTCACGCTGCTTGACGCCGCGAAGTTTCACGGCCGCCACGCCGCCGGGCGCGAGCCGCACGGCGCTGGCGCTCCGATGGCGGCCACGGGTCGCTTCTCCGGTTTCCACGATTCGCTCGGCGATAAGACCTGCGAGCGCGGAGGCGACTTCGCGCCGCTCGCCCAGCCGCACGAGTTCGCGCGAGGTCATCGCGCGGCGTCCAAGCGCCTCGACGATCGCGCGCTCCATCGGCGCGAGCGTCGCCGCGCGCAAGGCGTCGGGCGGCGCGGCGATCCGGAACACCTTGCGCGACTCGATCCGCGCCGCGGCCGGGACCACGCTCTGCATCGCGTCGCCCAGCGGCACCATGTAGTAGGACGCCATGAATTCGATAAGGCCGAGATGGGCGCGGTCGTAGAGCGGGCGCGACTCGGGAAGCTCGAGGATCGCCTTCAGCGCGCCTGCGCCGGCCTCAAGGCCGTCGCCGACTTCAGTCACGATGCCGGTCAGGCGGCGCGAGCGCAGCGGCACAATCACCCGATGGCCGCACTCCACGCGGCCCTCGAGCGCCGGCGGAATCGCGTAGGTCAGTTGTCCCACGCCCCGCGCCGCGCCGATTAGGATCACCTTCGCCTGCATCGCGATCGCCACTGGCAATTTACATGGCGCGAGCGTCAGGGCAACGTGGGCGGCCGCGCTCGTCCACGGGCCGTGCTTGACGCTCGGTTCAATACGGGCCTATGTGTCGGATGTCTGGACGGTAAAAGGGGAAATTCCGATGAAGTCGTTGATCGAAACCCTGGCCGACGCGCGACGGCGTCAGGTCGCGGTCGGGCATTTCAATTTTTCCGAACTCAACGCGTTCAAAGCGATCGTCGAGTCAGCGTTGGAGCTCAAACTGCCCGTGATGGTCGGCGTCTCCGAAGGCGAGCGCGAATTCATCGGCGTCGCGGAGTCGGCGGCGCTCGTGAAAACGGCGCGCGAGCAGCACGGCCTGCCGATCTTCCTCAATGCCGACCATACGCATTCGCTCGCCAAAGCGGTCGAGGCGGCGAAGGCTGGTTTTGATGAAATCATCTTTGACGGTTCGGCACTGCCGTTCGACAAAAATGTCGAGGAAACCCGGCGCGCGGTCGAGGCGCTCAAATCGATCAACCCGGGGATCGTCATCGAAGGCGAAATCGGTAACATCGGCTCGTCATCGGCGATTCTCGAACAGAAGCCCGCAGGGATGAGCGCTTTATCGACGCCCGAAGAAGCCAGGCAATTCGTCGAGGCCACCAAGGTCGATGTGCTCGCACCTGCGGTCGGTAACATGCACGGTATGCTCGAGAGCATGGTCAAAGGCGACGAGAAAAAGCGCCTCGACCTCGGCCTTATCGGGGAGCTGAGCAAAGCCACTGGAGCATTCATGACGCTGCATGGCGGTTCGGGAACCAACGACGACGATTTTCGGACCGCGATCAAAAACGGAATGACGATCGTCCACGTCAACACGGAGATTCGCGTCGCGTGGCGCCGCGGACTCGAGGCGTCGCTCAAAGCCCATCCGAACGAGGTCGCGCCCTACAAGATTCTCCCGGCGGGAGTCGCGGCGATCAAAGAGATCGTCAGCGCGCGGCTCAAGCTGTTCAACTTCATGTGAGCATGGTGCAGGCGCCGATCGTCCCGCATTTCGAAGCCGGACGCCGAGCTGTCCGGAGAATAAGGCTGGACTATGCGGCGCTTGAGGCTGCCAGTCTGCGCGCGGTCAGCGCGAGCATGATCTCGGTCCAACCGTCGAAGATCATATCGATACCGATGAACATTCCGATCACCCAGAGACCGGATACCGGCCACGACCTCCAGATCATGATGCCGAGCAGAAGCGAAATCGCGCCGTTGAGAATGAGCCATCCGCGATGATGCAGCGGCGTCGAGAAAGCGACAACGAGGCGGAACAGGCCCGCAACGATCAATATGATCGCGATGAGTAGCGTTAGGGAAACCGCCGCCAGCGCGGGATTTGCGATCATCACCACGCCGGCCACGGCGTACAGCACCCCGCCCAGCAAATTGATGAAAAAGCCGCTCCACTGCCGGCGCGAGAAGCCGTGAATCACCTCGAATATGCCGCCAATAATCAGCAGCCATCCCAGGAACAGAACTGAGACGATTGTCATCTCGACCGCGTAGCCAATCGCGATCATGCCGAGAATGACCAGCGCGATTCCGATTACGAGAAACCATGTCGAATGTTTGCGTACTTCGTCGATTCCGGAACTCAGCACTAGTGGGGTCATGGTCTGGCTCCTGTGACGCGCTGTACGTGCGCCGAACTATGTTTTTGCCTGTTTGACCGGTAGCACAGTCCCGTTCTAAGGCGCTATCGGTCGCTGATAAAGCTGAGATTGACCCGAGGAGGAGCATCCTGCCTACGCGGACCAGCTTTCCCCGCCGCGCCAACTCTGGTTGAATCGATTGGCGCAGGCGCGGCGAGCCGCCGCCTGCTGACGGACGGTCCCAAAGATGCTGCGTTTCCTGACAGCCGGTGAGTCGCACGGCCCCGAACTGGTCGCGGTGGTGGAAGGCTACCCGGCCGGTTTCGATATCGATCTCGCGAAGATCAACCACGACCTCGCGCGCCGCCAGAAGGGCTACGGACGGGGCGGACGGATGGCTATCGAGCGCGACGAGGTGCGCGTGGTCTCGGGCGTCCGCTTCGGGCGCTCGATGGGCAGTCCGATCACGCTGATCGTCGAGAATCGCGATTTCAAAAACTGGCAGAAGCGGATGTCGGTCGATCCCGCCGACCGCGGCGAGGCCGAACCGGTTACGCGGCCGCGTCCCGGACATGCCGATCTGGCCGGCGTGCTCAAATACAACCTCGACGATATTCGCGACGTGCTCGAACGCGCCTCGGCCCGCGAGACCACGATGCGGGTCGCGGCCGGCTCGCTCGCCAAGCTGATCCTCGAACCCTTCGGCGTCACCACGCTCGGCTACGTCGCGAGTATCGGACCGATCGAAGCGCGGACGCCCGCCGATCTCAGTATCGAGGACTTAAAGCGCATCACCGAGGCCTCGCAGGTGCGCGTCGCCGACCCCGAAGCCGAGCGCGCGATAATCGCCGAGATCGACGAATGCAAAAAAACCGGCGATACGCTGGGCGGCGTGGTCGAAGTCGTCGCCACCGGATTGCCGGTCGGGCTGGGCAGCCACGTGCAATGGGATCGCAAGCTCGACGGCCGCCTGGCGCACGTGCTCCTGAGTTTGCAGGCGGTTAAGGGCGTCGAACTCGGGCTGGGTTTTCGCGCCGCGGCGACACGCGGATCGGCGCTCCATGACGAAATCGCTTACGACGAGGCGGGCCGCCGCTTCATCCGCCACTCCAACAATTCCGGCGGCACCGAGGGCGGGATGACCACCGGCGAGCCGCTGCGCGTGCGCGTGGCGTTCAAACCGCTATCGACCCTGATGCGACCGCTGCGCTCGGCTGACATCCGCACCAAGGCCGAGTCGGTCGGCAACACCGAACGCTCCGACGTGTGCGCAATTCCGGCCGCCGCGGTTATCGCCGAGGCGGTGGTCGCGTTCGAACTGGCCAATGCGTTCGTGGAAAAATTCGGCGGCGACTCGCGAGCCGAGATCGCGCGCAACTACGAAGGCTACCTCGAGCAGGTGCGCAATTTTTGACGCCGCCGGGGCCCAGCAGCACGATGGCTCCCAAGTTGATCCTCACGGGCTTCATGGCGACCGGCAAGAGCGCGGTCGGGCGCGCGACCGCGGCGCGGCTGGGATGGCGCCTGGTCGATAGCGACGCCGAACTGGTGGCGCGTGCGGGCAAGCCAATCCCGGCGATCTTTGCCGAGCACGGCGAAGCGCAGTTCCGCGCGCTGGAGCGCGAGGTGATCGCTGCACTGGCGGACGATCCCGCTCGTTGCCCGCAATGCGGCGAGCCGCGGCCCGCGGTGATCTCGACCGGCGGCGGCGCGCTGGTCGACGAGCGCAACTACCTCGCGCTCAAGCGGGCGGGCGTGATCATTTGTCTGAGCGCGAGGCCCGAGGTAATCGCGGCGCGCGTGCGGCGCTCTCCGCATAAGCGGCCCAAGCTGATGGAGGGCGGCAAACCGCTCGAAGCGCGAATCACTGAACTTATCGAAGAGCGGCGCGTCGCATATGCGCGCGCCGATTTCACCGTGGACACTTCCGACCTTTCCGTTGCGCAGTCGGCGGAGCGCGTGCTGGAAATCTTCGGCCGGCACGGGAGGAGCGTCCATCGATGCGCACCTTCCGCGTAGAACTCGGACCCGACGCGCATCCGGTGCACGTCGGCGCCGGCGCGCTCGACCAGACGGGGCAGCTTGCGCGCGAGGCGGGGCTTACCGCCGGGCGGGCGCTGATCGTCACCGATTCCAACGTCGCGCGCCTGTATGGCGAACGCGCGGCCGCCTCGCTCGCGGCGGCGGGCTTCGCGCCGCGGACCCTTGAGATCGCGGCGGGGGAGCAGAGCAAATCATTCGACACGCTCGAGCGCGTTTACGACGCGATCGTCGAGGCGGAACTGGATCGAAGCAGTGCCGTGTTCGCGCTCGGTGGCGGCGTGGTCGGTGATCTGGCCGGCTTCGCCGCCGCGACCTACATGCGCGGCGTGGCGCTGGTGCAACTCCCGACCACGATGGTAGCGCAGGTCGACTCAGCCCTGGGCGGCAAGACCGCGATCAACCATCCGCGGGCGAAAAACCTGATCGGCGCATTTTACCAGCCGCGGCTCGTCGTGGCCGACGTCGCGACGCTCGAAAGCCTGCCCGATCGCGAGTTCCGCGAGGGGCTAGCCGAGGTTATCAAGTACGCTGCGATCATGGACGCGCCGATGGTCGAAGAATTGGAGCACGGCCTCGACGCGATTATGCGCCGCGACCCCGTGGCGCTGGAGCGGATGGTCACTCGATCGCTACATCACAAGGCGACAATCGTGGCGAGTGACACGCGCGAGAGCGGCCTGCGCAAGATCCTCAACTACGGCCACACCGCTGGCCATGCGCTCGAGGCGTCGTCGGGCTATGGCAATTTTTTGCATGGCGAAGCGGTGGCGATCGGAATGGTAGCAGCGGGAAGACTCTCGCAGGCGTTCGCGGGTCTCAGCGCCGCCGAGGCCCAGCGGCTGGAGCGTCTGATCGCACGCGCGGGTTTGCCGACCGCGATGCCGGCCGGATGGCGCGGCGAGGAGTTCGTGCGCGCGCTGCGGCTCGACAAGAAGCGCACCGGCGACGAGGTCGAGTTCGTGCTGCTCGACCGGCTGGGCCATGCGCTGACCCGCAAGCTGAGCTTCGCCGAGATTCTCGCCCACCTCGGTTAGCGCCTCTTAGATCGTCGTGCGAGTTTGGCTCCTATTTTGTCATCTTGAGCGAGCGCTGCGCGAGTCGAAAGATCCCGGTCCTTCTGAGGGAGCACTGCCAGAGTCCCAGCGTAAAGAAGATCCGGGGTCCCTCGACTCCGGCAGCCTTCGCTCGGGATGACAGGCAGCGGCAAACGATGCGATGGCGGCCGCGACATCTTCGGCTCAAGCGAAGAGCCAGACTAGCTCGGCTCACGAGGCCGCCGCGAGAAGCCGCAACCGCAGTTCTACCAGCGCCGCGCGACATTAACTGTCAGCTCTTGCGTTCCATCAGTTTGACGCGGCCCAGGAATTTCGGGCGGATGAGCACCGTCTCCAGCGGCAGCACGCTCATCGCGAGCAGTCCGTTGAACGCCATCACCAGCGCCAGCATCAGGCCCATCTCCGCCAGGAAGCGCAACTCGGAGAGGAAGTACCAGGGCAGCACGCCGAGCACCATCGTGAAGGCGACGAAGAAAGTCGCCTCGCCCGTGGTAAAAACCGCGCGCGTCACCGCGGCCTGCACGTCGCCGTCGGCCGCGCCCTGAAACTCCTCACAGATGCGGCTCAGCAGGTAAATTCCGTAGTCGATTCCGACGCCGAGTCCGACCGCGACCACCGGCAGCGTGTTTACGTCGAGCCCGACCCCGCGCAGATACATCACCGAGTCGGTGGCGAACTGCGCGAACAACAACGGCACCAGCAGCATCGCCGCCGCGACGCCCGAGTGGTACGTCAGCACGCACATCACGAAGATGGTCGCGAGCAGGTAGACCAGGATTTTCAAGTCGGCCGCACGCACGACGTGGTCGAGCGCGTATTGCAGCGCGACCGCGCCGGTGGCGAGGCGGATGCGATAGACCGCGGACGGCTGGGGCTGCACCTCGGCCACCGCGCGCTGCGCCTGCGCCATGGCCTCGTCCACGGTGCTCGCGCGGAGGTCCTTGTACCAGAGCACGACGTCGCCATTGGTGCCGTTGGGCTGGATTATGTTGCTGAAGTTTTCCAGCGAATGGCCGGTGCGAGTCCAGAAAAGGTAAGCGCCCACGTCATGGCCGGTAAGATCGATCGGCAGCCACTTGGGATTGCCGCCGCGCAGGATCAGGCCGGTGTAAGGGATGTAGTCGGCGAGCGAGAGTGTCGCGACGGCGCCGTGATTGCGCTCGATTGCCTTCTGGAAACGGAGCATCGAGTCGTACACTTCGGGACGATAGAGCGCGCGCGGGATCTTGCCTTCCCATACGACGTTGAGCGTCGCAGTGCCGGCGAGGTTGGCGTTGATCTCGCGCTCGGCGACGTTGAATTCGTTGTTGGGCCACAGGAGCGGGCTGCCGATCGCGACGTTGCCGACCGGACGGCTCACCGCGAGAAACGCCATCAGCGCCGCGACCGGCAGCGCAATCACGGTGCTGACGATCCGCATCCGCGGCGTCAGCAGCGCGGCCAGCATCCGCTGCACCGGCTCGATCACGCGCGTGCTGAGCGAGGGAACCTCGTGGGTGATGAAGACGCTTACGTCCTTGGGCGGCGGCAGGATCGCCAGCAGCACCGGCGTGAGCAGCACCGCCGAAGGAATGATCAGCAGCGACCAGGTGCCGCAGAGCACGCCAAGCTTCTGGATTATCGGAATCGGCGCGAGGCAAATCATGTAGAGCCCGGCGACGTCGCACATGATCCCGAGGAAGGCCGGCGCGAACATCGAGGCCAGCGCGCCCGCCGCGCCGGCCACGCGCTCGTGGGTCTCATAGAGAATTTCGTAGTACCGTCGCGTGATCTGCAGCGAGTGGCTGAGCGCCCGCGCCATCAGTAGCACTGGCACCACCACGGTTAGCGGTTCGAGGTTGAGTCCCAGCCATCCGCCCGCGCCGAGGCCCCAGATAGTCGACACGGCGGCGGCAATGATCGGTGTGAGCGCGCCGGCGAGGCTCCGCATGTAGTCGACGTGGGCCAGGATGATGAGAGCGAGCGAGAGCAGGAAAATCCACAGCGCCTGATGGCCGTAGCGGTAAACCCACGCGATCAGCATCACGCGCCCGGCGGTATAGAAGTCGATATTCGGATCGCTCTCGGCCGCGAGCATCGTATGCACGCGCTCGAAGACATCGGCGTAGTCGAGGTCGTGCTCAAAGAAGGCGGCCTCGATCAGCGTCGCCTTCTCGTCGGGGGAGACCAGGATGCCGGTGACGCCGGCGGCGTGGCGGGCGCGATCCTGCACGGCCGCCGCCTCGGCCTGCGTCGCCGGAATCTTGTTGGTCATCACCGGCTCGGAACTGAGGCCGGGTGGCGTCGGCCGAATCACGCGAACTTTCTCGCTCGCGATCGAAGTCAGGGTGACATGGTCGATACCCGGCACCAAGTCGAGCTCGCGCGTGATCCGCCAGATCCGCGCCAGCGTCTGCGGTGTGTAGATCGTGCCCTGCTTGACCTTGAGCAGGATTTCGACTGTGGCCGGTTTACTGAAGCTTTGGTAGCGTTTGAAAACGTCGGTGACGCGGTTGTGCGCGGGAATCAAATCGGCAACCGAGGTCTGCGCCTGGAAACTGTGCGCGATACGCACGACGCCGACGGCAAAAAAAGCCGTCAGCGCCAGGTATACGACGATGACCTGCCATCGCCAGTGAAGCAAAAAATCGGCAGTCCTCTGACCCATCGACAGCATAGTGAAATAGACCGATTACCCTTTGCGGCGAGCGTGCCATCCGACCAGACCCGACCGCTAGAAGTCAAGCTCGATTACGGCGTCAGCATTAGCCGCGCGCACCGCACTTGAAGTGCTGAAGTTATCCACAAACCTGCGATCACTGTTGATATTCGTGATCAATTAAATGTTCACATTGGCGAAACAATGCATAGAATAGCTCGCATCTGCGAAAAGCGGAGCGGCGGGTTGCGGAGGCGGAGCCTTTCACATTCGAACTTTTTCATCAAAGTCGCCCGCTCAGCAGTTCTGACCAGGGGGTGGAGATGAATAATCGCGAGATCAGCCGGGTGGTGGCTTCGGATTTCGACGCGGTGGCGCAGCGCGTGATGACCGTGCAGGACGTTTCGGTCTACCTGCGAGTACATCCGTCGACCGTCTACCGCCTGCTCAAGCGCAACGAGTTGCCGGCCTTTCGGGTCGGCAGCGACTGGCGCTTCAATGTCGAGGCTATCGACCGTTGGCGCTCCCAGATGGAAGCGGGCGCTCACGTGCTCGACAAATAACGCCTCGGGCGGCCGCAAGGTTCCGCGCTAAAGTTGAGCACGGGCGAGCACGCCCGTGCCAGGCGGGTCCGTGCGGCGCCGGGTTCCAATTCGCGTCAGGCTTCGCTTCGCGTCTGGACTACTGCTCGAAGTAGTTGCGCGGATTCTCTACCATCAGCGTCTGGATTTTCTCCGCGCTGACGCCTGCCTTGCGCAGCGCGGGTAGGATGTTCTTGAAGATGTGAGTCGGCTGCCAGTTGCGGATTCCCTGCTCGATCTCCGGTGTCAAGTCCAGGCCGCGTCCGAGCCAGCAGGCGACCGAGTCGTGCGAAAGCACGATCTGTTTCTCGAAACCGACGCCCAACAGCCCGATCAACGCGGCCAGCCGCAGGCGGTCGGGATGAAGAAAATCCAGCCCGAAGCGATCGAAGCCCAGGTAGCATCCGCGATCGAGCATGTCGGTGTGGTAGCGTAAATCCGACGCGCCGCAGCTATGGCCAACGATCACGTGCTTGAGGTCGACGCCTTCGGAGGCGAAGATTTCGAGCTGTTCGCGGCCCATCGTGCCGTCGTCGGTATGCGTGGTGATCGGCGCGCCGGTCTTGAGATGCGCGCGAGCGGCAGCGCGCAGGCACTTCTCTTCATACTCGGTGATCTTGCCCTTGGAGGTCGCGCACTTGATGACTCCGGCCTTGACGCCGGTGCGGGCGATCCCTTCGGTCAGCTCGGCCACGTAAACGTCGGCAATCTCGCCGAGCGGGCGCTGCTTGAAGTAGGCGGTGTTGCCGAGGTCTTCCTTGTAGAGGCCGGTCGCGCAGATTAGTTGAACGCCGGCGGAGCTCGCCGCCTCGGCCATGAAGTTCACGTCGCGTCCGATGTCCATCGGGCAGGGATCGAGGAAGGTGCCGAGACCGAGGTCGCGCAATTCCTTGAGCCGGTCGGTCGCAACCTTGAGCGCCTCCTTGCGCTCGAAGCGCGGCGCCGTGCAGTCCAGCTCCCATCCGCCCCATCCGACCATCAGATGCTCGTGCATCAGCGTGGTGCCGAGCTTGTCGGCGGTGGTTGTGCCGGTAACGGTGTTGATCGTCTTCATGGGTCGCACTCCCGCTCCGTACCGGCGCGAGGGGCCGGATGGAGCATCGCAAAATTAGCGTCAGGGTCGCGCTGCGGTCAAACGCGGCGATTCGGCGGCTAAGCGCCCGCTCCGACGAGCGGGTCAGGCTTCGGCGTCGTGCGCGAACAGCGAGTGGAGGAGGATGATCGCCACCCCGATCGTAATCGCACTGTCGGCGATATTAAAGACCGGGTAACTCCACGCGTAGTAATGGACGTAGATGAAATCGACGACGCGGCCGCGCACCACGCGGTCGAACAGGTTGCCCGCCGCGCCCCCCATGATCAACGCAAAGGCTGCCGACACTATCGGCGGACGCGTGCCGCGCGCGAGCAGCACCCCGAGCACCACCACCGCGGCGGCGGCAAGCCCGTCGAGCATGACCTCGCGCACGGCCGGCGCGAGCGTCGCGAACAGGCTGAACGCGGCGCCCGAATTCAACGTGTAGGTAATCGCGAGCCAGTGCGGCACCAGGTCGATCTGCTCGAAGAGCCTCAGGTGCCTGATGATGTAGAGCTTGACAAGTTGGTCGAGGACGAAAACCGGCAGCGCGACGAAGCCGAGCATCGTGGCGAACCGGCGCCAGTCGGTGGTCGTGCTCACAGCGCTCGCGTTTGATACCGGCGCTTGCGGCGCAGCCGGCATCACGCGTTGAGCGCCTGTACTACCGCGCGGCATCGCGGATCCAGATCGGAGCCGGAATCGTCATCGAAGTACATCCAGCAGCGCTGGCACTTGCGCCCCGGCGCGCGCCGCCCCACCACGACCAGCGGCGGGTCGGTTGAAACGCGTCCGTAAGCTCCGTCGAAGCTGAACGCCTCGGCGCCGTTGGCTTTGCGGCGCAGATCCTCGGCCTCGCGCGCCTTAAGTGGCGCGACTTCCGAAACGATGAACAGTTCCTTGAGTGCGTCGCGATGGCGCGCGAGCGTCTCGGCCAAAGCGCCGTCATCGGCGCCGACCGCGCCGATTTCCACCGCGGCTTCAAGCGGCGCGCCGATCGTCCCCGCCTGGCGCATCGTCTCGAGCAGCTTGAGCGCCTCGGCGCGCACCTTGAGCAGGCGCTCCCAATGCGCTTCCAGCTCCGCGTCGCGCCGCTCGGGGATGGGCGGAGCGAGCGTCAGCAGATGGACGCTCGCGGCGCGCTCGCCCGGCATGTGCGCGTAAATCTCGTCGGCAGTGAACGGAATCAGCGGGGCGAGCATCCGCACCAGCGCGTCGATCACATGGTAGAGCGCGGTCTGTACCGAGCGGCGCTCGGACGAAGCCGCGCCCGCGCAATACAGCCGGTCGCGCGCGACGTCGATATAGAGCGAGCTCAGGTCGACGACGACAAAGTTGATGATCGCGTGGTAGGCGGCCTGGAAGTCGTACTCCTCGAAGGCGCGAAGCACGTCGGCCTTCAGACGCTCCAGGCGGGCCAGGATGTAACGGTCGAACTCGGTCATCCGGCCGAGCGGCGCCGCGTCGCGCGCCGGATCGAAGTCGGCAAGGTTGCCGAGGATATAGCGGCAGGTGTTGCGAATCTTGCGGTAGGCCTCGGAAACCGCCGTGTAGACCGTGTCGCCGAGCGCGATTTCCGTCGTGTAGTCGAGCGAGGCATACACCAGGCGCAGCACGTCGGCGCCGATCCGGTTCACCGCATCGGCCGCGTCTTCGGAATTGCCGAGCGACTTCGACATCTTGCGTCCCTGCTCGTCGACCGTGAGCCCGTGGCTTATAACGGTGCGAAACGGCGCATGGCCGCGCTCCGCTACCGCGCATGCGAGCGAGGAGCCGAACCATCCGCGCGCCTGCTCGACCGCTTCAAGGTAGGCGTCGGCCGGCCAGCGCAGCTCGGGCCGTTTGCCGAGCACCGCGGCCTGCGAGCAGCCCGAATCGAACCACACGTCGAGCACGTCCTCTTCCTTCTCGAACGACGCGGCCTGGCACTTCTCACACTTGAGATCGGGTGTAACGAAGTCGGCGACCGGGCGACTGAACCACGCATCCGAGCCCTCGCTCTCGAAAATTCGCTCCGCCGCGGCCATCACTTCGTCGTACAAACCGACGTGGCCGCAGGCGCCGCACTTAAGCGCCGGGATCGGCACGCCCCACGCGCGCTGGCGCGAGAGACACCAGTCGGGCCGCGTCTCGGTCATGTTGCGGATACGGTCGCGCGACCACGGCGGGATCCATTGCACGGCGTCGATTTCCTCGATCACCCGCCGGCGCAGTCCGTCGTGATCGATACGCATGAACCATTGCTCGGCGGCGAGGAAAATCAGCGGATTCTTGCAGCGCCAGCAGTGCGGATAGCTGTGCGAGAACTTGTGCGAATGGAGCAGCGCGCCGTTCGCGCGCAATTTTTCGACGATCGAATCGTTGGCCTTGAAAACATTCTGCCCCGCCCATTCGCCGCCCTCGGCCGTGAACTTGCCGGCCGTATCGACCGGCGTAAATGGCTTCAGCCCGTACTGCGAGCCGACCACGAAGTCTTCGTAGCCATGTCCTGGCGCGGTATGCACGAGGCCGGTGCCGGCGTCAGCGGTGACATGGTCGGCGTACATCAGCTTGACGTCGCGGGCGATAAACGGATGGCGGAAAATATCCTGCCCGTCGAGCGACTTCAGCGCCTCGCGATCGAGCGCGATGCTTTTTTCGACGGTGAGCGAGCATTCCTTCGCGACCGCCTCGGCCAACCGCGCGGCGACGACGTAGTAGCGATCGCCCGCCTTGAGCGCAACGTAATCGAAGGTCGGGTTGAGGCTGATTCCCAAGTTGGCGGGGAGCGTCCACGGCGTGGTGGTCCAGATAACGGCAAAGAGCTTGCCGGCCTGATGCGCCGCGGCGAGTTCCGCGCGATCAGAGGCGTTAGCGGCGAGCGCGGCCGCGTCGCGCAGGTTCGCGTTGAAGGCGAACGCGACGTAAATCGAGGGCGAGACGTGCTCGCGATACTCGACCTCGGCCTCGGCCAGCGCCGTGCGATCGGCGAAGCACCAGTGCACCGGGCGCAGGCCGCGATAGACGTAGCCGCGCTCGACCAAGTTACGCAGCACGCCGATCTCCGCCGCGTCATACGAGGGATCCATCGTGATGTAGGGGTGAAACCAGTCGCCGATACATCCCAGGCGCATGAAATCCTTGCGCTGGAGGTCGATCCATTTCTCGGCTTCCGCACGGCACAGCCGCCGAAGCTCGAGCTTGGGCATCGCGCGCGCCTTCTCCCCGAGATCGCGCGAGACTTTGAACTCGATCGGCATCCCGTGGCAGTCCCATCCCGGCACGAACGGCGTGCGGAACCCCATCATCGCGCGCGAGCGCACGACGAAATCCTTCAGCACCTTGTTGAGCGCGGTGCCCATGTGCACGCGGCCGTTGGCGTAGGGCGGTCCGTCATGCAGGATCCATGCGGTCGCGTCCTTGCGCCCGGCAAGCAGGGTTTCGTAGAGCCGGATTTCCTCCCAATGCTTGAGCATCTCGGGCTCCCGCTTGGGCAGATTCGCCTTCATCGGGAAGTCCGTCCGGGGAAGTTTCAGGGTCGTTTTGTAGTCAGTCGTTTTGTGCTCGGTCTCGGCCACAGGCCAAACGGCCGGCGTCCAAAGGATGCGCGCCGGCCCCTCCGCGTATCGTCATATCTTATATGGTTGCGCGCCGCGTCGAGGGCTGCGCACAGAGATTAACGTAACCGATGCACGCGTGCGAGTATGGGCCGCCGGGCCGCTCGCTGCCGGATCCTCGGCGTCACGGCGCACCTATTTGAAGATCTCGCGAAAAAAATCCTTCATCGCCTGCCACGAGCGATGGTCCGCCTCCTTGTTATAGGCGAGCGCGGCGACATGGTATTTGCCGGCGTCGGGATTGGTAAAGCTGTGCTTGGCGCCGCCATAGACATTGAACTGCCAATCGGCGCGGGCCTTGCGCATCTCGTCCTCGAACGCCTGTATCTGCGCCGCCGATGTAAAAGGATCGTCTGCCCCATGGCAGGCGAGGATCCTGGCTTTCACCTCCCCGGGTTTGGCCGGATCGGCGGTGTCGTAATGGCCATGAAAGCTGACAACGCCTTTAACCTCGGCGCCGCTGCGCGCGAGTTCCAGCACAGTCGAGCCGCCGAAGCAGTATCCGATCGCGGCGGTCTTGCTCGGGTCCACGCGCGGATCGCTTTTGAGCTTGGCGAGCGCGGTCGCGATACGAGTGCGAAGCTCCGCGCGGTCGCCTGCCTCCAGCGCGTCGGCCCACGCGCCCGCCTGCTTGGGATCGGCCGTGACCTTGCCGTCGCCGTAAATGTCGACCGCCATCGCGACGTATCCCAGTTGGGCCAGCATCTTCGCGCGCATCCTGGGATAGTCGTTGAGCCCCCACCATTCCGGCACCACCAGGACGCCAGGCCGCTTGCCGCTAACGCTATCGTCATAAACGATGAAGCTATGCGCCTCGGCCTGGCCTTCCTTGTAGGTTACGGCTTCGGTTTTGATCGCGGCCCGCGCTGCGCTTCCGATCGCGAGCAGAAGTGCAGCCGTCAATGCCGCGCTTAAGAACTTGATCCGTGCCATTCGCATGGTCGAGGCCCCTGCGACGGGATATTCAGCCGCATAGTTAGCGCCGGAGGACGCATGGAATCAAACAAAGCGAAGTGGGTGGATTGGAGATACCGGATTCGGTCAAATTGGTAAGGAGGAGAGCACGCGATGAGCAAACCGAGAAAGCTGGCGCCGATTCATCCCGGCGAAGTGCTTTACCAGGATTTCATGAAACCCACCGCCACCAGTATCAATCGGCTCGCGCTCAAGCTTCACGTGCCGGTCACGCGCGTGGCAGAGATCGTCAAGGGTGAACGCTCGGTCACCGCGGACACTGCGCTGCGTCTGGCACGGCATCTGGGAACAACCGCGGCTTTCTGGATGAACCTGCAGGCGCGGTACGATCTGGACGTGGCGGAGGACCGCAAGCTCGCCCAAATCGAGCGCGAAGTACAACCGCGCGTAGCCGGCTGACGGCGGTGCGCGGCCAGGGTCACAGCTAGGTCATGGCGATTTTAACCACCACCAGAATCCCGGCAAAGACCGCTCCCGGCAGTAGGAACGCGCCTAGCGCGCGCCATGCGGAAAAACGATGCACCGCGCCCACGCAGTGCAGCATCAGGATGAACGACCAGATCGAGATGATCGACTCGACGCCGCGCGTTAGCGTGAGCTGATTTGCCGCGGCTCCGGTAGCAGCATTGGGATCGGGCAGCGAAGGGATGACCGCCTGCCAAACCCCGATGCCCAGCAGGATTAGCAACATCGCGGCCGAGAAGCAGATCTGCGGCACCTGGGACCAGGCCACCGCCGCCCGCACCGTGACCGCATTGCCAACGCCGCCCAGCGCACGGCCGCTCCAGTCGATCAGGAACGCGCCGATATAAAGCCCCAAAAGCCCAAACGCCGCGCCCAGAAATGGACTCGCAAGGGTCAGAATCGGCAGATACGGAACCAGGCGCGCGGGCGGCGGAGTCGGAGTAAAGTTGAGCGCCGCGCCGAGAAAAAAATTGAGCATCGTCAGGCCGCCCGCGAGCGCGCCCAGCATGATCACCTGATGAGTCGGATCGCGATTGACGATTTTCATTATCGTCTCCCGCGGGCTCATCCATATCGCGACCCATGGGTAATCCAGGATCGTGAAAATGTGATCGGCCTTACCGCCGGTCTTGGCGTCGATGCTGCCAAGCCTGTCGACTCTGAAGCCCGAATTTTCGGCCATGACCCCCACCTCGTCCGGCGACGTTGGCGCGGGAAGCCGTAATTTTGCTGATCCCCGCGACAACACATCTTATATGCCCTGAATGGCAGGATCGATACTAGGTGGCACCTATGCGCTTTTGAGGCATCTCGTCGCGCAGGTTTGGCGCAGCTTTGGATTGAAGCCGCGTTGGCAAGCTCATGTCAACGGACGCACTTTCAGGCAGGCTAAAGCGAATAACGCCCGGCGTTGCGGTTTGAAATCTTAATCCCCCTGCCTTATCATCCGTGCTCATTTCGAGCTTCCACTGCGCTACTTTTGAACTATGGCACCTGGAAAAATCACCTATTTCGACCGCCCCCGCCAGGCCACGGGCAAGGTGGTCAGATGAGCGAGGGCGGCGCGCTGGCCGGCCTGCGCGTTCTCGATCTTACCGACCTCAAAGGGCATCTGTGCGCCCGCCTGCTGGCCGACATGGGCGCCGACGTGATCAAAATCGAGCCGCCGGGCGGCGACTCAGCGCGGCGTATCGGGCCGTTCGTCGACGACCTGCCCCATCGCGACCGCAGCCTGTTCTTCTGGTTCTACAACCTCAACAAACGCTCCTTGACGCTCGACCTTGGCCATCCCGAGGGCGCGGCCGTCCTCTGCCGCCTCGCGGAGGGCGCCGACGTCGTAATCGAAAGCTTCAAGCCGGGCGAGATGGCGCGTATCGGCCTTGGATGGGACGTGTTGCACACGCTCAATCCGGCGCTGGTCCTGTGCTCGATAGCGCCGTTCGGGCAGAGCGGGCCTTATAGCAGCTATGAGGCCGACGACAGCGTGCTGACGGCGCTCTCAGGGATGCTTTACGTCAACGGCTTTCCGGACGCCGCGCCGGTGCGCCCGCTCGGCCTGCAGGCGTACCATTCGGCGTCATACTACGCCGCGATCGCCACGATGTGCGCGCTGTTTGCCCGCGATTCCTCGGGCGAAGGCCAATATATAGACCTGAGCATGCAGGAGGCGACGGCGTCCGCGGTCGAGCACGCCGCGGCCACCTTCTTCGGCACGGGCGAGATCGAGCGGCGGCGCGGCTCCCTGCACTGGAGCCGCTTCTTTCGTATCGGCCGATGCCGCGACGGGCACGTGATGCATTGCACGCTGGGCGATTGGACCTCGCTGCTCGAATGGGTCAACGGCGACGGCAAGGCGCAGGACCTGACCGCTCCCGAGTGGGAGGATGTGGCCAAGCGGCGTAAGGACGCCGAGCATCTGTTCGACGTCCTCGACGAATGGGTCAAGGACTACTCGCGCGACGAGTTGCTGGAGCGCGCGCAGCTCCTCCGCCTGCCCTATGCCTCGGTGCGCAATCCCGAAGATCTGTTCGACGACGAGCAACTGCTCGCGCGTGGCTATTTCCGCGAGGTCGAGCATCCTGAACTCGGCCGCACGTTCCGCTATCCCGGCGCGCCCTACCTCTTCACCGGTTCGCCGTGGCAAGTGATCGCGGCGGCCGCCGCTCGTCGGCGAGCATACCGGCGAAATCCTTGGCGGCGAACTCGGGATGAGCGCGGAGGAACTCGCCGCGCTGGCCGCCGAGGGAGTGATTTGATGATGGCGCGGATGGCGCTCGAGGGGGTGCGGATCCTCGACTTCACCTGGGTCGTCGCCGGACCTGTGGCGACGCGCATCCTCGCCGACCAGGGCGCCGAGGTCATCAAGATCGAGCGCGGCGACGAAAACGCGATGAGCGTGCTCGGTCCGCGGCGGATCGGACTGCAGGGCGAGCTGCATCGCAACAAACGCTCGGCCGCTATCAACATGACCAAGCCGCGCGGCGTCGAGCTGGCGCGCCGGCTGGCGGCGATAAGCGACCTGGTGATGGACAACTTCTCGGCGCGCGTGATGCGGATGTGGGGGATGGACTACGAGAGCCTGGCGAAAATCAAGCCCGACATCATCAGCATTAGTATGTCGGGCCTGGGGCATACCGGGCCCCGATGCAACTACGTCAGTTACGGGCCGACGCTGCAGGCGCTCGCAGGATTCACGCGCATGATGGCCGATTCGCGCGGCGAGCCCGCCGGCTACGGCTATTCCTACGCCGACATGGCGGGCGGCTACAGCGGCGCGCTGGCGGCGCTGATCGCGCTGTGGCATCGCAAACGCACCGGGCGCGGCCAGTTCGTCGATCTCTCGCAATTCGAGGCGCTGGCAAGCCTGGCCGGGCCGGCGCTGCTCGACATCGCGGTCAACGGCCGCACGCAGGAACCTCCCGGATGGCGCTCGCAGGAAGCGCCCGCCGCGCCCCATGGCGTGTACCGATGCCGTCCGCGCGGCGGCGACGACGATCGCTGGATCGTGATCGCGGTGCGCACGCAGGCCGAATGGGAACGCTTCGCGCGCGCGCTCGGCAATCCGGAATGGACCGTGGATTCGAAATTCCGCACGCTCTATCTCCGGATGCGCAACCGTGAGGAACTGGACGCGCATGTCGCGCGATGGGCCGCGACGGAAGACGCCGAGGCCGCGATGGCGCTGCTGCAAGGCGCGGGAATCGCCGCCGGCGTCGCGCTCAACGGCGCCGATCTCGCCATCGATCCGCAGCTCGCCGCGCGCGGCTTCTTCGCGCCGGTCAAACTTCCCGATAACAGTTCCACCCGCGTTACGGGTGTGCCGATGCGCCTCTCGGCGACGCCCGGATCGATTCGCACGGTGGCGCCCGAAGTCGGCGAGGACAACGACTACATCCTGGGCGAGTTGCTGGGGCTCGGACGCGCCGAGCGCGCGGAACTCATCGCCGAGGGCGTGGTCTGGGGCTGACTCCCGGGCTGGCCTTGAGCGGCCGCGCGCTGAGGATGCGGCGACGAATCAGCTAATCGGTGGATTAGTGCAAATTCACCAACCCACTCGCGCAGTTGCCAAAAACGCTATTGCGCCCGCGCCGCTATCGGAATGTACTTAGGCATCGTCGTGACCGCTGTGGAAAAACAGTGGAGCATGGAGAGTGCAGTAACGGGTGTCAGCCAGCGTTCTCTCAAGTGCGCTTGCCGGGGTGGATGCCTTCCCGGTCGAAGTCGAGGTTGACATCTCGGGCGGAGTGCCGAAGCTCACGACTGTCGGCCTCGCCGAGGGCGCTGTGCGCGAGGCGCAGGAACGGGTTAAGGCGGCGATCAAAAATTCCGGCTACGAGTTTCCAAATCGCAAGATAACGATCAACCTTGCGCCGGCCGACACCCGCAAGGAAGGCTCGTCGTTCGACCTGCCGATCGCGCTCGCGATCCTGGCCGCCAGCACCGTTTCGCTCAGCCCCGAGCGGATGCACAATTACCTGATCCAAGGCGAGCTTGCGCTCGATGGCCGGATCAAGGGAATCCGCGGCGCGCTGCCGAGCGCGCTGCTCGCGCGCTCGAAACATTACGCCGGCATCATCCTGCCGCGCGAAAATGCCGCCGAGGCCTCGGTGGCGAGCAACGGCACGGCAGTGTTGGGCGTCGAAACGCTGCGCGACACGGTCGATTTTCTCGAGGGCCTGCGCGAGATCGAGCCGTACGCCTCCAACGTCGGCGAGTTGTTCACCGCCGCCAGCCAGTACGACGTCGACTTCAGCGAAGTGCGCGGCCAGGAACAGGCCAAGCGCGCGCTCGAGGTCGCCGCCGCGGGCGGCCACAACGTCCTGATGGTCGGGCCTCCCGGTTCGGGCAAGACGATGCTTGCCAAGCGGCTGCCGACAATCCTGCCGGCGATGACCTTCGAGGAGGCAATTGAAACCTCCAAGGTGCATAGCGTGGCGGGCCTGATGGACGGGCGGGCGCTGATCGCGACGCGGCCCTTCCGCGCGCCGCATCACACCATCTCCGACGCGGGTTTGATCGGCGGCGGCACGGTGCCGCGCCCCGGCGAGGTCAGCCTCGCACACAATGGCGTGCTGTTCCTCGACGAGCTGCCCGAGTTCCGCAAGAACGTAATTGAGGTCCTGCGCCAGCCGCTGGAGGACAACCGCATCACGATCGCGCGCGTGATGGGCACAATGACCTTTCCGGCCAGCGTGATGCTGGTGGCGGCGATGAATCCGTGCCCGTGCGGCTTCTACACCGACACCCAGCACGAATGCACCTGCGTGCCGCTGATGATTCAGCGCTACCGCTCGCGCATCTCAGGGCCGTTGCTCGACCGCATCGACATCCACGTCGAGGTTCCGGCGGTCAAGTACCGCGAGCTGACCGCGCGCACGCCGGGCGAGAGCTCGGCGGCGATTCGCGAGCGGGTCAACCGCGCGCGCGGGGTCCAGCTCGAGCGCTTCGCCGGCACGCGGGTCTTCTGCAATGCACAGATGGGCGCGCGCGAGTTGCACGGTCACTGCCAGGTCGAGGCTGCTGGCGAGCGGCTGCTCGAACTCGCGATCAACCGGCTGGGGCTGAGCGCGCGCGCCTACACGCGCATCCTGAAGGTCGCTCGGACCTCGGCCGACCTCGATGGCGGCGGCCCGATCGAGGCACGCCACGTGAGCGAGGCGATCCAGTACCGCTCGCTCGACCGCCCCGCCCCGTAGGCGCGCGCCACCCGGCAATCCGCAGCAAACGCTTCTCGTTCGACTGCAACGGTGGTACAAGGAAATTCGTACGGGCGTTCCGTTAGTTTGTGTGTTCTCCGAAGGTCTGCTTGGGGAGTGACTGCCCCTGTGAAGACGAAGAGAAACAAGCACACGATCCCTTCTTTCGAGTCCAGCTAGCAGCCTCACCATAACCTTGTGCGTTTGCGAGTTGAGTTGGCCTTCTGGCGCTCAACGAAGCGGATTTTCATGAGGAGACGAAAAATGGAAACCGTAAAACTCTCACGAGGCGACCGGACTTATAAACGCAAAGCATTGATGGTAGCAGTCGTCGCAGCCTGTCTGTGGGGCGCAGCCGCATCTCTATGGAGCGGGATTGCCAGCGCCCAAACGCCGCAGAAGGTCTATACGCGCGCCGACTACACTGACTGGCTGACCAAGTACGCCAACGCCAAACCTGACTTCAAAGTGGGGGACGTGCTTACCGCCAAGGATATCGAGCGGATGCGGCCGTTCGTGATTCCTGGTTACCTGGACTACTTGAACTTTCCCGACTTCAAAATGCGCATCGTGGCTCCGATCGATCATACGCCGATTGGGAAGTTTCAGGATTGCACGGAGAAATACCAGCCGCAGGTCAGGCTCAAGCCCGACGGCACGATGGAAAATTACCGCTGCGGGCAGCCCTTCAACAACGCCGAGCTTAAGGTGGGCGACCCTGCGTCGGGGATCAAGGCAGGCTGGAACTGGAACCAGAAATGGATGTCATACGGGCTCGCGCAATCAAACGTAATCTGGATCTGGGTGCGCTTCGACGGCGCACCGAAACACGCGCCGCCCACGATGATCCCGCCCGGAAACTTCATGCTGCTGAAGCCGCCGGAGGGCTGGACGCTGCCCACCGATTTTTCCCCCTTCTACCGTGGGGGTGGAACTTTCCAGCGAACGCTGCAGAGCAATTACGAGCACCTGGTTCTGAGCCGCCTGGCAAATCTCGACGGCGGCAATCTGCCCGGCGCCAACGGGGTCGAATGGAAAGAGATCACCGGATTTTATTCGCCGTTCGATATTCGCGGCACGGAATTCATCATTTACCGCTACACCGATCCGTTCAGAAACGACGACGCCTGGGCCTACGTTCCGACCCTGCGGCGCGTGCGCCGGGTCTCGGTCGAAACCAAGTATGATTCGCTGTTGGGAACCGACCACACGCTTGATGACTTCTACGGTTATGCGGGACGCACCCTGGAGACCGACTGGAAGTTCCTGGGTTGGAAAGACGTTCTCTGCGTATGCGATCCGGCCAAAATGTACGACCATCTTTACGGCCCCAATGGCATCATCCCTGACGAGGACTGGGAGCTGCGCAGGCAAATCGTTCTCGAACGCATTCCCAAGAACCCGCGCCATCCGTACAGCAGCGCGATCATGTTCATCGATCCGCAAATCTGGTACGACTCCTTCCACGTCGCGTTCGACCACTCGGAAAAGCTGTGGAAGATTTTCCAGTGGCAGTGGAAGTGGACGGAGACGATCCCGCCGCCGTGGGATAGGTACAACAAGGGCGTCAACACCGTTACCTGGCAGGCAGTTAATGACATCGATGTGCAGAACAAACGGGGCACCATCATAAATGCTTTTGGTGACGGCTTCCCCGACGTCAGCTCCGACCTGGGCATGTACCAGAAGCGGTTCGACATCAATTCGCTGGAAGAGGTTCATCGCTAGACGGTCAAGCTAAGGAGAGTCTGCCTACTCTCCTTAACCGCTCTCCACTGACAGGCGTGCGCCAATTGCCGCGGCGCACGCCTGTTACCCTTCCCAAACGCTCGGCCGACGGAGGAGCCATGATGGAAGCGACATCGGGTGGAACCGGTGGCTGCCTTTGCGGAGCGGTTCGCTACCGGTACGAAGGCGAGCCGACCGCGGTCGGTCTATGCCAGTGTGAGCGTTGCCAGCGCCAATCCGGATCCGCATTCCTGATCGGAGTCGTGTTCCCAAAAAAGGCAGTGGCAATCGAGGGAAGGTTGGCAAGTTACGAGACCAGCGTGAGCGGGCAGCCGTTGCAGCGCCATTTTTGCCCAGTGTGCGGATCGGCAGTGTCGATTACGCTGGATAGATACCCTGAGATCCGCTCGATGATGGGTGGAACGCTGGACGACAAAACCAGGATCAGGCCCACCTTCAGCGTCTGGTGCTCCAGCGGGCAGCAGTGGCTCAAGCTCCCAGGGAGCATCGCCTGCTATCCGGAGTATCCAGAGGGAACTTTTGGCGGATGACCTGCGCCGCGCACTTCAGATAAGCATCGCTAGAGGGTCGGTCCGGCTTTTCGTTATCCCCGCAGTTTTCGCTATACCTGCTTAGACCGCTGCGAGGCGCCCCATTAGCGCGACGCGGCGGCCCAAGATGCCAACCGACCCGCTAGCCGAATTTCTGATCTCGCACGCGCAGGCGATCGTGCGCCTGCATCAGCGCGGCAAAGCCGACGGCTTCGATCTTACTCCGGCCGACCTCGGCACGGCATTGCATCGGAGCGTGCGCGCCTGGGACGGCGAGGCCAAGCCGGCCGCGATCGACGAATACCTCGACAAACTTCGCGCCGATGACTTCGTGCTTGCGGTCGCCTGCGCCCATGGCATCGAGCGCGCCTGGGAGGGTTTCATCGAAAAGTACCGGCCCGTGCTGTACGCAGCGGCACACGCGCTGACTCACGACGAAGCTGACGCGCGCGACCTTGCGGATTCGCTGTGGGCGGATCTCTACGGGATCGACACGCGCGCCAGCGAGCGGCGCTCATTGCTGGGCTACTACGGCGGACGGAGTTCGCTTGGGACCTGGCTGCACGCGGTGCTCGCGCAGCGCTTCGTTGACTTGACGCGCGCGGCGGCGCGGATTAAGCCGCTGGAGAGCCGCCCGCATGAACCTGCGACGGAGGGAGATCCGTCCGACCCCGACCGGTCTCGCTACGTGAGCGCGCTCAGCACGGCGCTCAGCGAGGCGCTCGGCGCGCTCGAACCGCGCGACCGGCTGCGCCTGGGCTACTACTACCTGGAAAACCTGACGTTAAGAGACATCGCCCGGCTGCTCAGCGAGCATCCCTCCAGCGTATCGCGGCGGCTCCAGCAGACCCGCAGCGAGCTCAAGCGCCGTGTGGAGCGTTCTCTGCGCCGCGAGCAGCATTTGAGCGAAGAACAAATCCGGCTGTGCTATGATTACGCATCGGAGCAATGGCCGTTCGATTTGGGGCGCGCGCTTTCGGAGTCGAAATGAGGCCGCGCACCTTGCACGTTTTGGCGGTTGGTCCGTTCCAATCACAGAGAGTTCAATTCACGGGATTTTCCGGTCGTAGAGAATCTCTGGGGAGTTTCGGGCTTGGCGCTTGATGATTTAGATGAGCGGTTCGCGACCGCGGTCAAGCTGGCGCTTGGCGCTTCGCGCACTGCAGGCAACGCCGAGTCGGACGCGGGCCTCGAGTGTCCGCCGACCGACATGATTGCGTCGTACTACGAGTACACGCTTAACCGGGCCGAACGCGCGCGTCTGGAGGAGCATTTCTCCGGATGCGCGCGATGCCAGGGAACGCTCGCGGCGCTGCTTCGCACAGCGCCGGCAATCGATTCTGTTTCCGAAGCGGCAGGGTCCGCGGCATCCGCTGCGCGCAGGCCGGCGGCTCAGTCGGCCGGCATCCGCGAGCGCTGGTTCGAAAGCCGGCCCGCGTGGCGCATCGCGGGGCTGACCGCAGTGGCCGCGGCGATGCTGGCGGTGGTGGTCGTCGCCGGCCTGCACTTATACGAGAGCAGGATCGGGCAGGAGAGCGAGCAGTTGGCCGCGTTGAGCCCTGCGCCGGGCCGCGACCATCGTCAGCGGTCGCATCCCGCTCCTACTGCTTCGAGTCCTAACGCTTCGAGCGGCGCCGAGTTGGCGCTCAACGATAAGAAGTCGGCCTACAAATCGCTGATGCCACCCGCGCCCGCCGAGCCCAGGACGGCGACAGCGCCATCCGCGGCCGCTGCCGCTCCGGGCGCGCCCTCGAGCGCGCCTGCCAATGCGCCCGCAGAGGCCGGCGCTCCAGCCGAAGAGGTTGCACCGCCCATAGCGCCGTCGAGTGCCGAGCAGAATGGAGCCGCCCCGGCAAGCGCCGCTCAGGCGGCCGCCGCGCTTGGCGCGTTAGCCGCCACGCCTGCGCCCGCGGCGACCGCGCTTTCAAGGTCGGCTGCTCCGTCAGTTGCCGCGGCGCCGTCCGCCGCAGCGCCATCGGTTGCCGCGCCAGCCGCTGGCGCTGTCGCGGCAGGAGCCGTGGGCGCAGGAATCGCAGCCAAAGCGGCTGCGCCTCCGGCCTCGCAAACGATGGCGCGCGCGGCCCCGCCTGCCGCGCCGGGCGCCGTCAACGAAACGCAGCGGCAATTAGCGGGAGTGTCACCCACGACGCCGAGCCTGCAACAGCCCGAGCACGCGGCTGTACCCCAGGCGCCGGCGAACGCATCGAAGGTGGCTCCTGCGGAAAATTCGCGCCAATCTGCAAGCGTTGCTGAACCGGCACCGACCGCGGATGTAGCGGCGCTAGCCAGGAAACGGGCGCAGCAACAACTCGCAAAGGAGCAACTCGCCCAACAACAACTCGCCCAACAAAAATTCGCCCAGCAGCAACTCGAGCAGGACCGACTCGCTGAGGCAGAGCGCGAGGCGGAGATGACGCGGAAAGCGGAACTGGCGCGGAAAGCGGAGCTGGGACGCAAGGCGGAGCTCGCGCGGAAGGCCGAGCAGGCAAAGCGGAACGCGGACCTGAAGCGGAAACTGGAACTGGCGAATCGCGAGGCGCAAGCGCGACAGGCGCGCCCTGCGTCCTCCATAACTCCTCGGAATGAGTCAGCTTCGACCCAAATGCAGATCGCGTCCGCGCCGCCGCAATCGCAGCGCGGTGTTGGGAGTGCGGGCGTCGCGATCGGCGGATCATCGGCCGTCGGTCAGGCGCAGACTGGCGCGCCCATCGCGGCTTCGCCGGGAACTGGCGCCGCGGCTACGCGGGCCCCGGCCTCCGGCAACGTGATCGCGAGGGCAGAGCCTCCAATATACAGTGCGCCGGTTGTCGCGAAGGTCGCGCCCGGAATCCCGGTGGCGCCGCACGCGATCCTGATCTCGCCGCCGGATCATTCGGTCTACTGGTCGCTGCAAAATTCCGGGCTCATCTATCACACCAGCGATCGCAAGAGCTGGACTCCGGAGTCGACCGGCGTGCAAGCCGAATTTTTGGCCGGCATGGCTCCGTCGAGCACGGTGTGCTGGGCGGTCGGCCGCAAGGGCGTCATCCTGCTGACCACGGACGGAACGCATTGGGAGCGAATCAACTCGCCTACCGCGTCCGACGTGATCGGGATCGTCGCCGCGAGCAAGGACGTGGCCACCATCTTCACCGCGGGCGGCGTCAACTACAGCACCTTCGACGGCGGCAGCAACTGGGAGCAGGCGAACTGAGCCAATTGCCCGCCCCGTCGTGACCCGGCGTAGTGAATCTCGTCGAATAATTTTCCGGTGCTCAGGAGGACTACTTCATGTCGGTTCTCAGAACGGACGCGAGAGGCCCCCAACCGTCCCCTCCGGAAGTCATATTCGGCCTGGCCCTGGGCTATCTGGCATCTCGGAGCCTGCATGTTGCTAACGAGCTCGGAATCGCGGACTTGCTGAAGGACGGGCCTCAAAGCATCGAGGAGCTGGCTCGCGCAACGGGAGCACAACAACAGTCGCTCTATCGATTGCTCAGAATGTTGGCCGGACATGGCGTTTTCGCTGAAGAGCTGCCCGGACGATTTCGATTAACTCCGGCAGCGGCGATGCTTCAGAAGGGATCGCCCGGGTCCCTGCATGATGCGGTCGCGATGGTGGCCGATCTCGTCGGGGACGGGTCCTGGTGGAACGCTGTCGGCCATCTGCGTCATAGCGTACTCACTGGCGAACCGTGCTTTAACTACATGCATGGCATGGATTTCTTTGAGTTCCTGACTCAGCATCCTGAAGCTGGTAAGTGGTTCGACCGGGGGCTGGCGAATTTTGCCACGCCGGAGAATGCCGCTATCGTCGGCGCGTATGACTTCACGCCGTTTCAGCGAGTCGTCGATGTAGGTGGTGGTCAGGGAGGCCTTCTCGCCGAGATCCTGAGGATGTACTCGACAGTCAAAGGTACGTTGTTTGACCGGACGGAGGTCGTAAAGGAGCCGGCGTATCTGACCCGCGCTGAATACATAGACCGCTGTGAGATTGTAGGTGGGGATTTCTTCAAGACAGTACCCACAGGAGGAGATGCATACATTCTGAAGCGGATTCTCCACGATTGGAACGATCAGCGGTGTCTAGAAATTTTGCGCACCTGTCGCGACGCGATGCGCGAGAAGACCCGGATTCTTGTAATCGATGCTGTGGTTCCTCCCGGCAACGAAGCACATCCTAGTAAAATCATGGATATCCTGATGATGACGTTGGTAGAAGGGCGAGAACGCACGGAAGAAGAGTTTCGTGAACTTTTTCGGCAAGCCGGTCTCAAGCTAACAAGGGTGATTGCGACGGCATCCGTGCTATCCATTGTTGAGGGTGAGCGGGATTAATCCTGCTCCATGAATTAAACGGCTACCAGACTGAGTAATCAGGACCCTCCTTCTACAGGCTGTCAGGCGCGCGGAGGACCGCGCGAGGTCGCTTCGACTGCGCTCGCAAACTCGCTTCGCTCAGGATGACCGAAGAGGCCCCCGCGCTTAGGGGGTACTGAACGTTTGTGACGGATTTATGATTGACCATCTGCCGTGCGCGCGGCCGCGAAAAACCACGTTCAAAGAAGTTTTGCACAAAGAAATCCTGCAAAGGATCGCGCCCTCGTCCGTTCCAAGTATCGAGGAACGGAAACATGGAAGCGCGCGCGATCGGGATTTCCGCTGATTCGAGAGCCGGATCGCCGTCGCCCGCGCGTATTGCACTGGCCGCGCGCGCAAGAGCGCTGATACCGCACGATCCGCGGATTCTCCAGATCGCGTTCCTGGGAGGGCTGCTCGCGGCCGGCGCGTATTTGCGCGACTTCAGCCTGCGCCCGATGCAGATCGCGCTGACTTTCGCCTCGGCGCTCGCCACCCAGCGCCTGCTCGACCATCTAACGCGCAAGCCCGCGCCGAGCCTGCGAAGCGCGACGATCACTGCGCTTAGCCTGACGCTGCTTTTGCGCGCGGACAGCCTATGGGCACTGCCGGCGGCCGCCGTTTTTGCGATCGCGTCCAAGTTCGCACTGCGCGTTCGCGGAAAGCATCTGTTCAACCCGGCCAATTTCGGCGTCGGCGCGGCGTTGCTCCTACTCCCGGGCACCTGGATTTCGCCCGGCCAGTGGGGCAGCGACGTCGCGCTCGCGGGATGGCTGGTCGTGCTAGGCGCGACGGTCGCGAGCCGCGCGCGGCGCGCGGATATCAGCTGGCTGTTCCTCGCCTTTTATCTCGGCGCGCTGGCGGCGCGCGTCGCCTGGCTCGGCCAGCGATGGGCGGTCTGGACGCATCAGCTCAGTAGCGGCGCGTTGCTGCTGTTCGCGTTCTTCATGATTTCGGATCCGATGACCACGCCGAGCCATCCCAAGGGCCGCGCCGCACACGCCGCGCTGGTCGCGGCGATCGCGTACGCATGGGGCTTCGGCCTGTTCCGCACCAACGCGGTGCTGTGGGCGCTGTTCGTGGCGGCCCCGATGGTGGCGGTGTGGGACGTGATATGGCCGGCGCCCAAATTCGATTGGACGTCCATGCAGGGAAGCATCACACCCAAGCGAGCAGCACAAGACCAAGGAGGCATCAATGGTATCGATGACATCGGTAAATTGGCTTCGAGAGAACCCGGCGAGAGTTCCATCGCTGATGCTGGTGCTGGCCGCGATCTTGATGTTGTGGCCGCCGGCTGACGCGCAGGCCTTCTGCGGATTTTACGTGGGCCGCGCCGACGCGCAGCTTTACAATCACGCCTCCCAGGTCGTGATGGTGCACGACGGCGATCGCACCGTGCTCAGCCTGATGAACGACTACCAGGGTGAGCCCGAGGAATTCGCGCTGGTGATACCGGTGCCGGTGGTCCTGCAACAGGGCCAGATCCATATCGGCAATCGCGAATTGTTCCAGCGGATCGACAGCTACAGCGCGCCGCGCCTGGTCGAGTACTACGATCCAAGCCCGTGTCCGCTCCCAATGTCGGAGATGCAGCGCGGTATGAATCTGGGGGCAGCGACAGCCGGAATGGCTTTCGACAAGGCGATGCGCGAGGATGCAAAGGCGCTCGGCGTGACAGTCGAGGCGCAATATACGGTCGGCGAGTACGACATCGTGATTCTCTCGGCCACGCAATCCGACGGGCTCGAGACCTGGCTCCAGCAAACCGGATATCACCTCCCGCAGGGCCTCGCGGTGGCGGTCGCGCCGTATATCCGTCAGGGGATGAAGTTTTTCGTCGCGCGGGTCAACCTCAAAGAGCATCAGCGCACCGGGCTCAGCTACCTGCGGCCGATTCAGTTCGCCTTCGAGTCGCCCAAGTTCATGCTGCCGATTCGCCTCGGGATGATTAACGCGAACGGACCGCAGGACCTGATCGTGTACGTGCTCTCGCGCGAGGGCCGGGTCGAAACCACCGACTATCGCACGGTGAAATTGCCGAGCGGCATGGACGTGCCCGAGTTCGTGCAGGGCGAGTTCGGCAAGTTCTACCAGGCGATGTTCGATCAGCAGGTCAAACGCGACGAAATGCGCACCGTGTTCACCGAATACGTGTGGAACATGGGATGGTGCGATCCGTGCGCCGCGCCGCCGCTCAGCCGCGAGGAGTTGCGGGCGCTCGGCGTCTTCTGGCTCGACGATAATTCGCCAGGCAGACCGCAGCCCGGAATGCCGATGATCAATCAGCAAATTTTGCCGATACCGGCGCCGGCTCCGATGCAAGTGATCCTGACCCGCCTGCACGTTCGCTACTCGGCCGCGACCTTTCCCGAGGACCTGACGTTCCAGCAGACGCAGGACCAGGAAAATTTCCAAGCGCGCTACGTCATCCGCCATCCGTGGGCCGGATCGCCCGACGCGTGCGCGGCCGCGCCCGCTTATTTCGCGGAACTGAGGCGCCGTCACGAAACCGACGCCGCCACGCTTGCCGATCTGACCGGATGGGACCTCGCCGGCGTGCTCAGACAGGCCGGGCTCAGTCCCGAGGATCGCCCGCAGCCGTGGTGGCAGAGGTTGTGGGGAACCGGCCAGAACTGAATCCGGCGAGCGATGGCGTCAACCGCGCAGGGACGGCGACCGATTCAATCGCTAGCCGTCCCTGCGTATGCCATCGACCTCACCGTCTGCCCGGCCGCATGCACTTGTTCGCTCTCTGCGCGCGAATAAAAAGCCACGCGGTAGCGTGTTTTTGGGGCTTTTGTTGACTTGACCCGGGCAGTGGCTTAACTTTGATTACCTAGGTCTACCGATCGTCACAAACTGAATTCCGCCGATGGCACCTCATCAGCCTCCTCCATGTTTGACACGTTAAGCGACCGCCTCGAAGGCGTCTTCAAAAGGCTCCGAGGTCAGGGCCGGGTCAGCGAGCGCAATATAGAAGAGGCGTTGCGCGAGGTCCGGCTCGCACTACTCGAAGCCGACGTCAATATCCGCGTCGTCCGCGATTTCATCGAGCACGTCAAGCACAAGGCGCTCGGCCAGGAAGTGCTCGCGTCGCTGACGCCCGAGCAGCACTTCATCCGCTTCGTCGCGATCGAGCTGCGCGAAATGATGGGCGGCAGTACGCGTGAGCTTGACCTCAAGGTCAAGCCGCCGGTCAAGGTCATGCTGGTCGGGCTGCAGGGCTCCGGCAAAACGACTTCGGCGGCGAAGCTCGCGCGGTTTCTCAAGGAGGAACGCAAGCGGCATCCGCTGCTGGTCTCGACCGACGTGCGGCGACCGGCCGCGATGGAACAGTTGCGCGTGCTTGGCGCTCAGGTCGGCGCGCCGGTGCTGGAGACGCGCGAGAGCGAGGACCCGATCGAGATCGGCAGCCGCGCACTTGCCCGCGCCGAGACGGCCGGTTACGACGCGATCATCTTCGATACCGCCGGTCGCTTGCAGATCGACGAGGAATTGATGGACGAGTTGGGGCGCCTGCGCGCCGCCACGCTGCCCCATCACATCCTGCTGGTCGCCGACGCGATGACCGGTCAGGACGCGGTCAATGTCGCGCAGGGCTTCCATGACCGGCTCAAGATTTCGGGCGTGGTCCTGACCAAGCTCGATAGCGACGCGCGCGGCGGCGCGGCGCTCTCGGTGCGCGCGGTCACCGGCGCGCCGATCCTGTTCGCGGGGACCGGCGAGAAGCTCGCGGCGCTCGAGGTTTTCCATCCCGACCGCCTGGCCTCCCGCATCCTGGGGATGGGCGACGTGCTGAGCCTAATCGAAAAAGCGCAACAGACCTTCGATCAGACCAAGGCCAAGGAACTCGAGCGCAAGTTCAAAAAAAACGAATTCACCATCAGCGACTTCGCCGAGCAGTTGCGGACGCTGCGCAAGATGGGTTCGCTGGGCGAGTTGTTGGGAATGATTCCGGGGCTCAAAAAGATCGCCGGCCAGGCCGACTCCGAAGAGGCCAAGCGCGAGCTGGTGCGGATCCAGGCGATCATCGACTCGATGACCGTGCAGGAGCGTAACAACCACCTGGTGCTGAACGGACGGCGGCGCGCGCGCATCGCGAGCGGCAGCGGAACCTCGGTCCAGGAGGTCAACCGCTTCGTGAAACAGTTCGAGCAGACCCGCAAAATGATGAAAAAGTTCACCGGTGGCGCGGGCCGTGGCATGATGCGCGGCCTGGGCATTGGGAGCTAGAATAGTTTCAGGAGAGATTACCGTTTATGGCACTTGTGATCCGCTTGCGCCGTCATGGCAGCCGCAAGAGACCTTTCTACCGTATCGTGGTCGCCGATAGCCGGTCGCCGCGCGACGGCCGCTGTGTGGCCCAGATAGGAACCTATGACCCGTCCTTCGATCCGCCGAAGGTCCAATTGCAAAGGGACCAGGCCCAGCGATGGATAGGATCCGGCGCGGTGCCCTCCGCAACGGTAAGGAAGCTGATGACGCAAGTAGCCAGTACCGCCTAACCTCCCGGTCTAGGAGCCAGCCATGAAGGAGCTCGTACAGTTCCTGGCGCAGCAGTTGGTCAACAACCCCGACGCGGTAGAAGTGAAGGAAACCCAGGGCGATACTGCCTCGGTGCTTGAGCTGCGGGTGGCGAAAGAAGACCTGGGGCGGGTAATCGGCAAGCAGGGGCGCACCGCCAAATCGATCCGCACGATTCTAAACGCGGTAGCCTCGCGGACCAGTCGCAAGGTGGTCCTCGAAATCATCGAAGACAAGTAGCGTCCAAGTAATTTCCAAGCCAATCCAGATGGCCAATCGCCGAGCGCGGCCGCTAAACGACAGGCGTTCGACGACAAAGGCGCCAAGTGCGTTGCGGCGGCGTCCGCTCGCCGGGCCAACCGCCGACGGGCTCTTGCGCATCGGCTATGTCGCCGGTAGCCACGGGCTGCACGGTGCGCTGCGCGTACGCACTGACGATCCCGGCTCGACCACGCTCCTCACGCTCAAGCGGCTCTTCGTCGAGACCGCGGCCGGACGACGCGAATTCAAGGTCCTCGAAGCGAGCGCGCTTAGCGCCGGCAATCACAGAGTCATTCTCGACGGTATCGGGGACGCCGACGCGACCGAGGCACTGCGCGGCGGAGCCGTGATGGTCGCGGCGGCCGACCTGCCGCCGCTTGGCGACGGCGAATTCTATTACTTCCAACTCGCTGGCGCGGAAGTGATGCTGACTGACGGGCGGCGCCTCGGCACGATCGAGGACATCATGTCCACCGGCGCACACGACGTATGGGTGGTGCGCGACGGCGAGCGCGAGGTGCTGGTGCCGGTCATCAGCGACGTGGTGAAGGCGATGGATCTCGCGGCGCGGCGGGTTACGATCGAAGCGGTGCCGGGGTTGCTGGATTAGCTCGGCCTCTGGATTCGCCAACGATGGAATTCCACGTCATCACACTGTTCCCCGAACTGTTCGCCGCATCCAACTGGCCGGGGATGGTCGGGCGCGCGCTCAAGGCGGGCCTGGTCAGCGTCGAGGCGCACGCGCTACGCGAGCACGGGATCGGCAACTACCGTCAGGTCGACGATACGCCGTACGGCGGCGGCAGCGGGATGGTGCTGCGGCCGGAGCCGCTGTTCGCCGCGATCGAAAGCGCGCTCGACGCGCGTCCGGGATTATGGCGCGTGCTGCTGACGCCGCAGGGCGAGCCGCTCGACCAATCGACGGTGCGCGGACTGAGCGCGCGGCGGCCCGGGCTGCTGCTGGTCGCGGGACGCTACGAAGGCGTAGACGAGCGCGTGCGCAGCGCAATCGACCAGGAAATCTCGATCGGCGATTACGTGCTGAGCGGCGGCGAGTTGCCCGCGATGGTGCTGATCGAGGCGGTAGCGCGGTTGGTGCCGGGCGTGCTCGGTAATCCCTCCTCGCTCGACGAAGAATCATTCGCCGACGGCCTGCTCGAGTATCCGCACTACACACGCCCCGAGGAGTTTCGCGGGATGCGCGTGCCCGAGGTGCTGCTCAGCGGAGACCATCAGAAAATCCACGAGTGGCGCAAGGCCGAAGCGCTCAAGCGCACCGCGCGCCGGCGCCCCGACCTGCTCAAGCGCCGCCGCCCCTAGCGCATCTGGCCCGCACCTTGGCTGAAATCTTCCTTGCGCTCGTCCATCATCCGGTCGTCGACCGCAACGGCCGCATCATCACGTCGGCCATCACCTCGCTCGATCTTCACGACCTCGCGCGCTCCTCGCGCACCTATGGCGTGCGCGCGTTCTACGTGGTCCATCCGGTTCCCGAGCAGCGCGAATTTGCGCGCAGCGTGATCGACCACTGGCGTATCGGTTACGGCCGCAGCTTCGACTCGCGCCGGGTCGAGGCGCTCGACCTGATTGAAGTCGTGGCCGGCCTCGACGACGCGGTCGCCGCGGCCGAGCGCGCCACTGGCCGCAGGCCGGAGATCGTGCACACCTCCGCGCGCGAAGCGCAGGGGATGAGCTTCGCCGCGATGCGCGAGCGGATGGCGGAGGAGGACGCGGCGCCGGTACTGATCCTGCTCGGCACCGGCTTCGGACTCGCGCCGGCGGCGCGCGAGCGGACCGACCTTGCATTGGAGGCGATTCGCGGCGTGGGAGATTACAACCATCTTTCGGTGCGCGCGGCCGCGAGCATCATTCTCGACCGCTTGCGCAGCCGCTGAGCAAGGCGCGCAAGCAAACGAGGGAGAGAATCGGGGGAGAATTCAACGATGAGTCTGGCAGCCGACCTGATGACACTGATTGGCGCGATCCTGCTGACGTTCGGGACCGACCTGGTAATCAGCTCGGCCAGCGCGCCGGCGACGGTGGGCGCGCCGCTCGGCGTGCTGGTCTCGATGATCGGCACGACGGTCCTGGTAAGCGGGATGCTGCTAAATCGCCGCCGCCGGATCCAGCGCGAGATGGTCGCGCCGCCGACCTCGCATCCCGGCTAGCGTACCGCTCTCAACAATACACACCGCGTTGCGAATGCCGCGCGGCGGTTGTCCCGGCTTTTAGTTGTCTTGGCTTTTAGTTGTACTGGCTTCTAATGGATGCAGGTAGACGGGCTCGCGATCGCGAACTGATTCCCGGTCCATACATTGGACCCGCAATTTGGATTGCCGTCGAGCGCGTCGGCGCCGAAAAGATTGTTGCCGTTGCCCGAGCCTTGGATGCCAACGATTCGGTTGCCCACGTTACCCGCGTCGATCGCCACTCCATAGGCCTGATCGGACTGGCTCGGACCATCTGCGGTGCTGGGATCGTTCACCGAGGTCAGGATATTGCCGTTGCTGGGCGGCGGCGGCGGTACGGTAGTGCAGGCCTTGCCCAGGGTTCCGCCGGTGCGGAAGCATCCGAGATAGATCCCCGCACTGGTATTGCGCGAGACGCTGAAATTGGCGATCACATTGCGCGAAGAAGCCAGCAGCCACACGCCGTAAGTTTGGCTGGTGGTAACCGTCAGGTTGGTCAGAAACGCTCCGTGCACGCCGTTGAGTTCGATACCCGCGAAGCCCAGCGTTCTGTCCACACTGACGCCCGTAAGATACGGGCCCGGGGCAGAGCCGCTGATTAGAATACCGGTGAGCGAACTGTTGTGTACGGCAAGCGCGCTGCCGTAGGCAGATCCGCCGGTGATCCGAATCCCGACGCTGTTGCTTTGCGCGACCAGGTTCTCGATCGTCGCGCTCGGCGCGTCGATCCGGATTCCGTTGGTGAAACCCATCACCGTCGCCGGCGCATTCAGAGTCCCTTTCACCACCGCGCCTGCCGCATTCGCCAGCACGTATATGCCGATATCTGCGGTGGCGGAGGGAGAGGATGAGATAATCGCACTGCCAAGGTCCAGCGTGACCCCGGGCACGTTGACGTGGATGCAATCGCCCGGCGGCGTCGCGAGCAAGCCGGGACCGGAGATCGTATAGTCGCCCGCCGATTGAATCGCGCATGGACAGGCCTTGATCGGCTTCGTGCAGGCGTTCATCGCGCGCGCCGCAGCCGGCGCGATAATCGCACTCGAGACGATCGCGGCCAACACAAACGCGAGGCACCCGCGCGCCGGATGCGGCGTATCGCCGGAAAATCCACCGGCACCTGTGCGAACGCGTGATTGTGCGTATCCCAGCAATGTCCGACTTCTCGCAGTGATATGCCTCGACGCCGCCAACCCGATGCCACGAGAAGTGAAAGGCGGTCATCACTGAGACGTTCACCAGCATACTAAGTTGCCGATGTCACGCAGAGTGTAATTAAGAGATGACCGGTGAAATATCGGGTGAAAATGAACTCGCCGGAGTCCAGCGCTGGGTAATTATCGCTGACCTGACGGCGGCACACGACGCTTATAACGCGCAATTTCTCCATGACGTCATCGGAGAAAAAGCAAGCAGACCGCCCATCGTTTCAATGGGCGGTCTGCTGTTAAGTCGTCGCCTGTGCGTCAGCTTCTGCTTCAGTTGAGGCAGAGAGGGGTCGTGTTTTTCGCGGGGCTGCTTTTCGTGAAAGTATCAGCGAACCATCGGTTGCTGCCACAATTCGGATTTTCATCTAACGCATCCTGATTGACATTGCCGGCACCCGTGACCGTAACGAAATGATTATGCAAGTTGCCCAGCCCGACCGCGATTCCGAAATCCTGGTTAAAGGGACTTCCTGTATTGCTTACGAGACTGTTCGTCGAGCCGTAGACGGCGCCCGCAAAGGAATTGCCGTTACTGGAAGGCACGCCAGCCGGGCAAGCTGTGCCTGTGGGTCCAGCTGGGTTACATCCCAAATAGACGCCTGCAACACCGTTGCTTTCGGACTCAAAGCCAGAGAAAACGTTATTGGATGCGCTTTGGAGCCAGATGCCAAACGTACCACAACCCACTGCGACTGCTTCGTTGAAGTATGCTCCATTTGCTCCCACGAGCTTGATACCCGCTCCGGTCTCATCCTCCGCCACGACAACTACCCCGACCATATCGGTCGCTGTGGCGTTGACTTGGATACCAACCAGGTTATCTTGGACTGATTCCACCACTAGAAGATATGCGTTAGCGCCCGTAAGAACCACGCCTTTGTTGTTAAATGCGGTTATCACTGATAGTAGGCTGGCGTTCGGACCGTCCACGCGGACCCCTTGACCAAAGCTTTCAGCGACGACCCCTTCCAAGATCACCTTGTTAGCGGTTGGTTCGACGCGAACCCCGAAAGTCGGGGTCGTTTTGCCTGGTCCTACGATCGTCGGACCGCCTATGAGGGTGACTTGGCTAACTGCGATATCGACGCAAGTGCCCGTAGAGTGCATTGGACTGCTGCCGGTGAGAGTGTAAGTGCCTGGTGAGTTAATAGTGCAGCCGCAGCTTGGAATCGATAGCGCGCAGGTAGTGGCATAAGCTGCCGATGGCGCCAGTGCGATGAAGAATATGGCGCCGAGCAGTGCCGATTGCCATCCATAAACTCGCGTTGTGTCAAACAGGCGTGAGATCGTCGCAAAGCCACCAATTTTGTTTGACGTGGAACCTATCATGCTTAATTCCCCCTTTTTGAGATAAGCTATATGTGAAACACGCTCAGCAGAGCGGTTAATTTGTACCGGTTTGGAGGATACGATGCAAAGCGGGCTATCGCACTCTGTGGATAAAAGTTGGGTTAGGTCGAGAGATTAGATTTTAAGGAAGGCCATCTAGCGGAAAAGACGAGACGATCGGAACCAAATATTGAGTACGCGCAGTGGTTCCGGTACTATTGTGCGCTCGACTCTGAGGTCCGCCATGAATGCAATCATCCAAAAGCTCGAAGACCGTGAACTGCGCAAGGACCTCCCCGACTTTCGCGTCGGCGACACGGTGCGCCTGCAGGTCAAGGTGGTCGAAGGCGAAAAAGAGCGCATCCAGTCGTTCGAGGGCGTGGTCATCAAGATGAACCGCGGGGGCAACCGCGCCGCCTTCACTGTGCGCAAGGTCTCCTACGGAATCGGCGTCGAGCGCATTTTTCCGCTGCACTCGCCACGGCTTGAAAAGATCCAGGTGCTGAGCCATGGCCGCGTGCGCCGCGCGCGACTGTACTATCTGCGCGATCTGTCGGGCAAGGCCGCCCGCGTCGCTTCGGCCTGAAGCTCGCGGCCACCCGCACTGCTATTGGAATGAAGTGCGCCGGAGCGAATCGCTCCGGCGCTTTTTTTTGAGATGGGTTCTGACGCCAGGGCCGTTCGGCGCGCGCGTTACCGTGACGCCGCGCCGGCGCATGGCACTCGCACTTCGCCTTCGAGCAGCGCGCCTTCGCAGACGCGCAGGCTATCCGCCTCGATTCGTCCGAAGACCCGCGCGCGCGGGCCGAGCACGACCAGGCGCGAGTCGGTGATATCGCCCCGCAGTTCGCCCAACACCAGCAGACGGGGGGTGCGCACGCGGCCCTCGATCTTGCCATGCTCTGAAATTACCACCAGGTCGCTGGAACTGACCTCGCCATGAAAATTGCCCTCGATCCGGACCGGCTCCTGGAACACCAGGCGACCCGAGACGTTGATGTTGCGCGCAACCGCGATCCGCGTGCGTTCCTCAACCCACGCCGCACCGGGCATCGACGGGATCGCACTCGTCGGCTGGGCAGCAAAGTCCGGCGTGGCGGCGCCGGCGCGAACGTAGTCCGAGGTACTCATTTGGCCATGACCGGCACCGAATCCGCGCCTAAGGCGCGGGAAAAACATGGCAGGCAACCGCATGCCCACCCCTGCCCGTCTCGAGCCGCGGCTCGACGGTCCGGCAGATATCTTGCGCATAAGGGCATCGCGGATGGAAGCTGCAGCCGGGCGGTGGGTTAAGCGGGCTCGGCATCTCGCCCGGCAGCTTGATGCGCTCGACGGCGGCGGCGCCATGCAGCGCCGGGATCGCCGAAAGCAGCGCGCGAGTGTAGGGATGGCGTGGGTTGGTATAGATTTCGTCGCTATCGGCCAACTCGACGATCTTGCCCAGGTACATGATCGCCGCGCGCTGGCTGATGTGCTCGACCACGCGGAGGTCGTGCGCGATGAAGAGGTAGGTGAGATGGAGCCGCTCTTGCAAGTCCTGCAGCAGGTTGATGATCTGCGCCTGGATCGAGACGTCGAGCGCGGAGACCGGCTCGTCAAGCACCAGGAAGCGTGGGTTCACGGCGAGCGCGCGAGCGATTCCGATCCGCTGGCGCTGCCCGCCGGAAAACTCGTGCGGGTAGCGCTCGAGCGCGTCCGCGCCCATCCCCACCATCTCGAGCAGGCTGACGATCCGCTCCTCCTTCTCCCGGCCGCGCGCGAGCTTATGAATCTCGATTCCCTCGCCGACGATCGAGCGCACCCGCATGCGCGGGTTGAGCGACGCGTAGGGGTCCTGAAAAACGAGCTGCATCTGGCGGCGCAGCGCGCGCAGATCGCGGCGCGAAAACCCTGCCAGGTCGCGCCCGTCAAAGAACACCCGCCCAGCCGTCGGCTCGAGCAGCTTCAGCACCAGCCGTCCCAGGGTCGATTTGCCGGATCCCGATTCACCCACCAGTCCCAGCGTCTCGCCCGGCATGATCGCCAGGTCGACGCCGTCGACCGCGTGCACCACCAGCCGCTTGCGGCCGAGCAGGTCGAGCGAGCCAGCGGGAAATTCCTTGCTGAGGCCCTCGGTTCTGACCAGCGCGCCCGGCGCCGCGGGCGCGGCGGCGATGACGCGGTTTTCAGCGGTCGTCGGATTAGACACGGATACAGGCGACCAGGTGTTGCGGAGCCTTGGCCACAAGCGGCGGATCGACTCGCGCGCACTCGTCGATCACCATCGGGCAGCGCGGATGAAACCGGCATCCCGACGGCGGATGAAGCGCGTTGGGGATGGTTCCCGCGATCGCGCGCAGGCGGCGATGACGATGGCCGTCGGCGCCGGGAATCGATTCGAGCAGGCCGCGCGTGTAGGGATTGAGCGGATTGCGGAACAACTCCGCGGAAGGCGCCTGCTCCATCACCCGCGCGGCGTACAGGATGGTGACGTCGTCGGCGTATTGAGCGACGATCCCGAGGTCATGCGTAACCAGGATTACCGCCAGCTTAAGCCGCACCTGAAGCTCTCGAATCAGGTCGAGGATCTGGGCCTGGATCGTAACGTCGAGCGCGGTGGTCGGCTCGTCCGCGATCAGCAGTTTCGGCTCGCACGCGAGCGCCATCGCGATCATCACCCGCTGACGCATCCCGCCGGAGAGCTGATGCGGATAGTCATTCACTCGCCGCTCCGGATCGGCGATTCCGACCAGGCGCAGCGCCTCGATCGTGCGCTCGAGCGTTTCGCGCCGCCCGGTACGCTGATGAAGCCGCACGGCCTCGCCGATCTGGCTGCCGATCGTGAAAACCGGGTTGAGCGAAGTCATCGGCTCCTGAAAGATCATCGCGATCTTCGCGCCGCGCACCGCGCGCATCTCGGGCTCGCTCAACTTTAGAAGGTCGCGCCCCTCGAACAGCACCGCGCCGCCCACTACGCGGGCGCTCTCGGGCAAAAGCCGCATCACCGAGAGCACGCTCGCGGTCTTGCCCGAGCCCGACTCGCCCACCAGGCCCATCAGCTTGCCCGCCTCGACCGCGAAGCTCGCGCCGTCGACGGCGCGCACCTCACCCGCGTCGGTAAAGAACGAGGTCCGCAGATCTTTGACTTCAAGCAGCGGCTGCACTTGGAACTAACTTATCATCCGGCGCGCCGCCTTTTCATCAGCCCGCCGACGGCGCCCGGCTTCCGCGCACGACTCGCGGCGCTGCTTAGGTGTCTCACTTTTCCCGCTCCACCAGAGGGCCGTTCGTGAACGGCCCTCTGCGATGCGCTTGCGCTCCACAGCCAAAGAAAACAGATCCACGCACCTCTGACGAGCGATTCTTACGCGTGAGCGCGCGGGTGGCGATCCGTCCATGGCGCGGCTTGCTCGAGCTGGGAGGCCAGCCTGAGCAGCAGGTCCTCGCGCCCGTAAGCTGCGACGAACTGCACGCCGACCGGCAGCCCGTCGGACGTCATGTGCAGCGGCAGCGAAATCGCCGGCTGGCCCGCGATATTCCACGGCGCGGTAAACGGGCTGACCTCGTTGAGCCGCACGCCGACGTTGCGCGGATGCTCGCCGGCGCGAGTTTTGAAAATTCCCAGCTCCGGCGCCGGCTGAGCCATCGTGGGCGTCACCAGCACGTCGAACCCGCCGTTCCACCATCCGGCCGCCGCACGCGAGAAGTGGTTGAACCATTCGCACGCGGCCTGGTAATCGACCAGCTTCAGGCGCCGGCCGCGCTCGACCAGGAACCAGGTCCATTCGTCGAAATCGTCAGGCCCGACCGCGCGTCCGAGCATCGTCTCGACCACCGCGGCCTGCCGCGCCACGCCGCCGGCGACGACTCTGCCGAAAGCGGAGCTCAGGGTTGCGTCGTCGAGCACCGCAGGGAAATTCGGCTCGACCTTGTGCCCCAGCGACTCCAGCAATTTTGCCGCGCCGCGCACCGCCGCTGCACATTCAGGATGGAGCCCCGGATGAGAGAGCGGGGCGCGATCCATGAAACCGATTCTGAGCCGGCCCGGAGACTGACCGATCTCATCGCGGAAAGGGCGGGCGGGCGGGGGCGCCATCCACGGATCGCCCGGCATGTAGCCTGCGATCGTGTCCAGCGCAGCCGCGGCGTCGCGCACCGTGCGCACCAACGCGCCCTCTTCACAGAGCCCATGCCAGAACTCGGCGTGCGCGGGCCCGAGCGAGGTCCGGCCGCGCGAGCCCTTGAGCCCCACGAGTCCGCAGAAGGAAGCCGGAATCCGAACCGATCCGCCGGCGTCGTTGCCGTGCGCAATAGCCACGATGCCGGAAGCGACCGCGGCGGCCGCGCCGCCGCTCGATCCGCCGGCGATCCGCGCCGTGTTCCACGGATTGCGCGTCGCGCCCCATGCGCGCGTCTCGGTCGAGAGCGTGGCGCCCCACTCGGGCACCGTGCTCTGCGCTAGTGTGATCAGGCCGGCCGCGCGAAACTTTGCCGCCACATACGAGGTGGACTGCGCGATCATTTTCGCGTCTTTAAACGGCTTCCATCCCCAACTGAACGGCTCGCCCTCCGTGGTCTGGAGCAGGTCCTTCATCAGGAACGGTACGCCGCGGAAAACGCCGTTGGAGATGGCGTTGCGATCACGCGCTTCGGCGCGCGCCTTGTCATAGCGCGCAAAGATGACGCAATTGAGTTGCGGATTCAGCCGCTCGATCCGCGCGATCGCGGCCTCGGCCAATTCCGCCGGCGTGATCTTGCCCCTGGCGACAAGTTCGGCCTGCGCGGTCGCATCGAGCCACGTAAGTTCGTCGTTGCCGCTCATCTTTTGATGCCTCTCTCCAGCGTTCAGGGTTTTAAATGATTTCCGATATCGCCGGCGCGAAATTCATTCCACCACCGTCTCCGCGCTGATGCTCGCGCTCGTGCGTTTCAAGAGCATGCACCAGGGCGCGAGCAAAAGTACAATAATTGCGAGCACCCGATACACGTCGTTGTACGCGAGCAGCCACGCCTGCGACGCGGCGGACGCGGCAACCGGATTATTCGCGGCGACGGAAACCGGCGATGCGATCAGATGCGCCAGGTGAAACCGATGGCGCGCGGCCAGCAGATTGGTCGAGGCCGCGATACCGGTCGCCGCGCCGATGTTCACCATCATACTGAACAGGCTGGACGCAAAGCCCATACGCTCGCGCCGGATCTGGCCGAGGCCGACCGCGGTGACGGTCGGGAACACCGAGCCCAGCCCCAGTCCGAAGAAGAAGATCGGCCACAGCACCGCGCTCATGGTAATCGCGAGGCCCCAGTGCGACATGCGCCACACCTCGTACGCGGCCAGCACGAAGCCGCAGGTGATGATCGGACGCATATCGGTGCCGCGGCGCGAAAGCTGGCCTACCGCCAGGAGCGCGACCACGACGCCGATTCCGCGCGGCGCGACCGCGAGCCCCGCCTTCCACGCGTCGTAGCCGAGCAGCGTCTCCATGAACAGCGGGTTGAGCAGGTTGATGCTGAACAGCGCCAGCGCCTGGAACGAAATGATCGCCACGGCGAGCGTGAAGCCGAAAACCTTGAACATCCGGAAGTCGATTATCGGTTCGGGAAAGCGCAACTCGTGTAATACGAGCGCGACCGTCGAAAACGCGGACAGCGCAAAGGCGTAACGCACCCACGGCGCAGCGAACCATCCCGCGCGTCCCCCCGCGGCGAGCACGATCTGGAACAGTCCCAGCGCCACGGCGACCAGGATTATCCCGAGGTAGTCGATCCGGCCGCTGCCGCGCTGGCGGCGCAGGTATGGCGGGTCGTGCACGAACGCAGACACCATCAGCATCGCGACCACGCCGGTCGGCACGTTGATGAAAAAAACCCAGCGCCAGCTCAAGTTGAGCGTGATCCAGCCGCCGATTGTCGGGCCGAGCACCGGCGCCGCCATCAGGCCCATCCCGAACGTCGTCATCGCAAGCGTGTGCTCGTTGGGCGGAAAGGTTTCGATCAGGATCGCCTGCGACAGCGGAATCATCGCGGCGCCCGCCGCACCCTGAAGTACGCGGAAGACCACCATCTGGCCGACGCCGTCGGCAAGGCCGCACATCGCCGAAGTGACCACGAACATCAACACCGAGGCGAGGAAATAGCGCTTGCGCCCGAAGCGCACCGCGCACCATCCGGTCATCGGAATTGTCACGCTGACCGCGACCAGGTAGCTCGTCACCACCCAGGTGATTTGGCGAACGTCGGCGGCGAAACTTTTCTGCATGTAGGGCAGCGAAACGTTGACGATCGACGCGTCGAGCACGGTCATCACCGCGCCGATCATCACCGCCGCCGCGACCAGCCATTTTTGTACGGCCAGCGGATGCGCCTGCGCGCCCGCCTCGAACGAAGGAGTTGCCATGAATCAGAGACCGCGGGCCCGAATCAACCTCGCCGCCTAGCCCAGGTTGCCGGGGTCGAGGCGGTCGCGCAGATGGTCGCCAAGAAAGTTGAAGGACATCACGGTCAGAAAAATGAAGACGCCGGGGATGAGAATCCATGGATAGCGTGCGAGGTTCTGCACGTCCTGCGCCTGCGCCAGCAGGTTGCCCCAGCTTGCGGCTGGCTCCTGGATGCCCAGGCCGAGCAGCGAGAGCGCGCTCTCGCCCAGGATGAAGCCCGGAATCGAGAGCGTCGCGGCCACGATCGCGTAGCCGAGGACCGAGGGAATGACGTGGAGAAAAATCACGCGCGCGCGCGAGGCGCCCAGCGCGCGCGCCGCCTCAACGTAAGGGCGGGAGCGCACCGAGGCTGCCATCCCGCGGATGATCCGGGCGAAACCGGCCCAACTGATGAAGCTCATGATCGCGACGATCGTGAAGAAGGTCATCACCGGGCTTACGCCGGAAGGAATCACCGCTGCCAGCGCGAGCAGGAAATAAAACGACGGCAGCGACATCTCGATCTCCGACCAGCGCATGATCAGATTGTCGGTGAGCCCGCCGACATAGCCCGAGAACGCGCCCACCACGATCCCAAGCGAGAAGGTGATCAGCACGCCGATAAGGCCCACGCACATGCTGACGCGTGCGCCGTATACGATGCGCGAGAAGAGGTCGCGGCCCAATCCGTCGCTGCCCATGATGAAGAACGGCGTGTCCGCCGATTCGGTGGTGAAGAGATGGCCGTGATGGAAAACCCGCAAGTAGGTCTTGCGCGAGCGGTCGGGAGTGAAGATGCGCGCGGCCGCGTCGCTCAACCGCATCGGATGGGCGTAGAAAAATCCATGCGCCCACTCGGCCGACGACGCGAGATGAAGATGCATCGGCGGACAGTCGGGCAGATTGCGATACTGCCGAATCGGATCGTAGGGCGCGATGAACGGCGAGGCGGCGGCGAAGAAATAGAACAGCAACAGGCAGCTAACCGAGAGCCGCACGACCCACGAAGCGCGGCGCCACTCGCGGCCAAGCCCGTCGAGCAAGGCGCGGACGCGCGCCGCTCGTACGGCCGGCAGACCAGACACGGCGTACTTGTCCGGGATTGTCGCGTGGGCGGCCGGCATGCTCAATCCGCACTCAGTCCCGAGAAATCGACGCGCGGATCGACCATCACCAGCGCGATATCGGCCAGCAGGTTGCCCAACAACAGCAACACGGTGCCCATCAGCACCGAACCCATCACCAAATAGATGTCGAGCGAGCGCACCGCGTCGAGCAGCAGCAGGCCCAGCCCCTGCAGGTTCATCACCGCCTCGATCAGCGCCGCGCCGCCCAGCAGATCGGCAAGCCCATAGCCGGCCAGCGTGACGAAGGGATTCAGCGCGTTGCGCAGCACGTGCTTATACATCACGACGCGTTCCGGCAAGCCCTTGGCGCGCGCCGTGCGCACGAATTCTGAGTTCTTGATCTCGAGGATTTGCGAGCGCATCAGGCGCATCAGCGACGCCATCCCCGCCACGCCCAGCACGAACACCGGCAGGATGAGATGGTTGATGCGATCGGCGATGCGGCCCCAGGTGTCGAGGCTCTCGTAGTAGGGCGAAAAAGTTGCGCCGACCGGAAACCATCCCGTGCGCAGCGCCAGGTACATCATCAGGAAGGCGAGAAAAAAGTTCGGCACCGACATTCCGAAGAACGCTATGAACGAGAGCACCCGGTCCCAAATCGAGTTCTGCTTGACCGCGACGACGATACCAATCGGAATCGCGACGGCCCACGCGAAGATCATGCTCGCGAGCGCCAGGATGACGGTGTTGAACGCGCGCGCAGCGATCAGCGAGGTCACGTTGACCCGATAACTCATCGAGAGCCCGAGATTGAGATGGAGCACCTGCCATAGCCACTTCGCGTAACGCACCAGGATCGGCTGATCGAGGCCGAACTGCGCCTCCAACTGCCGGATCACCTGGGGCGAGATGGCCGGGTTGAGCTTAAGGTTGGTGAGAAAGTTGCCCGGCGCGAGCGACATCACCAGGAACGACAGGAACGTGATCCCGATGATCAGCGGGATCATGTTGAGCAGGCGCTTTATCAGAAACCTGGCCATCGCTTGGGCGGCGCACGATTACTCGGGCCGGAATTCGATCCACTCGGGCTTGTAGTTGCCCCATACGGTGGGCTGGAAATTCTCAAGCGTGTTCTTCCACGCCTCGTAACGCACCTGGCGCACCGTCTCGATGATCGGCAGTTGTTGAGACAGGATTTCCTGGATGCGCCAGTAGTATGGCGCGCGCTTGAGCGGATCCATCACCATCGTGCCCTGTTCGAGCAGTTGATCGATCTCGGCCTCCCACGGCGTGGAAGGCTTGGGCTCCTTCGGGTACCAAAGATGCAGTGCGCCCGATGAGCGCAGAAAGTCGGCGCCATTGTTGGGCTCGATTCCGCCGGTGAAGCCAATCAACACCACGTCCCAGTCATAAGTGGAGTCGAGTTTGTCGACCAGCGTGGTGAACTCCAGCGGGCGATAATTGACCTTGATGCCGATACGTAAGAGGTCCTGCTGAAAGATGACGCACATTTGGTCGCGCACGTTCACGCCGCTGTTGGTCGCGAGGTTGAACTCCAGCCGATGGCCCTCCGGGTCGTAGCGCACGCCGTTCTTCAGATGGTAGCCCGCCTGCTCGAGCAGGTCGCCCGCTTCCTTGAGACTGTAATCGTAGTCCTTGAGATTGGGATTGTAGAAAACTTTGTTGGCGGGCGAGGTGTCGGAGACCGCTGGAACCGCGAGTCCGTGGAAGCAGAGATTGATCATCCCCTGCTTGTCGACCGCGTGCGCGATCGCGCGCAGGAAGCGGATGTCGGTGAACCAGCGGTACTTGGGATCGGTCACGCTGTTATGGATGTAGTGCCTGGGATTGCGATTGAAGGCGAAGAACAGCGAGCCGGTGTCGATGCCGATTTCCTTGAGCGTAATCCCGAGTTGCTTCTGCTTGTCCTTGAGATCGACGACTTCCTCCGGGCGCGGGGAGTAGACGTCGATCTGCCCGGCTAGAAAGCGCAGGTACTGCGCGTTGCCGTCGGGCACAATTTGCAGCGTCTCGCCGTGCAGCCGCGGCAGTCGCTCGCCCTTTTCATCGCGCATCCAATAGTTCGGATAGCGATTGAAGTGGACGAACTGCGCCTGCACGTAACGCGCCATCTCGAATTGACCGAGGCCGACAATTTTCTGCGGCGGCGTGTTGATGCCCCAGGTGTGATTGAACTTGCCGGCCTCGAGCGCGGTCTCGAGGAGGTGCGCGGGCACCATCGGGACGCCGATCGAGTAGAGCAACGGTGCGAACACTCGCGGCATCGTCATCCGCACCGTGTAGTCATCGAGCGCCTCGACCTTGAGCGGCTTGCCGTCGACGGTGAGGCTGGGCTCCTCGATATTGGGAACGCGCGGGTCGTAGATTACGCGCATCGTGAAGGCCACGTCGCGCGCGGTGAACGGCTGCCCGTCGAACCATTTCACCCCGTGGCGCAAATGGAAAACGATCACCTTGCCGCCGTCTCCAAGCTCCCAGCTCTCGGCGAGACCGGGCTCGGGCAGCGTCGTTATCGGATTGATCCTGACCAGCCCCTCGAAGAGATCGCCGACTACCTCGCCCGAGGCAGCGTCAGTGACCAGGATCGGATTGAAGGTGCGCGGATCGCTGATGCTCGATTGGTAGAGAATCTGCTCGCGCTCGTGCTGGCTGGGCGGCTGCTGCACGCGGCATCCGGCCGCCGCCGCGGCGGCGAGTGCGGAGCAGAGCAACATTGCGAGAACGCGGCGGAGGCTCATCGGGCAACGTTCAGCCCGCCGCACCGGGCGCGGCGCTCGCGCCGGCATCGATCGAAATCTGCCTGGTGCCCGGGGCCGGCGTCAGCACGAACAGCGCGGGTGCGAGCGTGGTGTTGAGCGCGGGCGCTTCGTAACGGAGCGTGATACGGCTTGCGGGGAAATCGGCCTCGACCTTGTGCGGAAAGCTGATCGCGCTCGTGTCGCGCCAGTCACTGTAGTGAACTTCGTAACGCTGACCGCCGCCGTTATCGCGCTCACGCACCATCGCCAATTGCCCGCCGCTGAACCCCAGCTCGCGCGTGCCGCCGTCGGCCAAGTGCCACAGCGCAACCGTCATGCCCTCGGTATCGTTGACCGAGTCGGGCGGCGTGGCGAGTTCGGCCGGGTCGGGCGCGAGGCCCATCAGAAGATCGACCGCGGCCGGCGGCGCGAGCGGAATACGCACGTAACGCTCGAGCGTCGCGGCGTTGGCGCCGCCGCTCATCAGGACATTCTTCGACGGGTCGAAGATCATCAGCCGGCCGGCGTCGTCAGCCGCCAGCACCATCGTCGCGCCGAACGGTGCGACCGCCTCGACTCGCATACTGGCCGGGCGCGCGAGCGCGATCTCCTCATGCGTGCGGAAGTGATGGCCGTCGGCGGCACTGTACTCCATTATCGCCCCGCTCTGCACCGAGCGCAGCGATCGCTCGCGATCGGCGAGCGCCGCGAGCATCGCGGTGGTGGCCGGTGTGAGGGCGGATGCGGCGGGTGCGGCGGCCGCCGGCGCGGGTGGCGCGCTGGAAGTCAGCGCGCACGCGGAAAGCTGACAGATTGCCAACGCCAAGGTGGCTGCGCCGATAGCGGCGCGCCATCTCCGACACGGCGGCTTAAAACGCAGCCAGTCCAAGTGCAAAGACTCCGGGCTCAAAGACTCAATGACTGGCGCTGCCGACATTGCGCAGGGCTTGCAACTTTCCCTTGAGCCGCGCGACCTGCTCCTGGTCCGTGGTCCGCCGGAGCGCATCCTCGTATTGCTGCCCGGCCTGCTCGGAGCGGCCCAGCTTGGAGTAGGCGTCGCCGAGATGTTCGGTGATAGTCGGGTCGTCGCCGGTCAGGTTGACCGCCTTCTCGAGTTGCTCGGCCGCCTTGCCGTATTCGCCCTTCTGATAATAGACCCAGCCGAGACTGTCGATATAAAACCCGTCTTCGGGCTCGATAGCGAGCGCGCGTTTGACCAGCCGCTCAGCCTCGTCGAGGTGGTAGCCGGACTCGGCGTAGGTATAGCCGAGGTAGTTGAGCGCCTGCGCGTTTTTCGGATTGAGATCGATCGCCTTGCGCATCTCCTCGATGCTCGCGGGGCGCTGCTTGCTCTCGTCGTAAAGGGCGCCGAGCGTGAAGTGGTACTTGTCGTTCTTCGGCTCGAGCGCGACCATCCGCTGCGCGAGTCCGATCGCGGTGGGATAGTCCTTCTTTTCCTGGTAGACGCCGACCGTGAAGCCGAGAATTTCGGCGTCGTTGGGCTTCTTCGCCAGCGCCTGGTTGAGCGCCGCGATCGCCTGGTCGTACTCGTGCTGCTTGTCATAGATGTAGGCGAGCTGCAGGCGCGATTCGACGTAATGCTCGTTGCCCTCGGGAATCCGCCCGAACTCCGTCGCCGCCTTGTCGTAGTCGCCCAGTTCGCTGTAGGCGGTGCCGAGATAATAGTGGACGCGGTAGTTGTCGGGCTCGGCGCCGAGCACCAGGTTGAACTCGGTGGCGGCGCGGTCGAAGTCGCCGCGCTCGAAGTACAACAGCCCAATCTTGGTGCGCGTGTCGCTCGGGCTGATCTCGATCTTCTCGGGCGCCGGCGCCGGCTTCACCGGGGCCTCGGCCGAGGCGTGCGCGGCAAAGTACAGTTCGGCCATGCGCTTGTGCGCGCGATCGTCGTTGGGATTGATCTGCAGGATCTTCTTGTAAATCGCGACCGCGTCGTCGCGCCGGCCCTGGTCCTCGCGCAGCGCGGCGAGGTCGAGCAGCGCGAGCTCGGATTGCGGATTGAGATCGAGCGCCTTGTTGTAGTAGCGCTCGGCCGCGGAGTAGTTGCCCGCCGCGAGCATCGTGCGCCCGGCGTAGTAGTAGCCCAGGAACGATTGCGGATCGAGCGCGATCAGCTGCTCGAAAACCTTGCGCGCCGGCTCGTAGTCGCCGCGCTTGGCGTACAGCGTGCCCAGGAACAGGTAGGCCTCCTGGTTCTTGGGCGAAGTCCTGATCACTTCCTTGTAGTCCTGCTCGGCGCTCGTGTCGTCGCCCAGTGCGGAGTCGATACCGGCGGCGAGCAGCAGCGCGCGCGATGAGCCGGGATCGATCTTCACCGCCTGATCGGACTGGACCCGCGCGTCCGCCAGCCGCCCGTCACGCACGTAGAGCGTGGCCAGCGTGATGCGCAGCGTGGCGTTGCCCGGATCGTATTGCACCGCCTCTTCGAGCGCTTTCAGCGCCTCCGTGCGATCGCCCTCTTCGGTCGCGACCTCGGCTTGTAAAAACGCGCCCATCGCCCTGGCCTGCGGCGGAATATCGACCGCGGGCTTGCCGCCGAACGGCGACGGCTGCTCGGCCTCACCGGGCACGCTGGCGGACGCCGCGCCGGGCGGCAGGAACCTGGGGCCTTGCGTCCGCTGCGCGCATCCGGCGCCGAGCAGCATCGCGGCCGCGGCCAGCGTAGCCGTCAGCGAGCGCATCGATAATATTGGCGTGCTCGACGAGCGACCGCCGTGAACAAATTGATTTGCAATTAACACAAAGATATTGACCGTCAGCGCCGGCCTAATTTTTTGAGGCGGGAGCCCATGTACTATACGCGGTATCGACACCATTGATAAGTGTTGCTCGCGAGCCCACCTTCGCGCAATCCCCGCCGCCTTGTGCCCGCGCCGATGCTCGGCTAGAGCCTAGCCCTGATGAACCCGCCGCGCCCGGATTCCGCCGGCCATCAGCGCGTCGAAGCGGCCGCGACCGCCGCGCCGCCGCTCAGCCCGCGCGCCGCGATCGCGATGCAGGGCGGCAAGCTCGGCCTGCTCTCGCTGACCTGCGTCGTCTACCTGGTCGTAAGCGGCGGCGCGTACGGAACCGAGGACGCCGTGCGCATCGCCGGCCCGCGCCTCACGCTCCTGCTATGCGTGCTGGTGCCGCTGACGCTCAGCATTCCGACCGCGCTGATGGCGGCCGAGCTCAACGCGCTGATGCCGGTGGAGGGCGGCTTCTATTTCTGGGTCAAGGAGGCGCTCGGGCCGTTTTGGGGTTTCGCCGAAGCTTATCTGACACTGCTCTACACCGCAGTGGACATGGCGATCTACCCGGTCCTGTTCAGCGCTTACCTCGCTTTCCTGTATCCGCTCGGCACCGGCGGCCAGATTGTGGTCGGGATGGCGCTGGTATGGCTCGCCGGGCTGCTCAACTTTCTCGGCGTGCGGCCGGCCGGCGACAGCGCGATCCTGCTGACCGCGCTGCTGCTGGCGCCGTTCGCGGCGCTGGTCGTGCTCGGCTTCGGCCATCTCGTGCACTGGCATCCGCCGGCCGGTCACATTTTCGGGCCGGACTTCGCGCTCGCGCTCGGCGGCGGACTCACGATCATAATCTGGAATTTCAGCGGATGGGAAAACGCGAGCGTGGTCGCGGGCGAGATTCGCGACCCGCGCCGCACCTACCAGCGCGCGCTGGCGATCGCGCTGCCGATGGTGGTGCTCGGCTACATGCTGCCGCTCGGCGTGGCGCTCTCTGGCGCGCACAGCGGCGCCAAGTGGGAGACCGGATGGTATTCCGAGATCGGCCGCCAGCTCGGAGGCCCGGCGCTGGGCGCGGCGCTCGCGCTCGGCGGGATGGTGTCGGCGTTCTCGATCTTCACGGCCGCGATGCTGTGGGTGTCGCGGATGCCGTTCGTGCTCGCGCGCGAGAGCTATCTGCCGCGATGGCTGGCCGAGGTCTGGCGCACCACGGCGACTCCCGGCAAATCAATCCTGGCCTGCTGCGTGCTCTTCACGATGCTGGTGCCGCTCGGCTTCGTCACGCTGGTGATCCTCGACGTATTCTTTTACATGGGCGCGCTGGTGCTCGAGTTGAGCGCGTTGGTCGTGATGCGCCGCAAGCGGCCCGCGCGCGACGGCCTGTTCGTGATCGGCGGCGGCAGGGCCGGGCTTTACCTGGTCGCGGGGCTCCCGATGCTGACCTGGTGCGCCACCTTTGGCCTCGCGCTTACCGCGGGCGGCATCAAGGAGGACTTCATCGTCGCGGTGGTGCTCGCGGCGACGACCTATCCGGCCTACGCGCTATGCCGCAGATTGTGGGGCGGACCGCCGCGCGGACAAAGCGTTTTCGACCCGCTCGCGAACCCCGCCAAGGCGCCCTGAGCGAGCGGCGGCGCAGCGCGCGAGAAGCTTGGAGTCGGAGATTTTTCTATGGCTACGCGCACGCTAAAGGCTTATTTCAACCACGGCGGCCTGGCCCGGCCGCATGAACGCGTGGCCCGGCGCGTAAGAACCGTCGATCGCGAGTTTGCGGGCCTGCTCTACAGCGAAGACGGCGGCCGCAGACTCGACGCCACGCTGGATCAGGCGCGAATCGCGGCGCGCTCGCTCGTCGGCGCGGGCGAAAGCGGCGGCGTCTCGCTCCTGTCCAACTCCTCGACCGCGCTGAACCTCGCGATAAGCATCCTCGGCGCGACGCTTGGGCCCGGTGAGATCGCGGTCACCACCGACCAGGAGCATCCGTGCGTCAACTGGCCGCTCTCGCGCCTTGGCGCGCGCGGGATTGAAGTCGCAACGCTCGGCGGCGGTTCGCCTGCCGAGTTCCTCGAAAATTTGCGCGCGCTGATTCGCCGCCGGCGTCCGGGCTTCGCCGTCTTCTCGCACGTCTCGTGCAAGGATGGCCGCGTGCTGCCGGTAAAGGAAGCCGGAGCGATCCTCGCGCAGCAGGAAATCCCGTATATCGTCGACGGCGCGCAGGCGCTGGGACAGGTCGCGGTCGACGTGGCGCAAATCGAAGCCTGGGCGTATGCGTTCACGGGTCACAAGTGGCTGTTCGGCCCGATGGGCACCGGGGGGCTTTGGACGAGCGAGCGCTTTCTGCGCGCCAACCCGCTCGCCTGGACCGGGCCGGTGGGTTTCATCCGCAAGGGCGGCGGCGAGCTCGAAAGCGGATCGCTCAACTGCGCGCTGTTCGCGGGGATGACCGAGGCGCTGCGCGCGTGCGCCGAGGAATTCCCGTCGCGGGTCGAGACCCTGACGAGGCTGCGGGCGCGAGTCGGCGGGCTCCTCGACGGGCTCTACGAAAATACGGCGTCGAAGTGGGACGGCCCGCACGCGCCCGGCATCCTGGCCTACGGGCTGCCGCCACAGATGCGGTCAGAGGAATTGGCCGAGGCGGCGCTCGGCCGCTTCGGCGTCGCAATCAAGCCGTTGCGTCCGCCGCATGAGCCCAACGGCTTTCGCGTGACGTTCTCGCCATGGACGACCGACGAGGAGGTCGAGTTACTGGGCGAGGCGATGCGCACGCTCGCCCGCGAATCGCGTTTCTGAACTCCCTCCCCCGTGTCTTGGGGGAGGGTTGGGGTGGGGGTCGAGCGAGGAAGCGCCAGATGTCTGTTTTTCCGCGACGCTTCCTCGTCCAGATTTTTCCGTGAGCTCTCCGCTTCTCTCACGCGGCAAAGGATAGATAACAGCTTCGTTTAACAACGGCTTCCCGAATCGGGAATCGCTGCTTCAGACAGAAGCGGTTCTCAAGGAGATTGAGAACCGCTTGGACCCCCACCCTGCCCTCCCCCAAGACGGAGGGGGAGGGAAATCGAAAACTCCAAATCGACGACCATCGTGCACATCCGGGGATGCTGTTCGCGGTTCGCGCTAAATGCTACAGCCTGATTGATGCGCGGCGGGCGCAGACGGAGCATCAAAAATGGAAAATTCCGGCGACCATCGAACCACCAGCCGAATCACCACCGTCGACCAGTTGCGAGCGCTCATCGGCGAGCCGCATCCGGCCACTCCACGCAAGCTCCTGCGCGCGCTCGACGACATGGCAATCGATTTCATCGGCCGTTCGCCCTTCCTGGTGCTCGGGACGGCAGATTCCGCGGGAAACCAGGACGTCTCGCCCAAGGGCGGCAAGCCGGGCTTCGTGGTGGTCGAGAATCCACACACCTTTCTGATTCCCGACAGCAAGGGCAACAAGTTGCTCTTCGGCCTGCAGAACATCCTGGAGAATTCTCATGCCGGGATAATCTTCATGGTTCCCGGCACCGACGAGACGCTGCGAGTCAACGGCACGGGCGAACTGAGCGTCGACCCGGCCGCGCTCGCGCGGCTTTCGGCCAACGGCTCGCCGGCCCAGCTCGCGATCCGGATCACGGTGCGCGAGTGTTTCTTCCACTGCGCCAAGGCCCTGATGCGCTCGCAACTGTGGAAGCCCGAGAGCTGGGGCGCGCGCATCGCCTTTTCCTGGGGCAAATACCTGGCCGTGAAGAGCGACGGCGAGGACGCAGCGGCCAAGATCGACAGCTTCGTCGAGCTCGACTACAAGAACAACCTCTGAACTCAAAGGCACCAGCTCGCGCACGCGGCGGTGACCTTCGCGGAGAGCTGCACGGAAACAACATGAGCAAACTCGGCCTTCAAGTCATAACCGGTGTGCTAGGCGTCATCCCTGTCGTCACTGGTTTGATTGGCATGTTCGGCCTCAGCGATCCGATCTATGCGTCGGCAGGCCTGCCAGCAAACGTGTTACTTGATAGCAATCTGCGGTTCTTCGGTGGGGTGTGGCTTGGATTGGGACTCGCAATGTTCTGGCTCGTCCCAAAAATCGAGAAACAGACAATCTTGTTCCGGGCTATCTGGGGTATGATCTTTCTCGGTGGCGTCGGCCGGCTCATTTCCATGCTGCTTCAGGCGCTGCCACCGATTCCATTCATTGGCTTCACGCTCCTTGAAATCGCAGGTGCCCCAATCTTCGTCCTTTGGCAAGCGTGCCTGGCGAAATGACTTTCAAAGGTATTCCCGCTGAATCCTGAGCGAGCGCCGACTCAGGTCTTTTCAGACTTCTTCTCAGGCTCCCACATCCGCTGCCACGCGCGGAGCCCGTCCTGCAGCGTCTTCTGCACCGACTCGGCCTGCTTGCGCGCCGCTTCCGTCCAATCGCCCGAGGCGCTGAACGACTCGGTCGCCTTGCGCCAATTCTCGGCCCACGCCTCCATTGGATTGGCGTGCTTCTTCTCCGCGCCGGCGCCCCCCGCCGCCGAGGCTGATCGGCGCACCTGCTCGCGGAGCTGGCGCTCCCACCACTGGAAGCCCTGCTCCAGCGCGGTCACCATCCCGTCCTTGGCCATCCGCGCCGCGCGTATCCAGTTCTCGACCATCTGTTCGCGGTCGACGCCGGCGCCCGCCTGCGCGGCAAGGTCCTTGACGGCCTTGTTCACCGCCGAGAGAGTTTCGGCCAACGCCTCGCCGGCCTTGCGAATCACTTCGCCGATGTTCGAAAAATCTTCCTTGGCCATCGCTGCCGTCCTCCGTGTCGCCCCGTGACGATTGATCTGACCTACTGGATGCGCGCGCCGGCAAGGAGCCGTCCCGGCGCCGTCTCCACTTGGTCCGCTGCCCCATCGTCCTACTAATCGCGGCCTAATTCGAGACGTGCGCGAACGCCCGGCCCCGTCTCTTGCGCCGCGGGTTGGATGCGAACGCCGGCTGTTCGAGTCGTAGTCGTCGTACTCCTGGAAGTCGTCATCCAGAGCGCGGCGAAATAGGCGCAGGCGAGCGAAATGAATGCCGCCTCGGCCGGCACAAAGTACGACGCGCGTACATGCCCCGAGATAGAACGCGCCAGGGCGCGGCTCAAGAATCCCAGCGGCCCGCCCATGAACAATGCCGCGACATAGCTCGCGCCGGCGAGATTCAGCACCCGCCGGGGCAGCTCTGTCTCGTGATTCGCCGCCGCGATTCCCACATAAAGCGGGACGATGCAAACCAGGAACTGCGGCCACGTCAGCGGCGAGAGCAGCGTGATCACCACAATCCACAACGAGAACCCGCATCCGTAACGGTCATTCTCGAGAGCGGCGGTCGCGGCGAACGCGAAGCCGGCCATCAGCAGTTCGATTCCGATTGCCGCAGCAAAAGCCCAGCCGCGATAGTCGAGCACGAGTTGCACAAACGAACCGAGGTTGAGATTCGCCGGATGCCTCAACAGGCTCTCCGGCACGCCGCGAGTGAGCGTTCCAGATATCGGCAGCGCCACCCGCACGAAGCTTACGACCGGCTGCAATCCCGCAAACGCAATCGCGAGAACAGTACCGACAACGCACGCGGCCAGAAAATACGCGGTCGCGCGCCAATTGCGCCGCGCGACCAGATAACCCAGCATCCCCAGCGGATAGGCGCGAAACAAGGCTGCGACCGCGAGTATCGCGCCAGCCGCCCCGTCATGGCCTCGTCTCAATTCCCGCAGCGCCAGCGCAAAGATCAACAGCAGGACAACTTCGCTCTGCGCAAACCAGAAATTTAGCGCGATCGGCGGATAGAGCAGCATCAGCGCGCCGACCGTCCATCCGTCCGCGCCAGGCGGCCCTAGCTCGCGGATCAACAAAAACAGTGCCGCGGCAAGGCACAGCAGGTTGAACGTGGTCCACGCCCAATACGCTGTTGCGGGCTCAAGGAACGTAAACGGTTCGAAAAATATCAACCACGCAGGAGTATCGAGCAGCGGCTCGGCTCGCTCCCACGCCGAAAGACTATCCAGCGGCCGGCCGGCCTCGATGAAGACCGTAGCGAAATCCCTATCGTACGGATTGATATCCCGTCGAAGCGCCAGCGATCCGACATAGTACGGCCTGAAATCCTGATAGTCACTGACTTTCGAGGGCAGTGACTCGAAAACGACAAACGCCGCCACGCCAACGATGATCCATAGAGCGAGGGCGACTTGCGTGCGTAGGTTCATCTTCAGCTGGCGCGGTCCTGCGCCAGTGCGGCCGGCGCATCGCCAGCGTGAGAGATGATGCTACTCGTGCAACACGGCCATCAGAATGGCTTACGGGTAGTGTCATCGCTTTCGCGTGGCACTGACTATCGTGTCCAATAGTAAGACTCGAAAGGCTAATCGCGATTGACGCAGCACACTCCGGGTCTCAGGCTGATCGGAGATGACGCCTCATGCGAGGTAACGGTAGGCGATCGCGCCGACCGCGCGGGTCACCGGCAGTGGCACCCGGCGCCAGATTCGCGTCAGCGCGCTCGTTGCGCGATCGGGATCCTCGGCGCTGGTACGGCGCGGCGTGCGAGGAAAGTAGCTGTATGGAAGCGGCACCGGCGCGGCTCCCATCTCGGCCTTGAAGCGCGCGAGTCCCGTGTTGCGCGCATCGGTGCGGCCAAGATCGAGCGACGCCGCTTTGCCCGCGTGATGCTCCAGGATGCTGAAGAACAGAAGGTGCGAGGCGCCGGCGGCACTCTCGGCTGTGCGCGCCGACCACTTGGCATAAAGCGTGGGCCCGTCGCGCAGCACGACGACTGCGGCCTGGTCACGCCCGGCGCACGAGGCCAGCCAGACTTCGAGGCCGTGGGACTGGGCGAAAACCTCGCGCACGAGCGAAAAGAAGCGCAGCGGCTGCGGCGGCACGCCGAGGCGGCGGCGAGTCTCGAGTTGGATTGCGTAAAAGCGGCGCAGCATCGCGGCGCTGTCGCCGTTCTCGATCTTGAACGCCTCGGACGCGGCGCGCTTAACCTGGCGGCGGAAGTTTCGATCCGCCGCGCGTTGGACCTCTGCGAACGGCCGCGCGAGATCGAGCGACCATTGCTCAAAGCAATCGACCGTCTGCCACGGCGCGGATGCCTTGATTCCCCGGATCTCCAGATTCCCGCCGAGGGGGGGTGCGGCCGCGAGGCCGCGCATCAGTGCCGCCATCGCGTCCTGGTCGACTCCGAGCGGCGCGCATGAATCGGAAAATGGCAGCCCCACAACCTGGCGGGCGAACGGATTTTTGGTGCGCGACAGCAGGCAACCGGCAAGCACTTTGCCGTCGCGCTCGAGCGTCGCCGCGAAGACGCGAAATCCGTAGGCGCGGCGCAGCACCTGCGCCCACGCCGGTGTGTGAAACAACGTGGCGTTGCCGCTCGCCTCGCCAAGTTGTTTCCATTGATCGAGCGCGTCAGCGAGCGGCTGGATCGTCACGTCCATCGGCGGTGGCTCGGCGTCGCTGGCGCCGTCCGTCAACGGGTTAAGGTCGAACGCCTGCGAGTCGAAACTGTGATTTTCCACAGCCACAGTGGAATCGTTCTCCATCAGCTATCCTGCGCGCCGCCTCGACGAACCGCCATCAAGGGCGGTAGTTCGCTTCTAATTACATAGGCACCCGCAAGCTTGAGCCCCCACGGCCTCACCCACGTACCCTCGGCCGCCAGCGTGAATTGCGCCTTTTCCACAACCTGGATCGACGGCGCATTGACATCTTCGACGAGGTACCACAACCGGCGCCCAGGCTTCGCTAGCGACGCAACGATCCTCTGTAGCGCGAAGGACGCGAGCCCTTTTTTGCGATACGCCGGTTCAGTCCAGGTGTCGCCAATCTGGAAGTCGTCGTCGGCCACGAACGGGAAGCGCCAATACTTCGGAGTGAAACCGGAATAATGCACTACCCGCCGATGGTCATAGATCAGCAATACTCCACTGCCTGAGCCGGCGAACAGGTGCAACCGATGCAAGACCCATCGGAAGAGAAGCCTCAGCCTGAACCTTAGATTTGGGAGTCCGGCCGGCAGCGCAGGCCAACTTCGCGGCCGCCACACGGTCCACCAATACGGGAGAGCCAGGCCGCCGCCGATCTCATCGCGCACGTTATAACTCCGCTCATTCTGCCCGCAGACGTAGCAATAAAAAAGGTAGTGAGGACCCGGGCGGATTTGCAATCCAAATGCAGCGGAGACATCGAGGAGGGGTGAATCCACTGGCTTCTGTTTAGGTGAGGCTATCGCGTTAGGTACGGCCATTAATGTGCCATCGTCAGTCGGAACGCCGAAACGTCACGATAGATGGCAAGAGACATGCCACGCCCCAATGTGCGACTAAATCGGTACCTTTGGCGCGGTTTCGCTCACAAGCCCTCGGTACTTATCGCTCGCCCTCGGTACATATCGCTATATGCAGCAAAAAAATCATGGATTTTTTACATTTCGATTTGCTGCGCGCTGAGTTTCGGGAGTTCCAAGACTTCAGCGCCGAGGCGGCTTGGACGGCGGATTGTAGACGTGGAAAAACGAGAACGCCGCGATCACCAGTGCGTGCGTGATCTTTTCCGTCGCGATCAGCCGCTTCACGTCGCCGAGCGGCACCATCACGACCTCGGTCTCCTCCGAGCCGCCCAGGCGAGGCCGCCCGACGCGGCGCACGTTGCGGGCCACGAACGAGTAACAATAGTTGGGCTGGATCGCGGGATTGGGATGGACGCGGCCAAGCTCGATCACATCCTCTGAGTCGTAGCCGCACTCCTCGCGCATCTCGCGCCGCGCCGCGGCGAGTGGGCTGGCGTCCTCTGGATCGACCATCCCGCCGGGAATCTCCAGGGTGAAGTCGCCGATCCCGTGACGGAACTGCCGCACCATCACGACGTCGTTAGTGGGTGTGATCGGAATGATGTTGATCCAGTCCGGCGCCTCAAGCACGAAGAAGTCGTGTTCGCCGCGATGGGGATGCGAACGCTGGTGGCGATGCAGATCGAAGATGGGCGTCGCGTAGACGCGCTCGCTCTTGAGCGTTTCCCAGCGGCGGGCTTTCGCGCGCGCCATCGCTAGCGGCGCCCGCGCCGCGTGCGCCCCTTAGAACAGCCGTCCATATTCGATCGCCGGGCAGCGGTCCATCACGACCCTCATCCCCGCCGCCCGCGCGCGCCGGCCGGCCTCGAGGTTGACCACGCCAAGCTGGCACCAGAGCACGCGCGCGCCCTTGGCGATCGCGGCCTCGGCGATTTCTGGCAGGTATTCGGGGCGCCTGAAGACGTCGACCATCTGGATCGGGTCGGGAATCGAAGCGAGGTCCGGGTAGCATCGCTCGCCGAGCGCGCTCATCAGTGCATCGGGCCCGAGCTGCGGGTTGACCGGGATCACGCGGAACCCCTTGCGCCTAAGGAGCATCGCGATCCGCAGGCTGTCGCGCGCCGGATTGTCCGAGCATCCGACCACTGCGACCGTCGCCGGATGCGACAGGATCTCGCGAATCTCGGCGTCCGTGGGGTTGGTGAATTCCATCGGTTAGTGTCCCTTCGATGCGGATCTCAGCAGGCCTTATTCTTGCCTCAGTCATGGCCGAGCAAGCGATCGGCGACCCTTGGGATGAGCCGTCCGATTTCGTCGCGGCAGACGTCGAAGACTTCGTGGCCCTGCTCGAACGGATCATCTATGTCGCCCGACTCGCCGGCGAACGCGCGCAAGGTGAAAACCGCGCGATCGGCGGCGGCCGGAAAGCGCTCGCGCAGGTCGCGCTCCTGCGCCACGGTCATCGCGATCACCAGGTCGGCCGCCTCCAGCAGCTCCGGATGACGCTTGAGGTCGGTCGAGGCTGCCTCTTCGCCGATATCGATCCCTATCGATTTGAGCGTCATCCGGGTGTCCAGCGAAACCAGCGCGCCGTCGCGAGCATAGGGCGCGATACCGGCCGAGCGAATTTCGATCGCGCCGTCGGCGCCGCGCGCCCCAAGCTCACGGCGCAGCATATGCTCGGCCATGATGCTGCGGGCGGTGTTGGCCGCGCAGATGATCAGCACGCGGCGCGGGCGCGCTCTGTGTGGAGCAGCGTCCGCGCGCGCACCGGCTTTGACGTGAGGCATCGGCCCGAGTCAGCGCCCCGCGCTCATGACCTCGGCCAGGCTTTCCTTCTTGGTGACGCCCTTGGCGAGCTCTTCCTTCAGGCGCGCGCCGAGCGCCGCCGGCTCCCAGAACGTGCCGGGCGCCGCTGCGACCTGCGCCACCGAATGCCATCCGCGCATCAGCCACACCCGTCCCATCCCGACGCGAAACACTTCGCCGTGGACGTCCTTGGCGTCGTCGCTGCCGAGCCATGCGACCAGCGGCGCCACATGGGCGGGGCTGAAGAGATCGAAATCGCCCTGCTTGACGGCGGGCATCGTGGCCGCCGTTTGGGGAGTGGCCTCGATGGTCAGGCGGGTGCGCGCGACCGGAGCGATCGCGTTGGCGGTGCATCCGTAACGCGCCAACTCGCGGTCGATGATGATCGCGAACGCTGCCACCGCGGCCTTGGCAGTGCCGTAGTTGCCCTGGCCGGCGTTGCCGAGCAAGCCGGAATCGGAGCTGGTGTTGATTAGGCGGCCGCCCAGCAGGTTGCCGTTCTTCTGCTGCTCACGCCAGTAGGCGGAGGCGTGGCGCGCCAGGTTGAAGGTGCCTTTGAGATGGACGTTGAGGACAGCGTCGAAATCCTCTTCGCTCATGTTGAAGATCATGCGGTCGCGCAGGATGCCGGCGTTGTTGACCACGATGTTGAGCTTGCCGAAGTTGTCCAGCGCGCACTCGACGATACGCTTGGAGGATTTGAAATCGCTGACGCTCTCGAAATTCGCGACCGCCTCGCCGCCGAAGCCGCGGATCTCCTTGATCACGTCCTCGGCCGGCGAACGCGACTGGCCGGTGCCGTCGAAGTGGCCGCCGAGATCGTTGACCACAACCTTGGCCCCCTGTTTGGCCAGCAGCAGCGCTTCTTCGCGGCCAATACCGCGTCCGGCGCCTGTAACGATCGCGACCTTTCCATCAAGTAGTGCCATTGCCGTCTCAATCCTCTCTTTGTCGGTAGTTCCGTGGTTGTGCGGGGAGACCGAAACGGTATCTCCCGCCTCAGGCAGATTTATCCCGTAAACTCCGGCCTCCCGCAAGCGCCGGGGAACCACAGGCGCGGCGCGGCGGTTGACTCTTCGCGGACGGCGCGTCCGACACAGAAGGCAGCGAGGGTGCGTCTGAGTTTCTGGTGCTGTCCTACGGACAGTACCGAGTTTCTCCGCAGGTTTGCGCGAATAGGCCGGGTAGGTAATTATGGTGGGCTTAGGGACCAGCCGCCGGGACGCCGGGGAGGCGCAACGGCCGCGCCAGTCTACCCAAAATTTTCGGTTGCGGAAGGTTTAATCGATGCAGAACCAGTTCGGCATTATTCAGATGATCCAGCAGGGCTACTACGCGACGTACCCGCTGATCCTCATCTCGATCGTCTGTCTGGCGGTCATCTTCGAGCGCCTGTGGGCGCTGCGCGGAATCGGCACTCGCGCCACCAAGACCGCTGACGCGCTGGTCGGCCCACTGCGCCAGGGCAAATTCAACGAGGCCCTGCAGCGCACCGAGACCGGCCACACCGCGGCCGACCGCGTCTTCCATACGCTCATCTCGGGCGCCAAGGATCTCGATCGCTCACGGCTGGAGGAACTCGACGAGGAGCGGCGCTTTGCCGAGCTGGTCGAGCTCAAGCGCTACATCTGGGTGCTCGCAACGTCGGGCGCCTCGGCTCCGTTCATCGGGCTGTTCGGCACCGTAGTCGGCATCCTGGTAGCGTTTCAGTCGATGGCGGTGATGGGCACCGGCGGCTTCTCGGTCGTCGCGGCCGGCATCTCGGAGGCGCTGATTTCAACCGCGCTCGGATTGGCGGTCGCGATCATCGCGGTCATTTTCTACAACTACTTCTCGGTCAAGATCGACAACATCAACGCCGCGATCCACATCAACGCCGCCCGCCTCATCGACGCCGCGCTGCAAGGGAGACAGGCCGTTGGCGGTTAGCGGACCCCAAAGCAACGGCGAGATGTTCTGGCAGATAAACATCACGCCGCTCACCGACATCTTCCTGGTTCTGCTGATCATCTTCATGGTAACCACCTCGGTCACCATCGAGGCCGCCTCTCACGTCGACCTGCCGCTGGCCGAGAACACCGCGCCCGAAAACAAGGGCGTCATCGTCACCTACACCGCCCAGCATGAATTGTTCGTCAATTCCAAGGACGTGACCGAGCGCGACCTAGAATCGGCGCTGACCGACGCGTTGACCCGGGTCGATTCCAAGGTGGTAATTTTCCAGGGCGACGAGAAAGTCCTGCTGGGCGACATGATCCGAATCCTGCAAATCGCCAAGCTCGCTGGGGCCCAGCAGATAGCAATCGCGGCCAAGCGCGTCGCGCCGGGACAATCCCAGCGCCTCCAGACCGGGGCGGCGGGCACGACCGGCGGCTGACGCGGGCAACGCGCGGGAACAAGAGGTTAGTACCAACTCATGGCGATCGGTTCCAATCAGAGCGGCGGCGTCTTCGCCGACATCAACATCACGCCGCTCACGGATATCTTCCTGGTCCTGCTCATCATCTTCATGGTGGCGACCGCGATCACGATCGAGTCCGCCGCCCACGTCGACTTGCCCAAGGTTCAATCCGAAGCGACTACCGACAAGCCCAAGGGCGTGGCGGTGATGTACACCGCGGACCATCGCATCTTCGTCAACCAGGGCGAGGTGAATGAAAAGACGCTGCCGGCAGCGCTCAAGGACGCTATCGGCAAGGATCCCGACAAGCTGGTGGTGTTCCAGGGCGATCCGGCGGTGATCCTGGCCGACATGGTGCGCATCCTGGACATCGCCAAGACGGCGGGCGCTCAGCAAATCGCTATCGCGGTGGCCAAGCTCCAGGGCGGTGGCGGCGGTGGCGCCGAGATGGGCGAGCCGGGTCTGCCCAGCGGGCCGGTAGTGCCGCCCGAACCTCCCTCCGAAGGACCCTGAGTTCTGTTGGACGGTCAGCGGGAGCACAATATCCAAGGGCGCCCTCGCGGCGCATAACTGTAGCATCGGCGCCGCCTCTCGGGGGAGCAGGGCTGGAGCCTTAGAAACAAAAGGCATCGCGTGACCGTCGCGGAACAAATCGGCCTGCTCGCGGTATCGGTAGTCGTAGTGGCGATGGTCCTCTTCTGGATCGCCACGCGCGCGCACCTGGACGAGGAAGATCCGGAAAAGGAAAAGCCCGGGTTCAGGCATGGCCTGCGCCAGGGCCTGCGCTTCCTGCTGGGCCCCTTCCCGCTCTCAATCGGCCTGCACGTCGTGGTCCTGCTCTTTCTGCTCTTTGCCGTGCACATGGAGACCGGACAGAACTTCATCCCGATAAGCCTGCAGGCGGGTGGCGGCGGCGGCCAGACCAAACCCGGCGAAGACACCAACATGCCCGAGATGCAGATGCCGGAGTTGCAGGCGCTGCCGATCGAGAGGCCCAAACAGATCGACACCTACGCGCGCGAGGCCGTCGTCAGCGCCAATAACTACGTGCGCGCGAGCACCGGCGGAATCGGAATCGGCCGCGGCGGCGGGATGGGCTCGGGCTACGGGCAGGGGATCGGCAACGGTTTCGGCGGCTTTATCAGCGGACTGCGGCGCACCGGCCTCGACGTCGTGATCGTCATCGACGGGACGGGCTCGATGCGCCTGGTGATCGACGACGTCAAGAACAAGACGCGCCAGTTGATGCTTGCGATCCATCGGCTGGTGCCGACCGCACGCGTGGGGATCATCGTATTCGGCGGACGCGGCGAGCAGATGCAGATGCTTCCGCTTACCACCTCGCCCGGCGCGGTGGTCCAGTTCCTGGGCGGCATCCAGGCGCGCAATGGCGGCGAATGGCAGGAAGACACCCTGGGCGCGGTTCGCATGGCGGTCGGCAGCATGGGATGGCGCTCGTACGCCAAGAAGGTGATCGTGCTGGTCGGTGACACGCCACCGTTCAAGGAGGATTTCGATCCGGTCCTCCAGCTCATCCGCCAGTTCCACGGCGAGAATGGAACCTTCAACACGGTCGACCTGACCGTCGAAGAGCACGAACGCTTCGTCAAGCAGTGGCAGAGCTTCAGCGGACCGGTGCCGGTCACGGCGTCCTCACTGCCGGAGTTCTACCTCGAGACCCAGGCGGCGTATCAGGCGATGGCGCGTGCGGGCGGCGGATCGTGGCGGAGTCTCACCAAGGACGAGCACATCAACCAGCAAGTGCTGATCCTGGCCTTCGGCGAGGAGTGGCGTTCTGAAGTTGCCGCTTTCGGCCGCGGTATCAGATCCAGCAACGCGGATCCGTAGGGTTCGTCAATGCCGCGTTCTCGACTCTTTCCTTTGATATGACGCGAGTCATACAAGCTACTGCTGCTACTTGAAGCGAATTTCAATTTTCTCCTTCTAGATGCGAGAAAGGAAGCCGTACGCGGAGAAACGTTGTACGCGCGGCCTGTAATTGATGTCTCGCGAGCTTTGTTCGTGATAAAAGATTTGCTCCACACGCAAGCGCGTCCAACCAACTTCACTACAGCTAGGGAGGAAATCACATGCGAAAATTCTCAATCGCACTGTTCGCGGTCGCGGCCTTGGCCGTGATGCTATCCGCGGCGCCCAATGCGCTCGCGCAAGGGGAAGCGCCGGCCAAGCACGTAGTCAAGCTCGGCTACCTGAGCTGCCATGTCTCGAGCGGCTGGGGATTCATCTTCGGCTCGTCACGCAAACTGCAGTGCACCTACACCCCGGCAGAGAAGGGCAAGAAAATTGAAGACTACTCGGGTTCGATCACCAAATTCGGAGCCGACATTGGCTACCTGCAATCCGGTGTAATCCTGTGGACGGTGCTCTCGCCCGGGACGAAGATCACGACCAATCCCGGCCTGCTCGCCGGTCACTACGCCGGAGCGACCGCGAGCGCAACCCTCGGACTCGGCGTTGGCGGAAACTTGCTGGTTGGCGGGATGGACGGATCGATCTCATTGCAGCCGCTCAGCATCGAGGGCAACACCGGTCTCAATGTCGCGGCGGGCATCGCGACGATGGATCTCAAGTTCGAGAATGTAGTGGGCATCAACAAATAGGTTCTGCTACAAGACAAAAAAGAGGGCCGGGAAGCGAAATCTCCCGGCCCTTTTTCATTGCCTGCGACTCAATCCGCGGCGGCGTTAGCTGAAGCGATGGCGTCGACGTGGCTATGGAAGCGGCTGTAGCCGAAGTAGATCGCGAGTCCAATCGCCATCCAGACGAAAAATCTGATCCACGTGACCATCGGCAGGCTGGTCATCAGATACAGGCACGACAGCGCGCCCATGATTGGCACCAGCGGCACCAACGGGGTGCGGAAAGGCCGATGCTGATCCGGATCGATGTAACGCAGAATCCATACCGCCAGGCATACCAGCACGAACGCGAACAGGGTGCCGATGTTGGTCAACTCGGCGATCTCCTGGATCGGCAGCAACGCCGCCGTAATGGCCACCGCCGCCCCGGTTAACATCGTCGGTATGTAAGGCGTCTGGAAACGCGGGTGGACCCGGCTGAACGCCTGCGGCAGCAACCCGTCGCGCGAAATCGCAAAAAAGATCCGCGACTGGCCAAGCAACAGCACCAGCAGCACCGAGGTCAACCCCGCCACGGCGCCCACTGAAACCACGCCGCCGATAAAATTGAGCCCACGCGTCACGAAGGCTGAGGCAAGAGGCGCGCTCTTGTCGATCTCGGCGAAGGGCACCATCCCGGTCAATACCGCAGCGACCGCAATATAAAGCACGGTGCACACAAAGAGTGACCACAGGATGCCGCGTGGCAGGTCGCGTCCGGGATCGATCGCCTCCTCAGCCGCGGTTGAGACTGCGTCGAAGCCGATGTAAGCGAAAAAGATGTACGCGGCGCCCTTGGAAATCCCCGCGAATCCGAAGGGCGCGAACGGGCTCCAGTTCTGCGGGCGGACGAAAAACATCCCGACCAGGATCACGGTCGCGACCGCGCACAGCTTGATCGCGACGATCACGGAGTTGAGCCGCGCGCTCTCACGGATCCCGACATAGAGCACGGCCGAGACCAGCAGCACGATCAGCGCCGCCGGCAGATTGACGATCGCGCCAGGCTCCGTGCCCGGGGCGAAGGTTATCGCGTGCGGCAGATGTATCCCGATCCCCTGAAGAATAACGCGGAAGTATCCCGACCATCCCACCGCGACCGCTCCGGAAGCCACCGCGTACTCCAGCACGAGGTCCCATCCGATAATCCATCCGACCAGCTCGCCCATCGTGGCGTACGAATAGGAGTACGCGGAACCGGCCACCGGAATCATAGCGGCGAACTCCGCGTAGCACAGCGCCGCCATCGTGCACGCCACGCCCGCCATGACGAATGAAATGATTAGACCCGGACCGGCCTGGCGCGCACCGACCCCGGTCATCACGAAGATGCCGGCCCCGATGATCGCGCCGATGCCGAGTGCGGTGAGATCGAGCGCGCCGAGCGCGCGGCGCAGGCCGCCGCGATGCGGTCCTGCGTCGTTCAGCAGCGCAGCGACCGGCTTGCGCCGCGTCAGTTGCGCTCTGAGAGCCGTTCCCCCCATCAGAGCAACATCCCGTCTGTGGGCGACGGCGTCACCAGGCTTGGTAACCGCCGTCCACGGCCAGCATCGAGCCGGTCACGTAACTCGAAGCCTCGCTGGCCAGATAAATTATCGCTCCACGAATTTCCTCGGGCCGACCAAGCCTTCCAAGCGGCGTCGACTTTTCCATCCGCTCGCGATTGCTGCCCTTGGCGATTCCGCCTTCGGTGGCTTCGGTCGGAATCCATCCCGGCGCAAGCGCGTTGACCAGGATTCCGTAACCCGCCCATTCCACCGCGAGCTGGCGGGTGAGATTAAGCAGCCCGGCTTTGGACGCCGTATACGCCGATAGCCGGTAAATCGAGCTGGCGATGGTCGCGTAGATCGAAACCATGTTGATGATGCGGCCGGCGTGTTTGGCTTCGATAAGGCCGCGGGCGACGCGCTGCGAGATCATCATCGGCGCGGTGAGGTTGGTCGCGATCGCGGCGTCCCAGACCGCGCGCGGCAGGGTCTCGGCGCGGCCGGTGGGCGAGATGCCTGCGTTGTTGACCAGGATGTCGATTAGGCCGAGCTCGCTCTCTGCGCGCCCGAGCGCCGCGTCGATTTGCTCGTCGTCTGTGACGTCGAGCTGAATTGCGGCGGTGCGCACGCGGTACTCGCGCGCGAGGTCGGCGGCGAGCTTCTCCAGGCGCTCGCCGCGGCGGGCGGCCAGCGCGACGTCGGCGCCCGCTATCGCGAGCGCCGTGGCGCAGTCGACGCCGAGGCCGGACGACGCGCCGGTGACGAAGCCGACGTGCCCGCGCAGCGAGAACAGCGATTTCAGCGAGTTCATCGAATCCATGGAGAATCGCGCGGGCTAACGCTCCGCCGGTGTCGACGCGGCGCCGTGCGCGGTCGCGGCGGCGGCCTCAGCCGCCGCCGCGACCGCGCACTCGATGTCGGCGCCGTTCACGCCGTAGTGCGTGACGGCGCGGAACTCGACCGGGTTTCGCGGGCCGACCAGCACGCCGCGCTCCTTGAGCGCGGCGGCAAAGCGGCCCGCGCGCTCGGCACCGCCGGCGACCTCGAAGAACACCATGTTGGTACGCCGGTGCGCCGGATGCACTCGCAGGCCCGCGACGCGGTCGAGTCCCTCGGCCAGCGCGCGCGCGTTCTCGTGGTCCTCGGCGAGCCGATCAACCATCGCGGTCAACGCGACAATCCCTGCCGCCGCGATTATCCCCGCCTGACGCATCCCGCCGCCCAGCGCTTTGCGCATGCGACGCGCCCGTTCCACGAACGGGCGCGGCCCGCAGAGCATCGTGCCGACCGGACAGGCGAGCCCCTTGGAAAGACAGAACGAAACCGTATCGGCTTGCGCGGCGATATGGTTTGCGCTGGTCTCGAGCGCGAGCGCGGCATTGAAGATGCGCGCGCCGTCGAGATGGACGCCGAAGCCATGGCGATGCGCCAGTTCCGCGACCGCGTCCATGTGCGCGAGCCCAACCGCCTCGCCGCCGCAGCGGTTGTGCGTGTTTTCCATCGCGACCAGCGCGTGCGGCGCAAAATGCGGATCGGACGGCGTCTCGAGTTCGGCCTTCAGCTCGTCGAGCGCGAATTCTCCGTCGTCGGTGTTGCGAATCGGAGTCAGCACCACGCCACCCAGCGCGGCGGCGCCGCCCGCCTCGTAAAGATAAGTATGGGCGCGCGCGCCGAGCACCGCCTTGGTGCCGCGCGCGCAATGCACGAGCATCGCGATCAGATTGCCCATCGTGCCGCTGGCGACCAGCAACGCGGCCTCCTTCCCCATCGCGGCCGCCGCCATCGCTTCGAGCCGGTTGACCGTTGGGTCCTCGCCGTAAACGTCGTCGCCCAATTCGGCGCGCGCGATCGCCTCGCGCATCTCGGGGGTCGGCAGGGTGACGGTGTCGCTGCGCAGATCGATCACGTGAGCGTACGCTTACTCGGGGAAGATCGCCTTGACTACTTCGTCGATCGCACGTTTGCTGTCGGCTTCGTCGGTTAGCGACCAGGTCACCGCGACGGTCGCGGCGCGCCGCGGCGCGATTCCCTGGCGGATAAGTTCGCCGGCATAGATCAGGAGCCGGGTCGAGACGCCCTCTTCCAGCCCCGAGGCCTTGAGGTTGCGCACCTTCTCGCCCAGCACCGCGAGTTGCATCGCCATGTCGCGATCGACACCCGCCTCGTGCGCGATGATTTCGACTTCCTTGTCGGCCGGCGGGTAGTTGAACTCGATCGTGACGAAGCGCTGGCGTGTGGAGTGCTTGAGATTTTTCTGGATGCTCTGGTAGCCGGGATTGTACGAAATCACCAGCAGGAAGCCGACGTGCGCCTCCAGTGTCTCGCCACGCTTCTCGACCGGCAGGATGCGGCGATGGTCGGAGAGCGGATGGATGAGCACGGTGGTGTCTTTGCGCGCCTCGACGATCTCGTCGAGATAGCAGAGCGCGCCACGCCGCACCGCCTGGGTCAGCGGCCCGTCAATCCATACCGTCTCGTCGGCCTGGATGAGGTAGCGGCCGACCAGGTCGCTGCCGGTCAGGTCCTCGTGGCAGGCGACGGTGATGAGTTCGGTGGGGCCGTCGGGGAGGCTCGCGAGGCGATGGGCCATGTGCTCGACGAAGCGGGTCTTGCCGCAGCCGGTGGGTCCCTTGAGCAACACGGGCAAACGGGCCTTGTAGGCGGCCTCGAAGATTTCGACCTCGTCGGCAATCGCAAGGTAGTAAGGGGCGTTGTGCGGGTCGAGGTGACGGACTTCAGGCCCTTCGGCCTGCATCCTGGTATCGAACTTCTTCAGCTCAATCGACATTGCTCACCCTTGTGCGAGGCGCTGCGGGCGTGCGCGGATTCTAAGAGAGCCCGGCCCTCATATTCAAGCGACGCCTCTGCGCAGCATTATAGTGGACCCGTCGCGATGATCCTTCACCTCGTAGCCTTCCGCCTCCAACTCCTTGCGTAGCTCGTCGGCGCGCTTGAAGTCTTTGGCCGCCCGCGCGGCGTCGCGCTCGCGCTGCAAAGCGGCTATTTCCGGCGGGAACTCACCCTGGGTCTCCTTGCGCATCGCTTCGAGGCCGAGCCCAAGCACGGCGTCGAATTTTTTCAGCGTATTCCAGATTCGCTTATCGCCGCGGCGATAGGCCTCTGCGACCAGTTCGAGCGCGACGGCCAGCGCCTGCGGAGTGTTGAGATCATTGTTGAGCGCCTCGACAAAGCGTTCGTCGAACTCCCCGGCCCACGCCGAATCGGCGGCAGCGCCCGCGTCGTCGTCGGAGAGGTTGCGCGCGAACTCAGCGAAGTAGTCCAGGTTGCGCTCGGCCGCGCGCACGGCGTCGAGCGAGAACGCCAGCTCCGATCTATACTTCGCGCCCAGGCACAGCAGCCGAAACGCGAGCGGATTGATTCCCGCCGCCACCAGATCGTCGAGCAGCGGAAAGCGCCCCGCGCTTTTGCTGATCTTCGCCCCTTCCATCCCGACCAGGAAAGCGTTGTGCACGAAGTAGCGCACGAAAGCCTTGCCGGTCGCGCTTTCGGACTGCGCAATCTCGTTCTCGTGATGGACCGGGATATGGTCGAGACCACCCGTGTGAATATCGATCGTCTCGCCCAGGTAGCGCATCGACATCGCCGAGCACTCGATATGCCATCCCGGATAGCCGCGCCCCCACGGACTTTCCCATTGCATCAGATGGTCCGGCTGATTGAGCACCCAGAGCGCGAAGTCGTGCGGGCTTTTCTTGTCGGGCGAATGTTCCAGCCGCTGGCCGGCATGCTGTTCGTCGAGGCTTTGGCGCGAAAGCCGGCCGACGCGGCTTTGCCCGCGCCACTTTTCGACGTCGAAGTAAACGCCCGAGCGCGTGACGTACCCGTAGCCGCGCTCCACGATTCGCTCGATAAGCGCGATCATGTCGGCGACGTGGTCCGTCGCGCGGCAAAGCATCGGCGGCGCGGGCAGCCGGATATTGAGTTTGCCGCAATCGCGCGTGAACTGCGCAATATAGAAATCCGCGACCTCGCGCGGCGTCTTACCCTCGGCGCGCGCGGTCTTTTCGATCTTGTCCTCGCCGGCATCCGCGTCGGAGGTCATGTGGCCGACGTCGGTGATGTTCATCACGTGGCGGACTTCGTAACCGTTGAGCTCGAGCGCGCGGCGCAGCGTATCGACGAATACGTACGCGCGCATGTTGCCCAGATGCTGCGGCAGATAGACCGTCGGTCCGCACGAATAGTAGGTCACCACCGGCGGATTGAGCGGCTCGAATTCCTCGACCTGGCGGCCGAGCGTGTTGAAGATGTACAACGGCTTCACGTCGATTGCCCCTGCCACGGGCGATCGGCGCCGCGCGCCGCGCTCAAGGCTGACGCGCCGAAGCGGTGGCGACCGGCGCGCCCGCGTCGCGCTTGCGCCCGCCGGCGATGACTTTGTATTGGCGATCGGCGATCCATGCGTAACCCGGAACATACCACAGATAAGCGAACAGGCTGCGCAGACCGGCCTGCCGGCGCAGGATTTCATTGACCGCGCGCGCGCCGCGATAGACTCGGCCGCGGTCGTCGATCACGTGCAGCTCGTAGAGCAGGTCATCGAGCTTGAGTTCGGAAAAGAGCCCGCGTGCCGCCGGATCATTGGCGTCCAACAGCTCGAGCGACTCGGTGTTGTCGTAGCGCAGAATTCCAGCCGCGACGGTGCGGCACATCTCGCAGCCGCCGTCGTAGAGCACCGCGAGCTTGCCCGCCGTAGCCTGGGCCGCAATACGCTGCGGCTCTCCGAACAGGCGTCCCATCGTGTGCGCGCGGACCTAACGCCTCGAGAACCGCGGATTAGCCGTCATCCGCCGCAACTTGTTGCGCTCGTGGCTGATGCGCCACTCATAGCCGTCGACCAACGATTGCCATCCGGCCTCGGCCGTGTTGGCCGACTTGGCGAGCGTGGTCCAGGCGCTCTGGCCGTCGGAAAATTTCTTGATCGACATCACCTCGGCTTCGGTCGACTCTCCGCTCGCGTGCATGTAGGTCTCGATCACGCGGACCGGCGCGAGAAACGGGAAGTACTTAAGCAAGCCCTTGCGCAGCGCGACATCGAGCGCATGGACGACGCCGACGCCGCGCGCGGCCTCGGTCTCCTCCACGTCGCCGATCCGCAGCACCACGGTGGCGTCGATCGTCATCTTGCCTTCGTTGAAGTCGTCGATCACGCGGCGGCGCACGACCACGAAGGGCGGCTCGTAGTCGCCGGAGCGGCGCAGCTCTTCGAGCTCGCGCGAGGCCTGCGGATTCTCGGCCTCGTAGAAAATCGATTTCGATTCTTCGTCCATCATTCGGGCCTCAATCAACTTCAATTATGCCCGCTTCAATCATCTGAGTCTCAATTATCTTTTCGATCAACCGCCCTTACAAGGCAATCCGCCCTGCACGGTCATCTTTGATAGTGCAGTAATGTGACGCGCGGGCGGCTGTAATTGTTGACAAGCGCTTGCAATCATTGATCGATGTTTCGCTTTGGACCGATGTTTCGCCTTGCACCACTCCTCGCCGCGATCGCGGCCCTCGTTTCGCTTTGCGGCGTCTCTCGCGCCGATCCCGCGGTGCAGGTCTTCGTCCCGCTGACGATCGATTACGTCACGCTCGGCATCGCGCTCAAGCGGCAGATTTACGACGCGCCCGGCGGCCGCGCAATCCTGTGGAAAGGCACGAATGCCTGCGAGTTCCTCTACTCGCGCAATCCGCGCTTCGCCCAAAACGGCCCCACGACGGTCGTGCTCGAGTCCGACGGCGAGCTTGGGCTGGGCGTGCCGCTGGGCGACCAATGCGTCAATCCGATTTCATGGAAGGGCATCATCGCGATCGACGCGACGCCCTATCTAACCCCGAATCTGACGCTGATGTTCCGCGTGAGCGACATCAACCTCTACGACCAGCAGCATCAGAAGTCCCTCATCGTGGGACGCGGCTTCGACCTGATCAAGGACAACTTCATCCCGCGTTTTCAGACTTTCAAGTTCGACCTGCGCGCGCCGATCGAGGAGTTTCGTGCGCTCGCCGAGGAGACCGCACCGCCCGACCAGGCCGAGCGTTTCAAGCAAACGCTCGCGACCGTGCATGGCGTCGGACCGGCCGTCGCCGCGCCCGACGGTATAAAGGTGACGCTGGGACTGACCGCACCGACCCTGCCCGCAGCCGCGCCGGCCGCGCCTTCGGGCCCGCTGACGCCGGCCGAGCTCGCCGCGTGGAATCAAAAACTCGACGAATGGGATGCGTTTATCGTGTTCGCGATAAAGCAGGTCGGCACTGCTGTGCCCGACAAGGAGGTGCGCGCAGACCTGCTCAACCTGCTGCTCGACGGACGCTATCGCCTCGCCCAGGCGATCGATCAGCCGCCCGCGCCCGGCGGCCCCGACCCGGTGCGCGTGCTGTTTCTTGATCAGTGGCGGCAACTGCGCGACGTGGTGCGCAAGGCGGCGGCGCGGGGCCAACTGGGCGATCGCGCGCTCGAGTTCCTGTCGTTCCTGTCCGCCGGCGACGCGCTGATGGCGTTCGACCAGGCCGCGCCGGCGCTCGGCGCGCGTATCTCGGCGGCCGACCTCCGCCGTCTCGCGCGCATCATGGCTCCGCAATCGACCACCGATCCGCTCCAGTTCAACTACGGCGAAGATCCGGCGCTGCAACACATTTTTGGTTTCACGCCGCCGCCGCAGACACCCGATTCCGTCGAGCCGTCGGACTCGGATGAGGCCGAGCCGATCCCCACCGCGACCGTCGGCGCTCCAGAGGCCGGTGGCGCTACGCCGCAAGCTACCGCGGCGCCGCCGCCGCCAGACGCATCGGGTGCAACGCCCACACCTGCGCCGCCAGCTACGGCGACCCCGTCGCCGCCGGACGGATCGGGTGCGACGCCCACGCCTGCGCCGCCAACCCCGGCGCCAACCTCGTGCAACTCATCCTCCGCACCTTTCGTGCACATGACGATGCGACTGATATCCCCGGCCGAAGCATTTGCCGACGCGCCGCCACAACCTCCGGACCTGAAGCAGCTCGGAATAAAGCTGCGGCGCGCCGTGGTGAACGAATCCAACGTGGACGGCTACACCCGCGACCTCGGCGCGCTGCTCGACGCCGCGGCTGCAAGCGAAATTGCGGACGAACGGCCCGACCCGGCGCTGCAACCGACCTATCGCGTGATGGTCAAGGCGGCGGCGTGGCAGGAGAGCTGCTGGCGCCAGTTCGTGATCACGCACGGCCGGATACGCTTTCTCGAATCGTCGAGTCATGACGTTGGCCTGATGCAGGTCAACCGCTACGTCTGGCGCGGCTTTTACGACGTGAGGCATCTCGAATGGGATATCGCATACAACGCTGGCGCCGGCAGCCAGATCCTCGCGCGCCTGATGATCCGCGCGGCCGCCAAGACCGCGCACGCGGGCGATCCGGACTCGTTCGCTCGCTCTTCGTATGCGGCCTACAACGGCGGCCCGGACGAGTTCAATCGATGGCGCCGCGCGGACGAGCCGCACGACCTGCGGCTAATCGATGAAGCGTTCTGGGAGAAGTATCGCGCTCTCAAGGAGGGCCAGTCGCTCAACATTCTGAAGTGCGAGGCGGAATGGGGCCACGCGCCAGGGCACTGAGCTGCGCGATTCACATCGCGAGGCCGCCGTCGACCTGGATCACCGCGCCTGTGATGTACGACGCCGCATCCGAAAGCAAAAACGCCACCATCGGCGCCACATCCTCGACCTTGCCGAAACGTCCCAGCGGAATCATCTCGAGCGCCTTGGCACGATGCTGTTCCGACAGCGCGGCCGTCATATCGGTCTCGATAAATCCGAGCGCGATCGCGTTGACCCGCACGCCCAGCGGCCCCAGCTCCTTGGCCATCGCCTTGGTCATCCCGACGAGGCCGGCCTTGGAGGCCGAATAGTTCACCTGCCCCGCCATCCCGACCAGCCCGGAGATCGACGTGACGTTGATGATCGCGCCGCGCTTGGCCTTCATCATGATGAACGCGCTGGCGCGCGCGACGTTGAACGCGCCGGTCAGGTTGGTCTGGATGACCGCGGACCAGTCCTCCTCGCTCATCATCACCAGCAGCTTGTCGCGCGTGAGCCCGGCGTTGTTGACCACCGCGTCGAGCCGGCCGAACTCGGCCTTGGCCGCGTTGACCATCGCGCGCACGGCCTTAAGATCGGCGACGTCGGCCTTAAACGCCATCGCCTTGACCCCGAGCGCGCCGATCGCAGCTTTCAACTCCTCGGCCTGCTGTTCGCTCTTTAGATAATTGAAGGCGACGTTGGCGCCGCGGCGGGCGGCCTCCAGCGCGATCTCGCGGCCGATCCCGCGCGTCGCGCCGGTGACAATTATTCCTTTGCCCTCAAGATCTTTCATTTTTTTCACTTTTCACGCTTCGCTTTTCACTCTTTATACAAAAAAAGACCGCCCGCACAGGCGTGCGGACGGCCGGAATCGATCAAATTGAAATCGAGCCGCGCTCAGGCGCTGAACGACGATCCGCAGCCACAGGTGCGGCTGGCGCGCGGATTGTCGAAACGAAAACCGCCGGCGTGCAAGCCCTCGACGTAATCCAGTGTGGTGCCGGCGATGTAGGGCAGCGAAATCTCGTCGACGAAAATCTTCGCGCCGTCGAGTTCCTGCGCCGTGTCGCCTTCCTTCTGCACGTCGAAGCTCAGCGAATACTGAAAGCCCGAGCATCCACCGCCGACCACCGAGATTCGCAGCCCCTGCTCCGCGCCGAGCCCTTCCTTGGCATGCATCTGCTTGACCATCTCGAGCGCCTTGGGCGTCAGATTGATACCCGCCATACTAGCGGCCGCACTGTCACGAGCGGGCTCGTTGCGATGCTCGTGTCTATCTTCGTGTTGAACTTCCTCAGACATTGTTGAAAATCCTCCGGACTCTGCTTATCGATGACGCGGCTTCCACTATGAAGCGCGATTGCGACGCGCTAACCAACTGGTCAATTCTAACCCAGCCGGCCAGCATGGAGCAAATCCCGTCCTGGTGCAAATCCCGCCCCGGTGTAATGCCGCGCCGGAAAGCGGCTGCGCGACATGCGTAACTGGGCGATAATGTCTGGCGTCCCAGGTGCAGGGCAGCCTCTGACGGGGTTTTGATGGCGGGTTTTTGCATCGGGCGATGTTCTGCAGCAGCCGGGTTTTGCCGGCGGTTTAGATGGTTCGACTGAAGGAAATTCTCACGGCAGTGGCGCACGAGCAGGGCTTCGTCCTGGTCGGCTTCGCATCGCTTCGCCGCCTGGATAATCGCGCGGAGTTTTTTAATCGATGGCTCGACGAGGGGCGCCAGGGCGAGATGGAATGGCTCGGACGCGACCCCGAGCGGCGGCTTGACCCGCGGCGGATCGATCCGCGTCTGCGCTCCGTAGTCAGCCTCGGCTATCCCTACGCGGCGCCCGCAGTCCCCGACATCGATTGGCGCGCCACGATGCGCGGGCGGATCGCGGCCTACGCGATGGGGCCGGACTATCACGACACGGTGCTCGCGCGTGCCCGCACGGTGGCGGCGCGGCTCAAGGACGAACGCCCCGACGCCGTCACGCGCGCATATGTCGACACCGGCGCGGTGTTCGAACGCGAATGGGCGGCCGAAGCGCGTATCGGATGGTTCGGCAGGAACACTAACCTGCTCAACCGCCATCACGGCTCGTATTTCTTTCTCGCCGAGATTTTCACCGACGCCGAATTCACGCCGAGCGGCGAACCGTATCGCGAGCATTGCGGCACCTGCCGCCAATGCCTCGACTTGTGCCCAACCGGCGCGCTGGCCGAAGGCTACGTGATCGAGCCGCGCGTGTGTATCTCGTACCTGACGATCGAGCATCGCGGGCCGATTCCGATCGCGCTCAGACCGAAACTTGGCAACTGGATTTTCGGATGCGACGTCTGTCAGGAGGTTTGCCCGTGGAATGTAAGCGCGGACGCGGCGCCTGACGACGCGCTGATGCCGTTTCTGCCAAGCTTGATGGCGCTCGACGACGACGCGTTCCGCCGCCGCTTCGGCAAGAGCGCGGTCGCACGCACGCGGCGGCGCGGACTGTTGCGCAACGCTGCCGTGGTGCTGGGCAACAGCGGCAATCGCGACGCGGTGGCGGTGCTAACAGGCTCGCTCCAACACGAAATCGAGCCGCTGGTGCGCGCGCACGCGGCCTGGGCGCTCGGGCAACTGGGTGGCACAGGCGCGCGCGCGACGCTCGAGCGCCGCCGCAAGACCGAGAGCGACCCGGAAGTCGGCGCGGAGATCGAGGCGGCGCTGGCGGCGGCGGCCGGCGATGCTCCGGATGCTCGGAATTTGCGAAGCCGGAATTTGCGTGATCGAAATTCCAGATAACGCCACCGGATAACGCGACGGATGACCGGCACCTCCACGAAAACCTCGCCAGCGCTGCCGCTTTGGGTTTGCGCAACGGCTGGCGCCGCATTGGTTGGACTTGCAGGCGCGGCGGAATTCGCGATGGGCCGCAAGCTATGGGGCGTCAGCGGCGAGCCCGGAATCTGGTCCGGCGACATCTGGAGCTCGCACAACTCGCAGTACATGACCGATCCCTACACCTTCAGCCACATTACACACGGCGTGCTGTGGTATGGGCTGTTGGCGCTGGTCGCGAACAAACTGCCGGTGCGCGTACGCTTCATCCTGGCCGTGGCGCTAGAGTGCGCCTGGGAAGTTTTCGAGAACACTGACATGGTGATTCAGCGCTATCGCGCGGCCACCATATCGCTGAATTACTATGGTGACAGCGTGATGAACTCGATGTGTGACATCTTAACCGCCGTGTTGGGATTCATCCTGGCCGCGATGCTGCCCACGCGCGTGACACTCATCGGGGTGATCGTGCTAGAAGTCGCGCTCGCGCTATGGATTCGCGACAGCCTGCTGCTTAACGTGCTGATGCTGATTCGGCCGATCCAGGCGATCCGGACCTGGCAGCTCGCAAAATAAGCCCGGCGCGCGCACTGGATGAAACGGGAGCGAGGCGTTATATAACGAAGATGAATCCTGCGCGGACCGAATTTGCCCGCATCGCCGCTCGCGAACCGATTCCGCTCGCCCACGGCGCCCTGCTGGTCGCCAAGGAGGAGTATCCCGACCTCGACGTCGCGCACTACCTCGATCATCTGTCGGCGCTGGGGCGCGCCGCGCAAAGCGCGCTGCGCGAAGCCGAGAACACGGTGGAGCGCGTGCAGACGCTCTCCGACTTTCTGTTCGTGCGCACCGGCTTTGCCGGCAATCGCGACAACTACGGCGACCCGCGCAACTCTTTTCTCAACGACGTGCTGGAGCGCCGCCTCGGTATCCCGATCACGCTCTCGGTGATTTACCTCGAAGTCGGACGGCGCGCCGGGTTGAACCTCTTCGGCGTCTCCTTCCCGTCGCACTTCCTGGTCAAGGCGGTCGACGAGCGCGGCGAGCTGATAATCGATCCGTTCAACGGCGGCGCGATCCTCGATCTCGACGACATCAGCACCCGCCTCAAGCAGATCTACGGCCAGCCGGTCGAGCTGCAGCCGGCGATGCTGAAGGCGGTGGGCGGACGGCACATCCTCGCGCGCATGCTGCGCAATTTGAAAAACATCTACGCGAGCGGCGCCGATTGGCCGCGCTCGCTCGCCGCGCTGGACCGCATCCTGATCCTCGAACCGCGTGCGGCCGACGACATGCTCGAGCGCGCCGCACTCTACGAGCGGCTGGAATGTTTCGGCGCGGCGCTCGAAGATTACCAGAGCTTTCTCACCCAATACGCCAACCATCCCGCGGCCGACGCGGCGCGCGAGGCTGTGGTACGCCTCACCCGCCAGGTCGCGCGGATCAACTGACGCTGCTGCCGCTGATGTCGAAAGGAGCTGTCGAACAGGATTTCTTTGCCGCGAGCGAAGCCGCGGTCGCCGATCTCCAACTGCGCCGCAAACTCGAGAACGCCACCGGACGCCATCTCGATCACGTCGCCGCGACGCGCGCCGAATTCCCCGCCTACGAGGCCGAGCGCGACGCGTCGCGCCGGATAAAAGAGGACTCGATCGCGCGGCTCGATGACCTGCTGGTCCAGCTCAAGGAACGCCTGGAGGCCAACGGATGCACCGTATTCGTCGCCGCCAACGCGGCCGAGGCGCGTAAGTATATCGTAGACCTCGCGCGCGAGCGCGGCGCGCGGCGCGTGGTCAAGGGCAAGTCGATGGCGACCGAGGAAATCGCACTCAACCCGGCGCTGGCGGAGGCTGGATGCGACGTGGTCGAGACCGACCTCGGCGAGTACATCGTGCAACTGCGCGGCGAGCGTCCCTCGCACATCATCACGCCCGCGATCCATCTCTCCAAGGAAGACATCGGGCTGCTGTTCAACGAGAAGCTGCACATCCCCTATACCTCTGAACCCACGGCGCTCACCGCGGCCGCCCGCGAGCGCCTGCGCGAGGTGTTTCTGGCCGCCGAGATGGGAGTGACCGGCGCCAATTTCGCGATCGCCGAAACCGGTACGCTGGTGCTGGTCGAGAACGAAGGCAACGGGCGGATGTCGAGCACGTTGCCGGAGATTTTCGTCGCCGTGATGGGAATCGAGAAGGTCATCCCGTCGATGGCCGACTTGAGCCATTTTCTGGAGGTGCTCGCGCGCACGGCGACCGGGCAGAAGCTCACGACTTATACGAATTTCATCAGCGGGCCGCGGCGCGCCGGCGACGCCGACGGTCCGCGCGAAGTGCACGTGGTGATGCTCGACAACGGGCGCACCACGATGCTCGCCGATCCGGTGTTGCGCGAGGCGCTTTACTGCCTGCGCTGCGGAGCGTGCCTCAACGTCTGCCCGATATACCGGCGCGTCGGCGGCCACGCCTACGGCTCGACTTATCCGGGACCGATTGGCTCGATCGTGAGTCCGAGCCTGTTCGGCGGCGCCACCGCCACTTTGCCGTTCGCCTCGACGCTGTGCGGCGCGTGCCGCGAAATTTGCCCGGTAAAGATCGACATCCCGCGCATCCTGCTGCATCTGCGCTGGAAGGAAACCGCTGCCAAGGGCGACGGCACACTGCCAACTCCCAAATGGCCACGCGCGGCGCGCCGCGCGCGCGAGGGAGTCGAAACGTTCTCCCGGATGGCGAACCATCCCATCACAGTGCGTGTGTTGGGCCGGCTGGCCGCGCTCGTGATGTGGCCGTTTGCGCGCCACGGCTATGTGCGATGGATGCCGCCGCCATTCAGCAACTGGACGCGCGTGCGCGATTTTCCGGTGCCGCGTTTCCGCCGCCGCCACCGTAAAACCCGCAGCCCAGCGCAGAGCAAAGCCGCGAACAACGGAACGCAGACTTAAATGGGCACGCAGGCGTAAAAATCGGGACGCAGACGTAGCGTGGCCGAGTTTCACAAGCTGATCGCCAATCTGCGCGACGCGCTGGAGCACCCCGCCGCCGAGGCGCACAACGGTGCCGCCGCCGCGTCACCGGTGGCCGTGCCGACGACCAAAGCGGCGCGCCGGGTGGAACTCGCCTCGCAGTTCGCACGCGAACTGCAGGCGGTGGGCGGCTACTTCCTCGGCACGCCCACGCCGAAGGAGATGGTCGCGCGCGCGCTCGCGGTCGCAGCGAAGCTCGGCGCGCACACGGTGGCCGTCGGCGCGGGCATCTTCACCGACCCCACGCCGATCGTCGACGCGCTCGAGCTCGCCGGCACCACCGTCATCCGCACCGCGGCCTGCGCCGACGACGCGGCGCGCGCGGAGTTGCGTGGCAAGCTCGCGCGATGCGATTTCGCAGTGGTCGAAGCCGACTACGCGATCGCCGCGACCGGCACACTCGCAATGATCGCGACGCCCGAGCGTCCCGGTTCGCTCACGCTGTTGCCGCCGGTCAACGTTATCCTGGTGAGCGCCGAGCGAATCCTGCCCGACCTCGCCGCCGCGCTGGAGGCGATCGGCCCCGCAGCCATCGCGAGCCATCGCCTGGCCCTCGTCACCGGCCCCAGCCGCACCGCCGATATCGAAAAGCGCATCGTGCTCGGCGTCCACGGCCCGCGCGAGATTCATGTCGCCGCGGTATGGCACGGCGATGACTGAAGTACGGCTGTTCGGCACCTGCCTCGCGGAGGAATTCTACCCCTCGGCGGTCGACGCGGCGGCCCAGGTGTTGCGCGGGCTGAAGCTCAAGGTGCGCCCGATACGGCGTGCGTTCTGCTGCGGGCAGGCCGCCTTCAACGAGGGGATGCGCGAGCAGGCGACCGAACTCGCGCGGCGCTTCCTTGGCGCATGCGAACCCGGCAAGCCCGTCGTCGTTCCGTCGGGGTCGTGCGCCGCGATGGTCAAGATATTTTACGCCGACCTGCTGGCTGACGACCCGAAACTAGCCGCCAAGGCCGCAGCGCTTCGGCCGTGGGTGTACGAATTTTCGCAGTTCCTGGTCGGCGTGATGAAGGTGCGTTACCTGGGAGCGCGCTTCGAGCACGCCGTCGCGTATCATCCGGGATGCCATCTGTTGCGCGAGATGGGCGTGCGCGACGAGCCGCGCCTGCTGCTGAGCGCGGTCGGCGGAATCCGTTTGTGCGAGCTGCGCAACGTGCAGGAATGTTGCGGCTTCGGCGGGATGTTCTCGGTCAAGTTCCCGCACATCTCGGGCGGGATGCTCGCCGACAAGGTCGCGAGCGTGCGCGAGAGCGGCGCCGATACGGTGGTCGCGAACGATTGCGGATGCCTGATGCAGATCGGCGGTGGCCTGAGCCGCGCCGGATTGGATATAGAGACGCGCCATCTGGCCGAAGTGCTCGCATCAAGGTAGAAACCCGCGTCTCATCTAGGAAGCACTGCCGATCCGCAGACAGGGCCGCTCACAATCGGCCTCACGACGCCAAACCTCTTCTGCAGGGCCCGTTCGAGAGCGGCCCTTCTTCATCTACAACGAAACCCCTACAGCGGAACACCTCTTTGTAGGGGCGGTTCGTGAACGGCCCTTTTTCATTTCCGACGAAGTATGGCCTTAGGGGCGATTCCAGTTCTGCTGCGCGAGCACGTAGGCGAGCTTCTGCAAGCGCTCGTCCATCTGACGCACCTGGTCGGCAATTCCTGCACCCTCGTGAGCCGTGCCGCCGCCGTTGCTCGAGCGCGCCTCCAGGCTCTCCTCGAGCTTGGCGATTTTGCCGCTCAGATGCGCAAGCTGCTCAGTCAGCCCGGTGAGCTGTGCCAGCTCATGGGCAAAGGCCTCCGCACGCTGCTCGATCGCCGCCACCCTGCCCTCCATCGACTTGACCGAGGCGCGCTTGGCGCGCGGCTTCCTGGACGCCGCGGCATCAGGCGCCGCGCCAGCCGTTTCCGTCTCCATCTCCATCATCGCGCCGTCGCTACCGCCGTTTAGGTCCTCGCCCTCGCCGATAATCATCGACTCGTCCAATTCCTGAGTGTCTGCCATCTTCTCCCACCCCTTTTCAGTCCCTCTACCGTTTCCTCACCAACGAGCCGCGGACGAATTACCGCCGGCTATTGTTCCATCACATACTTTCCGGGCGCGGGTTCGAGCGGCGGAAACCGCCGGCTGCCAAGGTTGGCCGGCGCCTCGCGCTTGTCGCCTGAGCGCTTATCGAGCCATCCGAGCCAATGGTCCCACCATGATCCCTTCTGCTCGGTGGCTTCCTTCAGCCACGCGTCGGGATCGTTGCCCATAGAGGGATTGACGTAGTACCGGGCTTTGAAGTTGGTCGGCGGGCACACGAGGGTCTGGACGTGGCCGCTGGAGTTGAGCACGAACTCGCTCCGGCCGCCGAACAGACGCGCGCCGTTGTAGACCGCGCGCCAGGAGCAGATATGGTCCGTCATCCCGCCGACCACGAACAGGTCGTTGCCGGCCCGGCGCAGATCGATCGGCGTGCCGAGAATCTCGACCGCGCCGGCGCGCGTCAGGCCATTGCGCAGCAGCAGTTCCATGAAGCCGGCGTGCAGGCGGGCCGGCAGGTTGGTCGAGTCGGCGTTCCAGTACAGGATGTCGAACGGCGCCGGATCCTTGCCCATCAGGTAGTTGTTCACCCAGTAGTTCCAGACCAGGTCGTTGGGCCGCAGCCATGCGAACAGGCGTGCCATCTCGGCCCCATTGAGCATCCCCTGGCGCCGCGAGCGCTCGACCGCCGCCGCCACGCTCTCTTCGGTCGTGAACATCCCGGTCATCGACGGCATGCTCGAATCCAGCATCGTGACGACCAGCGTGGCGGCGTTGATACGGCGGTCACTGAGGGCCGCCAGATGGCCAAGCATCACGGTCGAGGTGATGCCGCCCGAGCATACGCCGAGCAGATTGGCGGCGGGACTGCCGGTTATCTCGCACACCGCGTCCAACGCTTCCTTGATCGCGCTCACGTATTCGTCGAGGCCCCAGTTGCGATGCTCGGGCTTGGGATTGCGCCAGCTCACGGTGAAAAACGGCACGCCGCGGGCGACCGCGTACTCGGTCAGGCTGCGCTTGGGCGCCAGGTCCATGATGTAGAACTTGTTGATTTGCGGCGGCACCAGCAGCAACGGCCGCTCATATACCTGCCTGGTTGTCGGCGCGTATTGCAGCAGTTCAAGCATCTCCGAGCGAAAGACCACCGTGCCGGGCGTGACCGCGAGATTGCGCCCGACGGCGAACGGCCGTTTGTCGACCGTCTGCGGCATCCCGTTGTTGTTCGCGCAGATCGTCGAGGAAATTGCGCAGCCCATGGATCAGGCTGGCCCCGCCGGTCTCAAACGCGCGTTTGATTGCCGCCGGGTTGCCGAGCAGCAGATTGGTCGGCGCAAGCGCTTCGGTTAGCAGCCGAACCGCAAAGCGCTGCTGCTCGGTCTCCTTCCATTCGCCGTTGGCATAGCCCCGTTCAGGCACCATCGACTGCATCGTCGAGCGCCAGACAAGATAAGTCTGCATTACGCGGCGATAGAATGGATTATCGGCCCAGGTAGGGTCGGTGAAACGCTTGTCGCTATCTTCCGGAGCAACTTCGGAAACGCCGGCGGCGACCTTAGCCAGCTCAACCGCCATCCTGGTCAGCTGGCCGCCGAGGACCTCCGGATGCTTGAAGGTCTCGCTGACGAAATTGGTCAGCTCGCCGAGGATCTGCTCGGAATCCAGGCCGACGAAGGGATTGGCTCCCAAAATAGCATCGGCCGCCCGGACCGACTGCTCGGGCGCTTCGGCGAACTCTACAGATTGTTTCGCAGCAGTGGCTTTCATCTCGTCGCCCTCCCTCGACGCGATGCCAACAGCCCAGCTACAGCCGTAGCAAAGGAGCGCTAACCTAGCAACTCCAAACCACGTTCAAACAGGCGTGGACCCGATAGGGCTATATCTTCCCAGGTCGGGTCGGGGCGTTTGCCGCGTCTATGTAACATGAGATTAAACGCTGTTATAACTCCGAACCGATAGCCCGCGAATGCGCGGAACCATCGTATTTGCTCGATATCGATAGCTGAGCTTGCCTTTGAAGCGTAAAGCTTGGCTATCTCGTCAGGATGCGGGACGTGTGGCGGCACCAGGTTTTGGATTTCCCAGCTCTCATGGTCTGAAAACAGGCTGAGCCACCCCAGATCGATCAGCGTCGCGCCGATTTGCGACAGCTCCCAATCGATGACCGCCTTGAGGCGCCCGGCGTCGAACAGACAGTTGGACCATTGGAAGTCGCCATGCACGCATCCGACATGTACACGCTCGGGTGGCGGCAGACTGTGGCGCAGGCGCTCGCGCAGGAGCGGTCCGCGACCAACGACCTTGGGATCGAGCGTCGGCCGGTCGAGCAGGTTATCGAGGCGCTTCATTTCATCGGCCAGCGAAAGCGGCTCGCCCCAGGATTCGCGGCGCGGCTCGAATGGCAGCGAGTGCAGCGCGGCAAGCGCCTCGACCGCCTGCGTAACCATCGCCCGCGTCTCGGCGGCAGTATAAGTGCGCTCGCCCAAGGCGAGCTTGTCGCCGTTAAGGAAGCCGACCACAAAGAACGGGCGCCCGAACCATCGCGGGTCGCTGTCATACCATTTGACTGGGGGCACCGGCACGGCGGTCCCCGCAAGCGAGGCCATGATTCGCGCCTGGCGAACGACGTCGGTCGGCCCCGCGATCGGGACGCCCTCGGGAGCTAGGCGGATAACCAGCCGCTCGGTCCGCGGCGTCGCGGCGGCGCGATAAGTCACCTCGAAGCTGTAGCTTAGTCCCGCATGCCCGGGCAGCGCTGCGGGCTCGCCCACGACGGCATCGTGGTCGCCTGTCTTCTCATGCACCAGCAGCGTGAGTTGGCGCGCGATCTGTGCGATTTGGGCGCTCTCTTCGATCTGCGGGTCCTTATCGTTTACTCGATCGTGTGCTTGCATCGTGTGCTTGTGACGCGGCGCACGGCCGATCCGCGGCTCCCGTAGATGGAGCCGCGGACCGGCCGCGAACTAAGTTTTTCAGCCGCGCATCTTCAGCTTTTCGGCAGCGGGATGGAGGCTCGCGCTCGCACTCGGCCGAGCTGCGACGCGCTTGAACCACGCTTGGAGGTTTTTGGCCGAGGCGGGGATCGTCTGGCCCACGCCCGACGAGAAATCGACGCAGCAATAAAGAATGATGTCAGCGATTGTGAAACGCTCAGGCACGATCCAGTCGCGCTCCGCCATCAGCCCGTCGAGCCATTCCATCCGCCTCTGACCGAGCGTTTTGAGTGCGGGAGCCGCCTCGGGAAAAACCGGCATGCGGTCTTTGAACAGTTCGAAGCCCTCCGCGTAGCGGAAGCCGTTATAGATATTCTCTGTGATGTTCAGCTCGACGCGGCGCTGCCACTGGTGAGTTTCGGCGCGCTCCTCGGCCGTCGCTCCGATGAGCGGCGGCCTGGGATGCTTCTCTTCGAGATAGTCGAAGATGGCGACCGTTTCGCCGATGGTCTTGCCGTTGTCGAGTTCGAGCGACGGCAGTTGTCCACCTGGATTGCGGTCGGTGTAGGGAGGCTTGCGGTTTTCCGCGGCCATCAGATCGACGTCGCGCATCGGGATGGTGATGCCTTTTTCGGCGAGAAACATCCTGAGCGCGCGCGGATTGGGACCGAAGGAATTATTGACTTTCATACTGCTTATCTCCTTAGAGTTAGTTCGGCCGGGCGAACGATGCGACGAGGCGCATCGCCGGACCAGCCACAGCGCTTATGTGCGAAGTGCTTATCGCCAAGCGCCCCTACCCTAGATCATCGCGAGTTTTGAGTACACCGCCGCGCACGCGCCGCTGGCGGCGGCAACGCGCGATACGCCCGCCGAGCGCCCGGCTGCGCAACCGCTCCGCGCGGTTGCGCAGCCGGGCGCGGCTGTGATTTTTTCTTGGGTGCGGCTGCGGCGAGCGTGGCGGCCCGCAAAGCGGTCCGCCATCGCTCGCCGCAGCGCAGAGTACGAACGCTCCGCCCGGGCGAAGCCGGGCATAACAACGCAAGATGCGATTTTGTTCACAATGCGGTACGCCTGTGATGCCCGGCGCGAAGTTCTGCGTCGGCTGCGGAACGCCCGTGACGGCGCCCGCCGCGAGCGGGGCGGGCGCCGTCACGGGCGCGGGCGGTGGTGCGGCCGCCAGCGCGATACGGGCGCCGCTGGCGCCCGCATCCGGCGCCGCGCCCGCGGCGTCGCACTTCACGCCGGCGTTCGCGGCGGTGTTCGCGACCATTTTCGCGATCGGGCTGGGCGCGGCCGCCCTCATCATGCGCCAGCAGCCGCAACGTGAGCGTGAGGCTGCCAATGCCCCAGCGCAGACCGGCGCGGCTGGCAACCTGCCCTCCGGGCCATCCGGAGGTCATCAAAATTCCCGATAAAGCGCGCAAGTTCATCGACGACTTGCAGGCCAAGGCCGAGGCCGCCCCCAATGACGTCGCCGCGTGGGACCGCTTCGGCGACGCCGCCGAGCGCGCCGCGATGTTCGACCCGTCGTATTACTCGAAAGCCGACGACGCTTATGCTCACGTGCTGAAGCTCGACCCCGACGATCTTCGGGCGCTCCGCGGCGTCGGCAATATCGACTACGACCGCCGCCACTACGACGAGGCGATCGCCGCCTACGAGCACTACCTCACCCGCAAGCCTGACGATGCCCGCGTGCGCACCGACTTGGGCACGATGTACCTCTCCACCGGCAATACGGACGTGGCGATCGTCCAGTACACGAAGGTGGTGACCGCGCATCCCGATTTCTTCGAGGCCTATTTCAACCTCGGCGTCGCTTACGCCGAGCAGGAGAACAAGCCCGTCGCGCGCCGCTACCTCCTCAAGGCGCGCACGCTCGCGCCCGACGACAGAGCCCGTGGTGAGATCGATCAGATGCTCGCGACCATCGGCGCTCATGGAGCGCCTGGAGAGTCCGCCGCCGCTTCCGGCGGCAATGCGGTCGTGGCCGACGGCAACGCCGCGACTTTCCAGGGCGCGTTCGAGCAGATGGCGCGCGGGCTGCCGATCGCAGGTCCAAAGGTCCACGGCGTGCAGTGGACCGGTGACAACCACCCACGCCTGCTGATGGACGACTTCCCGATGGACCAGATGCCCCCGTTCGCGGCGGCGCGCTTTCTCGACGATTTGAAGTCGGGGACCGCCGACGCGATGAAGTCGCATCACGTGCCGGGGCCGGTCACGGTTGAGATCGCCGACGCCGCGAGCAATCGCGTGATGCAATCGGTAACGGTCGCCGCCGTCGACTCTACGACTGCCGCCGCTCCGACTGCCGGGGCTCCCACTTCCGGGGCTCAGATGACGACCGCCGCTTCATCCGCTTCCGGCTCTGCCGCGACTTTCCAGGATGCCGTCGCCGACATGATGCGCAATCTGCCGGTGGCGGGGTCCAAAAGTCGCCGCGGTGCAGTGGCCCTCGACGACACGCGCCAAGGTGATGATGGATAACTTCCCGATGGATGCGATGCCGCCGTTCGCGCGCGACAAGTTTATCGCGGACATCAAATCCGGACTGACGAGCGCCAAGAGCGCGCACAAAGTCGCCGGTACGGTAACGGTCGATATCGCGGACTCACAGAGCGGCCGCGTGATGGAATCGGTTAGTCAATAGCCGCCTTCGGGCAGTAATGGCCTTTGGGCAGTAGCAGCTTTGGGCCAATCGCGGCATGCGTAATTGCAATGGCGGTCGAAACCGAGAATCTGGAAACCGATCTCAGTCTCGCACAGCGCTTTCAGCAGCTCCACGTCCGCAAGTCGCGACCTAAATTTGGAGGTCTACCCATGAACGGCTTCAAGGAGTTTCTGCTCCGCGGCAACGTCATCGACATGGCGGTCGGAATCGTGGTCGGCGCCGCCTTCGGCACGGTCGTCTCGGCGTTCGTGAAGGACCTGCTAACGCCGTTCATCGCCGCGGTGGTGCGCAAACCCGACTTTTCCAACATTGCGTTCACGCTCAACAGCAGCAAATTTATGGTCGGCGACTTCATCAACCAGTTGATCTCCTTCGTCATCGTAGCGGCGGCCGTCTATTTCGCGGTCGTGATGCCGGTGAACAAGCTGATCTCGCGCCTGAAGCCGCCGCCCGCGCCGACCACCAAGACCTGCCCCGAGTGCATCAGCGAGATTCCGATCGGCGCCAAACGCTGCGCTCATTGCACCTCGCCGCTCGCGGCCTGAATAAGCGCGGGGGCGTATCGCGCTTGCGCTAATGCACGACCCATGGCGGGTCACCCGATTCCGCCACGCGGCGCAGATCTTCGAGCCATCCCCGATGGCCCCGCGCGAGCATCCGGCGCAGGTACCATCGTGCGAGCATCGGTAGCCATCCGCGCTGCGTCTCCTCGGTGAGCACGCGGCATCCCGCGCCGGCCGGCTCAAGCATCCATCCGTGATAAGCGTAAAGCCCGGTCGCGCGCGCGTCCCATCCGAGTTCGCGAAACGGCTCGAACGTGCGGACCACGCTGCGCACGCGCGTGCCGAAAGTGCGCCATTCGAAGCTGCGGCCCGCGGCCAAATCCGGTCCACGCTGCCCGTCGAGGTAGTGAAACGTCGAGCAGTTGCCGTACCATTGCGGCCAGTGCTCGCCCGCGACCAGCCATCGCCAGACCCGCTCCGGCGCCGCCCCGATTTCGATTTCGTCGCGCGCATGCACCGCGACATTTCCCGGCTCCATCCCGCTTGGCCACTTCATCAAAATTTCCCGCTCCTTCCTGGTCACTCGACCCACAGCCTCCCCGACCCCCATAGAATCACTCTCGTCAAAATGTGACAATTGCGGCTTAGACGTATTCACTATCGGCTAGTGGCGTGATCATCGTCAAAGCCGAAGTGGAGGGGGGAAGCAAAAACAATGAACAGCTCGCCGGATGTTTTGGTCCTGGGATGGATAGCGGTCGTAGTGATGATCGGATTGATCGTGCTGTTCGGCTCATGGTTCACCGTCGAGCAGCAGGAAGTCGCGATCATCCAGCGCCTCGGGAAATTTCTGCGGATCGCGCGCGCAGGTCTCAATTTCAAAATTCCACTCATCGACCAGGTCATCGCCAACGTCAACCTGCGCGTGCAGCAACTGACGGTCAAGGTCGAAACCAAAACTCGCGACAACGTTTTCGTCCACGTCACGGTGGCCGTGCAGTTCTCGGTGTTTCCCGACAAGGTTTACCAGGCGTATTACAGCCTCACCGACGCGACGCCGCAGATTACCGCCTTCGTCTTCGACGTGGTGCGCGCGCACGTGCCGAGCCTCGACCTTGACGACGTCTTCCTCAAGAAGGATGAAGTCGCGCAGGCGGTCAAAGGATCGCTGGGCGCGCAGATGTCCGAGTACGGCTACGACATCCTGACCGCGCTGGTCACCGACATCGATCCCGACGAGCGGGTCAAAGCGGCGATGAACGAGATCAACGCCAACCAGCGACTGCTCGAGGCCGCCAAGGCCAAGGGCGAGGCCGAGAAGGTGCTCAAGGTAAAGCAGGCCGAGGCCGAAGCCGAGAGCAAGGCGCTGCAGGGCAACGGAATCGCGCGCGAGCGCACCGAGATTGCGCGCGGCCTGCACGATTCGGCCGCGATGTTCCAGCAGGGATTGCCGGGCGCCACCGTGCAGGAAGCGATGGTGGTGCTGCTGCTGACGCAGTACTTCGACATGCTCAAGGAAGTCGGCGGCGCGCTCCAACACGATCATGCTGCCGCACTCGCCCGGTGGACTGAGCGATATCGCCGGCCAGATCCGCAACGCGATCGTCGCGGCGAGGGAGGTGCCGATCGATCACAATAGCGGCCCGGCAACGCCCGTCGACGGCGCGGTGATGTCCGGCAGCGCGCCCTCGCGCAACAGCGCTTAGCGGTCGCAAACGAGACTTCGGTCAAGCGTCCCCGAAACGTCTATAGGTGCGCGATATTATGCAGCGAATCGAGGATGTCCTGCGCCGCGAACCCTAACAGCCCGTAGTGGTACGCGGCGGTCACGCCGGCGGCGAACATCGCCAGCATGAGCACGGCGAGCGGCGTGCCCATGTACCAGGGCGCGCGAGTGGGATGCTCCTGTTGGCCGGGCGGACGCGTGACCAGAATCGAGACGTCGTCGTGGAGTTCGCGGTAATAGTCGCGGACCTCGGCGATCAGATGGTTGCGCACCTCGCCAGGATTCACGAGACCCTCGCCGGTGAAGCGCAGAATCTCCTCGAACTGGGTAAGGGCTCGCTCGGCGTGATCGGCCACGATTTTGACGTACGCCGACGGCACTTTGGCGAGATTGCCCCTCCCGAGTCCATGGAACAGCCCCAGCGTCCGCTCAAAGTAAGGAAGGCCACCGCGAAAGCTGAGATTGCGCGCATGCAAATCCTCGCGCACCAGCGCCGCAGCCCTAAGCTGCCCGAGCTCTTTGAGGCTCGCCTTCAGACGAGATCTTTCACTACGTTCGGAACCGGCCATCGACTAGATACCCCCGGCCCCCCAGGACAGCATTATGCTACGCAGCACACGTGAATGTATAGAGACTATTAATCGTTTCTGACGCTGCGCTCCGTTCATCAGCACTGTTCTCTATGCTTACGTGCTTCAGTAGGTGACCTGATGCATAATTAGCCCATTATAGCGACGCAAACCGCCGGTTCTCGTGCGGCCACGGCGGCGAGTCGTGAATCGCCCCGAGCACCTGCTCGGGTTGCGCGACAACCTTCCACATCGCCCGATGGCGCTCGTCCATGAAGCGGCGCTCGATCGAGCGTTCGAGCAGTTCGATCAGCGGGCGGTAGAAGTCCTCCGTGTTGACGATCACGATTGCACCGCCGAAGAGCCCCAACCGCTTCCAGGTTATCGCCTCGAACAGCTCCTCGAACGTGCCGCATCCGCCCGGCAGCGCGACCACCGCGCCCACCGAGTCGATCATCAGCCGCTTGCGCTCGTGCATGTCGTTGACGACGAGCAATTCGCTGAGCCCGCGATGCGCCCATTCGAGGTCGTGCATGAAAGATGGAATCACGCCGATCACGCGGCCGCCCGCGGCCAGCGCCGCGTCCGCCAGATGCCCCATCGAGCCCACGCTGCCGCCGCCATAGACGGTCGTGTGACCCGCGCGCGCCAACTCGCGCCCCAGCCGTGCGGCGGCCTGATGGTAGATCGGATCACATTGACGGCTCGACGCGCAGTAAACGCACACTCGCATGCTCGCCATGTTCCGATATCGTAGCCCACTTGCCCGGCCGCTCACAGTCGGGCCGGCGCTCCGGCGTTACGCGATATGCACAGCCCCATGACGAAAACGTGAAAAGGTGAAAAAGTGAAAAAGCCGGCCTGGCAGGCGCTGCCCGATTCTTTTTTGTCCTGAGAACGTCTTAAAGTACTTTTCTTGGATAAATTCCGCCAGGACAGCCTTACTGGCTTGCTCCAATCAGCCGTGATAAATCGTGCGGTGCTGGGTCTGCTGCCGGAGGGCAAAAGCTGAGCGAGTATGGAACGGGCGCGTATCAACGGGGTCGAGCTTGCTTACGTGCTGCGCGGAAACGGCGCGCCGCTGGTCATGATTCATGGTGCGCAAGGCGATCAGAGCATGTTCGCCGACCTCGCATCCGTATGCGCCGGCAACTTTCGCGTGCTCACCTTCGACCAGCGCGGCTCCGGGCTGAGTGAGAAACCCGATTTCGACTACAGCATCGCGATGCTGGCGGACGACACCGCCGCGCTGATGGATCACGTGGGCTTTTCCGCGGCGAATATTATCGGAGTCTCGATGGGCGGGATGATCGCCCAGGAGCTTGCGCTCCGCCATCCGGGAAAGGTTGCGGCGCTGGTCCTGGGCTGCACCACGCCCGGCGGACCCAAAGAGATTCGCGCTCAGGGAAACGCGTTCGCCGCCGCGTATTCGCTGCAGCCGATGTCGGCCGAGGAGCGCGGCAAGGCGCTCGCCGAAGCAGTATTCAGCAAGGGCCATCTCGCGCGGCATCCGGAGATCGTTGCGACGATGATCGAGGCGCGGCGTCAGCGGCCGATCGATCCGGTCGCGCTCAGCCATCGGATGAAAGCGCTATCCGTGCATGACACTTACGATCGGCTGCCGAATATCACTTGTCCGACGCTGGTAATCACCGGCAGGGACGACGCGCTGATCTCGTGGGAAAATTCGCGGCTCCTCGCGGAGCGCATTCCGGGGGCCGCGCTCGAGATCCTGGATCCCGCCGGACATTGTTTCTGGCTGGAGCGTCCGGAGGATTCGCGCGCCGCGATTGTGGGTTTTCTACATAGTGTGGGATCTTAATAGTAAGTGTACCTAACTCTCTTCCCCTTCAGCATTTGGAGGGGAAGTACCTCGAATAGTACATCCCCAATATGTACTAGTAAATCTTAATTACTAACTCCCTCCCCCGTGTTTTTGGGGGAGGGTCAGGGTGGGGGTCTATGGGCGGTTCTGAATCTCTGTGAGAACCGCCTTTTTCTACATCGGCGCGCGCATCGCAAAAAAATCAGGACGAGGAAGCGCCGAAAAAAGTCCTCCGGCGCTTCTTCGCTCGACCCCCACCTCCATCCTCCCCCAAAACACGGGGGAGGAAGTCAGAAAAACAGCGCGGCGATTCTCGTCGCCGCGCATAAAACTCGGGGGGCCGGGCGTTAGCCCGGCCCCCCGCCGCTCCACATCCACAACCCCGCCACCACATTTCTCAAGCGAGGCCGCTCCCCGTCATCCGCATCCGCGCCTCCGCGCACTTGCCCGCTCGATTCAAGAACCGCCGCTCCCCCCGCCAAGGAGGAATCTCGCACCCCCTCCGCACATCCTCGTCGATCTCGTCCCGCCCCGCCCCGCCACCGACTTCACCAATTATCCCTTCGCCAACCGCCCCTCACCCTAACCCTCTCCCCAAAGGGGAGAGGGTATTAAAAGAAATCTCGCTCTCCATCGAAGCGCAGCGAGCATTAAAACCTCAAGCCCTCTCCCGCGCACATCACGAGCAGCCGCTGGTCGCGCCGCAGTTGAGGCACTTGTAGCAAGTCCCATTGCGCACCATCAGGCATCCGCAATCCGGACACGGTGGAGCGTCGGCCTGATTGATGAACGCCTGGCGCGAGCGTGCCCCAACGCTGGAAGCCGCCGCCGACGCCTGCTCGAGCTGAGCCTCCGCGCTCGTTCCCGCAACCGCCGCGGATGCCGTCGCCGACGCCGTGTCGGCGCGCGCCTCGGGCGCGATCACGCCGACCTCGCGCCGAGCCTCTTCGTCGAGGAACTTGGACGCGAGCCATCGGAACAGGTAATCGACGATCGACTTGGCGTACGGAATCTGCGGATTCTTGGTGAAGCCCGACGGCTCGAAGCGCATGTGCGAGAACTTGTCGACCAAAAACCGCAGCGGCACGCCGTATTGCAGCGCGTAGCTGATCGCGGTCGCAAACGAATCCATCAGGCCCGAGATGGTCGAGCCCTGCTTGGACATCATCACGAAAATCTCGCCCGGCAGGCCGTCCTCGTACATGCCCACCGTGATGTAGCCCTCGTGGCCGGCGATATCGAACTTGTGCGTGATCGACTTGCGCTCGTCGGGCATTTTTTTGCGATGTAGCCCGCGCTCCGATCCTGTCGCCGCCGCCATCACGGCCGCCATCGCGGCTGCTGCGGGTGCCGGCGCGCTTTCGACCTTGGTCTTTCCGATATTGGTCTTCCCGGTATTGAGCGGCTGGGTGCGCTTGGAGCCGTCGCGGTAAATCGCGACCGCCTTCAGTCCCAGCTTCCACGCCGTCATGTAGGCCTCGGCCACGTCGTCGACGTCGGCTTCGGCCGGCATGTTGATGGTCTTGGAGATCGCGCCCGAGATGAACGGCTGCACCGCACCCATCATGCGCAGATGGCCCTGGTAATGAATCGTGCGTGCGCCCGCGCGCGGCTTGAACGCGCAATCGAAGACCGGCAGATGCGCGTCGGCCAGATGCGGCGCGCCCTCGATCGTTTCGTGCTCGTCGAGATGCTCGACGATCTCCTGGACCTCGCGCGAGTCGTAGCCGAGCCTTTTGAGCGCGCGCGGCACGGTGCCATTGACGATTTTGAGCATCCCGCCGCCGACCAGCTTCTTGTACTTGACCAGCGCGATGTCGGGCTCGATGCCGGTAGTATCGCAATCCATCATGAACGCGATAGTGCCGGTGGGCGCGATCACGGTCGCCTGCGAGTTGCGGTAACCCGCGCTCTCGCCGAGCTTAAGCGCCTCGTCCCAGGCCTCGCGCGAGGCGCGGAGCAGTCCCAGCGGCACGTGGGCGGAGTCGAGTTCGTAGGCCCGCTCGCGATGGCGCGCGACGACCTTGAGCATCGGCTCGCGGTTGATCGCATAGCCGCTGTAGGAGCCCATCGCCTGCGCGACGCGCGCCGATTGCAGGTAGGCCTCGCCCGTCATCAGGGCGGTGATCGCGCCGGCATAACTGCGTCCCTGGTCGGAATCGTACGGCAGCCCGAGCGCCATCAGCAGCGCGCCCAGATTGGCGTAGCCCAGGCCGAGTTCGCGGAAGTCGCGCGCGTTGCGGCCGATCTCCTCGGTCGGATACGAGGAGTTGTCGACCAGGATGTCCTGCGCCGTGATCATCACGTCGACTGCGTGGCGAAAGGCGCGCACGTCGAACTCGCCGCGCTCGTCGAGGAACCTGAGCACGTTGATCGAAGCGAGGTTGCAGGCCGAGTTGTCCAGGTGCATGTACTCGCTGCACGGATTGGAGGCGTTGATACGCCCCGAGTTGGGGCAGGTGTGCCAAGTGTTGATCGTGGTGTCGAACTGCATCCCGGGATCGCCGCAGGCGTGCGCCGCCTCCGCGATCATCCGCATCAGATCGCGCGCCTTGTACGTCCTGTCAGGCTTCTTGTCGTTGACGAAGTGAGTGGTCCACTCACCGTCATCGGCCACCGCGCGCATGAACTCGTCGGACACGCGCACCGAGTTGTTGGCGTTCTGAAAGAACACCGATCCGTAGGCCGGGCCGTCGAGCGAGGAGTCGTAGCCGGCGTCGATCAGCGCCCACGCCTTGCGCTCCTCTTCCTGCTTGCACTTGATGAACATTTCGATGTCGGGATGGTCGGCGTTGAGCACCACCATCTTGGCCGCGCGCCGGGTCTTGCCGCCCGACTTGATCACGCCCGCCGAGGCGTCGGCCGCCTTCATGAAGCTGAGCGGACCCGAGGCAGTGCCGCCGGCCGAGAGCTTCTCGCGGCACGAGCGCACGGCCGAGAGGTTGACGCCAGCGCCGGAGCCGCCTTTGAAGATGATTCCCTCGTTGCGGTACCAGTTCAGGATCGAGTCCATGTTGTCGTCGACCTTCAGGATGAAGCAGGCCGAGCATTGCGGCTTGGGCTCGATACCGACGTTGAAGTACACGGGGCTGTTAAACGCCGCGCGCTGGGTCACGAGCAGAGCGGTCAGCTCGGCCTTGAAAGTGTCGCGGCCGGCGTCGTCGGCGAAGTAGCCCTGGCGCTCGCCCCATCCGGCGATGGTGTCGACCACGCGGCCGATAAGCTGGCGGACGCTGGACTCGCGCCGCGGGCTCCCGAGCGGCCCGCGAAAATATTTGGAGACCACTACGTTGGTCGCGGTCTGCGACCAGGCGCGCGGAACTTCGACGTCGCGCTGTTCAAAGACCACCCGGCCATCCTCGCCGGCGATCACGGCCGCGCGCAGTTCCCACTCGATCTCGCTGAACGGGTCGATGCCGGGGCGGGTGAAAAAGCGTTCCAGCGCGAGGCCAGTCCGCGATGCCGTCTGGGCGCGTTCAGGTGCTTTTGGTGGTTTTTTATCGAGTCCAGGCATCGTCATCTCGCCAGCCGCCATCGTCCCCTCCTCCATCTCCGCCCCGCCTCCGCCTATGCCGCATAGGATCACTCCATCCGTACATTTTTGTCAAGGGTGAAACCACCACAGATAGTATAGTACAACCTGTGGACAACCCATAGGAAGGGCTGTTGACAATATTTCGGCCGATCTTCGCTGATATAAGCAAAGCTAATTCAACCATCGTCAGAAATAAATCGAACTGCCCTCGCCGCGCCTGTGGACAGATGATCGATTTCGCCCATCCGAACATGCCTTGAATGACTATCCAACCATTGCGCGCGGCTTGCGGAAGGTTATCGTTACTCGCGATGGCTGTACGGCGGCGCAGGGCTCCCGAGCCGATCGCGAGTACGCTCGGCTCGATCATCGACCGGCTCGATTCCGAGGGCCATTTTGCGATCGTGCGGCTGGTCCAGGCGTGGCCCGAAATCGTCGGCGAAGCGATCGCGCGGCGCACCGAAGTGATCGAGTTGAAGTTCCACACCGCCGTGGTCAGGGTCTCGGGGGCGATGTGGATACAGGAACTCAACCTGCTCAAGCCCGAGATTCTCGCGCGGCTGGCCGCGCGCGTGGGCGACGATGCGGTCCGCGATCTGCGCTTCGTGCAGGGACGCCTCAGCCGCCGCGCCACCCGCCCACGCCTGCGCACGGTGGCGCGCGCGCCGCGGCGCTCGATCGAACTGCCGGAGCTCAAGGACCCCGAGCTGCGCCGCGCTTTCGAGAGCCTGATCGAGGCCTGGGGACGTGCGCCCCGCTAGCTTCGAGCCGTGCAGATTCGTAAGATACGCGGGACCTTGCAGGTTTACGCTCTTTGGGGGAGCGGCTCGATGGTTGCGCAAAGGGCGCAACCGTACGGTAGTCGCAGCGGACTAACACAACCTGACCCGAGGGAGGGGACTTGGCATGAAACGGATCGCTTCAATGTTGATCGGCGCTCTCTTCGTAGGAGCCGGCTTTGGTATCGCGCTAGCGCAGGAGGGAGCTCCGCCACCCGCTCCTCCTGCAGCGCCTCCGGCTGCGGCAGCTCCGGCAGCTCCACCTGCTGCAGCTCCAGCACCGGCCGCTACCGAAGATCATTCGGATGAAGTGGCGGCTTTTCATCGCATGATCAGGATGCATCATCGGATGTGGAAACGGCTCAAGCAGAACCCCAATCTCGTCTCGGACGACGCGTTCGTTGGGAAATATCCCGACTTGCAGGTCTACCTCCAAAAATACCCCGGCGCGAAAGAACGCATCCTGGCCAACCCGGGCCTATACCTGAAATATAGTGAAGCGAAGGCGATGCAGCGGGAACAGACCCGCGCTCCCGGCGTACCGTAGATAGCATCTGCATGAGTGGGGCGAGGCATCAGGCTCGCCCCACTTTTGCGTCTGCGGCGGTGGTCTCTTCGCGCGGCGCAAATGAATGCTCCGCATGCGGCCGCCATAACCTTGCGTTTGTTGCCGGAGCCGATGGCGGCGGCCTTTCGCGCCTCGCCGGCTTCAGGAGGTAATGAACATGCGACGAACGTTGTCCCTATCCGTCGCGCTGCTGTTGGCGGGCGGCCTTGCGGCGCCGGCATTCGCACAACCCACGCCGCAGGTCATCATCAGCCACGAGATGACCAACGATGATCTCAACACGGCCGAGTTGGCGGCGTTCGATGAGATTGCGAACGCCAACCCCAGGATGGCGCGCCGGCTCGCGGCCAACCCGCATCTGGCCAACAGCGACAGCTTTCTCAATCGATGGCCCGAGCTGAAAGATTTTTTCGCAAAGTACCCGGGCTCCAAGGATCGCTTCCTGGAAGATCCAGGCAATTACCTGGCCGACGTGCACATGCATAACGGCCGCCTGGTGAGCGCGGCGCATAAGAAGAAGGCCCCGCTGGAGACGAAGTCAAAGGCAGCGCCTGCCGAAGCGGCGCCACCGTCCGCGGCATCACCGACAGCACCCGTCGAGGAACCAGCGCCGCCTGCAGTGGCGGTGCCTCCTCGGCCCGCGCCGCTAGCGACCCCTTAGCCGCCGTCGCGTCTCTAGCGGAGTTTTGCGGACGCGCGAGCCGTGACGCGCGAGGCGTTTATATTTTCCGTGGCAACGAAAACTCCGGAAAAATCCTGCTCAGCTTGCGGCGCGCGTGATCGAAGGAGAACTGATTGAAGGGCTTGACGATATAGTCCAGGGCGCCTTCGCCGACGAAGGTCGCACGGACCTTTTCGTACGGGATGGAGGTGGCGATGATGATCGCAGTCTCGGGCGCTTCTTTCTTGATCGTGTCAAACAGGCCGCGGCTGCCCACGCCTTGTGACTCGGGCATCATCAGATCGAGAATGACCAGGTTGGGCACGTGCTCGCGAAACACCGCCAGCGCCCCAAGCGCATTTTCGGCCTCGTCGATCGCCCTGATGCCATAAATCGCTAGCTGATAGCGAATGGCCTTGCGGACCACCGGTGAATCGTCAACGACCAGCGCACGAATGGACATCAAACTCTCCTCTCCCCGCTCGCATGAGCATCATCAATGAATCCGCCGACCACCCCGAAGATTGACGCGAAACCTGGCCCGAAGACTAACCGCAAGACTAGCCGGAGGACTAACCGGAAGACTTGCATCCCTCGGATTTCGTTGCCGCCGCCGTTCATGACGCCCGCTCCTCCGCGCCTGCCCGCTCAAGCCGCTCGGGCAGGCCTGCGGCCTGCGCGATAAGCTTCCTGGTGCGGAAGATCGTTTCTTCGACTTGTGGTCCTTGAGCGCTCATCTGAACGCCCTCGCATAACGCTCCGAATGCGGCCGCGCCGAGCGTGAGCGAGGAACCCTTGAGTGCGTGCGCCAGCTTGCGAATCGCTTCGATATCGCGATCGACGACCGCCGACTGAAGCGCCACCACGCCGGCTGACAGTTCCGAGCGATATACTTCAACCAAATCAAGAAACACGTCCTCGGCCGGCGTGCTCGAAAGCGAACGCAGTTCCCTGATCGTCGAGAGATCGAACTCTTTCTTTTGAGAGCTGCTGCCAGGTTTGACCGGCGGCGCAAGCGCCGGCATCGGTTCGGCCAACGGCGCAACCGGCGTCGCCGGCGCGATTGGTTTGCCGGCGGATCCGCCGAACGCCCATCGATCCAGCATCGCGGCGAGCGGCAGCAGCTTTACCGGCTTGGCGAGAAAGTCGTCCATGCCGGAGGCCAGACAGCGCGCCCGCATGCTCGCCATCGCATGGGCAGTCATCGCGATTATGGTCGCACGGCGGCCGGAACTTTCTCGCCGTCTGATTTCGGCGGTGGCCGAGTAACCGTCCATGCCCGGCATTTCGCAGTCCATCAGGATGATGTCGTAGTGCCTGAGCGCAACCGCTTCGAGCGCGCCATAGCCGTCGTTGGCAGTCTCCGCCGAATAGCCGAGCCTCTCCAGTTGAGTCCGGGCGAGTGAGGAATTCACCAGGTTGTCGTCGACCACCAGCACGTCGACGGATTTGCGCGCAGCCAGGTTCTCCATCTCGATTGTCGCGAGCTTGTCTTGCGCGGGCGGCGGAATCGCGGCCGGCCGATTCCCCAGCAAGAGCGCCATCAGGCAGTTGAGCAATTGCGACAGCCTGATCGGCTTGGCGATGGTGGCGTCCGCGCCGCCCGCGCCAGGAGCCGTCCCAGCGGGAGCCAACGGACCAATTGCCAGTACCTTGACCCCGGCCAGCGCCGGGTCGCGCTTGATTTCCTCGATCAGGGTCGGGCCGCCAACCTCGACCAGTGTGGCCTCGACCAAAGCCAGATGAAACGGGCCCCCTCTCGCCGTGGCCTCACGCAGTTCCTTCAGCGCGCCGGCCGCGGTGTTCATCGACATATTGGAAATGCCCCACAGGGAAAGGTGCTCGGATAACATCCGCCGATTGGTCGCGCTGGGCGTGACCACGATCGCGCGCGTCCCCGCAAAACTCTCCTCTCCCAGTGTCAGTTTGGCCGCACCGGTCTCGGCGACGTCACGTCCCAGGCGCGCGGTGAAATGGAAGGTCGACCCCTTGGCCGATTCGCTCTCGAACCCGATCTCGCCGCCCATCTGTTTGACCAGACTGGCTGCGATCACCAGGCCCAGGCCGGTGCCGCCGTATTTGCGCGCGGTCGAACTATCGGCCTGCACAAACGGTTGGAACAGCCGCCCCTGATCCTCGCGCGGAATTCCGATTCCGCTATCGCGCACCTCAAAGGAAAGCAGCACGTCGTTACCGATCTCCTGCGCCTTCGCCACCGAAAGGGATACTTCGCCTTGGCGAGTGAATTTGACCGCGTTCGAGAGCAGGTTGTTGAGAATCTGCCGCAGGCGGTTTGGATCGCCGCGCAGATTTCCGGTTATTTCGGGAGCCACGAACAGCGCAAGCTCGATTCCCTTGTGTGCCGCGGTCGGGACGAAGTCATGGATGGTTTCCTCGACCAGATGGTCAAGCGAGAACCTGACCTCTTCGAGCACGACTTTGCCCGCATCAAGCTTGGAGAAGTCCAGGATGTCCTTGACGATGGTGAGCAGCAGCTCACCGCTGGAGCGGACCTGGTCGGCCTGCTGATGCTGCACGGGGGAAAGGTCGGATAGCAGAAGCAATTCCGTCAGCCCGATGATCGCGTTGAGCGGAGTGCGCACTTCGTGGCTCACGGTGGTGAGAAATTCGGACCTCACCCGAACCGCCTCGAGTGCGAGATCGCGCGCCGCCTGCATCTCGGCCTGCGCGCGCTTGCTCTGCGCATTGTCGTGGTAGATGACCGCGTAGCCTGCCACCTGGCCCCCGACAGGGCGAATCGCCGCCACGGTCACCACGACCTCGATTACGGTGCCGTCCTTGCGCAGCCGCCTGGCTTCCGAGGTTTGCGTGGCGCGGCGTTTGTCGCTGTCGGTTCGTGGGTCGAAGAGCCAATGTTCGCCCGCCGGCATCAGCACGCGAGCCGACCTGCCAATGATTTCCGCCGCAATGTAGCCGAAGAGCCGCTCCGCACCGGGATTCCAACTGGTGATGATGCCCTCGGTGGTGCGGGTCATCATCGCCTCGGGAACCGACTGAAAAATCGAACTGACCAAGCTGGTTTGCTCGAGCAGGGCGGCGGTCCGCTCGGTCACCCGCTGCTCCAAAGTCGCATTGAGCTTTTGCAGTTTCTCGCGATTCGCCCCCAAATCCTCGGCGCTTTCGCGCGCGCGCGCGGAAAGTCTGAATGCGTGGAAGCCGAGTATCAACAGCCAAAGGATCACCACGCTGCCAGTTGTGATCGCCGCCACGCTTCGCCTGGAAGTCGCGCGCACGGCTTCGGTCCGCAGCGTCATCAGCCGGTCTTCATCTGCCGTCATCTCGCGCAGTATCCGCGTGACCTCGCCGAACCCGCCGCTGAGCTCGGCCGAGTCAGGTTCTGCCGCAACCTGCGCGAGGCTATGGGTCCGGGCCATCAGCGTAAGTTGCCGGCTCAGAGTAACCAGACGATTAATGAGCCGATCTAGGTGCTCGACCCGCTCCTGCTCGGCCGGATTATCGCTGGTGAGAGTCCGCAGAGCGGCGAGCTGATGCTGCAGCCAGAAAAAGTCGCCCGGCAGGCCCTCAAGCTGCTTTTGGTCTCCAGTGCGGTAGTATTCCTGCATCGCGGCGACGCCAAAAAAGGCGTCCGCTCTGGCCACTCTCAGCACTTCGAGCACATTCTGTGTATGGGTTATCCAGTTGGTCCGCTCGGCAAAGTTGTTCGGGTTGCCCAACGCGCTCCATACAACGACTGCTGCCGCGACCAGCGCCGTGGCGAAACCGATCCAGACGAGCCGGCTGCTGTTGCCTGAATGAGGCAGCCATCCCGTGACGGCGGAGCGATGCTTGGCTGTGGTTCGCGGCTCGGCCATTTGGCTTCTAACGACAGCAAGCGATGTGCCACGCGACCGTGCAGGAGATCGTCTTTGCCGACAAAGGGATGTAGTTGCCAATTTGTAGAGAAATTCTTCCGCCGCTAATCCGGATGCCGTTCCAGACGTTCGGATTCAATACGGGTGCGCGCCAATTTCTCGCCGCAGTGGCTCGATCAAGGAAAAGCTGTTCCCCCGATGAGAATTTGGCTTTCGCCTCGGCGTGCGGTCCGACCTCCGCGCCGTTCCTGAATCCTAAGAGAAGCCGAAACCAGATCGGCTTCGCGGTCGTACTCCCAAGTTGGCTAGAGTAGTTTCCGGCGAGGCGTCCGATGCTTAAAGTCGGCAACATGCCGCAGGAAAAACGCGCGCTCCACGCGCTCAACCGGCTGGCCTTCGGGCCATGCCCCGGCGACCTCGAGCGCGTGAACCAGATCGGCGTCGAACGCTACATCCGCGAGCAACTCGACCCGCAATCGATCCCGGTGCCGCCGGACCTGACGGAACGCGTCGCCGCACTCAAAACCTTGCAGATGACGCCGGTCGAGCTGTTCGTGACCTTCCAGCTTCCCGTGCAACAAGCCAAGGGCGACACCGACGCGCAAAAGGCGGCGTACCAGCGCTCACAGGTAATTCTCCAGGAGGCGGTCGAGGGGCGGTTGATGCGCGCGATCTACGGACCGCGCCAGTTGCAGGAGGTGATGACCGCCTTCTGGTTCAACCATTTCAACGTCTTCGCCGCCAAGGGCCTATGCCATCTGTGGATCGGCGCGTACGAGCAGGAGGCAATCCGGCCGCACACGATGGGCCGCTTTCGCACGCTGCTCGGCGCGACCGCCAAGCATCCCGCGATGCTCTTCTATCTCGACAACTGGCAAAACAGCGCGCCCAACAGCGGCGCGCGGCGCGCCAAGTTCGAAGGCATTAACGAGAACTACGCCCGCGAGGTGATGGAACTGCACACGCTCGGCGTCAACGGCGGCTACACTCAGGCAGACGTAACCGCGCTCGCGCATATCCTTACCGGATGGGGCCTGCAAAAACGCGGGCAGGCCGGGATGGGGATGGGCGCCCCGGAAATCAATCCGGGGAGGCACGTTCCGGGGGGGATGAGCAGGATGGGTGGATGGGGGCCGTGGTGGCGGCGCCCGGCGCGTCGGGCGCCGCTGCCCGGCGCCCTGGGCGACCAGTACGGCTTCTACTTCGATCCGAGCCGCCACGACTTCAGCGAGCAGGTCGTTCTCGGCCGCTCCTATAGTGGGGGTGCGGGAATCGCCGCAGGTGAGCAGGCGCTCGACGTGCTGGCGCGCGCGCCCGCCACGGCGCGGCATCTGAGCTACCAGCTCGCGCAATACTTTGTGGCGGATAATCCGCCACAAACGTTGGTAGCGCGGATGGCCGAGCGCTTCGAGCAGAGCCAGGGCGATATCCGCGCGACGCTCGAGACACTCTTCTTCAGCCCCGAGTTCTGGGACGAGCGCTACTTCGGGGCCAAGTTCAAAACTCCGTACGACTACGTCATCTCGGCCGTACGCCTGACCGGCGCGCCGGAGATCACCAACTACGGTCCCCTGTTCGGCACGATGACGCTGCTCGGGATGGCGCCGTATGCGCACGAGACGCCCGACGGCTATGCGAACACGCGCGAGGCGTGGCTCAACCCGGACGCGATGATGATGCGGCTGAGTTTCGCGACCGCGCTTGGCCAGGGCCATCTGCCGCTGCTCGCGCCGCCGTTCGAGGCGGGTGGCGGCGGCGGCCCGGCGTTTCGCGTGAAGTTCAAAAATGGCGGCGGCGGCGGCGCGAAGATGCTCGAATTGAGTCCGCCTGACAAAGGCGCTCAGCGCAACAAGGGTCCTCAGATGAGCCCGCCGGAGCCGGCGCAACTGGTCGCGTCGCTCGGCGGCAATCTCTCGCCCAACACGCGCGAAGCGATCGAGGCCGCGCCGGTGCAGTTGCGCTCCGCGCTCGTGCTGGGAAGCCCGGAGTTCATGGTGCGCTAGCGCGCGACGGGGGAAGGAAAAATGGAACGCAAACGCGGAGACTATCGATACGGTGACAGGCGATACGGTGACGCGCGAGGCTGCGACGAGGACGCGCGGCCCCGGAGCGGCGTGACCGAGCTGACGGGCGTCGCGCTTGACCGGCGCGCGTTCATCCGGCGCGCGGCCCTGCTCGGCGCGGCCGGCGTCGTGATGCTGAGCCCAACCGCATGGGCCGCGCGCGCGCTCGGCGGCGATTCAAGCCGCAAACGGCTGGTGGTGGTGTTCATGCGCGGCGCGGTCGACGGCCTCAACGTGGTGGTGCCGTACGGCGAGCCGAATTACTACGACTCGCGCCCGACGCTTGCGATCGCGCGCGCGGGCGGCGACGGCGCGGTGATCAACCTCGACGGCTTCTTCGGACTCCATCCCGCGCTGGCCGCGCTCCAGCCGCAGTGGAGTGACGGCACGCTCGCGTTCGTTCACGCCTGCGGATCGCCCGACCCCACGCGCTCGCACTTCGACGCCCAGGATTACATGGAAAGCGGTACTCCGGGCGTGAAAAGCACCGGCGACGGATGGATGAACCGGCTGCTCGCGGTGATGCCCGGCAAGGCTTCGCCGACCGAGGCGCTGAGCCTCGGCGCCAACGTCCCGCGCATCCTGTCGGGCCGGATGCCGGTCGCCAATATTGCGCTCGGGCGCGGCGCTGCGCGTCCGCTCCCGATGGACCGGCCGATCGTGGAGACCGCGTTCGATCGGATGTATCGGGGAAGCGACGCGCTCAGTCGGGTCTACCAGGAAGGGCGCACGGCGCGGGCCAAGCTGATGAGCGAGCTCGAACAGGACATGACCGAGGCCAACAACGGCGCGCCCTCGCCCAAAGGATTCCCCGAGGACACCGGCCGTCTCGCGCATCTGATCGCGCGCGACCCGAGCATCCGGCTCGCCTTTCTCGCGCTCGGCGGATGGGACACGCACGTCAATCAGGGCGCGGCGAAGGGCCAGCTCGCAAACCATCTGCAGCCGCTCGGCGAGGGGCTGGCGAGTTTCGCAACCGCGCTCGGGCCGCACTACCAGGACACGGTCATCCTGGTCATCTCGGAGTTCGGACGCACGGTGCGCCAAAACGGCAACGGCGGCACCGACCATGGCCATGGCAACGTGATGTGGGTAATGGGCGGACCGGTGCGCGGGCGCAAGATATACGGCGCGTGGCCCGGGCTCTCGAATCAGCAGCTTTACCAGGAGCGCGACCTCGCGGTGACGACGGATTTCCGCGAGCCGATCGCGACCGTGCTGCGGGGTCACATGGGCCTCGGCGAGACGCAGATCGATCGCGTTTTTCCCGGCCGCCCGCGCTCGACCGGCCACACCGCAAGTTTGATCGCGGTATAGCAGGTACCGATCAGGTAAACAGTCTTACGTCTAGGGGCTCCAACCTTGAGGTAAAAAAAAGAAACTCAGTAGATGTCCTGATTCTCGGTATCGTTCTCCTCGCGCAGGCGATTCGAAGGAGAATGATTCTCAACCTCCGCAACGCGCAGTTTTTGTCAACAGATGCGGGCGGATTCGAGACTCCGGAATTTTTGACGGATCTCCCTCGACAGATCGGACGGCCTGAAGGCGAAACCCCTCGCAGAAAATCGCCACAGCCAGACTTTCTGAAACCTTTGCGTTCTTCAGTCGTAGTCCAGGGCTGGCGTCCGCCACATAAGGGAGGAGGCCTAGCGCGCAAAAAGCGATCCAGACAGAAATCCGCGAGAAGCCATAGCTATGGCGCAGAGCGCGTAATCATTGGAGCACAAGTTCTTGGAACAATTGAGAGCAGCACTCCGTCGTTATGTCGTACCTCGCAGACACACTGCTTTTCTGGCAGCCATCGTGGCTTTGTTCATCGTACGGTCATTTATCGGCTACAACCGAATCACGACCGCTGCGTTCAGTATCGCACTCTTGTTACTACTCTTGTTTGCGCTCTATGTCGTTGAGATCGATGAATTGCTAGGAGAGCGGCAAGCTCTTTTGGCACAGACCAGACGGCACACCATCATCGGCTGGGCGCTCGCTTTGCCCGCGATAGCAGAACGCGTGGCCATTGTCTCCGTGCCCAGCCGGGCACTTCACCTAGCCGGTTTAATGTGGTGGCTGTTGCTCTTCTCCTTCATTACCTGGAGTCAATTACGCAGTCTATTGAAACAGAAAAATATCACCAGCGAAACCATTAGCATGTCGATCTCGGCTTATCTACTTATTGGATTCACATGGGGACTTTTCTATATCTTGCTCCATCATTTGCAGCGATCGGCCTTCAGTTTCGGAGGTTCTACTAGTCCGAAGTCTGGGGAGCGGAAAATTTTCCCACTTTTCTTCTACTTCAGCCTCTCTACGCTATCGACCATCGGATGCGGCGATATCAGTCCGATAACTATGCAAGCGCGCTATGCGGTGGTCGCTGAAAGTATCACGGGCCAGTTCTATCTGGCGATTCTGGTAGCGCGGATAGTAGGGATGCAAATGAGCCGCGTTGCTACTCACCATCGTACAGCCTCCCAAGAATCGCAGTAGCGGCAGATGAGCTATTCCTGGGGGCCTTCGGTTCGGAGTGCCCCCACGTCGGGTAGGACAGGTTTCAATTCGACGACCCTGGGTACAGTTTTGCAGCGGCGGCTAACAAGCAATACGTGCTGCGTGGAAGACACCCTTTGTGATCGCCGCGCTCAATATGGTCGCCAGCCCGAATCGTCGGGCCCGTTACGCTGGCCGCCGCAGCGACACCATTGTTGAACGCAGATAAATGAGCAGCGAGCCACCGGCGAGCACAACGTTCAGTCCGAGTTCGATCCACATTCTCGGCCGCGATGGCGCTCCACTCCCGAAGCAGCCGCAATCAAGCGTGACGCCTCGAAGCAGGGCGGACAATAGAGCCGCGAAAAACATCACGGAGAGAAGAGCGATCGCAAGCGCTCCGACCCGTCGCGCGGGCGGCCAAAGCAACAGAAGGCCGCATGCGATCTCGAAGAGTGGCAGCGCAAGCGCGAACGGGTTGATGAACGCTACCGGCAGAATCCCGAAGCCGGCGATGCTGTCGGCGAAGTCCAGCGGGTCGTGTATCTTCTCGAAACCCGCGTAGATAAAAACCGCAGCCAGTCCCAGACTCACGCCGAGGACCGCGTAATCGCCGGCTGAACTGGAACGAGCAATCATCGCCCGTTCCCAGTAGACACCGGCAGCCGGGCCTTCGACCATTCCTCCCATCCGCCAGTGAAAACTCTGACGTTGCTGAAGCCGAGAGACATCAATGCGTTCGCAACCAGGCGGCTGTCATGACAGTCGCCACCGGCGCAGTACACGATGATCGGTTTGTCAGTGGCAGGCTTCAGTACGGGAGCTAGTTGCCGGTAATCGCGCGCGAAGGCGTCTCGCGCAAGATTCAATGCTCTCGGGACGTGTCCCTGTTCGAAGAACACGGACGGCCGCGCATCAAGGATGAGTGCGCTTTTGCTTTCGACGGCTGAACGGAATTCCTCGAGCCCGACAGTTGCCGCAGGTGCGATTTTGAACGGCGGGGCTGTCACCAGGGTTGTAAGCTCGGCGTCGAAACGCTGCTCGGTCGTCTGATAGACGATGGGAAGTGGACGATCTGAGAGCCGGTTCATCACAAGTCCTACCGCCAGGGACGCAATCGCGAGCAGCGCAACGCCAACGAAATCACGCAGAACAGACCATATCGGATTGCTTGTTTGAGCCGGGCGACCCGGATCAAGCTGGTCTAACGATGGCGCTGAGGTCATTCGACCGAATCGGCGTGATCTAAAGTTGGCGAAGATCCGCACTCAACCTGCCGATCAGAGTGTTGCTGGTGGCAGCTTCTTCAGCATCGCGCGCAGGTTTCGAGGGATCGACCTGCTGCGCGTAGTCTACTATCGGATGGCCGTCAGTGCCGACCAGAAAATATCCAGGAACGTGAATGATCTCCCCGTTGCTGTCGCGTAAGCGTTCCAATTGGAACGGTCGCATCAACTCGTCGATCTGCGCCGGTGAACCCGTTAGGAAATACCAACCTTTCACATTGGCGTTGAATGCTTTCGCATAATTGAGCAGCCGGCTTGGGCGATCGTGCTCAGGATCGACCGTCACCGAAACCAACGACACTTTCGGACCAAGGGCCGGGCCTAACTTATCTGCGATCAACTTCATATGTTGAGTAAGGAGCTGACACGGGCCAGGGCAACTCGTGTAGATAAAATCGAACAGCAGCGGTTTACCCTTGAGAGACGCGAGTGGCACATGTTGGCCGTACTGATCCGTCAGGGTCACATCCGGCAGACTGCTCGTGTGATAAGCAACAGGGTATGCGCCGAATTCTTCACCGCTCCGATTGCAGCCAGATAGTGCTAGCAACGCCGTCGCAAAGACGATGAGAAAAAACGAAGCGCTCCCTCGGGAACGGACGGGTTTTCTCCAAGCGAGGAATCGGTACGGTTTGAAACGATCCATTTCTTGAGTCTCCAGAGATTCACTAAAAAATAGACTGTCGTTTCTGCTGATTTATTCCTCAGCGCTGAAGTCATATCGGCAAATCAGTGCGCAGGGCGGTTGCTGGCAGCCTCGTCTCCATCAAGCAACTGTTGCAAGCGACTCTCGTGAGACATTGTGTCCCACGTGACGGTCGTAGCCCGTAGTCAAAGCGCAAGCTGGTGCGTCAACCTTAGGCGGTGGCTTGAACTCCGCGCGAGTCAACCGCTCGCGAGTTGCCCACTGCGTGAAGTCTCCGGGACTGCTCGCCAGCACTCGAAATCTCATGCAAACGGTTCCACAGCCACAACCGGAGTCGCAATTTCCGTAGAGCTCGCCCGGCGATTTGACGACCAGATCAAGCGGGCGCGTCTTACCGGGAGGGATATCTACAGATTCATTCATCCCGGCAATCCAGAAACTGTGGATCACGTCGGCCGAGGCAAGATCCAGCCGAATGTTTGTAGCGGTGGGAAGGTACAAAACATTGCTGGTCTTGATGCCGAGAGCGGGGTAGTCGAATTCCCACCACCACTGATGCGCGACCGCCTTGATCGTCAGCGCAGGCTCCGTCACACCGCGAGTGTAAGTTCGAACGAGAAAGATCGCTGCGGCCCAGACACACGTCAGAGCCATCAACGATGCTATGGATGCACGCGATGACTTCATGCGCTCACCTCCTAAAGAGTAACCGCTGAGTTTGCGCCGCCAGCCGTTACCGAATGGCCTGCCGCCGCCCGCTCCACGTCGTTCGCGACTTGCTCCGGTTCTGCTTTTTCGCCCATGTACTGGAGCACCGCGCGACCGTTCGCATCAACCAGGAAAAATTCCAGAACATGATCGACCGAGCCATCGGCTTCGCGCTGGCGAATCAACTTGAATCGTGCCATCACGTCTTCGATTTGCCTGGGCGTCCCCGTCAAAAACAACCAGCCGTTAACATTGGCGCCCTGCGCACTCGCATATGCGAGAAGTTGTTTAGGATGATCATGCTCGGGGTCCACGGTTATCGACACGATGCGAGCTTCCGTTCCGAGTTTCGCCCCGAGGCGATCGGCGATCTGCTTTCATCCGCTAGCGAGAGGCTGCTCCTCATTGACGCTGCGGCTCGCAGAAAATACATGACCCATTACCCTTCATAGACCTTTCAGCGCGGCTGGGAGGTCGTAAGAATCGAAATGAGCGAGGCGCGATCGCGCTCTTGCTGCGCCTGAAGCGCATATTCATCGCGTTCGCGCGCAGAGATTTCGGCGTTGTCGCCGTCCGCTTTGGCGCGGCATTCCGAAAGTTCCCGATCGCGCTCGTTCTTTGCCCGCTGCATCAGCGATTCAGCGGAGGCGCCGGACGGTGCGGCCACATGTGCCATTTCATCACGACTGTGTGCCAGAGTGCCGTCGATGCACTGTTTCTCGTGCTCGGCGACTATCTGTCTCTCTTCTTCCAAGCTGGTGATTTTCGGGTCCGGGCCAGGTGTCTGGGTATTTGCTGCAGCGCATCCGGCCAGTAAGAAGATTGCGATTAGTGCGAACTTGTTCATTGGATTCTGTCGGGACTTGGCCCCAATCCTACACTTGGCCTTGGCGAACATTCCTCATCCGTGAGGCGCGGATTTTTGCTGGAGCAGCGGCAGCACCGCGGCCGACAGGCTTTTCTCGGTGACCGCCGTTTGATCGGGGGTCAACTGAGCGCGAATTATTCCGTGGCCATCGATAACAATTGTCATTGGCAGCGCACTGGGTGCGCCGAAATCATTGACCTTGGCGTCATCCAGCATCGCCGCCGGATAGCTGAATGATTGCATGACCTTGGTGACATCTGACCGATCATGCGGGCGGTCGGCGCTTAGACCGATCATCTCAAGCCCATGGCCATGGTAGCGCCGATAAAAGGCGTCGAGGACCGGCATTTCCGCGCGACACGGTGGACACCAGGTTGCCCAGAAACTCAGGATCACGACCTTGCCGCGGACCGCGCCCAGATCGAATATTTGACCATCCAACTCCTGGACAACCAGCGACGGGGCCGGTTGACCGACCTCCATGGCTCCGAACGCGCTTAGGACTAGGCATGATCGTCAGGAGTGGCCGCAATAGTGCGACGGCTGAAAGCTTCATGCGCATGTCAGGCCACATCTTAGAAATCATAACTGAAGATCGTCTTGATCAGGTAAGGAGTGGTCAACTGGTTTCCGTTCAAAATCTGGAAGATCGGAAATTCGATGTCGGCGTACCAGTGAAAATTTCGGAAGCCGATCTCACCTCCGGGAGCGAGCAGCATGCCGGTCATAACCGCTGTTAGGTGTATCCGCCTCCGAACCGAGATCGTGCGTGCGAACTGAACCGAGTACCGAGAGAAACGGAGCGAGTTCGGTGAAGTGGTCCAACCTTGCCAAAGTCGTAGAAGGTGCCGAGCGCGCCGTTGAACTCTTTGCCCGGAGTGTAGTTACCCGTTGTGGTGAAGCGGGTATTCGTACGCGGCCTGGATGTACCAGTTAAACGGACGGTCACGGAACGTGAGGCCAACGTTTCCGATCTGCCTCGGCAGATTTCCAATCTTATAGGCGCCCAGCAAGAGATCAGTGCTACCGGTTCCGAGCGAAGTGTCGCGATCAAAATCGTTGTAGGTGTGATCGCCGGTTGGAAGCTTGAATCCCGCTAACAAACCAAGCGACATGTCCTCTGACAGCCCGGTGTACATACCCCAAATTCGCACGTCGCCGAAATTGGCATGGTTGTACTGGTTGATGTCGTTACCGCTCGCCTTGCGTTCTGAACGTTCTGATCGTGTATGGGACGGTCAACATCACTCCCCAGCTGCGATTGAACATGTATTGGGCACCTGCGGTCAGGAAGTGCGTCTTGATCTGCTTGTCATCGTTGTTGGCGCCGGAGGACGGCCCGGTGGCGTGCCAATTGATGTACTGGTTCATGAAGTCGTACTCCAACCACACCGTGCCTCCGGCACCGTTCGGAATAAGTGATGGAGTGCCAACGTCGAACACGCTGCAACCACATGCGCAGGCCCAGCTAAGACCGGGCGTTAAAGCGATGAGTAAAACAGTCGCCGCGAACAGGCGGCTGCACGTCTTCCTCGCGTCATGAGAAATGGCCGCTCTAGCCAAAAGGACAACCCTAGAGATCCATCGCATGGAACATCTCCCGGCGGACACCCTGCGATGCGCCGCTCGCTCGAGGAAAAGGATTTGGACTGCGACATTTTCGTAGTCGCAGAACCCAAAATCAGGGAAACGTGATCGAACGAAGGGTCTTAGACGGAGCGCTTGGGGGGCGGAGTGTCCGGGGCAACCTTAAAATCGATTAATCGCGGGCTCTCTCTTACCGCGGGCGAGCCCAAGTCATGGAGAGCGAATTCGGCCAACACGGTCGCAGGGCGTGCGAGCGAAGTGCTCGACACGCGGTCGAACATTTGAATCGGCTGGCAAATGTTGACGGTAAATTCTGGCTGGCTCGGTCCGGAGAGGACGACAAACCCGGCAGTCGAAGGGACGCCGGCTAACAGCAGGACGATGGCCACGAGTAAACTCAGGTGGCGCAAGTCGGCCTTTGAAAACAACTGCCTCATACCGCTGCGACCAGTTCTAGAACAGCCCTCGCTCGCGTTCAAGATCCGCTGGCTTTATGTTGACGGTATGGCCAGTCATCTGAAACGGCAGTTTCTTAGGAACGCACGATGCGAGCCCGGATTCCATCGCTTCCAACTTGTATCGGTTGCCACAAAATCTGCAAACGAGATCCCCGCGGGAACTGACGTAGCCCTTATGATACATGTAGCAGCGTTGGCAGGCGTCGAAGGCGGCTTTAATCCGTCCGCTAGCGTCTCGGGCTAGAAGGAACCGAATCTGGTCACCCGCGCGATCCCGGTACTCGAAAAACCGTACATTACCCGGCCGCAAATTGTTGGTCTCAATGCTGATCGACGGATTTGCGCTGACCTGCGTAAATTGAGGTCCCCTCGCCATCGCCGCCAACGAGATCGCGACTACCACTAAAGCGGCAGCAACATTCAGTAGCGCCGCACCAGCCGAAAGACGTCGGCGCACAGGCCCCGCGTGCCAAACGCGCTTGCCAGCACGTTGGTGTCGGGAAACACCCTCACGACACCTTGTTAAAAACATCCTCATCGGTCAGATAACCGCGGGCTTCGGCAAATGGCATCACCCGGCGGCGCAGCTGCTCGAAGCGAAGCTGGGCGAGATGCCGTCTGAGCGCCTCGCGAACCACCTCGCTGCGAGTGCGGCCTGAACGCCGGCAAACCTCGTCGAGCAGCGGTTCGAGGTCGTCATCGAGCCGGACCGTTACCGCTCCCTGTTTCATGCATTACAACGAGCACAAAATACCGGCCGCGTTTATCGCGAGGCGGCGGCGCTGGCCGGGCGATACGAGACCAGTTCCTGGCTCTTGAAATCCGGGTCGGTGGTGTCGCATTTGGCCAGCGCGTTCACTTCCGGCGCATACCAGCAGGTCATCTGCATGTTGGAGAGACCGGTCCGATATACGATCTTGAGCTTGAGCGCGTTCAACGTTCCGGCCGGGACCGTCACTTGCTCCCAATCGAGCGCCTGTCCGTGCGTGTTGCCCCAGATTCGTCCGGCTTCGGTCTTCAATAGCCAATCCTTCGACCATTTCTTGCCCGCCCAGAGCGGAAAATTGAACGTGCCGAGGTCAGGATCGAACGAGCCGATAAGCGTGCCGACGTGGCCGGAGATGAGGTTGCCGTCGAGCGAGTACGTGTTCTGATGGCCGAACCAGTTGATGACCATCCGGTTGCCCGCGATTTTCACCACCTCGATTTTGCCGTCGGTATCGTTGAGCCGGGAGACCCAGGTGTCGCCGACTTCAAGTTTGGGCGTCGGAATTTCGCGATGCTCCGGGTTGGGCCGGTCGACGACGACTACTTCCTTGTGCCGGCAGAAAGTACACGGTCCCACGACTTCGACCGCCTGCCCCGAGACGACAAAATCCCTGCCGTCGGCGCTCGCGCCGTTGGTGACATGGATGATCGCGTCGACCCGATCCTGGTATTGGTCGATCGCCAGGGTGCGCAATTTCTCGTTGATATGATCAGTCTCGATCGCGGCGCCCGAGAATGGCTCGCTGTACTTTATCTCGCCCAGCGTCTGATGAGCCTCGGACATATCGCCGGTCATCACCATCAGCTCCGCGCGATTGAGCGTGACTATCCTCTGATGCATCATCTCCTGGCGGTTACGCTCTTCCTGAACGCATCCCGGCGCTGCCACCATCGCGAGCATCGCCATCGCGAGCATCGCCATCGCGAGCGCCGGCAGCGTCCGCCGCGCGTATAAAGTTCCGCTTCGCACGCGCATCAGCGTACCACGACCCCGCCCGCCGCGCGCATCGCGCTCCGGCCTCAACGAGGCGTGCGGAATAACAGGCCAGCGGGCGGGGAATGGGGGCGAAATTCGCTACGAATGCGGCGCGGGCGGAGCGCCCTCGCCGCGCAAGAGACGGGCAAAATCGCCCATTACGAATGCGGCGCGGGCGCCGCGCCCTCACCGCGAAGGAGATGGGCAAAGTCGCCCATCTCTTGCGCGTTGAGGTCGGACGCCATCCAGTAGTTCATCCCGCCGCGACGCCAATGCAGGAGGTTGTAACCGTCGTGCGCGGTGATCTCCACCGCGCTCTGGGAGCCGTCGGCAGCAGGCCAGACAAAGACGTTCACGATATGTTTGCGGCGCTGGTAAACCAGCGCCGCGACCGGGCGCCCGTCGAGGTAGTCCAGGCGGCCGCCGACGAGGCGAAAGCCGTCGGCGGCAAAGTCGTTGACCGGGGGCGAGAAATCGACCCGCCCGTTGAACCACGGCTTGACCGTATGCTGGTCGGTCGAGATCACGTCCATCAGATGACCCGGCATCAGCGAGCGCAGATGGCTGGTCAGGACCTCGCGGGCGACGACGTCGGCCTCGGCGCCGTTGCCCAAAGGCACGCCGTTGCCGAACGGTGCGCCGTTACGAAACGTCCGCCACAGCCCCGGACTGCCGTTGAGCACCACCAGCGCGAGCATCGCGAGCGCGGCCCCGGCCACCGCCCATCCCGCATTTCCGCGGGCTATTGCGCCGCCCTCACCCTCGCCGACGAGCCATCCGAGCCGCCACCAGGGCGTGCGCGCCGAGGGTGCGCGCGCCGTGATGGCGGCCTCGCCAGCCAGCGCCGCGCCGACGCGGCGGCGCAGCGCATCCGGCGCTGCGTAGCGCAGAGCAGGGTCGCCGAGCGCCGCGCTCAGCGCCGCGAGCGCCGCGCGCTCGCGCGCGCAATCGGCGCACTGCTCGAGATGGCGCTCGATTTCGAGCGCCGACTCGAGTCCCAGTTCGCCGTCAGCGTAGGCGTGGATTAGCGGTTTGGCGTCGTTACAGTTCACACGCACGTCCCCGGACCTACCGAAGCTGCCGGACGCGTCCGGTTTTGCCGGATTCGCCGGACTTGCCGGATTCGCCGGACTTGCCGGCGGGCTCGGGAGATTTGGCGCTCAGCGCGAGGCGCAGGCGATCGCGCGCTCGCGCCAGGCGCGACATCACGGTGCCGATCGGCACGCCGGCGGCGCCGGCGATTTCCTTGTACGATAATCCTTCCATCTCGCGCATCACGATCGCCTCGCGATACTCCACCGGCAGCGCCTCGAGCGCGCGTATCAGCGCCTCGCGATCGACCCGGCTAAACGCCGCCGTCTCGGGGTCGATGGCCGGGCTGGCGCTCTGATGCTGTTCCTCGTCAAAGACCACGTTGCTCGCGGCCGTGCGCGAGCGGGAAAGCTGCGTGTAACAGACATTGCGGACGATCGCGAGCAGCCAGGCCCGGCGGTCGCCGCCGCGAAAGCCGCTCGCAAAGCGCGCCGCGCGCATGAACGCGTCCTGCACCGCGTCCTGCGCGTCCTGGTCGTTGCGTAGAAGCCATCGCGCCAGGTTGTAGGCATCATCGAGCCAGCCAAGCAGGCTTTCCTCGAACTTTCGCGCTTCGTCCCGGTCCGCCAACCGCTTCTCTCTTCTCCCGCGCTGGCGGCCATCTGTGTGATAGACCGCCCGCGAGTCGCTTTTATTCCCGGCCGGCGCCGCCGCCCGGCTGCGGGAATAACCTGGATGCCCACCGAGTCTTGCTTGGTGAAGACGATGGCGCAAGGCGCCCGGTTACAGGTGCCGCGCGGCTTTGCGGATCCACCGCCGGTCAGGCAAGGGAAAGAAAATGAAACATCGAAAGGTCACGCGAATCGATTCGTTGAGTCCGGCTACCAGCGATTTTCAATACTACGGACGCGTTCAACACGATATCCAATTCAGTATTAGGGACGCATTCAACACGATAGTGGTCCTCGTATTCCTGGCTCTGCTCATTCTGTACCCAACCCTCCTGTAGATGGTCCAGGTCAATCCGTTGCATTACGCCATTGTTCCCATTGAGCGGGAATAAACGTCACGCCCACTGAGTCTTGGTTGGTGAAAACGATGGCGCAAGGAGCGTGGTTCCGGGCGCCGCAATGTTGGCGGACTTACCGCCGGTCAGGAGAGGGAGAAAAAAATGGAAGATCAACGAGATCGACAAAATCGAATCGACCGACGGTCGTTTCTTAGAATCGCGGGGACCTCGATCGGGATCGGCGTACTTTATGAGTTCGCGCCGTTCCTCGAACGCCGGGCCGAAGCCGGCGAAATGAACGGTTACTTCAAAAAGGCCAATGGCGAAGCGCCCGCCAGCTTCACCTTCGCGCAGTTCAGCGATCCCCACGTCGGTTTCCAGGGCCCGCCCGACCCTCTCGGCACCAAGGCGTTCGAGAGCGCGGTGGCGTTGCTCAACAAATCGCCGCAGCAGCCGGATTTCGTGCTTTTCACCGGCGACCTGACCCACGATGCCGACAGCTCGCGACGCGCACGCGCAGCGCATGCAGCTGTTCAAGAAAATCGCGGGCGGCCTCAAGACGCGCGCGATCCACACCGTCCCGGGCGAAAACGACGCGGCGCTCGACGGCGGCGTGCTCTACCGGGAACACTTCGGCGAAAGCCACTACTCGTTCGATCACAAGGGCGTCCATTTCGTCGCGCTCGACAATGTGTCGCAGGGCAGTCCCGAGGTCGGCCCGGCGCAATTGGCGTGGCTCAAGGCGGACCTCGCGCGGTTTCCCAAGACTGCGCCGATAATCGTTTTCACTCATCGGCCGCTGTTCGATCTGAAGCCGGAGTGGGAATGGTTCACGCGCGACGGCGACGCCGTGATGAACACGCTCGCGCCGTATGAGAACGTGACCGTGCTCTACGGCCATATCCATCGGCACGACGTGCATCAGAGCTGGCAACGTGAAGCACTACGCGGCCCGCTCGCTCATTTTCGCGTTCAACGATCCGGCGACCAACGAAAACAAAAAACAGCTCCCGTTCGACAAGGACGATCCGTTCAAGGACCTGGGAATCCGGCTCGTCACGTCAAAGGGACCCGAGAACAAGCCCGCGGACCTTGGCGTCAACGACATCGTTCTCACCAAGGCCGAGTTCTCCGGGCTCTCGGGAATGCAGCAGATGATCAAGGACAACAATTCAATCGGTGGGAGTTCATCCAATGATTCTGACTAAGAAGAAACTGGCCGTACTGGGCATCCTGGGACTGACTACTGGACTGGTTAACGTATGGGGCGCCGGCTCCCGCGCGCGCTGCCGAAACGGCGCAGGTGGTGAAGATCACGGCGAGCAAGTTCCACTTCACGCCCGATCGCATCGTGCTGGCAAAGGGCCAGCCGGTCACCCTGCAACTGACGAGCACCGACCGGACGCATGGTTTCATGGTCAGGGCGTTCGGTATCGACACCGATATCCAGCCGGGCAAGACGACCGCGATCACTATCACGCCGGAGAAGGTCGGCAGCTACACCACGATCTGCGATCACTACTGCGGGCTCGGCCACGGCGGGATGAAGATGACGATCGTGGTTGAAGAGGCCTCCGCAAAATCTTCGGCCGCACCGGTCGTTAGCGCGTCCAACACGGTATCGAAATAGGGCAAGGCCGGAATTTTCGATGGAAACTCTCATCGCAAAGTACCATCTGCATCCGATTATCGACCACTTTACGATTGCGCTCCTGAGCATCGGAGTGCTCGCGGATGTTGCTGGCTACGCGATTGTGGCGCTGTTTGGCAATCGAAGCCCGCGCGCCAGGAGGTTGGGCGATCGATTGAGCGGAGCGGCGCTGGTACTGCTCATTCCCGGCGCGATATCGGCGATCTTTTCCCGCTTTACCGGGGAAAGTGAGGCGGAGCGGGTGTGGGATACCATCTCTCCGGCCGCGCAAAAGATCCTCTTTTCCGATACCGGCTCCGCCCCGTTTCTTTCGCACGCGGTTCTCGGCACGTATCTGATGTATGCGTTCGTGGCGCTGGCCGGATGGCGTGTGCTGCTCGAAATGTGGGCGAAACTCAGGCGGACGCAGCTCGTTTATCTGGCGGCTGCGATCGTTGCCGTATGCGCGCTCCTGTACCAGGGAAAGACGGGTGGAGAGCTCGTCTATGATCACGCGGTGGGAACCACTCATGCGGATACCTCGGCGCAGCGAGCGGTGAATCTTGAAAAGTGAATTGACGATTTCGATGTGTAACTTCGAGACAGCAGTGGCGTACTGATGATCGACGGACAGCTAAATAGTCTCCTGCCCAAGGCGGGGCCGGGGCGTCCCCCCCACCCGGCCCCGCCTCCTCCTCCCCTAATCGGGGAGCTTTGCACAACTGCGACGATCCCTTCTGGCCCTTCTCCTTGGGGAGAGGTCCGATAGTTGATTTTCGCGAGACCCGCTCGAAGTGCCTGTGCCCCAGTGGAATTCAGACGAACCTCTCCCGCCGCTCGCGATGCTTGCAGCGACCTCTCCTGGATCTAAGGAGATGTTAGAAGATGCCAGGCGTATGGGTTATGCAAACCCACCTGCAAGAGCGGACCTGGAGCTATCGAATCTGCGAGGCGAGTTTCTAGCGAGCGAACGGGAGAGCGAGCGCGGCCGGGAATGGTAAGTTACTGGTCGCCCCCGAGCTTCTGCATTTCCCGATCGACCTCGCGCATTTTCGAGAGCCGCTGATCGGTCGGAATCAAGCGCGAGTCGCTCTGGGCGGTCTGCTGCTCGCTGTGCACGGTAGGCAGTTCGCCGTCGATCTTTTCCAGCGACTCCTGCGCCAGCTTGCGCACCATCGGGTTCTTGTCGTTGGTGACGGTCTGGACCAGGATGTCGGTCGCGTGCGGGTCGCCGATCTCGCCCAGCGCGAAGACCGCGGTGCCGCGGGCCGAATCGTCCGGAGCTTCTTTGAGGTAGCCGACCACCGGCAGGGTGCCGCGCGAATCGCCGATCCGTCCAAGCGCGGCAACGATATGAAGCTTCACCACCGCCTGCGTCTCGCGCAGGAACAACTGCTGCGTCATCAGGGGCACGGCCAACGTCGCCTGCTGGGCGCCCAGGATGTCGATCGCGCGAATCTTGACCCGGATATCGGGATCGGTCAGCCCCTGGATCAGGATTTCCTGGGCCTTGGGCTCACTGATGCCGCGTAGCTTGTCGAGCGCCTCGGCACGCACACGCGGATCGGCGTCACTCATCCCCTTCTTGGCGTCCGTCTCGAGCTGGTCGGGAGATTTGGCCTCCTGCCCCTTCTGGCCGCCGCCCTGCATCATCTTGCTCATCATGTTGCCGGCGCCGCCCTGAGCGCCATAACCGCCGAATTGAGCGAGCGCGGACGCCGGCGGCATCGCCAGCGCCAACAGCAGGCCTCCGGAAAAAATCAGCCCAGCTTTTGACAATTCCATGTCCTCGTCTGGTTGCGGCAAAATCATCGATGAAAATGGCTTCCATTGCAAGCGGCAGATTCCTGACGCGCCGAGTGATCTTCGCGATAGTCGCCGCGGCGCTCATCGTTGCGGCTGGCGTGGCCGCGGCTGGCGTGGCGGCGCCCGGCGCGCCGGCCGCCGCGCTGCTTCGCGAAGTAAGCTCGGCCATCGCGCGTTCCGACATCGCCGACGCGGTCGTTCCCCCGCGCCCGCTTCCCGACGGCGTTCGAGTCCCCAGCTATTCGCCCGGTCCGATGCCGTTTCATCCGGGCCAGCAGCTCTTTTACCAGGGTTCGTGGATTGGAATCCCGGCGGCCGGCGGCAAGGTCGTCCTGCATGGCGGCAACGGCTACCCTGCGCTTTTAAGTGCCGAGATTTGGGTGAGCACCAATCGCCTGACCGACAAGTTTTACAAGATGCGCGATTATCTGCGCGAGGATTTCACCCCCGCGCTCAAGCCCACCGAGATGAACATCCGACAGAACGAGGGCCGCCGCCACGACACCTTCAAGGTCACCTTCGACCATCGCGACCACGTGGTCACGCTGGTCAAGCATGGGCCGCGCGGTCAGCAGACGCGCAAGTTCCTTTCCTACAATCCCTCGGGGCCGGTGTCGGGCGCGATGATGGCGCTGTCGCAGCCGCTGGAGGCGGGCGATTCGCTGAGCTTCGACTCCTTCAGCGGCACCACGCGCTACGTCTTCGAGCTCAAGGTGATTCGGCGCGAGCGTATCGGCACGCCGCTCGGCGAATTCGACGCTTTCAGGATCGTGCCCTCGGTCACTTACTTGAGTGACGGGAAGATCAACGACGAGGTGCATGATACGACGCTATGGGTCTCGGCCGACGCGCGCCGGCTGCCGCTGCGGATCGAGTCGGCGGTCTTCATCGGGAGCATCCGGATCGAACTGGTCAAAGTGATCGACCCCGCCAGCGCCACGCAACGGGTGGAACGCTAGCGGCGGCGGTTTGGGGACATGCGGGCGCTTTGCTAATGCATGGGCATCGCGAGACGAGGTCGGAACGATAATGGCCAAGAAACTCGAATTTTTCTACGATTGCTCCAGCCCCTGGACTTACCTGGCGTTTAGCCGGATCGAGGACGTCGCGCGCCGCCACGATGCCGAACTGGTATGGCGCCCGATCCTGGTCGGCGGCGTTTTCAATGCCGTCAATCCCTCGGTGTATGAGGGCCGCGAGCATCCGGTCAAACCCAAGGTGCGCTACTACGACAAGGATCTGCAGGACTGGGCGCGCCTTTACGGACTCAAGATCGGCCATCCCACGGTTTTCCCGGTGAACTCGGTCAAGGCGATGCGCGGGGCGTTCGTCGCGATCGAGCACAACAAGGTTTCGCCCTACTCGCGCGCGGTCTTCGAGGCCTACTGGGGCGAGGACCGCGACGTGAGCCGCGACGAAGTCCTGCGCGACATCGTGCGGGCGGCAAATCTCGACCCCGAGGAATTTTTCAAGAAAATCGCCGCGCCCGAGTACAAGGACAAGCTGCGGGTCAACACCGAGGAGGTGATCGCGCGCGGCGGTTTCGGCTCGCCCACGATGTTCGTCGACGGTGAGATGTTCTTCGGCAACGACCGCCTGGTGCTGGTCGAGGATCGGCTCTCGCATTAGAGCGTGCGACACGCATGCGACGATCGGCCGCGGACAGACGCGGCGCGCGCCGCCGCGATCGTTTTTGAACGGGATCGTTTTTGAAAATCGATGCCCGCTACGAGCATCGCCGGCCTCGCTTCGATACCCGAGCGCGTGCGCGCGTTCATCGCGCTTCGCCTCGACGCCGCGGTCGAAGACGGCAATTGCTGCGCTGATCGAGCGATTGCGCGCGCCGCAAAACGATATCCGGGAGGACGGTATCCGATGGGTCCGGCGCGCGAACTTCCATCTGACGCTGTTTTTCCTTGGCCCCGCGGTGCCGCGCGAGCGCCTGGCTCCGATCGCGGACGCGCTCGGCGCGATCGCGGAGGCGACCCCGCCTTTCGAGATTGCGGCGCGCGGCGTTGGCGTCTTTCCGAATCCGGCGCGCCCGCGCGTCATCTGGGTTGGTCTTGATGGCGACGAACTGGCCGCGCTGGCGGCGCGCGTCGCCGAGGCGGCCGCGCGATGCGGCTTCGCGCCGGAGCGGCGCCCCTATTCGCCTCATCTGACGATCGGCCGCGTGCGCTCGCTCAACTCGCCGGGGCGGCTTCGGCGCGCGCTCAGCGAGGTGGCCGATTCGAACTTCGGAGTGTCGCGGATCGAACGCGTGATAGTCTATCGCAGCGAACTTGGACCTCAATCGTCGACTTATCACGAACTGGCCGCCTTCCCGCTCGGCCCCCGCGAGCGCGGGTGAAGCCGGAGAACCTCGGGAGGACTTCGGCGACGCGCGGTCAGAATTAGCGATTGACGATGTTGACGCGTGTGCGGCGCGGCTAGCGCTATCCGCCGCTTTTTGTGGCAAGATTCGCCTACACACAGGAGTCGAAAACCCGCCAGGCGGGAAAATCATGGCGCAGGATATCAAGAGCAAGGCGCTCGATTTGGCCCTTAGCCAGATCGAAAAGCAATTCGGCAAGGGCTCGATCATGAAACTCGGCGAGCAGGCGATCGAAGCCGACCTCTCGGTGGTTTCGACCGGCTCGTTGGGGCTCGACCTGGCGCTCGGCGTGGGCGGATTGCCGCGCGGGCGGGTGGTCGAAATCTACGGGCCGGAGTCCTCGGGCAAGACCACGCTCGCCCTTGAGTGTATCGCGGAAGCGCAAAAGCGCGGCGGGGTGTGCGCCTTTATCGACGCCGAGCACGCGCTCGACGCCGCTTACGCGCGCAAGCTCGGGGTCGTGGTCGAGGACCTGCTCATCTCGCAGCCCGACAACGGCGAGCAGGCGCTGGAGATCGTCGAGACCCTGGTGCAATCGGGCGCGATCGACGTGCTGGTGATCGACTCGGTGGCGGCTCTTGTGCCGCGGGCGGAAATTGAAGGCGAGATGGGCGAGCCGCAGATGGGCTTGCAGGCGCGGCTGATGTCGCAGGCGCTGCGCAAGCTGACCTCGATCATCTCGCGCTCGCGCACGATCGTGATCTTCATCAACCAGATCCGGATGAAGATCGGGGTGATGTTCGGTAATCCCGAGACCACCACCGGCGGCAACGCGCTGAAATTCTACAGCTCCATCCGCATCGACATCCGCCGCATCGGCACCATCAAGACCGCCACCGAGGTCATCGGCTCGCGCACCAAGGTCAAGGTGGTCAAGAACAAGGTCGCGCCGCCGTTTCGCGAAGCCGAGTTCGACATCCTCTACGGCTCGGGCATCTCCAAGGAGGGCGAGCTGGTCGACCTCGCGGTCGAGCACGCGGTAATCGAGAAGCTGGGCGCGTGGTACTCCTACAACGGCGAACGGATCGGGCAGGGACGCGAGAATGCGCGCGACCTCTTGAAGGCCAATCCGACGCTAGCCGACGAAATCGAGGCCAAGGTGCGCGCCAAGCTTGCGGTCAAGATCGGTCCGCCGCCTCCTCCGCCTTCGCCCGAGGACGCGGACGCTGATGCTGGCGCGCCCGCCGCCGCACCTGCGCCGAGTGCCCCGCGCCGCCGGGGGTAGCTTCCGCGATGGCGACCACTCGCGAGAGGGCTCTTCGGGAGCGCACGCGCGGCGCGGCAGAACGGAGGTGCCGTTGATTTCATCGGCTCGGGTCTGTACGCTACTAGCGAATGCCCGCAGAGGCCGACCAGGGCGCCGCCTCCGATCGCGCCCGCTTTCTCAAACCCCAATTTTTGGAAAGGCCGTTTTGCCGTCAACAGGCTACGGTCGAAGTGTAAGCTTTGTCTTTTACCGCGTTCTCTCTTTTCCCTGAACTTCAACGTTCAATCCGCGACTGTGGCTATCATCATCCCACGCCGGTCCAGAGCGAAACCATCCCAGTGGCCCTCGACGGCCGCGACCTGGTAGTCAGCGCCGAGACCGGCAGCGGCAAAACCGCCGCGTTCCTGATTCCGCTCATCGACCGGCTGCATCGCAAGCGCGCCAAGGGTCCGAGCGCGCTGGTGATCGCGCCGACGCGCGAGCTGGCGGCCCAGTGCGGCCAGGAATTCACGCGCCTGGCGCGCCACTGTGGTCTCCGCGCGGCGGTTATCGTCGGGGGCGAGTCGATGCGCCGCCAGATCGACGACCTGCGCGCCGGCGCCCAGGTGCTCATCGCATGCCCCGGCCGGCTCATCGACCTGATGGAGCAGGGCAAGGTGAGCCTCGCACACATACAAGTGGTGGTCATCGACGAAGCCGACCGCCTGCTCGACATGGGCTTCCTGCCGCAACTGCGGCGGGTGATGCGCACGGTGCCCAAGGAACGGCAGACTATGATGTTCTCGGCCACGATGGGCTCCGGGCCAGAGGCGATCGCGCGCGATTTCCTGCATCGCCCCGAGCGCATCATGATCGGCCGCAAGGCCGCGCCACCGCCCTCGATCAGCCAGACCATCTATCCCGTGCAATGGGGCGACAAGGAAGCGATGCTGCTCGAGATCCTCGGCAAGCCCGAGGTGCAGAGCGCGATCGTCTTTACCCGCACTCGCGTACGCGCCGAACATATCGGCAGGATGCTCAAGCGCCACGGCGTGCGCACCGCGGTGATTCACGGCGACCGCTCGCAGGCCGAGCGCAACACGGCGCTTAGGACGTTCAAGGCGGGAAGTTGCCGCGTGATGGTCGCGACCGACGTCGCCGCGCGCGGGCTGGACATCCCTGGCGTCTCGCACGTGGTCAACTACGATTTGCCCGAGGACGCCGAGAGCTACATCCATCGCATCGGACGCACGGCGCGGATGGGCCGCGAGGGCGAGGCGATAAGCCTGGTGACGCCGCAGGAGCGCGTGTCGCTGGGCCAGATCGAGCGGGCGCTGGGCGAGGAGATCAAGCGCGAACAGGTCGAGGGCTTCGAGATGCCCGAGGTGAAGGCGCCCAAGCCGGTGACGCTGTTCAGGTCGGGCGCAGGACGCGCGCGCGGCCGCTCACGCTCGAGATGGTAGCCTCGGCGCCCGACTCAGAAATTCTCCGCTTCAGAATTTTCCAAATGGACCCTCACCCTACCCTCTCCCGCGAATGATCGCGGGCGAGGGCATAAAAAGAACGGGTCGGCCAGTGGTCGTAGCGCGGCGGCGCGCGATTCAGAAATTCTTTTTGTCTGCTTCTCTGCTTGTATGCGGGGCCGCTCGGGAGCGGCCCTTGCTCGACATCCAGGGCCGTTCACGAACGGCCCCTACCTTTAGAGCGATAACTCACCGGGCCACAACTCGCGGGATGCGAGCTTCGCGCCGTCGGACATCGCGCGGAACTTGGCCCACGTGATCGACGGCACCACGCGCGAGAATCCCGCAAAAGTCGCAAATCCGCAGTCGGTGCCCGCGATCACGTTCTCCCGCCCGACCACGTTTGCCAGGTTGCGGATGCGCATCGCAACCACTCCGGGATGCTCGATGAAGTTGTTGGTCGAATCGATCACGCCCGGAATCAGAATCTTGCCCGCCGGCAGTTTTACGTCGCGAAAGACCTGGAACTCGTGCTCGTGCCGCGGATTGGACGCCTCGTACGAAATCGCCATCGGACGCGCCTTGAGCACGATGTCGATAATGTCGCCGAGCGCGATGTCGTGGTGATGCGGCCCCTCGTAGTTGCCCCAGCATAGATGCAGGCGGATGCGCTCGGGCGGTACGTCGCGGAGCGCATGGTTGAGCGCCTCGACGTGCAGCTCGGCGACCTTGCGAAACTCGGCCGTGCTGGCGCCGGCGAACTGGATATGCCGGCTCATCGCGAGGTCCGGGCAATCGACCTGCAGGAGGAAGCCGGCACGATGGATCGCGTCGTACTCGACCTTCATCGCGTCGGCGAGCGCGGCGATATATGCCTCGTGCGTGGGGTAATACGTGTTGCCGAGGAACTGCGCGATCACGCCGGGCGACGCCGCGCTCAAAAACCCCTCGGCCACGTTGACGCCGGCGAGCGCGGCCTTGAAATTGTCGAGGTCGCGCTCGAGCTCGTCGCGGTTGCGATACGCGATAGGCCCATTGCACGACGGCCGTTTCATCGGCGGCGCCTTGCGCCCCATAAACGCGCGCTGGGTGAATTCGGGAAACTCGGCCATGTCGGCGGCGGTGAGCGAGGCGCGCTTGGTGGCCTCGTCGCCGAAGCCGCTCAGGCGGTCTTTTACGTAGGTCGAGTAGCCGATTTTGCCCATCTCGCCGTCATTGACGACGTCGACTCCGACTTCGGCCTGCTTGCGCACGACCTCGGCGACCGCCGAGCGCACGCGCGCCTCCAAAGCGCCGCGGTCGGCGAGATCGCCGGACTCCCTGGCGAAGAGCATGTCGGCCAGGTCGTCAGGCCGTGGCAGACTGCCGGTATGGGTGGTCAAAATCCGTTCGGTGCTGCGCTTCATGGCTCGCTACCCCCGATCGCGTCGTTACGCTCTTGTTCCGCACTAGCAAAGTCGCGGCCCGCGCAACAGTGAGCGCAGGCCACCGTCCAGCCGGGCGGCAACGCGCCGAGGGTCGTCCTTCGCTTTATTCTCAAGTGGCGCTGGGTTATGACTTTCCTTTGGGATGGCCGAACTTGAATTCGTGTTTACCGTCGGAGCCGCCACGGCGGACCGCAATATTGCCCCGCTAAGAGGAAGTAATGGATTTCACGCTGTCGCCCAAAGTCGTGCAGTTGCAAAAGCGCGTCTCCGACTTCATGAACGAGCACGTCTATCCAATCGAGAAGCGCGTCGACGACGAAATGAACGTCCCCGGCAAGGAGCACACCGAGCCTGAAATCCTCAAGGAGGTCCGCAAGAAGGCCAAGGCCGAGGGACTGTGGAACCTCTTCATGCCCGACGAGCACTACGGCAAGGGCCTGAAGGTGGCCGAGTACGCGCCGCTCAGCGAACTGATGGGCCGCAGCTTTATCGGCTCACGCGCGTTCAACTGCATGGCGCCCGACACCGGCAACATGGAAATCCTCGCCGACTTCGGCAACGCGGAGCAAAAGAAGCGCTGGCTCGAGCCCTGCCTGGAGGGCACGATGCGCACCTGCTACTCGATGACCGAGCCGGAGACCGCGGGCTCCGACCCGACCCAGCTTGCGACCCGCGCCGTGCGCGACGGCGACTACTACGTCATCAACGGCCACAAGTGGTTCACCTCGGGCGCGGTCGGCGCGTCGTTCGCGATCGCGATGGTGGTGACCGACCCCAAGACCGAGCCGCATCGCCGCGCGAGCCAGATAATCGTCCCGACCGACACGCCGGGATTCCAACTGGTGCGCGCGGTGTCGGTGATGGGCCATGCGGGCGGCGGCGGCCACTGCGAAATCATCTACAAGGATTGCCGCGTGCCGGTGACCAACCTGCTCGGCGAGGAGGGCAGCGGCTTCGCGATCGCGCAGGCGCGCCTGGGCCCCGGCCGTATCCATCACTGCATGCGGATGGTCGGCGTGGCCGAGCGGGCGCTCGAGCTGATGTGCAAGCGGGCGGCGACGCGCTTTACCCACGGCAGCCTGCTCGCCGACAAGGCCAACATCCAGCAATGGATCGCGGATTCGCGAATCGAGATCGACGCCACGCGCCTGATGGTGATGCATGCGGCGTGGAAGATCGACACCGCCGGCAAGCGCGAGGCGCGCCAGGAGATCGCGGAGATCAAGGTGCAGGCCGCCAACATGGTGATGAACGTGCTGGACCGCGCGATCCAGCTTCACGGCGCGCTCGGGATGACCGACGACACGCCGATCGCGCGGTTCTGGCGCGAGCAGCGCGCGATGCGGATCGTCGACGGCCCCGACGAAGTCCATCGGATGCAGATTTCGCGGCGCGAAGTGCGCCGCTGGCAGCACTAGCTGATGCAGATCGTAGCGGATTAGATTGGGAGCTGTTGGAACAATATGCCGGAACAGCATACGCAAACATCGGCGGGAATCGACGACCTCGCCGCTGAATATGGCGAGGTGCGCGAGGAGGAGCGGCTCGACTGGCCCAAACTGCAAGCCTACCTGCGCGAGCACGACGTCCCCGGCGCGGGCTCCGCGATGGAGGTCAAGCAGTTTCGCGGCGGCAGTTCCAACCTGACCTACCTGCTGCGCTTCGCCGACGGCCATCAATGGGTCGTGCGGCGGCCGCCGTTCGGACCGCTGCCGCCCTCGGCGCACGACATGGCGCGCGAGTACCGGGTGCTGTCGCGGCTGTGGCAGGGTTTCGCGGCGGCGCCGCGCGCGATCGTGCTGTGCGAGGATCCGTCGATCATCGGCGCGGTGTTCTTCGTGATGGAGCGGCGCGAGGGCGCGGTGATCAAGAATCGCCATCCGATGCCGCCCGAGATCGACGCCAAGCCCGAGACCTTTCGCCGGATCTCGGAAAGCCTGATCGACACGCTCGCCGACCTCCATGCGGCCGATTACGAAAAGATTGGCCTGGGCGGCCTCGGCCGTCCCGAGGGCTTTTTGCAGCGCCAGATCACGGGATGGATGGGTCGGTGGGAGAAGGCCAAGACGCGCGAAGTGCCGCTGATGGAAAAGCTCGGCACGTGGTTTCTGGAGCACATGCCGGCGGCGCAGAAGCCCACCCTGCTGCACAACGACTTTTACCTGCACAACGTGATGCTCGCGGCGGGCGACTCGGGCAAGGTGGTCGGCGTATTCGACTGGGAGATGTCGACGCTGGGCGACCCGATGATCGACCTGGGGCTGACGATGGGCTACTGGCGCCAGGCCGACGACCCGCCCGAGCTGATCGCGCTCTCGCAGGGCTATGCGCATACCACGGCGCCCGGCTTCCTCAGCCGCGACGAAATGACCGAGCGCTATGCCCGGCGCAGCGGGCGCGACGTGAGCATGGTCGACTACTATCGGGCGTGGGCCAACTGGAAGACCGCCACGGTGGTCGAGCAGATTTACGTGCGCTACGTGCGCGGACAGACCAACGACCCGCGCTTTGCCAACATGGGCGAATGGGCGCCGGTGCTGGCGCGGCAGGCGGCGCGAGTCGTTGCCAAATTCGGCTTTAGGGAGTAAACGGCAAGTGGCAATAGGCCACTGCGGCGGCCGCGCCGGAACGACCCACGCCTTGCGGGGTGTTCTTTTAGGCGGTCTTTGGACTAAGCTACCGGGATTGAGTCATCGCGATAAAGCTACCGAGGTTAAGTCACGGGAGCTAAGTCGGGGGTTTGTATTACGAAGTCTAGTGGACGGCAGCGCCCGTCCGGGAGGATATGCGGACTTGCACGCGATTAACTACGAAGCTCCAAAAACGCTGAAGGACGCGGTCGCCTTGCTCGCCCAACACGGCGAGAAAGGCGCGCCCGTTGTGCGGCGGCACCGACCTCATCATCCAGTTGCGCGCCGGAGTGCGCCGCCCCGACTATGTGGTCGACGTAAAGAAGATTCCCGAGCTCAGCCAGATCACCTTCGATCTCCAGAAAGGTTTGCGGCTGGGCGCTGCTGTGCCGACAATCCAGATTTACGAAAACGCCGATCTGCGCCGCTATTTCCCCGGGCTTACCGAGGCCGCGCACCTTATCGGATCGAACCAGATCCAGAGCCGCGCTTCTGTGGGCGGCAACCTGTGTAATGGCTCGCCGGCGGCGGACACCACCCCGGCGCTCATCGCGCTGGGTGCCAAATGCCGAGTGGTCGGTCCAAAGGGCGAGCGCATCGTGGCAGCGGAGAATTTCTGCACCGCGCCTGGCCGGACCGTGCTGCAGCCGAACGAAATCCTCGTCGAACTCCAAATTCCGGTGCCCGCGCCCCATTCCTCCGATGCTTACCTGCGCTTCATCCCGCGCAACGAGATGGACATTGCGGTGGTCGGGGTCGGCGCTTCGGTGACGTTGGACCTCGAAGAAGACCGCTTCACTGACGCGCGCATCGCGCTGGCCGCGGTCGGCCCGACGCCGATATTCGCAAGCAAGGCTTCCGAGGCGCTTGAGGGCAAAAGGATCGACGCCGCAACGATCGACCGCGCGTGCAAGCTCGCAGTCGAGCAGAGCTCGCCGATCGACGACATGCGCGGCACGGCCGAGTTCCGGCGTCACCTGGTTGGCGTGCTTACCCGCAGGACGCTCGCGATCGCGATAGAACGCGCGAGGATGGTATAGCCGCCTTCCCAGTGGGGAATCGAATCGCGCTCAACGGCTCTAACGCAATAACTGGCAACTGATTGAACAAAGATTGAACATGGATAAAAAGACGGTAGTAGAAACGACGATCAACGGCGAACAAATGGAATTCCTGTGCGAGCCGCGCCAGAGCCTGCTCGAGGTCCTGCGCGACGTGCTGGGAATGACCGGCAGCAAGGAAGGATGCCTGACCGGCGACTGCGGCGCGTGCACCGTGCTAGTCGACGGCCGCGCAGCCTGCTCGTGCCTGATGCTCGGCGTCGAGGCCGAGGGTCACAAGATCGAAACCGTCGAGGGCCTCGCGCAGGGCTCCAAGCTGCATCCGCTGCAGCAGAAGTTCCTCGAGAACGCGAGCCTCCAGTGCGGCATCTGCACGCCGGGCTTCCTGATGTCAGCCAAGGCGCTGCTCGATCGATAATCCGCATCCGAGCGAGGCCGAGATTCGCTACGCGCTGGCGGGCAATCTTTGCCGATGCACCGGCTATGACAAGATTGTTCACGCGGTGCTCGAAGCCTCCAAGGCAAGTACATCGAAGGCCGCCTGAGGCCGCGGCGGCGCGATTGAAAACGGTGGCCGGCACTGAAACAGTTTCCGGTAAAGGGAGATAGCTGAACATGGCAGCGACGACAGAAGGACATCAATTCCGCGTTATCGGAACGCGTCCGATCCGTCACGACGGCGTCGAGAAGGTGACCGGAGCGGCTCGCTACGGAGCCGACTACGCGTTTCCGGGAATGCTTTTTGGCAGGGTGCTGCGCAGCCCGCACGCCCACGCGATCGTCAAATCGATCAAGACCGACAAGGCGCTCAAGCTCCCCGGGGTGAAGGCGATCGTGACCGGGGCCGATCTGCCCGAGCTGCCCGATCGAATCGAGCAGGGCGGCGAGCTTCCGATTAACCTGCATCATCTGTCGTGCAACATCCTCGCGCGCGGCAAAGTGCTGTACGACGGCCACGCGATCGCCGCCGTCGCCGCGACCAGCCCGCATATCGCCGAAGAGGCGCTGCGCCTCATCGAGGTCGATTACGAGGTGCTGCCGCCGGTGATGACGGTCGAGGACGCGATGGCGCCGGACGCGCCGATCCTGCTGCCGGCACTGCGCAACAAGGAGGACGGCCCCGACAAGCAGACCAACGTCGCGGCGCACATCCAGTTCAAGCGCGGTGACGTCAAGGAGGGCTTCAGCAAGGCCGACTACGTGGTCGAACGCAGCTTCAAGACCGCGATGGTGCATCAGGGGTATATCGAGCCGCACAACGCGGTCGGCATCTACAACTCCGACGGCCACGCCACCATCTATTGCTCGACGCAGGGCAGCTTCGTGGTGCGCTCGCTCAGCGCCGCGGTGCTGGGGATTCCCGAGGGCAAAATCCGCGTCGTGCCGGCCGAGATCGGTGGCGGCTTCGGCGGCAAGACCACGATTTACCTCGAGCCGCTGTCGGTGCTGCTCTCGCAGAAGACCGGCCATCCGGTGAAGATGACGATGAACCGCGCCGAGGTGTTGCGCGCGAGCGGCCCGACCTCCGGCGGCACCATCCGCTGCAAGATGGGCGCGACCAAGGACGGCAAGATCGTCGCCGCCGAGGTCTGGATGGCGTACGAGGCGGGCGGCTTTCCGGGCTCGCCGGTGCCGCATGGGCGCGATGTGCATCGTGGCCCCCTACGACATCCCGAACATCCTGATCGACGCCTACGACGTGGTCGTCAACCGGCCCAAGACCGCGGCCTACCGCGCGCCGGGCGCGACCAACGCCGCGTTTGCCTCCGAGACGATCATCGACGAGCTCGCCGAGAAGTGCGGAATCGACCAGTGCGATTTCCGCATCATGAACGGCGCTCACGAAGGCACGCCGCAGACCGCCGGGCCTCCGTACAAGCGTATCGGGATGATCGAGACGGTCGAGGCGATCAAGAACAGCCCGCACTACAAGTCCAAGCTCGAAGGGCAAAAACCGCGGACGCGGGATGGCCACCGGCTTCTGGTTCAACATCGGCTTCCAGTCCTCGGCGATGGTCAATATCCATAACGACGGCACTGCCAGCGTGGTCACCGGCTCGGTCGATATCGGCGGGTCGCGCGCCTCGATGGCGATTATCACGGCGGAAGTCCTCGGCCTCGACGTCAACGACGTCCGTCCGCTCGTCGCCGACACCGATTCGATCGGCTATACCGACGTGACCGGCGGCAGCCGCACCACGGTCGCCACCGGGCTCGCGGTTTTCGAAGCGGCGCAGGACGCCGTGCGCCAGCTCAAGGAGCGGGCGGCCAAGCTCTGGGAGAAGAAGCCCGAGGAAGTCGAATTCAACAACGGCCTGCTGAGCTCGCAAGAGCAACGGCGTCAAGCCGATGTCGATCAAGGAAATCGTGCCGCGGCTCGGCCGCACGGGCGGTCCGATCACCGGACGCGCCACGGTCAACGCGCGCGCGGTCGGCCCGGCCTTCGCCTCGACCTGCGTCGACGTCGAAGTCGATCCGGAAACCGGCAAGGTCACGATTCTGCGCGCGACTGTCGCCCAGGACGCCGGCAAGGCGGTCCATCCGAGCTACGTCGAGGGCCAGATGCAGGGCGGCACCGCGCAGGGCATCGGCTGGGCGCTCAACGAGGAGTACTTCTACGACGCCAAGGGCGTGCTGCGTAACTCGGGATTGCTGGATTACCGGATGCCGACCTGTCTCGACCTGCCGATGATCGAAACCTGCATCGTCGAGGTTCCCGCGCCCGGCCATCCGATTGGGTCGCGCGGCGTGGGCGAGGTCTCGATCGTGCCGCCGCCGGCCGCGGTCGCCAACGCGATCGCCAACGCGGTGGGCGTGCGGATGACCGAGCTGCCGATGTCGCCGGGGCGCGTGCTCAAGGCTATCCTGCACAAGGAAGTCTCCGCGCAGTCATCGGCCGCGGCTGACTAAGTCACTGTGAGCAATGGGCCGGGCTCCATCTCGGAGCCCGGCCTTTTCAATTTGTGCCTGCCGCGATTCCATGCCTACCGTGATGTTATTACTGTGAACTTATGCCGACCGTGATCGTCCCCGCGCTGCTGCGCCAACTGACCAACGGACAGGACCGCGTCACGGTGCGCGGCACCAACGTGCGCCAGGTAGTCGAGGATCTCGAGCGCCAGTTCCCTGGAATCAAGGCGCATCTGGTCGAGGACGGCGATCTGAAATCGGGCATCAACGTTTCGGTCGATGGCGAGATGGGGATCGGTGGCCTGACCGATCCAGTCAAAGAAACCAGCGAAATCTATTTTCTGCCCGCGATCGGCGGCGGCCTTTACTAGCTGCGATCCGAAAAGCGCCGCGCCGGATAGGGATCTGAAAATCCGCCGGCGGCCGGGCCTCGCATAGTCAGTAGACTTGTCCGGGTCGTAATATGGACGACCCGCCAGCATGCCCGAAATTCCTGCTTTCGCGTGACTTTCAACGCACGCCCCGCCCGCAAGCTGGAGGCACCTGTAAGGGCCTAAACCAAGTTCTATTCAATTCGGTGTGGCGTCTGCCTCTCTGCTGTAGAGAAAAGTCCACAACCGCGGCTTCCTCGCACACTCGAGATGAAGCCAATTGACGAATTCACTGCGCCCAGAAAGAGGGACCGAGAATTGCTGCCTTCTTCTGGCAAGGTTCAGCCATGCCAACATCGTGGCCGCGCTGCGCCAGGGGAGTATTGAAATGGCAAAGATGAAAGCGGTTCACATCCCAAAAGTGCGGGGAGCGTTCGAACTGGTCGAGCGCGATCGTCCCGAGCCCGAATCAGGGCAGGTGAGGATCAAGGTTCAAGCCTGTGGCGTTTGCCACAGCGACTCATGGGCCAAGGAAGGTTCCTTCCCGGGCGTCCACTACCCGGTCATCCCAGGCCATGAGATCGCCGGCATCATCGACGCCGTCGGCCCTGGTGTAAGTACGTGGAAGACCGGTCAGCGGGTCGGAGTCGGGTGGTATGGCGGGCATTGCGGTGAATGTGAATCCTGCCGGCGCGGGGACTTCATAACCTGCCGGAACCTACGGATCACAGGTATTAACTGCGACGGTGGCTATGCCGAATACACGGTGGCGACCACGCAAGCGCTGGCGCGGATTCCGGACGAGCTCTCGCCCGAGCACGCCGCGCCCATCATGTGTGCCGGCGTCACGACTTATAACGCCTTACGGAACAGCGGGGCGCGACCCGGGGAACTGGTTGGGATTCTTGGGCTGGGAGGTCTAGGCCATCTTGGCGTGCAATTCGCGCGCAAGATGGGTTTCCAGACTGTTGCGATCGCACGCGGAAGTGAAAAAGAAGCGCCTGCGCGTGAGCTTGGCGCACATCACTTTATTGCCAGCACGCGCGACAATGTCGCGGCCGAGCTCACGCGGTTGGGCGGTGCGCAGGTAATTCTCGCCACCGCAGCCAGCGCGCCAGCGATGAGCGCGGTCATCGATGGGCTAGGCATCAACGGGCGGCTTCTGGTGGAGGGCGCCTCGCCCGAGGCGATCGGGGTCTTCCCCCAGCAGCTCATCAGAGAGCGCCGCTCCATCAAGGGGTGGCCCTCCGGAAGCGCAATCGACTCTCAGGATGCGCTCGCCTTCAGCGCGCTCAGCGGCGTCCGGCCAGTGATAGAGACGATGCCACTTCAGCGCGCGGCTGAAGCCTATGAGCGGATGATGAACGGCAAGGCCCGATTTCGAATGGTTCTGACCGCCGGCCATTGAGACCGGTTACCAGACAATGATGGGCAAGCATTTGCCAGTTAATTGCCGAGCGAACTGTCGCTTCGCAATCGACCAAATGACACCATTATAGCGAGCCCGCATAAGGTCTATGGACCGGAAGCCAACGATTTGGTCCTCCAGCTTAGGAAGCGCCGCATCGATAAGGTGGTCCTCGGCGGGATGTCAGCCAACCTCTGCGTCGAGGCTCACCTGCGTGAGTTTCTTGAACAAGGCTTTGAGGTAGGGGTTGTCAGGGATGCCACCGCGGCGGCAAGAGTCCCCGACGTTGGCGACGGATATCCGGGAGCCCTGGTCAACTATCGCTTTATGGCCAACGCCGTCTTCTCTATGGACGAGGCGACAGACGCGATCGAGTCCAGGTAGTCCACCCGATCGTACTCAAACCAGGATCATCATCCGTTCCCCTTGATGCCGGTGATCGCCAGCCTGCGACTTTACTTTGCTGAGTTCCTGCAATTCGGTGTGGCCTCCACCGCATCATCTGTCTGTCATGGGGGTCGGCGGCCTGCTCGACCCGGTCAAAGAAACCAGCTAAGTCTACTTCCTGCCCGCGATCGGCGGCGGTCTTTATGGCCCTGCGATCCGGAAGCCCCCGCGCCGGATCCGGATTTGAAAATTCGCCGGCAGCCAAATCCCGGGTTTCGCATAGCCAATAGCTTGTCCGCGTCGTAACAGGGGAGAACCCGCTGGCATGCCCGAAATTCCTGCCTTTCGCGTGACTCCAACGCACGTAGCGGGACGGGAACCGGAGATTCCGACCAGCGCCGTGGTCGCGACGGTGCTCGGAAACGCGCTCGAGTTTTACGACTTCACCACCTATGCCTTCTTCGCGGTGATGATCGGGCGCGCATTTTTTCCGGCACACGATCCGTTCATCAGCCTGCTGCTCTCGGTTGCCGCGTTCGGTGTCGGTTTCATCTCGCGCCCGCTCGGGGGCATCGTGATCGGCGCGTACGCGGATCGCGCCGGGCGCAAGCCGGCGATGATGCTGAGTATCGGGCTGATGGCGGTGGGCATGGTGCTGCTCGCCGCGACGCCGTCGTACGCGGCAATCGGCTTCGCGGCGCCGATCCTGGTAGTCGTGGCGCGCCTGATCCAGGGCTTCGCGCTGGGCGGCGAGGTCGGACCATCCACCGCGTATCTGCTGGAGGCAGCGCCCGCGGGAAAACGCGGGCAGTACGGAGTGTGGCAGATTGCGAGCCAGGGCGCGGCGATGATGCTCGCGGGATTGTTCGGCGTGGCGCTCTCCTTCGCACTCGACGACGCCGCGATCCAATCCTGGGGCTGGCGTATCCCGTTCATCATCGGAGTCGCGATCGTGCCAGTCGGACTGATCATGCGGAGCCGCCTGCAGGAGACCGTGGACACCGATGCCTCGACAATCCATCCGAGTACCGGCCACGTATTTTCCGCCCTGCTGAAGAATCACCTGCGTCCGCTCGTGATCGCCCTGATGCTCATCACCAGCGGCACCATTGCGACCTATATCGGCGCGTACATGACGACTTACGCGCTCAGCACGCTGCACATGGCGACCGGCGCGTCGATGAGTGCGACGGCGGTGACTGGCGCGTGTGTGATGGTGTTCAGCCTGATCGGGGGATGGCTCTCCGACCGAGTCGGGCGCAAGCCGGTCTACCTGCTCTCGAAGCTGGCGATGACCGCGGTGGCTTACCCAGCCTTCGTGGCGATTAACCAGCATCACACGCTCGCGATACTGCTGCTGATGGCCGGTCTTATGAGCGCGCTGAACTCGCTGGGCGCCGTCGCGCTGGTGGTGATTACGGAGTGCTTCCCGAAATCGGTGCGCAGCGCAGGCCTCTCGACGGTCTATGCGCTCGCGGTCACCGTGTTCGGCGGCACCACGCAGTTGGTCGTAACCTGGCTGATTCATGCGACGGGCGATCCACTCGCGCCGGCGTGGTATCTGATCGCGTCCAGCGCGATCGGCGTGGTCGCAATCCTGATGATCGCGGAAACGAAGGACGTGGCGCTGGCAGACTGATTAAACGCTGGGAGGCGCCGCCTCCAGCGTCCGGCGTCGCCGCTCCGGCTCATTGGCCGATACGCGACCGCTCTGCTACGCTCCGCCACACAATTTTTGCGCCAGGGAGGGCCGGGTTCCATGCCGCAGATGATGAATGACGCCGCCTTCAGGGCCTACGCGATCGCCTGCTCAATCCTGGTCTTCAAAATGCTCGCAGCCGCGATCCTCACCGCGGCCACGCGTACCCGGGTCAAGCAATTTCTCAATCCGGAAGATGCCCGAACGTTAGGCGGCGCCAGCGTCAAGGAAGAGCATCCCGACGTGCTCCGGATGCTCCGGCTGCATCGCAACGACCTCGAGAACATCCTGCCCTTTTTCACCGTGGCGCTGATCTTCGTGCTGATGGGAGCCTCGGCTTTCGCTGCTCAGATCTATTTCTATACTTTCACCGGCGCGCGGATCGTCCACACGATCACTTACCTCGCGAAGTTGCAGCCGTGGAGGACGGCCGCTTTCACGCTCGGCGTGGTCTGCATGGTCGGGATGCTGGTGCAGATTCTGATCGCAGCGCTCTGAAGCGCGTGCCGCCCGCCGGCCAACGGTCGAGCCATTCTTACCTCCTCCCCCAATTGTTGTCTTGGGGGAGGATGGAGGTGGGGGTCGAGCGAGGAAACGCCGGATTTTTTCTCTGCGGCGTTTCCTCGTCCCGATTTTTTTTCGCGACGCGCGAGTCGCTGCTAAATAGCGCGATTTTCGCAGACATTCAGAACCGCTTCTGGACCCCCGCCCTAACCCTCCCCCAAAACAGTTGGTGGAGGGAATTGGAGAGGTCTGCTATCAGGCCCGCCGCCGCCGGTCGTGACGGGGCGCGGCCGGTCGTGATAAACTTGATGAACACGAGGTTGATCATGGCGGACTCCACTAACGGTTCTTCTTCGCAAAAACCCTTCCGGGTCATCGGTACCCGACCCATCCGGCACGATGGGATCGAAAAGGTCACCGGCCGAGCCAAATACGGCGCCGACTACTCATTCCCGGGGATGCTCTATGGCAAGGTGCTGCGCAGTCCGCACGCCCACGCCCGCATAATCGCGATTCGCACGGAGAAGGCCGCGGCGCTGCCCGGAGTGAAGGCGATAATCACCGGCGCCGACATTCCCGATATTCCCGGCACCACCGCGATGATGGGTGAGCTCGTCGTCAACACGCATTACCTGTCGCTCAACGTGATGGCACGCGGCAAAGTGCTGTACGACGGCCACGCGGTCGCCGCGATTGCCGCGACCAGCCCGCATATCGCCGAGGAGGCGCTGCGCCTGATCGAGGTCGACTATGAAGTGCTGCCGCCGGTGATGACTGCCGATGCGGCGATGAAACCGGATGCGCCGATCCTGCTGCCGGAGATTCGTCAAAAATTCATCGCCGGACGCACCGATCCAGGATCGCCCGAGGGCCCCGACCGGCCGACCAACGTCGCCGCGCATATCCAGTTCCAGCGCGGCGATCTCGAAGCCGGCTTCCGCGCAGCCGACTATGTCGTCGAGCGCTACTTCCGCACCGCTACCGTCCATCAGGGCTACATCGAGCCGCACAACGCCGTCGCGCTCTACAGCTCCGACGGCCACGCGACCATCTATTGCTCGACCCAGGGCACCTTCAACGTGCGCACGCTCACCGCCACCGTGCTCAAGATGAATGAGGGCGATATCAAGGTGGTGCCGGCGGAGATCGGCGGCGGCTTCGGCGGCAAGACCACTATCTATCTCGAACCGCTGGCGGTGCTGCTCGCGCAAAAGAGCGGACGGCCGGTCAAGATGACGATGAGCCGCGCCGAAGTGCTGCGCGCGAGTGGACCGACTTCGGGCACCTGGATCAAAGGCAAGATGGGCGCGACGCGCGATGGCAAAATCACCGCCGCGCAGTTCTGGATGGCCTACGAGGCGGGCGCTTTTCCGGGCTCGCCGTTTGCGCCGGGCGCGATGTGCTGCACCGGTCCCTACAATGTTCCCAACCTGCTTATCGACTCGTACGACGTGGTAGTCAATCGGCCCAAGGTGGCGGCCTATCGCGCACCGGGATCGCCAAGTTCCGCGTTTGCCTGCGAATCGCTGATCGACGAACTGGCGCTGCAGTGCGGGATCGATCCGCTCGACATGCGCATCCTCAACGGCGCCCATGAGGGCACTCCGCAACCCGCCGGGCCGCCATACAAGCGCATCGGTTTCATCGAGACCTGCGAGGCGATGAAAAACAGCGAGTACTATCGCTCGCCGCTGGAGGGACCCCATCGCGGGCGCGGCGTCGCCGCCGGTTTCTGGTTCAACGGCGGCCTGCAATCGGCGGCGGCCGTCAACCTGCACAACGACGGCACGCTGAGCGTGGTCACCGGCTCGGTCGATATCGGCGGCTCGCGCGCCGCGATGGCGATGGTCGCGGCCGAGGTGCTCGGCGTCGAGGCCGAAGACGTGCGTCCGATCGTCGCGGACACCGATTCGATCGGCCATACCGACGTGACCGGCGGCAGCCGTATCACGCTCGCCACCGGGATGGCGGTCTACGAGGCGGCCGAGGACGTGGTGCGCCAGCTGAAGGAGCGCGCCGCCAAGCTGTGGGAGAAGAAGCCCGAAGAAATCGAGTTCAACAATGGTCGCCTGAGCGCGATCGGCAACGGCGTCAAGCCGATGACGATCAAGGAAATCGTTCCGCGGCTCGCCCGCACCGGCGGCCCGATCACCGGACGCGCGACACTCAACGCCGGCGCGGTCGGCGCGGTCGGCAACGCGTTCGCGGTCACCTGCGTCGACGTTGAGGTCGATCCCGATACCGGCAAGGTGAAAATTCTGCGCTGCGCCGTCGCCCAGGACGTCGGCCGCGCGATCCATCCGGCCTACGTCGAAGGGCAATTGCAGGGCGCCACCGCCCAGGGAATCGGATGGGCGCTCAACGAGGAGTACGTATACGACGAACGCGGCATCATGCGTAACACGGGGCTGTTGGATTACCGGATGCCGACGTGCCTGGACCTGCCGATGATCGAGACGATTATTGTCGAAGTTCCCAACCCCAGCCATCCGCTGGGCGTGCGCGGCGTGGGCGAAGTTTCGATCGTGTCGCCGATGGCAGCGGTCGCAAACGCCATCTATCGCGCCGTCGGGGTGCGGATGACCGAGCTGCCGATGTCGCCGCCGAAAGTGCTCAAGGCGATGCTGCACCATCCGCGAGCCGGCGAAGAATTGCATACTGCGGCCGCCGATTGATAAGAATTGTGGGCCGCAATTATGCCCGTCAAAGGCGCTGTCCTGCGAGCGTCCTGCCAAGCTGGCCGGCGTCACCTGTTCTCGTGCGCCAGGATTACCAAAGGCGAGGCTAGTCAATTTAGGCTGGACAAACAGCAATAAGGCGAGATTTGAAGTTATTGCGCTTCGTTTCACCATAGAACCTATTGCAACTGATTATAACTGGCGTACAATGAGTTCGCTGGCCGGGGTTTGCCCCCCCTTTTCCCGGTTGGCTGGGGCCGAACGGCGCAAGCCGTTCGGCCTCGATTAAACTCACTCGCGTGCTGCGCTAGCGGCGCGCCCACGATTGGTGTGCGCCTGCGGTTCGTCGGTTGGCGATGATTCGCTAATTCAAATTTCGACTATCGCGAGATTCGCGGTCACTATACGCGCGCAAGATTCGCGCGAGCGAATGCTTATGTGCAATTTGACCCGCGCGATCGAGCGCGCGCAATTGATTGGCGCAATTGACTGCGCCCTCGATGACCGCAATGCTCAGCTTCTCAACCACGCAGCAGTGAATGTCACGTCAGCAAGATGAACGTCACGCCCGAATTCGTTAGCGACGGCCTGCGGCGCGCGCGTTACATCACCAACGAGCGCGTCGAGACGGCAGTCTTTCTCGCGCTCGCGCTCGACAAGCCGTTGCTCATTGAAGGGCCGGCCGGCTCGGGCAAGACCGAGGTGGCGAAAGTGCTGGCGGAGATGCTCGGCGCAGAGCTTATACGGCTACAATGCTACGAGGGACTCGACGAGGCGCGCGCGCTCTACGAGTGGAACTATCAGAAGCAGCTCCTGCGCCTGCAGGCCGATGAGCATCGGGGCTTGCGCTGGGAAGACGTCTCCGAGCATCTGTTCTCGCGCGAGTACCTGCTCGAGCGTCCGCTGCTGCGCGCGATATCGTCGCCGCGCAAAGTGGTCCTGCTGATCGACGAGGTCGACAAAGCCGACGAAGAGTTCGAGGCGTTCCTGCTCGAACTGCTCTCCGACTTTCAGGTCACGGTGCCCGAACTTGGCACGCTGCGCGCCCGCGAGCATCCAGTGGTCGTGCTGACTTCCAACCGCGCGCGCGAGCTGTCGGAGGCGCTGCGCCGCCGCTGCCTGCATCTGTTCATCGATTTCCCCGGCCTCGAACAGGAACGGCGCATCATCGAGCTCAAGATTCCGGAACTCGACGCGCAGCTCGCCGCCGACGCGGCGCGCTTCGTCAATGCGCTGCGCAAGCTCGCGCTCAAGAAGCCGCCCTCGATCGCCGAGACGCTCGACTGGGCGCGCGCCCTGCTGCGCCTGGGCGTAACGCAGCTCGACGCGTCCGCGATCCGCGCGGCGCTCGGCGTGTTGCTCAAACACGAGGATGACCGCGCCAAGGCCGAGGCCAAAGCGGGCGCGCTCGCCGCGCGCCCGCGATGAGCACGCTCAGCGCCGAGTTGCTGCGCTTCGTCGGCGAGTTGCGCCTGGCAGAAGTGCCGGTGTCAGTCGCCGAAACGCTCGACGCGATGCGCGCGGTCGCGGCGGCCGGCCTCGCCGACCGCGCGCGCGTGCGCGAGGCGCTGGCGGCGGCGCTGGTCAAAGACGAAGCCGACCGCGCCTCGTTCGACGAAGTGTTCGCGCGCTTCTTCGGCGCGGGCGCCGGGGCGGCCCGCGAAGCGGGCCGCCCCGGCACCCATCGCCGCCTCGCCGCCGCCTCAGGCAGCGGCCGCGGCGAGGCGGGAGCGTCGGCCCAGGCGCGCCCCGAGCGCGCCCGGCCCGACGCGACGCCCCACGGCGGCGCGCCGCCCAGCGCGACGCCGCCGGCGAAGGCCGAGCCGGAGGCGGCGGGCGCTAAAGCGCGCGCCGCCTCCGGCGATTCCACGCCGCGCCCCGGCGCGGCGGAATCCGCTGCCGCGGGGGGCGGCGTCCCTAAGGACGCCGCCCCCCGCGGCGAGCGCGTGCCGCAGGACAAGGCCGCCGTCGAAGCCAGCGACGAGCCCGGGATCGACGCGCGCCGCCAGGCCGCACTCCGCAGCGCGCGGCGCGCGCCGTTTGCGGCGTATACCGATCTCGAGTACGAAGCCGCCCGCGACGCACTGGCGCCGCTCGCGCGCCGCTTCCGCCTGCGACTGGGCCGCAGGCTTCACGCCGCACGACGCGGCCGAGTCGATTTCCGCCGCACTATCCGCGCCTCCTTGCAGCACGGGGGCGCGTTGGCCGAACTGCGCTTTCGCGCGCGCCGCCCGCGCCACGCCGACCTTCTCATCCTGGCCGACGTTTCGGGCTCCGTGCGCTACTGCTCAGCGCTGATGCTCGAGCTGGTAGCCGGCGCATACGGATACTTCCGGCGCGTGCAGAGCTTCGTTTTCATCGATCATCTCGCCGAGGCTGAATTTGCCGGCGGGCATGTCGCCACCGAGCCAGCGCTGGATCTCTATGCGCGTTCCGATTTCGGGCGGGTCCTGGGGGAAATTTGGGAACGGCGTTCGGAGCTTCTCTCAAGGACGACGCTGATGGTGATATTGGGGGACGGGCGCAACAATCGGCGGCCGGCGCGGGCCGACCTGCTGCGCGACCTGCGAGGGCTGTGCCGCGCCGTTGTATGGCTGACTCCGGAGCCGGATGAACGATGGGGCACCGGCGACAGCGCCATCCATCAGTATGCTCGCGCGGTTGACGCGCTCCATCGATGCGCCAACCTGAGCGAGCTTGAGCGTTCGCTCGAGCGTTCTATCAGGGCCGTTTTCTGACGTCTCGTTGAGAAGTGTGTCATTTAGCCACTTATTGTTTGACATAGGGGTTTAAGGACGGTAAAACTGCGGCGGGAGTATCGCCCTTGCTTCTCAAAGACGATCTATTAATGTGTAAAAGTACCGTCTTGCGCCTAATTGCAGCATTCGTAGCCATCTTTAGCCTAGTTATTGCAAATAGCGCGATCGCCCAGCCGACGCCCGCCGGCTCGGTGACCTCGCTCACCGGCGACGTGCATGTCGAGCGCGGCGGGACCACCGTACCGGCCACGCCCGGAATGGCGGTGGATGTGGGCGACCGGATCGTCACCGCCGCCGCCAGCCGCGTCACCATAACGCTGACGGACAACAGCAAGCTGGAGCTGGACGAATCGACCTCCCTGGTTATCGACCAGCAGACGGTCGCAGCCAACTCGCGCAACACCAAGCTGAGCCTGTTCTCGGGCCTGGTGCGTTCATTCGTGTCATACACGTCGTCGCCGACGCCGAACTTCGCGGTGCATACGCCCAACGCGGTTGCCTCGGCGCGTGGCACTCAATACGACACCTCCACTGCTACCCAACCGCCCGGCACGATGAACGAAGAGGACCGCAAGAAATACAAGGATTGCCGCCGGTTCACCCAGGTGTCGGTCTACGATGGCACGGTCGAGGTAACCAATACGACCAACCCGGGCGGCGGATCGGTTCAGGTGCCGCCGGGTCACAAGACCACGGTGGTATGCGGGTACGCGCCATTTGAGCCGAGCGAGATAGCCGCCGCCACTGCTGCCGCAGGAGCGGCGGCACCTGGCGTCGGCGTCACCGGACTCGCGCTCGGCAGTGCTATCGTCATCGGCGGTGGGGCGGCCGGCGGATTGGCCGCCAGCGGAGCATTCGGTGGCGGTGGTGCTCACCAGCCCAGGACGACCAAGAGCCCGAGCCAGTAATCCGAATCTGGTCGCGAAATAGCACCGCTTGTCTTCCAGTCGACACGCTCGACCTCCCAGACAAGCGATTGCGCATACGCACGACCGTGGGCTCGCAGAGGCGTGCACGGGCGCTCTTTCCTTGTCGCGCGACGGCAGGGCAGTGATGGTCGCGAGCAGCGCAACACGCTAAGCTTTGAGCCGTTCGCCCGCGATGGCCACGACGACAACCGTCAGAACGCGCCGCCACCGGCACGCATGGCGCCCGCTGCTCATCGGGATCGTCACCCTCACGGCGCTCTTCGTCTTCAACTATTACCATCCGGCGGCCTTCGACCTGGCCGATCTGAAGGCCTCCGATCTCAGGATGTATGTGACACGGCGGCCGCCGCTGACCGGCGCGGTCGTGATCGCGGCGATCGACGAGAAAAGCATCGCGGAGCTGGGCCATTGGCCCTGGCCGCGCAGCGTCGAGGCGCGGCTCAACGACGCGCTGCGCGACTACAAGGCCGCGGTAGTCGGATACGACGTGTTGTTCAGCGAGCGTGACGAGGATGATGTACAGGCCGAGCGGATCGCCGCGCGCTTAAAGGGGCTCGGGATTGCCGACGCTGCGGTCGAGCAGACGCTGGGGACCGGCAACGACCTTGCCTTCGCCGATGCGGTGAAGCGGCAAGGTTCGACTTTCCTCGGTTACGCCTTTGAAAAGCATTTCGATCTCAGCAGCGCCCCGCAGATCCTCTCCGCCCCGGTTCCGACCGGCTTCAAGACTTCACCGGTCGCGCCGCCGCCGCTCGCCTACAACCTGGTGCGCGAATTGCCGGACGCGGCGCCGAAGTTGTTGATCGCGGCCCGCGCCTACCTGCCGCCGATACCGGTACTAAACAGCGCGGCGCGCGGCACCGGTTACGTAGATTACGACGCCGATTCCGACGGCGTGTTGCGCTCGGAGATCGCGGTGATTCGTTTCGGCAAGCGCTACTGCGTGCCGCTATACCTGGCGCTGACCTCGGCTTACCTCAAGAACGCGGCGATTCGCCTGGTGGTCGGCGCCGACGGCGTGCGCCAGGTAACGCTTGGCGAAGAGGAAATCCCGGTGGACGAAATCGGGCGCATGCTGATCGATTTCCGCGGGCCGCCCGGGACGTTTCCCGCATATTCGATCGCCGACCTCATCGCCCATCGCGTGCCGCCCGCCGCCGTGGCCGGCAAAATTGTGCTGGTCGGCCTGACCGCGCATGCACTCGGCGACCGCAAGGTCACCCCGGCCGGTGGCGATTTTCCGGGGGTCGAGATCCACGCCAACGCGATCGACAACGTGCTGCGCGGCGACTTCGTCAGGCGCTCGCGCGTGGAGGGTACCGCCGAAGAGGACGCGGTGGCGCTTGGGCTGGTGCTCGCGATCAGCGTGGCCGCGGCCTATCTCTCGCCGCTATGGTCGGCGGCGAGCGCGCTCTGGGTCATCGTCGGTTTTTCGGCTTACGCGCAGTACCGCCTGGTCTACGACGGCGTGCTGATCGACATGGTTCTCCCGCTGGCCTCCGCACTGCTCACTTACATGTTTCTGGCCACTTATCGCTACATGACCGAGGGCAGCGAGAAGCGCTTCCTCCGTTCAGCCCTCGAACACTATCTCAACCCGGAGGTGGTTGAGTCAGTTGTCGACGATCCCGGAGGCTTGAGGCTGAGCGGCGAGCGCCGCCATCTCGCGATCCTGTTCTCCGATATCGTCAACTTCACCTCGCGCGCCGAGCGTTTCGAAGCCGAGCGGCTCGTGTCCTTGCTCAACGCCTACATGAACGAAATGTGCAGGATTGTGCTCGATTCTAAAGGCACCCTGGACAAGCTGATGGGTGACGGGATCATGGCGTTCTGGGGCGCGCCGAATGAGATCGAAAATCCCGCGGGAGCGGCGATCGACTGCGCGCTCAAGATGCTTGACGGGCTTGCGCGGCTCCGCCGGGACGACGAACGTTTCGCCGACGTCGATATCGGCATCGGGATTGCCACCGGCGACGCGATCGTAGGCAACCTCGGCAGCGAGCATCGCTTCGATTACTCGGCCGTCGGCGACACAGTCAACCTCGCCTCGCGGCTGGAGGGGCTGACGCGCCATTTCCACGTCCATTTGCTGGTCAATCGACAGACCCTGATCGAAGCCGCCGGCAACTACTGCGCGCGCGAAGTCGGGCTGGTCAAGGTCAAGGGCAAGGAACAATTGGTGCCGATCGTCGACGTCGCCGGGCGGGCCGGTAACGGAATCGATCCCACCTTCTATGAACGCTTCAATCGCGCGCTCGAGCACATCCGCAACGGCGAGGCGACCGCCGCGAATGCGATGCTGGTCGCGCTCGGCCGCGAAGCGCCCCAGGATGCGCTGGTCAATCTTTATCTCGAGAAGATCGTCGAGGCGACCGACGGTCAACCGACCGAGATGGTCTTCGAGTTCGAAACCAAGTAGCCCTGCGCGCCCGCTGCAAACTCAGAGCACGGTGAAATCCCGCGTGATGATGAATGGGAACGGATGCGTGGTGTCGATGAAGTTGGGCTCGTCGGCACGCACTGCGCGGAACTCCGGCGTCGTCGCCGATTCGCGCATCGCGGCGGTCGAATCGAACCAGACCTCGGCGACGCCGTCGTAGGGTGGCTGGCGCCCGTCGCGATACGCGGCCGGACGCACATGGCACTGCACGTAGCGGCGGACCATCGGGATCTTCGCGCCCAGCGGTCCGTGCACGCTGCTCCAGTGGCGCTGGAACGCCTCGACTGACATCCCGGGCTTGCGCGTGACGAACTCGACCAGATGCACCATCGACGGATCCGCCGGCGCGTCCTTCTGCACCCGCTCCTCGGTGATGACGAAATCGATCTTCGCGAGGTCGATGAAATTCGGCTCGTCCGCGCGCACCGCACGGTACTCCGCGGTCTGCGCGCCCTCACGCATCGCGTCGGTCGAATCGAACCACACCTCCGCGACGCCGTCGTAGCGAAGGCTCACCGTTACGATAGCCCGACGGAATCGTGTGGCACTGCACGTAGCGGCGCAGCCCCGGCAGCCTGGTGACGATCGCGGCGTGTTGCTTTCGCCAGTATTGTCCGAAGTCGTCGACGCTCATCCCGGGCTTGCGCTTGATAAAGGTAATCGTTTTGACCATCGTCGATGCCTCCGTATGGAACGCCGGTGCCGCGCATCTAGCGGCTTGAGCGCCCCATCTAGATATCGAATATCTCGCGCATCTTCGCCAGCAGCCGGCTCGAACGGCCGCGCACGCCACCGTCGGCCTGATGGCCGGCGTCGAGCAACTCGCGCCGCTGGGTCATGCGGGCGGCGAGGATCTCGCTCATCTGCGCGGCAGCGTCGGGATGGCTCTTGAACAGCTCGGTGAAGCCGTTGCGGCTCATTTCGAGGACCTCGGCGTCGGTGCGCGCCCGGACGGTGGCGTTGCGCGGCTCGCCCGTCATCAACGCCATCTCGCCGAAGAAAGCCGGGCGGGTCAATTCAGCTATATGGATCTGCTTGCCCTCGGCGCCGTTAGTAGTCACATCGACCACGCCGCGGCGGATGATGTAGAAGGTATCGCCGGTGTCGCCCTCGCGCATCAGTGCTTCGCCGGCGCCGAACTGGCGGACGCGGACCGCGCCGGCCAGGATTTGTAGCTCGTCGTCGCTGAGCTCGCGCAGAAACTCAACGCCGCGCAGTTCGGCGGCGATCTCGCGCAACGCTTCGGACTCCTCGACCCGGCTCTCCTGCCTAAGCACCAGGGTGCGCATGGGAAAGGGAATTTCAATCCCATGGCGGCGCATCGCGTACCACAATCCCGACACGACGCGGCCATGGACCTGTTCGCTGAGCCCGTAGTCCGCGAGCCAATACTTGACGCGATAGCGAATCGCGTACTCGCCGAATTCCCACGGTAGAATTTCCGGCTCCGGATGGCGCAGTACGTCGGGCACGTCGCGCAGCACGTCGAGGATGACCTCGCGCGCCCGGTTGGGCGGCTCGCCGTAGCTGAGTCCGATCGAAACCTCCTCGACCACCGCGTGCTTGCCGTAATTGAAGAGCAGGTCCTTGGCCAACTGCGCGTTGGGAATATCGAGCCATTCGTTGGCCCGTGTCACGATCGTCGTCGCACGCCAGCCCACGCTATGCATGATTCCGACCTTGTCGGCCACGCGCACCCAGTCACCGGATTCGAACGGCCGCGAGATTTGCAGCGTCAGCCCGCTGAAGATGTTGCCCAGCGTCTCCTGCAGCGCGAAGCCGATCACCACGGTGAGGACGGCCGGAACCGCAAGCAGTGCGGTGACGTCGATCTTGAAAAAGGCGCGCAACACGACCATCACCACCAGCGACCATAAAGTCAGCGTGAGCAGATCCCTGAAGATGGTCGAGAAGTGCTCGCGGCCGCGATGGGTCGCGGCGTCGGCCAGTTCCAGCCCGATCCGGATTACGCCCCACAGGAAGAGAATGACCGCGCCGGTGTCGACAATTTTGGCAAACTTGCCACCGCCGAGCAGCGGCGTCGCAACGTCGAGCACCAGCCCCACCCCCGCCATCGCGACCGGCCAGGCCTGCAGATTGCCGCGGCGATGGCGTAGCGCCAGCGCGTAGAGCAGCGCAGCGATCGCGGCGGTCGACTCGATCACTGCGCGCGTATCGACGGGCAGCCCATCGAATCCGAACAGTGACTGGAGTTGGGTTACCTGAGGCATCGGCTAGAGCCCGATTATCTCGGCTATCTCGCCGAGCAGGCGTTGCGCGTCGAAGTATTCGCACGCGATCTCGCGCGCGGCTCGCGCATGGCGCGGATAGTCGGCGCTGACCGCGCGCAACGCCTCGACCGCCGAGGCGTCGTTGGCAAATCCAAGCAGTCCGGCGCCGGCCGGGATGAACTTTTCGAAACCGGTAAACTGGGTCACAGCCGGCCGCCCGGCGGCGAGGTAGCAGACCGTGCGGTCGCTGAACCATCCGGAACGCGTGCTGACGTAGAGATCCTTGGCGACCGTGAACTCGCCGCGCGAAGCGCTGATATAGCTGCGGTAGGTATCGATATCGAGCGACATCGGAACCACCTGCCGAAAACTGAAGCCGCCCGCCAGCGCCCGCTCGTAATCGGGGCCCGAGTTGAGGTCGGTTGCAAGCTCGACGGGCTGTCCGGAGCGGCGCGGAACGTCCAGCATCTTGACAAAGTTGACATGCTTCGACCAGTGGTAGGTGCGCCCGCCAAGCTCGACGTCGCCGCCCTTGTTGCGCCAGGTGCCTACGGTGGTGAACGCCGCCGGCATCGGTTGAGCGCTCTGCGCCGGCCATTCGCCGAGCAACACCGGGGGGCGCGTCGGATGCCATCGCAGGCCCGCCGTCGGCAGCACGCAGTCGGGCTGACCGATATTGGCGGCGTAGGTGAAGTGCACGCGATGCGCGTCGAGCATCCGCCTCGCACTGTCGTCCCCTTGCGCATAACGTAACTGGTACACACCAGGATCGGTTTCGAGATAGACCAGGCATCGCGTGCGCCGATGCTCCTCGCGCGGCGCGGTCGCACCACACAAATTGATCACCGCGTCCGCGTCCGCCAGCAGTTGCAGGCTGCGCTCGCGCCCCATCCCCACGTAATCGCCGCTGGTCACCTCGAAGAACGCCCAACGATCGCGAAACCCGTAGCGCTCCATCACTTCCGCGAGAAGCTTGAGATTACGGCTGGCATCGCGCGAGACCGTATCCGCAATCGGATCGTAAACCCACGCGCCATGATCTTCGATGTAGTAAACGTCGAGTCCCAGTTCCCGCAAGCCAACCAGGTGATGGATGAGCTGCCACATCACGCCCGCGAATGGGTAGCGCGCGGCCAGATGCAGCAGGACGACTTTGCCCTTGTACTTTTTTTTCATCGGGCGGGAGCGGAAATGCGCTTCCCGAAACTCACAGCCTGCGCACCGCGCCGCGGCGATGCAAGTGCGCGCGCCATCTCAGCGCGAACCCGCGATCCGCATGAGATCGGCGCGCAGGCCCTCGAGCGCCGTGCGCCGCTGGCTGAGGCGCGCAGCGTCCTCGTCGGAAAGCTCGCCCACGTAGCATCCGCGATCCGCCAGGAAGAGCACCGCGCGATACGGAAACCCCTTGCGCATCCGCGGCCACACGCGATCGGCGATGACCCCCTCCAACGCGGCCTCGCTCACGCGCTCGTGGATGCGGCCGTGCTCGTGGTAGACGAGCGCAGTGGCAGCGCGCAGACGAGCGCCACGGCGCGCCGCCTCGACACCTGCCATCCGGCGAATCACTTCCTCGGCGAGCGCGCGGTCGAGGTCTCCGTGAGCGGCCGCGCCGCCGCCGAGCCATCGATGCGACCGCACGCCGGGCTCGCCGCCGAGCGCATCGACCATCAGTCCGCCGTCGTCGGCGATCGTGGGCAGGTTGGCGCGCGCGAAATAGAAACGCGCCTTGAGCAGCGCGTTCTCGGTAAACGTGGCCCCCGTTTCTTCTGGAGCGTGATCGTCAACGCCGACCTCGGCGAGCGACACCGGCGCGAGATCGTAGTCGCGCAGCAGCAGCCGGTACTCGTCGAGCTTGGCGGGATTGGTGGTGGCAACCAGCAGTGGTTTCATCGCGCCGTTGACTATTCTTTGACCTCGTAGGTTATCTTGAGCGCGGCGCGCTCGCGATTCTCCTCGAGCGCGAGTTCGATCAAACGATCGATCAGCCGTCCGAGCGGCAGACCCGAGGCCTCCCACAGTTTGGGATACATGCTGATCGCGGTAAAACCGGGAATCGTGTTGACCTCGTTGAGGTAGATTTCGCTGAGCGTGGGAGTGGCCAGGAAGTCGACGCGCGCCATCCCGCGCAGCCCCAGCGCGCGGAACGCGGCGCACGCGAGCTCGCGCAGGTGCTCGGTCTGCGACGCAGTCAGCGCGGCGGGAATCCTCACCTCGGCGCCGTCGGGGTCAACGTACTTTGATTCGTAGCTGTAAAACTCGTGACGTCCCTTGATGACGATCTCGCCGGCGATCGATGCCTTGGGCCGTTCATTGCCGAGCACCGCGCACTCCAGCTCGCGGCCAACGCAGGCCGCCTCGATCAGCACCTTGCGGTCGTACGCGAAGGCGTCCTCGAGCGCTGCGCCGAGCGCGCTCGCCGTCTTGACCTTGCTGATTCCGACCGATGAGCCCAGCGAATTGGGCTTGACGAACACCGGGTATTCGAGCGCGCGCGCGAGGTTGGCAACGCGCGCCGGCTCCTCGCGCCACTGCCAGCGCTCGACCGCCGCGTAGCGCACGACCGGCAATCCGGCGTCGCGCAGCAACCGCTTCTGGATGTCCTTATCCATCCCCACCGCCGAGCCGAGCACGCCCGCGCCGACGTAAGGGATCCCCGCCAGCTCCAGCAGCCCCTGCACGGTGCCATCCTCGCCATAGCTGCCGTGCAGCACGGGAAAGACTACGTCGAGCGGGCCGGGGAGTCGTTTCCCAGCGGCTTGATCCGCGCCGCGCGCCGCGCGTTGGCCGTTGCCCGGCGCCTCGACCAGCGAGTTGCCGGCGGGATGCGGCAGCAGGCTGACCTCGACCCCGCCGCCGGCCAGCGCCTCCAGGCGCGGCGCCGCCTCGGTCAGCATCCGGATCGCGTCGGCGCGCAGGTACCAGCGGCCGTCGCGTCCGATCCCGATCGGCACCACTTCGTAACGCGCCGGATCCATCGCCGACATCACGGTCAACGCCGAGCGCAGCGAAATTTCGTGTTCGCTCGAGCGTCCGCCGAACAGCACGCCGACCCGGATTTTCTTCAGCTCAGCCATCTGATGAACCGCCCCGCCTCCGCGCGCCTTGACCGCGCGCCCGCACTCCCGGCCCCACTCCGGCCGCCAGATTTTTGATTATACGCAAGCCCTACGGACGATAGTTGGGCGCTTCCTTGGTCACGAAAACGTCGTGCACGTGACTCTCGCGCTGACCGGCGTCGGTGACGCGGATGAAGCGCGCGCGCCGGCGCAGTTCGGCAAGATTGGCCGAGCCGATATACCCCATCCCGGACTGCAGGCCGCCGACGAGTTGCTCGATGTTGGAGGCGAGCGGTCCGCGATGGGGCACGCGGCCCTCGATTCCCTCGGGCACCAGCTTGCTCTCCTCGATGTCGCTCTGGCCGTAGCGGTCGCGTACGCGTTCGCTCATCGCGCCGAGCGATCCCATCCCGCGATAAAGCTTGTAGGTCCGCCCCTGATAGAGAATCGTTTCGCCGGGGCTCTCTTCGCTGCCCGCGAACAGCGAGCCGATCATCACGGTCGCGGCGCCAGCCGCGAGCGCCTTAACGATATCGCCCGAGAAGCGGATTCCGCCGTCGGCCACCAGCGGGATGCCGCGCGGCTCGGCGATCGAGACGCAATCCATAATCGCGGTGATTTGCGGCACGCCGACGCCCGAGATAACTCGCGTGGTGCAAATCGATCCGGGACCCATCCCGACCCGCAGCGCGTCCGCTCCCGCGTCGATCAGGGCCTTGGCGCCCTCGGCGGTCGCGACGTTGCCGGCCACCACGTCGACCTCGGGATGGGCGCGCTTGGTCGCGCAGAGCGCGTCGATTACGTTTCGCGAATGGCCATGTGCGGTGTCGATGCACAGAACGTCGGCGCCCGCGCGCACTAGCGCGGCCGCGCGCTCCTCGCGCTCGGGGCCCACGCCAATCGCGGCGCCGACTCGCAGCCGGCCCATCTTGTCCTTGCTCGAATGCGGATGGCGCGTCGCCTTGTCCATGTCCTTGACGGTGATGAGCCCGCACAGGCGCTGGCGTTCATCGACCAGCGGGAGTTTTTCGATCCGATGGGCCTGGAGGATTTCCTTGGCCTGCTCGAGGCCGATGCCGGGATGGGCGGTGATGACGTGGGTGGTCATCACTTCGCGCACCAGCTTTTCCAGGCGCTTCTCGAAGCGCAGATCGCGGTTGGTCAGGATGCCGACCAGGCGGCCGTCGGCGACCACCGGCAGGCCCGAGATGCCGTGGCGCTCCATGGTCGCGAGCGCGTCGGCGATTTTCTGCTCGGGATGCACCGTGACCGGATCGGCGATCATGCCGCTCTCGTATTTCTTCACCGCGGCGACTTCGGCGGCCTGGCGTTCGATGGAGAGGTTGCGATGGATGAAGCCGAGACCGCCCATCTGCGCGATCGCAATCGCGCTGCGCGACTCGGTCACCGTGTCCATCGGACTCGAGACCAGGGGGATGCGCAAACGGATGTTGGGCGTGAGCATCGTCGAGACGTCGCAGCTCGAGGGCAGCAGGTCGGAAGCCTGCGGCAGCAGTAGCACGTCGTCGAAAGTGAGTCCCTCGCGAAGCTCCGAATGGGGCATTGGGAGTCTCCTTATGCAAAAAAGCCCGCGGGTATCCGCGGGCCTTCAACCATGTTGTTGGATGCTGCTATTTGGTGCAGCGCCATAACGTAATTTAACAAAATAGGCCCGCCCGATCAATTCGACCGATTTCTCGACCGATTTGCCAGTTCGCCGAAACAATCGCACTTGATCGTCGCACGATGCCGCACGCGGTCGCCGAATCCGCGCCGGGCGTAGGTTGTTGCGCATGCGGGCGTATGTTAGCCAAGCTCGGTTCGCCTGAGCGCCTGCACGAGCCTTATTAGATGACCTTACAGTTCATCGCCTATCTGCTGGCCGTCATCGGCGCCGAGCTTATCGGCGGGCTCTCGCCGCTCGTCCGCGACTGGTCGTATCGCGGCCTGATCCTGCCGGTCAGCTTCTCGGGCGGCGTGCTGCTCGGCGCGGCTTTCTTCGAGATGATTCCCGACAGCGCGCCGGCGCTCGGCCCGCATCTGGGAGTGCCCCTGGTTGCGGGATTTCTCATGATCTTCGTGCTCGAGAATTTTGTGCTCGTCCATCCTCATCCCGAGGACGCCGCCGAGCACGGCCAGGCGCATCATATCCATTTCGGCCTGACCGCCTACGTCGGCATCTCATTTCATAACCTGCTCGACGGGCTCGCGATCAGTGCGACCTATCGCAGCCCGGCGCTGGGCAGTGCGGTGCTGATGGCGATCGTGTTTCACAAGGTCCCGACCGCGTTCGCGCTGACCAGCCTGCTGATGCTCGACCGCTGGCGGCGCGCGTCGATCGTGTTCTGGATGAGCCTGTTTGCGCTGGCGACGCCGGTCGGCGCGATCGTCACATGGCTCTTCCTGCGCGACGCGAGCAGCGTGATGCTGGCGGGCGCGGTGGCGCTGTCGGCGGGATCGTTCCTGGCGATCGCGACCTCGGACATCCTGCCGCAGATAAGCCGCTCCGACCACCATCGCGCGGCCACGCTCACGGCGCTGTTTGCGGGACTCGGCTTGAGCTGGCTCAGCCGGCTGCTGGCCGGCGGCTGATCTTGTCGAGCACCTGGAACATGCGAACTCGCATTTGCAAACCGCATGTGCTGGTGCGAGCCTGAAACAAAATTGAGAATGAAAATGGTTCGGCCACAATGAATTCGAGCTCGCCGAACCTGGTATTCCCCTCTCCGATATGGCCCGAGCGCTAGATGAGAATCGCAGCGGTTAACTCGCAGTACACGCGGATGGGCGGCGCCGAAACCTATCTCGACACCGTAATTCCCGCGCTCGCCGCCGCAAACCATCAGATCGCTTTTTATTCCGAGTTTGACGCGCCGCCGGGCGTGCCACTAATCCGCCTGCCCGATCGCGCGCCGGTCTGGTGCGCAAGCGAGATGGGCGCGCGCCAGGCGCTTGCCGCACTCGAGCAGTGGCGCCCCGATGTCATCTACGTACAAGGTATGAACCTGCAAAGTGCGGCTCGCGTAGCCGAGATCGCACCGGTCGTACTGTTCGCTCACGGCTATTACGGCACCTGTATCAGCGGCAACAAGATGTTCGCCGCGCCGCGCCCGCGGCCGTGCGCGCGGCGCTTCGGATTGCGATGCTTCGTCCATTATTATCCCCATCGATGCGGCGGGCTGAATCCGATGCGGATGTTGATCGAGTACCGCTCACAAGCTGCGCGGCTTGTACTGATGCGCCGCTACGCCGCGATCCTGACCGCCTCGGATCATATGCGCGCTGAATTCGTGCGCCACGGACTCTCACCCGAGCGCGTACACACGCTGCGGCCTCCGCTTGCTGCCGATCGATTTTTTCAACCCCCCCAAGACGAGACCGCGCGAGTCCGGCCGGCGCGGGATCGCGGACTCCGGCTGCTGTTCGCTGGCAGGATGACCGGAATCAAGGGTGGAATGATCATGATCGACGCGCTGGCGCCGGTTGCGAACGCACTCCAGCGCCCGCTTGAGGTTACCTTCGTCGGCGACGGTCCCGATCGGCAGCGATGGGAACAACGAGCGCGGCGTACGCAAGCGGCGACCTCTAATATCCAGATTGAGTTTACAGGATGGTTGGATTCTTCTCGCCTCGGCCAACTCATGCTCGACTCAGACCTGCTGGTTGTGCCGAGCACCTGGCCAGAACCGTTTGGCCTGGTAGGTCCGGAGGCGGGATTGCATGGGCTCCCTGCCGCCGCGTTCGCCGTCGGCGGAATTCCGGAATGGTTGAGCGACGGAGTAAACGGCCGCCTCGCGCCGGGCGATCCGCCGAGCGCCGCCGGGCTGGCGCACGCGATCGTCGAATGCGTTCGCGACCCGGCCGAGCTCGCGCGGCTGAAAAATGGTGCGCGGGAGCAGGCGGGCCGCTATGGCCTCCAAGCGCATATCGATGCGTTGCTGGCGATTTTTGCGAGTGTCATCGGGCTCAAAGCGGCGGCAGTGGCGCGATAAGGGCGCTCGATTCCCATCGTGGCCGAGGGAGCCAATGGCCTCGTTCCGTCCTTGTCTCCGCGCTTATTTCCACTCTTCAGGATAGAGCAGCAGCAGATCGCCGCCGAGGCTGCGCACCAGGAAGCGCTGGACCTCCGCTACCGTGCGCTCCAGCGCTCGGCCGCCGATTAGCCAATGGCCGCGGCCGCGCACCACGCGAACTGCCGCGCCGACGCGCGCGGCGAACTCGTTGGTCTGATCAAGCGGCGCAAACGGATCCGAATCGCCCGCCACGATCAGCCTCGGCACGCCGCGCGCGTTGCTGGCGAGGTCGATCCCGCCGACCTTGATTCCGCCGCGCACGACTTCGAGCGCCGCGCTCGCGTCGTCGGCCACCAGAGCCCGCGTCAGCGCCTCGCGCTGAAAGGGCTCAGCGTCGGCAAGCAGATCGAAAAGCACGGCGCCGCGCGGCGGCTTGAGTGCGCGGCCGAACAATCGAGCAGGCAAGTTCGCCGCGCCCGTCACTAGCGGCGATCGAAATCCGGGGAGCATCGGCGCCAGCGCCACGGCTGCTCTCACCCGCGGCTGTTCAACCGCGCCAAGCGCGAGCAATCCGCCCAACCCATGACCGATGACGATCGCGTCGCGCCGGAGCGCGGCCAACGCCTCGGCCAGTAGCGCGACAAGGCCGTCAAAGCCGCCGGCGCTCGAGCTCGAGTCAGATTCGCGCGCGTCCGTGCGCGATGCCGTCGCCACCGCGCGCAGATCGGGCGCATAGACTTCCCATCCGATGCTCGCGAAATATCCGCGCGCGACCGCGAGATGGCGCGCAGTGGTGAAAAGCTCTGGCAGCAGGATCAGCGGCCAGGCGAACTTCAGCGGTTCAGGCCGCTCACATTCGGCCGGGATTCGGCCAAGCCGCGTCTCCATCGCAACTACGTTGCGCCACGCGCATCACGCGCCGCAAGCGCGCTCGCGGCTTCGCGCGTGCGAGAACACGACGCCAAAAAAAGAGGGCCCCCTTTCAGGGGCCCTCTCGCGGTACGGGGTTAGTTCACCCCGGCTTATCGCAGCAGCATGCCCGGCATCTTGGCCAGCCTCCGGTTTCCCGGAGGAAAACTTATGCCGTTACTTCTTCTTTTTCTTGCCGGCTTTCTTCTTCATACTCGTCTTCAGCTTCGGTTTGGACTTTGTGACAGAACTTCTTTTCTTCTTCACTGGCATAGACACCTCCTCTAACTTTGCTGCTGCCGGACAAGCTCCGAAAACCCCCTGAACCGTCTGGCTGGGCCCTTGATAGCCTCGCCTTCAGGCTGGATTATAGAAACCTGTTATTCAAAAATCAAGCAGAACGCTGATCGTTTATAAAGAAATTTTAAAATTGTAAGAAGCCTTGCGCTACTTCAGCTTTGCGGGATTAGAATGATGTTCAGTCATAAGCCAGCTTGAAGTTAGAGGCAAGCCTTTTTACCATGTTGCTTGTGAACCGGTTAAGCCTGTATCTCCGCCGCGAGTGGTTGACCCTGCTCCTCGCCGCCGCCTGTGGCCTGCTCGCGGTGGATTTTGTCACCGGACCGCTAGGCGTGCGAGACCTGATCGTACTGCGTGAGCGGCGAGCACAGCTCGAAGGAGTGCACAGAGGATTGCTCAAGTCCAACGCGGCGTTGAAGTTCAAGCTCGGCCGCCTGGGCAACGACGATCGCTATCTCGAACGCCGCATCCGCGAGCAACTCGGCTACGTGCGTCCCGACGAGTTGGTCTACCGCTTCGCCACTGAAGCTTCGTCCGAAGATCGTCAGGCCGATCATTAGGCCCGAACCACATCGTTAAAAATTCCGGCGGCCGCGATCACTCAAGGCGCATCACTTGAGTACCGATGTCCTGCGCGCGTCCGCGGCGCGCGATTACCGGATCCGATGAAGCAAGCGCAGCGAGCAGCGCGCTTGCTTGACTGGGACGCCGTCATGCGATTTCCTTCATCGCGCGCGCCCAAGACAGATCCCGATGCCAACTTCGCAACCATCCAATCCGCCGGCGTCCGGCGGCGCGTCGCGCCTGATCCTGTTCGCGACCGTTTTCTTCGACTTGCTCGGCTTCGGCATCGTGATTCCGTTTCTGCCGATGTACGCCGAGCGCCTGGGTATCGGCGCCGGCGCGATCGGACTCCTGCTCTCGGCTTACTCGATTACGCAGTTCATCTTCGCGCCGCTGCTCGGGCGGCTTTCCGATCGGATTGGCCGGCGCCCGATTATCATGCTGGGTCTCTTGGGCTCGTCGCTGAGTTATCTGATCTATGGATTCACGGATTCGTTTGCGGGACTGTTGATCTCGCGCGCAGTTCACGGCGCATGCGCGGCGACGATCTCGACCGCGCAAGCCTACATCGCCGACACCACCGAGGAATCAAAGCGTGCGCAGGCGATGGGAATGATCGGTGCGGCCTTCGGCTTGGGCTTTGTGCTGGGGCCGGCGGTCGGCGGCCTGCTTGGCGCGGTCAGCCTGCGCACGCCGGTGCTGTTCGCGGCCGCACTGACCTTCGCCAATCTCGTCTTCGCGGCCGTGTGGCTGCCCGAATCGCGCGCTCCGCAGGCCGCCGCGAGCGGCGCCGACGCAGGGCCGGGCGCGTGCGAAGGTTCGCGCCAAAGTTCGCGGGAAGGCTTGCGATCATCGTTCGATCTGCCGCGTCGGCTCGCGCGTCATCGCGCGATCGCGCCTTTGTTCGTCGTCGCGTTCCTGATCACGTTCGCGATCGCGGGGCTGGAGGCTACCTTCGCGCTGACCGTGCCTGCGGTGTACGGCTACGCGGCGGCCGGCGTCGGCGGATTGCTGGCCTTCGCCGGATTGGTGCAGGCGATCGCGCAGGGCTACCTGGTCGGCAAACTGGTGCCGCACACGGGCGAGCCTGCGCTGGTGGTGGGCGGCGCGGCTGCCCTCGCGGCCGGTCTTGCGCCGTTGGGAAGCTGGTCGTCGCACGTCGCGCTCTATGGGATGCTGATTTTGATCGCGTCGGGGTACGGACTCGCCACGACGGCGCTCACCACGCTTATCTCGCGGCGCACGGGACGCGAGCTGCAGGGCGAGGCGCTAGGACTCAACCAGTCGGTGCTGTCGCTGGCGCGCGTGATCGGTCCGATCGCGGGCGGAATGCTTTACCAGGCGATGGGGCCGGCAGCGCCATATCTCGGCGGCGCGGCGGTAGCAATAGTGGCGATGGTACTGGCGGCGCGGATAGGCCATATTCGAGCGGCCTGAGGAGGGAGCGGCGCGATGGTCGATTGGGCGGGCCTCATCAGTTGGGCAATAGTGTTTCACCTGTTCGGAGTGATCATCTGGATCGGCAACTTGCTGGTGATCGCGACGATGCTCTCGCTGGCCAGCGAAGAGGTCGGCGCGGCGCGCGAGCGGCTGATCGTGGTTTCGCGCCGCCTGTTCCAGATCGGATGCAATCTCGGCGCGCTGGCCACGGTCTTCTTCGGCATCATCCTGATCCTGCTCGACCCGGCCGTTCTCATGGTCGGCTGGCTGCATACCAAGCTGGTGCTGGTCCTCGTGCTGCTTTACTTCCACTACCGCCTCTACCGACGCATCCTGAATCTCGAGAACGATCCGTCGGCGGCGTCGGCGCGCGAGTTCAAGATGATTCACGGAATCGTCAGCGCGCTGCTGCTCGCGATCCTCGCGCTCGCGGTGCTGAAACCGTTCTAGTGTGCGGCGATGCGGGTTTACGCGCCGGAGCTTGCGGCCAGTGCGAGAAAATCCGCGAGATGGATCACGCGGATGCGTGAGCCGCGCCGGCGTAGCTCCGCCGCGATCTGGAATTCGCAGCCCGGATTCCCCAGCACGACGTAGTCGGCGCCGGTCGCCTCGATATTGTCGGCCTTGCGCCGCGCCAGTTGATGCGCCATCGCGGGCTCGAGCAGGTTGTAACTCCCGGCCGAGCCGCAGCACAGATCGGACTCGGCCATCTCGACCAGCCCCACGCCCGCGATCGAACCGAGCAGCTTGCGCGGCCCCTCGCGGATGCCCATCCCATGCACGAGATGACACGAGTCATGATAAGTGACCGCGCATTCGAGCCGTCCCGCCGGTTTGCCGCGCGCGAGCAGCAGTGCACTCAGGTCGGTCGCACGCGCCGAGACCTCGCGCGCGTCTTTGGCCAGTTCCGGATCATCTTTGAGCAGTTCGCCATACGACGCGATCGCCGCGGCGCATCCTGACGCCGCCGAAACGATCGCGCTCGGCGCCCGATCGTTTTAGCGCGCGCACGTTGCGGCGCGCGAAATCGAGCCCGCGCGACAGGTTGCCATCGTGGAGATCGAGCGCGCCGCAGCAAACCGTGGGCGCGAGTTGCACCACCCGATAGCCCGCCGCCGCCAGCGCGCTTTCCGTGTTGCGATTCTCCGAGGGCGTCAGCACCTGCGCGACGCATCCGTGATGCACCACTGCGATGGGGCCGCCAGAGTTCGGCCGAATCGCCTCGGGATAAACCGGCGAGACCTGGTTCTCCTCCGGCACCAGGTCGACCCACTCGCGCAACGCGCGCGGCATCAGGCGGCGAAGCATGCCACGCATTTTGAGCCGCTCGGCGGCGCGCAGCGGCCACAGCATCGCGCGCAGCCGCGCCGGGTACGGAAAGATGAAGCGGACCGCCGCATGACGAAGCGCGTCGATCAACCCGCGCCGATGGTTACGATCGATAAAGTCGCGTGTTCGTTCCAGGAGCCGTCCATAATGAACGCCTGAGGGGCAGGCGGTCTCGCATCCGCGGCATCCCAGGCACGAATCGATATGGCGCACGACGTCTTCGTCGAGCTCCATCCGCCCCTCCGCGAGCGACTTCATCAGGTAGATCCGCCCGCGCGGCGAATCCATCTCGGCTCGCGTCAACAGATAGGTAGGACACGACTCGAGACAGAGCCCGCAGTGCACGCAGTCGAACAGCAGGTCGTATTCGACCACGTCACGCACCAGCCCAGGAACCGCCGGCGCGGCGTTCTTTCGTGTCTCCGCGTCCGCCATCAAAGCCCCCCGACGAAGCATCCGGGGTTGAAAATTCCCGCGGGGTCGAACGCGGCCTTCAGCCGGCGCATCAGCTTGAGCGCGCCGGCCGGCGGCTCGTCGAAAAAATCCAACTGCGATCTCAGCGCCGGCGCGGCCGCGAACAGCCGCAGGTGGCCCTGCGCGGCGTGCGCCGCGATGCGCCATCGGGCAAGCGTCTCGCGCGCGTTTATCGGATCAAGCTCGCCGCCGATGAAGATCTGCGCGACGCCGCATGCGGCATGCGCGCGAAACTCCGCGCCCGAGTCTTCGACGCATCGGGCAAGCTCGGCCGGCGCCGTGGCGAGTTGGGCGGAAAGCGCGGCGGGCGCAAATTCGAGATCGCGCAGTCGCTCGTAGGTCTCGATCGCGCGCGCGCCTTCGCTGAACTCTGCGCCGGCAAGTCCACCGAAGTGGCCGCGCTGATACTCCAACTCGGAGGCGCTGCCGGCGACGGCGGCCATCAGCAGGAAAGTGCCCGGATGGCCGAAGCGCGCGGCAAGTGCGGGACTCAGCACCTCTACGTGCACGAGCGGCAGCGCGTCGTGAAGCTTGAGCGCCGCGCCAAAAGCCTCGGCCGCGCGCGCAAACGGCGCGATACCGAGCGTGTAGCCCTCGGGGATCGGCCGCAGCTTGAACGCCGCCTCCGTGATTATTCCGAGCGTGCCGAACGATCCGGTCATCACCTTCATCAAATCATAGCCGGCGACGTTTTTGACTACCCGGCCGCCGCCGTGCACCTCGCGTCCCTCGTGGCCGACGAATCGCACGCCGATCAGCAGGTCGCGCGGCGTGCCCTCGGAAAGCCTGAGCGGGCCGGCGTGCGACGCCCCGATCAGCGCGCCGAGCGTGGCCGCGCCGGGACTGCACGGGTCGAGCGGGAGGCGCTGTCCGTGCTCTCCCAGGCGCTGGTTGAGCGCACCGAGCGTCATCCCGGCCTCGGCGATCACCGTCATGTCTTCGGGCTCGTAGGCAACGATACGGTCCATGCGCGCGAGCGAGACGCCAAGCATCGCGGGCGCGCGGCGGATTTCGCTAAGCGTGCGCGCGGCGCCAAGCGGCGCGAGCGTTACCCGGCCGGCCTCGCATTGGCGGACGATCGCGGCGATTTCGTCGCTGTCGCGTGGCTCCGCGATTATCCGCGCGGCCAGGATTTCGCGCCCGCGCGGCTCGCGCACGCGCTCTGCGCCCAGCAGCCCGCGGATCGCGTTCTCAATTTTGTCGGCCTGGGCGTCGCTCACCGGCTATAGCGGGGCCTGGCGGCGCGGTGCGGCAACTTCGACACAGCCGCCGGGTTGCGGGATGATCTTGCCAGGGTTGGCGCGTCCGTTGGGATCGAACACGCGGCGCAATTCGCTCATCACGATGAGATCCTCGGGCGCGAACAAAAGCGGCATCTCGTGCTGCTTCTCGACCCCGATGCCGTGCTCGCCGGTCAGGCTGCCGCCCATCTCGACGCAGGCCTTCAGAATTTCGCGGCCGACTTCGATCGCGCGCCGCACCTGATCGGGATCGCGCTCGTCGTAGAGCACGATCGGATGGATGTTGCCGTCGCCGGCGTGGAAGACGTTGCCGATCGCGAGTTTGTAGTGCCGGCTGAGCATCGTGATCACGCGCAGGATGTCGGGCAGCCGCGTGCGCGGCACCACGCCGTCCTGGGTGGCGTAGTTGGGTGCGAGCCGGCCGACCGCACCGAAAGCGCGCTTGCGCGCCTTCCATAGGAGCGCGCGCTCGGCCTCGTCGCGCGCGAGTTTCACCTCGACCGCGCCGGCCTCGGTGGCGATGCGCGTGATGCGCTCGGCGCGCTCGCTCAGCCCGGCCTCCAGACCGTCGATCTCGACAATCAGCACGGCGCCGGCGTCGGCGGGAAAGCCGACTTTGAAGGCCGCCTCGACCGCGCGGATGATGAGCGCGTCCATCATCTCAATCGCGCCCGGGATGATCCCGGCAGCGATGATCGCGGTGACCGCCGCGGTCGCACGCTCGACGTCGGCGAAGATCCCGAGCATCGTGCGATGCGCCTGGGGCTCGCGCAGCAGCCTGAGCGTCGCCCGCGTCACGATTCCGGCGGTGCCCTCCGCGCCGACCACGGCGCCGAGCAGATCGTAGCCCAGGCGTTCGTCGGCCGGACCGCCCAGCTCGACGACCTCGCCACCCGCGAGCACCAACTCGACGCCCAACACGTGATTGGTGGTGACGCCATACTTCAGCGTATGCGGGCCGCCGGAGTTCTCGGCGATATTGCCGCCGATGGTGCAGGCGACCTGTGAAGAAGGATCGGGCGCGTAAAAATAGCCGGCGGCCTTGACCGCATTGGTCACATTGAGGTTGACCACGCCGCTTTCAACCACGACGCGCCGGTTGGCGAGATCGCAGGCGACGATGTGGTTCATGCGCGACGTGCAGACCATCACCGGCGCGTTGAGCGGCAGGCATCCGCCGGAAAGGCCGGTGCCCGCGCCGCGCGGCACGAAAGCAATCCCGCGCCGCTCGAGCGCCGCCAGCACGCCGCTTACGTGCGCGGTAGTTCGCGGCAGCACCAGCAGGTCGGGCGCGCTCTTGGCGATCGTCCATCCGTCGCACTCGTAGACGGCGAGCTCGCTGGGACGCGCGACGATGCCGTCGGCGCCGACGATTTCGGCCAGTTCCGCGGCGAGCGCGGGCAATTCCGCTGCGAGTTGCGAGTCGGCAACGAGGCTTTCCACAGCAGCTACTGTATCATGATCGTGTCGAATCGGATCCGATACGCGCGCCGCGCGTTTGCCGCTCGCGCGCTTTTGCCATGCGCGTCCGTCCGGTCAATAATGAGCCCAGCGCAAAATCGCCGCCGGCGAGAGGCCGCGCTCCCAATGCGCCGCCGAACGTAACCGGCGCTCAAAAGGGAGACCGCCTTTGGCCAGTTCCTCGTTTCCGGAGTTGCAACCATCCGCCCGCGTGCTGCTCGGACCGGGCCCCTCCAACATCCATCCGCGGGTGATGAAGGCGATGCTGTCGCCGATGGTCGGCCATCTCGATCCCGACTTCGTCAAGGTGATGGACGACATCAAGAAGATGTTGCGCATCGTCTTTCGCACCGCGAACGAGATCACTTTCCCGGTCTCCGGCACGGGCTCGGCCGGGATGCAAACCGTGATGGCGAACCTGATCGAGGCTGGCGACGAGGTGGTCATCGGGACGGCCGGCGTGTTTGGCGCGCGGATGGTCGAGGTCGCGACGCGCCTCGGTGCACGGATCCATCGGGTCGACGCCGAGTGGGGCAGAATCGTCGAGCCCGAGCTTATCGGGAGGGCGCTCAAGGCGGCCAAATCGCCCAAGCTGGTCGCGATCGTGCACGCCGAGACCTCGACCGGGATCGATCAGCCGATCGAGGAGATCTCGAAGATGGCGCATGCGCACGGCGCGCTGATGGTCGCCGACGGAGTGACTTCGCTCGGATGCTCGCCGCTGGAGATCGACGGCTGGCAAATCGACGCCTGCTACAGTTGCACGCAAAAAGGTGTCGGTGCGCCGCCGGGGTTGTCACCGGTGACCTTCAGCGCGCGCGCGATGGAAGTCGTGCGCAAGCGCAAGACGCCATGCACCTCGTGGTACTTCGACCTCTCGCTGATCGAAAAATATTGGGGTCCCGACCGCGTCTATCATCACACCGCGCCGATCACGATGAACTACGCCTTGTACGAGGCGCTCAGGATCGTGGTTGAAGAGGGGCTCGAGGCGCGCTTCAAGCGCCATCGCGGCAACGCTGCCGCGCTGCAGGCGGGAATCGAGGGGATGGGGCTGAGCCTAGCCGCGCAAGCGGGCTTCCGGCTGCCGCAGCTCACCACGGTCGCGGTGCCGTCCGGAATCGACGAGGCCAAAGTGCGCGCGCAACTGCTGGAGAAGTTCAACATCGAGATCGGCGCCGGACTGGGGCCGCTCAAGGGCAAGGTGTGGCGCATCGGCCTGATGGGCGAATCATGCAAGCGGCAGAATGTGATGCTGATCCTGAGCGCGCTCGAGACGATCCTGGAATCGATGGGCTTCGAGATCGCGCGCGGCAAATCGCTCGCCGCTGCCGACCGCGCGTACGACGGCTCAGCCGCCTAGCGATCGTATTGATCGCGTGCGAGGCGCCTTCGAAAAACCGTGGGCCAACACGACAGTGAGGGCGAGGGAGCGCCTTCGATGAGCCGGCAGGACGTCCGAGACCTGTACCGCCATCACGACGATGGCGTCAGGCCCGGCTTCTCCGATCGCGATACGGCGCACGCATACTATTCGCGTTACGTCACCTTCGTTGACCGCCACCTTCGTCGCTCTTCCACGATGCTCGACATAGGATGTGGCTCGGGCTGGAGCACGTCGTTTTTCCGTCAGGCGGGGCATCGCGCCTTCGGCCTCGACTTGCACGCGGCGCCGCTCGACGCCGCCGTGGCCTACGTCGCCGCGGACGCGCAGCGCCTGCCGTTTCGCGACGGCGTTTTCGATGCGGTGGCGATGCATACAGTGCTTGAGCATCTTGCCGATCCCGCACGGGCGCTCGGCGAGTGCTTGCGCGTAATCGGTCCGGGAGGACGACTGATCGTAGTTGGCCCAAATCTGCTATCGGTAGGTGTGGGCTGCGAAGTATGCGCTGTTGTCGACGATCGGTGCGATTCGCGCGCGCGGCAAGTGGACCAGGCGAACCCCGGGCAGCCCGCGTCATCCGTTCGGTAACAACCTTCCCGAACACTGGCGCTTTGTGTTCCATCACCTCTGGCATACTGGCGTGAAGCTCGTCGGCGTGGGAGGCGTGCGATTTCTGATGCGCGAGCCGGATCCGAACCCGCCCTTTCACGCCGACAATGACGCGACCTACTACTGCAATCCGATGGATCTGTTGTTGTGGGCGCGGAGGACGCCGGGCGTGCGCGCGGTGCGATGGTGGGACGATCATCACTCCGCGGCGCACCTGCTATGGCCCGTTAGCGGTGGAACATGGGTAGTGCTGGAAAAAGAGCGCTAGTGCGCCGAACGTGGCCGCGTCTCCAAAGTCTCTCGAAACGAATGTCAACGAAGATATAGCGCGCGTGAGAATCAGGCCGCGGCAGACGCGGGCTTGTCGGGTCGCTCGCTAAGCGCGCTCTCGCGAATGACGCGCAAGAGCGTGCTGCGCCTGAGCGGCTTGCCCAGATGCGAATCGCATCCGGCCTCGATCGCCTTACGCACGGTCTCGTCGAAAGTTGACGCAGTCAGCGCGATGATCGGCGTGCGGGGCGAGTTGTTCTCGCGCTCCCATTGCCGGACGCGGCGCACGGCCGTGAAACCATCCATCACGGGCATCTGGATGTCCATCAGGACGAGGTCGTAGCGGCCGCTTAAGAGTTTGTCGACCGCGACCTGGCCGTTCTCGGCCTCGTCGAGTCCGTAACCGGTCTTGCCGAGATAGGCGCGAATCAACAGACGGTTGTCGATAGAGTCATCGGCCAGCAGGATTCGGCACGGCGCCGTGGCCGCTTCGTCACCGGCGAGCATCAAAAGCGCCTGCATGGGTGTGGCCGCGACACTATCGGGCGACAGCGCCGCTGATTCGGCAATCGCGGCGGCAGTCGAGGCCGCAGCCGAGGCGGTCGTGGACTTAGCCGTCAGCGGCGCGCGTCTGGCGAAGTCCGCCGCCGCGGCCAGCAGGTCGGCACGCTTTAGCGGCTTGACCACGTAATGTTCGAGCCCGGCTTCGCGCAGCCCGACAAAGGCTTTCGACAGATCGTACGAACTGACGGTGGCCACTGTCAGCCCGGCCGCCGCGCCAGCCTTGGCGCCGATACGCCGTGCGAGGTCGAAACCGCCGGCGTCAGCGCGCGAGCAATCGACGAACACGAGTTCGAACGGCTCGGCAGCGCGGTTGGCCTGCGCGACCGCCTCCGCAGCCTCGTCGGCAGAGGCGGCTTCGACCACCGTGGCGCCATGGGCTTCGAAAATCTCGCGCGCGGTGGTGCGGCACGTGGCGTTGCGGTCCATGATCAGCACCCGCACTCCGCCAAGGTCGATCCGCGCCGTAGCGTCGGTGGCAGCGGGCGCGACACCGAAGCGAGCCGTGAAGTGGAAGGTGCTGCCCTTGCCGACTTCGCTTTCAACCCATACCCGGCCGCCCATCAAACGCACCAGGCGCTCGACGATCGCGAGCCCCAAGCCGCTGCCGCCGTACTTGCGCGTGGTCGAAGAGTCGGCCTGGGCGAAGGGGGAAAAGATCGAGGTCAACTTGTCCGGCGCGATGCCGATGCCGGTGTCGCTTACGGAAAAGCGCAGCGCCCCGAGGTCGCGGCTTTGCGTGTCGCGTTCGATCGCGACCACGACTTCGCCGTGCTCGGTGAACTTGATCGCATTGCCCACGAGGTTGGTCAGCACCTGGTTCAGGCGCAGCGGATCGCCGATCAAAGTAGCCGGCAAATCGGGGGCGATGCGAACCACCAGCTCGACCTGGGTCTCGCGCGTGCGGATGGCGAGCGTGTCGGCGACGCGCTCGGTCAGCTCGGCGACATTGAAGGGCGCCTGCTCGAGGCTGAGCTGTCCGCTTTCGACCCGGGTGAGGTCGAGGATGCTGTTGAGCAGCTCCAGCAGGTTGGAGCCGTTGTTGATCACGCGGTCGACGTAATGGCGCTGCTCGGGTCCGAGTTGGGTGTCGGTCAGCAGATCGGCCGAGCCGAGGATGACGTTGAGCGGGGTGCGAATCTCATGCGACATGCAGGAGAGAAACTGCGACTTGGCTTCGGAGGCCGCCAGCGCAACCTCGCGCGCCGCGACCAGCGCCTCGTGAGCCTTGCGCAGTTCGGTCACGTCGCGCACGGCGCTGATCACGCATTCCTGGCCGTTGATCATCGCCCTTACCGACGAGATGAGCGCCGTGACCCGCTCTCCGCTGCGCATCCGGAAGTGGCCCTCGACATTGCGCGCGAAGCCGGTGGTCTTGATTTCGTCGGACAGCAGTCTCGCCTGCTCGCGGTCGTCCCACAGGTCGAGTTCGCCGGGCCTGCGGCCGATCGCTTCTTCGCGGCTGTAGCCGGTGCGATCGGCGAACTCGCGGTTCACGTCGATGATATGGCCGTCGACGATGTGAGTAATGACGATCGCGTCGGCACTGGTCTCGAACACGCGGCGGAATTTTTCTTCGCTCTCGCCGAGCTGCAGATCGCGCTCCCGCAGCGCCTTGTACTGCTGCGTGCGCTCGCGGTAGCGCACGCCGAAGCTGGTCGCGCATTGCGAGAGACCCGCCGCGGTGATCACGCCCAGCCAGTGATACATAAGGTTGGGATCGACGTGCTGCGCCAGCATCGTGTTCGCAAGCAACGCGACCACGCTGAGCGTGCCCAGCCCCAATTGCCATCGCGATTCCCACGGCACCAGCATCGCCGAGCCCAGAACGATTTGTTGCAGCGAAAGGAACAGCGCCTCGTGACGGCCGCCCGCGGCGATGCTCATTACCGTGGAGCTGACGATGAGCATCGAGCACAGCGAGAAAGCCGCCGAGCGCCAGTGCTCGCGAAAGCCACGCGTCCAACTTATGCCGAGGCCGCTTAGCGCAGCAGCAAAATTGAAAAGATGAAAGCCGATAAGCAGCCAGCGATCGACTTCGCGCGCACCGCCGAGCCTGAACTTCGGAAATTATGAACAGTGGTTGTGTAACGAGAATAATGGCGATGCCGACGCGCGTCAGCAGCACCGCCCAAGCGTCGTCGGGCAGCGTCGGTTTCAGGTCGAAGGTGAAGCTCTCGGCATTTGCGTCTTCAGACGTGATAAGTGGGCGCATCGTGGATTCCTAGACGACCAAAACTCGTCTAAGCGCAAGTTATGTGCCCGAGAAAAAGCCGAGCTAATTTGCGATAAATTAGGATTCTAGACCACTAAAAGCAGGCAGTTGTGCATCAAGCTCTATGCAAACATGCAACATTAGGCTAAAAGATAGGGCACAAAGATAGCGATATCGGTCGCAGGGTGAATACTCGGGTGATGTGATTGCAATTGCGGATCCTAACGACGCAAGCCGAACGGCGTGAATTTGCCGATCGGCTGGTGCGTGCCAGAGCCGGCAAGGGACTCGGGTTCAGTGAATCCCCGAAGTCTGTCCTCGGCGAGATCCACCTCAACTATGGAGAGGCATGCGCTCTCTACAATGAGGAGGGGCCGGAGCCGGAGGAGATGCTCGCCGGGTTCGTCATCCACAACCTGGCGATGTTTCCGCAAAGCTATCCACGGCCCGACCTGACCCATCTGCCCCCAGAGCACGTCTATGAATGCGGGGAGCTGTGGGCGCTCGCGCCGGGAGCCGCGCGGCTCGCAAGGCATGCGGGTTATATTCTGGCGGGCCTGCGCGATGCCAAGGCGATACTCGTATACGTGGCGCTGAAGCCGCGTGACACCACGTCTTTATATAAAACTTTTTCGCCCGCCGGTAAGCCGATCCCGTGGCACTACATAACATCGCTCGACGGCACTCCACACTGGGCGCAGCCGATGGTGCTGGAAGGGCTGCCGCTCGAGATGACAGTCAACATCGCGACCGCGGTAAGTCTCGAATCTTTCGACGAGAAGACGCTGCAATTTCGCAATCCATTTCCAATCGTGCCAAAGATCAATCGAAGAATCCCGCTACATGTTCCCAGCGTACAGGAAGTTCGCGGCAACCGAGTCGTGCAGTTCCGCCGCTAGCGGTCCTTCCTCCGACTGCGATTCCGTCGTCTGAACGAAGCAAGGATCCTCACATGGTCCTCCGCGCGCTTTAGGCGATGGGCTAACAAGACCGCCGCTCAAGCGCCGCGACCCATATTCGCGGACTGACTGGCAGAGCTGACGACTACTGCTGTTGGGGAAAAAAGCGGAAAGTGCGAGACGCAGGAAAGCGCCTCGCTGCGAGGTCTACGCCGGATCGGAATCGATAATCTGGCCGGGCTGAGGTCCGGGAATCATATCGGCAAGGTCGGCATCCTTGTCCTTGGCCGCTCCGGGCGGAGTCTGCCGCTCAGCGACGCGTTTGACGCGGCGCTGTTCCTTGTCCTGTTGCTTCTGCCGACGAAGCTGTTCTCTGCGACGTTTTTCCAACTGGTCGCCCCTGACACGCCAATGCGATTAGCTCGCCGCAGCGGCCAACGCAATCGGGCTCGAATGATTTGCCTGCGCTAAAAACAACGGGGGCGGGGCTCGGCCCGCCCCCGTTTCGATCGACTGTTACCAGCGATCGCGGCCGCGATTTCCACCGCCGCCGCCGCCACCGCCCCGGTTGCCGCCGCCGCCACCGCCGAAGCTCGACTCACGAGGCTTGGCCTCGTTGACCTTGATGTTGCGGCCCTTCAGCTCAGTCTCGTTGAACTGCTGAATTGCCTTGGCCGCATCTTCCGCATTAGCCATCTCGACAAAACCGAAACCCTTTGACTGGCCCGAAAACTTGTCGGTGATGATCGCGACGCTCTGCACCTGCCCTACTTGTGAGAACAGCTGTTGCAGGTCGTCGTTCGATACTGCGTAGGCCAGATTACCTACGTACAATTTGCTGGGCATTATTGCCCTCCGTTGGTATTTGTCGGGAAGCTCTCGAACAGAGAACCCGGGCTCATTCCCGGGCAGTTGATAGGGAACACTCCGACCGTTACATGCACCACCCTATGCGTTTCTGGCGCACAATGGAAGGGGGGTCTCGCCGACGCCCGAGGTGGACGATTACGGGTCGCGCGTGACCACGATTCCGCTGCCCCGCAGCATCGGCGAGCCGTCGATCGCGCATACCGCCGCCGCCCGGGCCACTTGGCGGCGCTCGGCGCGCCCGGTCACCTGGAACACCGCCTCCGCAATATGCCCCATCCCGTGCAGCCTGCCCTCGCTCAAGCTGCCACCGAAGGTGTTGACCGGCATTTCCCCCTCCAGCGCGATACGGCCGTCCTGTATGAACGCGTACGCCTCGCCCCGCTTGCAGAACCCGGCCGCCTCCAGCCAGTAAAGCGCCGACGGAGCGAAGCCGTCGTATAACTGCGCCGCGTCCATGTCGCCCGGGCCGAGCCCCGCCGACGACCACAACTTGCCCGCGAGCGATTGCCCACAGGCGACATAGTCGTCGAGCGTGTAGAAGAGCAGCGGCGGGCGCCTCACGGTGTTCAGGCCGTGACCCGCGAAATAGGCCGGCGGATGGGGCAAATCGCGCGCCCGCTCGGCGCTGGTCATCACCAGCGCGACGCAGCCCTCGACCGGAACGTCGCAATCGAACAGGCAGAACGGCTCGGCGACTGGCCGCGCAGCAAAGTAGTCATCGCGGCTCATCGGCTTGGCATAAAAGAACGCGCGCGGATTCAGGTTGGCGTTGCGCCGCGAGTTTACCGCGAGCGTGCAGAGATGCTCGCGGGTCGCGCCGTACTGATGCATGTAGCGCCGCCACGCGAGCGCGTGCGACTGGATCACGCTGATACATCCCCAGGGCGCGAGGAACTGCGCGTCGCCCGCCGCGCGCAAGCTGCTGAACGCTCCGTAGGTGCGCGGCTGATGCATCGCGCGCCAGATCAGCACGTAATCACACGCGCCGGCCATCAGCGCGTGCGCGCCCTCTATTACCGGAGCCGCGATCATCCCGGTCTCGAGCTGCGCGTACCATCGCACCTCCGGCGCGAGCGGCAGATGGTTGATGATCCAGGAGACGCTCACGATATCGACGCCGTCGCGGTTGCCGGCGCCGAGAAATGGCGCCTCGGGATAAGTCGCGAGCCCGTCGATTTGTTGCGGACTCAGCCCCGCGTCCGCGATCGCTTCGCGGCACGCGTCGAGCGCGAGCAATCCCAGCGGCCGCCTGGACTGGCGCACCAATTCCGAGAATCCGATCCCGACGATCGCGGTCTTGCCCCTGCCCTGCCACATCGCGACGCTACCCTCCGCTCAGACCGGCCTGAACTGGGCCAGCACCAGGTCGGGGCCGCGCTCCTCGAACCAGACTTCGACGCGGCCGCCGATTCGAACTTTGCCCAATTCCGCGTACGGCAGATTGGAAACCATGAAGAGCATCGGCTGCTCCTCGAGCTCGACCACGATATTGACGTACGGGACCTCGCCCTCGAACCCGGCGACGCTCGGCTGATGCATCACGGTGAAGCTGTAGATCGTGCCGCGGCCGGAGACCGGCGCAAACTCCAGGCGCTGCGAGGAGCAGCGGTCGCAGACGAGGCGCGGCGGATGGTTGTAGTATCCGCACTCGGCGCATCGCTGCGCCACGAGCCGGCGCCCCTTCGCGGCGTCCCAGAACGGCTGCGAGAGATCGTCGGCAACGGGAACCGGTTTTTCGCCGCGGACCGCCACGCCTCCGTCTATAGCAGGTTGGCAGCGCGAGTGTCAGCGTTGGGTGGCGCCGATCGTATCGCAGCATTCGAGCGCCGCGACGGTCGCGCCGGACGCGGGAAAATAACTGCGCCGCGCCCACAACGCCACGTCGACCAGGCCGATCATCACCGGCACTTCGATTAGCGGCCCGATTACCGCGGCGAACGCGGCACCGCTGTCGATACCGAAGGTGGCGACCGCCACCGCGATCGCCAGCTCGAAGTTGTTCGACGCCGCAGTGAACGAGAGCGTGGCGGTTTGCGGATAGGTCGCGCCGGCCTTGTAGCTCAGGACGAACGAGAGCCCGAACATGATCGCGAAATAGAGCAGCAGCGGGATCGCGATTCGCACCACGTCCAGCGGCAGCCGCACGATCGCCTCGCCTTTGATCGAAAACATCACCATGATCGTGAACAGCAAGAAAATCAGGGTCAGCGGGCTGATTTTCGGTACGAACCGTTCGCGATACCAAGCCTTGCCCTTGAGTCCGACGAGAATTTTCCAGGTCGCGAACCCCGCCGCGAACGGAACGCCGAGATAGATGCCGACGCTTTCGGCGATGGCGCCGATCGTTACGTGCACCACCGCCCCGCCAAGCCCGAACCATCGCGGAAGCATCGTCACGAAGACGAAAGCGTAGATCGAAAAGAACAGCACCTGGAAGATCGAGTTGAACGCCACCAGGCCCGCGCAGTAATCGTTATCGCCGTCGGCAAGGTCGTTCCACACGACCACCATCGCGATACATCGCGCAAGCCCGATCATGATGAGTCCCGCCATGTAGTCGGGGCGGTCGCGCAGAAAAATAATCGCGAGCACGAACATCAGGATCGGCCCGATGATCCAGTTCTGCACCAGCGAGAGGCCAAGGATTTTCCAGTTGCGGAAGACGTCACCCAGTTCGTCGTAATTCACCTTGGCGAGCGGCGGGTACATCATCAGGATTAGCCCGGCCGCGATCGGGAGCGAAGTGGTGCCGATGCTGAGGCGGTCGAAGGCCATCTTGATGCCGGGCCACGCGTAGCCCAACGCTACGCCGCGCGGCCATCGCGAGAAAAATCCACAACGTAAGGAAGCGATCGAGAAACGACATCCGCCGCAGTATTGAAGCAGCCGGCTGCGCGGTGTCGGAAGGCTCCTTTAACGCTATCGCATTCGCCATCGAGCTATCGCAGACGATAGTTAGTCTCAGGCTGGCGCGTCATTGTGCGGCGAGCTTGATCATTTTGAGCTGTTTCTCCTCGGCGGCGATGACCGATCCCGGCAGCGGCGCGTATGACAACGGAATCGTGAAGTTCTGACCGTCGTGGAGCATCCATTCGATGAAATCGACAAGCGCCCTGCCTTTCGCGCCATCCTTCTGCTGCTCATATATCAACAGATAAGTGAACGACGAGATAGGATAGGAATCGGCGCCGGGCGCGTCCGTGATCGACACGCGAAAATCCGACGGCATGCTCGCGGCTGCACTCGCCGCGGCACTGGTCACCGTTTTGGTGTTGGCCTCGACCCAGTTCCCGTCGTGATTCTTGAGTCGGCTGGCCGGCAAGTGATTTTCGATAGCGTATGCGAGTTCGACGTAACCGATCGCCCCGGCCGTCTGCTTGAGCAGCTCGGTCACGCCCTGATTGCCGTTTCCGCCAAATCCGACAGGCCACGAGAGCGAGGTTCCTCTTCCTACTTTGCTCGCCCATTCGGGACTGACCTTGGACAGGTAGTCGGCAAAAACGTAGGTCGTGCCGCTGCCGTCGGAGCGATGGCAGACGACGATCGGAATGTCGGGCAGCTTTGCGTTCGGGTTTAGCACCACAATCGCCTGATCGTTCCATTTTGTGATCTTGCCCAGAAAAATGTCCGCCACCACGGGGCCGGTGAATCGAAGCGGCTCAGTCAACTGAGGCAGGTTGTAAGTAATCACGTCGGCGCCGAGCACCGTGGGAAAATGCAGAATCTTGCCGGGGGCTTCCGCCAGCTGTTTGTCGTTCATCGGAGCGTCGCTGGCACCAAAATCGACCTGGCGGCTGATGATCTGTGCGATGCCAGCGCCCGACCCGATCGACTGATAGTTGAACCTGACGCTCTGGTCGATCCTCGCGTAGGTATTGAACCAACGAGTGTACAGCGGGGTCGGAAATGTTGCCCCTGCTCCATTGACGAGGGATTGACCCCCCGCCGAACGGCCGCTTAGGACCGCGGCGCACACAAGAGCCATCGTGATCATCTGTCTGGTCGAGCGCATGTTCACTCTCCCCTTCGTGTTCTATGTGGATCGAAAGGCCGAGGCCTCACGAACCGGGATCAACTCGAGCGGTCCGTCAAGAGAACAACACGTTGAAGAGCGCGCGGATTCATGACTCGGCCGCCTCGAGCTTCGCGGTCAGTGGAATCGCACGCGCGCGCGGGAGCTTGAATGACAAGAGAGCCGCCGCGAGCACCAAAATACTGGACGCAAGCAGACAGGCGCTGAATCCGTAAAATTCGAAGATCACTCCAGACAACAGTGTGCCCAGCAGCCTGCCGCCGGCGTTCGCCATGTAATAAAACCCGACGTTGGTGGCGACCTCGTCGTCTTCCGAGTACGCGAGAATCAGATAGGAGTGCACGGCAGAGTTGATCGCGAACACGACCATGAAGATGGCAAGCCCAACCATCAGGGCCGCGGTCGGATTCGCGTTTACCTCAAGCGCGGCCGCCAGGCCCAGCGGAATCGCGACGAGCACGAGGGCCCAAAGGCGTGCCGTATCTCCGGTAACCCCCTCTCGCGCACCCAGCTGGCGAAGAACCTCCGGCACGATTGCCTGCACGATGCCATAGCCGATGAACCACGCGGCGCAGAACGCGCCGACCTGCCAGAAGGACCAATGCAGATTCGAAGCCAGGAAGACCGGCAACCCGACCACGAACCATACGTCGCGCGCGGAGAATAGAAACAGGCGTGCCGCCGAAAGCCAGTTCACGGCCGAGCTTTTGGAAAATAGCGTTGTGAATTTGACTTTCGATTTAGCCTTTCCCAGACCGCTTGGGAGCGCCACGACGGTTCCGATCAAAACGACGAAGAGCCCGGCCGCCATCACCGTCAGCGAATCGACGAACCCCAACGCGCCCAGCAGCGCCCCGCCCATGAAGAAGCCCAGTCCCTTGAGCGCATTCTTCGATCCGGTCAGACGCGCAACCCATCGGAAGAGAGCGCCGTCCTCGCCCTCCGGCACCACCACTTTGATCGCGCTCTTGGCGCTCATCTTGGTCAGATCCTTCGCGATTCCCGAGAGCGCCTGCGCCGCCATCACGTACGCGACCGATGTGGCGCGAGCCCACGCCGGCTGCAGAAAGGCCAGCATGATCAGAGCGCCAATCTGCAGCAGCAAGCCGCCATAGAGAGTGACCTTCAATCCCGAGCGCGCCGCGATCCATCCGCCGAGCAGATTGGTGACGATTCCGAAGAACTCATAGAAGAGAAACAGGAAAGCGATCGCGACCGCGCTGTAGCCGAGCCGGTCAAAATGCAACAGCACCAGCATCCGCAGCGCGCCATCGGTGAGCGTGAAGCCCCAGTAGGCTCCGGTCACCAGCGCGTAGTTGCGGACCGCGGTTTTCATCGCCGGGTCATCCCGCCACCGTCGCCCGTTCGACTTCCGGCAGGGTCGCCGCTATTTTCGCGGCCAATTCGATCAGCCGGTTGGCATAGCCCCACTCATTGTCGTACCAGGCAAGGATTTTGACCTGGGTGCGATCGACGACCATGGTCGAGGGACCGTCGATGATCGAGGAACGAGGGTCATTCACGAAATCGACTGAGACCAGCGGCCGCTCCTCGAACCCCAGGATCTCCCTGAGCGGACCGGCGGCCGCTGCTCTCAGGAATCCGTTGACTTCTTCGATGGTGGTCGGGCGTGCGACTTCAAATACGCAGTCCGTCAGCGAGGCATTGAGCAGCGGCACCCGCACCGCCATCCCGTTGAGCTTGCCCTGCAGCTCCGGATAGATGAGCCCGATCGCGATGGCCGAGCCCGTCGTCGTCGGGACCAGCGACAACAGCGCCGAGCGCGCGCGGCGGAGATCCTGATGCGGCAGGTCGACCAGGGTTTGAGTGTTGGTAACGTCGTGCAGCGTGGTGATCACGCCGTGGCGGATGCCGAGGTTTTCATGCACCACTTTCACCACCGGCGCCAGACAATTCGTGGTGCACGAGGCGGCGGTGACGATGTCGTGAGTGCTCGGGTCGTACAGATGATCGTTAATACCGACGACGACGTTCAGGGCGTCTTTTTTAATCGGCGCCGCCACGATCACTTTGCGCACACCGCGCTCGAAATACGGCCGCAGTGCTTCCGCGGTACGAAACTTTCCCGAGCACTCCAAAACCAGATCGACGCCCGAATTGTCCCATCGCACCGCGCCCGGCTCTCCGCGGTCGCTGAACACTAGACGCCGTCCATTGACGGTGAGCGTGTCATCCTCCGCGCTAACCGGCGTGTGCCAGCGGCCGTGAACGCTGTCGAACTCGAGCAGATGAGCGGCAGTTTTGGCCCCGCCCTTGATTTCGTTTATGTGGACGATCGGAAGCGCCGCAAATTCCGGACGATCGAAGGCGGCGCGCAATGCGAGACGGCCGACGCGTCCGAAGCCATTGATTCCGACCCGTACGGACATGTTCACGCCTTCGCTTGCTTCACACCGCTGCGACGTTTCGCCGTTGGAGAGCACGCTCCCGGCTTGACCGCTTCCGTTGCGCAGGCGGCGGCTCCGAAACCCGCCGGGGCGCAGATTTCAGGCCGTCCGCCGCAGCAGTTTTCGGTCAGGTAGGCGAGCAGGCCGGTCATCGCTTTGAAATTCGCGCTGTAAATGATCGAGCGGCTGATGCGCCGCGACGTCACCAGCCCGGCGAAACGAAGCTGGTTCAGATGAAACGAGAGCGTGGGCGACGGCAGCCCAAGGCGATCTCCGATCTCGCCTGCCGCCAGGCCGTCCGGACCTTTCTGGACCAGCAGGCGGAAAACCTCGAGCCGGGTCTCCTGGGCCAGCGCGCCGAGCGCCGCAACCGCGGTTGACTTCTTCATAGTTTCAGATATATGGAATTATTATTGGATGGTCAACTGGCGGACGCGCACGAGTGCGGAACCGACGGACCGCGGCGAACGCGGAACAGACGGACGCGCGGCGAACGCGGAATAGCCGCCCCTGAGGCGGTATCGGAGCAAAACGACATGAGCAAATCGTCAAGCGATGCGGCGACCGCCGCGGTCGGAAGTGCGATAAAGCAACAGGTCCGGGAAAATTACGCGCGCGCCGCGCGGCGCGTCACCAGCAATGAGAGCGGCGGATGCTGCGGCACGGCCGCCCCCTGCGGAAATCCGATCACCTCGAACCTTTACGCTGACAGCGAAACCGGGGCGCTTCCGACGGAGGCGGTCGCCGCTTCGCTCGGATGTGGCAATCCAACCGCGCTCGCCGAACTCAAAGCGGGCGAGACGGTGCTCGATCTCGGCTCCGGCGGCGGAATCGACGTGTTGCTCTCGGCGCGCCGCGTCGGCCCCAGCGGCAAAGCCTACGGCCTCGACATGACCGACGAGATGCTCGCGCTCGCGCGCGAGAACCAGCGCAAGGCTGGGGCGCAGAACGTTGAGTTCTTAAAGGGCGAGATCGAGAACATCCCGCTGCCCGACAACTCGGTCGACGTGATCATCTCGAACTGCGTGATCAACCTTTCAGGCGACAAGGATCGCGTGCTGGCCGAGGCGTTTCGCGTGCTGCGGCCCGGCGGGCGCTTCGCGGTCTCGGACGTGGTGGTGCGCGGCGAGGTGCCGGCTGCGATCCGCCGCAGCGTGGAGTTGTGGATCGGATGCGTCGCCGGAGCGCTGGAGGAGTCCGAGTATCGCACGAAATTGAGCGGCGCCGGATTCGAGCAGGTCGAGGTCGAGCCGACTCGCATCTACCGCGCGGAGGATGCCAGGGAATTCTTCGCCCGCGCCGACCTGGAGATCGAAAAAATTGCGCCGATGGTCGACGGCAAATTCATGAGCGCGTTCGTCCGCGCCCGCAAGCCGCTGTAGCCGCCCTACGCGAGATAGCCCGCGTGCTGCAGATACTCGGCGAGCAGCACCGCCCCGCGCCCCGCGCCCATCGCCGCGTTGTGCGTGACCAGCACGTACTTTACGCCGTTGGGCAGGACTTCATCGGCGCGAATCCGTCCGACAGAGGTCGTCATCCCGCGATCGGCGTCGCGGTCCAGCCGCGGCTGCGGGCGCATCGGATCGCGATGCACCGTTATCATGTGCCGGGGCGAGTTGGGCAGCCCGAGCGCGGTGAACTCGCGCCCGAAACTTTCGAACGCCTCGCCGACCGCGTCGATCCCGGCCGCCTTCTTGAGCGACACCGCGACCGCCTCGGTATGCCCATTGAGCACGGCGGCGCGCGTGCAGGTCGCGCTCACGCGAAGCGCCAACTCCGCGATTCCGCCTTCGGCCATGCGGCCGAGGATCTTGCGCGTCTCGAGCATCACCCGCTCCTCTTCGCGCGGGATGTACGGGATCACGTTCTCGACGATGTCGAGCGCGGACAGGTCGCGGCCGGCGCCCGAGATACCCTGCATCGTCGTCACCATCGTGGCCTCGACCCCGAAGCGCGCATCGAGCGCCTTCAGCGTGATCGCAAGGCCGGTCGCGGTGCAGTTGGGCATCGTCGCGATATAACCTTTCCATCCGCGCCGGCGGCGCTGCTCGTTCACCAGCGCGAGATGGTCGAGATTGACGCCCGGGATCAACAGCGGCACGTCGGGCTCCATCCGATGCGGCCGGGCGGTGCTGATAGTCGGAACCAGGGCGGCGTAAATCGGCTCCAGTTCGCGCGCGGCCTCGGATTCGACCGCGGCAAACACCACGCCGATCCCGCCAAGGGCGAGCGACTTCGCCTCCTGCACTTCGAGGCCGAGCGCCTCGGCCGGCGGCTCGCAACCGCCGACGTACCATCGCCGCACGCCGCTTTGCGCGTCGGTTATCGCCTCGGCAAAGCTCTTCCCGGCTGAGCGCTCGGAGGCGGCCAGCGCGGCGATTTCGAAAAATGGATGGCCATCGAGGGCGGCCAGCACCTGCTGGCCGGCAATTCCGGTGGCGCCAACGATTGCGGCTTTGATCTTCATCTATACGGTCGAGTGGCTGAAAGTTTGGAGTTTAACAGATTATAGATGCCGGCCGCCGCGATCCATATGCGCTATCCATATGGCAAACGGGGCCGGCGCGAATACTCCGCAGCCAGCTCTGCCAGATTGGTCAGAGGCGTTCGACCAGCCAGTCGCGGACAGTTTCGAGCAGTTCGTCGGCCGCCTCGGTGAAACGATGGCCGACGCCGGGAAAAAGCTTGAGCGTCCGGGGCTCCTGCGCGCGCTCGTAGAGCCGCTCGGAGCATTCGTGCGGCAAAATCGAGTCAGCGGTGCCGTGCAGCAGCAACAACGGACGCGGCGCGAGTTCGGCGACCACGTGCGCGCCGAATAGCTGGCTCGAGACCGCGATAACCGTGGTCACGATCGGAGCGAGCGTGCCCGCGTTGATTGCGACCGCGCCGCCGAAGGAGTGGCCGATAAGCGCGGCGCGTTCGTACTGCATCGCCTTAAGAAACGTCAGCCCGGCCATCGTGTCGAGCACGCATTCGCCGAACTCGTTGGGCATCCGGTAGTTGAGCCGCACCACCGTGATTCCGAGCGCCGGCAGCTCCAGCCCCAGCCTCGCGTAGAGCTTTGCGGGACCGTCGAAACCGCCGATTGCGCCGCTGATACACAGCACAGCGCGGCCCGGAGTTTCAGCCGCGTGCACGATTAGAGGGATCTCGCCGCGCGTGGTGCGCAACTTGAGTTGGCGCGCGCCGGCGACCTCGTCACCCTGATCGATGCCGATAATGCGCAGGCTGAGTTCGTCGTCGCTCATCGCGCCTCGGCGCGGCCCGCTTCCGAATCACACATATAAGGTTGCGAGGCGGCGCAGCTCGGCCTGGTAATTTTCCGGCCGCAGCCCCGCTTCCAGCATCATGATGACAAAGCGATGAGCCCCGGCGGCAGCGTACTGCCCCAGCCCGGCCTGGACGTTGGCGCGCTCGCCGCGCATCTCGCGCCGCATGATCGTGATGTCCATCCGATCGAAATCGCTGCCGGCCGCGGCGCATTCCGCGCGCAGTTTGGCGAGCTCATCCTTGAGCTGCGGCGGCGTCAGGAAAATCGGGCACCATCCGTCGCCCCATTGCGCGACCCAGCGCAGTGCATTTTTATCCTTGCTGCCGATGATAACCGGCGGGCCGCCTTTGCGCGCGGGCTTGGGATAGCATCGCACCGGCGGAAACTTGATATAGCGGCCGTCGAACGAGGCTTCGTCTTTCGTCCACAGCTCGCGCATCGCGGCGACGTACTCGCGCGTCTGGGTCCATCGATGCGCAAAGTCGACGCCCAGGATTTCCGATTCCTCGCGCAGCCATCCCGCGCCGATGCCGAGGATCACGCGTCCGCCCGAGAAGCGGTCGAGCGTCGCCAGTTCATTGGCGGTAAGCAGCGGATTGCGCTCGGGCACCAGCAATACTCCCGTCGCGACCATCAGGCGCGTGGTGGCCGCCGCCGCCATCGCCATCGCCACGAACGGATCGCAGATGTGGTAGTAGATTTCCGGGATCCCGCCTTCGCCGGGACGCGTCTCGGGCAGCGGCGTCGCGGTGTGCACGGGCATCACCGAGTGATCCGGAATCCAAAGCGACTCGAAGCCAAGCGCCTCGGCGGCGCGGGCGACCTCGGCCGGATTGGCGCTGCGCTCATTGGGTGCGACCAGCAGTCCTATTTTCATAGCCTAGCTTTCATTTTTTCGGTGTCATCCTGCAATGCGTCATCGAATGTAAGGGCCTTCATCAATAATCAAGGCTCTTTTTGTCCAGCCTCTGAGTGTTGGAGATCATGCGGGTGAACCAGAAAAGCGCTTTCGGGGTCAAAAGCTAACATAGGATAGAATTGACATAAGAGAGCTCATATTTCATAATAGAAGTTAGTAAAGATTGTCATAAGGAGCTGAAGCCATGAGACGCACACTGAAATTACGAACGGACGATGGCTACGATGTCCGTATAATCCTTGAGAACTGGGGCTCTGGGCTGGACCACAGCATGCGTCGTTGGATCCTGCAGGACGGCTTATGGGAGTGCATGGATTCTGGAGACTTCGCCCAGGAGAAGGTGTTCGGTTCCAGGAGACCTGTGGCACAGATGCCCTATGCGTCGGCAGCCGCTCACCTCAACGAAGCAGCATGTGATGTCCACGAAACGGCGGTTGCGTCGATGCGTGGCCAGACCATGGTGGAGTATGCCCTCATCATCGCCGCGATCGGCGTCGTCGCGTGGGGTGCCTTCCACCTAACGGGACGCGACATCGGTTCAATGGCGAACGGAATCGATTCGTCCCTGACCAGCAGCTGAGCGGGCTACTTCGGTTGAGTTCTCCAAGTCCAGCTCCGAACCTGGCGGTTCATCTCCAAAATGAAGGCGCAGTCGAACACGAAAGTCCAAATCCTGAACGTCTCCGAACTGTCCGAATATCTGCGCATCCACAAGACCACAATTTATCGGATGCTCAGAGAGGGGAGGTTGCCGGGATTTCGCATAGGTAGCGACTGGCGGTTCAGCGTCGAGGCGATCGACCAGTGGCTGCGTGATCACAGCCAGAAAAAGACCTGACCCTCTTTTCGGACAGTGCTGATCGGGCCGTGCGCGACGGCCTTGGAGATCCCTGGTTGCGAAATTCTAGGGGTCATCGCGCATTTGCCACGCTGAACATGCGGGATCGGAGTGCTCGCGCGGGGGTCTGCGGGGTCTGGCGATGCCTTAGCAGGTCAGCGAGTCGCGGGCCCGCGAGTTCTCGTGCTTAGGCCTCCGGGTCGAGACAAGTGGCGCCGCGCAACCGCTGGCGCATAAAGCGTTTGAGCGCACCCGGCCTCTTTAAGCGAGAGAGTCCTGGGCCGCCTGAGTGTCTGCAACTGTCTTCATAGAGCCAACCTTTTCCTTCTTCAATCTTGTCCTATAACGTGCTATCAGATGTGGTGTGGCATCAAAGTCCGATCGGCAGTACTCTTCAACGAGGAGCAGCGTCATATGAGGCGAGCAGCAATTCTGAGCGCAGATCTCATCGTCTCGATCATAGTTGTTCTATGGTACCGGTTTGGTCCCTGGATCGATCTGTACGGATTTTCGGTTTATCACAGTCGCGGCGATGTCTGGTTGCCGACTCCGCCGCTAGCCAGGCACTTTCTATCCGGGATGGTTCTGACTGCGACTTTGGTGCTCGTTTCGTTCTTTGTCCTCGCGTCATTTCTGATGTGCATCTTCAGGCGGTTTCCGCTGCATGAAGCGTTCTATGGCAACAGCCGCAAACTGCTGATCAAGTATTGCGCCTTTTTGCTGAGCTCGATCGCTTTGCCATTTGCGCTCAATCGAGTCCACAAATTTGGCACCACACGTGAGTTCTACATCGCATCCGCTGTCGGAATATCGCTATTAAGCTTTATCGCTATCGTCTTTCTCGCGAATATGTTGTTTGCCCATCCACCGCAGCAAAACGCCCATCGCAACCTCTTACGATCACCTGCGTGATTTTCTTAGCGCGCTAAATCTCATAGTCTGCTCTCATCTACACGGATTTCGGTCTTTTCGGTGTGGAGACCGCTCTTCTTTAATTAAAGAGCGCTTACGACTCTATAGAGCTTGATCTGCGTGCAGACTGACGCGTTTGCTGTCTCGATTTCCGCGTAAAATTACATACTTAAGCTAGATATTACGGAGCGTTGATGGTCAAAGAACCTGTTTCATTCACAACAGTGACGAGAGGTGTTATAAATATATCATTGACAAGTTAAAGCTAATTACGATAAATAAAGGCTGACGTGAACTCTATTTCTTTGTGCCGAGGGAATATGAACGCATCTCAGCCGTATCGGCGTTTAATAAGCTTCGCCATCAGCTTTGCCATGATTGGGGTCCTTGGAGTAGCTCTTGGCGCTCCCAAGGCTCGTGCGCAGAGCGCTCTTTACGAATGCGTCAATAACTCCAGCGGCACCGTCAAGGTGATTACGACCCCCGGCCCCTGCCACAACAACGAAACGCTTTATTACTTGACTGGTCCGACGGGGCCAACCGGACCCTCAGGACCCACGGGACCCAGCGGTCCAACGGGCCCGATGGGGCCGATGGGGTTTACCGGAGCGACGGGGCCAACCGGACCGCAGGGGCCAACCGGGGCGACTGGGCCCCAGGGTCCAACCGGTCCGACCGGACCGCAGGGGCCGACTGGACCGACGGGCTTGACGGGTGCGACCGGTCCCTCGGGGCCTACCGGGCCGACGGGACTAACGGGTGCGACTGGACCGACCGGACCGACGGGACCGATGGGACTAACGGGCGCGACCGGACCGACGGGACCGCAGGGCGACACCGGACCGCAGGGGCCGACTGGACCAACGGGGCCGACCGGGCCGACGGGACTAACGGGCGCGACCGGACCGACTGGACCGCAGGGCGAAACCGGACCGCAGGGCCGCAATGGACGACGGGACCGACCGGACTGCAAGGGCCGACCGGACCAACCGGGACCGACCGGGCCGACTGGACCCACTGGACCGATGGGACCGACCGGACCAACCGGACCCAGCGGGCCGACCGGACCAGGATTCGTTTTCAAGGGTCCGTGGGCGACCGCCACCTCCTACAACTTCAACGACGTGGTATCGGCTGACACCACCAGCGATGCCGCGGACAAGAACGGCAACAGTTATGTGTGTACCGCGCCCGCCGGCTGCCCGAACGGGGACGATCCGACAGTCGGGTGGCGCGGGTTGGCAGGTGATGGCGGCTGGCGGCGCGACCGGAGCGACTGGACCGACCGGGCCTACCGGGCCAATCGGACCGACTGGGCCTCAGGGTGAGACCGGGCCGACCGGACCGCAGGGGCCAACCGGGCCGATGGGATTTACAGGTGCGACTGGGCCGACCGGACCGCAGGGCGAGACCGGACCGCAAGGGCTAACGGGAGCAACTGGGCCCCAGGGCGCGACCGGGCCGCAAGGGTCGACCGGACCAACCGGCCCTCAGGGTCCAACCGGACCGAGTGGAGTCGCCGGACCAACGGGACCAACCGGGCCGACAGGGCCGAGCGGGCCAACCGGACCAGGCTTCGTGTTCCAGGGCGCGTGGAGCAATACCCACGACTACAGCTTCAACGATGTGGTCTCGGTATCGCAGACCGGTGACAGCTACGTTTGCGTCACTGCCGGCGGCTGTCCGCGCACGGAAGATCCGACCGTCGACACGACGGATTGGAACGTGATGTCGGTCGGTGGCGCGACCGGCGCGACCGGACCCACCGGACCTAGCGGGCCGACAGGACCCAGTGGTCCTACCGGGCCGACGGGTCTGACCGGCGCAACTGGACCGAGCGGACCGCAAGGACTGACCGGAGCAACCGGCGCAACCGGGCCGCAAGGGCCTACGGGACTGACGGGCGCGACTGGACCGCAAGGGCCGACCGGGCTGACTGGCGCAACTGGGCCGCAGGGGCCGACCGGGCTGACAGGCGCGACGGGACCGGCAGGGCCGACCGGAGCGACTGGACCGACCGGGCCGACGGGTCCCACTGGACCGATCGGACCGAACTTCCTGCTCTTCAGCAGCGGCAGCTCGGTAGCAGCCAGTAGCACCGTGTTCATCGGCCAAGGCGCACAAAACGCAACGGAAACAAATGTGCTTCAAATTGTGCCAGCGAACCTGTCCTTCGGACACTTCTCCTGCACAAGCCCAAAGCCAACTGGCAGCAATTCCGTCACTTTCACTCTGCGCCAATTAACCGCGAGCGGTGGCAATTTTTCTAGTCCGACTACTGTCGCAACCTGCTCAGTGACTAGTGGCAACGTGAGTGGTTCAACAACCGGGACTGTCTCACTGACGGCAGGCGACGTTTACGACGTTCAGGTGGTAACTCCGACCGGCGTAGTGGGAGGAGTTTCGGCCGCGCTCGGTCCGTAAAAGTGATCCGCCGGGAGCGGCGAGCAGACCTGCTCGCCGCTCCATGTGGTCTGAGCATCAGAGTGAAAAAGGCAAAGCCGGGGTATAGGAATCATGCAGCGGAAAAAATCGAAAACGACTTATCTGCTCACCTCCTTTATGGCAGGAGCAGTTCTGTTGGTGTGGTCGGCGGCGTCATTCGCCGGCACGCCGACGCTCGGAACCGACTGCGGCACGACCGCTACCTCAGTCGGCTCGGATACGGCGGGCAAAGTGACTATCGGGGTTCCGGATCCCCTTCTACCGTATACCGGAACCTGCACGCTTACATTTGGGACCCCATATCCCAATGCGCCAGCCTGCACCGCGATGAACGAAACCAACGGCGGCGGGTACCCGGCCCCGGCGGGTAGCAGGACCACCCAGACCACCCTGACGCTCGGTTCGACCGTGGGTTGGGTAGCCGGTGATGTGATTGCCTATTCGTGCCTGGACTACTAGGCCAGAGGACCGTTCTTGCAAGGAGCAGTGACAATGCGACACGGAATTTTTAGCAGGACGGGCATGCTGGCCGTTGTAGCAATCGGCGCGGCCGCGCTGGCGCTCTCGGCCACAGCATTCGCCGGCAGCCCGAGCCTGGGCGCCGGATGCGGCGCCGGCGCGAGCATCGCGGGTTCCGACACGGCGGGCAAGTTCACACTGGGCTCGAATTCGGGTGTCTGCGTGCTGACCTTTTCCACCGCGTTTGCAAACCCGCCGGCCTGCATGGCCATGAACGAAACCAACGGCGGGGGACATGCGGTGGCCGCCGGCCTGAGGACTTCAGCGACCCAGCTCATGGTGGACGTGCCCTGGGCCGATGGCGACACGATAGCCTACATCTGCGCGGGCTACTGACCCCCGATCCACTGCGCCCTGGTTCCGCACGCGTCGCGCACCCGTGACGCACACGTCAAATGACCTCGCCGCTCTAGCTCGTCCCTCAGGACCAGGATCGGCGAGGGTAGTTGTCGACGGTTGGCGCAGATGACAGAAATACGAGGGGGCAGAAATGGATGATTCGCCACCTTCGTTTAGTTCGCTGGGGATGAGCCCGGCTGAAGGCCGGACCTCATCAGGCGGCTGGTGGCGACGATGGCCGCCGCAGCTCGTGCTCTTTCTGACCTTCGCGGCCTTTTATTTTGCGATCGGTCCCGGCAACTTCTTCTCCACTGACGAGGTGAGAGTGGAGGAAACCGCCCAGGCCCTCCTGCTCAGGCACACACTCGACATCCCGGTGATGAACGATTCGCGCCTCGGACGCGAGCAAAGCTACTACACGGTCAACGGACCGGGGTTTCCCTTAGCGGCGCTGCCGTTCGTGTATCTCGGGCTTAAACTCGACGACGCGTTTGGATCGATGAACGGCGGGTCGCTCGCCGGTCCTCCGATCGGAGTAGAGGAGCAACCGCTGCGCTGGGGAGGCCGCCTGACGATATCGGCCGCACTGCTTGCCAATGCGCTCATTGGCGGCGGCATCGTGGCGCTGCTGTTCATGGTCGGGGTCCGGCTTTCGGGCAATCCGCGCGCCGCCCTTTTGATGGCGATTGCCGCGGGCGTCTCAACGCTGGTGATGTCGGAAGCGACCCATTTCTTTCAACACGGGCTTTCCGCATTGATGCTGCTAGCCGCGTTTTGGTTCTTTGGCGGGCAGGAAGCCGAAACGCTCGGGCGCAGGGCGTTGTTCGGGGGACTGAGTCTCGGAGTGGCCATCCTGTCACGCCCGAATGCCGGTCCCAGCGCAATCGTTTTGTGGCTATATGGAATGGCGACGGCGTGGATGCTGGTTAGGGATTTACCTTACCGCTGGCCGCGGGTGATACGCCAAGGCCTTCTCGCCACCGTCGGCCCCGCTGCCGGCGTGATCGGCTACCTGTATTTCAATTATCTCAAGTTCGGAAGCATTACTAATTTCGGATACCACCTCGGGGACGCAACCGGGCGCGAGGGCCTCGTGGTCAATGCGGCCCAGATGGCCCAGGCGATCGCCGCTTATCTGCTCAGCCCGGCACTGAGTATTTTTCTGTTCGCGCCGCCACTCATTTTCGCGGTCGCCGTCGGACGCCGGGCTTACCATCGATGGCCATTGGAGACCATCGCGCTGTTGGCGGCATCGGTAGTGCATCTATTATCCATTTCGCTCATTCGGGACTGGACCGGCGACGTGTGCTATGGGCCAAGGTATATGCTGGAAGCGATTGTACTATTGATGCCGCTGACATTGCCGGCGTTTGAGGCCGTTGCCAACTCGAGGTCGCGGCGAGCGGCAATCGCGATAGGCGGCGTCGTTCTTTTCGGAATCATGGTGCAGCTAATCGGCGTCGCCGTATACCTCGTGATCGATGAGTGGCGTCGCGCCGCCGATGGCATCGCGTTGAATGGTGCATTCGTGTTTGTTCCGCACGCATCACCGATTGTCTACGGTCTGCAGGAATTATTGGCGGGCCGGAACCTCAGCCCATGGGCGCTGCGAGCGTTTGCGCAACCGGGCTGGGCGCTGGTGCTGTTGTTCGGTCTGATTGCAATCGTATGGGGCGGTGGCCGGCGACTGATCCGCTACTTTCGGGCGCCGGAAGAGGAGTTGGTCAAGGTCTCCTCGGATCGGATTGCTGGCGCAATCGTGTTAGCCGCGATGCTGCCGATTTTGCTCGGATTCGCGATGGCGCGGCCGATCACAGATCCGCCCAATATACACGCGTTCAAGGTGTTCGAGTCCGGGCTCGCGGCGCAGGAAGCGGGACATGCCGTGACTGCGGCGGAAGACTACACGATTGTGCTCGGGCTCAACCCCTCCGACAAGTTCGCTCGCTATAATTTGGGAATCTTGCAGCAGGACGCGGGACGGGTTGGCGAGGCGCTGGCGCTCTATACGATTGTGCTGCGCAACGATCCGGCCTTTACGCCCGCCCGCCTGCGTATCGGCAGTCTTCTGCAAGCAGGCGGCCACTAGGTGATTGGGGAGTTGCGATTTTTCGGCCCCTCAATTTTTCGGCTCCTCAGGAGGATAGGCGTGGCTCGGGGACCCGGCCCCAACGGATAGGAGCGGGTCTTCGAGGACCTGATGGATACAATCGGCTATGGCGGCTAAAAGCAGGACCGCCAGGCTCAGCAACGAAACCATGCTTGCGAAACGGCGCACCTCCGTCGGTTGCAGCACAACCGTGATCGTATGCTGTCCCGCTGGAACCTGGAATGAGATGAGTCCGAAGTTCGGCGCGGGCGTAATGCTAGTTTCGCGGCCATCAATCAGCACAGTCCAGCCGGGGAAATAGGAGGTCGATTCCATAACCGTCACCGCCGCCGGCGCCGCCACCAGGTAGACGTGCCTGGTCGAACTAGATGACACGAGGCGCGTCGAGAGCCTCGAATCCGGGCTGATCAACCCCACGCCGGTATACTGCAGCGGTATCTGCACCCATCGCGGCACGTACTCTCTGCGCGTGGTGGATTCCAGGCCATGAGTGCCGATCGATGCGGGGGCGTAGTATTCATCGTCGAAGCTCTCATAGCCCGCGGGCTGAGTGTGGCGCAGGCTTACCAGCACGATAAGCACGATAAGCACGACGCTTGCCTTGGGGCCGATCCGCTCGAAAGCGAAGAGCGCCAGCAGCGGCATGAAGAGTGCGGGCAGGAACAGCGTGCGCCACGGAAACTGCAGGTACTGGAGCGTGGTGATCCGCGCCCAAATCGGCGAAGACCATTCGGTCGCCAACAGCGCGCCGGCCAGTGCGGCGCCAGCGAAAACAATCGCATCGAGGCGGCGCGTGCGGCTGAACGCGCGGACTCCGATAGCAACTCCTGCAATCGCCAGCGCGATATTCAGCAGGCCGAGCGAGAACGAAATACCGTCGTTGGGTCCGGCGACCGAGTAGCCGAAGCCCCAGTGTCCCCAGAGCAACTGCCATGGCGAAATTATGTGGACGCGCCAGTTGAAAAAGTCGGTGCGCAAAAGCTCGGTTTTGACGAAATGCTTTTCCAGCAACGCGGGCAGCCAAAAGCAGGCGCTGAGGCCGAGCCCGCCCGCGACCGCCAAGGCGCCGGCGGCAGCGGTCCGCAGCGGGCGCTCGGAGAGGGCCGCGCGTACCGCGACGATCGCCGCGAAGACCGGGAACAGGAGCAGCGCGATCCCATTGTGCGCAAGCGGCACCAAGGCGATCGCGGCCGCGCCCAATGCCACGCTGGCCACGCCCGGGCGCTCGAGCGCCGTGATCAGGCCGAGCAGCGCGAGCGGCGCTACCGCTACCGCGGCGGCCTCGGCGAAAGCCGCGCGCACATATAAATCCAGCGCCAGGTAAGGCGCGAATAGCCAGGCCGCCGCCGCGCCGATCGAAGAGATCGGCGTAAACGACATTTTTCTTCCGAGCAGATAGACCGCAATCGCGCCGAGGGCGAGCAGGATCACCAACCCAAACTGGAGCGAATCCGCGATCCTCATCCCGCACTCGAAAAAGGGCAGCGCCATCGCGTAAGTCAGCGGCGGCGAGAATTCGAACAGCGGCTGGCCATGTCCACTGCTGAGATCCGGCGCCCACATCGGCGGAAACTGATGATCGCCCAGGGCCGTGGCGAATTCGGTCACGCGCGGCGGATAAGCCAGCGCGTCGTGGCCCGTTACCAGGTAGCCGCGGAAAAGCCCGCGCGTGAGAAGGAGGATCAATAGGGCGAGCGCGAACGCGATCCTCACGCGGTCGGTGGTGAGCCACGCGCCCCACCGCTCCAGCCGCTCGCGGAGCCACTGCTCGCCGCGTTCCCAATACGCGCCGAGCGAGGGACGGGCGGCGAGCACGAACAAGGCGATGCCGGCCAGAAACAAAAGCGGCTTCAGCGGCCCGGGCTGATAGCTAACCTCGACCTCGTGGCGCCCCGGGCTGAGCGGGACCGCGCCGAAGTCAGGAGTCACGCGGACCAGGCGCGTGCGCTTTCCGTCGACTCGCGCCACCAGCCCCGGAAAGTAGGTAATTTTAACCAGCGCATAGCAAGGGCGCTGCACGTCAATGCTCGCGCGATAGACTTCCCCGGCTTTCGACTCAGCGAGGATGCGGCCCGCCGCCATGGATTGCGGCGCAGGCGCGGGCAGCGGCTGCCATCGTTTGATCCCAGGCACGCCCTGGAGGTGTGGGTCGAGCGCAATCACCTCGCCGGCGCGAGGCAGCGGGCTGCGCAGCCACGCGGAAACCGGGTCGAACCAGGTCGAAGCGGGGCCGTCATAACGCGCGGTGATATCGACGAGGCCGAAATAACCCTCCGCCGAGGTCTCATATACAGCGAAGGGGCCATGCACTGAGCGCTTCACGAAATAAGGCGGCACACGCAGGCTGGTTGGGGCCAGCACGGCCCGGACGCCGAACAACTGCTGATCGACCGAGTCATTCTCGTCGCGCAACACCACATAATCCGAGGTCACCGACATCGCATGGTAGAGAAAGCTCACCTGATCCAGCCCATAGCTCGTAAGGAAGGAGTACCCCTTCGCAAAGCCGACATTGAACGCGTTACCCCAATCGCCCGCCTTACCCGCCGAGACGCGGCCGGGGCGCTCTGCCAGGATCGGGCGGAGGTCAGCGATGGCCAGGTCCAGGTCGCCGCGCGCGTGTTCGTAGGCAGTGAGGTTCAGTTCGCCCCACTGCGCGTTGACGCGGAGATACTCTGCGCGCTCAACTCCGATCAGGACCAGCGCCGCACTCAGCGCCGCTCCCACACCAATGGCCGCCGGGCCGGGCGCGCGAATCGCGACCGCGACTACATGCTCGAGCGCCCACCCCGCGATCAGGATCGCAAAGAGTTCGAAGGCTGCCTCCAGTCGATGCAAAGGTAAATCCGCGGGGGCTCCGGCCAGCAGCAAGAGATGGCCCCAGGTCTCGCGGCCGAAAAATAGCGCAAGCCATACCGCCGTCAGCACGAGCAGGCGCCGCGCGAGCGAATCCCTGATTTTGAATGCGGCGAGCGCAGCGCCCAGCGCAACTATCAGCGTAAGCACCGGGAGACGGCCGAAATCGAGCAGCCTGCCGGAAAAAAGCTCGCTCAGAATGGTCGGCGCGCCGTAAGAATCGAGCTTGTAGGCGGCCTCCCAACGGCTACGGTTGATGTCGCCACTGACGAGCATCATCGGGATCACGAACCATACCAGCAGCAGCATGGCCTTGGCCGCTATCGAGCCGGCCCGCGCCAAGCGCCGCGCCCGCCCCTCACCCGGCATCGCCAGCGCCCAAATTGCTATCGATAGGAAGCCGACGTAGCCGAAAACGATGTGCGAGAGCGCGGTCAGCGCGAGCATCAGCGCCGCACCGGTCTGCTTTCCGCCCGAGTCGATCGCCCGCGCCGCCAGTCCGAGTGACGGCAGCAGCAAAAGCAGGGAAAACAATTCCGTATAGAGGCCCGAACCTCGCCACACGAAGGCGCCATAGCTCAGGCCGAAGCGTCCGAAGTCCCCGGCTTCGTTGGGCGCCAGGATCAGAATCGCGGCGAGCCCGGCAGCGAGCGGATTGAGGCCCAGCAGCCGTGCGCCAAGATAAATGCTTGCGGGCAGCAACACCAGCAGCACGAAGTAGAGCGCGGCGAAGCTGGCTGCCGGTGAAGCGAAGGGCCGGCCCAGCGAGATCACCGCGGCGGCCACCAGATGGGGTAGCGGCTGATAACTGCGCCAGACCGGATAGCCCAGCGCCCATTGTGAAACCCACGGATCCAGAAACGGCTCGCCGCGCGCGATGCTTTCGCCAAGCCGCTGGGACGCGGCGAGATGAAAGGCCATGTCGTTCGTGGGAACGCGCTCGATACGCGCCTCAGGGGCGAGCAGGAGGGCGTTGAACAGCAGCGCCAGCGCCAACAGGACCAGCCCGGCGGCCTCGGGGTAGGGCCGGCGCGCGGGCGCAGTCCGAGCGGTGGGGCCCGGGTGAATCGATGCTGGCTGAATCGATGCTGTCGTCGGCGCGCCGACGGTTATGCGATCGGGGTTCTTCTCGGCTGTAGCCGCCATGCTTGCCTTCGCTCAGGCTACCGCCGCATATGATGCGGTATCGATGCCAAAGCTCGTCAGCATAGGCTACACTAACTCACGACGCAAAACAGCCCGGCCTGTCACGATTTACTTCTTCGGCGCGGTCACCTCGGTGAAGGCGCGGATCGCCTCGACCGCGCTCGGCACGCCGCTGTACTGCGAGAGATGGAAGATCATTTCCTTGAGCTCGGTGTGCGTGATGCCCAGGTTGAGCGCGCCGCGCATGTGCACCCGGAGTTCCGCGCCGCGCCCGAGCGCGAGCAGCGCCGCCATCGTGATCATCGAGCGGGTTTTGATCGGCAGTCCCGGACGGGCCCAGATACCGCCGAACAGCTCGTCGTTGAGGAACTTGCCGAAATCGGGGTCGAAACCGTTTAGGAACTCGGCGCCCGCCTTGGCGCCCTTCTCACCCCACAACTGGGTGCGTATCGCCATCCCTTTTTCATGCTTGTCGTCGGCCATTTTCGTTTTCTCCCTGAATAGCAACTGCGAACAGTGACTAGTGCAAAATACCAGTCGGTGCGAACTGTATAATGCGTGCGATCTATGACGAGCTCCGAACTTTTACTCCGGCGCGCTCTTCCTGGATCATGAACGACGCGGACGAATCCTTCTCGCCCCAGCCCTTGTTCAGCGCCTCCAGGAAGTCCTGCTCGGTATGCGCCGCCAGCGGCATCGGCACGTTGAGTTCGCGCGCGAGCTCGGTGGCGAGGCCGAGGTCCTTGCGCGCCAGCTTCAGCGCGAAGGTTGCGCGGTCGAAGGTGCCACGGAAGATCATCTTCGGGAGAGCCGCATTGAGCACCATCCCCTGCCCATATGCGCCGCCCTGCACCGCACGCAGTAGCGCCTCAGGCGAGACGCCCGCCTTGACGCCCATCGTAAAGGCCTCGGCGAGCAACTGGGTCGAGCAAATCGCGATCATGTTATGGACCAGCTTGGCGACCGAGCCCGCGCCGATGTCGCCGATATAGGTCACCTTGTCGCCGATCGCGTCGAGCACCGGCTTGACTTCGTTGTAGTCGGCCTCGCTCCCGCCGACCATCACCGCCAGCGTCGCCTTGCGCGCGCCGACCACGCCGCCACTTACGGGAGCATCGAGCATCCGGATGCCCCGGGCCTTAAGGCGCGCGTGGACGACTGCGCACGACGGTGGGAGAGTTGGTCGAAAGATCGATGTAGAGGCTCCCGGGCGCCATCGCGCCGATAAGCCCGCCCTCTCCAAGCACCACCGCCTCGACCTCGCGAGGTCCCGGGAGCGAAGTGAAGACGACCTCGGCGTCCCTGGCGGCGGCGGCCGAGCTTTCTGCCCACTTGGCTCCGCCGGCCAGATGCGGCTCGGCGACCTGGCGGCGGACGTCGTTGACGGTGACCTGGTGGCCCGCCTTCATCAGGTTGAGCGCCATCGAACCGCCCATGTTGCCGAGCCCGATAAATCCGATTCGCATAAGTACCTCCCGTGCCGGAAAAAATTGCTACGTGCGAGCCGTCAGAAAAGCTCCGGTGGCAAGCCCACTTAAAGCATCGCTGGACCAATCCGGCAAGGAAAAATGCTTGCGCGCGCGCCGACCGTTAAGCCGACTGTTAAGTTGACCGACAACTGACCGATAGGTCCGGCGATTGACTTTGCACCAACGCTTGGGTAACCGTAATGAGCCTGATGGCCTTATCCAGAGCGGCGGAGGGACTGGCCCGATGATGCCGCAGCAACCGGCCCACCAAGGGGTGCTGGTGCTAACTCCAACGGAGCCCGAATGAGGCTTCGGTAGATAAGGCGAGAGTCCTTGCACCCTCGTCCTTATCCAGGAGGAGGGTTTTTCATTTTTCATTCCCTCGCAGCGCCGCCGGACGAAAATAAAGGCCCGGGCGTGAGCACGAGTTGGGAGAGCAGACACACGCAATTCTGATAGTCGGGATGGGCGGGCTGGGTGTTCCGGCCGCCTGCGCGCTCGCGCGCGGCGGAGCGCAGCGGATCGGGCTGGTCGATCCCGACCCGGTCGAACTTTCCAATCTGGCGCGCCAGGTGATCTATGGCTCGGCGAGCCTCGGACGGCTCAAGGTCGAGGCGGCGGCCGCGAGGCTGCGTAGCGACTATTCAGCGCTCAGCATCGACACCTACCCGGTCGCCCTCGACGCCTCCAACGCCGCCGAGTTGATCGCGCGGCACGATTTCGTGATCGACGCGACCGACGATCCGGCGGCCAAGTTTCTGATCAACGACACCTGCCTCGCGCTCGGGCGGCCCTTCGTTTACGCGGGCGTGCTGGGGATGACCGGTCAGGCGATGACGGTATTGCCGGGGCGCACGGCGTGTCTGCGATGCCTGTTCGAGCAGCCGCCCGAGCCGGACGAGATCGCGAGTTGCCGCGAGGCCGGAATAATCGGCCCGGTCGCGGCGGTGATCGGCGAGATTGAAGCGGCCGAGGCGCTGCGATGGCTTGGCGGCGCCCTGCCGGAGCTGGCGGGAAAAATCCTGACCTATGACGCGGCCGCGAGCGGCCGAATGCGCGTGCTCGAAGTAAGCGCGCGCGCCGGATGCGCCTGCGGCGCGGCGCGGCGTGCAAACAACGCGGCGTCGGCCGCGGGGCGCATCGAGCCGCGCAACCAGACATCCTGAGCGACACTGAGCGACGGCTGCGATCAATGAAAGGAACCTTGGAGAGGAACCATGCGATGAGCTACGTCACTAATCTCAAATGCCGCGAGTGCGGCCAGGAATATCCGATCAAGCCGCTGCACGTGTGCGAGGATTGCTTCGGACCGCTCGAAGTCACCTACGATTACGCGAAGATTCGCGCCGCGATCTCGCGCGCGTCGATCGCGGCACGCCCGCACAACCTCTGGCGCTATCGCGAGCTGCTGCCGGTCGATGGGGAGCCCGAGGCGGGTCCGTTTTCGGGCTTCACGCCGCTCTTGCACGCGCGCCGCCTCGGCGCCGAACTCGGGCTCAAGAAGCTGTACATCAAGGACGACACGGTCAACCATCCCACGCTCTCGTATAAGGATCGCGTGGTGTCGGTGGCGATCACCAAGGCGCGCGACTTCGGCTTCAGCACCGTCTCGTGCGCCTCGACCGGAAATCTGGCGACCGCGGTCGCGGCGCATGCGGCGCGCGCGGGGCTCAAGTCGGTAATCTTCATGCCCGAGGGCGTCGAGTCGGGCAAAATCGTCGGCTCGTCGATCTACGGCGCGCGAGTGATCACGATTCGCGGCAACTACGACGACGTCAATCGGCTGTGCAGCGAGATCGCCGACAAGTACGGATGGGCTTTCGTCAATATCAACCTGCGCCCGTACTACACCGAGGGCGCCAAGACCTTCGGCTTCGAGGTCGCCGAGCAACTCGGCTGGAAACTGCCCAACCATATCGTGCTGCCGACGGCGGGCGGCACGATTTTGCCCAAGGTCGCCAAGGCGTTCAAGGAACTCAAGGAGGTCGGGCTGGTCCACGGCGGCGAGTTCAAGATTCATTGCGCGCAGGCGGCCGGCGCCGCCCCGGTTATCCACGCGCTGCACAAGAACACCGACCTGATAACGCCGGTCAAGCCCGATACGATCGCCAAGTCGATCGCGATCGGCAATCCAGCCGACGGTTTCTACGTGCTGCGCGCCGTGCGCGAGTCGGGCGGATGGGGCGAGATGGCGAGCGACCCCGAGATTATCGACGCGATCAAACTGCTCGCCCGCACCGAGGGCATCTTCGCCGAGCCCGCCGGCGGCACCACGCTGGCCGTGGCGCTGAAGCTCATCGCCGCCGGTCGGATCAAAACTGACGAGAGCGTGGTGGTCTCGATCACCGGCAACGGCTACAAGACGCTGGAGGCGGTCGCCCAAAGTATCGAGCAGCCGCTCGTGATCGAAGCGCGGCTGAAGGACTTCGATGCTATCTACGAAAGTCTCGGCGACGGCAAACGCTCGCTCAAGGGAGCGGCCTGAGCGCGCGCGGAGAGCGTGCTTGTAAAGCCATGGGGTGAAGCATACTCAAGAAAACGCTAGGCTCTGCGCTAGTTTCTCCGCTAGTCTGGAGGTAGGAGTTTCGAACATGCCAGTCAGGGTACGAGTACCGACCCCGTTGCGCAGGTTCACCGGGGGCACCGACGAGGTTGCGGCCGCGGGCGAATCGGTCCGCGCGGTTATCGAAGATCTCGAAAAGCGCCATCCGGGGATGCGCGAGCGGCTGCTCGACGACAAGGGCGAGTTGCGCCGCTTCGTTAATATTTATCTCAACGGCGACGACATCCGTTTCCTCAACCAGTTAAACTCGCAGGTCAAGGATGGCGACGATATTTCAATCGTCCCAGCGATCGCCGGCGGCGAATAGCGAAGAATACGTCCCGGCGGCGCGGGCGCACAGCGTGCTCGAGCTGATCGGCAACACGCCGCTGCTCGAAATCACGCGCGTGACCGAGGGGCTGCTGCGTCCCGGGGTGCGCATTTTCGCCAAGCTCGAGGGGTTCAACCCTGGCGGCTCGGTCAAGGACCGCGCCGCACGCCACATGATCGAGTACGGGCTCAAGCGCGGCGAACTGCGTCCGGGCAAAGTGATAATCGATTCGACCTCGGGCAACACCGGGATCGCGCTCGCGATGGTCGGTGCGGCGCTCGGCTATCCGGTGGAGATCGTGATGGCCTCCAACGTCAGCCGCGAGCGCAAGAAGATAATCGAGGCGTTCGGCGCCAAGCCGATCTACTCCGATCCGCTGGAGGGCTCCGACGGCGCGATGTTGATGGCGCGCCAGATCATCGCCGCCAACCCCGAGCGCTATTTCAAACCCGACCAGTACAACAACGAGGCCAATCCGCTCGCCCATTTCGAGACCACCGGGCCCGAAATCTGGCATCAGACGCGCGGCCGTATCACTCACTTCGTGGCCGGGGTCGGCACCGGCGGCACCGTTATGGGCACCGGGCGCTACCTCAAATCGCAAAACCCGGCGGTCAAAGTGATCGGAGTCGAGCCGGACGACGCGATGCACGGGCTGGAGGGGCTTAAGCACATGGCCTCGTCGATCGTGCCCGGCATCTTTCACGCCGAAGAGATCGACGAGCGTCTTACGGTGAGCACCGAGGACGCATACGAGATGGTCTATGCGCTGGGGCAGATCGAGGGCGTGCTGGTAGGCCAGTCGTGCGGGGCGGCGTTGGTGGCATCGATGCGGGTCGCGCGCGGGCTGCGCGAGGGATGCGTGGTGACCGTGTTTCCGGATTTCGGTGACAAGTACCTGTCCACCAATCTTTGGATCGGATGGGAACAATGGCGCAAGGAGCGCCTGCAAAAGCTCGTCAGCAAATGGAACGCCTCCGCGAGCGCTACTACCTGACCTACCCCAAGTCGCTCATCCGCGAGCCGCTGCTGTACCACCTCGTCAAGAAGTTCGACCTGGTGTTCAACATCCGCGGCGCGAGCGTCTCGGAAGAGATGGGCTTGGTCGCGGTCGAGTTCGAGGGATCGAGCGAGCAGATCGAACGCGCGCTCGCGTGGCTGCGCCAAAGCGGCGTCACGGTCGAGCCGATCGAAAAGAACGTGATCGAATAGGCGCGCGCCCCGGTGCCGGCGGGGCGTCGAATCCGGCGCGTTGAGCCGGGCTTATGGTACTTACCGACACTCAGATCGAACGCTACAGCCGCCAGATAATCGTCCCCGGCGTCGGCGGACGCGCTCAGGAACGACTGCTCGCGTCGCGCGTCGCGATCGTCGCCGCGCCCGCGGACGCATCCGGCGCGGTTGCTTATCTGGCCGGCGCGGGCGTCGGCCGTATCGTCGTGCATCCCGTGGGTGACGGCGCGCCGTACCGCACGATGGTCCAGCGGATCGGCGATCTAAATCCCGACGTGAGCGTCGAAATCGTGAGCGATGAAATGCCCGAGCAGTGCGACCTGATGCTCGCACTGATCGGCGACGCGCCCGCCGCAGAGGCGGCGGCACGCGTTGCGCGCGAGCATCGCTGCGCCGCCGCCATCGTTGCGCGGCTTGATACGCCAGGGCGGATCGCGCTCCTGCCGGCGCCGCCGCCTTGCCCGCTATGCGCCGACGCGGACTTGCTGAGTCCGCCGCGCGAGCGTGCCGGTAACGCCGGCGCGATCGCGATGGTCGCGGTGACCGAGGCCTTCAAGCTGCTGGCCGGCTTCGCCGGCCAGCAGCTTGAAGCCGCGATTGATCGAATTCGACGGCTATGCCAGCCGGACGCGCGCGCTTCACCGCCGCCGCGTGAGCGGCGGCGGTGAAGCGCACTGCGCCTGCGAGGCGGCGGCGTCATGAGCGACGCATCGCGGCGCGATTCCGGTAAGTCCGACGCATCACGGCGCGACTCTGGTGAAGCTGCCGCCGCGACCCACGGCAACGGCGCATCGCGCCGCCGCGTCGTCGCGGGCCACGCGCTCTGGATGTTCGACTTCGACAACACGCTCGCGCCGCTGGAGCCGGCCGTCGATTGGGCCGGGAGCCGGCGCGAGCTGCAGGCCTGGCTCGCCGCACAGGGCGTCGCCCAGGCGCTGTTCGAGGAGTTCCCGCGCGGCAACCTGGTGCTGTACGAGGCGTTGCGCGCGCGCCTTTGCGCGGGCGGCGACGCCGCCCGCGCAGTGCTGGCCGGCGGAGCGTCCGCCGCCTCCGGCGGCGGACGCTCCGCCAGCACCGACAGCGCGCTCACCGATAGCGCGCTCAGCTATAGTGGACTCTTGGACGGCGCCTCGGCCATCATCGAGCGCCACGAACTCGCCGGCGTGGGCGCGGTCGCGCCCGCGCCCGGCGCGATCGAGCTGCTCCACGCGCTCCGCGCCGCAGGCGGCGCGGTCGCGATCGTAACCTCGAACTCCTCGCGCACGGTCGAGGCATGGATGCGCGCCCGCGAGGGCTATCATCTGGTCGACTTGATAGTTGGCCGCGATAGCGGCCTGGCTCTGAAACCGTCGCCCGCGACGGTCGAGCGGGCGCTCGCGGTATGCGCAGTTGCGCCTGCCGACGCCGCCTTTGTCGGCGATAGCGAAGCCGACCTCAACGCCGCCAAGGCCGCCGCGGTGCGCTTTTATGGCGTCAATGCCAAGCCCGAGGGCCGCGACCGGCTGACCGCGCTGGGCGCATCGCCGATTTTCTCTTCGCCATCTGCGATGGCCATTTATCTCGATTTACCGGCCGTTCAGCTCGATTTACCCGCCATTCGGACCGAATCTGGCCGTCATCAAACGCGCAGCCGCTGATTTAAGAGGCACTTGTTGCGCGGGTTAGCCGAATTACATAACTTAGAAGGCTCGATTAGTAGCTTATACTCAAGGAGCGACATTCCAGCACGATGAGTGAGGGCTTTACGTTGTGGTTCACGGGCTTGTCCGGGGCAGGCAAGTCGACGCTGGCGGGGATGGCCGCCGAGGAATTGCGCCGGCGCGGCTATCGGGTCGAAGTCCTCGACGGCGACGAGGTGCGCACCAACCTGTCCAAGGGGCTGGGGTTTTCCAAGGAGGACCGCGACACCAACATCCGGCGCATCGGGTACGTCTGCAACCTGCTCGCACGCAATGGAGTGATCGCGATCGCCGCGGCCATTTCACCCTATCGCGAGATTCGCGACGAGATACGCGGCCAGCACAAGCGCTTCTTCGAGGCTTACATCGAATGTCCGCTCGACACGCTGGTCAAACGCGACGTGAAGGGGCTGTACAAAAAGGCGCTGGCGGGCGAGCTCAAGGGTTTCACCGGCGTCTCCGATCCTTACGAGCCGCCATTGAGTCATGAGCTGACGATCTCGACCAGCCGCGAAACACCGCAGGAGAGCCTCGCCCGGCTGCTCGGCGACCTCGAAGCGCGCGGCTATATCGGCCGCGATGGAGCGAAACGATGAGCATCGGGGCAGACGATCCGATAACTGCGCACGGCGGCGGCGCGCTCACCGATCTCAACGTTCCCGCCGCGGAGCGCTCCGCAATTGCGCGCCACGCCGAGGGGCTCAAGACGGTTCGCCTCAGCGCGCGCGACCTGGCCGATCTGGAGATGTTGGCTTCGGGCGCTTTCTCGCCGCTTGAAGGTTTCATGGGCGAGGCTGATTACGTGCGCTCGCGCGACGCGATGCGCCTGGCCTCGGGCGTGCCGTGGTCGATTCCGATCACCCTCGGAGTCGCAGAAGACGAAGCGCGCGCGCTCAAGCCTGGCGAGCAGATCGCGCTTACCAACGGCGACGGCGGCCGGCTCGCGATCCTGAAACTCGCCGAAGTTTACCGCGTCGATCGCGCGCGCGAGGCCGAGGCGGTCTTCGGTACCGCCGACCCCGCCCATCCGGGAGCGGCGAACGTGCTCGCGACGCCGCCATGGTGCCTGGGCGGGAGCGTCGTGCTGTTCAGCGAGATTCCCGGCCGGACTTTCCTGGAATACCGGCTCGAGCCGCGCCAGACGCGCGCCGCGTTCGCCGAGCGCGGATGGCGCAAGATCGTCGCCTTTCAGACTCGCAATCCGACCCATCGCGCTCACGAATACATCCAGAAGGCGGCGCTCGAAATTTGCGACGGCCTGCTGCTCCATCCGCTGGTCGGCGAGACCAAGGGCGACGACGTCCCGGCCGCGGTGCGGATGGAGACCTACAAAGTGCTGTTGGAGCAGTACTATCCGCGCGACCGCGCGATGCTGTCGGTGATGCCGGCGCACATGCGCTACGGCGGACCGCGCGAAGCGATCCTGCACGCCATTATCCGGCGCAATTACGGCTGCACTCATTTTATCGTCGGCCGCGACCACGCCGGCGTGGGCAGCTACTATGGCACGTATGACGCGCAGAAAATTTTCGAGCGCTTCAGCGCGGCCGAAATCGGCATCACGCCGCTGAACTTCGAAAACACTTTTTACTGCAAGCGATGCGGCGGGATGGCGTCGTACAAAACCTGCCCGCACGAAGACGCCGACCGCCTCCTGTTATCGGGGACCAAGGTGCGCGAGATGCTGCGCCGCGGCGAGGCGCCACCGCCCGAGTACACGCGTCCTGAGATCGCGGCCATCCTGGCGCGCGCGATGCGCGAGGGCGCCTGAGCAAGCGTGAGCAAGAATGAGTAAGAGAGCGCTGGCTGGCGCGCCCTAGTTGTCGTCGCCCGAGGACGGCGCGGCGGGTGCTGCTTCCTGGTCTCCACTATCGCCGGACTGTGGCTGTTGAGTGGACGTATCGTCGCCACTGTCGTCGGCGGGCGGCTGCTGCATGTTAGCCGGCGGCTGCTGCGCGGCATCGGGGTCGCCCTGCGTCTGTTGCGCCGCATCGGGGTTGTCCTGCGTCTGACCGTTGTCCTGCGCCTGACCGTTGTCCTGCGTCTGACCGTTGTCCTGCGCCTGTCCGTTATTCTGCGTCTGTCCGCTTTGCTCGTCGCTGTCTTCATCACCGCTGGGCGCTGCCGGCGCATCCGCCGATCCGGGGACCGCGACGCCACCGTCATCCTGCGCAAGCATGGTGGGTTGCGGCGCCGCGCCACGCCGCGTGAAGCTCTTCAGGCCGGGTGTCAGGCAAATTGCGACGACCGCACTAATCACCCAGCTCATTGGTACCGGCTTCATTCTGGTTCCTCTTCCGATTCGTCTGACTTTTCTAATTCTTCTGGGACGCCTGGGCGTCCGGCTTCGTTGGCGGCGGTCTCAGGCGCGATCCGCCGCGGACAAAAATCTTATTGCAGGGGCGGCTCCTCGCTGTCCGGCGGCTCCATCACGGGAGATCCGTGATGCGACACGATCCACCATCGCCCCTGGGCGCGCTCGAAGACATTGGTCGCCAGGACCCGCGTGCGCGTCGTGCCATCGTAGCCGCGCTGGACAAGATTTTCCTCGACCACCACCACTGCAAGATCGCCGCTGGCCATCACCTGCAGATCGCCGAGCTCGAACTTCATCTCGAACACATTATCGAAAATCCGCTCCCAGCTATTCATGATCGGGCCCCATCCGATAAGCCGGTTCCATCCCGGATGGATACAGACGATACGCGGGTCGCGCAGCCACATCTCGCCCATCCGGTCCGCGTCGAGGCTTTCGAAGGCACGGTAAAAGGCGCGATTAGCTTCGAGGATCGATTCCCGATCGGACATAGACCGCCCTTGTCGACCGCTGCGGCGTTCTTCGAGTCTAATGAGTTGGCTGCAAATGCGCCAGACAGTTGGGTGACAGGGCGCGGCGGTCATGTACCCGCGCGCGAGCCCCACGCGCATCCCGGCGAGGCTTAATATCGATCGGAGGGCGGAGCGGACGCGAGGCGGTCGAGATACGGGTTCTGGAACGTTGTCCAGGCCTGCAGATGGAGCTTCTCGCGCTCCATCAGTGCCGCGTAGGCGGGATCGAAACTGAGATTGTTGTGCTCGTACGGGTCGGCCGCCAGATCGTAAAGCTCGGCGCGGTCCAGATTGAAGTCGTAAATGTATTTCATGTTCCCGTCGATCAGACCCAATACGTAATTGCCGTTGGCCGAAAACATGTAGACTCGCCGGCGGCGCGGCCGTTGGAACAGGCTAGTTCCCTGCCATTGCGCGGGTTCAGGGATGCCCAGCAGGCTCAGCAGGGTGGGCGCGATATCGATCTGACGGGCCGGACCGTTCATCAGCCGCTTATACGGGAACAGGCGCGGATTGATGATGAGCAGCGGAACCTGCAGCTCTTCATTGTATACGGTGAACCCGTGTATGGACTGACCGTGTTCGTTGAACGCCTCGCCATGATCACCGGTAATCACCAACAGGGTATCGTCGGCGAGCCCCATTTTTTTAAGCTGGTCGGCGAGCTGTCCGATCAAGGCGTCCATCGATTGCACCCCGTTCAGGTATCGGCCGAGCGCGGGATTGCGCACACCGTAGTCCCGGTCGCCGGCAACGATATAGGGGTGATGGGTATCCATGGTCCAGAGCGTTAGGAAGAACGGCTTCGACTTGTGCGCATCGATCCAGTCGACGGCCGCGGGCAGCAATTGCCCATCCTGCGGCAACTTGGGGTCGCGATGCTCCGCGGCGACTACTCCGAAACCATGATCGAGCAGGAACTCGGCACGGCGATCTTCTCCGATCGAGCCTGAGTCAAGAAATCCCGTGGCATAGCCGTTTTGCGCGAGGAGCGCCGGCAGCCCTGCCGCCGCCAGATTCGGTCTCCAGCGAGGAACGGGAAACCATGCCAGCCGTGGATACAGCGAGCAGAAGAGCGCGGTCATCGCCGCGGACGTATTGCCCTGCGCCGCATAGACATGATCGAACAGCGCGGTGTGGGCCGCGAGGCGCTCGAGCTGCGGAGTGTCCTTGTAGGGCGCGCCATAGACGCCAAGGTCGCGCGTCCCGACGGATTCCATCACGACCATCACCACGTTAAGCGGGCGAGCCTCGTGCAACAACGCCGGTACCGCCGTGGCAGTCAAAGGCCGCTCTCCCGCAGGCAGGAAGTCATCGAGGTAAGCGGGCGGAATCGATACCGGGGCCTTGGGGGAGTGCTGAAACAGCGGCGATACGAACGCCCATTCCGCATTGAGCGCCGCCGGCGGATAGGAAAGGTAATGCTCCGCCCATGCGTGGGCGCCCATCACGTATACGACAATCAGTGCGAGCGCCAGCGGCGAATAAAATCTCATCCGAAGCCGGCGCAGGAAATCGGGCGCGAATCGCGAGAGGCTCTCGGCGACCAGCACGATAATCAAAATACCAATCACCATCCACAAGTATGGTCCGCCGCCACCCAGTGCGTCGGGGATCGAGTTTTTGACCATCCGGAGGTTGTCGGAAAGAACGAACAGTTTGTAGGTAGCCTGGGTGTGAATGTAGGAAAAGATCACTGTGTCGAGGGAGGTGTAAAGTGTAAGCAACAAGAGAAAATAAAAGCCGGCGCGCGTGATTCCTCCGCAAACCCTCGGATTGCGAGCCAACTTGAACAGGCCATACGAAACCCACGCTATGATCGTGAGCGCAATAACGTCCTGATAGGCGAGCAATGGTAGATAAAACCATAAATCTGAGCGCCAAACGCAGTACACTATTTCTAAGCGCTGCCTAAGCATAACGGCAGCCATGCCCAGAAGCGCGGCAAACAGGAATTCGGCGTCAGTCACGCGGCGGGGCGTGAACCGAAATTGTCCATAACTGCCGTAGCAGCGGTGGCGCCCAGCGGTATTCCGGGGAACGAACCCATCTTGAAACGAAGTATACCGTTAAATTCGGTGTGTTACAACTGAATTTCAAGTATAGAGCAATAAATACAATGGTTATGCTAATTAAAGATTGAATTAAGATGTCATAGCAGCAATCTGACCATCCGCATTGGGACCAGAAAACGACATTAACGGACGGAAGAATTCGCGAACGGACTTTCGAATCTCCGCGCACGGTCCTGTACGAGCCGCTACTACGCTCCAGAAAACGCGCGCTCTAACGGCGGCGGGGCATTATCGGCAGGCTCAGATACGACGCGAAGCTCCGCTCGTGCATCACGGTCTGCAGCGCGGGGCGCATCTCGGAGTCGGTGAATAGCTCGTGCCCGGTGTTGGGATTGCGATCGAAGCGCGGAAAATTCGACGAGCTGATTTCCAGCCGCACGCGATGGCCTGCCTTGAATACGTTGGCGGTCGCCCACAGATCGATCTTGAATTCGTAGACCTTGCCCGCGACCATCAACTTGGGCTCGCTTGGCGATTCGCGCACGCGCGCACGAATAATCCCGTCGGTGAGGTTGCGCGCGAAGCCGCACGGCCCGGCATCGACCAGCTTGGCGGTAAAGTCGGTGTCGGGCGCCGAGGACGACGCGTACAGCGTCACCGTCACCGGTCCGATCACTTCGAGGTCTTCGCTTAGCGGCTCGCTCGAATAGACCAGGACGTCGGCTCGATGCTCGACCATGCTCTGGTCGAGCGCCCCGCCCATCTGTGCGTTGGCATAGCAGCACAGGCCCCCGCCCGCGGTCGGCACCGGGTTGAGCGGATTATAGAGGAACGAGTCCGGCGGCTCGTCGCCCGGCGCTTCGGTCGCGAGCGCGCCGTCGCCATAGGCGCTGTTGGCTTTGCCGCGGCTGTGCAGATAGTAGCGGCGCATCTCGGCTCCCGGCGGAGGCCACTCCATCTCCTCGCGCCATTCGTTGACGCCCATCACGAACAGCTTGACCGGCGCGTCTTTCCCGATGCCGTTGTCGGCGTCCTTGAGCCAATGGTCGAACCATCGCAGTTGCGTGCCGTCGTAATCGATCGCCACCGGGCCGGAGCGGAAGCCGTAATCGACCTGGCCCACCAGGCTCGAGAACGGCACCGCGTGATGCCACGGGCCGACGAGCAGGCGCTGGCCCGCGCGAGCCGACGCGGACGCGCCGCGCGTACGCATCCCGAGATAGTTGCGTAGCGTCCCGCCCATGAAGATGTCGTGCCATCCGCCGACGTTGAGCGCCGGCACGTCGATCTTGTCGTGCTGCTCCTCGATACAGATCGCGCGCCAGTAGTCGTCGTAATAGGGATGCGCGAGCCAGTCGAAGAAGTACGGCGCGCCGGTGCGAAAAAGCGGAAACTCGCTCAGCGGTGCGAACTCCATCCGCTCGCGCATCACGTCGATACTGCCCATCACCGCGCTCAACTCCTCGGCGGCTTTGGGATTGCCGGCGCGCTCGCGCATCAGGCGGCTGAGCCCGAGCGTGATCATCAGCCAGCTCACGCTGAAGAACAGCTCGAACGCGCCACCCTGGTAGACCCATCCGTCGTGGTAATCGCTCGCCGTGATCGACGGCACCATCGCTTTGAGGCTCGGCGGACGCTGAGTCGCGGCGAGCCATTGCGTCGCGCCCATGTAGGAAGCGCCGAACGTGCCGACTTTGCCGTCGGCCCACGGCTGGCGCGCGATGAACTCGATCGTGTCGTAGCCGTCGCACGCCTCGTCAACGAAGCATCGAAACGTCCCCTGCGAAGCGAACAGGCCGCGGCAGTCCTGGACCACGACGTTGTAGCCCGCGCGCGCCGCGCGAATCACGTCAAGCGTGTTGAGCGTAATCGGTGGGAAGGATTTGTCGTACGGCGTGCGGTTGAGCAGCACCGGCAGTTTCTCGGGTCCGTCGGGTCGATAGAGGTCGGCCTTCAAGACGCATCCGTCACGCATCGGAATTTCGACGTCTTTCTCGATGATGATCCTGGACATCAGATGAGGCTCCTTGCGCCGATGCGGCGCTCGTGTCGGCCGTTTGCGCTCGCGCGCGGCGCCGTTTAAGGTCGCTTGTAGTCCGACGATTCCGAGTCTTCAAGCGAAGAGGTGGCGATGGCGACGGAACGACAGCGCGAAATCAAGCGGCGGCGCAAGCGGCGCGAGAAGCGGCTCAAGGCACGGACTCGCGAGGCCCGCAAGCACAAGAAAAAGCGGTAGCCAACGGACTTCGGATGGCCATCTCGCGCAGAACTTGCACCATTCGAGCAGCGGCCCTATAGTAGAGGACTTAACAAGCTCGATTTGTTATTGATTCAATTCTTGCAGCAGACAAGCCCAAAATAGATGATTCTGTTGTGTCTGGGCGCTATTTTCGGGCCGCTCCGGTGCATTTTTTGATTAGAGTGGCGCGGTACAACGCGCACAGAAATCCGCAAACATGAGCCTGTGGCAGCAGGTCTGATCGCGCCATAATCCCGAACGGGATGGGGCTCATTCAAACTCAACTATGGAGGTCTGCAATGGCTCTGCAGATTAACGACGTTGCACCGGATTTCGAGGCCGATACGACCGAAGGTCGTATTCGCTTCCACGACTGGATCGGCGATTCCTGGGCGGTGCTGTTCTCCCATCCGAAGGATTTCACGCCGGTGTGCACGACCGAACTCGGCATGGTCGCCAAGCTCAAGGGTGAGTTCGACAAGCGCAAGACCAAGATTATCGGTCTCAGCGTCGATCCGGTCACCGACCACTCGAGATGGGCCAACGACATCAAGGAGACGCAAGGCTATGCGCCTAACTATCCGGTGATTGGCGACACGGATTTGAAAGTTTCGAAGCTCTACGGGATGCTTCCAGCCAGCGCTTCGGGGGACGCTTCAAAGCGCACACCGATGGACAACCTGACCGTGCGCAACGTCTTCGTAATCGGGCCGGATAAGAAGGTCAAGCTGATCATCGTCTACCCGATGACCACAGGGCGCAACTTCGACGAAGTCCTGCGCGTGATCGATTCGCTGCAATTGACTGCGAAGCATAGGGTGGCGACGCCGGTCAACTGGAAGCCGGGCGAGGACGTAATTATCGCGGGATCGGTCTCTGACGACGAAGCCAAGAAGATCTACCCGCAAGGCTGGAAGGCGCCGAGACCGTATCTTCGGATCGTGCCGCAGCCGAAGGAATAGAAAAAATAATCGAGCGCCGAGCCCGCGTGTGGCTGTACCAACGCGGCACTTTTTGGCGGGCAGTGCGGGCGGCTTTCACCATCGGTGCCAAACATCCGCCGCACAAATAAGCTTCGCGTCGCAAGCATAAGTTTTCAAACGCGCCCGATGCAGCCTCAGAAGTTGCGCCGGGCGCGTCTTCGTCTGGTGACACCGCCGCGTTTTGTTCTCGCAACCCGGCTTGCCTCAGTGGTAAGCGCGGCGTTACATTTGAGCAGCGACCGATCGCCCGATCGATTCTCTCTGCACTAAATCGCGCTCGACCCCGTTTCGAACGCGCAGCGCGGTCCGATGGAGTACAAGGGCATAGAAGGTTCATCCCAACCGCCTGTGATCGCCACTGGCAGGCCGCATCTATTGGGCTCGGGCCGGCTGATCGTGATGTCCAATCGCGCGCCGATACGCGTGGTGCAAGAGGCCGGCAAGCAGCGTATCGAGCCCACCGTGGGCGGCGTTGGCAGCACCTTTCTCCGCCTGCTCGAGCATCAGGGCGGCCTGTGGATCGCCTGGTCGGGCACGCAGACCAAGACCCCCGGGCGACTGATGATGCCGCCCGAAAGCGACCCGCCGCGCTTCCAGATCGTGTTCTGCCCGCTGAGCGAGCGCGACGTCTCGCACTACTACTACGGGATGTGCAATCGGGGGCTCTGGCCGTTGATGCATTTCATGACGGCGAGCTGTCATTTCAACACGCTCCACTGGCGCTACTACGAAGCGGTCAACCGCAATTTCGCCGCGCTCGCCGCCAGCGAGGCGCGGCGACGACGACGTGGTGTGGGTGCAGGACTTTCATCTCGCGTTGGTCCCGCGCCTGGTGCGCGAGCAGCGTCCGCGCCTCCCGATCGGGCTTTTCTGGCACGTCCCGTTTCCGCCCGAGCAGATTTTCCGGGTCTTTCCGTGGCGCACGGAATTGCTCGAGGGGATGCTCGGCGCCGACCTGGTTGGCTTCCATACGCGCTCCTACGTGATCCAGTTCCTCAACTGCTGTGAGCGGATCCTGGGCCTGCGCGTCGACCGCTCGCGCGACGAGGTCGCGACCCATCGCGGACCCGTGCGCGTCGGCGTCTTTCCGCTCGGCATCCCGGCCGACTACTTCGCCGGACTCGCCGCGAGCCCGCGCGTGCAGGAGCGCACCCAGCGCATCCGCCGTGCGCTCCGCACGCCGCACGTGGTGCTGGGCGTCGATCGGCTCGACTACACCAAGGGCATCCTCGAACGCCTGCTCGGCTTCGAGCGCTTCCTCGAGGCCAATCCGGCGTATCATCGGCGCGTCACGCTGGTGCTGATCGCAGTGCCCTCGCGCACCAAGGTCGCCGATTACGCGGCGCTCAAGCGCGAGCTTGACGAACTGGTGGGCCGTATCATCGGCCACTTTTCATCCGAGGGATGGGTCCCGATTCGCTATCTCTACACGCAGTTCGGCGCCGAGGACCTGGTCGCGTACTACCAGGCCGCCGATATTGCGCTGCTGACTCCGCTGCGCGACGGGATGAACCTGGTCGCCAAGGAGTATATCGCCGCGCACCTGGGCGACGACGGCGCGCTCATTCTGAGCGAATTTGCCGGCGCCGCCGAAGAGCTCACGCAGGCGCTGCTGGTCAACCCGTATGACATCGACGCGATCGCCGCGCGGATCAAGCAGGCGCTTGAGATGAGCCCGGCCGAGCGCGCGTCGCGGATGCACGCGATGCGCACGCAGGTGCATCGCAACAACCTCGAGCACTGGTCCGAGCTCTTCCTGAACGCGCTGCTGCCGGAGCGGAATTTTGCCGCTGAGGCCTCCGCCGGCTTCTAAGCCGCCGCCGCTCCTGCCGGCTGCGACGATCGAGGAACTCGCCGCCCGCGGCCCAATCCTGCTCTTTCTCGACTACGACGGCACGATCTCCGAACTGGTGAGCCGCCCCGCGATGGCGCGTCCGGTCGAAGGCGTGGTCGTCGGCGCTGAGCGCGCTCGCGCAGCGCCGCGAGCGCTTCGCCGTCGCGATCGTCAGCGGCCGCCCGGTCGCGCAATTGCGCCGTATGACCGGCCTGGGAAATCAAGTGATGTACGCCGGCGTACATGGAGCCGAAATCGCCGGGCGCTCGCGCGAGGCGGGCGACGACAATATCCACGTAACTGATGACGTAGCCCGATGCGCCCCGGAGCTCGATCGCGTGCGCGCGTGGCTCGCACGCAAAGTCCCCGATGGCGCCGGGTTCGAGGTCGAAGACAAGGGGCTCGCGATAGCTCTTCACTATCGCAACGCCGAAGGTGCCGCGGCGGCCGCACTGAGCGCTGAATTTGAGAAGTTCGTGCGCGCTGATGCGCCGCATCTCCGCGTCGCGCACAACAAGATGGTGGTCGAGGCGCTGCCCGCCGCAGCCTCCAAGGGCGCGGCTGTTCGGGCGCTGGGCCGCGAGGCCGGCCCCGCATTCATGCCGGTCTACTTTGGCGACGATCGCACCGACGAGGACGCTTTCGCTGAGCTGGTTTCGCGCGGGGTCGGAGTGCTGGTGGGCGAGGCGCGGCCGTCGCTTGCGCGCTGGCGGGTAGAGAACCCCGCCGCCGTCGCGCGCATCCTGACCGCGCTGGCAGCCGCACTCGCATAAAATTTTTCCTTCCCTCCACCAATTGTCCTGGTGGAGGGAAGAAAACCGATGAGATTGCCTGTCTACTTCTCGACCGGCAGGCCGGCGCGGGACCATTCGGCGAACGAGCCGTCGAACAGCCGCGCGTTGTAGCCCGTCTGCGTGAGCGCCAGGTAGCCGAGCGCGGCGCGCGGTCCGCTGCGGCAATACGCCACGACTTTTTGGCCATGTCCGATACCGGCCGCCGCTATCTGACGCTCGAGTTGCTCGCGCGAGGCCAGCAGCCGATCCTCGGGCCCGTTCAGATCGCGCCATACGAGATTGACCGCGTGCGGAATATGGCCGGGATGGCCGTCGAGGTCGCGCTCGCCGATGAACTCCTCGCGCGAGCGGAAGTCGACCAGCCGATCGGTAGTGTTGGCGTGCACCTCGTCGAGCGTCGCGCGAAGCCGCTGGTTCAGCCGCGGCACAAAACGGCGCGCGGCCGGCTCGACCGGGCGATAGACGACCTCGCGCCCATCGCTCTTCCAGCGCTCGAAGAAAACGTCGAGGAGAAAAATCTCCGGCGCGCCCAGGTACTCCATGATCCAGGCCAGCATCGCGGCATTCTGTCCCTGCGGCGAATCGTAGAGCACCGGCGTGACGCCCTCGCCGACACCGCCGGCGCCGAGCCATTCGGCAAGCGCCGCCGGATCGAGCAGGCTGCCGTTGTCACCGAACGCGCGATAGACCGGCAGGTTGACCGCGCCGCTTAGATGGCCCGAGAGATATTTCATCGGGCGGCGCGGATCGACGATCACGAAATCGGATTTCCCGATCCGCTCGGCTACGGATTGCGCGCCGACCAGCCGTATCATCGATTTATCATCACGCACGTCTCCGAGAGGTCTTCGGGCGCGTCTTCGGCCGGGTTTTCTGCCGGATCATCGCCGTGTCAGACCTTCTCGAACTCGGTGACGATTTCGGTCGGACGCGCGATGGTCTGGGTGACGGGCGATCCCTCGACCGCGAGCCGCCACAACTCCTTGAGCGTTTTTTCGTCGGCGTCGGCGCGCACGAACAACTTCGCCTTGATCGTGGGATAGCCGGGATTGCCGGTGGTGCTATGGCCGGCCCACTTCAGGATATTTTCGAAGTTGCCCTCGAGCGCCACTTCGAGGTCGTGGATCCGCACGCCGCGCTTGGTCGCATTGAGGACGAAGCCGACCGTGAGGCAACTGCCCATCGCGGAGAGCAACTGCTCGTGCGCGCTGGCGGCGGCGTCGGTCGCGTCGAGCCCCTCGGGCTCGTCCATCTCGACCACGTGCTTGCGCATGTAGGCCTTGGCGCGAAAGCCGCCTTGCCATACGACGCGCGACTTCCACGGCCCGGTGACGCCCTTGAGCACTTCGGGATCGTCGCGCATCGAATCGGTGATCGCCTTGATTTTGTCGGGTCGCAGACCGTTGAGCATTTTTTCGTCAGCCATATTTGTAAGCTCCTGCGGTTATTCTCTAGCCCGGTTCACGGCGCGTTCGATTTTCCGCCGCCGATTCTTTTTTAGCCGCAAATTCTTTTTTAGCCGCATTCCTTGCGCAGCATCTCCGCCGCTTCCGCGATTGCCTGCAGCTTGTGGAACGCGACCGGCGAGGTGTTGACGCACCGCTCGGCGAAAGTGCCGAAGCCGCAATCGGGGTTGAGATAGATTTTATCGGGGTCGAAGTAGCGCAGCACTTCCTTGACCCTTTTTACGATTTCCTCGGGCGATTCGATCTCGTCGGTGCGCGGATTGCTGACGCCCAGGCCGATCTCCTTCTCGTTGCGATATTCCTTGAAGACTTCGATCTCGCCGGCCCGCGGCGTGGCCATCTCGAGCACCAGCTGATGCACGTTCATGCGCATCAGCCACGGCAGCAGCGGACCGTAGTTGCCCGCAAGCAGCACGTTCTCCTTGCGGCTCCAGTTGCCGCGGCAGACGTGCACGCCGAAATGCACGCCGTCGATTCCGTCGACGGTCTCGTTCATCAAGCGCACCGCGAATTCCAGCTCGTGAGTCGGATCGGTGCGCGAGCCGAGCGCCGCGCACATGAAGGTCTGCTCGGCCTCGTCGCCGTAAACCACCTGCGAGAGCGAGGGCTCGTCGAGCTGGATAAAGTCGATACCCAGTTCCTTCAGCCGCATGATCTCGCGACGCAGAATTTTCACCACGTCGCGGGCGAGATCCTCGCGAGTCGGGTAGGCCTTGTCGGAGAGCCCCTCGAACCAGCTCGAGCGGGTGAGCAGGTAAGGGCCGGGAATCGGAATCTTGGTCGCGTGTTTCGTATGTTCTTTGAGAAATTTGGCTTCGTCGACGCAGAGTCCTTCGCGCTCGCTGATTTTCTCGACCGCGATCGGGCTCTTGATCGCAAACGCCGGGACGTCGAGCGCACGCAGGATTTCCTCGAAACCGGCGCGGTCCTTTACGTAGTCGAGCAGCTGCGAGAGCTTCATCAGGCGCATCCCGTTTAGCTTGTCGACCACGAAGGAATAAAAGTTGTCGCGGCGCATCTCGCCGTCGGCGACGATATCGACTCCGGCGTCCTCCTGGTACTTGATCGCGGCGAGCACCGCGTCGTCGGCCACCGCGTCGAATTCGGCGCCGGTGATTTCGCCGGCCTGGCGCTCGCGCAACGCCGATACCAGCCATTGGGGGCGCGTCCACGAACCGACCACGGTTACCGGAAACAGTTTCGTCTTGGCCATCGGCTTAAGATCCTCGCCTGAGATCCTCGGTGAATAAATGCTGCCTCGTGATAAATGGTGCCCGCTACTCTTGCAGCGCTGCCGGATAGAGGCAAGCGCCGTCGACGGCGAGGCTTGAGAGGCTAGGAACGCGCCGCGGGCGACGCGGCGAGGCACTGCGCGAGTAACTCCAGCGCGGCGGCCGCGAACGCGCGCATGTTGGCGACGCGATCGCTGCTGCCAGTCTCGACCGTGATCGCGCGCTCGACCGGCCCCGCAATCGCGATACAACTATGCCCCGCCGGATCGCCGTAGCGATTGCCAGTGGGACCGGCGGCGCCGACCTCGGCCACGCTCCAGGTGGTCGCAAAGCGCTTGCGCGTCCCGCGTGCGAGCACCTCGGCCAAAGGTTCGGTCACTCCGCGAATACCCGCGAAGGCCGAATCCGGAATATCGAGCAGTGTGCGGCGCGACTCGCGCGTGTAGACGATTGCACCGCCGAGGAAATATGCAGACGCGCCCGGCACCGCGAGCAGCGCGGCCGAGATGAGGCCGCCGGTCGACGATTCGGCGATCGCGATCGTTTCGTGGCGGTCCTTGAGCAGGGCGCCCAGCTTGTCCGCTATCGGCAGCAGATCACGCATCGAGATTCACTCCTTCGCGCTCATTCATGGACGCCGCTCACGAGCGGCCCTTACATCGGAACGGCGGATTTTTGTAGGGGCCGTTCGTGAACGGCCCTCTTCAATAGCCCGCAGCATAGTGCTTGGACGCGGCAAAAGGCCAACTCTAAAGCGCGCACCGCTATTTCGTTATTTCACTATTTCACTTCGATCTCGATGAAGCTGAATTCGAACGCGTTCTGATTTATCACGTCGTGGGCGACGCCGGCGTCGCGCGCGTAGGGAGCGCCGGTCACCAGTTCTGCGTCGCTCGCCGCACCGTCGGGGGTGACAATCCGCAACTTTCCCGTGGTCAGCGGCACCACCACGTAGTCGTGCGCGTGAACATGAGGCCCCGTCGCCTCGCCCGGCGCAAAGGTCCATCGAGTTACAATCACGCTTCGATTTTCGAACAGCCGCGTTGGCGTAGCTTTGGGCTCATTCATCGCGGGCCTCTCTCAGATGCGGATTCACGTCCATGCAGTCTGCGATCGCGTTGCGATTCGCCTCGCATCCGGCCCTTGACGGCGTTGAAGCCTATCCTGTAGCCGCTTTCAGACGGAATCAAAGCCCGGCAAAATGGTAGACTCGCCTTGGTCGACAAGACGGCGATAAGATGATGCAAGTCTTGAAATCATGACGCAATTCTTGGAAATCACGGCGGAAACCCCGATAAAGGAGACGACGCGCCGCGCCATTAGCGGCCCGAACCTTTGGATTTGAGGTCCACAAATTCCCTTGGCGCTCTGAAACAGCTGGCCACGAAATACGTGGCGGTCTCGGTCGCGATCACTGCGCTATGCATGTTCGCGGGATGGGCCGCGACCAACGTGAGAAGCGACGACACGCAGGCCAAGATTAAGGTCAAAACTAGGCTTCACGTCCTGGCCGCGGGCAAGAGCCCGGCCTATGTTGCGGGCGCGAGCCACGACTACGCGACCGCCACCTACGACGGCCTCGAACGCTATTCGACCTGGGAAAATTCGGATGGCAAGTCGGCTACCTACCAGCCCCAAGGGCCCTTCACCGCCGACAATCCGTTCTTCAAACCGATGGGCACCAACGGACGCTCGTGTGTGACCTGCCACGATCCGAGTGCCGGATGGACGATCACGCCGGTGCATATCCGCGCGCGCTTCGAGGCGAGCCACGGCACCGATCCGCTGTTCCGGCCGATCGACGGCACCACTTGTCCCGATGCCGACGTGTCGACGCCGGCTGCGATGAAGAAGGCGTACAGCCTGCTGCTCAACAAGGGGCTCATCCGAATCGGTATCGCGATACCGCCGGATGCCGAGTTCTCGGTGGTCAAGGTTGATGACCCGTACCATTGCACCAAGCTCAGCAGTCCGAAGAGCGGAGTGCTCTCGGTTTATCGCCGTCCGTTGCAGGCGACCAATCTGCGTTTCGAGGACTCGCTCATGTGGGACGGGCGGATGGGCGACCTCGAGCGTCAGGCCAACGACGCCGTGCGCGGGCACGAACAGGCGGTCGACGGCCCGATGCCCGATCAGCTTGCGCGGTTGATCGAATTCGAGACCGGCACCTACGACGCGCAGACCTGGGTGCCCAAGGCGGGCTCGCTGCAAGACGGCGGCGTGGGCGGCGGACCGGTAGCGCTCTCGCGCGAGCCGTTCTTTATCGGAATCAACGATCCCTTTGGCAACAACCCCATCGGCGCGCAGACCTCGCTGCACGTGTTCAACCTCTACGACCTGTGGCGGGGCGATCCAAATCCTGAGCGGGCGCGAATCGCACGCGGTCAGGCAATCTTCAACGCGACCCCGATGATTATCGGGGGAGTCCCGGGGCTCGACGACGCCGAGGACCATCCCACGCACGAGGGCTTCTGCACCACCTGCCACGACACGCCGAACGTCGGCAACCGGTCGATCAACATCCTGATGAACCTCGGGACGGCCGACGCCTCGCGCCGCACGCCCGACATGCCGCTGTTCACGCTGCGATGCGATTCGGGCGCGCTCAAAGGGCAGACTTTCCAGACGATGGACCCGGGGCAGGCGATGGTTACCGGCAAGTGCACCGACATCGGGCGGTTCAAGACCTCGAGCCTGCGGGGGCTCGCCTCGCGCCCGCCCTACTTTCATGACGGGCAATCGGCGACGCTGATGGACGTGGTGAACTTCTACAATGATCGCTTTCAGGTCGGGCTCACGGCGGAAGAGAAAGAGGACCTGGTGGCGTTCCTGAGAACGCTCTAGCGATTCGACGTTTTCACATTACTGAGAAGACCAGCCCAGGTTCCGATCTTCTCCCTTGTGTCTTGGGAAAGGAATGATGTTGGGGGCGGTCGATCACGTTCTGACCTCCTCCCCCGTGTCTTGGGGGAGGATGGAGGTGGGGGTCGAGCGAGGAAGCGCCGGATGTCTTTCCTCCGCGGCGCTTCCTCGTCCTGCCTCCGTCGCCGCGCGCGCGTCACTCCCGTCCTTCAAATCCTCGCGCTAATCCTTGAGCATCGCGATGCACTTGATCTCGACCATCAGACCCGTCATCGCCAGCGCGGTAACGCCGACGCCGGTCCACGCCGGATACTCGCCGGTGTAGTAGCGATCCTTGACCGTAATGAAAAGTTGAAGGTCGCGCATGTCGGTATGGTAGGTGACCATATCGACCACGTCATCAAACGTGGCGCCGGCCGCGGTGAGCACCTTCTTCACATTTTCGAAGGCCTGGACGAATTGCGCCTCCTTGCCCGCGACCACGTTGAGATTCGCGTCGCGTCCCACCTGGCCAGCGATGAAGAGCAGGTTGCCGGCCTTCACGCCGGGATTATAGTGAAAGCGGTTTTTGATCGCTTCCATCTCTTTGGGAACGACATTTGTGCGCTTGATCATGATTAATCTCCTTTTTGTGGAAGAAGACCAGGTACTCGTCGACGCCATCGGCCGTAAGCGCGGCAACCAGCTTCTCCTCGGCGGTAGGAAGGTGACTCTATGAAGATCGAGAACATTCGCGAGATCAAGACGCGGTTCAGCCGCTACGTCAAGGACCTGCCGAAAACCGGTTCGGTCCTCATCACCAAGAACGGTCGGCCCTGCGCCGCCTTGGTGCCGGTCACCGAGGACACTGACCTCGAAGCTCTGGCACTGTCGCAGAACAAGCGCTTCTGGAAAATCATCGACGACGCGATCGGGCGCGGGAAAAAAGAAGGTTACGTCGATCTGGCCGACCTATAAGAGCCCATCTCCCCGCATGGCTGGTCCCCCTCAATACATTCGAAGGGCTGTCCGAATTTCACTTGCGATATTGCTCATAGACCTTAAGCACCGCTTCGGTCTCGGCGTCGGCCGGATAAAACACTTCAACGTGCAATTCCTGCAGCGTAACGTCGTGCGGCGTCGCCACGGTTGTGACGGTGCTGAACATCCGCGCGACCTTGCCGTTCAACATCAGTTCCATCGGCAGAATCAATTCGTGCGGCGCCTCGAGTTCGGGTTCGCGCCAGCGGGCCGGGACCCCTGGGTAACTCAATATTTCCGCGATCAGCTCTTTCAGCGTGTCGTCGCGGGCCCACGCGAGCCGCCGATAGGCCTCGTTCAGCAATGACCTCGCGATAGCCTCCCAGTTCACGATGATCTTGCGCACGCCGTTGGGATCGAAGACGAGGCGCAAAACGTTCAACCGTGGCGGCGTCGATACGCTGAGCGGCAGCAAACCGGCCGGCTCTTTGCCCAGCGTGGCGGTCAGGAAGCGGACAAAAGCGCCGTTGGCCATCACCACGTTCCAGTGACGATCATGCGCGATTGCGCTGCGCGGCTCGTTTGATTTGAGAATTACCTCGACCGCGGCCCGCACTTGCAGCATTCGCGGATCGTCCAAACTCGTCTCGCCATAAACCGGCGCGTAGCCGGCCGCCAGCAGCAGAAAGTTTCGCTCGCGCAGAGGCACGTCGAGCACGTTCGACAGCGTCAGGAGCATCTCCCTGCTTGGCTCCGCTCTGCCGGTTTCAAGAAAGCTGATATGACGGGCAGAGACGTGCGCTTCCAGCCCGAGCTCGAGCTGGCTCAGATGACGCGATTCGCGCCATCGACGCAGCAGCGGTCCGACACCACCCGGTTCTACTGCCATTCCATTGCGCTGAGCATCCATAGCAAAACCCCTTGGCGCGCAAGCGCGGCGGTTTGCGCGAGCGCAGCGATTGCGAAGGACCGGCGCTCCGGACGATTATCGCCCAAAGGCGCGCGAAAGCGGAGCGTCGGTCCATCCTCTTTCGCCCGCGCGTCTATCTGCTCTTCACGTAACCCATAGCCTCGATAATCTGGCCACCGCGCACTCGCATCAGGTTCACGCCACGCACGGAATTGCTCTCGCCCGCGCTCCAGAAATAACGCCATCTGATTATCGCGCGGTCGCCGGCCACGAAGACCTCCTCGGGCTCGAAGTGGGTTCCGGACTCTCCCGCGAGCCCTTGCCATACAGCAAGACACGCCTGCCGTCCGACGTGGCGAGAACCGTTGGGCGCGGGCTGCGTGTTTTCGATGATGCAGTCCTCCGCGACCAGTTCCGTGAGCGCGTCAGGGTCGTGACGCTGAAACGCCTGGTTGAATCTCCGCATCACCTCGGACGTGTGATTGGCGATCTGAACATTTTCTCCATCCATTTCATTCATAAAGATCGCTCATTGGTTGTGGCGGCAGGCGGGGCCGCGCGATGGCGCACCGCCTGCTCGCGTTTGTGTTCCATCGTTCGAATCGCGAAACCTCACTCCTTCGGCAGAGGAGAAAAGTGCGCCGTAACGATCTTCCAGTCCCTGCCTTTCTTGACGTAAACCAAGGTCGAGCGGCCGCACTGCACTCGCGCGAGGCCTCCGCCCTTGGGCACGGTGGTGAGACGGTCGTAAGCGTTGACCACCACGGTGGAGTCGCTCACCGCTCGGCACGAAGACTGATGGAACGTGAACGTCGTTGATTCCGCGCCGGCGACGGCACTCTGCAGGTACTCGAGAAACCGGCCCTTGCCCTCGAACAAGTATGGGACGTGATCGAAGACCTCGACATCGTCGTCGAGGGCGTTGACGAACGGCGCGAAGTCTCCCTTGGTGGCGGCGGCAAGAACCTGTTCGTTTAACTGCTGGACTTCTTCTTTCGGCGACATATGAATACTCCTTGTGCGCGAGTTTTTTTGGCCGCGCCTGAGTCTTTTTCCGATGACGGGGCGGCGTGTTCGCGTCACGAGTCGAATCTCGCCATTTTCGTTCGCGTCCGACAATTACTTCGGAGGTAAGCGGGAGAAGATGTTGGATCTGCGGGGCGACAAATGAACCGTAGCGCTCACGCGGAAGCCGGCAGGTTCGCCACACGCACGATGTACAAATCTCCCGTCGATGAAGTAGCCTGTAGCGGAAATTCAAGGAGAAAATCGATGAGCGTAATCGTTTTGGTCCAGGGCACTCCACGTCCCGATCGCAAGGAAGCGCTGGCGCAGTATCAGCAGGCCGCCCGCGCCGTGATCGCCAAACATGGCGGCGAAGTTCTCGCGCGCGGCACCGGCCTCGGGAGCCTTCATGGCTCGGGCACTTACCAGCTCGGGATCGTGCTGCGGTTCGCGGACAAGGCCGCGGCCGACGGATGGTACAACGATCCGGACTATCGCAAGGTGCTGCCGCTGCGTGACGATGCGTACGCGGCGCTGGAGATCAACATGTTCCAGGAGTGAGGCGTGAGGCGGCGCCGCTCGGATAGCGGCGGGCAAATCGGCGTTTCGTTTCCCGCCGGCCGGCCCGCCGCGGAGCATCGCCGGGCTACATCTTTTTCCAGTCGCCCGATTGTTCGAAAGCCTCGGCGGCGCGATAGATGGTCGGCTCGTCGAAGTGCCTGCCGGTCAGCATCAGCCCGGCCGGAAGCCCGTCTATCATGCCGCACGGAATTGACATCGAAGGATGATGGGTTAGGTCGAACGGCGCGGTATTGCTGATCATCTCCAGGGCCCGTTCGACGTATACCTCGCGGCTCGCGTCGGGTTTCGGCAGCGGCGTCGCCTTCATCGGAGTGGTCGGCATCAGCAGCAGATCGTACTTCGCCAGGACCTCGTCGTAGGCCGCGCGGAGCCGGCGCACGATATTGATCGCCTTGCCGTAGTAGCGCGAGCCGTAGTTCTCGCGCACGTAAGTGCCCCACATCAGGAACAGCTTGGTCGTTTCTGAAAGCTCATTGGCCCGCTGGCGCCATCCGCGATGGAAGTCCATCAGCCCGGTCGCGTAGAGATCGTCGCGGCTGACTCCGAAGCCGTCGCCGTACATCATAGTTTGCGTCAGGCCTTCGATTCCGATCGGCGTCCAGATTGCGGGGCCCGCCAGATGCATCGGGATCGAAACTTCCTCAACACGCGCGCCCAGCGAGGCCAGGCGCTTTGCGCCGGCGCGCACTTTCTCGTCGACGGCGCGCTCGGAGGTGGGATGGCCGAAGCCTTCTTTGACGATCGCGATCTTGAGGTCTTTCGCCCCACGCCCCAGCGCCTGCGAATACGGATGCACCTGCGGGGCCTTGATTCGCGGATCGTAGCCGTCGTCACCCGCGATCACTTCCAACAGCAGCGCATTGTCGGCGACGCTGTTGGTCATGGGGCCGGTGTGGTCGACGAAGATCTCGATCGGCATGATGCCGGTGTACGGCACGAGTCCCCACGTCGGCTTCATCCCGTACACGCCGCAGTACGACGCGGGCATCCGGATCGAGCCGCCCTGGTCGCCGCCGATCGCCATGTCGACCTCGCCCGCCGCCACCAATGCGGCGCTGCCCGAGGAAGACCCGCCTGCCGAGAACCCCATCTTGCGCGGATTGTGTACCGCTCCGGTGGCGTTGGTATGGCTTCCGCCGGAGAGGCAGAAACACTCGCAATGCGCCTTGCCGACGATCTCGCCGCCCGCGTCCAGGATGCGCGTGACGATGGTGGCGTCGAAGTCGGGTACGTAGCCCTCCAGGGTCGACGCACCGTTCATCATCGGCACGCCCGCGAGCATCACGTTGTCCTTGAGCACGATGGTCTTGCCCTTAAGCTTGCCCTCGCTCGCGCCCTTGACCGACGACTTGTAGTACCAGGCGTTGTACTTGTTCTCCTCGTGGCCGGGCCGGTAGCCGGGCGTGCGAGGATATTTGACCCGCGGCACTTCATCGGGCATCGCGGCGACGGCGTTGTAAGCGTCCACGTAGGTCGTAAACAGGACGCGAAACGAATCCACGCTGGCGTCATCCAGCGACAGTCCACACTGTCGCGCCACCGCGCGCAGTTGCTCCCGGTTTGGCATCTGAACGGCCATGCGATCTCCTCCCTCTAACCAGTTTCGCGCATCGCGCCAGCGAGTACGGCCGACCGATTACGGCCGACGATTACGGTATGTTGGCTGACTCGCAAGGCCGCGAGAGTGCGGGCTGACTTGGAAAGCCGCGTGCGGCTTAGGCGTCGCTCTTGCGCAACTCGACCGTGTTGCCATCGGGATCGAGCACCCAAATTTGGCGGCCGAGGCGACGGCGATCCTCTTCCTTGAGTTGTGCGCGCATCGCGTCGCCGTCGAGGAACGGCACGCCCATTTCTTTTAGCGAGGCCTTGGTCGCGTCGAGGTCGTCGACCTCGATCGCGATATGCGGACCGGTCGGATCGGGGCCGTCGTGTTTCTTGCTCACGATCAGATGAATCTGACCGCTGCCGATGCCGTACCACATCCCCTTGAAACTGAAATCGGGACGCGGGATCGGCTTGAGGCCGAGCACGTTCTCGTAAAATGCGCGGCTCTTGTCGACGTCGGTGATCCGAAACGCGGAATGGGACAAATCGACTGGCTTAACCATCTGAACCTCCTGCTAACCTCTTGGGCAGCGCCGGTTTTGCACGCGAATCGCCGCATGGCGCCGCTTGCGACACGCAGTTCCCCACTTCTAATGAATTTCCGCGCCGCCCGCCACCACCAGCGAAGTGCCGGTGACGTTGTCGGCGCGCGCCAGGTAGACCACCGCCTCGCCGATATCCGCGGGTGTTTGCTCGCGGCGCAAATAACACATGGTGCCGACGGTGTTGTCGAACAGCGACTCAGGGTTGCCGCCGCCCCACGCTTTGCTCAGGTACTGGTTGAGCACGTCGGTCCACATCGCGGTGCGCAGCAGCCCCGGACATACCGCGTTCACCCTGATGTTGGCCGGGCCGAGTTCCTCGGCCAGCGCCTGCGTGAGCGCCATCACTGCGAACTTGCTCGCGCAGTAAGCCGCAAGGCCGCCGCGCGAAGTCTTGCCGGCGATCGAAGCGATATTGACGATCGCACCTTCCTGGTTGCGCAAAAGATGCGGGATCGCCGCTTTCGAGCACAAAAACGGCCCCTTTGCGTTGACCGCCATCACGCGGTCCCACGCTTCCTCGGAAAACTCGGCCACCGGACCGGCCGCAATGATGCCCGCGTTATTGACCAGAATATCGACCGAGCCCAGCACCTTTACGGTCTCGGCGGCCATCCGCTCGCAATCGGCCGCGCGCGTCACGTCGGCCAGGATCGCCGCGGCCTTGACGCCATGCGACTTCACCTCATCGACCGCGCTCGCGAGTTCGCCATGCGCGGCGAGGTTGTAGGTCAGCGCCGGGTCCTTGGGACTGCCGAGATCGACCATCGCCACGTTGGCGCCTGCCTCGGCGAGTTTGAGCGCGATCCCGCGTCCGATCCCGCGCGCCGCTCCGGTGACGATCGCGTTTTTGCCCTTGAGTTCCATCGCGCCTGCCCTCCGTCCCGCTATTTAGCACGCGGGACGTGCGCCGGGGCAAACGCCCGCGCGTTTTGCGGAGTACGAGGATGAGACGATTTGCGGTTCTGAATTTCTATGGAAACCGCCTCTGCATCTACGAGCGACTATCGCGTCTCTGCATTGCCTCGCGCCGACTCTTTTCGCGCTCCCACGCCGCGAGCTCGTCGTGAGCGTTGCGCTCGTACTTCTCGAGCGCCGGGTCGGTAGCCGGAATGGACGGGGTGGTCAGCTCCAGCCGAATCCCGTTGGGGTCGAAGAAATAGATCGACTTGATGAAGTGATGGTCGGTCGGGCCGAGCACGTCGATACCCGCGGCCATCAGCCGCGTGCGCGCGGCTTCCAGTTCGGCGAGCGAGCCCACGCGCAGCGCGAGATGGTTCACCCACTCGGGCGTGTTGGGCGAGGGCGCGGCAATCTGGTTGTCGCCGAGATCGAAAAATGCGACGCACGAGCCGTCGGTCATGCGAAAGAAGATATGCGCGTGCGGACAAAATTCCTGGGTGCTCGGCACCCGGTCCTGGCGGATGACGTGGACCAGCGGCAGGCCCAGGATATCCTCGTAGAAATGCCGGGTCTCCTCCGCGTCGCGGCATCGATAGGCGAAGTGATGCAGTCCGTTGATCGGAACGAACGAAGGCATACCGTCACCTCCTCGCGTAACTATCAGCCGGGGTCAGCGGGAACGCAAGCATCCCGCGGACAAGGCGGGCTCGGTCGGGAGTCGCTTGGTCATCCGTCAGTCGAAGGCGCTGAGGCCCGTGATGTCGCGGCCCAGCACCAGCGTCTGCACGTCGAAGGTGCCTTCGTACGTATTGACTGTCTCCAGGTTCAGCATGTGGCGGATGACCGGGTACTCATTGACGATCCCATTGGCCCCGAGCATGTCGCGCGCCATACGCGCGACGTCCAACGCCATCGCGACGTTGTTGCGCTTGGCGAACGAAACCTGCTCGGGCCGCATCTTGTTCGCGTCCTTGAGCTGTCCCAGGCGCAGGCATACCAGTTGCGCCTTGGTGATCTCGGTGAGCATCGTCACCAGCTTGTTCTGCACCAATTGATAGCCGGCGAGCGGACGCGCGAACTGCTTGCGCGATTTGGTGTAGTCCAGCGCGCAATGGTAGCAGCTGCGCGCCGCGCCGATCGCGCCCCATGAAATTCCGTAGCGCGCCTGCGTCAGGCATGAGAGCGGCGCGCGCAAGCCGCGCGCCTCGGGCAGCCGTGCGCTATCGTCGAGCCGGACGTCTTCAAAAATCAGTTCCGAGGTTATCGACGCGCGCATCGAGAACTTGCCGTGGATGTCGCTGGTGGTGAAGCCGGGCTTGCCGCGTTCGACCAGGAATCCCGTGATGCCCTCGGGGACCTTGGCGTAAACGACCGCGACGTCGGCGATCGAGCCGTTGGTAATCCAGCGCTTGGTCCCGTTGAGCACCCATCCGTCGCCGTCGCGCCGCGCCCGCGTCTCCATCCCGCCCGGGTCGGAGCCGTGATCGGGCTCCGTCAGTCCGAAGCATCCGATTAGCTTGCCCTTGGCCATCTCGGGCAGGTAGCGGCGCTTCTGTTCCTCCGAACCCCAGGCGTAGATCGAGTACATCGCGAGCGCGCTCTGTACCGAAGCGAACGAGCGCAGGCCCGAGTCGCCCGCCTCGAGTTCCTGCATGATGAGACCGTACGCGATGTTGTTCATGCCGGCGCATCCGTAGCCCTTGAGGTTGGCGCCGAAAAAACCAAGCTCGGCCATCTGCGGGACCAGTTGCTTGGGGAAAGTTTCGCTGGCGAAGTTGCGCTCGATAGACGGAAGGACCTCGCGCTGGACGAATTGGCGCACCGTGTCGCGGACCATCCGCTCCTCGTGGCCAAGCATCTCGTCGAGGTCAAAAAAATCCAAATCCTTCAATAAATCCGCCATCTTACGACTCCTGAAGGGATACCGGAGCAGCGCCTTAGAGCGAGTCGCGGCAGGCCCGATGCGCATATTGCCTCTGCCATAGGTATCAATTAGCCTTATACGATAACCAATTCCGATGCATATCGAGACACTAAAGGTCTTCTGCGACATCATCGAGAGCGGCAGCGTTTCTTATGCCGCCTCGCAGAACTTCGTCACCCAGTCGGCGGTCAGTCAGCAGGTCCGCAGTCTGGAGGAGAAGTATGAATGTCGATTGTTAGAACGCGCGCGCGCGGGTGTCAAACCTACTCCAGCCGGGCAGATACTCTACAACTCGAGCAAGGAGATCGTGCGCCGTTTCATGGAATTGGAGAACCGGCTGCGCGAGATCGGCTCGGTTGTCGCGGGATCGATCCGGGTCGGCACGGTCTACAGTGTCGGGTTGCACGAGCTGCCGCCCTACCTGACCGAGTTCCTGCGCACTTACCCACAGGTAAACGTGCATCTCGAGTACCTGCGCTCCAACAAGATTTACGAGGATTTGGTCGAGGGCAAAATCGATCTCGGCGTGGTGGCCTACCCGGCCAAGCGCAGCCAGATCGTCACGATCGCTTTTCGGCACGACGAACTCGTGCTGGTGGTTCCGCCCGACGACCCGCTGGCCAAGCATAACAAGGTCAGCGTGAGCGCCCTGGTGGGTCAGAAGTTCGTCGGCTACGAGCGCGACATCGCGACGCGTAAAGCCTCAGACCGCATTTTGCGCGAGTATGGCGTAAAGCCTCAGTACACGATGGAGTTCGACAATATCGAGACCATCAAGCGGGCGGTCGAAATCGGACAGGGCGTGGCCATCGTGCCGCTGTCGACGGTCGAACACGAGACCACCCGGGGCTCGCTCAAGATGCTGGAATTTGCCGAGGGCACTTTCACGCGGCCGCTCGCGATCATCTACAAACGCGGGCGGGAGCTTTCGCCGGCAGTACGGAAATTCGTCGAGGTCCTGACCACGGCGAAGATTCATTCGCCCGGGACGCGCGCGGAGAAGGGCGACGGCAATAGCGCCCGCAACGAGGCTCGTGCCGAGCGCGCCGACAAGTCCGATAGAGCCGAGAAATCGGATCGGGCCGAGAAGCCCGAGCGGACCGAGAAAGCCGACCGGGCTGAGCGCGCGTAGCGGCGCCGCATCGGGAAATCCGGCGACAGCAATCTGCCGACGGTAATCTTCGAAAATCTCTCGCGAAAATTTCTCGCGGACAAAAAAAGTCCTACCCTAGCAGCGCGCGCAGGCGCTCGCGGTCGAAGCCGGCGACGATTTCGCTGCCCGCGATGACCAGCGGGCGTTTGATCAGGTTCGGCTCTTTCGCCATCAACGCCAGCGCCTCGGCGGCGGTCAATTTCCTGCCCTTGAGCTCCATCGCCTTGAAAGCCGGGCTCTTTGGATTGAGGAAGTCTCGCGCGTCGCGCCCAGCGAACAGGGCCTTGAGCTCCGCGATGCTAAGCGGTTGTTTGGCGTAGTCGCGCTCGTCTAGTTCCACGTGCAGTTCGTCGCGCAAGAAACCTCTTGCGTTGCGGCAAGTGGTTCAGGTGGATTTCCAGAGAAAGCGCGCCTGCTTCATCTTGAGCTTTTCCTGCCTTTGCTGACGTAAATCAGTCTAAGTCGGATGCGACTTTGCGAGTTCCGGTGTCCTTTCGCGGGTTGCGAGGCTTGCCGGATCCGCTTGAAGATTCCGGCCGAACTTCCCGCCTGAACCCTATTCGATGCTGCTGCTCGGGAGCGGCGATGCAGCAGTCCCGCCGTTCGTACCTCTGCGGGCTGAGCCGCTCGAGGTCGAATTGCTCGGCGAAGTGCTCGGGCCAACCGGCCCTACGCCGTGGTCCGCCGCTTGAGGCATCGCGGAGCCCGTAGTCGCGGAGTCACTCGGGATTGATGCCGTTCGGGCTGGCGGCGCGTATTGCATTGGCGCCGAGTTCATCGACGAGCTTCCCGCCGGCGCCCCCATCGACGTGGACGGCGCAGGCTCGGGCGTAACCGTGGTCGGGCCGCTGAAATGAATCGGCTTTTGCCCGGCTACCATGTCAGGCGTGAGCACGTAGTCTCCGCCGAGCGAACTGCGCCAGATGGTATTGGCGGTTTGCGTATTCCCGCCGGTCAGCAGGTAGCTCGCTCCGCCGGTGATTCCGCCGAGAATTCCGTAGACCACCTTGGCGGGCACGTACAGGACGTTGCCGGCCACTGTGCCGGCGCCGATTCCCACGCCCTTCCAGTTCACATCGCCGTCAGGCGGTTGCGGCACCTGGGCCTGTCCGGCCTGCGATCCGCCCACCACATCATTGGAGCTTTGAGCCGTATTGGGGCTCTGCGCCATCGCGGGAAGCGCGATCGCCCCCGCCGCCACCATCGCCAACAGACACGTAACTTTCTTCATCACCTTTCCTCCTCCTCCCCCCAACTACTGGATCAAATAACTATTCGGTCTTCATTAAAGAGACTACTCGATCTTGACCACCACGTCACCGGGCAAAAGACTCATCAAATGCGCAAAGGCCCGCTCCAGATAATCGTGGTCTTTGGATTCGAGCGTCAGCTTCACCCGGTAATCCGGATCCCCGACCCGTGGATAAGAGCCCAGCAGAAGATCGGGGTAGCGCGCAAGACACTGGTTGAGATGCTCGGCGATGGCGCCCTCGCCGGCCGAAGTATAAATCGTGCGCATATAATAGGGATCGGTCGCGAAGCGGCCCAGCAGCGCACCCAGCTTGGCCTCGAAAATTTGCGGGATGCCGGGAAGGATATAGACGTTCTCGAGCTGGATGGTCGGAAAGCGCAGGTCGCCCGCCGAATTCAACACGGCGCCCTCGGGCACCGCGGCCATCTTGAGCGCGGCTGCGGTGAGCCGATCGGCGAAGTGCGTGCGGATGAGGCGCTCGAGTTCCGGATGCATAGCGAGCTTGCGGCCGAACGCCGCCGCGACGCCGTCCATCGTCACGTCGTCGTGAGTCGGGCCGACACCGCCAGAGGTCAGCACGATGTCGAACCGACGCGCGCAATAGCTGACTTCCTCGGCGATGAGCGCAATCTCGTCGGGGATAACCGTGATACGCTGCAGGGCGACGCCGATTGCGCGCAACTGGCGGGTGGCAAAATACGCATTGGAGTCCTGCGTCTTGCCCGACAGGACTTCATTGCCCACCACCACCAGGGCGCACGTTCGCTCTCGCATAAGGCCTGGCCGCCTGCGCCGTCCGCTCCCCCTTCCTCATCGCTATCGCCATTATCGCGTCCCGCTTGCCGTGGAGCAACGGGGGTCTGGCCGAGCGCCGTCCTACGGCCCAGCTTGCTCGATATCGGAAGCCTGTGACTTGAGGAACAGCTTGAGCCGCTTTTTCAGCCGCGCTTCAATCTGGCGCACGCGCTCGCGGCTAATCCCGAACCTGGCGCCGACCTCCTGCAAGGTCGGCGGATCCTCGGAGAGCAGCCGGCTCTGGAAGATTTCGAGTTCCTTGTCCTTGAGCGTGCTCGTGAACTGATCGATCTTCTCGCGCGCGAAGGTGCGCCATTCGTCGTGCGCGGCGGCCTCCTCGGGAGTGTCGCTGGTGTCGGGAATCACGTCGAGCAACTCGACGGCCTCGTCCTCTCGCATCGGCTGGTTGAGCGAGACCTCGCTATGCGCCATCCGCTCCTGCATCTCGCGCACCTCGCTCTCCTTAACTCCCATGCGCTGGGCGAGCAGAAGCGGTTGTGCGGTGAAGCCTTCCGCCTCCAGCCGTTCGGTCTCCTTGCGCAGGTTGAAGAAGAGCTTGCGCTGGGCCTGGGTGGTGCCGATTTTGACCAGCCGCCAGTTGTTGATCAGGAAGCGGTAGATGTACGCGCGCACCCACCATACTGCGTACGAGGGGAAGCGGATGCCGCGGTAGGGGTCGAAGTTGCGCACGGCCTCCATCAGGCCAACGTTGCCCTCCTGGATGAGGTCGAGCAGGTTGCGCGAGGCGTGGGCGAACTCGCTGGCGATTTTGACCACCAGGCGCAAATTGGCCGTGACCAGCCGATAGGCGTCGGCGGGGTCGTGATGCTTGGCATAGCGCTTGGCGATCTCGATTTCTTCCTCGCGGCTGAGCAGCGGAAAGCGCCGAATTTCGGCGAGGTAGCGGCCCAGGGGATCGAACGCCACCAGCGCGCCGGCGTCGCTACCGCCGCTTTCCTCGGAGGTCTCCTCCGCCGTTTCGGTAAGGGGTTCAGCGCCGCCTTCGCTCGCCGCTCCACCGGACGGGACGCGGGTGAATCCTTCGGGCAGTTCGCCTATCTCGGCGAGGTCCGGCGCCAGCGGTGGCGCTCCGCGCGGGCTGTCGTCATCGACGATCTGGGGCTCGGCGATCCGGGAATCAACGATCTCGGGATCGACGATTTCGGCCTCGAGGGCGGGAGACGCCTTCTCGTCCACCGGAGCGATGCGGCGCCGGCGCGTGGCACGGGCGGCGATCCGGACGGGATCCGGATCGGTCTTGATCCGCTCGACCTTAGGATCGGTCCCGATCCGATCGGTCTTGGGATCAGTCTTGGGTTTGCGGGGACCTGATTTGCGCGCCACCTGATGCTCCGCGGGTGGTCTGGATTTCCGCGCGCGTGATACCGCAAGGGGCCGAAGCGAGTCTATCGCACAGCCTGATGGTGCCCGGGGCGGTAAGGGACTCAACGGACGGTCAGCGCGTCCGTCACGCCTGTGTCAGGGCGTCTATCAGGACTCGTCGGGCCGTTCGATCGAAACCTTGCCTGCGGCTATCTCGCGGAGCGCGGTGACGACTTCCTTGTTATCGGTCTCCACCAGCGGCCGCGCGCCCTTGAGCAGTTGCTTGGCGCGCTTGGCGGCCCCCAGCACGAGCTCGAAGCGGTTGGGAATCTTCTCCAGACAATCTTCGACGGTAATTCTGGCCATTGAAATGATCTTCCGGTGGAACGGATGCTTTGTCAACGCATCCGGAAAGCCGTTATGGGCCGGCCTTGAGGCATGATCGGCCGGCGCGCGATCCGTACGTCATTCGACGCGAATCGGTTGACCGGAATCGAAGTTTCTCCACTTAGAAATTTACAGCGGCTGCCGCCAAGTCATCGTAAAGCGCCAGACAACGCAGAACTGACACATTTTTAACCCATTGCGATCCGATCGCGGGTCATTCCCCACGTAAGCATGCCTTGGTTTGCAATGGTCAATTTTGGTTGATTGCTGCTCAAGCGGCGCATTCACAAATTCATTTTCCAAAAATCTTGCGGTCTTGTACGCTTGCCCTCACTAGATCGCGCAATCTTAGGCCGCGCGACAGTGGAATAGGAAAACAGACGGTAGGATTTCTAGCCTATGCGGTTAGTCGGGCTGTCGAACTCTCATGGGATTTCGTCCCCTCCGCCAAACGGCCGGATGCGGGCGGGCTCTGATTCGACAGCTGAAGACCGTTGCGGGGGAACCGATTAAACAGCGGGAGGCAGCCCATGAATATTCTCTGCCCAAGGTGCAAAATAGGACGAATCGAGCGCGCTCATTGCTCGCGCTGCGGCTACAGAGTCTCGAAATCCGAAGCAGAGCAGGAGCGATTCGGACGGCTCGTGCGCAACAGCCTGATCGGCCTCGTTTCGCTGCTGGCGGGGTTTTGGATAATTCGACTTCTCTAGCCGGATTTTTACGCCAGGGCCGAACTATTCAGAGTCCGGCCGCCGTGCGGATCAGCGCGCGCGAATCCGGTAGCGAATCGGCATGTGCTTGATCCCGCCGACGAAGCTCGAGCGCATGCGCTGAGTGGGTCCGGCCAGCTCCACGAGTTCCATCCGCTGAGACAATTGGCGGAACATCACCTGCAACTCCAGCCGTGCGAGATTCGCCCCAAGGCAGAAATGCTCGCCGATGCCGAAGGAGATGTGCGGGTTGGGATAGCGCCCGATGTCGAACACGGACGGCCGCTCGAAGACCTCCTCGTCGCGGGCGGCCGAGGGATAGAACAGCACCAGAATATCGCCCTCACGGAGCTGTTGGCCACCAAGCACCGTGTCGGCGGTGGCGAAACGCGTGAACTGGATCACCGGCGAGGTCCATCGGACGATTTCCTCGGCCGCTTTGGGAGCCAGCGAGGGATCATGCTTCAGGCGCTCCCATTGATCGGGATAGCTGATGAGCGCGTGGAGGCCGCCGGTGGTGGCGTTGCGCGTGGTTTCATTGCCGGCGATGATGAGCAGGGCGAAATAGGAAAATAGCTCGAACGGCGGAAGCGGCTCGCCGAAGGCTTTGCCGTTGGCGAGCGCGCTCGCGAGGTCGTCGCGCGGGTTCTTGCGCCGGTCTTCGCAGAGCTGGTTGAAGTACTGGAAGAATTCCATCCGCGCTTTTTCGAGGTTTTCCTTGATCGTTTCGCTGCCGCCGTATTCCGGGTCCGCCGGACCGATCATCGCGTTGCTCAGCCGGAACATCATCGCCCAGTCGGCGCGCGGAATACCGAACATCTCGGCGATCACCGCCAGCGGAAGCTTGGCCGAAACCTCGGTCACGAAGTCGCATTCCTCACGCCCCACCAACTCGTCGAGCACCTCGGTGGTAATCCGCTCGACCTGGTCCTTCAACTGCTGCACGGAGCGCGGCGTGAAGCGCTGATTGACCACCCGGCGGAATTCGCCGTGCTCGGGCGGGTTCATGTTGAGAAGCTGGCGCAGGACCGCTTCGTCGGGAAGAGGTGAGCCCGGTTCATCCTGGGTCACGAATAGCAACTGACTGCTCTTGAATAGGTCAGGCTGGCGCGAGACGTTCACGACGTCGGCATGCTTGGTGATGGCCCAGAAAGGCTCGACATCCGGCCGCACATAGCGAAAGACCGGCGCTTCCTTTCTAAGCAGCGCCCATTCCTCGTGCGGATAGCCGCGCTGGACGTAAAGGTCGGGATTGACGAGGTCGAGTGTTTCGAGTGTGAGCGCTGCCATGGCCGGTTAGTCCTCAATCAGGCGGATGGCCTGGCGCGGGCAGAGAGTGACCGCGAGCTGGATCTTGGCGCGCAGATCCTGCGGCGGACTCTGCATCAGTACATAGCTGCGATCGTCGTCGCGAAGCTCGAACATCTGCGGCGCGACTTCCGCACAGCGGCCGTTACCTTCGCAAAGGTTGTGATCCACAACGACTCTCATCGGATCGCTCCTGCATCTTTCCCGTGCATTTCTGCCCGTGCATTTCTACAGCGCACCGCTACAGTGCATTTCCAAAGGACTCGGAAGAAGTGGACTAGAGGTTCAGGTGTCCTGCATCCAAACGATAGACATACCCATCGCCGTGCTGCAACGCGGGCTATGGCCTATCGGCGCTCGTCAGTTGCCCCAGACCGTGCCGCCATCGATGTTGATCGCCTGGCCGGTTATCCATTTGCCGCGATCGGTGACCAGGAAAAGGACCAGCTCGGCGCACTCGGTGCCGTCGCCGGGATAGCCCAGTGGAATGAAACTCTTGACGAACTTCTCCCAGCTTTCGCCGCGGCCGAGATCGTCGAGACGGAACGTATCGATGATGCCAGGGCAGATCGCGTTGACGCGGATGCCGTGCGGCGCGAGGTCGAGCGCCATCGAGCGGCTGAGCGCGTTGACCGCGGCCTTGGAGGCGGAGTAAGCCGCGGCCTTGGCCTGAGCGATTTTGCTCGCGATCGACGAGATGTTGACGATGCTGCCGCCCTGGCCCTGCGCGATCATTTTGCGGGCGGCCGCGCATGACAGCAGAAACGTCCCATCGACGTTGGTCACCATCACCTTCTTCCAGATTTCGTACTTAAGCTCGACGGCCTCTACGCGGTCCGGGCCGCGCGCCGCACTGGCGTTGTTGACGACGATGTCGATACGGCCGAACTCGGCGACCGTGCGATCGACCAGCGCTTCCACGGCGCGCGGATCGGCGATGTCGGAGACCAGTGGCAAACAGCGGCCGCCGGCCTTGCGGATCTCATCGGCGACGCTATCGATATCGCGCCATCCGGCCGCCTTCTCGTCATCCGGATAGCGCTCGGGTGGACGCCCGGTGCCGGTGATTACGATCGCGGCGCCCGCCTGCGCGAGCCGTTTGGCGATCGGGCGGCCGATACTGCGCATCCGCCCGGCGCCGGTGATGATCACTACCTTGCCTGCCAATTCCTGTTCCATCCGATGAACCCTCAAGCCCGATGATCTGTTTTCGGGCTCTGACACTAGCCAACCGCGAAGCGATTGGACAAGCGCCGAAGCCCGCGGCAGTCACGCACCGCGCCAGAGGTGTGCTAAGGTCGCGGCCGTAACGCTCCGAATCGAACGGCGCATCGCAAGGCGAACGCGCATCGCCAGCGCGCTTCGGAAGGAGCGCATAGCAAGGGCGCATCACAAGGACATCGATGGACTTCAAATTCAGCGAAGAGGATGAGACGTTCCGGCGCGACTTCAGAAGCTGGCTGGAACAGAACCTGCCGCGCGATTGGCACGATGAAGGCGAACTGCACGATCCCGACACCAAGGAAGAGTTCGAGCGCCGCCGCGGATGGCATCGCAAACTCTACGACGGCGGCTGGATGTGTATCCACTGGCCGAAAGAATACGGCGGGCGCGGCGCTAGCCTGTTGCAACAGGTCATCTATTCGCAGGAGCTCGATCGCGCCAAGGCGCCGCCGACCGTCAACTTCCAGGGGATCGCGCGCGTCGGCCCAACCTTGATGCAGTGGGGCACGCCGGAACAGAAACAACGCTACATCCCCAGGATTCCCCCCGCCGAGGAGATCTGGTGCCAGGGATTGTCGGAGCCCAATCACGGCTCCGACCTCGCCGCGGTCGAAACGCGCGCGATCGACGAAGGCGATCACTTCATCGTCAACGGCGCCAAGGTCTGGACCTCCAACGCGCATCACGCCGACTTCACCACCCTGCTGTGCCGCACCGACCCCACGCTGCCCAAGCACAAGGGCCTCAGCTACCTGCTGGTCAATATGAAAAGCCCGGGCGTGACGGTACGCCCGCTGGTCCAGATGACCGGCGAGAGCGGTTTCAACCAGGTCTTTTTCGAAGACGTCGCGGTGCCGAAGGCAAACCTGGTGGGCCAAAAAAATCAGGGCTGGATGGTCGCGATGACCAACATGATGTTCGAGCGGACGATCCACGGCGGCCGCACCGACATGATGGTCGAAGTGCGACAGCTCGGCGAGTTAGCCAGGAAGGTCCAGCGTGGCGGCCATCCCGCGTGGGACGACAATTATGTGCGGCAGCGAATCGCGCGCTTCGCGTGCGAGGCGGAGGCGCTCAAGTACACCAGCTATCGCCAGCTAACCCGCCAGCTCAAAGGGTTGCCGCCCGGCCCCGAAGGCTCGATCATGAAACTGGGTACCACGGACCTGAACCTGCGCATCCAGACGTTCGCGATGGAATTGCTGGGCATCTATAGCCAGTTCGAGTACCAGGCCGCCGGGGCAATCGACCACGGGAAATGGTCGCATCGGATGCTCGCGGCGCGGCGCGGCACTATCGCAGCCGGCACTAACGAGATTCAGCACAACATCATCGGTGAGCGCGTGCTCGGCCTGCCCAAGGGCTGAGCGTAAACGCGACGCGACTCGCTCCACCCTCCTGACGGGGGCGCGATCATCGAACAAGATCGGCGAAAGGACCGCCTCGCGACACGGGGTCGATATTTTTCGTCGCACCCCAGGGCGCGCGCCTCCGTGAACAGCATCTGCCCTAAGCCTCAGAGGAAGGTCCAAAATGTACCCTGAGGGAGCAAGGCGTTCCCTCCGCTCGGGAGTTCACCACACACGCGTGCGCTAACTGCTAGTCAACTTTCCATCCGCCTGCCCTCGCTCTAAGAGAATCGAGTGCGAGCGAAGCCTCGCCAACGTTCGATAAGGACCTAAAGGACCTATTCGCTACCTTCGGCTACAATTTGCACCCTACGGCTACAGTTCTCTTATAGCTAACAATTTCCCTATTTTCCCGTTAAACAGACCTTTAATTGTCCGGCATATCTTATGCTCTGCCCTCTGTTGAGCTTTGGAGCGAACGAAACAAAACCGAATACATGTTTTTTTGGAGGATACAGATGTCGAAACATTTTAGAGCAATCACTGCCTGCTACCTGCAGCAGTGGCGAAAATGCGGTCACATGCTGAAATCAGCCAGGCTTCAGCTTGCTGGCGCACATCGAGGACAGTCTTTCGTTGAAATGATCTTCACCGTGCTGGGTGTTTCGGTGGTCATAATCACCGCGATCGAAGGCTCGATCGTGCTCAATCGCGGGATGGCGGTAAAGCAACTGGCCTACCAGGGAGCGCGCTACGCGGCCGCGAATCCGGGATTCAACAGCTCGACCATTCTCGCCTTCGTGTCACAGGCTGAGCCATCGGTTCTGACACAAGGCACTATTCAGGTCTCGATGTCACCGAGTACGACCCCGCGGGCGACGGGTACCGCGGTTTCTGTCTCCGTCACCTTCACCGGCCCGACGATGGCCGTACCGTCTGTAATCAAATTCCCTGCAACCATCAACGCGACCAACGTCGCCATGAGTCAGTAGCAACGCGCGGCAAGCGTGAGGAGGACTTTAACTATGAACTGGATAAACCATTTCGACATGATGGCAACGATTCTGGTGTCGGCTGACGTCGCCTCTATTTGCGTCAGCGCCATGTTTTTCTCCGAACGGGTCCGCCGATGGACCTCTCGCGAGCGATGGGGATCGCACCCTGCCGCCAGTACCCTGTCCTATTCGGTCGCCGTGGCCGGCATGGACGATTTGTCTATTGGATCGATACGGCCTCAGCCGATCGGTACGTTGCGCAATCCCTTCGAAGCCAGGACCCGCGAAGCACTGGCCGACGACACGGCCTCGCTGGCTTATCGAGACGAGTCCCGGCGCCCGACCTTCAGGCGAAGCACCGTCCTGCAGAAGCGAATAGCAGCGTACGAAAGCGCTCTGGCGGGCTTGGTTATGGCCGCGCCCAAACAGCAAAACGAAACGCGGCGTGCGATCCTGCCGACCGAAGATGAAACGCCAAATCCAAGCTTCGAGCGTTTTGCTATCGGAAATCTTCAGGAAGCGCACCCCTTTTAAGTTTTCGAGGTATAGTCAATGAAATCACTACGCAAGCGCGACGGTTCAAAGGGCCAGGCGATGTTTATCGTGATCCTTGCGCTGCCCGTGTTAGTCGGCGTACTGACCCTGGTCATGGACGTCGGCAATCTTTACTACAATCAAGTAAGCATGCAGGTCGCGGTTGATAGCGGCGTCCTATCGGGGGCGCTGTATCTGCCGTCCTATCCAGCTCAGGCGGTGTCGGTCGCTGAAGACTACGCGGAGCGCAACGGAATCAAGGCGAGCGAGATCGTTTCGTGCACCGTGAGCGCGGACGATAAGACCGTTCTCATAAATACCAGCCGAAGTCTTCCATGCTTCTTTTGTGCGGTCCTCGGTGAAGGGACTGCACACGCCCAGACTGCACCGGGGCCTGAGACCAGCTCGGGCACCGGCGTGCAGGCGAGCGCGAGCGCGCTGATCGTTCCCGATAAAAGCGGCGACCGGGATGGTGCCAATCGGAGTGGACTACAGAACCAACCTGAGCTTCGGAAGCTCCGTCCAGCTTAAACAGGGACAGGTTGGCGCTGGTAACTGGGCTCCGGTCGCGCTTGGCGGAACCGGCGGGGACAATTACAAGAGCAATATCGAAACCGGCTATCCAGGCAAGCTAACCGCTGGCGACATGATACAAACTGAAACTGGTAACCTGGTCGGACCCACCAACCAGGGTTTTCAGTATCGGATTAGCATGGGCCAGAATCAGTTCTCGACCGGGACCTTCCAGAATCATGACCTGAACGATCCGCGTGTCATGTTGATACCTATGGTGGACTTCAGCAACATCAACGGCTCCTCACAGGTACCGATGAAAGGATTTGCGATGATGTGGATAGTGTCCGTCGACGGGCAGGGCACGATCACCTGCTACTTCATCCAACAATCGGTCCCCAATGCTCTGCCTGACCCGACCGGCTCGGCCAGCACTGGCGCCACGACACCGATACTCAAATGAAAGCCCGCAACCAGGTGGCGGAGATCAGGCGCGTGCAATTCCCGAATACAGGCCGAGAGACCATGCCCATTACGCTGCGCAAACAGATTAGGGCACACGGACGCGAGGCAACAAATCCCGGAGAGCAAGGCTCGGGATCGGTCAACTCACGGAGTGCAAACGATGGACGGTGTGGAAAGGTAGCTGCTGCGCCTGGCGCGCCGGCCCCGGTTGAGAAGCCCGTACTTGACCAGCCTGGCATAGAGCTTCTTGCGCGATATCTGCAGCAGTTCGGCAGCATGGGTTTTGTTGTGGCCGGCGATTTGCAAAGCCCTCTCGATGAGGTCGCGTTCGGTCTCGTCGAAGGTCTTGGGCGAAGCATCAGTGAGCTGGCGGACAGGCGCGGCCTCGACCTCAGCATGAACGACATCGCCGGCCGCCAGCATCGCGGCCTCCGGCTCGTTTCGCCGGACGTTTTGCGGCAGATCCTTCAAACGAATCCGGGCGGTGTGACCGAAGGTGATCGCGCTTTCGATCGCATTGGAAAGTTCGCGCACATTGCCGGGCCACGGATACCCGAGCAGCGCCGCCATGGCGTCTTGTGCGATACCGGTCACCGGGACAGCGGGCACCGCGTCGGCGTTGAAAATCTTGATGAAGTGGCTCGTGAGCAGGGGTATGTCCTCCGAGCGCTCCCGCAGTGGAGGAATCTCGATGACATTCGCCTGCAGCCGGTAGTACAGATCCTGACGCAGCAGGCCCATTTTGACGGCCTGCTCGGGCCGGCGATTGGTCGAAGCGATGACCCGTACATTGACCGGAACCTCGGCGATCGAGCCAACCGGCCGCACGGTGCGCTCCTGGAGAGCCCGCAGCAATTTGCTCTGCGTTTCCAGATTCATCTCCGTGACTTCGTCCAGGAGCAGCGTGCCGCCCTCGGCCGCGCGGAACAGGCCGATATAATCGACGTTCGCGCCGCTGAAGGAGCCGCGTTTGTGGCCGAAGAGCTCGCTCTCGATCAGATCGCGCGGTATCGCCGGACAATTCACCGCCACGAATGGTGCGTCGGGATTCGCCCCGGCCCGGTGAATGGCGCGCGCCACCAATTCCTTGCCCGTGCCGCTCTCGCCGACGATGAGCACCGTGCCGCGAGCCCTGCTGGCGGCTTCGGCACGGTCGTAAATCCGCCGCATCGCGGAGCTCGCGCCAAGCAGGCCGTGAAAATCTCTCCGCTCGGCGGTCTCGAGATGGCCAGTGTCGTCTTCGAGTTCCTCGACTCGGACTGGTGAACTTGCTCGTTCAGTCTGGATATAGCCTTCGGCTACGAGAGTGGCGTGAAAATGACAAAGTCGAGCGAACGCAGACTCCACGGTAGGGGAGATTTCTCCAGCACGGGTAGACTCTATGCTCTCCTGGCAAAGATGCAGCGAAAGGATGACCTCGATAAAAGGAACGGCGCGTGTTGCCAGCCGCTCGCCCAATTCTCGGGCGATCGTTCCAAACCGTTCGAAATCGCTGTCGAGCAAGGCAGTCACACTGTCGCGAACAAGCGGCAACATGATGCTGAAGAATTCTTCTTGCGCGAGTGCTCGATTTTTACCGCACTGATTGGCGTAGAGCTGATGCCATCGTTCGACGATCTGTTCGGATTCATCAGCCAGGCTTTTCAGCAGCGGATGTAGCGCTTGCAATTCATAATTCCGAAGATATCGATGCGGCATATTGTCCTCGAAAAGCCGGGCTTTTCTACTGTAGTTCGTGAAAGCATAACCCATGCCGAATTGAATATTCATGTAATTGACGCTTATCGAATAGCGCAAAGAGATATAAGTCATATAAAGAAAGTATAGGCGAAAATCGGAAGCGAATGGCGTAGCGATTTCGCAACGTCAACGTGTCGCATAATTTGGCTTTAAAGACGTGAATTTGTCCTCAAACTCCCTATAGGTGCGATCTCAGGCTTTTACCTCTACAGCAGCGCGCTTTGCCTGCGCCGGTTACTTCCTTATAAAGTCGGGTTGCTCTAGTGGGTCTGTACTGAACGGTCTTGCCGAAAGATTCGCGAAAAGGGGTGTCGTGTCGATTCTCTATCGAGTGGAAGTGATCTGCTCGCTCGTGCGGCGTGCGTTACTGAACGCGGCGGGCAATAAGTGGCAAGCGAGGACGCTCCCCACGCTGGAATGCAGGCGAATCGGCCAGCCGTCGCTCCTCGTGCTGACGGTGCTGCTTTTCGCGCTATGTGGCGCTCCCGTGTCGAGCCCCGCGCTGGCAACTGACGCGTCACTTAAGCCGGCCGCCGCTTCACCCACGCCAGCCGCGCAGCCGTCCCCGAGTATTGCTCCGCAGGCGCTGGGCGAACTGGGCAACCTGATCGCCGCGGGAAAGCTGAACGATCTCCGCTGGCCGAACTTCACCGATTTCCAGGCCGAGGTAGTAAAATTCTATGGCTTGGGCGCGAACGCGCTCGCCTGGGTTCATGACGGCCAGCCGACCGCGCAGGCGCAAGCCATGATAAAGCTCTTCAATCAGGCTTCGCTAAAGGGCCTCGTCCCGGACGACTACGACGCTTCGCGATGGGACGGGCGCCTGGCCAAGCTAGTCCCATCGAACCCGCATCCGGCTGATACCGATCTGGCACACTTCGACCTGGCACTCACGGTTTGCGCGGCGCGTTACCTCTCCGCCCTGCGTGTCGGCCGCGTCGACCCGCAGCATTTCAAGTTCGGGTTCGACGTCGGACCCAAGCGATATGGCCTGGCCGAGTTCCTGCGCGACCATGTGATTGAGTCCCCGGACGTTAACGGAGTGGCCGCGAGCCTCGAACCGCATTACGAAGGCTATGGGCGCGACGAGACCGCCCTTGCTGCGTACGTGAAGCTGGCCGCCCAAGGTGACGGCGCGCCGCTACCGTTGCCGGCCAAAGCCGTGCATCCGGGCGATGCGTATTCAGGAGTCGCGCCCCTGATCTCGCGTCTGCGCCAGCTTGGCGACCTTCCGCTCGACGCCGCTCAGCCCGCCGACACCGCCGTCTTCCAGGGCTCCGCGGTCGACGGGGTCAGGCACTTTCAGAAGCGCAACGGCCTTCAGCCCGATGGAGTGCTCGGCAAAGAGACGGTCGCCGAGCTCAATGTGCCGCTCACCCAGCGGGTCAAGCAACTTCAGTTCGCGCTCGAACGCTATCGTTGGATCCCGTCCAACTTTCCGCAGCCGCCGATCATCGTCAATCTCCCCCAGTTCAAGCTGCGTACGATGCGCCGGCAGCCCGCGCCCTTCCTGACTATGCGAGTGATCGTCGGCAAGGCCTATGGCCACCAGACGCCCGTGTTCGCAGATTACATGCGCTACCTCATCTTCCGCCCGTACTGGGAAGTCCCGATGTCGATCCAGTTCGCCGAACTGGTGCCTAAAATCCGGCGCGATCCCAGCTACCTCGCGGATCATGGATTTGAAGTAACCACCAGCAGCGGCGAGGTGGTGACGGATGGCGTCGTGAGCGACGATATACTCAGCCAACTTCGCTCCGGCTCACTGACTATCCGACAGAAGCCCGGACCCAAGAACGCGCTGGGGCTGGTCAAGTTCATCTTCCCGAACCACTACAACGTGTACCTGCACAGCACACCGGAACCCGAGCTCTTCTTAAAGGCGCGCCGCGACTTCAGTCACGGATGCATCCGGGTGCAGAATCCCGAAGGGCTGGCGGCGTGGGTTTTGCGCGACAAACCGGAATGGACTGAGGACAAGATTCGCGCTGCAATGAACGGCGATCAAACGATCCAGGTAAACCTCGACAAGCCCATCCCGGTACTCATTCTTTATACCACGGCTGTAGTCGAGCCGCACGGCGAGGTGCGGTTCTTCAGGGATATCTATAGTCAGGATTCCGCGCTGGACAAGGCGCTCAGCAACGGTTACCCATTCCCGAGCTAGCCATCGCACCTCAGTTTGCACGTGGCAGAGCCCCCTTTTTCTGGAATTGCTATATGTCGTGCGCAGGTTCTCTCGCCGCAGGCTCTCTTGCCTATCGTACCGTGAATAGACGTTTTCGGCTCGGCCTCCGGATTGCCATCGCCGCGGTCGTTCTTTTGTCCATGACGCGGGGCGTGGGCGGCGCGGCTTGCGCCCCACGGCCAGGTTCTCCCGGCCGATGGACACTTCAGTCGCATGATGGCATATCGTGGCTGGGAACTCCGTGCGGGGAGCGCTTTTTCTCGCTCGGGGTCAACACCTTGACCGATATTTCATCTTCGCAGCAGACTTCGGACTCTTTGCAGCAGACTTCGGACCTTGAGAAAAACTCGTGGCGCCCGCCTGATAACTGGACCCTTCGCACGACCGCGCAGCTCCGCGCCTGGGGCTTCAACACTGCCGGCGCTTTCAGCTCTTCCAAACTGCCGCTTCCGAGCCTGCCCGATCTCGACCTCGGTTGGAGAGCGCGATTTCTCTGGGCCGATCCTTTTGATCCATCGGTCGAAGAACGGATGATAACCAAAGCCAGGGAAGCGGTCGTCCCTTACAAAGCGAGTGCATACCGAATAGGGTATTTCTCCGACAACGAGATCGGATGGTGGAACGGAGAACTGTTTAGTTACTATCTCAAGCGGAGCGGCTCAAATCATACCAAGCAGGCACTGGTTGACCTCATCCGCCGTCATTACGGCGGAGATTGGCATCGGTTCACCGGCGATTTTGCCGTCTCAGGCGGAATTTCCTCTTTCCAGGAACTGCTCCAAAGCTCTGGCGCACAAGCGCATCTGCGTGCGGGAGGAAACGGAATCAGCGTGGTGCGTGAGTGGACCGCCCTCGTAGCGCGCCATTACTACGAACTGGTTAACCGCGCGATCCGCGAGGCGGACCCCGAAGCACTCATTTTCGGCGACCGTTTGCCCGGTATCTACGACCCGGACGCGGTTCGAGCGATGGCTCCCTTTGTCGACGCTGTCGCCACGAACTACAACGTGGACAGTCCGGACGGCTGGATTGCGCATTATTATTTCGATGGCTTGCGCCAGTTGACCGGAAACAAGCCGGTGCTGGTTTCCGAGTGGTATTTCGCCGCCGCGCAAAACCGCACCGGGAATCTCAACAATGGCTATTTGATGACGGTACAAACTCAAGCTGAACGGGCCAGCGGCGCGGCGAGTGCGATACGGTACTTTGCGCTCAAACCCGGAATTGTCGGAGTTCACTGGTTCCAGTACTACGACGAGCCCAAGGGCGGCCGCGCGAAAGACCACGAGGATTACGATTTCGGCCTGCTCGACACCAATGGGCGGCCCTACGAAGAACTCGTTACCGCGCTGACCGCGGCAAACCGCAGTATCGCCGGACTCCATCAAAGCGCGTCGCCCCGAACGCCAGTGAAGCAAGCCGTCCGGATTCAGATCCCCCAGGCTCGGATCGATGCCGGCCCTATCCGGCTTACACAGTGGCCGAAGGACCAAGCGCTGGTGAAGGGTCTTTCCGCGCCTTCGCCGGACGTAGTTTTCGGCGACCTGTTCCTGGCTTGGAGTCCGCAAGGGCTTCACGTCGGGACCATAAGCATGGATCATTATGACCCTCATCTGCTCGCGTATGACGGGGAATTTCCGCGCAGCGAAGCGTTTCGGATCGACTTCGGTGTGGACGCGGGTGCGGGCGCGCGCCGCTTTGCCTTTTTCGTGATGCCGCCAAAGGAATCCTCAACCAAAGGCGGGATCGTGCGGATGCGAGTCGAAGTTTGCCGCATGAGTCACGGGAACTGCGACGCCGTCATCTCGACCATCCGGGGACCATTTCTATATAGATGGGCGGTTACTCTTCCCTGGCAAGCCTTCGGCATCTCTGGACCCCCGGCCGACCAGCGCCTGCGAGTGCAACTGGCGGCTACCGCATTTTATCGTTCGCACTGGATGTCGCTCGGCGGCACTCCGCCTGCAAAGGCGATGGAAGACCCCACCACTTGGAGAGACGCGACGCTCACCGGTCGCGCGGCCGCTTCACCCGCCGCGAATTGAGCACGGGCCCCCGCGCACAAGCGGTTCCGTACTATTCGCGACGCAACGCCGCCTCGCAGGAGAGGCCGATCGAGATCAGCCTGCGGTCGCCGAGGTGCTCACCCATCAGGCTAAGTCCCACCGGGGCCTCGCCCGGCTCGTGGCACGGGAGCGTGAGCGCGCAGCGGTCGAGAAAGTTGACCACCGAGGGATTGCGCAGAATCGCCAGGTTTGTCCGGGCATAATCCTCGTCGGCCGCGAGCGCAGAGATCGCAGGAGCGGTGAGCGCCACGGTCGGCATCAGAACTGCGTCGAAGGGCGCGGTCGCCTCGGCGGCACGCGCGATCAAAGAAGCGCGAGCGGCTACCAGGTCGACATAATCGGGGCCGCTTATCTCGGCCCCGCGCACGATCCGCGCAAGCACGCGCGGATCGATTCTTTCGCTCTCGGTGGCGATGAACTTGCGGAGCTTCGCGTAGGACTCGGCCGCGGAAAAGCCGCCCTTCGCGTTGAGCGAGGGCAATTCCTCAAGCTCCGCGAACGGGAGGTCGACGATATGCGCGCCGGCGTCGGAGAGCCGCCGTAGCGCTGACTCAAAGCATCGCGCGACGGCAAGTTCCAGATCGTCGACGACGTAGTGCTTGGGCAACGCGAACCGCAGCCCGCGCAAGGGAATCGGCGCCGGCACGGCAGGCTCTTCGCCGGCCATCACGACGTCGGCGATCGCGCAACAGGCGAGCGAATTGGCGAGCGGGCCGATCGAGTCGAGGCTGGTCGAGAGCGGAAATGCGCCGTCGAGCGGCACGCGCCGCTGAGTTGGCTTGAACCCCGTCAGACCGTTGAGCGCCGCCGGGATTCTCACCGAGCCGCCGGTATCGGTTCCAATCGCCGCGACCGCCATCGCGTCGGTAACCGAAATCGCCGCCCCCGACGACGAGCCGCCGGGAATCCTGGCGCCGGGGCGATCCCAGCAGTTGCGCGGCGTTCCGTAGTGCGGATTGAGTCCGACCCCGGAATAGGCGAACTCGGTCATGTTGGTCTTTCCGACGATCACCGCGCCCGCCGCACGCAGCCGGCGCACAATAGCTGCGTCGCGCGCGGCCGGTGCGCCTCCCTTGAGCACCATCGAGCCGGCCGTGGTGGTTTCGCCGGCGACGTCGAACAGGTCCTTGATCGAGATTGGGATGCCGTGAAGCGGCGAGGCGACGATTCCCACGCCGCGCAGATGGTCGCTCGCCGCGGCCTGGATGCGCGCCGATTCACGGTAGACCCGCGTAAAAACGCGCGCACCCTCGCCTGCCGGATCGTCAGCCCGCTCGAGCGCCTCTTCAACAACCGGGCGCTGGTGATCGTCCTTTGCGCAAGCGCCTGTGCCGTTTCGATTATGCGCCTGGCCGGCATGGCGGAGTGCCCGCTAAGCGGCTTAGCAAACCTATGCGGCTATTGCGACCGGAAAGGAGCCGGGCCCCGGCGTCAGGCGGATTCGGCAGTCGGAGTAGCTTGCGGAACGGCTTGTAGATTGGCTTGTGTATTTCTTGCGTATTTTCCTGGCGGATGTGCCGGACATCGGTGGCGAGGCCGATTTTCTCCAGCAGGCAAATCGCCAGATAGCCGACGTCGGGCTGCCGCCAGCTCCATCCCAGGCGCGCGATTCCCGGGCGCGCATGATGGTTGCGATGCCAGTTCTCGCCCTGGCAGAACTGCATCACTCCGAGCCACGTCACGTTGCGGCTGGAATCCTCGCCAGGGGAAACTCCCGGCTCAGTGTGGCAGATGCTGTTGACGAAACATTGCGCGTGGAGCGCGAAAACCAGCCGGATTGCGCCCATCCAGAAAAAAGCCGCGGCGCCGAAATACAGGCCGCCGAAATATGACACCGCCAGGACCGGTCCCTGTACGTACCACCAAAACCGGTACAGGGGGCGGTCGAGCTCGGGGCAGAAACGCTCGATCGACGGCTCGCCGGACTGCCAGAGCCATCGCAGATGCGCCCACCAAAAGCCGTTCACGGGGCTGGAGATATCGTTCTCGGTATCGGCGAAAGCGTGATGGCGCCGATGACCGGCGGCCCAGCTCAAGGGCGTTCCGGAGCCATTAAATACCGCGAAGAAAGTCAGTATCGAGGTCAGCCACGGGTTGAGCCGCAGGGCGCGATGCGCGAGCGCGCGATGATAGCAGACGGTCGTGGCCATCCCGCCCAGCCATACAAGGCAAAACGAAGCCAAAAGCACGCGCCAGCCAGGTAGCGGAAACAGGATCAGGCCGGCCAGCGCAGTGACGTGGATCAAGATGAACCAGGGGAGCACCAGCGAGTCTCCCCTGCGCGCGCGCCACCATGGCCACTCCCACGGCGGGTCCACCGGGCCCTTAAGGGCTCGTGCGCTATTCAACTAATTGGCCTGGAAGGTACGGCGGAAATCGCCATAGCGAACAATTTGCTAGCGGGCGATTGGATAGACTCTCTGCTGGACATGGCGCTGCTCTCCCTTGGGCAGTTGGCCGGAGAGCGCGCGAACAAGAAACCAAGAGGAGCAGAGAAGGTTACTGAAAGGCGTTCTGACCGGTGTCACGGAGGTTACATTAGTCGCGAGGGCAAGTCTATGGCCCTCCGACTCAGACGCTCGCGTTGCGTGCTGGATCACACGAGGATTCGATGATTTAACCGAGAGATAACGCGCAAGAGGAGTCGCAGCATTTCTGATGCTTCCCCGCAGTCTTCTGGTCGCCAACCGAGGCGAAATCGCCATCCGTATCATGCGCGCCGCCGCCGAGCTTGGGATCCGCACGGTGGCCGTCTTTTCCGAGGACGACGCCCGATCCCTCCATACCCGCAAGGCCGACGAGGCTCGCGAGCTCATCGGCACCGGCACCGCCGCCTACCTAGACGTCGAACAAATCGTGGCGATTGCGAAAGCGGCCGGATGCGACGCGATCCATCCCGGCTACGGCTTCCTGAGCGAAAACGCCGGCTTCGCCCGCCGCGCGGCAGAAGAGGGGATCAAGTTCGTCGGCCCGCGGCAGGAAATCCTCGAGTTGTTCGGCGACAAGGTGCGCGCGCGGGCGTTGGCTGAGCGCGTCGGAGTGCCATTGCTGCCCGGCACCGCGGGCGCGACCAGTCTTGGCGAGGCCAGGGAATTTCTCGCGTCGCTCGGCGACGGCGGGGCCATCACCGGCAGCGCAATTACCGACGACAAGGCCGAGGTTGCAATGATGATCAAGGCGGTCGCCGGCGGAGGCGGCCGCGGGATGCGCGTGGTGAGGAGCCTCGACGAACTGAACGAGGCGTATCGGCGATGCCAGTCCGAGGCGCGGGCGGCCTTCGGCAACCCCGACGTTTACGTGGAGCGTCTGATGCCGCGTGCGCGCCATATCGAAGTGCAGATAGCCGGCGACGGCTCCGGCAGCGTCAGCCATCTGTGGGAGCGCGAGTGTACCATCCAGCGGCGCAATCAAAAGCTGGTAGAAGTCGCGCCCAGCCCCGGCTTGCCCGAGCGTCTGCGCGCCCGGCTCACCGCGGCGGCCGTGCAGATGGCCGAAGCGGTCCGGTACGACAGCCTTGGCACGTTCGAGTTCCTGGTCGACGCCGATGCGCGGCACGACGACGCCGAGTTCGCCTTCATCGAGGCCAACCCGCGCCTCCAGGTCGAGCATACGGTGACCGAGGAAGTAACCGGCATCGACCTGGTCAAACTCCAGTTGCAGTTGGCGGGCGGAAGCACGCTCAGCGAGCTTGGCGTGGGCCAGTCCAACATTCCGAAGCCGCGCGGCTTCGCGATCCAGATGCGAATCAACATGGAGACGATGAGCGCAGACGGCACTGCCAAGCCCTCGGGCGGGACGCTGACCGCGTTCGAGGCGCCGTCGGGGCCCGGCGTGCGCGTGGATTCGTTTGCCTACGCCGGTTACACGACCAACCCGAACTTCGATTCGCTGCTGGCCAAGCTTATCGCGCACTCGCCGGCGGCGGATTTCGCCGCGGCCGTGACGCGGGCCTATCGCGCGCTCAGCGAGTTTCGGATCGAAGGTGTCGCGACCAATATCGGATTTCTCCAGAGCCTGCTGCGGCATCCCGATTTCGCTGCGAACCGGCTTTACACCCGTTTCGTCGAGGAGCATATCGGCGAGCTTCTCGCCGCTGCGAATTCCAGTCATCGCCAGCTCTTTTTCGCCGACGCGGCCGGCGCAGCCAAGCCGTCGCGACGCGCCGAGCACAAACGCGCGCCGGGCGCGAGCCAATTGGCCGGGGCCAAAATCGACCCGATCGATCCGCTTGCGGTGCTGAGCCACGGCAAGACCGCGCTCAATTCAACGGCGACGGCGGCGGCGGCGGCCGTGGCGACGGCGGAGACCGACGCCGGGGCGCATCACGAAATCACCGGCCCGGAAAACACCGTCGCGGTCACTGCGCCGATGCAGGGAACGATCGTCTCGATCGACGTGCGCGAGGGCGAACTGGTGCGCAAGGGCCAGCAACTCTTCGTAATGGAAGCGATGAAGATGGAACACGTCATCCGCGCGCATACCAGCGGGATGGTGCGGCAGATCGCGGTCGCCGAGCGCGACGCAATCTTCGAGGGCCATCCGCTCGCCTTCATCGAAGAGGCCGAGGTCGAAATGGCCGTCGCCGCCGAGGCGGAAAAAGTAGACCTCGACCGCATCCGCCCAGATCTCGCGGAGGTGTATGACCGCCACGCGAGCGGACTCGACGCCGCGCGGCCCGAGGCCGTCGCGCGCCGGCGCAAAACCCATCAGCGCACCGCGCGCGAGAATGTCGAGGACCTATGCGACCCGGGAACCTTTGTCGAGTACGGCGCGCTGGTGCTGGCGGCGCAGCGCCGGCGCCGCGCGCTCGACGACCTGATGAAGAATACGCCGGCGGACGGACTGGTCGCCGGAATCGGCCGGGTCAACGGCGATCTCTTCGACGACTCGCGCGCGCAATGCATCGCGATGTCCTACGACTACACCGTGCTCGCCGGCACCCAGGGCCAGCAGAACCATCGCAAGAAGGACCGCATGTTCGAGATTGCCGCCAAGCTTCGCCTGCCCGTGGTGTTCTTCACCGAGGGCGGCGGCGGACGTCCCGGCGACACCGACGGACTATGGCTCTCCGGCCTAGACGTTCCGGCGTTCCATTACTGGGGCAAGCTGAGCGGCCTGGTGCCGATGGTCGGTATCAACTCGGGCCGATGCTTCGCGGGTAACGCGGCGCTGCTCGGATGCTGCGACGTGGTGATCGCGACCGCCAACTCGAACATCGGGATGGGCGGTCCGGCGATGGTCGAGGGCGGCGGCCTGGGCATCTTCCGCCCCGAGGACATCGGGCCGATGAGCGTGCAGGTGCGCAACGGCGTGGTCGACCTCCCGGTCGCCGACGAGGCCGAGGCGGTGCGCGTCGCGAAAAAATATCTTTCGTACTTCCAGGGCGCGGTTGGCCGATGGGAATGCGCCGACCAGCGCCTGCTGCGCGGAATCATCCCGGAGAATCGCCTGCGCATCTACGACGTCCGCGCGGTTATCGAGACGCTCGCCGACACCGGCTCGGTGCTCGAATTGCGCCGCCACTTCGGCCTGGGGATGGTGACCGCGCTTATCAGGATCGAGGGACGCCCGCTCGGCGTGATCGCCAACAACCCCACGCATCTGGCGGGAGCGATCGACAGCGACGGCGCCGACAAGGCCGCGCGCTTCATGCAACTGTGCGACGCGTTCGACCTGCCGCTGCTCTTCCTGTGCGACACACCGGGCATCATGGTGGGACCGGAGATCGAAAAAACCGCGCTGGTGCGCCACGCCGCCCGGATGTTCATCGTCGGCGCGAACATCAGCGTGCCGTTCTTCACCATCGTGCTGCGCAAGGGCTACGGCTTGGGCGCGCAAGCGATGGCCGGGGGCAGCTTCAAGACGCCGATATTCACGGTCTCGTGGCCGACCGGCGAGTTCGGCGGGATGGGACTGGAGGGCGCGGCCAAGCTCGGCTATCGCAAGGAACTGGAGGCGGTCAACGAACCGGGCGCGCGCAAGAAGCTGTTCGAAGAGATGGTGGCGCGGATGTATCAGCAGGGCAAGGCGCTCAACAGCGCCTCGCATTTCGAGCTCGACGATGTGATCGATCCGGTCGAATCGCGCCGCTGGATTCTCACGGGGCTTGCGCTCGGCACCCCCGCCCGCACCACGCACGGGCAAAAAGCGCCCGCACGTCGATTCCTGGTGAGCGAGCGCCGCCGCACAGCATCGGCATCAGCGGGGCTGGTGCATTTCGATTGCTGCCGTCGGGCCGCTCGGGTTAAGGTAGCGCCCTAACAACGGTGGAGGTTACCCCTATGCACTGGCAAATTGGCGACGTCAAAGTCACGCTGCTCCGCGAACAGGAGCCGCACTGGCCCGGCACGATGATCACGGCCAATGCCACGGTCGACGCGCTCAAGCGCGAGAGCGAATGGCTCAGCCCGTTCGTCGACGACAAAGGCAAAATTCTGCTCAGCATTCATGCCCTGCTCGTGGAGTCCGAAGGCCGCCGCATCCTGGTCGACACCTGCGTCGGCAACGACAAGCCGCGTCCGGGCTTTGCGGATTTCAACAACCTGCACACGCCATTCCTGGCCGACATGGAGAAGGCGGGAGTCTCGCGCGAATCGGTGGACACCGTCATTTGCACGCATCTCCATCTCGATCACGTCGGCTGGAACACGATGCTGGTCAACGGGCGCTGGGTGCCGACGTTCCCCAAGGCGAAGTACATGATGTGCTCGCCCGAATGGGACCACTGGTCGAAATACGAGGGCAGCCCCGACTTCCAGAAGCCGATCGAGGACTCGGTGCGTCCGGTGATCGAGGCGGGACTGGCCGAACTGGTCGAGCCGGCGCGCAAGCTGACCGGCGAAGTCTGGCTCGAGCCCACCCCGGGCCATACTCCCGGCCATACCAGCGTGCGGATTTCCTCGCGCGGCGAGAACGCGGTGATCACCGGCGACATGATCCATCACCCGATCCAGGTCGCCCATCCGGAATGGGTATGCGAATTCGACACTGACCCGGTGATGGCGTCCGACACGCGCAAGAAATTCGTCGAGCGCTACTGCGATCAGCCGGTGCACGTCATCGGCACGCATTTCGCCGGCCCGACCTCGGGCCATATCGTGCGGCGCGGCGGAGGGTTTCGCTTCGAGGCGTAACCGCCGCGGGAAACGTGATGGGAAATGTAAGCGGCGGGACATTCGTCCCGCCGCTTTTTTGTTAGATGCCGCCGCCGCGCTACACCAATTACGACGGATTGAAATGCGAATATTCGTGGAGCTCGTAGAGGAGTCGGAATCCGTGCGGATTGTCGATCATCTCGTCGAGTTCGAATTCGACTATTCTCGCCGCGCCGGCTTTATCCATGCTTGGGCTTTTTCATGATCACATTCACGTCCGTCGGATTGATCAGGTCCGGCACTTTCCATCCGTCCAGATCGTACTCCGCCATGCATTGATCGACGAACCTGGTCAGCTCTTCCGCGCGGCCGGTCGCGAGCGCCATCGGCAGATTTTCGAGCCTGATGTTCTCGTAGTTGCCCGCGTAGTTGCGCTCGTAAAGTTCATGGCGTCCGCCGAACTCGGTCCCGATCGCGTCCCACAGGACCTTGAGCAGCTTGACCCGCTCGAGCGCGTCGTAACCGTTCGAGCCGCGGAGATATTTGTCCAGGTACGGGCGCAACTCCGGATTCTTGAAATCGGCGGCGTGAGAATTGAGGTAGATGAGGCCGCTCGAAATCGTTTGCTCGGCGATTTCCTTGATCCGCGGATAGGCGGTGGTGGCAAGGAAGCGATACGCCATCCCATACTCGGCCTTGGGCAGAACCGTGCCGTTCATCCACGGGTCGGGCGTCCGCGCCATCGCGTCGGTGAGTCCCCAGAACACGTTGCGCCACGCCAGCACCTCGCCCGCCTGCACCTGAGCCGAGCGCAACTCCTTTGAGCCGATCGCGTCGATCGCTTTCAGAATCAGGCCGGCCAGGAAATCGAGTTTTACCGCGAGCCGCGTGCATCCGTGCAAGGTGAAGCGTGGGATAAAGCCCGAGCGCGGAAAGAAGGTGTTGGCCTTCTCGACGTCGCGGTAGACGAACAGGTTCTCCCACGGCACCAGCACCTTGTCCAGGATGAGCACGGCGTCGTTCTCGTCCAGGCGCGAGGAGAGCGGATAGTCGAACGGACTGCCCATCGTCGCCGCCATCAACTCGTACGAGGGGCGGCAGAGGAGCTTCACGCCGCGCGTGTCCATCGGGATCATCGCGAAGATCGCGAGTTCGGGCTTGCCGAGCGGAGTCGGGCCGTAGAAGCCAATGAAATTGTAATGGGTCAGCGCAGAGCCGGTGGCCACGACCTTGGCGCCACTGACGATCACGCCGGCGTCGGTTTCCTTTTCGACGTGCGCGAAGACGTCGGTCACTTCGTCGGGCGATTTGCTGCGGTCGGTGGGCGGATTGACCAGCGCATGGTTGAGAAAGAGGCATTTTTCCTGCGCCTCGCGATACCATCGGAGCGCGTTTTCCTGATACGGCGCGTAGAATTCCGCGTTCGCGCCCAACGTGCCGGTGAGGCTCGCCTTGTAGTCGGGCGATCGTCCAAGCCATCCGTACGAGATCTTCGCCCACTCGGCGATCGCGTCGCGCGCGCCCACCAGGTCTTCCGCCGTGCGCGGCACCTTGTAGAACTTGTGCGTGAAGCCGCCATTGCCGGTATCGGTGGGCGCGGTGAGAACCGGACTCTTTTGCGGATCGTGCAGCGCGTCATACATCCGCGCCAGCATCCGCGCCGAGTTGCGAAACGCCGGATGCGTGGTCACGTCCTTGACGCGCTCGCCATAGATCCAGACCTCGCGCGAATCGCGGATGCTTTCGAGGAATTGCTTGCCGGTGAATGGCCGCGCGGATCGGCGCTCACTTCCCGTCTCGGTTGCGTCGCGTTTCATCCGGAACCTCCGTTGCACGCTGGAGTTGTGATGCGGGCCTTTAGCGGACGCCCCAGCGCCATGAGGCCAGATAGCGCAAATTTCGAGGCGCGAGAAGCGCCTGCGGGCGGCCGAGCGAAACGCTTGTTGACTCCGCCGCCGCCTGCGATCTTATTGGCGGGCGTGATCCCACCCAAGCGAGGTGTACCGTTATGCCGCCGTCATCGAAGTCCCCAAGCCCGGTCGTGTTCCTGCTCGACGTCGACAACACGTTGCTCGACAACGACCGCGTCGCCGATGACCTAAGGCGCCATCTGACGCGCGAGGTCGGCGCCGATTCGCAGGAGCGCTACTGGGCTATCTTCGAGGAGCTGCGAAAGGAACTCGGCTACGCGGACTACCTGGGCGCGCTGCAGCGCTACCGCGTCGAGCATCCCCACGACACGCATCTGTACGAGGTCTCCTCGTACCTGGTCGACTATCCGTTCGCCAACCGGCTCTACCCCGGCTCGCTCGACGCGATTGAGCATCTCGCCGCCTTCGGACCGACCGTCATCCTGTCCGACGGCGACGTCGTGTTTCAGCCGCGCAAGGTCAGGCGCTCGGGGATATATGAGGCGGTCGAGGGGCGCGTGCTGATTTACATCCACAAGGAGCAGGAACTCGAGGAAGTCGAGCGCCGCTACCCGGCGACGCATTACGTGCTGGTCGACGACAAGGTGCGAATCCTGGCGGCGGTGAAGAAGATCTGGGGCGAGCGCGTGACCACGGTCTTTCCGCGCCAGGGACACTATGCGCACGCGGCCGACGTGGTGAGCTATGCGCCGCCCGACATCACCGTCGAGCGCATCGGTGATGTAGTCGGTTACGACCTGGCGGCACTGCTGCGCACGCGATAAGCGATATCGCGCGCGCCGCACTGACCGGAGATGTCGCCCGCGGCGCTTTAGCGTCCGGCCGCCGCCTTGGGCTCCGCGCTGCGCACGCCGATCGCGCCGCTTGAGCGCAACTGCTCAAGCTCGGAGGCGCTGAAACCCCACTCGCGCAGGCCTTCTTCGGTATGCTCTCCGGGACGTGCCGGCGGGCGCTGGATTTTGCTCGGCGTGCGGCTGAAGCGCGGCGCCGGCGCCGGCTGCACCACGCCGTCGACCTCGACGAAGGTCCCGCGATGGCGGTTGTGCGGATGCTGCGGCGCCTCAATCATATTCAGCACCGGCGCGAAGCAGATCTCGCTGCCTTCCATGATCGCGCACCATTGATCGCGGGTCTTGGTCTTGAACACCGCCTTCAGCCGCTCCTGCAGCGCGGGCCATTGCGTGCGATCGTTCTGGCGCGGAAGCTTCTCGCCCTCCAACCCGGTCAGCCGCAAGAGTTCGGCGTAAAACTTGCCCTCGATCGAACCGATCGAGACGTACTTGCCGTCGCTGGTCTCGTAGACGTTGTAATAGTGCGCGCCGGTGTCGAGGATGTTTTCGCCGCGGTTGTCGTTCCACACACCCGCGCCGCGCAAGCCGTAGATCGCGGCCATCAGCGACGACGCGCCGTCGATCATCGCAACGTCGATCACCTGGCCCTTGCCGGACTTCTGCGCTTCGAGCAATCCCGCGACCACTCCGAGGGCGAGGTACACGCCGCCGCCGCCGAAATCGCCGACCAGGTTGAGCGGCGGGACCGGCGCCTCGCCGCGCCGGCCGATCGAATGAAGCGCGCCGGTGAGCGCGATGTAGTTGATGTCGTGGCCGGCCGCGAGCGCGAGCGGCCCATCCTGTCCCCAACCGGTCATCCGTCCATAGACGAGTTTCGGATTGCGCGCCTGGCAAACGTCAGGCGCCAGACCCAAACGTTCCATCACGCCCGGCCGGAATCCTTCGATCAATGCGTCGGCCCGTTCGATCAGCTTGAGCGCGAGTTCGGTGCCCTCGCGGCGCTTGAGATCGATCGCGACCGAGCGGCGGCCGCGGCCCAGCAGGTTGTACTTCGACTCGGTACTAATTCCGAGGTTCGCGTCTTCGGCACGATCCAGGCGCAGGACCTCGGCTCCCATGTCCGAGAGCAGCATCGCGCACATCGGTGCGGGGCCGATGCCCGCGAATTCAACGATTTTGTAGCCGGACAAAACTCCCATGGCGGACGCCTCCTGCGGGTTAACTGGTACGCAAACTCCTCAGCTCTGGAACAGCGGGACTTTGGCCTTGGCGTAAGTCAACTTCTGCACCAGCTTGTCGCCCTTGAAGTGCATCAGGTCGAGCCCGCGCCACGAGGTCGGCTCGCCCTTGACGCTCAGCGTGCAACGCCAACTCGCCATCACCTTGCCCGCTTCGGGGTCGGCGAACATATCCTCGTCGAGGAACTTCATCTCGCCGTAAGCGCCGGTGAATTGCGGCTCGAAGGCGGCGCGGATGGCGGCCTTGCCCACGTTGCGCCGGCCGTTGAACTCCTCGTATACGCCGTCGTCTGCGAAAAAAGCGATCACGGCGTTCAGATCGTTGCGATTGAACGCATCGACGAAGCGATTAGTCAGATCCAGAAGATGTGCGCGATCCATCACGACTCTCCTTTTCCACGACTCCCCTCTTCCACGACTCCCCTTTTCAAATCCATCGGTGCTCTGGAGCAGCATTGATGCTGCGGCCCGGCCGGCGCCGCAGCAATTGCGACTCTACGGCAGGCTGCGAACTTTCTTGAACGCCTCGCGTCCGAGGCATTTCCCCAGCCACGCCTGCGCTACCGGTGTCGCAGTCATATCGAGCTTGGCGAGCACCGCGAAGCTCAGGACCGACGACACGTTGAGGTCGGCGATCGTGAAGTCCTTGCCGAGCAGGTGATCGCGCCCCTTGAGCGCCCCGTCCAGCACCTTCAGCGGCCCCTGCATCGCCGCGACCGCAGCCACCGCCGCCTGCTCATTGCGCTGCTCGGCCGGCAGCAGCATCCGGTTGCGCAGGATCGTTAAGAGATGTGGCTCGGTCTCGGTCATCCCCCAGAAACTCCACTGGACTGCGTGGCCGCGGTCCTCGTGCGACTCCGGCCAGAACGGCGCCTTGCCATACTTGGCCGCGAGATACAGGTTGATCGCCATCGACTCCCAGAAGATGTTGCCGTCGTCTTCGAGCACCGGGATGTGTCCATTGGGATTGAGCTTGAGGTGCTCGGGCGACTTGGCCTTGGCCACTTCGACCGGGATGTGCTCGTACTTGAGCCCTAACTCCTCGAGCGCCCACAAAGAGCGCGCCGACCGCGACTTGGACGTGCCGTAAAGCTTGAGCATCTGTTTCCTCCGCTATGCTGACAGCAGCTTGATCCGTTCGATCCTATGTAGCGCGCCCGCTTCCTCGCGTACAAACCCTCGCTGGCCATATTCAGAGAGCATCCGGGCAGCGTTGGCGCTCCGTTTGGAACACCGGCGCGTCCGTGTAAGGATTTGCCCCGAGGCCGAAACCCAAATGCGACGCGACATTTTCACCGAAGAGCACGAGATGTTTCGGGCGCAGGTGCGCCGCTTCGTCGAGACCGAAATTGTGCCGAAGATCGACGGATGGAACCGCGCCGGGATGAGCGACCGCGAGAGCTGGCGCAAGCTCGGCGCCGCGGGATTTCTCGCGCCCAACGCGCCGGCCGAGTACGGCGGCGGCGGCGTCGACTTCATCTACGACGCGATCGTGATCGAGGAGATGGCGCGGGTGCGCGCGCACGGCCTGATGATGGGGCTGCACTCGGACATCTGCCTGCCCTACCTGGTGAGCTTCGGCAGCGAGGAGCAGAAGCGGCGATGGGCTCCGGGCGCGATCAGCGGCGACGTAATCCTGGGAATCGCGATGACCGAGCCGGGAACCGGCTCCGATCTCGCCGCGGTGCAGACCACAGCGCGGCGCGACGGCGATAGCTACGTTATCAACGGCTCGAAAATTTTCATTTCCAACGGACAGATCGCTGATCTCTTCATCGTGGTGGTCAAGACCGACCCCAAGGCCGACCCGCCTCATCGCGGCATCAGCCTGATCCTGGTCGAGGGCGACGCGCCGGGCTTCGTGCGCGGGCGGAAGCTCGACAAGCTGGGGTTTCGCGGCCAGGACACCAGCGAGCTGTTTTTCGAGGATTGCCGCGTGCCGGTCAGCAACCTGCTCGGCCGCGAGGGCGCGGGCTTCAAGATGCTGATGGACAAGCTGCAGCAGGAGCGGCTGGTCACCGCGGTCGGTGCGATCACCAGCACGCGGCGATGCCTCGAGGACACGATCGAGTACACCCGCAATCGCAAGGCCTTCGGCCAGCCCATCGCCTCGTTCCAGAACACGCAATTCAAGCTCGCCGAGATGATGACCGAGGTCGAGGTCGGCCAGGCCTTCGTCGACCGCCTGCTCGCAGCGCACGTGCGCGGCGAGGAACTGGTGACCGAGGTCAGCATGGCGAAATGGTGGGTAACCGAACTGCTCAAGCGGGTGTCGAGCCAGTGCCTGCAACTGCACGGCGGCTATGGCTTCATGATGGAATTTCCGGTGGCGACCGACTACGCCGACGCCGCGGTGCAATCGATCTATGCCGGCACCAACGAGATCATGAAGGTGATCATCGCGCGCCGGATGGGCCTCGACGCGCGCGAGTGATTAAACGAGCGACGCCGATAACGAAAAGGAAGCAGCGATGGCCGAGCAGAAGAATCCCAATCGCGTGATCAGCATTTTTCGCTTTCGCATGAACAACCTGAGCGCCGCCGAAAAAGATGAATACAACGCCACCGCCGAGCGGATGCTGAAGATCGTAAACGCGATGCCCGGCTTCATCTCGTTTCGCGAGTACAAAAATCATGACGGCGAATTGCTCGGGATCACCGAATGGGCGTCGGCCGACGCGCTCGCCGCGTGGCGCGAGAATCCCGAGCATCGCAAGGCCCAGGAGCGCGGACGGCAGGCATTCTACGCCGAGTACGAAATCTCCGTCTGCACGCCGCTGCACGAGTATAGCTTCAAGCAAAAGGTGTGAGCCGCGATGGCAGACGCATCGCGCCCAGCACCACCCGACGAGTACGACGCGCGGCTTCTCGCCAACGTCCATCCTGCGGGCTGGATCAACTCCGAACCGGCGGCGCGCTACAACCTGGTCGTGATCGGCGCCGGCACCGCGGGGCTCGTGGCCGCAGCGGGTGCGGCGGGGCTTGGCGCACGCGTCGCGCTGGTCGAGCGCCGCTTGATGGGCGGTGATTGTCTGAACTTCGGATGCGTCCCGTCGAAAGCGCTAATTCGCGCCTCGCGGGTGTGCAGTGCGATCAATCACGCGACCGGCTATGGAATCGTGCCGACGGCTCCGGCCCATGCGGAATTCGGCGCAGTGATGGAGCGGATGCGCCGGCTGCGCGCGGATTTGAGCGCCAACGACTCGGCCGCGCGCTTCAAGAGCCTCGGCGTCGACGTTTTTCTGGGCGAAGCGCGATTCGTGGGGCGCGACGCGGCCGAAGTTGATGGCAAGCGGCTAAACTTCAGCCGCGCCCTGGTCGCAACCGGCGCGCGTCCGGCCGCGCCGCCGATTCCGGGGCTTGCTGAAAGCGGGTTTCTCACCAACGAAACGGTTTTCTCACTGACCGAGTTGCCGCGGCGGCTCGCGGTGATTGGCGCCGGGCCGATCGGATGCGAACTGGCGCAGGCGTTCCGGCGCTTCGGTTCGGAAGTGTGGCTGCTGGAAGCGTTGACGCAGATCCTGCCGCGCGAGGACCGCGACGCGGCCCGGATCGTCGAGCGCGCGATCGTAAGCGACGGCGTCGAGTTGCTGACTGGATGCAAGGTCGCAAGCGTCGGGCGAGGCGCGGCGGGCCGTATCGTGCGCCTGGAGCATCGCGGCGCGAGTCGCGAAATCGAGGTCGATGAAATCCTGGTGACCGCTGGGCGCGCGCCCAACGTGGAGGAAATCGGCCTCGAGGCCGCGGGCGTGGAGTACGACCGCAAAACCGGCGTGCGGGTCAATGACTATCTGCAAACCAGCAACCCGCACATCTTTGCCGCCGGCGACGTATGCTCACCGCTCCAGTTCACGCATTTGAGCGACGCGCACGCCCGAATCGTGATCCGCAACGCGCTGTTTTTCGGACGCGACCGCGCAAGCAGCCTCACAATTCCCTGGTGCATTTATACCGACCCGGAAATCGCTCACGTCGGACTCGGCGAAGCCGAGGCCGCCGCGCGCGGCGTCGCGATACGGACGTTCGCGCAAGAGATGAGCGCGGTGGATCGCGCGGTGCTGGACGGCGAGACTGCGGGCGTGGCCAAAATCCACGTGCGCGTGGGCACCGACCAAATCGTGGGCGCAACAATCGTCGCGGCGCACGCCGGCGAAATCATCTCGGAGTTGACGCTCGCGATCGCTGCCGGGATTGGACTGGGGCGAATCGCCGGCGTGATTCATCCCTACCCCACGCAGGCCGAGGCGATCAAAAAGATCGCGGACGCCTATAACCGCACGCGCCTGACCCCCTCGCGCAAGCGCCTGCTTACGCGGCTGCTCGCCTGGCGGCGCTAACGACGCGGCCGGGCAATCGCGAGCGCGTTGGCTTGGGCCGCGCACGCGAGTTGCGCTATTGTCACGTTCGCGCTAGTTCCCAAGCGCGCAAAACTCTCCATCAAGGAGCTGGTCTTATGCAGCTGCATCCCCAAATGAAGGCGATTCTGGACCAAGCGGCCGCCGCTGGCGGCAAGCCGTTCCATGCGATGACGCCGGCCGAGGCGCGTCAGGGAATCACGGCGCTGCTGGAGCCCTTCAACAGCGCGCCCGAGAAAGTGGCCAAGTCCGAGAAGCGCACTATCCCCGGACCGGGTGGCCAAATCCCGGTGCAAATTTATACGCCAGAGGGCAACGCGCCGTTTCCGGTGCTGGTCTACTTTCACGGCGGCGGATGGACGGTCGGCGCGATCGAGTCGTGGGATTCGTTCTGCCGCTCGCTCTGCAACGCCTCGGGATGCGTGACGGTGTCGGTCGATTACCGGCTCGCGCCGGAGCACAAATTTCCCGCCGGTCCCGAAGACTGCTATGCCGCTACCAAGTGGGTCGCAGAGAACGCCGCGTCGATCGGCGGCGACCCGGCGCGCGTGGCGGTTGGCGGCGACAGCGCGGGCGGAAATCTCGCCGCAGTGGTCGCGCAAATGGCGCGCGATCGCGGCGGTCCGAAAATCGCATTCCAACTCCTGATTTATCCCGCGACCGACGCAGGCCTCGACACGCCCTCGCAACAGCAGTTCCAGGATGACGGTTACATCCTCTCCAGGAAGGACATGGTCTGGTTCTGGGGTCACTATCTCAACGGCGACAAGGACAAGACTAACCCGTACGCGTGCCCGGCCGAGGCCGGCAGCTTGCGCGGCTTGCCGCCTGCGCTGGTCGTGACGGCGGGCTTCGATCCGCTGCGCGATGAGGGTGAGACGTATGCGGCGCGCTTGCAGGACGCGGGCGTCAAGACTGAATGCGTCCGCTACGAAGGAGTGACGCACGGGTTCGTACTGATGGCGGCGGTGCTGGACGAGGCGCGCAAAGCGATCGCGGACATGGGAGCGGCGCTCAAGGCCGCACTCAAGAAGTAGTGTCACATAAGCTGCGACAGCAGTGGGGTGGGCGGCGGCGCGCTACGCGCGCCGCCGCCCACCCCACGCATCAATGTGCATCGCGTGCGCCCGTCGCGCGCCTCGAGCGCACGTCCATATCGCGCAGAAACTTGCGCATGCGATGAACAGCCGGCGCATCGCGATTACTCTGTTGGCAATATTATTTCCCACTGCGCGCCGTAATGCACTTTTCCGGCACACCCTCGATCTCTTGACACTTAGCGCCAGTCTTTGTATCAAGATGTGCATTCTTTGCGTTTCCTTACCATTGTCGGGGGGACAGCGGGGATATGATCGATTATCCCAAGGAAAGCCAAGAGCAGTTTCGCATGCAGGTTCTTGGAGACCGGCTGGATAGCCGGCAGATTGTCTTCAGCCTCATTCATAGCTTCGGCGGCCGTGGTTCTCCGCGGTCTTAACAATCCATACATCGATATAGCCGCTGTTCCGCGGCGCATGCGGCGCTGACTTTCAGCGCACGCGCGCCAGTGTCCAGCGGGAGTAGTGCGCCTCGGCGTTGCCGTTGAGGCATGCCTCCGGAGCGTCAGCGCGCTCCGGAAAGCGTAGTCGTGTGACCCCACGATGCCTTCGCGTGGGGTTAGGGGGATTGTGTGTCTTCAAACCATGCGTCTTTTAAACCAGACGATTGCAAAAAACAGGCTATTTCAAAAAAGGAAGGGGGAGAGGGGAATGTGGATTGGAACTGGTGCGAATAATTTCGTAACTCGGCATGTTTTAGTGCCGGCAGGAAAATGGGTGAGCTATAAAAACCCTATTTCCTTGCTGATTATGCTTCTGACTCTTGCATTAGCAACTTCGGCAAGTGCGGAGGTGATCATTAATTCTCCCTCCAACGGCACAACCGTCAGTGGAACCGTAACCATCAAGGCCTACGTCAACAATGCCTGGTGGTCGAAGCTGTGGATCGACGGCAGTGGAGGCCCGACAGCATCGATAGGAAACGTCACTTTTCAGTGGAACTCGGGATCGGTATCCAACGGTTCCCATGTCCTCACGATCGACGCTTATCCATCGGGCCAGCCGGCCAATGCCGCCGATACCATTACCGTGGTAGTCAATAATGGTTCGGGTGGTGGCGGTGGTTCGTCGGGTCACTTTGGCACCCTGCCCTCAGGGGCTTCGCTGCCCAGTGATGGAACCTGTGCGGCCGAGATCCCGTGGGAACGGGAAATGGTCCCGGACAATTCGGGCACCAACAGTACAATGCCCTCGCAAGGGCAGCTTGATGGGTACCGGGCAAACGGGTACGCCGCCGATGTCTACGGTGGAGGCTGGGCCTATGCACGCGTCGATGGCCAGTACACCGGTAACACGGATATGATTTTTCGTTGGGCAGCATGCAAATGGGGTATCGACGAAGACGTGGTGCGCGCCCAGGCAACGATTGAAGACTGGTCATGGGATCAGCCACAGAGCGGCGGCGATAAGAGGTGGTCGTATTCCCAGTGTGTCAACGGTGGATTTACCGAACTGTGGAATTATCAGTGCCCTAGTTGCTGCTATCAATCGTGGAGCATCTTCCAAACCAAAGCGCTAAACAATTGGCAGAGCTGGCCGATGGTGCTCAATTCCACCGCGTTTGCTGCGGACTACCACTTCGCCTCGATGCGCGCCTGCATGGATGGCGACCTCGCGGGGTATTTCGCTGGGAGGTCAGGGAACAACGGTCATACCTATTCGGGAGACATAGCAAGCGGCAACCTCAGCACGATCATGTGGGGTTGCCTTGGATTTCACTATTCCGGCGACTGGTATGACGGCAATTCGTCCTCAGGTGCGATTTGGTACATCGCTCAGGCACAAACGGCCTTGTCGCAGAAGTCATGGAAGACGCGTTGGCCTTCAGTAAATTGGCCTGATTGAAAGGTGGGGCAAACCCCGGGGCGGCGGCGGGCCAGGCGCTCGCCGTCGCCCTCATCCTGCTATCTTTTCTGCTATCTTTTGTTGACCCGCCGAATCTTTGGAATCAACGCCGCCGCGGCTAAATGTGATATTGCCGAAAATACCTCAGCCGCGATCTTTGGAATCGGCCGGGGAGCGCGAAATCAGTCCGACGTGACGGCCGAACAATTGCCAGGCGAGATCACGTTTGATCCATACGTTCATGTAGCTGCAGTAGAGCATTATGCCGGCGGCAGGTCCTTCGAGCTGGGAACTTTCGTTGCCGGTAGTAATAACCGTGTCGCCGTTCATCATCGCTCGCACGGTAAGCCGGCTGTAAGATTTCAACCGAAGGCGTCCATTTGCAATCACACCGAGAAGAATCTTCTTGTCCGCGATCAGATTCGCCGTACTATTCACCAGCAGATCGTCGGACCACAGCGCGCTCAGGGTGGAAACGTCGGCGCGGAGCATCGCGTCCGCTTCTCGTTGCTCGAGTTCTTTTATTTCCCTCCAAATTTCCGGCTCAGACGATTCAACGTCAGACATGGACTGCCTCCCTGGACATCGGCCTTTCAGGTGCGCGTGAGCCGTAATACCAATATTCCAGATTCACGGAATCATATTCTCGACGTCGACCCATTGGTGTCCGCGCGGCCGGCCAGCAGACGGTCCATGATCAGCAGGAGACGCTTCAGATCGATAGGTTTCGCCACGATGGCGTCGGCCTCGATCTGGGCTGCTTGCGCGAGCGCCGTCATGACCACGATCGGCACTTTCGCAAACGCCGGGACTTTAGCCAGTTCGGCGCGAAGCTCCCATCCATTCATAACAGGCATCATCAGGTCGAGGACAATCAGGTCGGGCGTCGGATGACCGCGGAGATATTCGAGCGCCTCACGCCCGTCATACGCGGTCGCGACGGCGTATCCCTCGTACTCCAGGATCTGAGCCAGTGCTTCGACGGCGTCGATATTGTCGTCGACCACGAGGATAGTAAGTTTGCCGGATTTCAAGGCGATGCGAGTCACGAAATTAGGCGTCCAAGGTGCATCCCCTGCGCCTCCTCGAGTCTGAGGATAGCGCAGTGAACAGCGCGGGCAAAGCCCGAGTCAGTATTCGCACGATGGAAAAGTCTATTCGAAATTGCGACGGATCACGCCTCAATTCGGGCGGTGGCGTGTATGCGGTATTCCCTGGCGAGGTCGTCGAGCCATGGGGGGCGGGATTTCAATGTTTGCAAAGTATCTATAAGACGCTCCGGTTCTCCCAGATCACTCCACTTAACATCGTCTACCAACTGCACTGCGAGGTTTGACGGTGCCTGGGAAAGTACCTGTTCAGAGAACCCCACCGTCTCCAGCTTTCCAAATATCGCCGCGGCGTTTTCTTCTTCGCCAACCTGTACCTGGCGGAAGGCATCGTTGAAGGCGCGGAACATCTCGGGTGCATGTTCCGCGATCATCGCCTCAAGCACCGAGGCACGGGCCGCGATAACTGCGCTGTTCCATAGACACCCGCCGGCCAGCAGAGTGCGGGCCAACTCCCAGCGGGGCTTTTCCCAGAATCGCTTGACCCGGAACAGGTTGGGAGTCCACGACGACACCCGCGACGCGGGCTCAATCCATCCATATGACGTCTCGGCCTTGTCCGGCCTGATACCAAGCAGCACTGCGAGTGCCGGATGCGCGTCCACCGCATCGAACGCGCGCTCGACCTGCCGCATGAACCGGGCGTCATCGCTCACGTAATGGTCCGAGGGAAAGATGGCTATTGTAGTGTGGGGGCCGAGACTTCTGGCGCGCATGAGTCCGTACATAATGGCCGACGCAGTTCCGCGATCGCATGGCTGCGCTACGATTTGCGAACGTCGGAGATCTCCCAAGAGCGGCTCATAGAAGTCGCGGTGGCTCTGCTTGACCACGATGAAGGAGCGCTCGACTGGTATCAGTTGCGCCACCCGGTTCCTCGTATTCTCGAACCACGTCAGCCCGCCCATCATCGGACAGAATTGCTTCGGCACGTCGTCTTGTCCGGTGATAAACCGGGTCACGGAGCGCATACGAAGACCCTCGCCGCCGGCAAGAATGATCGCCGCGCGAGGTGATGGGCTGCGGGTCCATGAATTCATGGCGTTTGGGCCTCGCGTTGCAAGCAAGGGAGGTGCCATTGTGCTCTTCAGACACAGCCCGGAAAGTGGGGATTCTTAGGCTGTTGGCGGCAACGCGTTGTATTTTGTATCAGGTAAAAAACACAAGGCCATCGCGAGGGAGCATTTTTTTCAAGCGATTTCGAGCGCAAAGGCGATTCGAAGGCCGAATCAGACAGAGTATACAGAGTGCTAGCGGTCTCGTCCGAGCCGATCCGGCGCGAAACCGAAATCGGCGAGGCCTGCTATGACGGTGAAAGCCGGACGAGAAAGGTGCTGCCCGCGTCCTTACGTGTTTGCACGGAGATGCTCGCGCCGTTGAGTTCGAGGTAACGCTTCGTTACCGCCAAGCCCAGCCCCGCTCCGTCGATCCCGCTTTTTCTCTGCTCTCGCGAGAAGGGATCGAAGAGCCGGGAAACGAATTTCTCGTCCATGCCGATTCCTGTGTCACTCACCTCGAGCGCAAGTCCGCCTCCGGTATCTCTGAACAATCGGACCCCGACCCTACCGCGTTCCGTGAACTTGATCGCATTGCTCAGCAGGTTCGACAGCATGTGAGTGAAGCAGTATTCGTCGAATTCCAAAGTGCTCCCCGGGGCCTCGCTGCTCCAGTCCAGAGTGAGGCCTTTTTGCTCCGCCAGCACTTTATAGTCGTCGATGAATTCCTCGATTAGCGCGGTAGGATTGATCGGCACACGCTTGGCCTCGAAGGCCCCGGCATCAATTCGTGAAAGATCGAGCATTTGGTCGATAATAGATGTCAAACGCGAGCCCGCGCGCTTGATTCCCCCGAGCGCCCGGCGATCCTCCACCCCCAGCGCATCGAGTTGTTTCTCCAGAACCATGGCCCAGGTAAATATGACCTGAATTGGGCCGCGCAGCTCGTGGTTTGCTTCGGCCACCAGCTCGCAGCGTCGAGCGCATTACTTCCAGAGCCGTCGCGTCGAGCCGCGATTCATTGGCGCGCGATTCGGTGACGTCGCGAGTGACTTTTGAAAAACCGATCAGGCTTCCACTTTCGTCCTTGACCGCGGTGATAACCACATCAGCCAGAAACATCGAGCCATCTTTGCGCACGCGCCAGCCGCTATTACGAAAATGCCCGGTGGCGGCGGCGACTTTCAGCGCGCGCATGGGAACTCCGCGCTGCTGGTCAGCCGCGGTATAGAAGCAGGAAAAATGGCGTCCGACGATCTCTCCGGCCTCATAGCCTTTAATTCGCCGCGCGCCTTTGTTCCAGCTCACGACCTGGCCTTGCGGATCGAGCATGAATATCGCGTAGTCGGTTACTTCCTCGACCATGAGGCGAAATTGCGTCTCATACGAATGCAAACCGGACTCCGCGGTTTCAGGAAGATGTTTGCTTCCAGCCATTGATCTTTTCCACTAGCGCAAGCCCAGATGAGGTTAAAATAAGTCCCGCGATTGAGTTTGTCATCAGAGTTTGCCTGTGTCGACGGTTTTTTTAAGCGTGAAGCCATTCGCATGGTATGGTCATTGCTCTCTCCGGGATTCTTGAATCGAGCGCGTTCATGTTCCGTGGGTGACCGCCGTTAAAAAAAGACCTTCATCCATCGCTGCGCGGCAGCGCCGGAAAGCGCCATCAGTCGCGCCATCTGTCGATCGATCGGCGCAGGTGGCGGAGACTCCGCCTCGGCCTCCGAAGTTTCCAGTCGTCGGCGTAGGCGCATCGGCCGGCGGCCTTGAGGCCTTCTCTCAACTCGTGAGCGCACTGCCTGAGAACAGCGGGGTCGCTGTGGTCTTCATCCAGCATCTGGACCCCCACCACGAGAGCATGCTCAGCCAGATTCTTTCCCGCAACACGCAAATTGCGGTGAGCGAGGCAACCGATCAGACGGCGGTCGAGCCCAACCACATCTACATCATCCCGGCCAACGCCGATCTTTCGATAGAGCATGGCGTGCTCCAGGTAGGCGCTCGCAAACCCGGACACATGGTCGTCGATTCCTTCTTTCGCGCCCTGGCCGAGGATCGCGCCGATCATGCGATCGGCGTGGTGCTGTCAGGTAACGGCTCGGATGGCGCGCTGGGACTTGCGGCAATCAAGGCTGCCGGCGGCGTCACCTTGGCGCAGGATCCGCAAGCGGCCAAGTTTGACGGCATGCCCCGGGCCGCCATCGGGTTGGGAGACGTCGATTTTGTGCTTCCTCCGGCGGAGATCGGTCAGACGATTGCCCAGATGGGCAATGATCCGTTGGTGCTGCGACACGCTGTGGAGCAAGGCGAGGTCCCTGATCGCGACGGGATCAAGTCGGTGATGAAGGCGCTGAACAGTGCGGCCGGGATCGACTTATCCTACTACAGGCCGGCCAACCTCAATCGGCGCATCCGCCGGCGTATGCTGCTGCGCCAGATTGCTGAGTTCAAGGATTACGCCAAGCTGCTGGCAGACAAGCCGGCCGAGGCCTTGGCGCTAAGCAACGATATCATGATCGGCGTTACCGCGTTTTTCCGCGAGGGCGCCAACGTGGATGGCTTGAGCGAATTTGTGTTTCCCCAGATTCCGCTATCGCCTGACGAGCCTGTCAGGATCTGGGTCCCGGGCTGCGCGACCGGAGAAGAAGCCTATTCGATCGCTATCTGTCTGAGCGAGTTTCTCGAGCAGCACAACCGTGACCATTCGTTTCAGATCTTTGCCACCGACATTAACAATAGCGCCGTCGAGCGGGCCCGCAACGGGACTTACCCCTCCAACATCGCCAGCGACGTATCGCCGGAACGTTTGCGGCACTTCTTCATACAGGTTGCGAGCGGTTATCAGATTTCCAAGCAGATCCGCGAACGCTGCATTTTTGCCAGGCACAACCTCGTGACCGACCCGCCCTTCTCCCGACTCGACTTGGTGTCCTGCCACAACGTGCTTATCTACCTGCGGCCCGAGATCCAGAGCCGCGTGCTGGCGACCTTCTATCAAGCGCTCAAGCCGAGCGGAGTCCTGGCGGTCGGCCGCTCGGAGAGTGGTGGCGAACTTTTCTCGACGATTGGCGAGCCCAAACACGGATTCTTTGCCAAGCGGACCGGCGTTGTCCGCTCCGATGGCGCCGCGGCATCCGGGAGCCAGAGCTTTGCGCCGATCCCACCGCCCCGTAAAGAGAACCCGCTTTTGTCGGTCCAGGATCAGTCGCAGAGGGACTTCGAACGGGCGCTGCTCGAACGGTATTCGCCGCCTGCGGTTTTGGTCGACGAAAACCTTGAGATTTTACAATTCCGCGGCAGCACCGGCGCCTTTCTCGAACCTGCGGCCGGCAAAGCCACTCTCAATCTGATCAGAATGTCGAGGGAAAGTATTCGCGCGGAGCTACAGTCCTTGCTCTATAAGGCCCGTCAGCATGACAGGGAGGTGCGCAGCGAAAACTTCGAGTTCGACCACGCCGGCCAACGCAAGCAGTTAACCATCGAGGTGCTTCCGCTCGGGCACGCCGAGGGCGCACGCCACTTCCTGGTCACATTCGGAGAACGGACGGATGCCGAAAAGGTCCGCGGCGCAGCGCGGATCGCAAAAAAGGATAGCCGCAGGAGCGCCCCCCGCGAGCGCGAACTGGTTACGTTGCGCCACGAGTTGGAGGGCACGAAGGCTCAGCTCCATTCCATCATTGAAAATCTCGAAGCCTCCAACCAGCAACTCAAAAGCGCCAACGAGGAAGTGCTCTCCAGCAATGAGGAACTGCAGAGCATGAATGAGGAGCTCCAGACTTCCAAGGAGGAGTTGCAGTCAACCAATGAAGAGCTGACCACTCTGAACGACGAACTGCAGAACCGCTATGCGGAACTCTCCCAGACTTCGTCGGACCTCAACAACGTATTGGGCAGCATGAACGTGCCAATCCTGATCCTCTCCCGGGATCTGCGGATCAGGCGATTCACTCCGACCGCGACCAGAGTACTCAATGTCATCGCAAGCGACATTGGGCGTCCGATCGGCGACATTACGCTGAATATCCACGTGGCCGACCTCGAATCGATGTTGGCCGACTCCATCGACAGCATGAGCGTCAAGGAGCGTGAGGTTCAGGACCGCGAGGGACACTGGTATGCATTGCGTATCCGTCCTTACCGCACGCTGGATGACCGGATCGACGGCGCGGTCCTGGTGCTGATCGATATTGACGACATCAAACGCAGCCTCGAACAGACGCGGGCGGCGCGCGACTATGCTGAGGCCATCGTCGAGACGGTGGGCCAGCCGCTCCTGGTGCTTGACGCAACCTTCACGGTGCGCACCGCGAACCACGCTTTTCACGAGGTATTTCAAACCACGGCAGCCGAAATCGAGGGCCAGCGAATAGCGCACGCGCAGGGCGGAGCATGGAACCTGCCGACCCTTATGGAAAAGCTCGCCGAGGTGCGGAATGCAGGGCTACGGCTCGAGAACCTGGAGCTCGTTTGTCTATTGCCCCGCCTGGGCGAGCGCCAACTACTGATCAACGTCCGCCGCCTGGAGCAGGATCCAGGGAGCGATCCGCTCATCCTGATGGCGATCGAAGACGTCACGCTACGTGAGAGCGAAGCGCGGTTTCGATTGACCTTTGAGCAGGCGGCGGTCGGCATGGCATTGATCGACTCGGGTGGCCGTTGGCTCCGGGTCAATGAGAAGCTCGGTGCGATTCTCGGCTACTCGCGCGAAGAGTTGCTGTCCCGCACAATCGACGACGTTATATATTCCGACGATCTCTCCCCGCACAACGAGGAAATGGATAGGCTGCTATCGGGCGAACGCCGAGCCGCCTTGCGCGAGGAACGCTACGTCCGCAAGGACGGTGCGATGGTCTGGGTCGAATCGGCGGTGGTGCTGATGCGCGGGACCACGCGCGAAACTGGCTATTCGATTCTCGTGATGGTCGACATTACCGAGCGCAAACACGCCCAGCAGAAGCTCGACGAACTGTTGGCCCTTGAACAGGCCGAGCGACGGGACGCGGAGCAGGCCAGGGCCGAGGCCGAAGCGGCCAATCGAGCCAAAGATCATTTCCTGGCGATGATTTCTCATGAGCTGCGATCGCCGCTTCAGGGTATCGTAGGGCGAGTGGAGATTATTCGGCATCGAGTTGACCGCCAGCAGCAAGAACAGGCCCTGGCCGCGATTGACCGCGCAGTGGCGAGGCAAGCCAGGCTGGTAAAAGACTTGCTCGATATTTCGAGTATCGTCAGCGGCAAAATCCAGATTGAGCATCGACTGGTGAATCCCGCCCGCATTGCGCAGCGTGCGGTTCAGGCGGCGATGCCAGCGGCTCAAGAGAAGGGCTTGGAGCTTAGCGCCGAGATAGCCGAATCGGGCAATGTGCTAGGCGACGAAGATCGGCTGGAACAGGTCGTTAGCAATCTCCTGAGCAATGCGATCGAGTTCACTCCGGACGGCGGCTCAATCAGGCTCCGATGCGCCTCCATCGAAGGCCGGATTGAGGTCCGAATTGAGGATAGCGGCGAAGGGATCGCGCCGGAGTTTATTTCGAAAGTGTTTGAGCGCTTCAGCCAGGCTGATCCCACCATCGCGCGCCGCCACGGCGGGATGGGACTGGGACTTGCGATCGCTCGCACCCTGGTGGAACTGCACGGCGGAACAATCGAGGCGGCCAGCCCCGGCGTAGGCAAGGGCACAAGTCTTACGGTAAGGCTGCCGCTTGCGCCCGAACCTCTGCACGCGGTCGAAATGGACGGTACGCCTGGTTCGCCGAGTGTGCCGCCTGACCTGCGGAAAGTGGAGGTGCTGCTGGTGGAGGACGACGCGGACCTGCTGGAAGCCCTCGCCATGACGTTCGAGGCTGCTTCAGCACGGGTGAGAAGCGCGCGTTCCGCTACCGAAGCGCTGGCGGCCTTTGGCGAGCAACTTCCCGACGTTCTGATAAGCGATATCGCGATGCCAGACCATGATGGGCTCTACCTCGTCAGCGAGATTCGCAAGCTGCATGGCAAAGAGATTCCCGCTATCGCACTCACCGGCCTTGCCAGCGGCCTTGAGCGACAGTCCATTATCTCCGCCGGCTTCGACGAATGCGTAAACAAACCTGTTGCGCCACAGAAGCTCATGGAAATAGCGGCCGCGCTCGTACGAAGGCGACGGCGCCCGAACGGATAGCCTTCCGCCTGCCGGTTATAAAAAGCTGCGTCCCCTGATCTGATTAGTTCGATTCGTCCCGGATAATTTTCTCGACCATTGACCTTTTCTAGCCGGTGGACAGCCGCCGGATTTGTACATTTTTCTTTCGAGCTATAAAAATCCCGTTCCATCAGCCGCGTCCCGTGAGATCTGACTTCGGCACGACAATTGAACGTGCTTGAGGCTGAAATTAGTACATACCTTCGGAGGGACAGTCGAAAAATGAAGGTCCAAAGGAAAACTGCCATCGTAATATCCGCAGTTGTGCTCTCGCTGGCGGGATGCACCAGGCAACCCGCCGTTTTAACCCATAAACTCGTGGCCACTGGAGGCGAGCATGCCGTCCCGCTTTATCCGGACGAAGCGACGTTCCTTAAGGTCTCGCACAAGGCTCAACAAGGCGGCGTGAACGGCATGATTGGAAATGCACAAGAGGATCTGTCGGCGAAGAAGATCGACGATCAGACCCCCGTCAAAGTCCTCTCGAGTGACAGCATCGGCACCGAAGTCGTGGTCGTCGAGGGGCCGATGAAGGGGACAGCGGGTTTTGTCGCTAACCAGAACGTCGACTAACGGTAACGCGATGTACAGGTCAAGCCTTTCCTTTTTCTGTAATAAACGCCCTGTACTATTTGCATTACCTCGATGCCACTCTCGTCGAATCGCGATGTAATAGGTACCACACCATACGTTGCACTGGCACGCATGATGCAATCTTTCAATTAAGGAACAGCTAAACAGAATGCGGCTGAAAGGTACACCAGATGGCCGCGAAGACATCAATCCGACGAGGACTGACATGGTCAGAACTGTTTTAGTCGTAATACTGATTCTCCTCTTACTGGGCGCCCTACCAGCTTGGCCCTATAGTGCAGGCTGGGGTTACTACCCAGCCGGGGGAATAGGCGGCCTGCTTTTGCTCATACTCATTCTCGCGCTACTGGGAGTGATTTGATCGTTCGGCTGAGGGGAACGCCATTCCTTCGATGCCGAGTCGCGGTCGTCGTGAGGAAGATGGCAAATTGATTGCGCTTTAGTTTTTCGAATCTTTCAATTGGAGGAACACCAATCATGCGACAACGCAAACGTACATCAGGCTTTCTTATCGGCGGTGCTCTTACCCTCGCATTGAGTGCATTGGCTCCAGCGGTCTACGCGCAAGGCGCGGGCGGCGGCGCGGGTGGTGGCGGCGCTGGTGCTGCGGGTGGTGGAGCGGCTATGGGCGGGAGTGCGAACACCGGTGACGCGGCAACTGCGCCTACCGCCCCCGGAGACGCGACGACTGCGCCAAGCAATCCTTCCGCGGGCACGTCGGGATCGACTTCGCCTGGCTTTACCGGCAATTCGGGCCGTGGCTCAACGATGAGTGGTTCGTCGATGGGTGGCAATGCGAACAACCCGATCAATCCCTCGGGACCGACGAATCCGAACAACCCGGAATCTGGATCGTCAGCAGGTTCCAGCGGCACTGACCGTTAGAACCTATTTTTAGAATCGAGCGACCCGATTTGGCGCCGGCGACATTTGCTGAGACCTCAACCATATCTATCCTTCCCCCCGGGAGAGAGTGGCGGATTAGGCATTTGTCGCCGGCGCTTTTTTCAGCGGTAGTATATCGGTGTTGAAAAACTCTTTGAGGAATGAACCATGTATATTAAGAAATTGCTGGCTCCGCTTTTCGCGCTATTTCTATTTTCTGGTTGCTGTGAATATCTCGGAATCTGCACGTCGGCTTCCGTCCACACCTCGATCTCCGGACCACAGCAGTACGCTCAACAAGGCGCCTCACCGGGAGTCCAACTCGCGCAGCAATCATCCCAGAGCTGCGGCCGATGATGCTCATTCTCTGTTTTTAATGAGTCTTGGAAGCTAGTCCCCGCAGCCAGTCGGGCTGAGCTATAAGTATATTCTCAGTCGACTGGGTTTCTGGTTGCGACCAGCCGGCCGCGTCGCGTCGTTTGGCTGAAGGCGGGCGTTTCCATTGAAAAGAAGCAGGAGCCGGAGAGCTGCCGGCCGGACGCAGATCCTACCTATTTTTCTCTGCCTATTTCTCTGGCTATTTTCCCTCTGGCGTGGCGGGCCTGGAGACCTTGACCCGCGCAACGCCTTTATGGATGACGCCGATCTTTTCGGCCGCGCGTTGCGACAGATCGAGGCTGCGACCGGGGACAAAAGGGCCACGATCGTTAATTCGAACGTTTACCGATTTGCCGTTTTCCGGGTTCGTGACTTTGACCACCGAACCAATCGGTAGCGTCTTGGAGGCCGCGGTCAGCGCCCTCGGATTGTACACTTCACCGCTAGTAGTTTTCTGTCCGGTCAGGCCCGGTCCGTACCACGAGGCTTTCATGATATGGCTCGCCGGAGTCGGTGTAGCAGTGGGCTGGACCGGCTGCGCGATCGCCGGCAACACCAGCGGTGGCGGCGGCGCTGGAGCCGGCCGAGCGGCGCATGAATACAGGTAGACGGTGGGAACAAGCCCGGCAGCCATATAGCCGATTATTCGCCAGGCCGATCGTCGGGTAGGACTCACCGTTTCGCTCCCGCCTAACCGCAATTATCTGAGCGGCGGAACACGTATGGGGATTGCGCCAACGAGCCCGAACACCTGTAAAACCCACACCAGAACGACCACGAACACCACCACATTCAAGAGGCTTTTGATTCCACCCGCCATGGGAACGTAGGTGTTCACCAACCACATGATGAGCCCGACCACGATCAACACTAGGACGATGTCGACTAGAGTCATTTGTTTAACGCGATGACTAGGCTACTGAGTTTTTGTTAGACACTGACGTGGTCCGGGCTTGTCAGCTCGTTTAACCGTCGATCGATCGCATCGACGGCAGTTTTAAGCGCGGTGATTGTTTCCTCACTTGACGGCCCACCCCACAACGCATTACCGCGGGCGAATGAAATTTCATTCTTAAGCCGTATGCGCTCGCTTTGGCAGCGCGCGCGCGCCATCAGGCGAATCTCCTCAGCCGTAGGGATCAAAACTTGTTGCATCTCGGTCTGCTCCCCTGTTGTGACCTCGCAATTCGTTCATCAACGACAGCAAACTCCATGCCCCGGAAATTGTGCAGGGTGCATGCGCACTATTCCATGGATCAACCGAGGGACGCGCGAGGATTTCGGAAAGGACGGTCCGGTACTTTTTGCAGGGAAATCGGAAAATTCCCACATCGCGCGGCGATCGCCCAAAAGAAGTGCAGTTAACCGACCGGGATGGCTGGCATCGTTGATGCTCTCCCTTAGCCTTGGACGGAGGTGCTCTATGAAAAGCAAGACAATCAGGCTCTTCCGACTCGGAGCCGCGCTACTGGTACTATCCGGAATGTTGTCGCTGCAGGCGTGTTTTTTTGATGACGGCGGGGGTCATTGGCATCATTGGCACCATGACCACTACGAACATCGGTAGATTTTAGGGCGATTGGAAAACAGTGGAAGGCCATTCGGAACATGTATTTGAGTATGGGTGCGAGTTAATTCGGCGTAGGAGTTAAGCTCGCTGCAGGCCTTGGACTCAGCGTGGGAATCGCGCTCGGCGCAGGAGTCGGACCCAGAGTTGGAGTCGGACTCGGCGTTGGACTTGGACTCGGCGTTGGAGTCGGACTCGGCGTTGGAGTCGGACTCGGCGTTGGAGTCGGGCTCGGCGTTGGACTTGGGCTCGGCGTTGGAGTCGGGCTCGGCGTTGGAGTCGGACTCGGCGTTGGAGTCGGAGCTCGGCGTTGGAGTCGGAGTCGGACGTATCCAACCGGCCGCGTGAGGCACCCAGATCAATGTCGCTGTGTGTCCAGCACAGGCCTGTGCCATGGTGCTGATCGCTTTGAATTTGCTGCTGGCCGGATCGTAAATCTCCGCACTGGCAAGCGATTTGTAGGCCGGAGTCCAACCGCCTGCGATCAGCACCGTGCCATCAGGCAGCAGCGTCGCTGAGTGTCCATAGCGGCTCGCGGTCATGTGCAGTATCGTGAGGAAGCGCTGACCTGCCGGGTCATATATCTCGGCAGTGTCATCGTCGTGTCCTCCCGCTATCAATACCCGCCCGTTCTTAAGCAGTGTGGCGGTATGGCCGGCCCGGCTCCTCTTCATCTTTGGTCCGGCTTTGAAGGTTCCGGTTTTCGGATCGTACAGTTCCGTGGTATCGAGCGCGGAGCTTCGTGCGTACGGACTGCCGCCGACGATGAGGACGCGTCCGTCGGGCAGCAAAGTAGCCGTGTGGTAGATGCGGTTTTGGCGCATCGTGCCGGTGGGCGCGAAGCGGCCGGTGGCGGGATCATAGAGTTCAGCCCGACGCGGTCCGCCGCCGCAAATCAGCACTTTGCCGTTTCGTAGCAGCGTCGCACTCTGTCCATAACGGCTCTCGGCCATCCTGGTGGTCGGGACGAATTTTTTGCTCCTGGGATCGTAGAGCTCCGCGCCGCTCACCCCACCGCCTACTATCAAGACCTTACCGTTCTTGAGCAGGGTAGCGGTGGGTTCATCGCGCGGCTTGTTCATTTTCGCGGTTGCGCTGAAGCGTCCGACATGTGGATCAAGGATCTCGGTCGAGGACAGAATCCACGGCATCGCAGGACCGGGAAACGACACCAGGGGCACGAGCACCGTATCGACCCCGCCGACAATCAGCATCCTGCCGTCAGGTAGAATCGCCGCGGCGTGACGGTCACGATGCGTTGTCATCGGGTTGGTCAAAACGAATTTGTGAGCGGCAGGATCGTAGATCTGCGCGGCGTCCAGGACAGCCGGGGTCTCGCCGGTCGGAGCGTTGACCGTTCCCATACCACCCGCAAGGAGGACGACCGGTTTGAAGGCCGGTGTGGGTTTGGGCGTCGGAGTCGGCGGCGTGGGCGAGGGGGTGGCCTTACGCGCGTGCCGCGCATGCCGATGCCTGCTGCGATGCGCCGCCTTAGCGCGAGAGGTCGGGGCCACGAGCAGCACAACCACCGCGGTGAGCGACACGAGCCAAAGCATGAGCCTCGATCTGGACATCGCAATCGTTTTATTGCCGGGCGAATGCGTCATTGCAGGCAGCCGATAGCTATTTTCCAGATTCTCCGGCCGATGCCCGGCCCATCAGCGGCTCTCTTCGAAAATTCCTGGCGCGGGCCCACGCTTCTTCCTTCGCCGCAACTTCCAGCGGGAGTCCTCGCGTCTCATCGATGAATGCTCCGAAAATGGCGGCGCTAGGGATGCCGAGCACTGCGAGGTAGCGGATCACGTTGGTAAGCCCGCCGAGCGGCCCGATCAGTTTCGCGATCATGACCTGCGCCAGCATCGAGAATACGGCGGCGGTTATCCCCTGCCATCCGATCATCGTGGTACGCAGTGCGGCCGGGAATAATTCGGTTGCAGCCGAGTTCGCACCGACGGTCAGCACGCCGGAGGCGATCTTGAACCAGCAGTAAGCAGCCGTCAGCCAGGCCAAAGGCCACGTCACTCCGCTCGGCGGGCCCCAGTAAAAGGCCAAAGCTCCGAACCAGGCAGCGCCGCCCACGTACATCACCGTCGGCACGCGGCCGAAACGGTCGGCGGCCCACGCGCCTATTGGAAAACCCAGCATCCCGAAGACCATGCCGGCGACGATCACGGAACTCGCTTTTTGCGGCGAGAGTCCGATTATCGAAACCGCGTCGAAATAGAGCCAGCCGTTGACTGCGCTGCCGGCAATCGTGTCGAGTGCGGCGCACACCAAAAGCGTAATCGCGCGACGCCTATAAAGCGGATGAAAGATGTCGTAAAAGCGGCTGCCGGAAACGGAGTTGGTCGAGGCCAGCCGCGCCCATCGCGAGTCGATGGGCAGCATACGTGCCAGCGGAAAAACCAGCACAATTCCTGCGATGCAAGGGGCCAATAACCATCGCCACGAATATTCCCACTGCAGCAGGAAGGGGATCACGATGTACCCAAGGACTCCCCCGATAGCGCTGGCGCCAGCCGCGAACGCCTGTCCCCGCGCTCGCTGCTCGTTGGGAAGCTCCTCGGCGAGCAGAACGATCGCGGATGAAACCGATCCGCCGAGCAGCGCGGAAATTAAAATCTCAGAAACTGCAAATTGAGCTGGATGGCGCGCCATGACAGCTCCCACCGCACAAAGCGGCGCCAAAACGAGACTGGAGAGAATGATCCGCCGCCTGCCAACGCGGTCTGCGAGCCGGGCTAAGATGAGCGCGCCGAACGCCGAAAGCGACATCCAGGCGAACAGTTCAGCCAGCTTCGCCTGGTCCAGGGCGAAACTCTTGGCAATCCACGGTGACGCGACCCCCACTATCGAAAGGCTGTAGCCTTGATAGATAAGCAGGATCACGATCGCTGCGATGATCGTGACCGCGCCCGAGGAGCGCTGAGTATCATGAACGCCCTCAGCGTCGGCGCGAATATCCTGATCTCCAATCCCCGACAACGCCATCTAACCTTCGCGAGCGGCCCCTCAAATCACTCGAAAACCATGCCAGATTTCCGACATCTTCGCATTAAAGAAACACTTTTTTGCAAGCGCTAACGGTGTCATCGCCCTCAAACCGGATAGCCCAAAGGCGGCAGTCGTTCCGGCTCGTTTCCGATATCGGTTAGTGCTCGACGATCTCGTGCGGTTCCGATGTTGATGCAGCCCAATTGAAGCTAAATTTTCGTCACGTAACAGAGCAGAACCCAAAGGCATATCCATTGCTCTGTCAATTGGCCAAGTCGCCCGGAAGCTTTTGCCAGGTCAAAAAGGTTCAGCTCAATGGATTCGAACGAAGTCGGTTGTTCTCGTTCGCCTCTTACCAGGTTTTTGTCGTTCGTCAGACCGCATCTCGGACTGGTGGTCGGAGCGGCGCTGACGGGGATCGGTAAATTCACCCTACCGCTCGCCTTTCCGCTGGCCTTTAGGTACGTCATCGACGTTCTGTTGGCTTCGCAAGCTAAGCTCGACGGAATCAATCTGGTGATTGACCGCTGGTGCGTCGGGCTTGCACATGCGGCGCGGATGACGCCGACCGCGGAGCATAAGCTGGCCGCGTTGAGCGCCGTGCTCTTGTTGCTGTACGCATTGCAGTCCATAGCCAGCTACTATCGCAGCTACTGGGCGGGCATCGCCGCCAATCGCCTCATCTTCGAATTGCGGTGCAAGCTGTTCTCTCATCTGCAGCGGCTTCCGCACGCTTTTTTCGATCGCAATCCTTCGGGGGCGATTGTTTCGCGGGTGCTGAACGACGTGCAACAGGCGCAAGAGCTGGTAAATTCGGCTCTCATCGACGTCTGGATGGACGCCGTCTCTTTGGGACTGGTGGTGATGGTCCTGTTCGCGATGGATTGGCGGCTGGCTATGGTGGCGTTGTGCATCGCCCCGGTCTGGGTGACCTTTATGCGGTATTTCTCACCCAGGATCAAAGCCGTAAGCCATCGGATGCAGGAAACCCTCGAGACCATTTCCGGCGAAGTCCAGGAACGGGTAGCCGGCGCCACCACCATCAAGTCGTTCGGGCGGGAAGATCACGAGGTGAGCCAGTTCAGGGTACGCAGCGAGCACCTGTGTGAGCGCACGATCGATAAGGTCAAGCTCGCGGCCCGGCAAGAGATGCTGATCCAGTTGCTGACGCGTTGCGCCCCGACGATCGTGGTCTGGATGGGCGCGCTGATGATCATGCGGGGCGTGATGACGCTCGGAACGATGGTGGCGTTTTTTACCTATCTGGGTTTTCTGTATCTGCCGCTGGAGCGCTTCGCGCAATTTTCGGTCGTGGTATCGTCTTCGCTGGCGGCGATAGAGCGCATATTTGAGTTTCTCGATATCAAACCCGAAATCACCGACCATCCGCTGAGCCGTCCGTTTGCGGTTCGCCGCGGGGTGGTGCAATTCGATCGCGTGAGCTTCAACTACCCCGCGCGCAATGGAGCGCCGGTCCGTGGAACGCTCACCGATCTCAACCTGAGCGTGCCTGGAGGCGCCAGAGTGGCGCTGGTGGGACGTTCCGGCGCCGGAAAAACCACTTTGGCGAACCTGATTCCGCGCTTTTACGACGTCAGCGGCGGGCGCGTACTGCTCGACGGCAAGGACGTGCGGCACTATACACTGAAGTCGCTGCGCGACAGCGTGAGCCTGGTGGCGCAAGACGCCCTTCTGTTTAGCGCCAGCATCCGCGACAACCTGCTCTACGCGCGCCCGGACGCCTCGGAGGAGATGCTCTGGCAAGCGCTCGAGCTGGCCAATATGCGCGAGTTCGTCGACGATTTGCCCGCCGGAATCGACACCGTGATCGGCGAGCGCGGAGTGAAAGTTTCCGGCGGCCAGCGCCAGCGGCTCGCGCTTGCGCGCGCTTTCCTCAAAGACTCCAAGGTTGTAATCCTTGACGAAGCGACCTCGGCAATCGATTCGGAATCGGAAAACCTGATCCATGAAGCGATGGAGCGCTTGATGGAAGGGCGAACGGTTTTTCTGATCGCCCATCGCCTGCGCAGTGCGATAAGCGCCGATCTGATAGTCGTGCTTGACCGCGGCAATATCGTAGAAACCGGCACCCACTCCGAATTGCTGAGCCGTGGCGGAACCTATGCTCGCCTGTTCCGGGAGCAGGTTCGCGGCCTCGCGCTGGAGCCGGCCGTTGCAAGGCAAGACGCCCGGTCGACCATGCAGGCGTAGCCTCTACCATCGAGGCGTAGCCACTCGCGAGGCATAGCCACTCGGGACCGTTTAGCACTGCACATGAGAACCGGCATGAGACCGGGAAAGACGTGTATCTGACAAAACCTCACATTCGATAGTATCGAATATCAGGAGTATAGCATTGAATCGAAGGAATGCAGGCGATAGCAAATACTCACACTCCAAAGGTCCGCGGCTGCGTATCGCACAACTAGCGCCTCTGTACGAGCGGATTCCGCCGAAACTTTACGGTGGCACGGAACGTGTGGTTTCCTACATCACCGAGGAACTGGTGCGTCGCGGACATCTGGTGACGCTGTTTGCCTCGGGCGACTCCGAGACTGCCGCGGTGCTCGCACCTGGGTGCCCGCAGTCGCTGAGGTTGGCGGGCAAGGCCGAGCTCGGCGGCTTTCTTCAGCTTCCGATGATAAGTGATGTGTACGAGGGAGCCGCAAACCGGTTCGACGTGATTCATTCCCATATCGACTACTGGAGCTTTCCCTTCGCCCGGCTGACCAACGTCCCGACCGTCGCGACGATGCATGGCCGGCTGGACGTGGAGGAGTTGCATCCGGTCTACCAGCGCTATCGCAGCATGCCCTTAATCTCGATCAGCGATGCGCAACGGGCGCCGCTGCCGCTCATGAACTGGGTCGACACCATTTACCACGGCCTCCCGCGCGACCTGCTCCGTTTCAGCCCGGGCCCGGGGAAGTACCTGGCGTTCCTGGGGAGAATCTCACCGGAGAAACGCCCCGACCTTGCGATCGAGGTCGCCCGGCGTGTAGGGATTCCTCTCAAGATCGCCGCCAAAGTCGACGCCGTCGACCGCGATTACTTCGAGACGGTGATCAAGCCGCTGTTGTCGCCGCCCGATGTCGAATACATCGGGGAAATCAGCGAAGCTGAAAAGAGCGAATTTCTGGGTAATACACTGGCGTTCATGTTTACCATCGATTGGCCCGAGCCGTTCGGGCTCGCTATGATCGAAGCCTTGGCGTGTGGAACGCCGGTGATCGCGCGGCCCTGCGGCTCCATTCCCGAGGTGATCCGGAACGGAGTTACAGGCTTCATCGTGAAGAGCGTTGACGAGATGGTCGAGGCAGTGCGCAATATCGGGAAGCTCTCGCGCGAGGAGTGCCGCAAGGAATTCGAGAATCGTTTCACCGTGGAAATCATGGTTGATCGTTACGAGCAGATTTATCGCCAGCTAATCGAAGGGGGACAACACAAGGTTTTTGGAAAGCCGAAAGAGGCTTACCATCAGGCCGGACTAGTCCGGTCGGTCGGTAAGAGTTCCGAATCCGGCTTGTGAAACGCCGAAGCGTCAAAACCGCCGGCGTCAGTGCGCAGGACCGCCTCGCGGACAGCGAACGTGGGGCGCGCAACGTCGTAAAAGTCGGGTCCGACTTTTACGTTCTCGCCTCGGCGCTCGCGTCGCGGCGCGTCTCACGCGTGCTAGCCAACGGGCAGAGCTTTGCCGTCTTCGACGTGGGCGGCGATATTCTTGACTATCCGCTCGAAGCGCTCGGTTTTTTCCATCGCGATACCCGTTACCTGAGCCGCTTCGAGCTCAGGATCCATGAGAGCACGCCGTACTTTCTGAATTCGTACTTGAGCGATGACAACGCGCAACTCCGGGTCAACCTGACCAATCCGGACCTGAGCGCGAACGGCCGCGCGATCAACTTGCCGCGCGATTTGATCCAGATGGAGCGCAGTTGGGTTCTGGCTGACGCGACGCTGGTCCATCGTCTGAGGGTCCGCAACTACGCCGGGATCCGACTGGAAATTCCGCTCGAGTTTTTTCTCGGCGCCGATTTCGCCGACATCTTTGAGGTGCGCGGCATTGAACGCAAGCGTCGCGGTAAAATGTTGCCCCCTGAACTGGGAAAGGACAGCGTCAGATTCTCCTATGAGGGGCTCGATGGCGTTCGGCGTTTCACCGAGGTCGCGTTCGACACGACGCCGGATGCGCTGCGCGGAGACCGGGCCGTCTTCGTAGTGAACGTAGATCGAGACCAAACCGCCGATCTTGAGATGCGCATCGCGGGCGGCAGTGAACCCGAGGTTGGGCGCGGGCGCTCCATACCTTTGGCCGAATTCGACAGCGCGCTGGCCGGGAGGCGATCGAAAATCGAGGAATCTCAGACCGCGTGGGCCAGGCTTTCGAGCGGTAACGACCTCTTCGATTCGCTGCTGACTCGCTCGCAGGCGGACCTGAGCTCGCTCATCTCGCACACGGCCGACGGCACTTTCATGATGGCGGGAATACCGTGGTTCGCAACGCTGTTCGGCCGCGACAGCATCATCACCACGCTGTCGGTGTTGCCCTTCAATCCGGCGGTCGCCGAGCATACGCTCCGGGCGCTGGCGAAAATGCAGGGATCGCGAATCGACGAGACGCGCGAGGAACAGCCGGGCAAGATCGTGCACGAAATCCGTGCGGGCGAGATGGCGGCCACCGGCGAAGTTCCCTTCGGCCGCTACTACGGCAGCATCGACTCGACGCCGTTGTTTTTGTGGCTATTGGGACGTTGCGTGGCGACGACAGGAAATCTCGCATTCGCCGAGGAGCTCTGGCCGAATGCCGAGCGCGCGTTGGAATGGATCGAGCGATGGGGCGATCGTGATGGCGACGGATACGTCGAATATATAAACAAGACGCCGCGCGGGCTCGCGAACCAGGGATGGAAAGATTCCTTCGACGCGATCTCTCACGCGAACGGTGAATTGGCCAGCCCACCAATCGCACTGGCCGAAGTCCAGGGCTACGTCTATGCCGCCTACGTCAGCATCGCGGACGTCGCCACACGGCTTGGGCACTCCGAAGTTGCGTCCCGTCTTTCCGAACGGGCCGCTGCGCTAAAAAAGAAATTTTCGCGCGACTTCTGGCTGGAACCCGAGCGGACCGTCGCGCTCGCCCTGGATGGCGAAAAACAACCGTGCCGGGTGATGGCTTCGAATGCCGCGCATTGTCTGGCCACCGGCTTGCTGGACGCGGATCAGGCTGCCGCGTTGTCGCAGCGTCTGCTTGGAGACGAAATGTTTTCGGGCTGGGGTATACGAACCCTCAGCACCAACGAGCGACGCTATAACCCGATGAGCTATCACAACGGCTCCGTGTGGCCGCACGACAACGCGATTGCGGCGATGGGCCTCGCACAGTATGGGAACCGCGCTGGCGCGCTGCGGATTCTCGAGGGCTTGTTCGATGCGGCTGTGCACCTGGAGACCGCGAGTCTTCCCGAGCTTTTCTGCGGCTTCCCGCGCGAGCCACGGCTCGGCCCCGTGCCTTACCCTGTTGCCTGTTATCCGCAGGCTTGGTCGGCCGCCAGCGTGTTCATGATTCTGCAAGCGCTACTGGGCCTCGAGGTGATGGGTTTCGAGAGGCGGGTTTCGATCGACTCACCTACGATTCCGCCGTGGCTGGAATGGCTGCGGATCGAAGATCTGAAAGTGGGGGACAGTTCCGTTTCCTTGTTCCCGCGCCGCGCAGGAGACGGTGACGTCGTGACTGAGGTATTTGAAAGGAGAGGCTCCGTTACTGTCCAAGTCAAGAGATCATAACATAGAGATTATATGTAGGTATCGAGGCGCGGTGAAACTGCTCTTGCGGCCAAATCCGGAGGGCCGTTCACGAACGGCCCCCTACAAAAAGATGACAAAGCAAAATTGCTCGGTATCTTACCTAGGCGCTATTGCTTAAATCTTGTCCTTCCGATGTCGGGGCCGTTCGTGAACGGCCCTTCAAATCTTCATCTAGCCCGCAGCGTGTAGCATTTCGAGAATCAGGTAAATGGGCATGGAGGAGGATCGCGACCCCAGAGTTAACGAACGCTCGAGAACGGGATAGGGGTCTATGGCAGTACCCTTCCACCAGCGCCGCTCAGGTCCGAGCACGTAGATCGCGAAATGCAGGTGAGGAGCAGCCGGGGAAGCGTCGCCGGTCGACCCGACGTATCCAATCACCTCTCCCCGGAAAACGCGCATCCCTTGATGAAGGCCGTCGACATAGTGGTCGAGGTGGGCATAGTAGTAACAGTAGGTGCCCGGCCCGTCGAACTCGTAGATAGTATTACCGCCCGCTTTGCTTAAGAACAGTTTCTGAATCGTACCGTCGACGACCGCGCGTACCGGCGTGCCCGCGGGCTCCATGATGTCGATCGCTTCGTGACGATGACCGTGGTGTATTTCGTTGAAGCTGTCGTGTAACTGATAGGCTTTAACGCCTTGGATCGGCGACGCGATGGTAGGGGCCAGCGTTGCGCTTCGGGCTCGCTCGCGCGAAGGTTCTACTTGCTGCGTTTCCACAACGAACGTCAGGCTCGCAGAAGTGTCGGCTCTTTGTTGTGTCCGAGGATTTCTCGGATACACAAGGAGCGCGAGAACAATCAATGCCAGACCCAGCCGCCACATATATGAATCCAGCGAGCAATTGCTGTACCCGAACTCGATACGTATCGAGGTTATTTCCAGCGGTGACTTTCAGCACGGGACGGCACCACTTTTGGCGCGCCCGATGGTAAATTGACGGATCTGTGTCCGCGGATATTTCCGCTCATCGGAAGAGGGGCGCTGATTTTTCAACCCGGAGCAGAAACTATTTCAAAGATCGTCGAATGAAGTGATGGTCACCGCCGTTTTCGCAGATACCAGGGTACGTTGACGATCACGATTCGGTGCTCGCCTTGCAGCAGCAAACGAGCGGCGAGAATTCGGGCACGCTGGTTGTGAAGGAAATATTGGTACCATTGGCGCTCGACGAGCTCGGGCAACAGCACCGCGATCGTACGATTCGGGTTTTTCCGCTCGACCTCGAGGACGTGATCGAGGATCGGCTGCACCACGAATCGAAACGGCGATTTTAGCACCGTAAGCCGCGGGATCGCCTGTTTTGCCTCGCGCGCCGGCTGTTCCACGCACGATGGCCACAGTTCCTTCAGCGACTTGGCGCTGTCCTCGCTTTCCACGTGCAGTACCTCGACCTCGCGCGACAGCGAGAGCGCGACTCGCAGCGCGTTCTCTGCGATTGAATTCCACGCGATAATCGGCACTATCACCAGCGGTTCCCGCAAATCGTTAAGCTTCAGACCGCGGGGCGCAGTCTCTCGCTCGATTCTTCGATAGTGACGCCGCACGGCGAGCATCAGGGCTACCAGCGACGGCACCAGCAGCACCACGATCCAGGCGCCAGCCATGAACTTGACGACGGCCACCACTACCACCGTGAGGGCGGTGGCACTCGCACCCAGCGCGTTCACCGCCATGCTGGCGAACGCGCCCCGCTCCTGACTCTTCCACCAGTGCGCGACCATCCCGCTCTGCGACAAGGTAAAAGCCAGAAATGCTCCGACCGCGAACAGCGGGATCAGCCGGTCGGTAACGCCGCCGAACGCCGTCAGCAGGACTCCGGAAAGGATGGCGAGCACCCAGATACCTTCCGAATAGACCAACCGCCGGCCTCGGTCGGTGAACGAGTAAGGCAGATAGCCGTCCGAGGCCACCGCGTGGCAGAGTCTCGGGAAGTCGGCAAACGATGTATTCGCCGACAGGCACAGCACCACCAGAATCGCGACAATGCTTATCCAGTAAAAGATTCCGCGGCCGGCGACTGCGCCGATCAATTGAGACAGGACGCTCTGGTATTGTGGAGTTCCGGGCTCGGTCGCGCCGATGTGGTAGGCACGCGCGAGGTATGCGATGCCGAGCAGGAGCACGATCAGGATCGCAATGATAATTGTGAGAGTGCGGCGTGCGTTCGCTACCACCGGCTCTCGAAACGCCTGCACGCCGTTGCTGACCGCCTCGACCCCGGTCATCGCGGTGCAGCCGCTGGCGAACGCGCGCAACAGCAGCCACACGCTCACAACTTCGGCAACCTTGGGGAGAGGCGCCGGCGGAACCACGGGCTGCGGATGCCCGCCCGCGGAAATCGTCGCGAGCACGCCCCAGGCCACCGTCGCGCACAGGCTCACTATGAAGATGCAGGTCGGCAGCAGGAACAACGTGCCCGCCGCGCCCACTCCGCGCAAATTCACCAGGGTCAACAGAACCAGAATGACCAGACATAGCGTAAGGGTGTACGGCTGAAGGTTCGGTACAGCCGAGATCAATGCGCCGACGCCGGCCGAAATTCCGACCGCGACATTCAGCACGTAGTCTGTCATCAGAGCGGCGGCGGCCAGCAAACCGGCATTCGCGCCCAGGTTTTCGCGCGCGACCGTGTACGAACCGCCGCCGTTCGGATATGCCGCGATCGTCTGCCGATAACTGAAGTAGACGATGCCGAGCAGAATGACGATCGCCGTAGTGATTGGAAGGATAAACGTCAGTCCCGCCGCGCCGAGCGGCAGCAGTACGGTCAGCGCGGCCTCGGGACCGTACGCGGCCGAACTGAGCGCATCGAGTCCGAAAGTCGCCACACCGCGGGCGATGCCGATGCGTTGATCGCCCGCCTCTCGGGAGGCGAGGGGACGTCCGAGAATCGTATCGATCAGCGACATTTCGCGGCCGTGAGGGTTCGCACGAGTCGTGCGATTAAGCGCCGCTCATGTCTCGGCGAGCGGTGATGAGAGTTTCCAAAATCGTGGAAAGTTCCACCGGGTCCACCGGCTTGATCGCGTGGCTGTCAAAGCCAGCCGTCAGGATTTGAACCTTATCCTCGACGCGCCCGTAGGCGGTCAGCGCGACCAAGGGCATACGGCCGTCTCGGCCAGTTTCCTGTTCCCATTTGCGTAGTTCCCGAGCCAGAAAGTAGCCATCCTGTCCAGGCATCCCGATGTCCGAGATGACGGCGTCGAAATGGAGCGTCTTGAGCGTCGACAGCGCCGCCTGCACCGAAGTCGCCGCGGCTGCGCGTGCCCCTAACGAGCCGAGAAGATTTTTCAAAGCGTCGCCGGCCTCAGGCTCGTCATCGACAACGAGAATAGAAAGGCCATCGAGTCGCGGCGCGCTGGCGTTCGCTTTCTGAGTCACGGTTGGATGGCGACGGGACTCCAGCGAAGGGATCGTGCTGATGGGCAACGGAAGTCTTACCGTAAATGTGCATCCTTTGCCCGGCCCCTCGCTGTGCGCCACCACCGTGCCGCCGTGAAGGCTCACGATCTCCTTGACTATGGACAACCCAAGGCCGACTCCATGCTTGCTTTGAGCGGTGCCATCCGCCTGCCAAAAGCGATCGAATACGGACTCCAGCGCGGCGGGTTCGATGCCCTCGCCCGTATCGGCCACGATGATTTCCACGTGCGAATTTATCCGCTCCACGCGGACCTGAATTTTGCCGCCGTTCGGAGTGAACTTGACGGCATTGGAGACGAGGTTCCAGACCACCTGCTGCAGCCGTCCCGGATCGCCGGCGACCGCATCAACGCGAGGATCGATGATCTCCTGCAGCGTGATGGATTTGGCCTCAGCCGCGACCCGCATGCTGTCGACTCCCGCCCTGACCACCTCGGCAAGATCGACCGCCTGCACATCAAGGCGCATCCGTCCGCTTTCGATCCGGGAGATGTCGAGCAAGTCTTCAATCAATTGCGCTTGAGCTCTGACCGCCCGTTCGATGGCTGTCATTCCGCGGCGCGCATCTTCACCCAGGGCCGGATTACGAAGTAGCGCTGCGGACCAGAGCATTATTGAATTTAGCGGCGTCCTCAGCTCGTGGGATACCATCCCGACGAAATTATCTTTGGCCCGATTTGCCTTCTCTGCCGCGGCGCTGGCTTTTTCTGCCGCATCCCTCGCGCGCTCCGCCGTATCCAACGCCGCATGAAACCGTGCCGTCGCCAGTTGAATCTGACGCCATCCCCAATAGCTCAGAAAGATCATTACGATGGCAGTCAAAGCGGGGACCAGCACAAAAACTAAGTAGTACTCGGTCCTCTGGCGTGTGGCTCTTTGGACGCGAAGCTGCTCTTCAGCGGCGATAAAATCTTCGAGCGAATTGAAGACTGCGCGGCCTCGCGCTTCGGCCTCGGCGAGGGCCTGTTTAGTGGGCTGGCTACCGGCCTTTTGACTGAGCAGAGAATCGATCGCTTCGGTCCATGTTCCTTTCAAGTCGTTGATATCAAGTACGCGCTGTTCCTGGCTGGGGTTATCGGCGACCAAAGATGCGAGCTTGGTGATATTTTTCCCAAACGCGTCACGAGCATCGCCAAGCTCGGTCAGGTATCGCTTGTCCGAGGTCACCAGATACTCATGAAGGCCCGACAGCATTTCGCGTAATTCGAGTTCGATGTCCTTGACGCGCAGAATCACCTGATCGCTATGTTCCACCCAGCTCGTAATCGATGCCTGGTTCTGAAAGCGCCACAGCACAACGGCCGCGAGCACGGACAGCGTGATGATGAACGGAGCAAGGAAGCTTGCAGTGAGATTCCGGTTAAATGCTCGATAGGGCACGGCCAATCCTTGTGGTCCGGGTCAGGACGCCCCGGTGCGTAAAAGCTACCACAACCTGGATTGTGGGTCGCGATGTGCTCATGCCTTGTAGGAGGTTGCTTTGACGCTCGAGCAGGTGGCTGGGCACCTGCTCAAGCTAAAGGAAACAGTGTACTCGAGCGCTTGAGCCAGAGCGGACGTGCTACCGGCCTGCCGCACGAATTTCGACACTGTTCACCGGCTGAGCCGGCGCGGAATTCAGGTGCGCGGGCTCAGCCAATGGAGTCTCGAGGTGCTCGGGTTGGCTCGCCGAGGTGTTAGCCTGATTCGCTGTCGTCATGGAAACCTGATGCGCTGTCGTCATGGAAACCGGCATCGTCGAGCTCTCATCCTCGGAGTCAGTCTCGAGCGCCTGGCGGGCGATTTGTAGCCGCAGACTCTCGGAGACCGGAATGCGTAGCACGAGCTCCCGGCAGACCTCTTCTTCCGAACGTGCCAACTGTATATCTCGCAATTGCAGCAGCGATTCGGCAGAGTTTATCGCGATGTCCATCGGGGTGAGGGCGGGCAGAACGTTCACATCGTAACGGCTGCCGTCAAAGTTAATCAGTTGCTCGCCGGTGTGCGTCGATACCATCCGGCCCCGCACAGCCACCTGCCAGCCTGACACCAGCGCCAGGTAATAAGACTCGTAATGGAGGACCTCTCCGTACACTACGGCGTCGGCGCCGAGCCATGAACCGAGCTTCTGCGGTGTTACTTTTTCGAGTTTGGCTTCGTCCGTGATCCCGCGCGCGCCCAGGACCGCGTCGATGCCGATCGGATTCAAGACATAGAACTCACGCCCGGAGAGATAGCCGACCATCGAGCGGCGCAAGCGCTGCGCGTCAGTCCAGGCCCATCGGGCGCGTTGCTGCTGATCGCGGAAAGTCAGGGGAATCTTGTCGACCACGTAATTTGCGCTGCCGCGATCGGTGAACGGCAACACCGCAATTCTGAGCGGCGCGCTGCTCTGATAGTTAGACGCGACATTGACGTCCAGGCCACCGGGATCGAGTTCGACTACCTTGTCGAACAGGGTCTTGCGACCATGGCTGCTCACCTCGTACTCGGGCTGAAAGAATGGACGGGTCTCCTCAGTGCGATGGCTAACAGTGGAGCATCCGGCGAGACCTGCCAAGGCGGCCGACAGAAAGAGACGATACAAAAAATCGCGCGTCACCATCATTCCTCCAGCCCCCCGAAACTCCCCCTCGATTGCGAAGCACGAGCAAGAAGCATGCTGGTGAGCGCGATCCTGAATAGTCTTGAAATAGTCTTGGAATTCTATTGAAGGACCTGCTCTTCCGACCAATCTTTAGCGCGGAATTGTCCTTGATCCCGCGCGTCCGTCGGTAACATTTGCGCTCAACGCCTGCATCCGGTTGTCTTGCGCAGGAGCCGACGCGCACGGCAATTGATGGACGGCCGTATACAGGTATGAGCGGCCGTTCCAATCGAAGGTCCCAGTGTTCGGTGCGAAGCTCTGGTTGAGGGCGTCGACCTGCGCATGCTCGGTCGGATCGCGGACCTCGGCTGGCGCGTAGGCAAGGTAGGTCACCGAGCTAGGTACCAGTACGTGTTGAAGAGGCGGCTGAAAATTCATCGTGGTAAAGTTGCCTGCCATCCTCCATCCGCCGTTCCCCGACTGATTTATGACAGCGGTCACGTGCGGGTCGGACTGCGGGGCTCTAGGTGTCATCGGCCGATAGAGAGTGGTACCCAGTTTGTCAGTTCTGAGCTCGATCAGCGGTGGGAGCTGTCGACCGCTCATGTCGCAAATTTCAGCGTCTTGGGCGACGTCATTTTTCCGCCCGGATCTCGCATTGGAGGTGATGCCCGAGCCGGCCGCTCGCACGAGCTGGATCGCCATCGGCGCCACCGCCATCGCCGCCATGAAGCACCCGCCGCTGCCGATCGCCAGCGCGGTCACCCCACAGAACAAAGCCAACTTGGTGACGAGTGATCCGCCATGGAAACTGCAATGGCCGGCGCGAAAGGTCAGGTGAGGTGGATTCAAGTGCATGTCGTCCGCTTTGCGGACTGCCGTCGAGGGCGCTGGTCTAAATTGTGCGTCAGTTCTCCGTTGAGCAAGAAGCGCTCCACGCCGCAGCGCGATTCCAAAATCGAGCCGGCGTGGTTACTAGAAGATATGCTTGGCGCCGTAGAGGCCCTGCCCAGCAATAGGCCATCATAGGCGGTAAGAATTTCTCACGACATCTCGATTTTACGGGCATAATTTCCAAAAATACTTAGCTCTCGTCACCCAAAGCGCGCATTTGGAGGGTATAAAAGTTGCACTACTCCGGTCGGAGCGGAGTCACCGTCCCGACGGTCAAGAATGCCCAGTCTTAACGAACATGATGCCGCGGTAACACCGTTCGCGCAGAACCCAATAACCCGAGTGGTTAAATTCCTGATCTCCGCTACTTATTACGTCGGGCGCGAAGTGCTGAATGCCGTTTCACGGTTGCTCGGGATGCGCAAGCCCGGCCTGGCTGTCGCAATCTACTACCATCAGGTGCCCACGGGGCAGCGCGCGCGGTTCGCCAGGCAGATGGATCATCTGGTGCGTTGGGCCGAGCCGATTCGCGCGGATCATATGGAACCGCTGCCCGCGGGAAAGAGTTACGTGATGGTCACGGTGGACGATGGCTGGATCAGTTTTGTCGAGAACGCTCTCCCAGAGCTGCGCAGCAGACATATCCCGGTGACAATGTTCGTCATCGCCGATCGCACCGGCGACAGCATGGGCGAGGCGGCGGACCATATCGTTTCCGAAGCGCAACTTCGCAGCCTGTTGCCTGATATCGTGCGCGGTCTGGTCACCATCGGATCGCATACCAGCACGCACGCATACATCACGACCCTGGACCGTCGCGAGGCGTGGCGCGAACTGGCCGACTCCCGCGCCCGCCTGGCGCAAGTCCTGGACCGGGAAGTGAGTCTCTTTTGCTTTCCGTTCGGCATCCATAGCCCGGAAATGGTCGACCTGTCTCGCGCCGCTGGCTACAAACGGGTATTCGGCGGGATGCCTTCGCCGGCGTTACGCGACCCGCACGAGTTCCTGATTGGCAGAGTGCGCGTCGATCCCACTGACTGGCTAGTGGAGTTTCATCTGAAGATGACGGGCGCCTATGACTGGGTGCCTTTAGCAGCCAATCTCAAGCGCCGTATCCTCGACACTTTGCATGTCGGCCATACCCTGCATGCGACTACGGTTGCGAGGCCCAGCGAGCCGGACTCAACCGCGTCGCGGGGGCTTTTTACAACATCCTCGAAATAACGAGCGCTCCCGGCCAGTGCAGGACGAATGCGATGGTTAGAGTTCAGCATGATGCGGCGAATATCCTGGTAGTCTCGGATTTCAATGCGCAAAACCTGGCGTCTTTGCTTTCCAACTGCCGCATTGCGGGAACGCCATTGCGAGCCGCCTCCGCTCCGTTTGGACAAGTGATGCAGCTCTTGCTCTCGCCGGACGCGGAAGCCTGGGGACCGGATCTTAACGCGGCAGTGGTGTGGACCTCGCCGCAATCCGTGTCGAACGCCTATGCAAACCTGCTGGCGTACCAACAGTTATCGGTTGAAGAGATGGTCGACGAGGTGAAGGCCTATGCCCGCGCGCTCAGAACGATCCCGCCACATATAAAATTTATTTTCGTGCCGACCTGGGTGCCACTCCATCCTTTTGAGGGTCGGCGCGGACTGCTCGACATGAACTCGGACATGGGTCCAGCGGCCGCGCTGATGCGGATGAACCTGACGCTTGCCGAAGCGGTCCAGCAGGACAAACGGATCCATCTGTTCGACGCGGCGCGATGGATCGCTAAAGCGGGAGAACGTTCGTACGACGCGCGAATGTGGTATTTGTCCAAGACGCCCTTTGCGATCGAAGTATTCAAGGAAGCCGCCAGCGACGTCGTGGCGGCCTTCAGGGGAATAACGGGCGGCGCACGAAAGCTCGTCATTCTCGATCTGGACGATACTCTGTGGGGCGGCGTCGTCGGCGATATTGGCTGGAAGAACCTTCGTCTTGGCGGACATGATCCGGTCGGCGAAGCCTATCGTGATTTTCAGCTCGCGCTGAAGGCGCTAACGCGGCGCGGGATCCTGCTCGCCGTCGCCAGCAAGAACGAGGAAAGCACGGCGCTTGAAGCGATATCCAACCAGCCTGAGATGGTATTGTCGCTCGATGATTTCGCTGGCTGGCGTATCAACTGGAACGACAAGGTTCAGAACATCATCGAGCTGGCTTCGGATCTGAACCTGGGCCTCGAGGCGGCCGTATTCATCGACGACAACCCGGCCGAGCGAGCGCGGGTGCGCGAAGCGCTGCCAAACTTGTTGGTGCCCGAATGGCCAAAGACCCCGCTCAACTATGCGGCGGCGCTTCGCGCGCTCGATTGCTTCGACGCTCCGTTCGTGACCGATGAGGACCGCGAACGCACAGCGATGTACGTCTCCGAGCGCAAGCGTAAGCAGCTACAGGACGACGTGCCATCGCTCGAGACCTGGCTGAGTACTCTCGAGCTGAAAGTGAGCGTCGAGGAGCTGACTGCCGGCAATCTCGACCGCGCCACCCAACTCTTGAACAAGACTAACCAGATGAATCTGCGCACCCGCCGGATGTCGAGTCGGGAACTGGCCGCCTGGACCATCGAGCGCGATCATCAGGCTCTCGCATTCCGGGTTGCCGACAAGTTTGGCGACTATGGATTGGTGGGGGTCGCGACCCTGAGCGTTGATCGAGTTGCGGGCACTGCCGCGATCGAAGATTTCGTGCTGAGCTGCCGGGTGATGGGCAGGAAGATCGAGGAAACGATGCTGCACGTGATCGCCGCGCAGGCCAAGGACGCAGGAGCGGTCTCGATGTCGGCGGAATATCTCGCGACGCCGAGGAATCAGCCGAGTCTGCGCTTTTTAGAGGCCAGCGGCATGACGCGGAATGCGGAAAGACAGCCTGAACGAGCCGCTTTCCGCTGGGACCTGAACAAGGAATACCCGCTCCCCGGATTCGTGACGTTGTCCTGGGCCCATGGCACCGACGCCGCCTGTCTGAGTTTATCGCTCGAACATGCAGCGAACTGACAAAGAGCCGTGCAGCAGTCCTGGCGGTCCTCAAGGCGGCAGTGTTGACGGCACAACGGAGCGATTAGTGGCACAAACGGACCTCCGCAAATCGTTACCAAGCCGAGTGTCGAATCGCGCGCTACACCTGATGGCGCGCGTGCTGCCAGGCAGCAGAAGCTTGCGCCCGTTCCTGCATCGCCTGAGGGGAGTGAGTATCGGCCGCAACGTATTTATCGGTGACGATGTCTATCTGGAGAATGAGTATCCGGGGTGCGTCGATATCGAAGATGACGTTGAAATCGGTCTGCGCTCGGTGATTATCGCGCATCTGCGCGGTCCTGGCCGGGTGGTAATCAAAAAGGCCGCTTGGATCGGTGCGTGCTGCGTGATCAGCAGTGCGAAAGGACGGGTTCTGACTATTGGTGAAGGCGCGGTCGTCGGGGCCGGATCGGTAATTACCAGCGATGTACCTGCATTTGCGTTCGTCAGGCCGGCAGCACCGCAACAGGTGGCGACCGTCGCAGTTCCATTGGCCACGGCCCCCTCGTATATGGCCTTTCTCCGCGGGCTCAGACCGACGCGCCCGGCAGCCAGCGTCCGCGATGGAACCTCCCCCAAGACCGTGGCGTAAAGCAGGTTGCGAAAATATCTTTCGGATATCCGCTCGGAGAAAGAAATCAGATGTCAGTTTCGAATGGCAACAGTGCTTTGGCCGCAGAAGCGCTCGTATTCCGTGCGGTCGATCGCGTCAACGAGTTATTGGCTGAAACTCAACAGCTGACAAAGAGCCGCACGATTCCGCTCATGGAAGATGGCACCGTCCTCGATTCAATGGCGGTTATAAATCTCCTGGTATTCATCGAGGACGAAATTCGCGAGTCCTTTGGACGCGAAGTCACGCTGGCGGGAGAAGACGGAGCGGGCCCGCTGCAGGATCGCGACCTGAAGACTCTGGGTAGCCTGATTGATGCGCTGCAGAATCTGCTCGCGGCTCCGACACGGTGAAGCGCGTGTCCTCGAGTCTCGCCCTACTATCGTGCTCCGAGTCTCACGGTTCGGACGTGAACCTGGCAAAGCTCGCCGAGATGATGGGCGTCGGAGTCGTAACATTTGAAGTGACTGACGCTCAGGCAGCGGAAGATTTGCTGGCCACGGTGCGCGGCCAGGGACATCGCACTGTCGCGGCGCACAGCGAAGACATTGGCGCGGCTCAAGTGTCAAGCACGCCAATCCGGATCTTCCGCGGCTTCGCTGCTTGAGGGATTCGAGCACGCATTCATATACGGTTTTGAAGAGTCCGGACGGGGAGATCTGGCTGCGTGGCTAACCGATCGTTTGCTGTGCAGACCGACTCAACTTGACGGGATAGCCCGCGAGTACTCAATTTCGGCCTCCGCCCCGAAGATATGCGGGCAGCTTTCCGGCCTGGCCTTCCCCGTGGATGGGCGTGCGCGCGGCTTTGTCACCGGTCAGCCCGATTTTCTCACGAGCCGGGTTGCGGGGATCATCATCGCGCAGGAACGTCCATTCTTCGCGGTCGCGCGGCAGGGCGATTGCGAGGTCTTCCTACTGGCGTATCCGGACATGTTGGATATCGATGCGGGCGCGGCGCCGGGAGATGTTCGGCCGGAACATTACGCGAGCCTACTGCCGCCGTTGATGTTTCTGCGCTACGCTTTCGGAGATTACTGCTGGAAAAATCCGACGCCGCGAGCCACCCTGATTATAGACGACCCGCTCCTCAGGCCCCATTACGGATTCCTTGCTTTTGATCAATTGATTGCCGAGATGGAGGCCCATCGATTCGCGGGCACCATTGCGTTCATTCCGTGGAATTATCGCAGAAGCTCGCGCCGCGTGACCGACATGCTGCGTAAGCATCGCGACCGGTTCTCAATTTGCGTCCACGGATGCGATCACACGGGTGGCGAGTTTGTGAGCCGGGACGAGGCGCTTCTCAGAAGCAAGGCACGGACCGCATTGTGCAGAAGTCGCTGGCATGAAGATATCTCAGGTCTCGCCTGCGACCCGGTCATGGTTTTCCCGCAAGGCGGTTTCACCACTACCGCACTTGGCGCGCTCAAGGCCGAGGGCTATGTGGGTGCTGTCAATACTTCGGTCTTTCCGGATGGTTGGCGCCCGGGTGAATTGACTATCAAGGACCTGCTGGACGTCGCGGTCACCCGCTACGGCGGCTTTCCGCTATTCGGCCGAAGATATCCGAGGTCGCTCCTTCCGTTTGCGCTGGACCTCTTTATGGGCAAACCGGCACTAATCGCCGAGCATCACGAATATTTCAGGGATGGCTATACGGCAGTATGTGAATTCGTCGCTCGGATGAATGCGCTCGATCCGCTGCTCTCCTGGCAACCGCTCAATCAAACTCTTATCGGCAGCGCGCTGTACAAGAGGACGGGGCAAAGAACGGCGCGGACAGCCTTCTATACCGATAAGTTTGCGCTCAGTAATCCGTACGGCGAGGCGATGACGTTCAGGATTTCGAAAAAGATCGGATCCAACGATTCACTGAAATACGTACTTCGCGACGGAGTCCCGCTTGAGCACCGCGTGACTGCAAACGCGGTCGAAGCAGAGCTCGAACTGGAGCCAAACGGCCACGCCATCATCGATGTGGTCCGGGGGGATGCCTACGCCCAGACCGACGTCACCAATCGGCTAACCTATAAAGTCGAAGTGGCTATGCGGCGCTACCTGTCGGAGTTTCGCGATAACCATCTTGCACGCAGCCCTCGGCTGGTTGCGTTTTCAAAAAAACTCGCTCGCCTAATGCCAGTCTAAAAATCGCGGGGACGAAAATCACTCGCTCCGCAAGCTTCGCGAGCAGCGCAAGGATATCATCTGCCCGCGTTAGCCGCGGCCGACGAACGGCATCTTGGTCGCCATCACGGTGATGAACAGCACGTTGGCCTCCAGCGGCAGGCTCGCCATATAGACCACCGCGCGCGCGACCTGCTCAGCATCGAACGTCGGCTCGACCTCGAGCGCGCCATTGGCCTGCGGGACACCGCGTTTCATCCTCGCGGTCATCTCGGTTGCGGCGTTACCGATATCGATCTGGCCGCAGGCGATGTCGTACTTGCGGCCATCGAGCGACGTCGCCTTGGTAAGCCCGGTCATCCCGTGCTTGGTGGCCGTGTATGGAGCGGAGTTGGGCCGCGGCGCATGGGCGGAGATCGAGCCGTTGTTGATGATGCGTCCGCCGCGAGGATCCTGGGTCTTCATGATTCGGAACGCTTCCTGGGTGCAGAGAAACGCGCCCGTCAAGTTGATATCCACTACCGATTTCCATTGCTCGTAAGTGAGGTCTTCAAGTGGGATACCGGGTGCGCCGACCCCCGCATTGTTGAATAGCAAGTCGAGCCGGCCGAATGTTTCCCTGGTTTTTGCGAAGAGCGCCTTCACAGAAGCGGGATCGCCGACGTCAGCGGATACCACCAGCGCTCGCGAGCCAGGGGATTTGCTTTCGCGTACCGTCGCGTCCAACAGCTCCCTGCGCCGTCCGGCCAGCACCACCGAGTAGCCTTCGTGGAGCAGCGCCAGTGCGGCCTGCTTGCCGATTCCGGTTCCAGCGCCGGTAACGATTGCGACCTTGCCCGATGATTGCATGTATCGATCCCTCCGTGGTGGAAGCCGTTTTCTCGATCCGCTAAGTTCCGCAGAGAATTCGCGGGCGGCTGCCCCTATACTGAGCGCGGAGTGAGATTGAAGGCTTTGGCGAGAAGCTCGTAGGAGCGCATGCGTGCGCGATGGTCGTGCACGATCGTGACAATCATCAACTCGTCGACGTGGAGCACGCTCGCCATGTCGATTAGGTGGTCGCGAACGCTCTCAGGCGTGCCAGCGAAGTAGCTCGGCCAATCGCCGAGCTCTGCGGGCGGTGGTTCTGATCGTGGACCCAGCTCCGCGATCGCCTCTTCGGGGGTCGGAATCGGACGCACGTCGCCCTGCCGGATGCGGCGGCGGAAAAGGCGTGCGCTGGTTAGAAGCCGCTCAGCCTCGGCTTCCGTGTCGGCGCAGAGCACACCGGGCGCGATCATCGCGTAGGGCGCGGACAAATCCCGGGACGCAGTGAAGTGCGAGAAATAATGCTCCAGCGCGCTGCGGGTCGGATTGGAATCGATGAAATGCGCAAATGCGTAACGCAGCCCGAGCTGTGCCGCCGCCGCTGCGCTCCACATGCTGGAGCCGAGCAGCCAGACCTCGGGACAACCCGGCATGTCGGGCGAAACGGTCAGGCGGCTGAACGGATGCTTGGCCGGGAAATCGCGATTCAGGAAGGCCAGCAACTCCAGCATCTGATCCGGGAAATCGTCGCTTGAAAGTTGTTGTCCGCGATAGCGCTGGAGCGCAAAAGTGTCGAGCGGAGTCCCGCCGGGCGCGCGGCCGACGCCAAGGTCGATGCGCCCCGGATACAAGGCGTGGAGCATGCGGAAGACTTCCGCGACCTTAAGGGGGCTGTAGTGCGGCAGCATCACGCCGCCTGAGCCGATTCGGATGCCGGAGGTCTCCGCCGCGATTCGCGTCATCAGTATTTCGGGCGCGGGACTGGCCAGGGCCGTGATGGCGTGATGCTCGGCGATCCAGTAGCGCTCGTAGCCCAGCCGGTCGGCGAGGCGCGCGAGTTCGATCGAGTTGCGCAGCGCGTCGGCCGGAGTCGAGCCGGCGGACACTGGCGACTGGTCGATGATCGACAGCTTCAAGCTGGCTCGCGGACTCGCTTCGCTCAGGATACACGAAGAGGAGGTTCGTTCCGGATGACCTTAGGGCGAAACTAACGCTTCATCATCGCTTCATCATGGCCGCGAGAGCCTCGCCCATCTCGGCCAGCGTTTTCTTCACCGACGGCCGCGTCTGCACATGCTTCCACCACGCCTCCAGCTTAGGACGCCCCTCAAGCGCGGGTTTGGCGCCGAAGCCCGGCAGCATGTTGGTCGCGAAGAACATCGTCGGCGCCAGCGCGCAGTCGGCCAGCGTGAACTCCGGTCCGGCCGCGAATCCGCTCGGCGCGAGCATCGCTTCGAGCTGATCCAGACGTTGATTGAATTCGGTCAGCCGTTCGTTGACGACTTTCTCGTCGCGGCTCTTGGGGTTGAGCTGGCCGAACAGCGCACGCAGCGGCGGCTCGAGGTAGAGATCGTGAAAACGGGTGAACGTCCGCACGCGCGCGCGATCCTCGGGCGACTTGGGCAGCAGCGGCGGCTTGGGAAACTTGTCTTCGAGGTATTCGTTGATGATCTCGGATTCGGCGATGATCACCCCGTCGGCGTCGAGTGCCGGAGTTTTGCCGAGCGGATTGATTTTGAGGTACTCGGGCGACTTGAGATTGTTGCCGGGGATCGCGGCGATCTCGATATCGAGCCCCTTGTCGTAGATTGCGATCCGCGACTTGCTGGCAAAATTCGAGAGATTCATATTGTAGAGCTTCATTTTTTCCTACCCTTTCTTTTTTCGACCCTCTCCGCTTATCCCAGAGCGCGGCGGCTTGAGCAAGCCGTCACCCGATAGCCGTCCTACGTATCACATTACCGCATCACCTCACTGCAGCTTCACCGCTCATTATACTAATCCTGGCTACCGATCCTGGTCCTGCTCCTCCTCCTCGCGCTGGTACTTGTCGAGCCGGTTGGCCGCGTCGTTGAACTCGGCCGTCGCGGCCTCGAAGAGCTTAATGGCATGGTCCGCGCGGCGCTGCGCGTCGGCCGCCTCCTCGTTCGCAAGCGCGGCCGCAGCCTGCGCGCGCTCGGAGGCAACCTTGGCCTGCGCGGCAGCCGCCTCGGCCCGCTCCGCGCTTTCCTCGGCCGACGGCCCGCATCCGCTCGCCATCAACGCCGCGAGGATTATCGCCGCCGCGGCACCGGCGAGCCTGCCGCCTAGCGCGCGCATCACGCCTATCGCGGCGCCAACGCCTGCAACGCTCGCTCGTCGGGCATCAGCGGATTTGCGGTATTGAGCGGCTGGATGCAAACGTGATTGGCGCCGGCCTTCAGATGAGCCTGGACGCGGTCGCGAATCTGGGTCTCGGTGCCCCAGGCGACGATGGCATCGACGAGCCGATCGCTGCCTCCGTTTTCGAATTCCTTGTCCGCCCAACCCAGCGCCTTCAGCGCGTTAGTGTAGTTGGGAAGGCGCGGCACGTAGGTCTTCATGTACTCGCGCGCCGCCGCGCGCGCCTTGGCCGCGTCGGTATCGAGAATCACCGCCTGCTCGACGCAGATGAGCGGCTTGGGGCCGAGCGCCGCGCGCGCCATCGCGGTGTGCTCGGGGGGCACGAAGTAAGTATGCGTGCCGTCAGCCTCCGCCGCGCACAGCGCGAGCATCTTGGGATGCAGCGCGGCAAGTACCACCGGCACCCGCTCCTTGGGCTCGGGCGCACGGTAGAGCGCGCTCTTCATCTTGGGAAGGTACTCGCGCATGTAGCTGTAAGGTTTCTCGTAGCTATGGCCGCGCAGGGCGGCCACCAGCGGTTTGTGGCTAACGCCAATCCCGAGCAGGAAGCGTCCTCCCGAAAGCTCGCCGACGGTCTTGGCCGCCGCCGCCATCGTCAGTGGATCGCGCGCATAGATGTTGGCGATACCGGTGGCGAAGACCAGCCGCTCCGTCTGCGCCGCGAGGTAGGCAGCATGCGCGAATGGCTCGCGCCCAACCGCCTCAGGAATCCAGAGCGCTCCGTAGCGATGCTTTTCGACCGTGCGCGCGAACTCCACGCTCTGCGCCGCCGTCATCCCATCGTAGAAAAACCAGACCCCATATTTGGTGATGTCCATGACCAATCTACTTAACCCGGTCGCGCGTCGCGGACAAGTCGCGCTCGCGCGCCCTATGGACGCATCACGGCGTGCGGTTTACCTCGGCGCGCAAGCTGGGCTACAACGGGATAGCTGAATTGTTGCAATTCTTCGCAGCACAATATGTCTGAAGCGTTAAAACCGAGGCCTGCACCACGATGATCAAACTTGGGCTGATGTTCGTCAATTCGGGACCGTTCGCCCAGCCCGACCTGCTGGCGCACCTGGCGAAAACCGCGGAAGAGCGCGGCTTCGAGTCGCTCTGGACCGTCGAGCACGTGGTCATCCCGCACGACTACAAGACGCCGTACCCATACGCGCGCAGCGGCAAGATCCCCGGCGGCGAGGACGTTGCGATTCCCGATCCGCTGCTGCCGCTCGCCTACGCCGCAGCGGTCACCAGCCGCATCCGGCTCGCCACCGGCATCCTGATCCTCCCGCAGCGCCATCCGCTCTACGTTGCCAAGGAGGTCGCCACGCTGGACGTGCTTTCGCGCGGCCGCGTCATCCTGGGCATCGGCAGCGGCTGGCTGAAGGAGGAGTTCGACGCGCTCGGCCTGGACTTCCATCAGCGCGGCGCGCGCACCGACGAGGCGGTCGCCGCGATGCGTGCCCTGTGGCGCGAGGATACGGCCAGCTTCCACGGCAAGCACTTCGATTTTCACGACCTCAAGAGTTTTCCCAAGCCGGTGCAAAGCGGCGGCGTGCCGATCCATGTCGGCGGCCATTCGCCGGCCGCGGCGCGGCGCGCGGGGCGGATGGGCGACGGGTTCTTCCCGGCGCTCGGCGAAGCCGACCAGCTAAAGCCGCTGTTCGAGATCATGCGCGAGGCGGCCCGCGAAGCCGGACGCGACCCCGGCGCGATCGAGCTTTCATGTGCGGGGCGCGCGAGCGTGGAAACGATCAAGCCGCTATTGGATATCGGAATCTCGCGCGTCGTGATCGCACCTCCGGCCTTCGACGCCGACGGCCTCACGCGCGGCCTGGACAAGATCGCCAACGACGTGCTGGCAACGCTCTAGCGTACGCCGTGAACGAGTGAACGACGGCCGAGGGCGGCCGCACAAGGTAAAAGAATGATGAGCGAGCAGGTACAGACGACTTCCGGTGAAGCCGAGCCGCTGCTGGTCCGCCACGAGGCGCCGCTCGGCTGGCTGGTGCTCAATCGCCCGCAGGTGCGCAATGCGCTCAACCTGCGCACCTGGCAGCTCATCGTCAAGGGCGTCTCTGAGCTCAACGACGACCCTGACGTGCGCGTGATCATCATGCGCGGTGCCACGCCCGAGGCCTTCATCTCCGGCGCCGACATCTCGGAGTTCCCCAGCCTGCGCGCCAACGCCGAGCAGGCGCGTATCTACCGCGAAGCGCCGGGCAACGCGACCAACGCGATCATCAACTGTCCCAAACCGGTTATCGCGATGATCGCCGGCATCTGCATCGGCGGCGGCCTGCAGGTCGCGCTCGCCTGCGACATCCGTATCGGGGCGCGTGGCACGCGCCTGGGAGTTCCTGCTGCGCGCCTGGGATTGGCCTATCCGCTGGACGGCGTGATGTCGCTGGTGCAGGTGTGCGGCGCGGCCAACGCGCGCGACATCCTGATGTCGGCGCGCATCTTCGACGCCGATGAGGCCTACGCGATGGGCCTGCTGAACAAGCTGGTCGAGCCCGCCGAACTGGAGGATCACGTCCGCCAGTATGCGACCCGGATGGCGTCCAACGCGCCGCTCACGATGGCGGCGGCGAAGGCGACGATCCGCGAAGGGCTCAAGGACGGCGCCGAGCGCGACCTGAAGACGATCGCCGAGATGGTCTCGCGCTGCTTCGATAGCGAGGACTATCGCGAGGGCGTGCGCGCGTTCATGGAGAAGCGCCAACCGCGCTTCGCCGGCCGCTGAGAAGCGTCAAGAGAGCCGCTGTTTTCGCTGTCCGCTGCCACGCTACAATGGCCGATGCGCCCGTGAGCGGGCGCGGAGGCAGTGCCGCGGTATGAGTGAGGCCGAGCAGATCTATTTCAACCCGTGGGACGAGGCGTTTCGCGCCAACCCCTATCCGTATTACAAGCCGCTGATGACGGGACCGCCGCGGCTGCTCAATGTCTTTCTGCCGATGGCGCTGGTGGCGCGTTACGCCGATTGCGCCGCCGTGCTGCACGACCATGAACATTTCTCCAGTGTGCCGCCGCGCTCGCGGTTCCTCGAAGAGCGCATCAGCGTCTTTGGCGACGCGCCGCGTGTGGTGTTTTCCGATCCGCCGGTGCATACCAGGCTCCGCCGGCTGGTGAGCCGCGCGTTTACGCCGCGGCGCATCCGCGAGCTCGAGCTGAAGATCCGCGAGTTCACCAACCTGCTGCTCGACCGCGCCGCCGGCAAAGGCGGAATCGACGTGATGACGGACCTCGCGAATCCGCTCCCCGTGATGGTCATCTCGCACATGCTGGGCGTGCCGCACGAGCATTACCCGATGTTCAAGCAATGGTCCGACACCGTGATCGAATCGGACAACACACCGCCCGGGATGCCGCTGCCGCAAAACGTGCGCGACGCGTTCACGGCGCTGCGGGAATATTTTATCGCCGAGATCGAAAAGCGCCGGCGCAATCCTGGCGACGACCTCGTAAGCGTGCTGGTCGCCGCGCACGAGGGCTCCGACGAGGTGCTGAGCGAGGCCGAACTGGTCGCGTTCGTCGTCATCCTGCTGCTCGCTGGGAACGAGACCACTACTAATCTCATCGGCAACGGGATGCTCGCGCTCACGCGCCATCCGGATCAGCTCGAGCGCCTCGGCCGTTCACCCGAGTTGATGCCATCGGCGATCGAAGAGATGCTGCGTTACGACGGTCCGGTGCAGGCGACGATGCGGTACATCCGGCAGGACACCGACGTCGCGGGCACGACGGTCGCGGCCGGCACACTCATCTTCGTGCTGCTGGCGGCGGCCAATCGCGATCCGGCGCAGTTCAGGGAGCCGGAAACGTTCGATATCGCGCGCACGCCGAACGACCATCTGGCCTTCGGTGAGGGGATTCATTTCTGTATCGGCGCGCCGCTCGCGCGGATGGAAGGCGCGATCGCGATCGGCTCGCTGCTCGCGCGTTACAAACGAATCCGGCCCGCCGCGCCGGAGGCGCCGGTTGCGTACAAGGGGTCGTTCTTTCTGCGCGGGCTCGCCTCGCTGCCGCTCGAAGCAAGCTAAGCGGGATCAGCAGGCGGTGCGCCTCGAGACAAATCCGGGATTGCAGATGGCAGACCACGATGACTGAACGCTCGTGGCGGGTATCAGCGCGCGTGGCGCTGGCGCGCTGGATCATCCTGCTGGCGCTGGCGACGTCCGCTCTGGGAGCCGCCCAGACTCCAAAAGTCGTAATCAACGCGTCCGATGGCGCCGAGCGCGCCGCGGTGCGCGTCGAGTTGGCGGTCACCCCGGGACAGCGCTCTTTCGGCCTGATGTATCGCGAGCACCTGGACGACGACGCCGGGATGCTGTTCATCTTCCCCGCGGTGGATCAGCTGAAATTCTGGATGAAGCATACTGAGATTCCACTGGATATGATTTTCGCCGACCCTGCGGGCGTAGTCATCGGTATCGTGGCCAACGCCACGCCGTACTCGGAGAAACCAGTCGGCCCCGACGCGCCCGCGCTCTACGTGCTCGAGGTCAACGGCAGATTTTGTGCGCGCCACGGCGTGCACGCGGGAGACAAGATGAACTTTGTCGGATTCGAGCCGCACACCACGCAATAAGCGCCTCGAGCTACGCCGCCGCTGGACGCCGTCGCGCATGATGCACGAACGTGCCGATCACGCCGAGCACGTAGAGCGCCGCGAACATCAGCGTTAAGACGATCGCGATCGGAGGTACGTCGTGCCCGTAGAAGATCATCAGGCGGTTCAGTATGTGATAGGCGAGCGCGAGCACCGCGCAGATGCGGCTCCGCCGGTAAATCCCGTACGCGAGTCCGAACAGCAGAGCGGCATCGACCAGGTTGTAGTGGGTGAGTCCGAAGCTCGACGTGAGCGAGAGGGTTAGCGTGGCCAAGCCGGCTATCGCCGCCGCGATCCATCCGCACGCCACCATCCGCTCCGCCATCGTGTCGTCAATCACGCCTGCGCCTGCCCTTTCCCGGTCGAAGTTGCCTCATTATGGTATGCGCGCGCGAAGGCCGCAAAGACGCCGCCGTGGGGTGCCGCACGATAGCGTCGCCCCGCTGTAAGGGGCGCGGCAAATCCGCTTGCGCGCCGCGGCCAGCAGACCATATCATGCTCGCTTGCGCGAGATTGATCATGCTCGCTTGCGCAAGATTTGACGATGAGCGTTAAGGAAAATATCGAACGGATGCGCGAGCTGTCGCGCCAGGCGGAGCTGGGCGGCGGCGAGGATCGGCAACGCCGCCAGCGCGAGTCGGGCCGCATGACCGCGCGCGAGCGGGTCGAATTCCTGCTCGACCGCGGCTCCTTCATCGAACTCGACAAGTTCAAGACCCATCGCTGCGACGACTTCGGGATGGACGAGCGGCGCCTTCCGGGCGACGGCGTCGTCACCGGCTACGGCACCATCGAGGGGCGCCAGGTCTGCGTCTTCTCGCAGGACTTCACGGTTTTCGGCGGCAGCCTATCGGGCGCGTTCGCCGAGAAGGTCTGCAAGGTGATGGACCTGGCGATGAAAACCGGATGCCCGGTCATCGGACTCAACGATTCGGGCGGAGCGCGCATCCAGGAGGGCGTGGTCTCGCTGGCCGGCTACGCCGACATCTTTCTGCGCAACGTGATGGCCTCGGGCGTGGTGCCGCAGATTTCCTGCATCATGGGGCCATGCGCCGGCGGCGCGGTGTACTCGCCCGCGATGACTGATTTCGTCGTGATGGTGCGCGACACCTCGTACATGTTCATCACCGGTCCCGACGTCATCAAGGCGACCACGCACGAGGAAGTCTCGATGCAGGAGCTGGGCGGCGCCGAGACGCATTCGATGCGTTCGGGCGTATGCCACCTGGAGGCGGCTGACGATTCGAGCGCGCTGCTCGCGGTGCGCGATCTGCTCGCCTACATGCCGCTCAACAATGCCGAAGACGCGCCGTTTGTGGCGACGCCCGACCCGGCGGATCGGCGCGACGAGGCGCTCGATTCGATCGTCCCCGAAAATCCGAACAAGCCCTACGACATCCGCGACGTAATCCATCGCGTCGTCGACGGCGGACAGCTCCTGGAGCTGCAGAAGGACTTCGCCCAGAATATCATGATCGGTTTCGCGCGCCTGGGCGGCGCTTCGGTCGGCATTGTCGCCAATCAGCCCGCCTATCTTGCCGGATGCCTCGATATCGACGCTTCGGTCAAGGCCGCGCGCTTCGTGCGCTTTTGCGACGCGTTCAACATTCCGCTGGTGACCTTTGTCGACGTTCCGGGCTTCCTGCCAGGCACTACGCAGGAGTTCGGCGGCATCATCCGCCACGGCGCCAAGCTGCTCTATGCTTATTGTGAGGCCACGGTGCCCAAGGTCACGGTGATCACACGCAAAGCCTACGGCGGCGCCTACGACGTGATGTCCTCCAAGCACATCCGCGGCGATTTCAACTTTGCCTATCCGACCGCCGAGATCGCGGTGATGGGTCCCGAGGGCGCGGTCAATATCGTGTTCCGCAGCCAGATCGAGAAGGCCAAGGATCCGGTGGCCGAGAAGGCGCGGCTGGTCGAAGAGTACCGCAAGACCTTCGCCAATCCGTTCAAGGCCGCCGAGCTGGGCTATATCGACGAAGTGCTGATGCCGCGTGACACGCGGCCGCGCCTGATCGCGGCGTTAAAGGCGCTCGAGAACAAGCGCGACCACAACCCGCCGCGCAAACACGGCAACATCCCGCTGTGAACACGGCGCGATGCGTTGAAGCGGCGGCCCCGGCATCGCCCACAAACGCTCTCGCCTGCACGGCGGCGAACGCGATAAACTTTAGCTGTGCCGCCCGCCTGCTAATGGTGCGGGCGCGCCGGCTAATTACGTAAACGATGTTCAAGCGCATCCTGATAGCGAATCGCGGCGAGATTGCCGTGCGCGTGATCCGCGCCTGCCGGGACCTCGGCGTCGAATCGGTCGCGATCTACTCAGAGGCCGACCGCGCGGCGCTGCACGTACGAGAAGCCGATTACGCGGTCGCCGTTGGACCGTCGCCCGCCTCTGAGAGTTACCTCAAGACCGAACGGATCCTCGAGGCCGCCAAAAAGACCGGGGCGGAAGCGATCCATCCCGGCTACGGCTTCTTCTCTGAAAATGCCGGCTTCGCGAGCGCCGTGGCGGACGCCGGCCTGGTGTTCATCGGCCCGTCGCCCGAAGCGATCAAAAGCATGGGCGACAAGGTCGAGGCGCGCAAGGCGATGGCGGCGGCCGGGGTGCCGGTAGTGCCGGGGTCGCCGGGAACGCTGGCGGGAGAGGCCGAGGTGCGCGCGGCCGCGGCGAAGATCGGTTATCCGATCATGCTCAAGGCGGCGGCCGGCGGCGGCGGTAAGGGCCTGCGCTTCGTCGAGAAGGAATCCGAGCTTGCCTCGGCGATCCGCTCGGTTGGCGGCGAGGCAAAATCGTCCTTCGGCGACGCGCGGATTTACGTCGAGAAGTACCTGAGCCGCCCGCGCCATATCGAGTTCCAGGTTTTCGCCGACCGCAAAGGCAAAACCGTTCATGTGTTCGAGCGCGAATGTTCTATTCAGCGCCGCCATCAGAAGGTGGTCGAGGAGTCGCCCTCGCCCTTCATCACGCCCGCGATGCGGCGCGCGATGGGCGAGGTCGCGATCAAGGCGGCGCAAGCGGTGGGCTACTGCGGCGCCGGCACGATCGAATTCCTGGCCGATGCCGATCGCAATTTCTACTTCCTCGAGATGAACACGCGCATCCAGGTCGAGCATCCGATAACCGAGTTGGTCACCGGTGTAGATCTGGTCAAGGCGCAAATCGAAGTCGCGGCAGGCGCGCCGCTGCCGTTCAGTCAGGAGGATCTGAGTCAGCGCGGATGGGCGGTTGAATGCCGCATCTACGCCGAGGATCCGGCGGCCGGTTTCGTGCCCGCACCGGGCCGGATCGACACGCTGCGATGGCCGAGCGGGCCTGGCGTGCGCAACGACGCCGGCGTGTACGCGGGCGCCGAAGTGCCGGTCTTTTACGATCCGATGATCTCGAAGCTCGCAGTATGGGGCCGCGATCGCGCCGAGGCGATCGCGCGGATGCGCCGCGCGCTCGGCGAATTCGTGATCGCCGGCGAACTTACCACCAACCTGGATTTCCATCGTTGGCTGATGAATCACCCGGTATTCCTAAGCGGCGATTACGACACCAACTTCATCGAACAGGAGTACCATCCGAGATTGCTCGCCGCGGCGGACGGCAAACTCTCCAAGCCCGATGACGACCCGGAATTCGCGGCTGCGATGCTGGCGGCCGCGGCTGCCGCGCAGAACCTGGGCAACGGACGCGCGCCCGAGGCTGCCGGCGCGGGACGCAGCGCGGCGCGCGGCGCCTCGGCCTGGAAGATGCTCGGCCGGCTCGACGTGCTGAGGCGCTAAGAGGCGGACGATGCGCTACCTGGCCACGTTGCAGGACACCGAGCACGAATTCGAGTTCGAAGAGCTCGACGCTAATGCCTGCGCCGTGCGGCTTGGCGAGCAACGCTTCGAGTTGGATCTGCGGCGCGTCGGCGCCAGTTCATTTTCGGTGCTGATCGGCAATCGTTCGTTTGACTTCGACGTCACGCCCGAGGGCGAAGAACTGATCGTCACTTCGCGCGCCGGCGCATGGCGGGTCAGCCTGATCGACAAAAAACGACGCGCGATGCGCGCCAGCGCAGGCCGCCAGCTAAGCGGCCGCGTCGAGCTCAAGGCAATGATGCCCGGGCGCGTGGTCAGCGTGCTGGTGAAGGCGGGCGACGAAATCGAGGCCGAGCATGGCGTGCTGACCGTCGAAGCGATGAAGATGGAGAACGAAATCAGAACGCCCAAGGCCGGCCGGGTGATCGAGGTGCGGGTGACGGCGGGGCAGACGGTCGAAAAGGGCGAGGTCCTGGCGATCATCGAGTAGCCGGGACCGGAGGCCATAGTCATGTCCGACGGCGGTATCGGGGACGAGCGCAAAAACTGGGAGCAGCGCAAGGTCGCACCCGCGCTCAAGCGCGGCGGCGAGCGCCGCGAGCATTTCACCACCAGCTCCGGCATCGAGATCGAGCGCGAGTACGACCCCACTGACTTAAACGGCTTCGACTACCTCCACGACCTCGGCTTCGCGGGCGAATATCCGTTCACCCGCGGCGTGCAGCCGACGATGTATCGTGGGCGGCTGTGGACGATGCGCCAGTACGCGGGCTTCGGCAACGCCGAGGAGTCCAACCGCCGCTACCGCTACCTGTTCGAGCACGGGCAGACCGGGCTCTCGGTCGCGTTCGACTTGCCGACCCAGATGGGCCGCGACGCCGATCATCCCTTGGCCCGCGGCGAAGTTGGTCGCGTCGGCGTTTCGATCTGCGCGCTCCACGACATGGAGACGCTGCTCGATCAGCTTCCGCTCGACAAAATCTCGACCTCGATGACCATCAACGCGACCGCGTCGATCCTGCTCGCGCTCTATCTGGTGGCGGCCGAGCGGCGCGGGGTGGGGTGGGATAAGCTCAACGGCACGATCCAGAACGACGTGCTCAAGGAGTACGTCGCGCGCGGGACCTACATCTATCCGCCGCGCGGCTCGATGCGGATCATCACGGACATCTTCGCGTTCGCAACCAGGGAAGTTCCCAACTGGAACACGATCTCGATCTCCGGCTACCACATCCGCGAAGCCGGCTCGACCGCGGCGCAGGAGCTGGCCTTTACGCTGGCCGACGGCATCGCCTACGTTGAGGCGGCGCTCAAGGCGGGACTCAAGGTCGACGCCTTCGCGAGCCGCCTCTCGTTCTTCTTCAACGTGCACAACAATTTCTTCGAGGAGATCGCAAAGTTCCGCGTCGCGCGCCGATTGTGGGCGCGAATCATGAAAGAGCGCTTCGGCGCCACCGACGAGCGCTCGATGATGCTGCGGTTTCACGCGCAGACCGCGGGCTCGACGCTTACCGCGCAGCAGGTGGACAACAACGTGGTGCGCGTGACGCTGCAGGCGCTGGCCGCGGTGCTGGGCGGCGCGCAATCGCTCCATACCAACTCGCGCGACGAGGCGCTGGCGCTGCCCACCGAGCAGTCGGCGCTGCTGGCGCTACGCACCCAGCAGATCATCGCCAATGAGTCCGACGTTGCCGATACCGTCGATCCGCTAGGCGGCTCGTACTATGTCGAAAGTCTCACGCGCGAGCTCGAAAAGAAGACGCTGGAGTACCTGGGCAAGATCGACGACCTCGGCGGTGCGGTATCCGCCATCGAGCGCGGCTACATGCAGCGCGAAATCCAGTCGGCCGCCTACCTCTACCAGCGCGAAATCGAATCCAAGCAACGGATCATCGTCGGACTCAACCAGTTCACGTCCGGCGAGCAGCCGCCGATCGACCTCCTGCGCGTCAATCCCGAGATCGAGCAAAAGCAATGCGAGCGGCTGGCCCGCCTGCGCGCCGAGCGCAACGCTGCTGCCGCCGGCACCGCGCTGGATCGCGTCGAAGCGGCGGCGCGCGACGGCGGCAACCTGATGCCGGCGATTATCGACGCGGTGCGCAACTGGGCCACGCTCGGTGAAATCTCGGACGCGATGCGCCGGGCATTCGGCGAGTACCAGCCAGTCAACGTCGTGTAGCGGCACGATTCGCGTAACGGCAGGACTCGAGCATTCCATGTATATCGCGACCCCACTTGCTGCTACGCTTATTGAGTGAACGTGCTGAATGATTCTGAACCGGCGCGCCGGGAAGGGGCTTCAGAGGGAGATCGCTGATGGGGCCTTTTGCGAAAGGTCTGTTCCTGACCAAGGGGGTCGGCAAGCACCGCGAGAAACTCAATTCCTTTGAGTTGGCTCTGCGCTCCGCCAACATCGCCGAGTACAACCTGGTGCGCGTTCAATCGATCTTTCCGCCCTACTGCAAGCTGATCACGCCGCAAGAGGGGCTCAAACGCCTCACGCCCGGCCAGATCGTTTTCGCCGTGGTTAGCGACAACGCCACCGACGAGCCGCATCGCCTCATCGCCGCTTCAGTCGGCGTGGCGATTCCGGCCAACCCAAGCCAGTACGGCTATCTCTCCGAGCATCACAGCTTCGGCGAGACCGATCAGAAGGCGGGCGACTACGCGGAAGACCTCGCGGCGACGATGCTGGCGACGATCCTGGGCGTCGACTTCGATCCCAATGCCAGTTACGACGAGCGCAAGGATGTCTGGCGCGTTTCGGACAAAATTGTAACCACGCGCAACGCCACTCAGTCGGCGATCGGCGACCGCGACGGCTTGTGGATCTCGGTGGTGGCGGCGGCGGTGTTCGTCGACCTGCCCTAGGGCAGATGATTGCGGGCGCAGCGAACGCAAGTGATGACACACAAGTGATAGACTGATACGGAGAGAACCGCGGATGGCCACCGAAATCCTCTACTGCTCGGCTTGAGGCTACAAGCCTCGCGCGGCCAGTCTGGCTGCGTCGATCCATAAGCGCTTCGGCGAGAATGCCGAAATCAAGGCCGGCAAAACCGGGCAGTTCGACGTGCTCGTCGACGGCCAGCTGATCTTCTCCAAGGCCGCGGCCGGCCGCTTTCCGCTCGACGGCGAAGTCGAGGATATTTTCGCCGCGCTCAAGCCCGCCGCGAAAACATCCGCTGCCAAAACATCCACTGCAGAAGCGCTCCCGACCGAGACGCCCAGGGAGCAAAATGGCGGCGAACGAGCGGGCGTGCTCCGGCGCCTGACCGACAAATTTCGCAACTGACAGATTTTCGTAACTAGCTTGGCTGGACCTCAGCGCGCGGGCGGCTTCGGCACCAGCAGCGTGACGGTCGCCTTGGCGATCAGCCGCGACTGATCGTCGGTAACGCGAACGTCGGCGACGATCGTGCTTCTGCCGCGATGGACCAGCTCGGCATCCGCGGTGAGAGCGCCGCTGCCGGTGTTGCGGATGAGGTTGGTCGAAACCTGGATCGAGAGCGGGAAAAGTTCCGGCCGGAACTCGCCGTCGGGCTCCAGATCGGAGTCAATCTCCCACATCGCGGCCGCCGTCGCCGTCGTATCGGCGAGTCCCATAATCACTCCGGCATGAAACAGCCCGGTGAGTTGGCGCAGATGAGGCTTGAACTCGACCCGCCCGCGCGCTCGCCCTTCGCCCGCATGGAGCATCTCCGTGTCCTGCATCATGGTGCCGGCGTACAAACGGTTCAGCCGCTGCGCGAACTCCTGCGGTGTCACCTGGCCCTGGCCCTCCCTTTGAGCGCTCCTGTCGTCCGCGATGGATATAACACCGGCTGGCTGGCGGACGTGAAACAGTGAAGCAGCGAAATAGCAGCGCTCAGGCGATGGTGTGGCCGAAGACGAGTCTTTGCAGATCGTCGGCGCCGAGCCGAATCGCAACGATGAACGGACCGAACTCGGCGTAGCGCGCGCTCGATTCGTCGAAGCGCATCTCGTAGACCAGTTTCTTGAAGACCAGCGGATCGTCGGCGAAAAGATCGACGCCCCACTCCCAATCGTCGAAACCTACCGAGCCTGAGATTATCTGCGTTACCTGACCGGCGAAGCGCCTGCCGATCATGCCGTGCTCATGCATCAGGCGGCGGCGCTCGTCGATTGGCAGCTGATACCAGTTGTCGGCGCCGGCGCGCCGCTTGTTCATCGGGTAAAAACAGAGGTAGCGGCGCGTGGGAATTTTGGGCCACAGGCGCGGCGCCATCTTGTCGCGCTGTGCGGCGAGCTCTTCTTCGATCGCCCGCTTCCACTCTGGCGAATGCGGACGCAGCCCTTCGCCCACAAGCCGCGCATTCAACGCGACCGTTCCCTCGTACAACCCGATCTCGACCATCGAGACGTACGATCCGGTCTGTTCGAGGAACGCGCTCAACTCCAGCGCCGCGATATCGGCCTGGGCGCCCTCCAGTTCGTCGAAGCTGCGGCGGAAGTGCAGAGCGAGCAGATCGCCCTTGTGGCCCAGGATCGAAAAGAGCGCACTCTCGCCGTCCTCTCGCCGCTCCATCGCGGAGATCGCTCCAGCCGCCTGCCGCAGGATTCGTTCGCGCCGCTCGGCGCCGAGCGCACCGAGCGCCTCGCGTCGCAGCCGGAACACCTGATGCAGCACGCTCCAGCCCTCGAGCGTGTTGGGCGCTTCGTGTTCGAGCGCCGGCTTCCGCACGAGCACTTCGGGATCGCTTGAACGATCGTCACTCATGGAGGCAATTCTAGGGTTTCGCGCCCCGGATGTCTTGGGGGGGCCGCAAGCGCCGAATCAGGCGAGCCCCACGATCTTTCGCAGCCTCGGCAGATCGACACTGGCCGCAACCGCCGCGGCCAGGCGATCGTATTCCGCCTCACGCGAGGCGACCGGCCGCGTTTCGCTGTGTGCGGAGAGCCCTTTGCGCTGGCGCAACGCTTCGAGCAAGGCCGCTCGCAGCGGGTCGTTTTCGAAAATTCCATGGAGCATCGTGCCAACGACCGTGCCGTTGCCGCTTATAGCGCCGTCGAGCGTATCGACTGGCGCGCCGTTGCGCTCGACGATCCGAAACGGCGCCGCGGTTCCAGCGACGCGTTCGACGTTCCCCATATGAATTTCGTAGGCGGAGATCTCGCCTGCCGTGCCATCCATGGTGCCTAAAATGATGCCTAAAATCGAAGGAGCCTCGACGCGCGCGCGCACTTGCGCGGTAACTTTGGTCTTCGCGAAGCGCGTGACTATCGGCAACAGGCCGAGGCCGCGCACCGAAGCCTCGTCGGACTCGACCCGATGCGGATCGTCAATTCGCTCGCCCAGCATCTGGCATCCGCCGCAAATTCCCGCAACCAGACCGCCCTCGTGCGCGCGCGCAACGATCGCCCGCGCGAACCCGCTCTCGATTAGCCATTCGAGATCGGCCACGGTGCTCTTCGATCCCGGGATTATCGCGAGATCTGCGGCGCCTATTTCGCCGGCTTCCTCAACGAACCGCACGGTCACGCCGTCTTCGTGTTCGAGGGCAAGCAAGTCGTCATAGTTCGAGATTCGCGGGAGCCGGACCACTGCGATATCGATTTGACCGGGCCCGGTTGCGCGCCGGTTGCGGCGATCTTCCAGCGCCACGGAGTCTTCGTCGGCGATACGCAGACGCTCGACGTACGGGATCACGCCGAGCACGGGAATCTGAAAGCGCGCGCGCAGGAATTCCAGCCCCGAAGCCAAAAGCGCGGGCTCCCCGCGAAATTTGTTGATCAGGAAACCGGCGACGCGCGCGCGATCGGCCGGCGCCAGCAATTCCATCGTGCCTGTGAGATGCGCAAACACGCCGCCACGGTCGATGTCGCCGACGAGCAGCACCGGCGCCTCCGCCTCTGCCGCAACGTGCATGTTCACGATATCCTGCGTGGCGAGGTTGACCTCGGCGGGCGAGCCCGCGCCCTCGATTACGATCAGATCGTGCCGCGCGCGCAGGCTGTGCAGCGAGTCCGCGATTATCTGTACGAACTCGGGCTTGAGTTGTTGGTACTCGGACCAGGTCATCCGGCCACGCGGCTTGCCGAGCACGATAACTTGCGAGCGCATCCCGCCTTCAGGCTTCAGCAGGATTGGATTCATCTCGACGCACGGCTCGATGCCGGCGGCCTCGGCCTGTATCGCCTGTGCGCGTCCGATCTCGCCGCCGTCGGGCGTGACGAACGAGTTGAGCGCCATGTTCTGCGCCTTGAACGGTGCGACGTTCAGTCCTTCGCGATGAAAGATTCGGCAGAGCGCGGCGACAATCAGGCTCTTGCCGACCGAAGACGCGGTCCCCTGCACCATCAATGTGCGCGCTGGCGTGGTTCGCGCCGCGTTCATAAGCGGAAGAGCACGGTTGAGAGCAATGGACGCGTCACTGGCGCTGCCGCTTGCGCCATGCGGCGCACGAGTTTACGAATCCCTCGGCGGCGTCGGGGTTCGACGCCCAATGCACATGCACATAGGAGGCGAGCACGCTGCCGGAGCGATAGCCCTCCACAAACGGTTCGCCCCATCGAGGACGCACCGCGTACACGCGCTCCATCCGCTCCGGAGTCGGTGTGAGCGTCGAGTAGCGGAACTGATGGCCCCGCATCCGCATCCCGACCGGCCCCAGAATCGACTCGCCGCGCGTCTCAACCTCGACGTAGCCAAGCGCCTGCAGTCGTTCGGACATCACGGCCTCTCCCGCTACGAGGCCGACCATCGGCCACGTCCGCCCCTCCAGCGTGTGGATCCGGTCGCTGAGATACATCAGGCCGCCGCACTCGGCGTAAATCGGCCCGCCGCTTTGCGCGAAGCCACGCACTGCGTCGATCATCGCACGATTTCCGGAAAGCTCGGCGGCGAGCGCCTCGGGATAGCCACCGCCGAAATAAAGTCCGTGGACATCTGGCAAATGTGCCTCGCGGGTCGGCGCAAAGCGCACCAGTTCGGCGCCCGCCGCTTCGAGCCGGCGCAGATTGTCTTCGTAATAAAAATGAAAGGCATCGTCGTACGCGACGCCGATACGGCATCGCGGCGCCCGCGCTCCGCTTCGCGGCCATAACTGCGCGGCGTCCAGGCCGCTCAACACTGGCGCGCTCCGCGCTATAGCGACGATCGCGTCGAGGTCGAGCCATTGCGCCGCCATATCGGCCCACGCGTCGAACAGAGCCTGCGCCACGTTCTTTTCATCAGCGCTCAGCAATCCGAGATGACGCTCGGGGAACGCAAACTGCGCCTCACTCGGAAAGCCGCCGAGCACCGGAACCTCCACCGACGCCGCACGCAACAAATCGAGATGGCCGCGGCTGCCGACGCGATTGCAGATGAGGCCGGCGAGTTTGAGCCGTGGGTCGAAGCGGCTGAATCCGTGCGCGACCGCCGCCACCGTGCGCGCCATCCCCGACGCGTCGACTACCAGCAGCACAGGAACTGCGAGCCATTTCGCGATCTCGGCCGACGAGCCCTCGTCGCCGGTCGGCGTAGCGCTGTCGAACAATCCCATCATCCCTTCGATAACCGCGACGTCAGCGCCGTCGGCGGCGCGCGCGAAAGTCGCGAGCACCGAGGCGCGATCCATCATCCAGCCGTCGAGATTATGCGAGGGTACGCCCGCGGCGCGGCGATGATACGTCGGGTCGAGGTAGTCGGGGCCGCATTTGAAGGCGGCGACGCGCATCCCGCGCGCGCGCAGCGCGCCCATCAGCGCGATCGTCGCGGTGGTCTTGCCCGCGCCGCTGCCGGTTGCCGAAATCAGCAGGCGCGGTATGGATTGCGAATTCATCGGTCGCGTTTTAAAGCCGCCCTCTCAAAGCAGAATACGCGCGTTCTGTGCGCGCGCGGTGTCGAGCAATGAAGGCGCGGCGGCAGGACCGCGCAGTGTGACCTCGCAGGGCGATGGCCCATGCATGTCGAAGCCATTCGGCGGCCACGCCGGTTTCCGAGACCGGCGCGACAAATTGCAACTCATGTTGCGCCGCATCCGGCGCAACGACGAAACGCACGCCGGCCGCGCCGAGGTCTTCACGCCGGCACTCCTCGCCGCGAGCGCCGAGCACGCGTTCGTAGAACGCGCGAGGTGCGGCAGCGTCCTCGACCGCGACGGTGAGCGTGCGGATGCCGGCCGCGCCGTTACGATGGGCCCGCGCGCGTGGGACTCGCTCGTCGCGCGGCGTTATGTCGCGGATGAGGAACGGCACCGCGCCGGCCGAGGGCGGCTCTGCCACCGCGAGCACCCATTTCAACACGTAGCCGTCGGGCCGCTCACGTTCCATCGCGAACGGCTCGCCGATCGCAGCGCCGGCGCGCTTGAATGACGCGGCGTCTGCGTCGAGGTCGCCGGTCTGCATGCAAAAATCAGTCAGTCCGCCGCCTTTGCTCACGGCAGCAAACCATCGATGCGTCGAAGCCGGGACGAGGAAGGCGATGAGTTCGAAATAGGCGCCGTCGGCGAAAGCGATCAGCGCGTTGTGAGTGCCGAGTCCTGTGTGGCGGCCGCCGCGAACCACCGTGAAGCCCAGCCCTTCGAAGCCGGTGATCGCGCGATCAAGGTCGGCGACGACGATCACTACGTGATCAATTCCCTTGAGCATCGGCCTCAGTCGATACGCCGTCAGCGTTCGTCGGTCGCGCCCCTGAAGTAGATCGTGCCGCCCGGCGTATTGTTGTCCTTCGAGGGCTGCAGCGTAACTTCGCCGGCGACCACGTGCGCGTCCGCGGAGGGCGTGGTCAAGGTGGCGGTCGCCGCGCCCTGCGGGTCGAGGTGAAGAGTCGCGGCTTTGATCGCTTCGCCGTGCGGTCCGATCCACCATAGCTCGTAAATTTCGCCCGACGGCGAGGGCGGCAGCCCACTGACCAGCAACACCGCTTTGCTTTTGATCGGGCTTTCGACGAGTGCGGCGCTCGCGTTCGGCACTGCGCCCAGCGGCGCAAGATGGATGATTCGCGAGTCGGGCGCGAGCGCCCCCCGGGTCGTCTCGCCACTTGTTTCCAGTTGCTGGCGCAGCGAAGCGACCTGGCCATGCGCATCGACGACGTCATGTTCGAGGCTCGTGATCCGATCGCTCAGCGCGGCACGCGCCGCGGAGTCGGTGATCTCATCGTGGCGCAACGCCGCCGCATACTTGCTGGCCAAAAGCGCGAGCACCAACACGGCCGCCAGGCTCAGAATGGCCAGTCCGCGCCATATAGGCGACACTCCTTGCTGCGGCGTCTGGGGCCCTCCGATGGTTTCGGGCGTGTCCACTTCGTCTCTCTCCCAGTATATGTTTAAGCGATGGCAAATTCACAATCCGCCAAGACATCACCGCCCGCGCAGACCTGGAAGGCCGAGCGCTACGCAGAGCACGCGCATTTCGTTCCGGCGCTCGGACAGCCCGTACTCGATCTGCTTAACCCGCAGGCCGGCGAGCGTATTCTCGACCTCGGATGTGGCGACGGTGTGCTGACGGAAAAAATTGTCGCCACGGGCGCGTCGGTGATGGGCGTCGATGCGTCGGCGGACATGGTCGCGGCGGCGCAAAGGCTCGGCCTGGACGCGCGCGTGGCCGACGGCGCGAGGCTCGATTTCTCGCGCGAGTTCGACGCGGTCTTTTCCAATGCGGCGCTGCATTGGATGAAGGACGACCCTGACGCGGTGATCGCGGGCGTGGCGCGGGCGCTCAAGCCGGGCGGCCGTTTCGCAGGCGAGATGGGCGGTCATGGATGCGTCGCGGCGATCACGGTCGCGCTGATCGCGGTGCTCGAGCGTCACGGTGTCGACGCCAAGTCGGCGAGCCCATGGTATTTCCCCACCGTTGACGACTATCGCGCGCGCCTGGAGCGCGGCGGCTTCACCGTCGAGTACATCGAACTGATTCCGCGGCCAACGCCGCTCCCGACCGATATGGCGGGATGGCTCGACACGTTCGCCGCGCCGTTTTTGAGCCGGCTGCCGGCCAACGAGCGCACCGTCGCACGCGACGAGGCTATTGCGATGCTGAAACCGGTGCTGCGCGATGAAGCGGGGCGCTGGACCGCCGACTACATGCGGCTGCGCTTCCTTGCGCGGCGCGCGCGCTAGCTCGAGCGCCTAATAGGGACGGGCGGCCTTGCCGATGACCTCGCGCGCCACCAGCGTCTTCATGATCTGCGCGGTGCCGTCGCCGATCTCAAGTCCGATAACGTCGCGCAGGCGCTGCTGATGGGGCAGGTCGAGGCTGAAGCCGAGATGACCGTGCAAGAGCAGGCATTGATGGATCACCTGGACCGCCAGTTCCGGCGCCCACCACTTGCATCCCGCCGCCAGCCATCCGTGCGGCCTCCCCTGGTCACGCAGCCATAGGGCCTCGTAACAGAGCAAGCGCGCGGCGCGCAACTTGACCGCGGCTTCGGCCAGCGGAAACGACACGCCTTCAAAGCGCGCCAGCGCCGAGCCGAAAGCCTGGCGCTCGGTCACATACTTGACGGTTTCGTCGACGCTTTGCTGGGCCGCCCCGATACACATCAGGCCGATAAGCGAACGGCTGAAGTCGAAACCCTGCATCACCTGGACGAAGCCGGCGCCCTCGGCGCCAATGCGCGCCGCGGCCGGCACGCGCACCTCGTCGAAGAAGAGCTGGCCGCGGCCGATCGCGCGCGTGCCGAGGTCGCGAAAGCGCGCGCGACTCACGCCCGGCGCTCGCAGGTCGACGTAAAAAGCGCTCACTCCATGCGCGCCCTGCTCGAGCGTTCCCGTGCGCGCCATCACCAGCGCCGTGTCGGCCCATGAGCCGAGCGAGATCGAGGTCTTCTCGCCGCTCAGCAGGTAACCGTCGCCGTCGCGCCGCGCCTGCAGGCGGATGTGCGCGGCATCCGAGCCGCCGCCGGGCTCCGTGACGGCGAGCGCGGTTACAACGTCGCCGCGGCAAATTGGCGGGAGGTATTCGGCGCGTTGGCGATCGTCGCCGCGAGCGTTGACGATCGCGCCGACCAGCCCTGAGAGCAACAGCACATATGCCGCGTTGAAGTCAGCGCGGCCGACTTCCTCGTGCGCGATGCCGAGCGAGACGTAATCCAGTTCCTGGCCGCCGTGGCGCTGCTCGACCATCGGCGCGAGCAGCCCCAGCTCGCCGAGCTTGAGCACGAGCGCGCGCGGCAGGTCCTCATCCTTGTCGCGGCCGGCGTAAGCTGGCGCAAGCTCGCGCGCGGCGAAATCGGCGAGCGTGCGGCGAAGCATCTCCTGGTCCGGGTTGAAGGCGAACTCCATCGTGGGTCGATGTCCTCAGTGCGCGCGATCCGGTGCGTGCCGCGACGTGTCTTGCTATTGGTCTGCTATTGCTCGGGCGGCGCTGGTTGCGGCGCACCGGAGCCACCGTTGGCGTTGAGATAAGACGGCAGATCCTGCAGGCCTGCGCCCGGCGGCGCTAGATCGACGTGTTTGGGCGCGGAGCCGTCGTCGCTCTGCTCGGAGTCGTGCTCATCGATCGCCTGTTGCACGTCCTTGTTCGACACGCTGGGCCGGATGCCTTCGCCGCGCTCGAACTTCGCGCGCTGGTCGGGGGTCATCTGGAGCCAGAGCTGGCTCGCCTGCGCCGAGTTGCCGATCTTGAGCGCGTTGAAATACTCCTGCTGAGGCGGCGTGCGATTAAACGGCCAGCATCCGCTGAACGCGATCACGCACGCGACCAGGGGCGCCATCGCGACCAATCCGCGGATCGCGCGCCATCCGGACTGCCGCCACAGCGTCACACTTCGTCGCTCGTGTTTCATCGTGGCGTCAGCTCCGCCTCGACGCTGCGACTTCGCCCAGTGCTTCACCGTCGGGCGCCGATCGCGCGACTTGCAAAAGCATCGGGTCGAGGTCGACGCCAAACGCGTCCGCAGCGCGGTCCATGAAGTTGAAAAGGCAGGTGATCACGACGATATCGTAGGCCTGCTCCTCGGAGAAATGGCGGCGCAGCCCGTCGAGGTCGGCGCGCGTCGTCGCCGACGGCGTGAGGGTAAGTTTCTCAGCGTACTCCAGCATCGCGCGGTCGGCTTCGCCAAGCGGCGCACTGCGCCAATCGGTTTTTATCGCCCCGACCAGCGCATGGTCGCCGCCGGATTCGACGCGGAGCACCTCCGCGTGGGCATTGGTTCAATAGTGGCATCGGTTTACCGACGAAACCGCCGCCGCGATCATCTCCTCCTGCACGCGGCTCAGATGCGAGCCGCCGAAGGTCGCCGCGCTCGCAAGCCTGGTCACCGCCGCGGCTATTTCGGGCCGCAGGCTGAAAGCCTTGATCACGTTAGGCACCATGCCGAAGTGCGGGTTTTGCCGCAGCTTGGCATAGAGGTCCCCAAGCGGGCCTTCGGCCTCCTGTTCGGAGATCGTACGAATCCAGGCCATCATCCCTCCGCCGGGCACGCCGCGCGCGCCCTCAAAAACTATACCTCGCGCCGCCCGCAAGTCCATTCGGGTGTCCAGCGGGTTTTGGCAGTTTTCCGGCGGCTTTCCGGCGGGTTCCCGGGCGGGCATTGCCACGGCCACCGCGCTGATGGAATAGTTGCCGCTATGATGCGCGGCCTCGCGGGGGTAGTTGGGGCGATAATGCTGGCGGCGGCGATGGTGGTGCTGGGGCGCGCGCCGGTGATCGCCCGCAGCTTCGCCGCCGCGTCGGCTCAATCACGCCGCTCCACAAAATCGGGCGCTGTTTACACCGTTGCGGAGGCGGCGTCCGCGCAGGATCGCTCCGGCGACGACGCGACGCCTTCGGATCAGGACATTGCACGGCGTCGTCGCGAATACGCGAGAGCCTTCGCGATTTCGGCGGCGATATTGGTGATCGCGATCATGATCGCACTCGCGCTGCGGCATCGCCCTGCGGCCTCCGCCGGAATCGCCGCACTGGCCGCGCTTGGGATTGGTACGCTGCTGCAGTTCACCGCTTCCAAAGGGCTCCCGATGTTCCTGTGGCCGCCGCCGCATTTGTGGCTCGGAACTTTTGCCGCCAACTTCATGCTGGCCGTGATGTTCGCGGCAGTCGGCGGAACGATGCTGCGGCCCGGGATGCGCCGGGTGATGGGATCGATCGTGATCGCCGAGATCGCATGGTGGGGAGTCCCCGCATTGGCTGGCGCAGCCGGTCTCACGCTCAGCATCGCGCGCCAGCGGATGGACATGGACTGGCTGGTGTTCGTCGGAACGGCTGTGGGAGCGGTCGCGGCGCCCGCCGCAGGATGGGCCACGGCTTCCTTGGCCGCCGCGCTCGCGGAGCGGATGATTCCCGGCCGCACCTGAATCGCGAGGGCGCGCATCCGGCAGTCGCGTTCGTTGTTTCTAACTTCCGCAGTTTCAGCGCGACGAGTCCATCGCGCTCAGAACGTCACTACCGTCCGAATCGACTCGCCGCGATGCATCAGGTCGAAAGCTTCATTGATGCGGTCGAGCGGCATCGTGTGCGTGATAAGGTCGTCGATGTTGATTTTGCCTTCCATGTACCAGTCGACGATCCTCGGAACGTCGCGCCGCCCCCTGGCACCGCCGAAAGCGGTCCCCTTCCAGGTGCGGCCGGTGACGAGCTGAAACGGACGGGTCGAAATCTCCTCGCCCGCGCCCGCCACGCCGATTATCACGCAGGTGCCCCACCCGCGATGGCAGCACTCGAGCGCCTGGCGCATCAGCTTGACGTTGCCGATGCACTCGAACGCGAAATCGGCGCCGCCGCCGGTCAGATCGACCAGGTAGGGCACCAGGTCGCCGCGCACCTCCGCCGGGTTGACAAAATGAGTGAGGCCGAATTTCTCGGCGATTCCGCGGCGCGCCGGATTGAGGTCCACTCCAGCGATCATCCGCGCTCCTGCGATTCGCGCGCCCTGCACCACGTTGAGCCCGATTCCGCCGAGTCCGAAGACCACCACCGTGTCGCCGACCTGGACCTTCGCAGTGTTGATTACCGCGCCGACGCCGGTCGTGACGCCGCATCCGATGTAACAAATGCGGTCGAAGGGCGCGTCCTCGCGCACCTTGGCCAGCGCGATCTCCGGCACCACGGTGAAATTGGCGAACGTGGAGGTTCCCATGTAGTGATGGAGCATCCGCCCGCCGGTCGAGAAACGGCTCTTGCCATCAGGCATCACACCCCGCCCCTGGGTTTCGCGGATCGCGGTGCACAGGTTGGTCTTGCCGGAAAGGCAGGCCGGGCATTGGCGGCACTCCGGGATGTAGAGCGGGATTACGTGGTCACCGGGGCGAAGCGCCGTCACCCCCGCGCCGGCCTCGGCCACCACGCCGGCGCCCTCGTGGCCGAGGATCGCGGGGAACAGCCCTTCGGGGTCCTTGCCCGAGAGCGTGTAGGCATCGGTGTGGCATACGCCGGTCGCCTTGATCTCGACCAGCACTTCGCCCTGCCTGGGGCCGTCGAGATCGACGGTTTCGATCTCGAGCGGAGCGCCGGCCTTGTGTGCGACAGCCGCCCTGACCTTCATGAGAATGCCCCCGCCATAATCTTCAAGATATGATTTTCAAGATTTTCCCGCGACATGCCGCTTGGAAGTTCTTTCGACCCTGCGCGCTCGCGGTTACTCGCCGAGCAGGACCATCCCATCACGAATCGCGCGGCCGCCGTCGGCGTTGAGCACCTCGAAGGAGACCGCTTCGCCGGCGCTTGAGGGCGTGCGCGAATTGACTCGCACTGTGACCATCGACGGCATCAGCACCATTGCGGCGAACCGTCCGTGGACCCGACGCACGCGCTCGGGATTATAGCCCGCCTCAGCGGCGACGATCTTCGAGACCGCCATCGCCATCGTAGCCGTGCCGTGCAGGATGATCGCGGGCAGGCCGGCGGCGGCGGCGACCGCGCTATCGGTATGCACCGGATTCCAGATGCGCGCGCATTCCGTGTAGACGTGCGCGGCGCCGGTCGAAATCGCGAGGGGGATTTCCGCGCGCGCCGTGTCCCCCACGCTGGGAGCCGTCGGCAGCGCTGGCGCGTCAGCCGCAGGGCGGTCAGGGCCGGCAACTTCGACGCCGCGGTAAATCGTCCCATACCAGGTGGTGCAGACCGGCCGCCCTTGCGCGTCGACCGTGTCGAAACGCATCAACTCGTAGGCGCCGGGCTTGAGCCGCTGCACCGCCGCGAGCGTGAGCATGGTCGTCAGCCGCTCCGGTGGCCGGATCGCGCGATGCAGCGTGACGTCGTAGGTCGCATGGACGCCGCGCGCCGCCTCGCTCTGCGCGAGTTTGGATTCGCGCATCTTATCGTGCAAAGCGATCGCGGCCGGCCACTCGATACAGACCGGGAATACCGGATGAGTGACGATACCGTCGGGGCGCCGCGTGTCGAGATAACAGGGCAGGTAATCCTCGAGCGCCGCCGCGTAGGCCATCGTCCAGCGCGCATCGACCTCGGTCGTGGCGGGGCCGATCTTGGTTCCAACCAGCGATGATTCCAGTGGCATAGGATATTTCTACAGAGCTTGGGCGGCGAATGTCCATCGCAGGCGGACTCCGCGCCACGACACTTTTGCGCGGCGAGCCGCACCCGCGCAGCCACGGGCGGTCAGCCGCGAAGCACGACGAAGCCGTCGCGAATTGCTCTTCCTCCGTCGGCGCTCAGCACCTCGAAAAAAACTGTCTTTCCCGCGGCACCCTGCTCGTGCGCGGAAATCCGCACCTCGATCTCCGAGGGCATCAGTACCATCGCGCCAAAACGCGCGTGGATTCGAACGACACGCGTCGGATCGCCGCCGGCTGCGGCCGCGACCACGCGCGAAGCCGCCATCGCGAGCGTGGCAGTGCCATGGAGGATCGTCCCCGGCAGTCCGGCATTCTTCGCGGTAGCGAGGTCGGTATGAATATTGACCGGGTTGCCGAGCCGCGCGCAGGCGCCGTAGATATGCGCGGCGATCGGCGAAATCGGAATCGCGAAGCTCGCGTGCGCAGTCGCCGCGCGGGCCGAAGGCGCAAGCATTGCCGGAACATCAGGCGGCGGTCGGTCTGGGCCCGCGACCTCGACGCCGCGATAGAGATTGCCGTACCAGGTGGTGCAGACCGGCGCGCCTTTTTCGTCGATCGTGTCGAAACGCGTGAGCTGGTAAGCGCCGGCCGCGCGCCGTTCGATTCCGGCGAGCGTGGCGCGAGTGAACAGCCGCTCGGGCGGGTGGATCGGGCGATGCACGATCACGTCGTCGGTCGCGTGCACGCGACGCAGCATTTCGGCGCGCGGAAAGCCGGCCTCACTCAGCACCTGGATTATCTGGACCATCGCGCGCCACTCGATCGCCACCGAGAACATCGGATGGGCGACGATGCCGCGCTCGCGCGTTGTATCGAAGTAGCAGGGCAGCGCGTCGCCGAGCCCGGCCGCGTAGGCCATCGTCCACGCCACGTCGACGACGGCCGAGACCAGCTCTGAGGAGGTTCCAACCAACGATGAATCGAGCGGCATGAGGCGATCTTTACGCCCGCTCCGCGCCGAATGTCCACGCGACGGGTACCGGGTCTTTGTTCTCGCCGTTTCCTTTTCTTGATGCCCTCGGCCGCGTCGTTCGCGGGAGAGGGTTAGGGTGAGGGTACATTCGCGGCGCGCCTTCCTGCCTGGCGCGCCGCGTCCGGTGTTCGCAGAAATTGTTATCCAAGAAATTCCAAGGACCGCCCTGCAATAGAGCGCAAAAAAAGAAGCCGTTCACGAACGGCAACTACGACAGACGAACAATAGTCGCGCGCCCGAAGCGGGCAGCGCGCAACAACGGACCCTCACCCTGACCCTCTCCCACAAACGATGTGGGAGAGGGCATGAAGGAATGTAGCCGCCGAGTTGATCGATACTTAGCGGACTCTCCTAGACCTCCTCATCACCGCCATTCGTGCCGTTCGTCGGGCCGCCTTCCTCGACATCTTCGGGCTCCGCCAATCCGGCCACTGCGCGCACGTGCTCGCCCGGATCCAGCTTCACCAGCCGTACGCCCTGCGCATTGCGCCCGGTGATTCGCACGGTGCTCACGTCGAGCCGGATCACCTTGCCGCCGTCAGTTATCAGCACCACCTGGTCGTCGGAGCCGACCTGGCGCACGCTAATTACCTTGCCGGTCTTGTCGGTGACGTTCATCGTGATGACGCCCTTGCCGCCGCGATGAGTCAGCCGGTATTCGGCGGCGCCGGTGCGCTTGCCGAAACCGAGCTCGGAGACCGTCAGCAGAGTCTCGTCTTCGCGCGAGGTCGCAATCGAAACGATCTCGTCCTTGACCAGCGTGACATTCTTGCCTTCCTTGACGCTGTACGATTCGAGCTCCATCCCGGTCACGCCGAAGGTCGCCCGGCCCATCGGGCGCACCTCTTCCTCCTTGAAGCGAATCGCCTGGCCCTCGCGCGTCGAGAGCACGATCTGCTGGTTGCCGTCGGTTATCCGCACGCCGACCAGCTCGTCGCCCTCCTCGAGATTGATCGCGATGAGGCCGTTGGAGCGGACGTTGGAATATTCGTCGAGCGCGGTCTTCTTGACCATCCCGCGCCGCGTGGCGAAGAAGAGGTACTTGCCGGCGGTGTCCTTGGGCGCCGGGATGAATGCCTCCATCCGTTCGTCGGCCGCGAGGTTCAACAGGTTGGCGATCGAGCGTCCCTTCGCGGCGCGTCCGCCTTCCGGAACCTCGTAGGCCTTGAGCTCGTAGACCTTGCCCTTGCTGGTGAAGAACATCAGGCGGTCATGAGTGCCGACCGGCACCAGGTGTTCGACGAAGTCGGCCTCACTGGTGGTCGCACCGATCTTGCCGCGCCCGCCGCGGCGCTGGGTGCGGTAGAGCGAGAGTGGCGTGCGTTTGATATAGCCGCCGTGGGTGACGGTGACGAGCACGTCTTCGTCGACGATCAGGTCTTCGACCGAGAAGTCGCCCTCGGCCTCGACGATCTGGGTGCGGCGTGCGTCGCCAAACTCCTTTTTGATGTCTTCGATTTCCGAGGCGATGAGCGCGCTCATCTCGCGTTCGTCGTTTAGCAGCCGGGTGAGCCGCGCGATCGTCTCCTCGGTCTCCTTGTGCTCGGCGAGGATCTTGTCGCGCTCCAGCGAGGTCAGGCGGCGCAGCGTGAGGTCGAGGATCGCCTGGGCCTGGAGCTGCGTGAGCGAGAACTGGCTCATCAAGCCGGTGCGCGCGGTCTCGGCATCCTTCGACGCGCGAATCAGCTTGATCACCGCGTCGAGGTTCTTGAGCGCGATCAGCAGACCGTTGAGGATGTGCAGGCGCGCCTCGGCCTGGCGTTTTTCGAACTGCGCGCGCCGGGTCAGCACCTGGCGCCGGTAGAGCAGGAAGGCCTGGAGCATCTCGAGCAGGCTGAGCTCGCGCGGGCGGCCCTCGTGGATCGAGAGCATGATGAGCCCGTAGCTCTGCTGCATCTGGCTCAGCTTGTAGAGCTGGTTGAGCACGATTTTCGGTTCGGCGTCGCGCTTGAGCTCGATCACGATGCGCATCCCATCGCGGTCGGATTCGTCGCGCAAATCGCTGATGCCGTCGATGCGCTTTTCGTTGACCAACTCCGCGATACGTTCGATAAGCCGGGTCTTGTTCACCTGGTAGGGAATCTCGCGCACGATGATCGATCCGCGCCCGGTGCGCTTGTCGGTTTCGATCACCGCGAGCGCGCGGATCGTCAACGATCCGCGCTTGCCCAGGTAGGCCTGGCGAATCGCCTGGCGTCCGAGCAGCAGCCCGCCGGTCGGAAAATCAGGACCCGGAATAATGTCGAGCACCTGCTCGAGCGTCATCGCCGGGTTTTGGATCAGCTTCAGCAGCGCGTCGCAAACCTCGGTCAGGTTATGCGGCGGGATGTTGGTGGCCATCCCGACCGCGATCCCGTCGGCGCCGTTGATCAGCAGGTTGGGAAGCTGGGCCGGCAGGACTTCGGGCTCCTGCTGCGAGCCGTCGAAGTTATCGACGAAGTCGACGGTCTCCTTCTCGATGTCGGCGAGCATCCGCTCAGCCATCCGAGTGAGCCGGCACTCGGTATAGCGGTAGGCGGCGGGCGGATCGCCGTCGATCGAGCCGAAGTTGCCCTGGCCGTCGATCAGCGGGTAACGCATGCTGAACGACTGCGCCATCCGCACCAGCGCGTCGTACACCGCCATATCGCCGTGCGGATGGTAGCGCTTGAGCACCTCGCCCACGACGCCGGCGCACTTGGAGTAACGCCGCGTGCTCAGCAGCCCCTCGCGAAACATCGCGTAGAGAATCCTGCGATGGACGGGTTTCAGTCCGTCGCGCAGATCGGGCAGCGCGCGCCCGATATTCACCGACATCGCGTAGTCCAGGTAGGACTGCCGCATGTCGTCTTCGATATTCAGCCGGGCAGGTTCGTTGCGATGCGGTTCGTTGCCGTTGGGGGTCTCAGCCATTGTCGATTACGTCTTTTATTCCTTGTTTATCCCCTCTCGTTGTCCAACAAGAGGGAATAAAAAGAGATTTGAACTCAGATATCGAGGTTGCGGACATTGAGCGCGTTTTCCTCGATGAATTGGCGGCGCGGCTCGACCTGATCGCCCATCAGCTTCTGGAACATCTCCTCAGCGTCCTCTTGCGAACCGATCTGCACCCGTAGCATCGTGCGCGTCTCCGGATTCATCGTGGTCTCCCACAGCTGCTCCGGGTTCATCTCGCCCAGCCCCTTGTAGCGCTGGACCTCGACTCCCTTGTGCCCCGCCTCCAGCACCGCATCGGCGACCGCCTTGAGCGTTTCGACCGTGCGCTCTTCGTCACCGCTCTTGAGCTTGTAGGGCGCCTTGAGCGCTTCGAGGTCGGTGTCGAGGCGGCGGATTTCACGCAGCTCGCCCGCGCGCATGAGCGCCAGATCGACCACGGTCGGAGCGGTGGCGCCATTGCGTGCGTGCCGAAAAATCGCCTTGAACGCGTTGTCTCCGTCGGGCTCGATCTTGGGCTCCAAGTTTAGTGCCTTGAGCTCGCCGGAAATCGCCCGCGCGAGCTTCTCGAGCTCATCCCGATCGCGGAAGCTCTCGTCATTCGCGCGCTTGTCGGCCGTGAGACGCGCCAGCACCTCGACGATCGGCCGCTCCTTGGAGCGGCGCGCGAGTCCCTCGTACATCCGCTCGCGCTGGAGCGCCTTGCGCACCATCGTCTTGAGCGGCGCGCCATGCAGCTCGCGTATCTCCTTGCTCTTGCCAGCTTGGAACGTCAGCGCCTCGGCCCCGAGGTCAGTCAGATAGTCCTCCAGCGCGATTTCGTCCTTGAGGTAGCGCTCCTGCTTGCCCTTCTTGGCGCGGAACAGCGGCGGCTGCGCGATGTAGAGGTAGCCGCCCTCGATGATCTCGATGAACTGGCGGAAGAACAGGGTGAGCAACAGCGTGCGGATATGCGAACCATCGACATCGGCGTCGGTCATGATGACGACGGTGTGGTAGCGCAGCTTGCTCACGTCTTTTTCGTCCGCCACGCCCATCCCGAGCGCCATGATCAACGTGCGCAACTCTTGCGAGGAGAGCATCTTTTCGATCCGCACGCGCTCGACGTTAAGGATCTTGCCGCGCAGCGGCAGGATGGCTTGGATACGGCGGTCGCGGCCCTGCTTGGCCGAGCCGCCGGCCGAATCGCCCTCCACGATGAACAGTTCGCTGCGCGCGGGGTCGCGCTCCTGGCAATCAGCGAGCTTGCCGGGCAGCGAGCCCGAATCCAGCGCACCCTTGCGCCGCACCAGGTCCTTGGCCTTGCGCGCCGCCTCGCGGGCGGTGGCGGCCTCGATCGCGCGGTTGATGATTTTGCGCGCGTCAGAGGGATTTTCTTCGAGGTACCCGCCGAGTTTCTCGTTGACCAGCGCCGCGACCATCCCCTCGACTTCGGAGTTGCCGAGCTTGGTCTTGGTCTGGCCCTCGAACTGCGGTTCGGGCAGCTTGACGCTGATTATCGAAACCAGGCCCTCGCGAGCGTCCTCGCCCTCCAGGCGCATTTCCTTGTTCTTGAACAGATTATTTTTCTGCGCGTAAAAATTGATGGTGCGGGTGAGCGCGGACCTGAGTCCCGACAGATGGGTGCCGCCCTCGACGGTGTGGATATTGTTGGCGTAGGTGAATATCACCTCGTGGAACGCGTTGGTCCATTGCAGCGCCACTTCGATATCTACGCCATCGCGCACGCCCTTGAAAAAGATCACATCGCTAAGCTGATCGCTGCCGGCCGTCAGCGACTCGACGAACTCCGCAATTCCGCCCTCGTAATGATATTCCTCGGCCTTGCCGTTGCGCTCGTCCTTGATGCGAATCTTTAGCCCGGCGTTGAGGTAGGCCATGTCGCGCAGATAGCGCGCGATGGTCTCGTACTTGAATTTTATCTCTGGGAAAATTTTGGGGTCGGGCGAGAAAGTGGTCTTGGTGCCGGTGAGCTTGGTCGCGCCGCGCTCTTCAACCTTGGTCTTGGGCGCGCCGCGCTCGTAGCGCTGGTAATAGAGCTTGCCGTCGCGCCGGACTTCGACCTCGAATTCCTCGCTTAGCGCGTTGACGACCGAGGCGCCGACGCCATGCAGGCCGCCCGAGACCTTGTACACGCCGCGATCGAACTTGCCGCCGGCGTGCAGCACGGTGTGCACGACCTCGAGCGCCGAGCGTTTCTCAGTCGGATGCATATCGACGGGGATGCCGCGGCCGTTATCCTCGACCGAGATCTGATTGTCGCTCAGGAGGACGACGTTGATCTCGTTGCAGTAACCAGCCAGCGCCTCGTCAACCGAGTTGTCGACGATCTCGTTAACCAGGTGATGCAATCCGCGCTCGGCGGTGTCGCCGATATACATTCCGGGGCGCTTGCGTACCGCCTCGAGACCCTCGAGTACCCTAATCGACTGGGCGCTGTAACTGTCTTGCGTTTGTTTGCTTGCCATAGAAGAAGGCTTAGACCACCCCGCGATAACCGTAATTCCACGCGTCGGATGCTCGCACACGAGCGCGATCCGCGACCGCATCCAGTGAAATTTTCATCGAATACCGATACGTGCTTCTAAGAAAAACAGTTTAGTCCGAAGGGGCCATAAAGTAAAGAAAACGGGCGCTTCCATTCGCGGATTGCGCTTCCGCAATCAAACATCGGTTGGATGTAGGTCACAAAAAACCAAAAGCTGCGATTTTGTGGGTAGAATTGAAGGCTTTGGCAAGGCTAGATTGCGGGCGTTTTAAGAAAACGTGACTGTACTGTAATAGAATCGTGTTCGCATGGCAATCAAGGGACGTTGCGGCCCTCAAAAACGACGTTCATTGTTCCAAAAATGGCTAGAGCGCGGCTGCGAGCTTCGCGTACATGGTCGGAGGCGTCGCGCGAACCTCGGGCAGACCGTCCATCTCGTCCACTTCGCGCAGATCGCTCAGAAAACGGCTGGAGTTAAGGTAGCCAACCTCACGCTTTAAGATCCGGCCGTGCTTGTCGATGAAGACGGTCGTCGGCACGCCCCTTATCGCGTACTGCAGGGCCAGTTGTGTGTTGCGATTGTTGCGATCGGTGATGTCGGCCTGGAGACGGACGAAATGTGAGGCCGCCTCGATAACCGCCGGATCGCGAAACGTCGTACGCACCATCTCGCGGCACGGGACGCACCACGACGCACTGAAATCGATCACCACCGGTTTTTTCGCCGCGCGGGCCTGCTTGAGGGCGGCAACGTCGTACGGATCGAAGGCAAGCTGCGCGGCAGGCTTGGCCGCGGAGAACGCCAGCATCCACACCAGCGCGCCCAGCGAGATCGCCCCGAGGACGCTGCGGAACACCAGGAATGGCCGCCATTGGCGTCCCGCCGGAGTGATGAACCCCAGGAAAATGCCGGCCGCGGCCGCGTAATACGGCATGATGCGCATCGTCCAGCCTCGCACCACCGGGTCCAGAAAATATAGCGCCAGCCCGACCAGCACGAAGCCGAAGAGCTGCTCGATCCATGCGAGCCACTCGCCCGAACGCGGCAAAGCCCTGATATGCCCGGCCGCGAGCGCCAGCGCGATATAGGGCAGCCCGAGTCCTATCGCCAGCGTGAAGAAAAGCGCAAAGCCGAAGATGGGACTCGCGCTGCGTTCGACCATCAGCAGCAGTCCCAGCACGATTGGCCCGATACATGGAGCCGCAACCACGCCCATCCCAAGGCCCATCACGAGCGATCCGAGATAGCCCGGCCGCGCCACTCCCGCTCGCTGCATCAGCCACTGCGGCGGCTGCAGCGAAAACATCCCGAAGCTCGAGGCCGCCAGCACCAGCAGCATCGCGGCAATCGCGATCAGCACCAGCGGATTTTGCAATGCCGCGCCGAACAGTCCTCCCGACAGCGCCACGGCCACGCCGGCCAGCGAAAAGGTGAGCGCGATTCCGAGCACGTAGATAACCGCGAGCACCGCGATTTTGCGCGGCCCGCCGCCCTGGTTGCCGAAATACGCGATCGTCACGCCGATCAGCGGGTAAACGCACGGCGTCAGATTCAGCGCGAGCCCGCCGAGCAGCACCGCGAGCAGACCGATCAGGATCCCATGGGCGACAAAGATATTGGCCAGTTCCGATCCGGGCGCTTGCGAGCCGCCGTCGTCTGACCCCGACGAAAGATCCGACGCGCCGCCGGAGGAATCGCCGCCGCTGTCGCCGAAGGCCACGGCGACCACGCGAGCGCGCTCAAGCGCGGCGTGCGGCGGAGAGCCCGCGGAGGCCGGTTCTATCGAACCCAGTGAAGCGTTCGCGCTGACCTTGGCCGGCGGCATGCAGATGTTGTCGTTGCAGGGTTGATATTCCAGCGTAACCGCGACTTCCGCGCCCGAGTCCGGCTTGAAATTGGCCGCCGCGCTCAGCGGCACCATGAACTTTATCGTGCCGGTGAAAACCGAAAGTTTCTCGCCGCCGGAAAACGCGGGCGCGATCTCGTCGGCCGGCGGATACGCGACGGCGCCCGCCTTTACCGCCTTTGGCGGCGTCACCGAGAGCGTGGTCCGGATGAAGTCAGCCGAGTTCGGATGGTCGGAGTTGATATGCCATCCGGGAAGAATCTCGGCTTCGACCTCGAGCTGGCTGGTAGAGCCCGGCTTGAGCGCGCCGCCGAGCTTCAGCGTGTTGATTTTGACGACTTCCGAGGGCTTCGGCAGATCCTGCGAGTCCTGCGCGCTCGCGGGCAGCGGCCATGCGAGCCGCGCGGCTATGGTGATTGCCAAAACAGCGACAGCCAATGCGCCAGACGGCCAGATGCCCGCCGCGGGACCACGATTGGAACTCCGTTCTTTAAAACGGCGCCGCAGGCGGCGATATCGATTCATCACCTGAATAATCCCGCAATCCGAGGCGCGGTTCCGCGCGGTCCGTTTCATGCGGCCGCGCTTCCCCATCCGGCGGCTCTTCGGCTCAACTTCCCGGCACTCCGTCGCCATCGGAAAGCGGCTCACTGCCGATGATCTCCAATCCGTAGCCTGGCAGATTGGCCAGCCGGGGCGCCTGGTCGGACAGCAGAATCATTTTGCGCACGCCGACGTCGCGCAGGATCTGCGCACCGATTCCATAGTCGCGAAAATCGGCCTCGGGCGGGCTCAGATGCGTGCTCGCGCGAAGGTACCAGTTGCGGCGCGCGGTCACTGAGGCACGGCTGCTGTCGATGTCGCTGGCGATCGCGTCGGACTCGCGCTTGAGGTAAAGGATAACCCCCTCGCCGATCGCGGCAATACGTTCCATCGCGGCCTGCAGTAGGCTGCGGGTATTGCGCGGCGAGTAACCGAAGACGTCGCCGGGCAGGTACTCGCGATGCGCCCGCACGCGCACCGGACGATCGGGCTCGATCGTGCCCATCACCAGCACCAGATGCTCGGTCGAATCGACCCGGTTGCGATAGACGAAAGCGCGGAAGTCGCCGTAGTGGGTGGGCAGTCGCGCCTCGGCTATCCGCTGCACCATCGTTTCGTTGCGCAGGCGGTACTCGATTATGTCGGCGACGGTGACGATTTTGAGTCCGTGGGCGCGGGCAAAATCCACCAGGTCGTCGCGCCGCGCCATCGTGCCGTCTTCCTTGAGGATCTCGCAGATGACGCCGGCGGGTTTGAGCCCCGCCAGCCGCGCCAAGTCGACCCCGCCCTCGGTCTGGCCGGTGCGCACCAGCACGCCGCCCTCGCGCGCGCGCAGTGGGTAGATGTAGCCGGGGCTGACGAATTCGGCGCCGGTGGCGTCCTCGCGCACGGCCTGCAGAATCGTGGTCGCGCGATCGCGGGCCGAAATTCCCGAGCCGCTCGCTCGCCGCGCGGTAATCGGCACGGTGAAGGCGGTACCGAGCGGCGCCTGGTTGTCGCCCACCATCATGCTCAGACCCAGTTGATCGATTCGCTCGGGCGCCATCGGCAGACAAATCAATCCGCGCCCATGCTTCGCCATGAAGTTGATGGCCTCGGTGGTGGCGAGTTCCGCCGCCATGCACAGGTCGCCCTCGTTTTCGCGCTGCTCGTCATCCATCAGGATGATCATACGGCCGCGCCGGATCTCCTCGAGCGCTTCCTCGATGGAAATGAACGGGGCCTTGCTCTTTTCGCGCGGAACTAATTCGCCGAACATGGTATTTAATCTTACACCACCGCTCGGCTCGGCGTGAACCCCGGCAGGAGCGACGATTTGGCGCGGTGGGCCGCGCTCGCCAGCCGTCCCCGACTTTGCCAAACTGGCCCCATCCCTCAAGTGAGCGCTTCCATCGAGACTTCCGCCGAGACTCCTTCCGGGGGCAACCCCGTTGCCGACGCTTCCGTCGAAATTGAACCACTGGCCGAGCGGCTGGGCGCGTTCCGCGCGCTGCGCCATCGCAACTTCCGGCTGTTCTTCGGCGGCCAGTTCGTCTCGCTCATCGGCACCTGGATGCAGTCGGTGGCGCAGGGATGGCTGGTGCTCAAACTCACCAACTCCGCCCTGATGCTCGGCGTGGTCAGTTTCGCCGGTTACTTGCCGGTGCTGCTGGTGACACTGTTCGCCGGCGTGATAGTCGACCACGCCGATCGGCGCCGGTTGATTGTCACCACGCAGGTGCTGCTGATGCTGAACGCGTTCATCCTGGCGGCGCTGACCTGGGCCGGCGTGGTGCGGGTCGAGTACGTGATCATCCTGGCCGCGATCAACGGCCTGGTGACCGCCTTCGACATGCCGGCGCGCCAGACTTTCGTGGTCGAGATGGTGGGGCGCGAAGATTTGCCCAACGCGATCGCGCTCAACTCGATGATCTTCAATGGCGCGCGCGTGGTCGGGCCCGCCATCGCCGGAGTCCTGATCAGCGTCATCGGCATCGCGGGATGTTTCTTTCTTAATGGGCTCAGCTACATCGCGGTCATCTGGTGCCTGCTCGAGATGGAACTGGTCGCGCGCGAACTGCCGCGTATCGGCTCGTCGATGTTCACGCGCCTGCGCGAGGGCTTCGATTACATCTGGCACCATCGCGCGAGCTTCTACCTGCTGCTGCTGATCGCGATCAATGCGGGCTTTGGGATGCAGTACTCCGTGCTGATTCCGGTCTTCGCCCGCGACGTGTTGCACGGCGGCGCCCGCGCTTACGGCTTTTTGCTCGCCGCCCAGGGCCTGGGCGCGTTGCTCGGCGCTTACGTGCTGGCCTCATCCAGGACACCGCGCGGGCTACGCAACAATCTCATTTTCGGCCTGTTCGGCTCCGCCGCCGGGATTTTCATTTTTGGCTTTTCGTCCGTGATGTGGCTGTCGCTGCTGGCGCAGATGCTGATCGGCGCGGGCCTGCTCAACTACATGGCGACCAGCAACACGATGCTTCAGTTGTTTGTGTCGGACGAGCTGCGCGGGCGCGTGATGAGCATGTACACGCTGTCGTTCATTGGACTGGCACCGATTGGCAGCCTCGAAGTCGGCTTTATCGGCGAGCGCTTCAGCCCGCAAATCGCGGTCGCGGCGTCGGCCGTCGCGGCGCTCGCCTGCGGCATCATCCTGCTAGCGAGGCTTTCGGTCATCGCCGAGGCCCAGGCTGCACGTGATCGCGCAGCCTGAAGGGCTTGGTCAGTCCATGCGCGACGCGGATAATCGGACGTTCGTGTTGAGCGAGTCGAGTCTCAGATGAGTTCCCCTCCGGCGAAAAAAGGCCGCGCAGCAGCCGCGCGGGCCGGGCGCGACGCGCGCGCCGAGTCGTTGCGCGCGATGCCGCCGGTGGACGAATGCCTGCGCGCATGCGAGGGCGTCGCTGGAATCGACGGACTCGGGCGCGAGTACGTCAAGCTGATGGTGCGGCGGGCGCAGGCCGAACTGCGCCTCGCGCTCATATCCGAGCAGGGCACAGCCTCTGGCTCACCCACGCGCGAGTCGATGCTCGAGGAGATAGTCCGGCGCACGCGAACCGCGATCGAGGCCGACGAGCCATCCTTGCGTCCCGTGATCAACGCGACCGGCGTCGTGCTCCACACCAATCTCGGGCGCGCGCTTTTGGCCGAGCCAGCGATCGACGCGATGGCGGCGGCGGCGCGATCGACGGTCAATCTTGAGTACGACCTCGAGAGCGGCGGCCGCGGCGAGCGCGACGCGCTGGTCGAAGAGGAGTTGTGCGCGCTCACCGGCGCCGAGGCGGCGACCGTGGTCAACAACAACGCCGCCGCCGTGCTGCTCGCGCTCAACTCGCTCGCCGCCGGCCGCGAGGTCGTGGTCTCCCGCGGCGAGCTGATCGAAATCGGCGGCTCGTTCAGGCTTCCCGACCTGATGGAACACAGCGGCGCGCGCCTGCGCGAAGTCGGCACCACCAATCGCACGCACCTCGCCGACTACGAACGCGCGATCGGTCCCGACACGGCGCTCTTGCTGAAGGTCCATCCCTCCAACTATCGCGTGGTCGGTTTCACCGCTGAGGTCGCGCTGCCCGAGCTGGTGGAAATCGGACGGCGCCACGGTATCGACGTGGTCGAGGACCTGGGCTCGGGTGCGTTGATCGATCTCGGACGGCTCGGCCTGCCGCGCGAGCCGATGGTCGCCGAGCGGATCGCGGCCGGTGCCGCGCTGGTGACGTTCTCGGGCGACAAGCTGCTTGGCGGACCGCAGGCGGGAGTGGCGGTGGGGCGGCGCGAGCTGGTGAAGAAGATGCGCGCGAATGCGCTCCGGCGCGCGCTCCGTTGCGACAAGCTGACGCTGGCCGCTCTGGAAGCCACGCTGCGGCTTTATCTTCGCGCGGGCGACCTGGCCGCGGCACTGCCTACGCTGCGCTACTTAAGCCGCACGATGGGCGAGCTCGAGCTGGTTGCCGGGCGCGCCCGCGAGATCCTGGCCGAGCGCCTCGACGGAGATTTCCGTCTCGAGGTCGTGCCTGTGTTTTCGCAAATCGGATCGGGTGCGCAACCGACCGAAGAGATCCCCTCCCGTGCCGTCCGCGTTACTCATCCTGCGCTTGCGCCCAAAGCGATTGCTGCGATGTTCCGTGCGGCGCGCCCGCCCGTCATCGGACGTATCGCGGACGACGCCTTTCTGCTCGACGTGCGAGCGGTGGACGATGCGGCGGCGTTCGCGGTATCGTTTCCTTCTACACGGCCGTAAGCCGGTGGGACCCCCGCCATGCGGGGCTTAGGGTTGCGGGTCTTGCATACGAGTTGGCCGCAAGCGAGGCGTGCAAACGCCAGGAGAGAATCCCATGCCCGATAAAACCTACAAGATAGTCGACGTAGTCGGCGTCTCCGACGAGAGCATTCATCAGGCCGTACGCAACGCAGTCAAGAAAGCAAGTCAGACACTGCGCCATCTCGACTGGTTCGAAGTCCAGAACATACGCGGCGCAATCGACGCCAAGGGCGAACCGGAGTTTCAAGTGACTCTCAGGATAGGATTCCGTCTCGAAGGCGGTCCTGTCTAAATCGCGCGACCCGACGAGTATCGCCGCGACCGATGCGCCAGTGAAATGGCCCGGCAGCGGTGTCGGAGCGTACCTGGCTCGCACTCGGCCGCGTAGATGGGCGCAGAATCGGATGCGCGAGGTGAACGGGTGAAATTCGCGACTTTCCTTTATCAGATTGGAGGTCCCGATCTCGCCCGTGTCGCACGCAGAGCCGAGGAACTGGGCTTCGAGTCGCTGTGGATCCCCGAGCATCTCGTTTTGCCGGTGGAATACCGGTCGCGCTATCCGTACGCAGAGAGTGGCAGGCTGCCCGTGCCACCCGATACGCCGCTGCACGATCCTTTCCTGGCGCTCGCGTATGCCGCCGCCGTGACCAGCCGTATCCGGCTTGCGACCGGAATCTTTGTTGTGCCGCTGCGCAATGCGTTCGCGACCGCCAAGGCGGTCGCGAGCCTCGACGTACTTTCCGGTGGCCGTTTCATCTTCGGCGTGGGTATCGGATGGCTGGAGGAGGAATTCGAGGCGGTGGGGATGTCGTTTGCCGATCGCGCGCGGCGCACTCGCGAGTACCTCGCCCTGATGAACCAGCTTTGGACCCGTAAGGAGCCGACGTTCGCGGGCCGGACGGTGCACGTCGAGGGAGTGCGATTCATGCCCAAGCCGATCCAGCAGCCGCGCCCGCCGATCGTCTTCGGCGGGCATACCGAGCCCTCGCTTCGCCGGGCCGCGCAACTGGCCGATGGATGGTACGGGATCGCCGAGAATCTTCACGACATGCGCGACCTGATCGCGCGGCTGCGCGGTCATGAACGCGCGCAGAACCGCTCGACGCCGCTGGAAATCACGCTTAGCCCGCGCCTGGAGGTCCCGCTGACCGTCGAGCTGGTCAACGAGTTCGCCCGCGCGGGCGTCTCAAGGCTCATAATCCCCGGCGCGCGTGATACCGAGCGTGCGCTCGCCGCGATGGAACAGTTCCACAGTCAGGTGATGGCGCGCCAATAACGGCTCCTGCGATGTTGGCCCGCGGAGCGCAATCTGCCGAGAGCGCAGCCGTAGCGCTGCGTGCGGCGCTGCGGATATCATTGAAGGTCGGGTCCGGAAGGTCAGGTCCGGCCACGGCGTCCAGGAGGCCGCTCTTTAAGCGATGAAAACCTGTCCACGATGCGCGAGAACCTATCCCGACGCCGAGTCGTTTTGTGAAGCAGACGGCACCGCGCTGGTAGCCGCTGGGGGAGCCCCCGTCACCGCAAAGATGGCCGATATTGAGCCGCAAATCGAATGTCCGGTGTGCGGCGGCAGGGCCGAACCGGGCGAGCTGATCTGTAATTTTTGCGGCGCGCGGCTGCCGGGCGCCGAGCCCATAGCCGCGCCCGGACCCGCGCGCGGCGCGACGCCTGGTGGTGCGGCAGCAGGATCGCCGCGCCGCCGCCCCGAGACCTATGTTCCCGCTCAGGACAGACTGACCGCGACCGAATTTACGCCGCCGATTCCGCCCGACGACGAGAGCGGTGACGAACCGCGCCGGCCTCTGGCAAGCGTAATCGGTTATTCGCTGGCGGCGATTGTCGCGTTGGCCGCTGGTGCATGGCTCGCAATCCATCTGAGCACTGGTCCCGCAACTTCGCCGCCAAAGACAGTCGAGGCATCCCCGGCCGCAACGGCGAGCCCGGCTGCCGTTGCAAGCGGCCCGACGGTCGACTTGGCGCATAGCGTGCAGGTGCAGACGATCGGCGAGTCAGCGGCGGCACCCGAGCGCAGCGTCGACGCGGCGCGCAAAGTTTTCGACCTTGGCAAAAGCGGGCTGCTCGATACCTACCGCGGCGTGCTGGCGGGCGGATCGCCGATTGACGACGGGATGATGGTACGGCTGACCGTGGCGCCCAGCGGCGCGGTGACCGGCGCCGTGGTGCGGACCTCTACGTCGCCCAATCCGGAACTCGACGCGGCGGCGGTCAAGACGATGATGGGATGGACATTTGCGCCGATCAACGGCGGCGAAGTCGACGTGGACTATCCGCTGATCTTCGCGCGCGACGCGGCCCAGGCCAGCGCTATCGATTCGGGCCTTGCCACCAAGGTCGCCGCCCTGGGTGGGACTTCTTCTCCTGAGTACGCCTTCGCACCGGCGGCCGTGCCGACCGTCGGGCCGCCCCCGATAGCGGCGCCGGTTGTCACTACCCCCCCCACTCCCAGACGGCACAGGCGCATCGCCTCGGCGCGGCCGCCCAAGCCCGCATTATTGGAGCAGGTTCAGTCGACGCTGCATTCCAATCGCAAGCTTGGCCGGGTCAATGCCTATACCAATGGCGGCGTGGTGACGCTTTACGGCAAGGTCTTCGACGACGACGACAAACGTCTGGCCGTACGCACCGCGCGCAGCGTGAGCGGAGTCACCGACGTTATCGATCAGACGACCACCGACACGTCGGTCTGGGCCGCCCGGCAGCAACAGATCTCACAGGCGCTTGCCAGTGCGGGCCTGACGGGTGTCACGGTAAAGGTCATCGGGCGTGACGCGTACCTCGACGGCGAGGTCGCCAACAAACTCGATCGCGAACGCGCGGTGACCATCGCCGAAGGGGCTGCGCCGGTCACGGTGCGCACCAACCTGATTCGCGTCGCGGAGGGCAGGGTATTCGGCTTCTAGGTATTCGACTTTTAAAACCGCTATTGACATTCTTTTCGGCTGACGCTTAGACTGGCTCTAGGAACCTTTCCGACCGCGCCCCTCCAGGAGGCCCCGTTTACAAATGGCTGAGACTGCGTCTTCGTGCAAAGAGGTTTTCGACAACATGGCCTCGCGGTTCAAGAAAGACGCCGCTAAGGGGCTTAACGCGACCTACCAGTTCGACCTCTCCGGTGATGGCGGCGGCCAATGGTACGCTGTAATCGCCAACGAGCAGTGCGAAGTCAAACAAGGAAAGGCGCCCTCGCCCAACATCACCATCTCCATGGCAGCGCAGGATTACCTGGATATGGTCAATGGCAAGCTCAATGGCCAGATGGCCTTCATGACCGGAAAACTCAAGATTGCAGGGGACATGGGACTCGCGCTTCGGTTGCAGAGCCTGTTCGGCTAACTGGAAGTCGCCCGATCATCCACGGTCCAGGGGAAGATCCAGGGAAAGATCGGAGAGCCAAAGATACAACCCGCTATTAGCCCGACAATATTCCGAAAAACCGCGTAAGGCTGGAGCGTGCGACAATCGTCGCCGCCTCTGGCGCCCAATGGACAAAAGAAACAGGTGAAGAGGCCGCGCAGCGTTCCGTCTCATCCGGCGGACCCACAGCCTTATTGGTTTTCATACCTGTCTTAAGCATTTTCGCTCATCGGGACTTAACCCGATAGGGGAGGAACAAAGGAAACATCACATGAGTTCGCAGGATACATCAGACGATCTCGACAAAGAGCACGAGTCCGCCGTGGACGCCGATCAGAACAACCACGAAAACAACGACGAACTGGCTAGCAAGCTCTCGCAAGAGCTCAGCAACTGGCGACGTCGGCGAACCACGGCACGGCCCAGGCAAAGTGAACCCGACGGAGCAGGCTCCAACGCGTCACAGTCCGAGTCAGCCCGCACGATCAGGGTTCGCGGTCACGAAACCCTCGTGATTCGTAAGCCCAAGTTGGTGTCCAAGCCCTCCAGCGCCACCGACCGCTCCGACCAATAGAGTCTCCGCCTCAATGCCATAGCCGCGGGATGATCCCCGGGCCGGCGGGCGAAGCCGATCACTCGCTTGTGCCTTGGCGCAGGCGCCGAGCGCGCCGATTTGCCGCGCGCACACGGCGAAACGAAACCCTCGTTATGAGCGAAAAACCTCGACCGGCGTCTCGCGTGAGGCTTGCCCGGCTGGGTAAATCGTCGCTAAGTAGCACAACACCATCGAAGCTATCGCCACCAGCGCGAAACTGACCGGCTGCGCGTCGATCGGCAGAGTCGAGATGCCGTAGATTTTGCTCGGGATATGGATGAACTGGTAGCGGGAGAGCGCGAAGCAGGCAAGCGCTCCGATAGCCAGCCCCAGCACGGTCCCGGCCGCACCGACGATTATCCCCTTGAGCTGAAAAATCCATCGCACCTCGGCCGGCGTCGCGCCCATGGCCAGCAGCACTGCGATGTCTTTGCGCTTTTCCATCACGACCATGATTAGCGTCGCGATCAGGTTGAACGCGGCGACACCGATCAGCAGCAGCAGCACTATCGCATAGACCCGCTTGAGCATCGCGAACCCGGCCGATGCCGCCTGGTCGTACTCCATCCAGTTGGTTACGCGAAACGTATTGCCGAGCGTGCTGCGCAAGGCCTCGGTGACCGCCGTGGTCTGATCGAGGTCATGCAGCTTCACCTCGATTCCGTCGGCCTTGCCCGGCCGTCCGAAGAATTCCTGCGCCGTGGCGAGTCCCATGAAAATCACGTCGCTGTCGATGAACTGCACGCCCGAGTTGAAAATCCCCGCGACCCGGAAATCGCCGCTGCGCGTGCTGAGCTGTGAATTGGGGCCCGCGATTATCGGCGCCACGATTCGCACCGGGTCGCCGGGCTTGACCTTGAGCTTGTCGGCCAGCGACCCGCCGAGCAGCAGGCCTGGAACCTGATGTGCTCCGCCGCTGCCGGCGCCGCCGGAGTTCGCCGTCGCGCCGCTCTCGAGCATCCGCAATGACGCCGCATCCACGTAGCGCTGAAGTCGCGCGATGACCACCGGGTTGCGCGGTTCCACGCCGCGCACGACCACGCCCGAAATTCCGTGCGCCGCACTGATCAGCCCTTGGCCCACGATATACGGGTCAGACCCGGCCACGCCGGGAGTGTGGTCGATGCGCTCCTCGACGGTCGCATAGTCGGAGATCGCGCCGCCGAAGCTTTGCACCTGCACTTGCGGACTCAGGCTGAGCATCCGCTGGCGCAGATTAGTCTCGAACCCGCTCATCACGGCCAGCATCACGACCAGCGCGGCCACGCCGATCGTCACGCCCACAGCGGTGAACAGCGTGGTGACCGAGATGAAAGCGTCCTTGCGCCGCGCGCGCAGGTAGCGCATCGCGATCATCAGCTCGAAACGCAAATCAGGCTCCGTTCCGATACGCCGTGGCGCGTCCGCGAAGTTGACCGTCGCTGGCGCTCAAAAGATCACCCGCTCCTCTTTGAGACGCGCGACCTCGGCTGCGTCGAGTCCCAGCATTTCGCCGAACACTTCGTCGTTGTGCTGGCCGAGCGCCGGCGCCGGTGTGCGCAACTCGCCCGGCGTGCGGCTCATCCGGTACGCCAGCCCCTCGTACGGCGACGGACCCATCACTTTGTGATCGAGCCAGTGCCAGAAGCCGAAGGCCTCGAGATTGTCGTCGCGATGGATATCGACGCAGTTCTGCACCGGGTAGGCCGAGACGCCGGCGGCCTGCAACGCCACGGTCAGCGCGTCGGCATCCCGCTCGCGCACCAAGACGCCGACGAACTCGTCGAGCGCCGCGCGATTCTCCAGCCGCGCCGCCATCGTGGCGATGCGCGAATCAGTGGGCGGGTTACCCAGCACGCTGAGCATCCCACGCCACTCCTCGTCGTTGGCGACCGCCAGCGCCAGCCATCGTTCATGGCCGTCGACATCGGCGCATCGATAGGCGCCGTGCGGAGCGTAGCGCTCGGAGCGGTTGCCGGTCGGTCCCGCCACGCGGCCGCTTGAGAAGTAGTCGACCAGCGCCGGCGCGAGATTGTGCAGCGCGGCCTCGTATTGTGACATGTCGATATATTGTCCTCGCCCAGTGCGTCGGCGATAGTCGAGCGCGGCGAGCAACGCGCAGGCGGAAAAGCGCGGCGCGATAAAATCCGTATACGCCCCGTAGGGCGGACAGGGCGGCTCTCCAGGCGAGTAGCCAGAAATGTGGTAGTAGCCGCTAAGCGCCGCCATCAACTGTCCGAACCCCGGGTAGAGCGCGTTGGGACCGGTCTGACCCTGCATGCAGGTGGAAAGCATGATGAGGTCGGGCTTGAGCGCGCGCAGATGCTCGTAGTCGAGTTCCCACTTGCGGAGCGCCTTGGGCGTAAAGCTTTCGGCCACGATATCGGCCCACGGCAGGAGCTTCAGCACCAGCTCGCGCGCCCTGGGCTTGCCGAGGTCCAGCGTGATGCTCCGTTTCGAGGTGTTGAAGCTGGCGAAAAACTGGCTCGTGTCGATGCCGGGTTTGGCGTCCTTCCATGGCGGCGCGAGACGCAGTATGTCGGGCCGCGCCAGCGACTCGACCCGGATCACGTCGGCGCCATTGTCGGCCAGGTACTTGGTCGTAATCGGTCCAACTCCGACCCACGAAAAATCCAGCACGTGAACTCCCTCAAGCGCGTAACGTCTCATCGTAGCCGCTCCACTCATCGAATTGGCCGCCGGTCAGATCGCACCGATCGCGCGCAGGCGTCCCAGGCGTGCGCCGTCGATTCCCAAAAGCCCGCCCCAGACTTCGCCATTATGCTCGCCGAGGCGCGGCGCGCGGCGTCCCGGGCCGACCGGCGTCAAGCTGAACTTGGCGAACGCGCCGGGTAGCGTAAGCGTGCGGCCGAGCGTGTCGTGATCGACGCGCACGAAGTAGTTGCGTGCCTTTAGCTGCTCGTCATCCGCGATATCGGCGGCGGTCGCCACGGGCGCCAGCAGGATCCGCCGCTTGAGCGCCTCGGCATAAATTTCGCGCTTGGTCATCGTGTCGAAAAAGCGCTGTACGCGATCCTCCAGGTCGGCAATCTCACGGTAGTCCTGCTCGGTCGCCTTCATCAGAATCCCCGGTACCCACGTCGACCAGTCCTTCGCGATCATCCAGTCCGCCGCGAACCCCGAAGCGGCCATCCATTCGACGAGCCCCCTCATCGAGATCGCGCCGACCCCGGAGCCGCCGGCGAGCACGGTCGAGATGTAGCCGTCCTTGCAGGAGTAGACGAGTTTGCGCCGCGTGCCGGTCGCCGTGTAATGGACGCCGGTGCGCCTGATGTAATCGCCGTGCAGGATCGGCATCGCCTGCTCGTTCATCAGGGTCCACACGACGCAGGCCTGCATGTCGATCACGACGCGCTGGCCCTTGCCTTCGATTTCGCGCGGGTAGTGCGCGAGCAGCGAGGCGACCGCGGCCTCCGCACCGGCGTGCAATCCGGCCTGCGGCAGGCTCATCTCCAGCGGCGGCCTGCCCTCGTCACCCATCAGGAACATCGGCCCGCCAGAGGCCCACGAAACGATGTCGGCGGCCTTGTAGTTGCGGCCCGGACCCATGTCGCCAAACGGCGTGATCGAAGTATGAATTATCCGCGGATTGAGCTCGGCGAGCCGCTCGTAGCCAAGTCCGATCGATTCCATATAGCCGACCGGGAACGACTCCAGCAGGAAGTCGGACTTGCGCACGAGGTCTTCGAGCAGCGCGCGCCCGTCGGGCGACTCGAGGTTCAGCGTCACCGAACGCTTGCCGGCCTGATAGGCGATGAAATAGAGGCTGCGCTCGGCGTCGGGCAGGTCGTCGACAAAGGGCGGGATGCGCCGCGTCGAACATCCCTGCGGCGGCTCGACCTTGATTACGTCGGCGCCCATGTCGGCGAAGATTTTGCCGCAGAGCGCGCCCTTTTCGTCGGCGAGGTCGAGCATCCTGAATCCGCTGAGCAGTTCCGAGCCCATCGATACTCCTGTTACGGGAAGAGTAGCCAAACCGAATCGAAAACGCGTGCGGCGGCGCGATTAGCGGTTGGGGCCGCCGGCGGAGCGCGCCGCGCCGATCGCGGTTGCGTAGTCGGCGTGATCGGGAATCGTGAAGCGCGCGAGCATCGCGTCCATCCGCTTCTGCCGCTGCATGAAACGGAATATTCGTGTCAGCTTGCCGGTCAGTACGATATCGCGCTGGCCGCAGGCGCGCGCGGTCGCGAAACTCAGCACGCTTACCACCTCGACGATCATGTTCATGATCGCGAGCGCCTTGTCCTCGTTGGTCGCATCGGCGCTGATCTTGCCGAAGTTGGCCGCGGTGGCGCCCGGCTGCAGATCGCCGAGCGGGCCGCCCGCGATGTCGCGCACGGTCAGATCGATACGGCTCAAGTCGCCCCGCTCCGCCAGCGCCTCCAGCGTCTGCAGCGTGGAGACGCCGAGCATGTGCTTGGAAAGCCCGCGCAACGTGCCGCCGCCGAGACCGGTGCCGCCGGAGTGTTCGATTTGGTCGCCGTGCACCGAAACCATCGCGGTGCCCGTGCCGAGCGACACCACCAGCGCGTCGGCCTTGCCGCAAAGCGACGTTCCGCCGATTCCGATCGCGGTGAACTCGCTTACCTTAATCACCGGCCGTCCGAGCAGCGTCGCCGAGAGCGCGCGCGATCCCGCCCCGGTGGCCGCCACGCACGCCACCTGGTCAAGCTTGAGTCCGTATTCTTCGACCAGTTTGCCGAGCGCGCCGGCCGCCGCCGCGACCGGATCATTGGCTTCGATCGTGACGACGTGGTAGTCGCCATTGTCGACCGTTACTGCGTCAGTGGTCGATCCGCCGATATCGATTCCGACGATCATTGAATGGTGCCGGCGCCTGCGTCCGGCCCGGCCTTCAAGGCTAGAATACGCGCGCCCCGCTGGCAAACACGTCTGGATGGCGCGGGCGGCCGGGGATGCGCCGGATGCGGCTGGCGAGGCCGCTGTGCTACGGTCGATTTATGGCCGGGCGGCGCAGCGGTAAGACCCCTCCAGAGCCAAGTCTGTTTCCTGCCAGGACGCCGGCGGCGCAGCCGTTGGCGGACCGGATGCGCCCGCGGAGCCTGGAGGAGGTTGTCGGCCAGGAGCATCTGCTCGGTCCCGACAAGATGCTTAGCCGGATGCTCGCGGCGGGCGCGCTCCCGTCGATCATCCTGTGGGGCCCGCCCGGCAGCGGCAAGACCACGATCGCGCTTTTGCTCGCGCGGCAATCCGGCGCAAGCTTTCGCACGATCGCGGCGGTGGCGGCGGGAATCGCCGAGTTGCGCGAGGCGGTGGAAGAAGCGCGGCGCGAACTGGAAGCCGGTGGGCGGCGCACGGTGGTTTTCATCGACGAGATCCATCGATGGAACCGCGCGCAGCAGGACGCCATCCTGCCTCACGTCGAAAGCGGGCTCATCACGCTTATCGGCGCGACCACCGAGAACCCCTCGTTCGAAGTAATCGCGCCGCTGCTCTCGCGCACCCGCGTGCTGGTGCTGCGCGCGCTCGGCGACGAGGATATCGCGGCGATTGCGCGCCGCGCGCTCGGCGACACCGAGCGCGGCCTGGGCGCGAGCGGGCTCAAGTTTGAGGACGAGGCGCTCACCGAGCTGGTGCGGTTTGGCGCAGGCGATGCGCGGCGCGCGCTCAACACGCTGGAGGTCGCGGCGACGCTCGCACGCGTGGCGGGCCGCACAACGATCGCGCCCGAGCACGTCCGCGAGGCGGCACAGCAGAAGATGCTGCTCTACGACCGCGCCGGCGAGGAGCACTACAACGTCATCTCGGCCTTCATCAAGAGCATGCGCGGCAGCGATCCCGACGCGGCGCTGTACTGGATGACCCGGATGCTGGAGGCGGGCGAGGATCCGCTGTTCGTCGCGCGCCGGATGGTGATTTTCGCGGCCGAGGACGTCGGCAACGCCGACCCGCGCGCGCTCCAACTCGCGCTCGCGGTGAAAGATGCGGTCGATTTCGTCGGGATGCCGGAAGCGGCGATTCCACTCGCGCAGGGCGTGACCTACCTCGCCTGCGCGCCCAAATCCAACGCGTCGTATCGCGGGATGCTGAACGCGCGCGCCGACGCCGTCGAGCGCGGCGCCCTGCCGGTGCCGCTCCATCTGCGCAACGCGCCCACCGGCTTGATGCGCAAGCTTGGCTATGGCGAGGGCTATCGCTATCCGCACGATTCCGAGGGCGCGCTCAATGAGCAGCACTACATGCCCGAGGAATTGGGCGAGCGGCGTTACTACGAGCCTTCCGAACGCGGCTATGAAGGGCGGCTGGGCGAATATCTGGAACGCGCGCGGCTCGCGCGCAAGAGCGGCAAGGGTTTGTCCGAGACGTCGAAAAAACCGCGCGAGTGATAAGAATGCCGTCTCGCCTGAAGATTCAGCAGCGCACGCGAGCAGCGCATCCGTAAGCTCTCTCTGGAGAGGGCGCTCAGCGATTTTTAATCTCTCCTTGTCCGAGTCCGAGGAGAGGTCGGCGAGCATCGCGAGCGGCGGCAGACGTCAGCCTGAATCCCATTGTGCCGCAGCCATTTCGAGCGGTTCTCGAAAATCGATCGTGGAACCTCTCCCTAACCCTCTCTTTACAAGGAGAAGCGATCGAGAACGAGCTTCTGACAGCGATCGAAATCGATTGCGAGGCCGAAGCATCGCTTCGGCCCCGCAATCTCAAACTTTTGGAAACCCGCGCCTAGCGCGCGCCGAGCACGGCATCCTTGAGCGCCTTGGCAGGCGTGAAACGCAGGCGGGTGCGCGCCGGAATCTTGATCGCTTCGCCAGTGGCCGGATTGCGACCCATCCGGGCCTTGGTCTTGCGCTTGCGGAAAATCCCCAGCCCCGCAAGGCGCAGCGAGCCTTCCTTCTTCAGCTCGCGCACCACGAGCGCCGTCAATTCCTCGAGCGCGACCTTGGCGTCCTTCTTGGACATATTAACTTTGTCGGCGAGATGCGCCGCGACCTGCGACTGCGTCATCATCATCCTCCTTGTGCGAGTGCGAGTTATCGCTGACAGAGGGTGAACCAGCGTCCGGCTATTTGCAAGCTGCGACGGCTCAAAATCATGCGTTTTTCTTAAGAACCGTGATGGTTTTTCAACAGCCCCAGCTTTGACCCATTGGGGCAGAGGCACTTTTTCGTCGCCCGATCGGCAGGGCGCGGTCCAGCTTGCGATTCGCGCTTGCGGGCTAATAGCGTACCTCGACCAAGCATAGGCCGGCGGCCGGCGCGGGCGCCGGCGCGAGCGCGCGGTCGCGGCTTGCGAGCAGCGCGGCGATTGTATCGGCGGGTGGCTTGCCTGCGGATTTGCCGCGCCCCACCTCGACCATCGCGGCCACCATCGTGCGCACCATGTGGCGCAAAAAAGCGCTCGCCTCGACGCGGTAAATCAGATGGCGTTCGTTCTCGCGCCGCCAGTGGCTGAGCGCGACGCGCCGCACCGTGGTCTTTTCGGCCGATCCCAGCGAGCGGAAAGCGGCGAAGTCGTGCTCGCCGACGAACGCCGCCGCCGCCGCGTTCATCGCACCGATATCCAGCGGTTCGCGCACCAGCCACGCCGAGTTGCGCTCGAACGCCGAGCGCAGCGGTTGGTTGAGCACGCGGTATTCGTAGATTCGAAGCCGCGCGTCGCGGCGCGGGTTGAAGCTGTCGCCAACTTCCGACGCTTCGAGCACCACGATGTCGGGCGGCAGGATCGCGTTGAGCGCGCGGGCGAGTTCGGCTGGATCGAAGGGCCGCGGCAAGCGTGCCGCGGCGACCTGTCCGCGCGCATGCACGCCGGCGTCGGTGCGTCCCGCGGCGCGCACACGTATCGGCCCGCCGAAGATTCGTGCGAGCGCTTCTTCCAGCTCGGCCTGGATCGAATTCTGGCCGGCTTGCATCTGCCAGCCCGAATAGTTGGTGCCGTCGTACTCGAGCTTGAGCCGAACCCGCATGGCTTTTTCTCGAGCGAATCTATTTGGAAGCGTGTCTACCAGAACGTACTACGCGAGGCCCGGGGTTGTCACGGCGGAGAATTTCTCCGCCACCCACACGGCGTCGAGCGCGGCCAGGCGCGCGCTGTCGAACGCGCACCAAACCGACGCGCCTGCGGGAGCGGCGCCGAGCGTGACCAGGATAGCCTCCTGGCCAACCGCGTCGATAACGCCGGCGCTGCCTTCTTCGCCGGCGACCAGCAGCAGGCCGGGCGCGGCGCGCAGGCGCGCGGCGAGATTTGCCGGGTCGGGCGGATCGGGAATAAGCACCGTCATCGCCGAGCCATGGAGCACGGCGATATGGACGACCTCAAGCAAAAGTCGTGGCGTCGCGCCGAGCAACGCGGCGGTCTGCGCGGAAAGTGCCGCGGCAAGTCCCGGCTCCGCGGGGTAAGCGTTGAAGGCGCGCTGGGTCTCGCCTTCCTCGAGACTGTGCGTGCCGCTCAGCAGTTCTCGCGCTTCACCGACGACCTCTTCTACGCTGTGCCGTCCCGCGCTGCTCGCGCCAAGCATCACCGTCACGCACACAACTCCATTTTGCGCGCCGGCCGCGTTGACGATCGTGGCGAGTGCATGCGCTGCAGGATGAGGGATCGCGATGACCTTGTTGCTCGCGGCGAACTCGGCGATGCGTTCCGCCGGGGTAAATCCGGGCGCGACGAGGGGCATCGAGGGAACTTCCGAGGGCGCGCGCAGGGCTGCGCTCAAGTCGACCAGCAGCGGACCTGGACGCGCGCGAACGATATCGGCGGCCCAGCTCGGCGCGACCGCGAGGAATGCGATATCGAAACGGGAAAGCTCGGCCGGTTCGTGAAACTCCGCGACTATGATCGCCTCGCCCAGCGCCTCGACGGTCTGGGTGGCGCCGCGCTCGGTCGCGAACAGCGCCAGTTCGGCGCAAGGGAGCGCGCGCGCATCGATAAGCTCGACTATCTGCTCGCCGACCGCGCCGGTGGCGCCGACGACGGCTATCCTGAGCTCGCGGCCTGGCGCCGCGGCCATCTCAGGCTTCCGCGCCTTCGAGTTTTTCCCGCACCAGCCGGCCCATCGCCTTGCACCCGAGCATCTTGGTGCCCGCGCCGCCCCCGAGATCGCGCGTGCGGTAGCCCTCACGCAACACGCCCTCGACCGCCTGACCGATTATTTCGGCTTCGGCACGCAATCCGAGCGAGTGCTCGAGCAGCATCGCAGCGGACAGGATGGCGGCGAGCGGATTGGCCTCGTCGCGGCCGGCAATATCGGGGGCGCTCCCATGAATCGGCTCGAACAGCCCGACGCGGCATCCCGCGCTGTTGAGCTCGTCGCCGAGCGAGGCCGACGGCAACAGTCCCATCGAGCCCGCCAACACCGAAGCCTCGTCGGTCAGGATATCGCCGAACATGTTCTCGGTGACGATCACGTCGAAGTCGCGCGGGCGGCGGATAAGATGCATCGCCATCGAGTCGACGAGCTGGTTGTCGAAGGCGACATCCTTGTATTCGGCGGCCAGCTCGCCCGCGATCTCGCGCCACAGCCGCGAGGTGGCGAGGATGTTGGCCTTGTCGACCGAGGTCAGGCGCTTGCGGCGCTCGCGCGCAAGCTCGAAGCCGTAGCGCAGCACGCGCACGATCTCCTCCTCGGAATACACGCAGGTGTCGATCGCGCCGCGCAGGTCGCCGTTGTTGCGCCGCTCGGAGGGCTTGCCGTAGTAGATGCCGCCGGTGAGCTCGCGGATGACCACCAGATCGACGCCGTTGATGATCTCCTGGCGCAGCGGCGACGTGGCCGTCAGCTCCTTGACCGCCTTGACCGGCCGCACGTTGGCGAACAGTCCGAGCTCCTTGCGCAACGTGAGTAGCGCCTGCTCGGGACGCTTGTCGGCCTTGGGGTCGTCCCACTTGGGGCCGCCCACCGCGCCGAACAGGATCGCGTCGCTGTCCTTCGCCTGCTTGAGCACGTCGTCGGGGAGCGGTGTGCCGAACTGGTCGATCGCATGGCCGCCCGCCGTGCCCTCCTTGAACTCGAGATCGAGCGCGGCGTTGCGCGCCACGACCTTGAGCACCTGCAGCGCCTCGCCGACGACTTCGGGGCCGATCCCGTCACCCTTGAGAACCAGAATCTTGTAGGCCATCTATGCTTGCGCAGTCCCAGCAGCGGAAATGAAGAGACCGATAGGTTGCGGGCAGATTCGCTTCAAGCGTCGCGCGTTCGTGGCAGAGTTAAAAGTTAAAACAAATTCAGGCAAATTCGAATCATGTGCGGCGGGCGGAATCTTCCCTTGTTCGACACCTTCCGCCGGGCGGTGGCGCAATCAAGCACGCTCCGCCCGACGCCATAGCACTTAGCCCAACGCGACTGCGGCAGCAAGCCCCCTCCACAAGCTCCAAAAGAATCGGCCCTCGCAAAACGCTCGTCGCGCGCTACGCTCCCTCGGCCGGGCGCAGCACTGCCGACCGTACGCGGCCCTGCAGGCGGTTGAGCGCGTTGACCAGCGCGAGCGCACTCGCCATCACGATGTCGCTATGCGCGCCCTGTCCTGCGACGGTCATGCCGTCGGAGCACACCAGGCAGCTCACCTCGCCCAGCGCGTCGGTGCCGCCGGTGATGGCCTTGACCGAGTAGCGCTCGAGCGCCGGCTGCACGCCAGCCAGCTTGTAGATCGCCTTGTAGCACGCGTCGACCATCCCGTCGCCGGAGGCCTCGGCGATACGCTCCTCGCCACCCCCGATACGCATCGTGACTTCGGCGTGCGGCGTGGTTTTAGCCGACGAGGTCACGCGCACGTCGAGCAGTTCGAAATGGTCCGCGGTGCGGCGCGTCTCTTCGTTGACCAAGGCCAGGATATCGTCGTCGTAGACGATTTTCTTCTTGTCGCACAGCACCTTGAAGGCGGCGAAGGCCTTGTTGACGTCGATCGAGGCGGGGTCGACGCCCAGCTCTTCGAGCCGGTTGACGAAGGCGTGACGGCCCGAATGCTTGCCCAACACCAGCTTGTTGGAGGGAATCCCGATGTCCTCGGGCTTCATGATCTCGTAGGTCAGCTTGTACTTGAGCACGCCGTCCTGATGGATGCCGGCCTCGTGGGCAAACGCGTTGTCGCCGACGATCGGCTTGTTGGGCGGCACGGGCTGGCCGATGATCTGCGAGAGCAGGCGCGAGGCGGGGTAAATCTGGCGCGTGTCGATCCCGGTCCGCACTTCCATCAGGTCCTGCCGCGTGCGCAGCGCCATCACGACCTCTTCCATCGAGGTGTTGCCGGCGCGCTCGCCGATCCCGTTGATCGTGCACTCGACCTGGCGCACGCCGTTTTTGATCGCGGCCAGCGAGTTGGCGACCGCAAGCCCGAGGTCGTTGTGGCAATGCGCGCTCCAGATTACGCGATCGGCGCCTTCGACGTGGCGCCGCATGTAGGCGAACATCTCGCCGAACTCCTCGGGAATCGCATGGCCGGTGGTGTCGGGCAGATTGATGATGCGGGCGCCGGCGCGGATCACCTCGGTGCAAATCTTGGCCATGTAGTCCCAGTCCGAGCGCGAGGCGTCTTCGCAGGAGAACTCGATATAGTCCAGATGCTGCTTGGCGCGCGCGACCGCCCAGGTCGAGGCGCTCAGCACGTCCTCGCGCGTCATGTTGAGCTTGTATTTGAGATGGATGTCGGAGGTCGCGATGAAGATGTGAATGCCGGGGTTGCGGGCCTTGTCGACCGCGCGCAGGGCCGCGTCGACGTCTTCCTCGCGGGTGCGCGAGAGGCTGACCACGGTCGGCCGGGTGACGGTCTCGGCGATTCGATGGACCGACTCGAAGTCGCCGGGCGAGGAGGCGGCGAAGCCGCCCTCGATGATATCGACGCCCAGACGCTCGAGCTGGCGGGCGATCGCGAGCTTCTCCTCGACGTTCATGGTGCAGCCCGGCGATTGCTCGCCGTCGCGCAGCGTGGTGTCGAAGATGCGCACGTAGTTGGGGTCGGGCAGGATGTCCCGGATGTCGGTTATCGTCTTGGCCATCGGCGTCTCTCTCCTCCTGCCTTCCGTAACGGACAGGCCGCAAGGCCGCGCGGCGGGCAAAAAAGAAAACGCCCCGGGCGGCCTTTTGGCCCTCCGCCCGGGGCGTTTGGTTCAGGTTTTTAAGTCGCTTCCTTAAGCCTGCACCACGACGCTCCCGGCGAGGGCCTTAATAAGGCCCAGGCTAAGCAGCAGTCCCAGCAGCAGGTTGAGGCAGGGCGACATCAACGCCATCTTATGCGGGGCGCTAAAGCACAGTCAAGCAGCCGTCCCGGACCAAGCCTAAACTCACATTCAGTGGACGTGCGGGGGTGGCGGATTTTCGGATAAATCGCCTGTTGCGCGAGCGTTTCTCGCCGATGAGCGAGGCTTGCGCGGATTTGCGGGCGGAGCCGCGTGCCCGTCGGCCGGCGGACCCAGCACCGGAGCGAGGGCTTGGGGACGTTCGCCAGTCAGGAGCAGGTAAGGCCCGGAGGCGACGTAGGCGGTCGCCAGCATGAAAAACGTGAATTGAGGCATCGCGAACAGAAACGCCAGCACGAGCAGCATCGCGGCCACCAGTTCGACCCGTGCGCGCTGATCGAAATTGAGCGTCTTGAAGCTGGGGTAAGGCACGCGGGAAATCATCAGGCTTGCGAGTGCGACTGTCAGCGGCGCCATCACGGTAACCAGCGCGTGCGGCGACTCAAACTCGAAGTAGCTGTAAGCGAGCACGCAGCCCGCGATCATCGCGGCGGCGCCGGGCACCGGCAGACCCACGAAACGGCGCTTGTCGGTGCTGGCGGTCTGCACGTTGAAGCGCGCGAGCCTGAGCGCCGCGCAAATCACGAACATTCCGGCGATCACCACGCCCCACGCACCGAGCAATCTGAGCGACCAGCAATAGGCGATTACCGCTGGGGCGACGCCGAATGCCACCACGTCGGAGAGGCTGTCGTACTCGATTCCGAAATGACTCGAAGTGCGCGAAAGTCGCGCCACGCGGCCGTCGAGCCCGTCGCAGACGAACGCGATCAGGATCATCACGGCGGCAAGCTCGAAATGCGAATTGATTGCCGAGACCAGGGCGAAAAATCCTGATAGCAGGCCGAGTGACGTGATGGTCGCGGGCGCGAGGAACACCCCGCGGCGCAAAGGCGCGACCACGCGTCTTTGCTGTTCCTTGAAGCGGCCCGAGAGGACCCGCATCCGATCCTGTGCGCTTGGGCTATTTTTCTGATTCCGGCTCATTGGAGCAACTCTCCAATTGTACTCTCTCCGGCGCGCACCTTGTCACCTATTTTTACCACTACCCGGTAGTCGGGCGGGACGAAATGATCGACGCGGCTGCCGAACATTATAAGCCCAATTCGCTCGCCACAGCGCACCGTATCGTGCGGATGCAGACGGCACACGATGCGCCGCGCCAGATAGCCCGCAATCTGCACCATCGCATGCTGCCGGCCGCGGACGTCGCTCAGCACGATCAGGTTGCGTTCGTTGTGCTCGCTCGCGTGGTCGCGAAAGGCCGCATGGAAGGCCCCGGGTGTGTGGCGGACACTGATAATTTCGCCGCCGACGGGCGCGCGGTTGACGTGCACGTTGAGCGGCGACATGAAGACCGACACGCGATGGTAGCGCTCGCCCGCTGCACCATCGGGCAGCGGCATCTCCGCCACGTCGCTCACGGTGCCGTCGGCTCCCGAGAGCACCAGGCGCTCGCAAGCGGGGACTGGCGAGCGCTCGGGGTCGCGGAAAAATGCGGCAATCGCGAGGCCGCAGAGGATCACGACCACGCCCGCCCCGTACCATCCGAGCGCGAGCGCGAGCGCTCCTGCGGCCAGCACCACGGCCGCCATCTTGACGCCCTCGGCTGCGATTCCGATCGTGCCGCCCACGCGCCGGGCTAAATCACCGGCCCGCAATGCCATCGCTATCCGTCAAACCCTGCCCGCCCTTAATTCTTGGCTTTGTCGACCAGGCGGTCGCTCGCCAGCCACGGCATGAAAGAGCGAAGCTTGCGCCCGACGTCTTCGAGCTGATGCTTCTCCGCTTCCTTGCGCAGCTCGCGGAAATGCGGCAGTCCGGCGCGGTACTCGGCGATCCATTCGTTGGCGAACTTGCCTGACTGGATATCCGCGAGCAGGTCCTTCATCGCCTGGCGTGAGGCCGGCCCGACCACACGCTTGCCGCGCGTCATGTCGCCGTACTCGGCGGTGTTGCTGATCGAGTAGCGCATGTTGGCGATGCCGCCCTCGTAGATGAGATCGACGATGAGCTTGACCTCGTGCACGCACTCGAAATAGGCCATCTCGGGCGCGTAGCCGGCCGCGACCAGGGTTTCGAAGCCGTTACGAATCAGCTCGGTAAGTCCGCCGCACAACACCGACTGCTCGCCGAACAGGTCGGTCTCGGTCTCTTCGCGAAAGCTGGTTTCGATAATCGCCGCGCGTCCGCCGCCGATCGCCGATCCGTACGCGAGCCCGACCTGCTTGGTGTCGCCCGAAGGATCCTGCTCGACCGCGAGCAGGCATGGCACGCCGCGCCCTTTGACGTACTCGGATCGCACCAGATGGCCAGGGCCCTTAGGCGCGATCATGAAAACGTTGACGCTCGGGGCGGGCTTGATGAACTTGAAATGGATGTTAAAGCCGTGGCCGAACGCCAGGTACTTGCCCGCGGTGAGTTGCGGGGCGACTTCGGCCTCGAAAATTTCGGAGCCCATCTCGTCCGGCACCAGCATCATCACGATGTCGGCGCGGCGCGCGGCCTCGGCGGTCTCGAAAACCGGCAGGCCCTGCTTGGCGGCCTTTTCCCACGAGGGGCTGTCCTTGCGCAGCCCGACGCACACGTCCATCCCGCTGTCGCGCAGGTTGAGCGCATGGGCATGGCCCTGGCTACCGAAGCCGAGAATGGCAATCTTGTGCGGGCGCAGACGGCTAAGGTCGGCGTCCCGATCGTAGTGGACCTGCATGATGGGATTCTCCTGGATAGATTCGCGGGATAGATTCCGGAACAGATTCGCTAAATAAAAATTTCGGCCTGGAAAAAATTCGTCGGGACATCGCTGCTAGCCGGCCTCGCGCGTGCCGGCGGCGGTGCGATGATTGTTCTCATGCTGCACCGCACGGACCATCGCGATCTTGCCCGAGCGCACGATCTCCTTGATCCCGAGCGGACGGACCAGCTCGATAAACGCCTTGATCTTGTCGGCGTCGCCGGTCACCTCCACGGTCACCGCGCGCGGCCCGATATCGACCACGTGAGCGCGAAAGGCGGCGACGATCGAGTCGAGTTCGGCCCGCGTACGCTCCTCGACCGAGATCTTCACCATCACCATCTCGCGGTCGATCGTGCTGGTGTCCTTGAAGTCGGTGACCCTGATGACGCAGACGAGCTTGTTGAGCTGCTTGTTGATCTGCTCGAGGGTCTGATCGTCGCCGGTCGCCACTAGCACGATCCGCGAGACGGTCGGGTCCAGCGGGTCCTCGTTGACGGTCAAGGACTCGATATTGAAGCCGCGGCTGGAGAACAAGCCCGCCACACGCGCGAGCACGCCGAACTCGTTTTCGACCAGGACGGATATGGTATGGCTTGGCATCAGCTGGATTTACGGCCCGGGGCGCGTGGCGCGCGCCGCGAGCCTAGCGCGCTTCATGCTGATGGCGATGAAGGAGCGCCATGATGCGATCCTTCGAGGCCAGTTTCAGCTTTTGAATTCTCTTCTTTTCGATTTCCTCTTCGGCAGTCAGGTAGTGCTTCAAGCGGAACGATTCGAGCTGGCGTTTGAGCTCCGCGTGTTCCTCATACAGCGTCTTCAGTTCTTCGTCGTTGGTCACGTACTGATGGATCAGTTCTTCTTCCTTCGGCTCCATTTACCCTCACTCCCGAGGTTAGAGGACCAGCCTTGAAAATCGCCTCCGCCGACCTCACATACAGCGGTTCCAAGACGAATGCATTATCCACCTCCCCCGCCACCAGCCGCGCGGCGCCCAGCGCCGCCACGACTCGACCTCGCAAGCGCAGCCCGGTTATGTCCAGGCACGTCGCCTGGCCTCCCGCGCGCACGATCCAGCTACAGGCCTCTTCGGCCTTAGCGTCGCCGACCAACAAAACGTCGGTGCCAAGATGTGGAGCCAGGTTTTCGAGCGTGACCACGAGGTCATCTGATAACTTTTCTAGCCCATCGCCACTTGTCCGGTAAAGGGCAGCATAGACCTCGCCCTTACGAGCGTCCAGCACCGGGCAAATAAGCCGGGGCGCCGCCGTAGCCGAAACTTCAGCCAGCGCCGTCAATGCCAGCGTATCGAGGCTCGGTATTCCCAAAAGCGCGCATCCGGTCGCCAGTTTGAGACCCTTGGCATAACTCAGCCCAACGCGCAGGCCGGTAAACGAACCCGGGCCAATTCCGATTGCGATAGCCTTGAGGTCACCGGCCGCAAGCCCCGCCCGTCCGAGCAGTCCGGCGACCGCCTCGGGCAATTCAGCGCCGTGCGAGGCGACCGAGTGGGACGCTTCGGCGAGCACCCGCCCGCCGACGATCAGCGCAAGGTCGGCTCGCGGCCCTCCAGTGTCGATTCCCAGCACCGGCCCGGCCTGAGCGCCGGCCGCCAGTGCGGCTTCAACTGTGCATAATGTGCGAGATGTCATTAACGATGACGAAAGTCATCAGCGCCACCAGCAACAGCAGTCCGATCTGCATCGCGAACTCGCGATGCCGCAGCTGCAGCGGCTTGCCGCGCAAGCCTTCGATCAGGAAAAAGAACAGATGGCCGCCGTCGAGCAACGGCACCGGCAGCAGGTTAATGATGCCCAGCTCCAGGCTCAGCATCACCGTGAAGCCAGCGACGTCGGCAAAGCCCTGCTTGGCCTCCTTACCGGCCATCTTGGCGATCATTATGGGACCGCCCAGCGCCTGGCGTGCCGGAGTCGTGCCGTTGATAATCAGCGCGATTCCCATCACCAGCCGTCCGCTGAGCTCTGCGGTCGATACCACGCTCTGGTACATTGCGCTCAACGGCCCGTAGCGTTTTACGCCCTCGTCGCCGCGTGGCAGAACGCCGATTATCCAGACCGGAGCCTTGTTGCCGAATCCGGTATCTTCCTTTTCACGGATCGGTGTCACCTGCAAAGACATCTGGCTCGGCGAGGCGTTCGGAGCCGGACGCGTGAAATCGATTTTGATCGGTGCGCCGCTGTCCGCCTTGATTGCGTCGGAGAGGTCGGCCCAGTTCTCGATCTTGTGCCCGTTGACCGCCAGAATTTGATCGCCCTTGCGCAGACCCGCCGAATACGCCGGCATCCCTTTCTTGATCTCACCCAGTATCGGCTTCACATAGGGCACGCCGTACATGAAAACAATCGTCATCAGCACCGGCGCGAACAGGATGTTTGCGAGCGGCCCCGCCAGCACGATCTTGATCCGGGTAGCGAGGCTCTGGGTCGGGAAGGCTTGCGCGCGATAGCGATCAAGGAGCACCGCCGGGCGGGTCTCGACCAGCGCCTTGACGGCCTCGTCAACCGAACCCCGGCGTTCGACCTCGGCCAGCAACAAAGCTTCGTCGGGCCGCAGCGCGCGGCCAAGTATGGCCTCGGCGCTGTCGGCCGGGTGAGGATAACTGGCAGGGTCTGGCGCCAAAGCGTGAGCAGCGCCTGACGCTGACGTACTCGTGGAACCCCTGGTCGGATTGAACCCACCGCCAACCGCCGGTGCGAGCCGATGCGCGAGCGCGAGCAACATCTGTTGCGGCTCGGTGCCCAGTGAAGCGGCGGTGCCGTGTTGGCGCGCCGCCTCGAGCAGGTCGAGCTGCACTTCCTTCACGTAGCCTTCGAGCGTATCGGCCGTGGGCTCTTCGGCGACTTCGTCGCCGAGCATCCGCACGTAGCCTCCCATCGGCGTCGCTCCGAACGCATACTCGGTCTCGCCGCGGCGAATACCGAAAAGTTTCGGCGGATAGCCGACCGAATAACGGATCACGCGCACGCCCGAGCGCTTGGCCATCAGGAAATGGCCGGTCTCGTGCACGATGATCAGAACGCCGAAGATTATTACGGCTGATAGGATCGAAGTGATCATAATTTCCGATTATTCGACGGGAGGTTAGGCTGACAGGCCATTTTCATCGACTCCAATAATAAGCGAAAACCGTGGCAAAAACCATGCTGCATGTCCGATCGAGCAAACCGCCGTGGCCAGGGAAAATCCATCCCGAATCCTTCACCCCGGCGCTGCGCTTGAGCGCCGAGCCGGCAAGGTCTCCCAATTGCGCCAGTACTCCGATTGCCGCCGAAAGCGCTAAGGTTTGGCCTACGCTCCATCGCGGCACCAATGGCTGGTGCAGCGCCAAGCCGGCTACCACGCACAGCGCGAGCCCGCCAATTGCCCCCTCCACGGTCTTTTTCGGACTCACCCGCGGAGCCAACTTGATGCGGCCGAACCATGAGCCCGCGAAGTACGCCCCGGTGTCACTGACCATCGTAAGGAGCAGGACAAAAATTATCATCGCGATCCCGTCCGTCCGGTTGCGCAGGAGCGCAAAATAGGGAAACAACGCGCCGACGTAAAATGCTCCCAGCACCGTCAGGCCGATCCCGGGCGACGGAGCCCCCGCGCTCGCCGGCTCCTGCCCTACCCGCACCACCAACGCCAGCATCGCCAGAATCACACCGAGCGGGATGAACCATAGACGCTCGGGCGCCCACGCGAGCAGTATCGCCGACCCGCCGCCTGCGAGCACCAAAGCGCCGATCGCCCCGGGCGTCCGCGCCCGCGTCATCCCGCCTACTTCATAAAGCCCCCACACCGTCAGTACGCCCACGAACGCCGCAAACCACGGCGCTGGCGCGAAGAGCACCACCGCCAGCAGCGCGGGCAGGGCTACCAGCGCGGTCCAGACCCTAGTTCGCAGCACGCAGCCGGTGGTTGGCGGAGCCGGCGTCCACTGCGCCGAAGCGGCGTTCACGGAGCTGATACGCCGCCAGCGCGTGGAGAAACTCGCGCTCGCGAAAGTCGGGCCATAGCGTGTTGGTGAAATAGAGTTCGGTGTACGCGAGCTGGTAGAGGAAGAAGTTCGATATCCGGAGTTCGCCCGAAGTGCGGATAAGCAGGTCGGGGTCGGGCAAGTCGACGCTGGCAAGACGGCTTGCGACCGCCTGATCGTCGACCTCTTCGGGGCTGAGCCGTCCCGCCGCAACTTCCTCGGCGATCCGGCGGGCGGCCGCCGTCACGTCCTGACGGCCGCCATAGGAGAGCGCCAACGCGACCGTCATCGAGCGGTTCCCGGCGGTCGCGGCGATCATCGAGTCTAGTGCGCGCCTGACCGGCGGCGGGAGGCGTTCGAGGTCGCCCAACGCGACCACCTTGATGTCGCGCTTCATCAGGCGCTTGGTCTCGGTGCTGAGATAGCGATGGAACAGCTCCATCAGAAAGCGCACCTCGGTGCCCGGCCGCTGCCAGTTCTCATTGGAGAAGACGAACAGGGTGAGATATGGGATGCCGATCTCGCGCGCGGCTTCGACCACTGCGCGCACCGAGTCCTTGCCGCGCCGATGGCCTTCGGGGCGCGAAAGGCCGCGCTGGCGCGCCCATCGGCCGTTGCCGTCCATCACGATCGCAACATGACGCGGCAGGCGGTCGGCCTCGAGCGAGAGGCCGGGAAATTCGTCCAGTGGGAGTGAAGAAGCCACTAACCGGATAAGCCGCCGCCGCATCCCCCCTTGCGGGGACGCCTCGCGGGCGGTTCAGACCTCCATTATCTCGGCTTCCTTGGCCGCCAGCACCTTGTCGATTTTCTCGATGTGCTCGGTCGTGTGCTGCTGGACCTTGTTTTCAGCCGCGCGCAGCGTATCGTCATCGAGCTTCTTGTCCTTGTGCATTTTTTTGAGCTTGTCGTTGGCGTCGCGGCGATGGTTACGCACGGAGACCCGGAACTCCTCGGCGGTCTTGTGCACGTGGCGCACCAGTTCCTTGCGCCGCTGCTCGGTCAGCTCGGGAATCGGCACGCGGATGATTTTGCCATCGTTGATCGGAGTCAGGCCGAGGTCGGAGGTCTGGATCGCTTTTTCGATCTCGTGCAATGCGCCCTTGTCGTAGGGCGTGACCACCAGCAGGCGCGGCTCGGGAGCGGCGAGCCCGGCAAGTTGGCGGAGCGGCGTGCGGGCGCCGTAATAATTGACGTGCAGACCCTCGAGCAGCGCGGTTGAGGCGCGCCCGGTGCGCACGCGCCCGAGTTCATGGCGGAAGGCGCTGACCGCCTCCTCCATCTCCATCCGCGCCATCTCGATCGCGTCTTCCGGCTTTTCTTCAGCGGCCACTTTCCACCCAGGTGCCGATCGGCTCGCCCATCACGGCCCTTCTTATATTACCCGTCTGGCGCAGATTGAAAACGATGATCGGCAGGTTGTTGTCCCTGCACATCGAGATCGCGGTGGAGTCCATCACCTTGAGGTTGCGTTCGAGCACCTCGATGTAGGTCAGGCGGTCAAAGCGCTTCGCCCCCGGTTCGCGCAGCGGATCGCGGTCGTAAACGCCGTCGACGTGATGGCTCGCCTTGAGGATGACCTCGGCGCCGATTTCCAGCGCGCGCAGGCTCGCCGCGGTGTCAGTGGTGAAGTAGGGATTGCCGGTGCCGGCGGCGAAGATCACCACCCGTCCCTTCTCGAGGTGGCGCACGGCGCGCCGGCGGATGTACGGCTCGCACACGGCCTGCATCGCGATCGCCGAGAGCACCCGGGTCGTCACGCCCGCCCGTTCCAGGGCGTCCTGGAACGCGAGCGCGTTGATCACGGTGCCCAACATGCCCATCTGGTCGGCGCTCGAGCGGTCCATCCCGCGCGCCTCGTATTCGCTGCCGCGCAGGATATTGCCCGCCCCGATAACCATCGCGAGCTGCACGCCGAGAGCGGCTACCTCTTTGATTTCGCGGGCGAACGCGGCGAGCGTGTCGAGATCGATCCCGGCGCCCTGGGCTGGCGCCAGCGCCTGGCCCGAAAGCTTGAGCATCACGCGGTGGAAGCGTGGCTTGTGCGCCGCGCTACCTGCCGCCTCGCTCATTGCTATCGTCTCCCCCGCGCGCGGTTGACTATGCGCTGGCGGCCGTGTTGCCGTCGCGCGATTCGCCGAGCTGGAAGCGGACGAAGCGGCGGATTTCGATCTTCTCGCCCAGCTTGGCTACGTATTCGCCCAACAGGTCGGTGATGGTGCGGTTGGGATCGCGCACCCAGGCCTGCTCGTTGAGGCAGATATCGCGGTAGAATTTTTCCAGCTTGCCTTCGACGATTTTCTTGACCACCGCTTCGGGCTTGTCCGCCGACTGCGTGGCGTAGATCTGACGCTCCTGCTCGATAACCTCGGCGGGCACGTCTTCGCGGCTGACGCAGCGCGGATTGGCCGCCGCGACCTGCATCGCGATCTCCTTGACCAGGGTCTGGAACTCGGGCGTCTTGGCCACGAAGTCACTCTCGCAGTTGACCTCGACCAGCACGCCGAGCTTGCCGCCGGCATGGATGTAGGATCCGATCGAGCCCTCCGAGGCGAGCTTGCCGGCGCGCTTGGCGGCCTGTGCGATTCCGCGCTCGCGCAGCCAAACGATCGCCTTGTCGAGGTCGCCGCTGGCCTCCGCCAGCGCCTTCTTGCAATCCATCACACCGGCGCCGGTTTTTTCGCGCAATTCTCTGACGACGTTTGCGTTGATGTCCATTCTCTAAAGGATGTCTCTAAAGTTCTTGTCTCTATGGTTCTGGTCTGTAAGTTCAGCCGGGCGCCCTTGCTAGACGCTTTGGCTCGGCGGCTCGGGACTGCGACCTTCGTCGGCGCTCGCGCTCAAGTCCTGCTCGCCCTTTTGCCGTTCTTCGGCGATCCGTTTGCCTTCGAGCACCGCGTCGGCCATCGCCGCGCTGAAAAGTTTGATCGCGCGAATCGCGTCGTCGTTGCCCGGGATGCGATACGCGATAAGGTCGGGGTCGCAGTTGGTGTCGACCACGGCCACCACCGGAATGCCGAGCCGCTTGGCCTCGGCCACCGCGATGTCCTCTTTCTTGGTGTCGATCACCCACAGTGCGTCGGGCAGCTTGCGCATGTTCTTGATTCCGGCCAGCGTGCCCATCAGCTTGTCGTGCTCATGAGCGTTTTCGCTCATTTCCTTCTTGGTCAGCGCCTGGATCATCTCGGGATCGGCCATTATCTCTTCGAGCTTCTTGAGCCGCTCGATCGACTGCCGGATGGTCTGGAAATTGGTCAACATCCCGCCCAGCCAGCGGTTGTGCACGTAGAACATCCCGCAGCGCTCGGCCTCTTCGCGCACGATGTCCTGGGCCTGCTTCTTGGTTCCGACAAAGAGCATCGTGCCGCCCTGAGCGGCGAGGTCGCGCACAAAGTCGTAGGCTTCGCGAAACATTCGCACGGTCTGCTGGAGGTCGATGATATAGATGCCGTTACGGGCTCCGAAGATGTAAGGCTTCATCTTCGGGTTCCAACGGCTGGTCTGGTGGCCGAAGTGAACCCCGGCTTCCAGAAGCTGTTTCATACTGATTTCGGTCATAGGTCCTCTTAGAAGCGTTCGTCCCGCCCCCCTGGGCGCGGCGGACGACACTATTAATTATCAAGCTGCGCGGGCAGTTCCTAGCGCGCTCACCCTCTAGCCGTTCATCGATTCGAGGAATTCTTCGTTGGTTTTCGAGCCCTGCATCTTGTCCAGCAGGAACTCCATCGCCTCGACCGCGTTGAGCTGGGAGAGCAGCTTGCGCAGGATCCACACCCGGTTGAGCGTGCTGCGCGGCAATAGCAGCTCCTCTTTGCGGGTCGAGGAGCGCTGAATATCGATGGTCGGGAAGATGCGCTTCTCCAACAGGCGCCGGTCAAGGCCGATCTGCTGGTTACCGGTGCCCTTGAACTCCTCGAAGATGACCTCGTCCATGCGGCTGCCGGTGTCGACCAGGGCGGTGGCGATGATGGTCAGCGAGCCACCGTCCTCGGTGTTGCGCGCCGCGCCGAAGAACTTCTTGGGCTTGTGCAGCGCGTTGGAATCGACGCCGCCGGAGAGAATCTTGCCCGACGGCGGGACCACTGTGTTGTAGGCGCGGGCGAGCCGGGTGATTGAATCCAGCAGGATCACCACGTCGCGTCCGTGCTCGACCAGGCGTCGCGCTTTCTCGATCACCATCTCGGCCACTTGCACGTGGCGCGTGGCGGGCTCGTCGAAAGTTGAGCTTACGACCTCGCCCTGCACCGAACGCAGCATGTCGGTGACTTCTTCGGGGCGTTCGTCGACCAGCAGAACGATCAGAACGATTTCCGGATGGTTGTGCGCGATCGCCTTGGCGATCGCCTGCAGCATCATGGTTTTGCCGGTGAATGGCGCCGCCACGATAAGCCCGCGCTGGCCTTTGCCGATCGGCGCGATCAAATCGATGATGCGGGTGGTGTAGTCGTCGTGGTCGTACTCGAGCTTGATCCGTTCTTGCGGATAGAGCGGCGTCAGGTTGTCGAACAGGATCTTGTCGCGAGCCTTCTCGGGCTCCTCGAAGTTGATCGATTCGACCTTCAGCAGCGCAAAGTAGCGCTCGCCCTCCTTGGGCGGACGAATCAGGCCCGAAACGATATCGCCGGTGCGCAGATTGAATTTGCGGATCTGGCTGGGCGAGATGTAAATGTCGTCGGGCCCCGGCAAGTAGTTGTAGTCGGGCGCGCGCAGGAAGCCGAAACCGTCGGGCAGAATCTCCAGCACGCCTTCGCCGAGGATCGAGCCGTTGCGCGAGGCCTGCGCCTGCAGGATGGAGAAGATCATCTCCTGCTTGCGCATGTTGGTCGCGCCGTCGATGTTGTACTCGCGCGCGATCTGCGCCAGCTCGGTTATCTTGGCGGCCTTGAGCACCTTGAGATTGAGCGCCCCGCCGTCGCTGACGATCCCGCCCACGTGGCGCTCCGATGCGCTCAGCGCCTGTGAACTGCTGGTCCGGTAACGATCGGCGCCGCCCTCGGGCGTCATCGATGCGCCGCTCTCGCCGTCGCGCGCCTCGTCGTGATCGGGCGCGCCGTTAGCCTCGCCCGCTCCGGCCGCGGCCGGCGGCATGTGACGCGTGTGCGAGACGTTGGGCCCGTTGCGAATCTCGTCGCCCTGGCCTTGCGCCTCACCCCGAACCCCCCTGCCCTTGCCCATATGCCTTGTCCGCAAAATCCCTGACTCCAATTCGGCTGCGAAGTGACAGAAAATCTGATGCTGCCGATCCCTTGATGCAGCCCCCAAGCCGCTAATGCGGCCCCCAAGCCGCCCGCGAGAGACCGTCGCGTGTATTTATGACCCCGCACGAAGTGTTGATCCGGTTCTTCCCCGGCCGATTAAATGGATTGAGGCACTTGGTCGCAATCGAGAGGCGACGCCCAATCTTCGGTGGGTCACTTGGCGGCTGCGGGCGATCCGGGGTCCGGCCTGCCTCGGGTTAATGCGCAGGTCCTTGCATTTCAACCTATCTGAGCCTCTTTGGACTGTCAACGGTCCACTTTCCCGTCCGCTCCCGGAGCGGACGGGAGAAAACCTGCACTCAGTTCGATCCAGCGCTCAAGGTCTGCGCGTCCCGTCGCGATGCCCCGCGCGCTCAGAAAGCCGGCAAAGTCGTCTGGCGGCGGCGCGACGAATTCGAGCGCCGCACGGGTGCGCGGATGACCGACCCGCAGCGCCAGCGCATGCAGTGCCTGGCGTTTGAACGAGGATGCCGCGTCCGCGAGTGTCGCATCCCTGGACCCTGTGGACTGGCGGCCGCCATAGAGCGGATCGCCAAGGCACGGATGCCCGATCGAGGACACGTGTACGCGAATCTGATGAGTGCGGCCGGTCAGCGGCCGCACTCCGACGAGCGTAGCGCCGGCCCCCGCCGTGGGCATCCGCGCCAGCACACAGACCTCGCTTGAGGCCTCGCGGCCGTGGCGTGAGTTCACCGACATCCGCTTGCGCTCGACTGGATGGCGTCCGACTGGGCGCACGATCGAAAAGCGCTCACGTCCGATCACTCCGCGCACCACCGCGAGATAAATCTTGCTCACCGTGCGCTCCTTGAACTGGCGCGCCAACTCCATCCGCGCAAACGGCGTGCGCGCGACCACCATCACGCCCGACGTGTCCTTGTCGAGTCGATGGACGATTCCCGGGCGTATCACGCCGCCCGGCTCGGCCATCGCCGCCATCTCGGGAAAGCGCGCGAGCATCGCGTCGACGAGCGTGCCGCCGGGATGCCCGGGTGCGGGATGGACCGTCATCCCGGCGGTTTGTTGACGACCACGATCTCGTCGTCGGCGTAGAGCACTTCGATTGCGGGCGCGTCCGCCTCTCCGGGCGACGTTGCCGCTGCCGTGATTGCCGAGGGGTTTTGGATTTCGATTCTGTCGCCGGCGCGAACGGCGTCGGCGGCGCGCGCGGGAGCGCCGTTGAGCCGCACCAGCCCGGCCCTGATCATGCGCGCGGCCTGCGAGCGGGAAAATTCCGCACCGAGCTCGGCGGCGACGAACACGTCAAGCCGCATCCGTCCAGGCGCCGACTCAACCGTCAGGGTGCGCGCAGTCACGGCGCGATTATAGCAGCCGCACAGAGCGGCGCGGCCCTTTGCGCGCAGCTACAGCCTACAGGCGATAAGGCGCTGGATGGCTTTTCTCGTAGGCCGCGATCTCTTTGTCGTGCGTGAGCGTCAGCGCCACGTCGTCGAGCCCCTCAATAAAACATCTCTTGGGGAACGGATCGATATCGAAGTGCGCCGACCATCCGAACTTGTCCGAGACCGTCTGCGCGGGAAGGTCGATAGTCAGTTCGTAGCCGTCATGCCGCTTGATCGCGGCAAAGACCGCATCGACCTCTTCGGGCTTGAGGATTATCGGCAGGAAACCGTTCTTGAGCGAGTTGTTGCGGAAGATGTCGGCGAAGGAGGTTGCGATCGCCGCCTTGAAGCCGAAGTCGGTGAGCGCCCACACCGCATGCTCGCGCGAGGAGCCGCATCCGAAGTTGGCCCGCGCAACCAGGATCGACGCGCCCTTGAAACGCGGCTCGTCGAGCACGTAGCCCTTGTCGGGCTGATTGCGCCAGTCGAAGAAGAGCCCCTTGCCGAGACCGCTCCGCACCACGGCCTTTAAGAACTGCTTGGGAATCACCTGGTCGGTGTCGACGTTGGACCGATCCATCGGAGCGACCAGGCCAGTGAAATTCTTGAACGGTTGCATCGCGCGCTTTACTCCAGGAGAAAGCTATCAAGCAGAGAAAAACTGCCAGCAATGCTGGCGCACGGATGCGCCGTTTGCCGGAGCCGATCGAATAGCACAAATCGGCGGCCGGCCAAATCACCAGGACGAATAGCCGAGCAGCACGAACGCGTGAAGCACTCTCGCGGGCATCACTTCACCCTTCGCGCGCCACGCAGCTATTCGCGCGACGCACGTTCGAAATGATCTCGCGACGCCTCAGCGTCGCGACTATGTGACTGCCAGGGGCTATCGCGCCCCGCACCGGCGATCAGGCCTCGGCTGCAGCTTTGCCATTGTGACCGTTGGCATTGGCGGTGCCGTTGGCGTTGAACGCGCGCGACAATTCGACGAACCGGCGCTGCAGTGCCTTGGCCGGCTCAAACGCCTTGATCAGATGCTGCAACTGATCCTGAAATGCGGTCGCCGGCTCCATCGCGGAGGCCAACTGCACAAGCTGCTCGTGAAAAGCCTCGGCCACGCGTTCGAGCTGGCTCTGGAACGCCCGCATCGGTTCGAAGCGATTGGCCAGGTTCTCCAGATGGCTGTGGAAGCCCTTTATCGGCTCGAAGGCCGCGGCCACATCCGCCAGTTCCTCCTGGAACGTTCTGATCGGCTCGAAGACGTCGGCCAACTGCGCCAACTGGCCCATCGGCTCCAGCACCTTGGCCAGCCGGGCGAGCGTATCCTCGGCCGACTTCATCGGGTCGAACACTTTGGCAACTGCCTGGTCGGGTTGTAGAGAAATAAATGACTCGTCCAACTTCCTGCCTCCTCCTAGTTGCAAAACAAATTCCCAGCGTCCAGCGAATCTTGAACCCAACAGGCGCACCCGGTTCGGCGAGCGGCGCATCGAATTCGGGGCGGCCTGAATCTCACTTTCCAATCAACAGGTCACGTTCCAATCAAGGGGCTGGCGACGCCCGCGCGGATAGTGAATTTCGAGCGTCGTGCGCCTTGAATAGCAAAAGCTGACGTAAGCGATTTCAAGTTCGTGCCGACCATAAAAGCATATTAAAGACGCGTCCCGTAACTAACGTACTTGGATCATCGGGGCAAGGATTTGTTGCTTCACGTATCCACTGAAATGCTTGCGCCGCTGTGCGTAACGTCGCGCGAGGGCCTGCTTGTGAGACCCGCGCGGCGGGTTTAGACTTCGCCTCGTGGGCGTCGAAGGCAAAGCCGTCAGCAGCACGCAGCCGCCCAACGGCAATCCCGACGCGACTGCCGAAACAAGTCCCTCCACGCCTCCCGATACCAGCACCGACGCGACCATCGGCCGCTTCCGCGACGCGGTCCAGAGCATCAAAGAGGCATCGCCGCCGGTCGAGAAGCCGGCCGAATCGCAGGTCGACTCGCTAACAGATTCAGCCGACCGATCCGCGACGCCGCTCAAAAGAGTGATGGCCGAGCAATTCGTGTTGGTCGATTCACAGGGCGAGCATCGCGCGACGCTCTCGGTCGATGCGGGCGGCGCCCCGGCGCTAGCGCTCAGCGACGCGAGCGGCCGCGCCCGCGCGGCGATTCGTCTGGGCGCCGACGGCGCGCCGTCGGTGGTGCTCTATGACACGAGCGGCAGGCGGCGCCTCGAGGTCGCGCTCAAGGCCGACGGCGCAACGGGTCTTGGATTGTACGACGAGACGGGCGAGGGGCGCGCGGAACTGGTGGTCGCGGGCAGCGGCACGCCGTCGCTTTCGCTGTACGGGCCCAATGGCAAGCGGCTAGCCAAGCTGCCGACGAACCGCGAACGTTAGCTTGCCGCGAGCGCTAGCTTTCCTTTTCTGATTTTTACGTTCGCGGCACGCGCGCATCGCCGACTTAAACAATGCGGCTAGTGCGCTGGCCACTCGCGCACGTCCACGAAGTGTCCGGTCACCGCTGCCGCCGCCGCCATCACGGGGCTCACCAGATGCGTGCGTCCGCCTTTGCCCTGGCGCCCCTCGAAGTTTCGGTTCGAGGTGCTCGCGCATCGCTCGCCGGGTTTCAGGATGTCCGGGTTCATCCCCAGGCACATGCTGCATCCGGATTCTCGCCACTCGAAGCCCGCGTCCACGAAAATGCGATCGAGACCGAGCTTTTCCGCTTCGGCTTTGACCTGCTGCGATCCCGGCACCACCATCGCCTGCACGCCTTTGGCGACTTTGCGTCCGCGCACGATCTCGGACGCCGCGCGCAGATCGCCGATACGTGAGTTGGTGCACGATCCGATGAAGACGCGGTCGACGCGGATGTCCTGGATAGCCGTGCCCGGCTGCAATCCCATGTATTCGAGCGCGCGCTCGACCGCCTGGCGCTCCGCCGGGCTCTTGAGGCTCGCCGGGTCGGGCACTTTGCCGGTGACCTCGACCACCATCCCCGGATTTGTTCCCCAGGTAACCTGCGGCGCAAAAGCCGCCGCGTCGAACGTGATGCTCTTGTCGAAACGCGCGCCGTCGTCGGTGCGAAATTTGAGCCAGCGCTCGGCCGCCCGATCGAAGTCCGCTCCGGTCGCGACGAAGCGCCGCCCGCGCAGATACTCGACGGTTTTGGCGTCCGCCGCGATCATCCCGGCCCGCGCGCCCGCCTCGATCGACATGTTGCTCACCGTCATCCGCTCTTCCATCGAGAGCGCCTCGATCGCCTCGCCGCGGTACTCGATGACGTAGCCGGTGCCGCCGTCGGTGGTGATGCGTCCGATGATGCCGAGGATCAAATCCTTGGCGGTCACGCCGGGCTTTAGGCGCCCGTCGACGCGAATCTCCAGCGTCTTGGGCTTGGCCTGCCACAGGCACTGCGTGGCGAGCACGTGCTCGACCTCGCTGGTGCCGACGCCGAAAGCGAGGGAACCGAACGCGCCGTGCGTCGCGGTGTGGCTGTCGCCGCACACGATGGTCATCCCGGGCTGCGTGAGACCCAACTCAGGTCCGATGACGTGCACGATGCCCTGCTCGGGCGCGCCGAGGTCGAACAGGCGCACGCCGAACTCGCGGCAGTTGCGGCGCATCATTTCGATCTGCGCCGCCGAATCGGGATCGGCGATCGGCTTGGTGCGGTCGGTGGTCGGAACATTGTGATCCTGCGTGCCGAAGGTGCGGTCGAGCGCGCGCACCTTGCGACCGCCGTCGCGTAGAGCCTCGAAGGCCTGCGGCGACGTAACCTCGTGCACCAGGTGCAGATCGATATAGAGCAGGGCGGGCTCGCCGAGTTGCTCGCGGACCGCGTGGCTCTGCCAGATTTTTTCGAAAAGCGTCTCAGCCGCCATGACGGGAACTATCCTCTTGTCAGATAAACGCTGAACCTAGCATTATGCCGCCGCGGCCCGCGCCGTCAAATATGCTCCGTCGCCCCAGATGCGCTCGCGCCTGGTCGACTAATCTCGGAATGACGGCCGTTGCTGGCCGCGGGACATAAATTAGCGGAAATCCGGTGCGCTACCGGCCGGAAGCGCGGAGCTGGTCGGGCTCTTCGTCTTTCGACGCGGGCGGCGCATGACCGAGGCCCGCGTCTGATATCCGGGTGAAGGCCGCCGCCGAGTCCTTGTGCTCCGCATGCTCGATCGCACGCGAAACCGTCTCGGCGCGCGTGGGTCCACGCTGCTTGCCGAGGAAAGGCTTGACGATGAGGTAAATGACGTCGCGAATCGGCATGAAGCGCATGAAGCGGCGCAGGAGCCGCATGGTCTGGAGCGGATAATGAGTCAGCTTGTAGATGAATAACCGGCGGAATCCTGCGGTACGCTCGCGGTTGATCGTTTCACCCGGCAGGCAGGTCGGGTCGATCTCAGAACACTTGAAATATTTGAACCAATCCGTGGCGTCGTCAACCAGTTTGCGGTCGATGTATTCCTGCCACAAAGGCGTGCCGCGATAAACGCACAGGCGGTTGAAGGCAAAGGTGTCCAGCCGGAGCCTTGATGCGAAATCGAAGGTCGCTCTCAGGTCGGATACGGTTTCGTCGGGATTACCGACCACGAAGAAGCCGTGCACGATCTCGATACCGGCCTGCTTCGCGTTGGTGACCGCAGTCTCCACCTCTTCGAGGGTCTGTTCTTTCTTCAGCCGGTCGAGGACCTTCTGGCTGCCGCTCTCGACTCCGAACATGATGGTGCGGCAATTGGCCTTCGCCATCGCCGGGAACAGATGCTGGGCAACCGAATCGACGCGGCCCTCGCAACCCCACTGGATAGTCACGCCGCTATCGACGAGCCCTTTGCATATCGCTTCAATCCGCTTGGGCTGCAACAGAAAATGATCGTCGACGAAGTACACCGAGCCGTAGCCCTGCTCCTGCAAATGATTGAATTCCGCGACCACGTGCGCGGGACTGCGCGAACGCCATTTGCCTTGGTTGAAGATCGGAATGTCGCAAAAGACACATGGCCACGGGCATCCGCGCGAAGTCTGCATCGTAGTGAAACGCTCCATCGAAAGGACTGCCGGCACATCCAGCGGCATCGACTCGATGAACTCCAGGGGGAGGCCTTCGCGGTCCGGAAACGGCCACTGATCGAGGTCGCGCTCGGCGGGGCGGTTCGGATTGTTCACGACCTTGCCGTCACGTGCCCAGGTGAGTCCCCCAACCGCGACGGGATCCTCGATCTGCTCGAGCAGATCGAGAATGAGTTGCTCGCCGTCGCCGCGGCAGACAAAATCCACCTCCGGGCACTGCAGTTTCACCAAGGAAGCATTAAGGGTGGCGAATACCCCGCCGAAGGCGAGTTTCACCCCGGAATCCGCCGCGCGAATCTGACGGGCGAGAATCTTGGCGTAGGGATAACTGGTCGTGCTGAGAAAACTTAACCCGACCAGTTGTGGCTGACGCCTGCGGATTTCATCGATGATGACATGGTTCGGCGTCTCAGGATTGGCCTGATCGAACATCACGCATTCATGCCCGGCGCGCTTGAGCACGGAGGCCAGCGACATGATTCCGATCGGCGGGAAGCCCATCACGCGGATATTCCCGTTTTTCGCGCGGCCTGCCGCCGGCATAGCGTAGAATTGCGGATCGCGAATATGGATTAGAAATATCAGCACGGCCAACTCCAATCGCCGCCAGCGCTCTGAGGCGGAATTTCCATTCTGAATCCTAGTCCGATTCGCACCGACGACGGGCGGTTGCAAACCCGAAGCTCAAGCCCGATTTTGAGTCCAAAGGGCTTTCCACGATGCCGCAACCTACTCCGCGCATGATGCTTCATCGCGGACACCGTGGCAAGATAGCCATCCGGGGCAAGGTGCGGCGCCGGCAAGATTCAGTCTTGCAGCAAGATTCAGTCTTGCAGATTGACTTGGCGGCGGCGCGCGGTTTGGAAATCGAAGGGGGGAACGATGCGATCGAGTTACGACGCGGTCGTTATCGGCAGCGGCTTCGGGGGCGCAGTCGCCGGATGCCGTCTGGCGCAGGCTGGACTCAATGTTGCGATTCTGGAGCGCGGGCGGCGCTACGGGCGCGGCGAGTTCCCGCGCGATTGGAACGACCCCATCAAAGGCTGGCAGTGGGCGTTCGGCCAGGGCCTGTTCGACGTCCGGCCCTGCGGGGAGATGACGATCGTGCAGGGAGCCGGATGGGGCGGCGGCTCACTCATCTACGCCAACGTTCATCTGCGCGCGCCCGCCGATCTCTTCCAGAGCGGATGGCCGGCCGGATACAGCCGCGCGGCGCTCGACCCGTACTACGATCTCGTCGCCTACATGCTCGACATCGCGCCCATCACCGCGTCCAGCCATCTCGGCGTCCCGCCCAAGGCCCAGTGGATGAAGCAGGTGGCCGACCGCCTGGGGCGCGAGGCCCAGTTCGGTTACCCAAATATCGCGGTCGATTTTTCCGCGCCCGGCGTGGCGCATCGCAACAAGTTCGGTGTCGAGCAGAGCGGATGCACCTACTGCGGCGAGTGCGACATCGGATGCAACGTGATGGCCAAGAACACGCTCGATCTCAACTACCTTGCGCTAGCCGAGCAGCACGGCGCCGACGTCGCACCGCTCAGCGAGGCCGTGCGTATCGAGCGCGATGGCGCCGGCTACAAGGTCACGTTCAAAAATCACGCGGCCGGCGCCGCCGAGAGCGCGATCGCCGCGCGCACGGTTTTCCTTTGCGCGGGCGCAGTCAACTCGACCGAGCTTCTACTTCGATGCCGCGACGAGTTCAAAACCCTGCCCGCGCTCAGCGCGCGGCTCGGCCAGGGGTATTCGGGCAATGGCGATTTTCTCGCGTTCGCCTTCGACACCGCGACGCCGTTCGCGCCCTCAAATGGCCCCACGATTACCACTGGTATCGTTTACGACCGCGGCGCCGGCGCCGACCGCGTGTGGTTCATCTTCGAGGAGGGCGGGTATCCGAAGGAGATTGCCGGCCTGCTCCAGGTGCTCAACCCCAGGATCGGATGGCTCAAGGACGTGATCGATCTTTCAAGTGACGCGCTGAACGCGGCCATTAGCGTCGCGAGTCGCGGCCGGCTCGGTCCCAGCGCTCCGCCGCATGACGAAACGGCCGTATTTCTCGCGATGGGCCGCGACCGCGCCAACGGCGTGCTCGCGCTCGACCCGCTCACGCGCGCGCTCAGGGTAAGCTGGGATGTCGCTTCGAACGCGCCGCTCTATGCCGCCGAGGAGCAATTCAGCACCGACGTGGCCAACGCGATGGGCGGGGCGGTCGCCTTCAACCCGCTCTGGCATCGGCTCCATCGTCCGGTCTCGGTCCACAACCTGGGCGGCTGCGTGATGGCGGACGACGAAGCAAAGGGCGTCACCGACGCGAGCGGCGAGGTCTTCGGCTACCCGGGACTCTACGTGCTCGACGGCGGCGCGCTGCCGGCGGCGACCGGCGTCAATCCCTCGCATACCATCGCCGCAGTGGCCGAGCGCAACGTCGAGGGCGCGATTCGCAAGCTCACCGGCAATGCCGCCTGGCGCGCACCCGAGGCCGCGAGCGCCGAGCCGATTAAAGATCCGTTGGCCGGGATTTGATCCCCGCGACAGGAGGAGTTATGGCGCCGCAAACCGCCGCGGTCGGACTGAGCTTCACGGAAACCATGAAAGGCTTTCTGCAAAAAGGTGTCGCGCCCGCCACGCCGGAGGACCTCGCCGCCTACGTCGCGGCCGAGCGCGCTGGCCAGCAGGCTAACACCTACATGGAGTTCACGCTGACGATCGCGATGCCGAACCTCGACGTGTTCCTGACCGACCCCGAGCATCCGGGAATCGCCAACGGCACGGTGCGCGTCGACAGCTTCACCGGCCCCGCCGGCGTGCCGGTCAACGACGGTCTCTTCAACCTCTTCGTCGAGACCGGCCGCGCGTATGATCGCCGGATGCTCTATGCGCTGCCGTTTGTCGGCGCCGACGGCCAGCCCTATCTGCTCGACGGCTTCAAGCTGGTGCGCGACGACGGGCGTTTCGACGTGTGGGGGGCGACCTCGACCTTGTACGCGGTGATTCGCGCTGGTCACGATCGCACCGGGAGCGTGCTCGCATGCGGTATCCTGCACATCCTGGTCGTCGACTTCATGCAGCAACTCGGGACGTTCACGGTCTCGGGCACCGACGATCCCGCACGCAAGGCGGCGGCGCTCGCGCAGTTCGGGCACATGTTCATGGGTACGTTGTGGGACGTGTTCGTGCGGCCGCGGCTCTCGCCGTAGTCGCGCTGACGCGTGCGCGAACGTCTAGATTGCGCAACGGCGCACGGAGGTTATAACTCGATGAGTCTTCCGGCAGTTGAAAATTATCCCATCACGACTCCCGACGGCGTCGAGCTTCGGCTCGCGCGCTACCGCGGCGGCGATAAAGGTCCGGTGATTGTCGTGCATGGCGCGGGCGTATGGAGCGGGATGTTCCTGCTGCCGACTGTCGACGAGCATTTCATCCAGTACCTGGTGAACAACGGTTACGACGCCTGGCTGCTGGATTGGCGCGCGAGCATCCAGTTGCCGCTCAGCCAGTTCACGCTCGACCAGGCGGCGGAGAACGATTTTCCCACCGCGATCGCCTTCATCCGCGAGCGCACGCGCGCGGATTCGGTGCAGGCTGTTGTCCACTGTGCGGGCGCGAGCGCCTTCTTCATGGCGCTCGCGGCCGGTTACCTGCCGGACGTGCGATGCGTCTCGTGCTCGCAGATCGCGCTGCACTACGCGGCGCCGCCGGCCACCGAAATAAAGTGCATGCTCAACCTGGGCGACGTGTTCGCGGACCTCGGCGTCGACTATCTCTCCGCCACCGAGGACCCGCGCCATCCGCTATTTCAGAAGCTGTTCGGCGCGGTGGTCGACATGACCAACCACGAATGCAACAGCACCGTCTGCCATCGCATCACTTTCATGTACGGCCATCTCTACCGCCATGAGCGCCTCAACACCGCAACTCACGATCGGCTGAGCGAGCAGTTCGGCGCGTGCAACATGACCGCTTTTCGCCATCTCGCGCAGATCGTCAAGCGCGGCACGGCGTCGAAGTTCGACTACGGCGCGACGGAGAACCTGCGCCGCTACGGCGTCGCCGAGCCGCCGAGCTACGTGCGTCCCGAGCACCTGCGCATCCCGATCACGTTCGTTTCCGGCGAGCTCAACCAGTGCTACCTGCCCGTATCGACCGAGCGCACGTTCCAGTGGCTGCAAAGCGTCAATGATCCCACGCTCTATCGCCGGCACGTGACGCCGGGCTACGGCCATATCGACAACTTCATGGGCGCAACCGCCAACCGCGACTGCTACGCGCTGTTCCTGGAGCAACTCGAGGCCTGTCCCGCCTAAAAGAGAGCTTTGCATAACCCACGCGCTAGGCGTCTTTTAGCCTCTCCTTGACCAAACAGAGGCCGCCGCGAGCATCGCGAGCGGCGGGAGAGGTCAGTCTGATTCCATTGCGCCGCAGCCACTTCGAGCGGGTCTCGTAAAGCGACCACCGGACCTCTCCCCAACCCTCACCTTGGACGGAGAGGGGCCAGAAGGGATCGTCGCAGTTGTGCAAAGCTCTCCGCCCAAAGGTAGGTGAAGGGAGCGAGCGCGCAGCGCGGTCACTTGATCCGGCGCGTGGGAGCGGCGCGCTCCGCATGGGCGAGACCCCGCGTGACCGCCTCTTCGCCGAAGCGCTCGGCAACCTTGTCGAGCGCGCGGTTGAGCCGATCGCGACGCGCGTCGTGCGCCGGCGCCGCGCCGAACAGCGCCAGTTGCCCGGCCGCGACTTCCGCGTCGCGAACCAGGTTATGCACCTGCACGCCGGCCAGACGCACCCGCTCGCGCTCGCGCACGCGCTCCAGCAGCGCCCGGGCGACGCGCGAGACTTCGGCGCCGTCGTCGGTCGGAGCCGCGAGCGACTGGCTGCGGGTTATGATCGGATAACGGCCCTGCCCAAGCGGCCGCGCGAGCTTGAGCTTGAGCGTCACCGTGCGCGCGCGCACGTGATCGGCGCGCAGGCGCCGCCCGAGCGCGTCGGAGTGGGCTATCAACACGCGCGCCAGCTCGAGCGAGTCGAGCGCGTGGTCATGCTCGAACGTGCTCTCCTCGCCGTAAGACTTGCGCTCATAGTCGCCGACGACCGGGCGCGGATCGCGGCCCAGCGCGAGTTCGTGCAGATGCGGCCCCATCGCGCCGAACATCGCATGGAGGTGCGCCACGTCGGCGCGCGCGAGGTCGCCGACCGTCGCGATTCCCGCCTGATGCATCCGCTCGAGCGTCACCCGCCCGACGCCCCATAGCCGCTCGACCGGCAGCGGCGTGAGAAAATCCACCAGCTCGTCAGGCTCGACGATCCGCAGACCGTCGGGCTTGGAGAGGTCGCTCAAAATTTTGGCCGCCATCTTGGTCGGCGCGATTCCGACCGACACCACGAGCCCGGTTGCCTCACGCACGCGACGCTTGAGCGCGCGCCCGGCTTCCAGCGGCGAGGCGAACACGCGATGTGTCCCGGTGAGATCGAGAAACGCCTCGTCGAGCGAGAGCGGCTCGACGATCGGGCTAAACTCATCGAAGGCCGCGCGCACGGCGCGGGAAACTTCCGCGTAACGCGCCATCCGCCCCGGCACGAAGATGCCCTCCGGACAAAGCCGATGCGCTTCATGAGCCGGCATCGCCGAGCGCACGCCGAAGCGGCGCGCCTCGTAGGAGGCCGAAGTCACCACGCCGCGGCGGCTGCGTCCGCCAACGATCACCGGCAGTCCGCGCAGCGCCGGATTGTCGAGCTGCTCGACCGAGGCGTAAAAGGCGTCCATGTCGGCGTGGGCGATGACCACCGGCCACGAAGTTGCGGCGCCGTCGGGAGTCATCGAGGTGTTGCTGGGGATGCTAGTGACGTCGCCGCGCGCCCCGCTCCGCGCTTGGCCTGAAGTTCGGAAAAGACCGCCTGAGCCGCGCGCTCGCCGCCGAGCACGCAGTCGGGAATTCCTACGCCGTGGAGCGCCGCGCCGGCGAGTTCGAGCCCCGGCAGCGCGGCCGCCGCGCGCTCGATTTCGGCCACGCGGCCACGATGTCCCACCGCGTATTGCGGCATCGAGTCGGGCCATCGGCTGACCAGCGCCCACAGTGGCGCGGTGTCAACGCCGAGTAGCGCGCGGAACTCCTCGCGCACGACTTCGATCATCGCGGCGTCGTCGAGCGCCATCAACTCGCTCTGCATCGCGCCACCGACGAACGCACGCACCAGGACCGTCCCGGCCGGCGCGCGGCCGTCGAACTTCAAGCTGGTGAAACTGCCGGCGATGATCCTGCGCCGCTCGATCGCAGGCACTACGAAACCGAAACTTCGCGGCGCGCGCGGAAAATCGCTTTCGCGGTAGCCGAGATTGACGACCGCCGCTGACGCATAGCCGATCGCTTCGAGCGCGCTTGCAAGTGATCGCGAGTGAGGCTCGAACAGCGGCGCCGCGCGATAAGCCGGCAGCGCGCAAATCACCGCGTCGGCTTCCAGAGCGGCGCCGTCAGCCGTCACGACGCGCCATCGCGGACCGCGCTCCGCCGCGCCGCCGCCAATACGCTCGAGCGCTATCACTTCGGCGCCGCGCCGCACGGTCTCGCCGAGCCTTTGCGCCAGCGCATCGACGATCGTGCCGACTCCGCCGCGCATGCTCGCGAACAGGCTCCATCGCGCGCCGCTGATGCCGCCAGATTTACCGGGGGTGCTGGATTCGGCGCCGTGCTTGCGCGCCGCCGCCCGCAGGCCGCGGATTACGCTGCCGTGGCGTGTCTCCATATCGGCAAAGCGTGGCAGCGTGGCGTGCAAACTGAGATGCGCGGGATCGGCGGTGTAAATCCCGCCGGCGAGCGGCTGTGCGATTCGTTCGAGTACCTCGCGGCCAAGCCGGCGAGTCACGAACGACGCGAGGCTTTCGTCACGATGCCCGTGGCGGCGCGGAATCAACGGCTCGATCATCACGCGGAGCTTGCCGAGCGGGGAAAGCAGCGGACTTCGGAGCATCGGCAGCATCCGCGTGGGCGCGAGCAACGAGAAGCCGTCGGGAATTTCGACCAAGGCTCCGTTATGCACGATGTAGGTTCGGCGGAACTCCGCGCGCGTGCCAATTAGCTCGCCGTTGAGACCGAGCCGGCGCACGAGATCGAGCGCCCAGGGCTTTTCGGTGAGGAACGAATCGGCGCCTGCCTCGGCGATAAATCCCTGCTCGCGGATCGTGCAGAGCGCGCCGCCCAGGCGCGAGCCGCGTTCGAGCAGCGTCACTTCAAGCGGGGCCTCGTGCTTCGCCGACAGCTCCAGGAGCCGGAACGCAGCACTGAGTCCGCTGATTCCACCGCCCAGAATCGCGATTCGCGGTGCGCCGCTGTCAGCCATCGCCTCGCTCCCGATCGCCGCCGGGTCAGTCGAGCAATCGCTCCCGGATAAGCGTCGCGATCATCTCGATGAAGCGCGGATGCTCGCCGACGGTCGCCGCACGCACCATCGTCACGTCCGCCTCGCGCGCCACGCGCGCAGCCTCGATGTCGAGATCATAGAGCACCTCGACGTGGTCGCAGATAAAGCCGATCGGCGCGACCACCACCGCCTGTCCCTTAAATCCGCGCAGCACGTCGCATACGTCGGGCTCCAGCCACGGATCGCGCGGGCTGCCGCTGCGGCTCTGAAACGCGAGCGTCCATTCGCGCATTCCCAGGCGTTCCGTAATCAGGCGCGCCGATTCGCGCAATTGCTCGACGTACGGGCTCGCCGCCGCCATCGCGGCGGGGATGCTGTGCGCGGTGAAGATGAGCCGCGCGTGATCGCGCGCAGCGGGTTCAAAACGCGCGAGCGCGTCGACGACGCGATCGGCCGCGGCCTCGATGAAAAGCGGGTGCGCATGCCATTCGCCGAGATAATCAACCGCGGGCGCGCCGGGGCCGACACGTTCGCGCGCCTCTTCGACGTCGCGCAGGTAGCGGTCCCAACTCGCTTCGCATCGATGGGCCGCGAGCACGAAACCGAGCGCGCGGCGCACTCCGCGTTGCGCAAGCTCGCCGAGCGCGTACTCAAGCCAGGGCGGCGTATTGCGCATCCCCACCACCACCGGAATTTTCACGCCCTCGCTCGTAAGCTGCTCGCGCAACGCGGCGGCCTGACGCTCCGTTATCTCGTTGAATGGCGAGCGCCCGCCGATCGCTTCGTAATGATGCACGACTTCCTCGTAGCGCTCGCGCGGAATCGGCCGGCCGGCGGTCACGCGGTCGAGGAAGGGACGAACCTCGGCGGCGCTGCGTGGGCCGCCGAAGCCGATCAGGATGACCGCGCCATATGGCGCGTGCGCGCTCATCTCTTTTCGATCTCCGCTTTGGTCTCCACTTTCACTTTCGGCTTATCTCGTGCACTGCATCGACCAGCGCGCGCACGTGATCGACCGGCGTCTCGGGCAGGATGCCGTGGCCGAGGTTGAAGATATGGCCCGGGCGGCCGGCGGCCTGATCGAGAATCGCGCGGGCGCGCCGGCGAATTTCGGGGATGCCGGCAAAGAGCGCGACCGGATCGAGATTGCCCTGCACGCCGACGCTGCAACCGAGGCGAGCCCACGCCTCGCCGAGGTCGACGCGCCAGTCCAGTCCGATAACGTCGCCGCCCGCCTCGCGCATCAACTCCAGCAGATTGCCGGTCATGGTGCCGAAATGAATCACCGGCACGCGCGGGCTCAACGCCGCGATCACGGCAGCGCTGTGCGGCAGGACGAAGCGGCGATAATCGTCGGGCCCCAGGATGCCGACCCAACTGTCGAAGAGCTGCACGAGGTCGGCGCCGGCCGCGATCTGCATGTTTAGATAGTCCCCAGTCGCGCGCGCCAACGTCTCCATCAGGCGATGCCACGTCGCGGGCTCGGTGTACATCATGGTTTTGGTCGCCTGGTACTGGCGCGAGCCGCCGCCCTCGATCAGATACGACGCGAGCGTAAAGGGCGCGCCGGCAAAGCCGATGAGCGGCGTGCGATCGCCAAGCGCACGGCGCGCCATCCTGATCGCATCACCGACGAAACTGAGCGAGCTGGCGGCGTCGATTGGTGGAATACGTTTAAGATCGACGGCCGAGCGCACCGGACGCTCGATAATCGGACCGCCCTCCTTCTCGTAGCGCAAGCCGACTTCCATCGGGATGAGCGGGAGCAGGATGTCGGCGAAGATGATCGCGGCGTCGACGCCGAGGCGTTCGACCGCGGTTACGGTGACCTCGGCGGCAATTTCGGGCCGTTGGCACATCTCGAGAAAATCGTGCTGCGCGCGTACCCGGCGGTACTCGGGCATGTAACGCCCCGCCTGGCGCATCAGCCACACAGGTGTGTACGGCACGGGCTCGCGCCGGCACGCGAGCATCATCGGATGGTCGCGAAACGCTTCGCCGCCGCGGGCGGCGGCTTCTGTTTGAGGGGTCATTATTAAGACTGCACTTCGTTTAAAATCCGCGCGCGTGGCGCCGCCGCCACGCGTTATCTTGACCCGCCACGCCCGGCCAAGTCCACGGGGGTCAGCGTCGGCTTTCCTCGCATCCGCGCGGTTGCTATAGGGTTCGCCGGGGGGCCGTGGGTCGGCCGCCGTGGTGGCGGGCGTTCTTTTAGGGACAAATAAATGCACCAACGAACTTATCCCGCGCTGGCGGTGGCGATGATGGCGTTTGCGGCTGCGTTGGCGCCGGGCGCGCCGTCGCGCGCCGCTTCGGCATCCCAAGCGGTGGAAAAACCGGCCGCGGCCACGATGCCGCTCTATCCGGGACTCGGCCCGGTGCATCATCCGGTCACGACCAGCTCACCGCTCGCGCAGAAGTACTTCGATCAGGGCCTCGCCTTCACCTACGGCTTCAATCACGAGGAGGCGGAGCGCTCGTTCGAGCAAGCGTCGCAAATCGATCCGAAGATGGCGATCGCGTACTGGGGAGTGGCCCTGGTCCTGGGGCCGAATTACAACCTGCCCGGCGATCCGGCGCGCGGCAAAAAGGCTCACGACGCGGTCGCGCAGGCGCGGGCGCTTGAGCCCGGCGCTTCGCCTGAAGAGCGCGCGCTCATCGACGCGGTAGCGCAGCGCTACGGCGCGGATGGCGCGGGGTCTGCCGCGAGTGACCAGGCGTACGCGAACGCGATGCGCACGGTGGCGCACAAGTACCCCGACGACCTCGACGTGCAGACGCTGTTCGCGGAATCGCTTATGGACCTGCATCCGTGGCGCCTGTGGAGCATCGATGGCCAGCCCGGCCCCGACACGATCGAGATCGTCACCACGCTCGAGACCGTGCTCAAGAAAGATCCGAACAATATTGGCGCCAACCATTACTACATCCATGCGATCGAGGCGTCGCCCGATCCGTCGCGCGCCATGGCGAGCGCTGATCGCCTGGGCGCGCTGGCGCCCGGCGCCGGCCACCTGGTGCATATGCCCTCGCACATCTATATCCGCACCGGGCGCTTCCACGATGCGGCCGAGACCAACGCGAGCGCGATCAAAGCGGACCAGGCCTTCTTTGCCAAAAGCAAAGAGGGCGGCGTCTATCCGCTCGTGTACTACACGCACAACATCCACTTTCTTTGCTATGCGCAGATGATCGAGGGGCGACAGCACGACGCGCTCGCGAGCGCCCGGGTGCTGGAAACCAAGGTGCCGCTGGACGCAGTGCGTGCCATGCCGATGGCCGAGTTTCTGGTCCCGATGCCGTACCTGGTCGAGACCCGCTTCGGCCTGTGGAATACTATTTTGAAAGAGCCTGCTCCGCCCAAGGATCTGCCGTTCACCAGCGCGATGTGGCATTACGCGCGTGCTCTCGCCGACAGCGCAAAGGGAAATCACGCGCAGGCTGCGAGCGAGCAGAAGCAGCTCGAAACGATAGCGGCGGCAATCTCGCCTGACCGCCCGCTGGGGACCAGCAATCGCGCGAAGAACGTTGCGGAAGTCGCAGCGATGGTGGTTGACGGCGAACTCGCGGCGGCCCGCGGTGATCATAAGGAGGCTGCGGCGAAACTGACTGACGCGGTGCGCATGCAGGACGCGCTGGTCTATGAGGAGCCGCCGATCTGGTATTTCCCGGTGCGCGAATCGCTCGGCGCGCAACTGCTGGCGATGGGGCGAACGCCGGAGGCGGAGACGGTCTATCGCGAAGATCTGAGAATCAACCCCGGCAATCCGCGTTCGCTCTATGGACTCGCGCAATGCCTGTCCGCCGAGGGCAAGACCGCCGAAGCCGCCAGGGCGCGCGAGCAATTCCGCAAGGCGTGGCGCTTCGCGGACAGCGAGCCGACGCCGCCGGCGGCGGCGCGGCGCGGCCGCGGCTGAACTGCGGCGGCGGGCCTTCACCAACCTTCGCACCGCGCTTCGCGCGAGGCTATGCGAGAGACACTATATTAGACCGCGACGCGGCGCTCCGTTTTACGCCTCGCGCGCCCTGTGTTAGCTCTGGCAACAGAGGTATGCCGCTTCGATGAGCCAGCAACTGGTCACGGTCAGCAAGGACAACGGAGTCGCAACGGTCACGCTTAACCGTCCCGAGAAGCTCAACGCGCTCAATCGCGAGATGCGCGGGATGTTCTGCCGCGCGATGCAGGAACTCGGCGCCGACCCCGCCGTCGCCGTGGTCATCATAACCGGCGCAGGGCGCGCGTTCTCGGCCGGGCTCGATCTTAACGAACTGGGCGCCGAGGGCCTCCGCGAGACCGGCGGCGTGACTTTTATCTCCGTGGTCGAGCGGATGGAAGCGCCGGTTATCGCCGCGGTCAACGGCTACGCGGTCACCGGCGGCTTCGAGCTGGCGCTCGCCTGCGACATCATCATCGCGGCCGAGACCGCGCAATTCGCGGACACGCACGCGCGGGTGGGCGTGATGCCGGGCGGCGGAATGTCGGCGCGGCTGCCGCGCGCAGTCGGCGTGCGCAAGGCCAAGGAACTTTCGCTGACCGGGAATTATTTGAACGCTCGAGACGCCGAGCGGCTCGGACTGGTCAACCGCGTCGTGGCGGCGGATCAACTGATGGCGGCGGCGGGCGAGCTGGCGCGCCAGATACTCGGCGCCGACCAGCGCGTGGTGCGCCAGATGAAACGGTTGATCAACCTGGCGACCGAGGCGCCACTCGGCGACGGACTGCGGATCGAGCAGGACTTCTTCCGCGCCTTCAACCTGAGCCGCAACTTCAAGGACGTGGCAGAGCGCCGCGCGGCCGTGGTCGAGCGCGGACGGTCGCAGGCGCGGAGCTAGCGGCGCCCAGGCATACACAGAAAGGACCTACGATGCGCACGCGGCTTTCAATTCGGGCAATAATCTTCGCGGCCGTGATCGCGCTTGCGGCCTTGGGTGTGATCGTTGGGAGTGACAACATCGCGGCAGCAGAAGCGGGCGCGGGCTCCAGTAGCGAGGTTCCTCCAGCGGTTTCCAATGCGATCACCAGCGCGGTCAACTCGCCCGATCGTCCGGCGGCCGACAAACAACTCGACCCGGGGCGCCATCCCGAGCAGATACTGGCGTTTTTCGGAATCGCGCCCGGGATGCACGTCGCGGACCTGTGGGCGGGCGGCGGCTATACGACCGAGCTGCTGGCGCGGACGGTGGGGCCGAGCGGCAAGGTCTACTCGCAAAACGGCCCGTTCCCGCCGGCCTTCAAGAAGGGTGAAGAGGCATGGAAGGCGCGCCTCAAGGAGCCCGGATTGAGCAACGTGGTCGAGCTGCAAAAGCCGTTCGACCATCCCGATGACGTTCTGCCGGTTTCGCCCGAGTCGCTCGACGCGGTGATCATCGACATGAATTACCACGACATGGTCGGGCGCGGGTACGATCGCGCGAAGATCAACGCGGCCGTCTTCAAGGCGCTCAAGCCGGGCGGCGTCTATGGCGTGATCGACAACAGCGCCGCGCCGGGCTCGGGCGCGCGCGATGCCAACACGCTGCATCGTATCGACGAGGCCTTTGAGACCAACGAGATCAAGCAGGCCGACTTCAAACTGGTGGCGGTTTCCGCCGTGCTGCGCAACCCCAAGGACGATCGCACTTGGTTCGTGATGAAACATCGCGGCGAACAGGATCGCTTCGTACTGAAATTCATCAAGCCGGCGGGCGCCGGCGGCGTTGGCGCGGGACTGCCGCATTCATAACCGGGGACAAGACTTTTCGCTGAAAACGCGATATATGAAACGTGAGGTCATAATATGAGAACTGGCTACATGCTCCTGTTCCAGAACGCTCATCAGGGTATGTCGGACTCCGAGATGGTGCGTCACGAGATGCGCATCGCGGAACTCGCCGAGCCGTTGGGCTTCGACACTATCTGGAGCGCCGAGCATCATTTCGACGCTTACTCGATGCTGCCCGACAACTTCCAGGTACTCACTTACCTGGCCGGGCGTACCAGCAAAATCCATCTTGGTACCGCCGCCGTGATCCTGCCGTGGAACAATCCGCTGCGGGTGGCCGAGAAGGTGGCGATGCTGGACGCGCTGAGCGACGGGCGGTTCATCCTGGGGCTGGGCCGCGGCCTAGCGCGGATGGAGTACCGGACCTTCGGGATCGATATGAATGAGTCGCGCGACCGCTTCAACGAGGCGGCGAAAATGATCCTCGAGGCGCTGCGCACGGGCTACATGGAAGGCAACGGGCCGTACTACAAGCAGGTTCGCGCCGAGATCAGACCGCGCCCGGAGCGCTCCTTCAAGGACCGCCTGTACGGCGTCGCGATGTCGCCCGATACGGCGCCGGTGGTTGGCGAGTTGGGCGGCAGAATGATGTTCTTCATCCAGTTCTCGCTCGAGCAGCATCTGCCCGGCGTGGAACTCTACCGCGAGGCTTTCCGCAAACATCAGCATCGCCCCGCGCCGCCGCCGCTCGCGATCGACTTCACCTTCTGCGATCGTGACGCGGGACGCGCCGAAGAGATGACGATGCGCTACGCGGCGGGCTACTACCTCTCGGTGATCAAGCACTACGAATTCAACAACGACTATCACGCCAAGCTCAAGGGCTACGAAAATTACGCCAACGCGGCTCAGATCCTGCGCGATACGGGTCTGGACAAGGCAGCCGAGACCTACGCCAGCCAGCAGGCATTCGGCACGCCGCAGCAAATTCTGGACAAGCTCGAGCAGCGCCGGAGCAAGCTCGGCGATTTCGAGTGGAACGTCTGCACCAGTTACGCCGGGATGCCCTTCAAGGACGTCGAATCGAGCACGCGGCTGCTCGGCCTGGAAGTCCTGCCCGAGGTCAAGCGCTGGGGTGAGGATAGCTTCGAGCCGCTTCGCGCATCGGCGTAACGCACGATCGCTAAATCGCGCGAAAAGCCCGCGACGGCTCAGGCCACGCGGGCTTTTCGCTTTTCAACTCTTCGAAGCTCCAGCCGGTGGCGCGCTAATAGCGCATCGTGATCGTCAGCCATAGGTCGCCGCCCGCGTAGTCAAACGCGGCGGCCTTGAACGACGGCGGCGAGAACACCGGCCTGACGTTGTTCGAGAAGGCGTAGCCCTCCTTGGGCAGTCCCAACCAGTTGCGATCGAACTTGCCGTTGCTGTTCTCGTCGTGAAAGACCACCAGAGCGTATTTGCCTGGCGCCAGACCGCCGAAGCTGCATACCGCGGCGTCATCCTTGATCGGCGCGGCGATCTGTCCGACGGCCTTGCTCGAGTCGGAGGGAAAGGCGGCGGGCAAATTGAACAGCGTGCAAATTACCTGGCCGGTCGAATTGCGCAGATTAACCACGCGCACGTGCAGCACCCCGGCGGCGGGCGTGGCTTGCACGCCCGGCGTCGCGACCGGGGCGGATGCGGCGGGCGCCGCCGCCGTAGCAAGCAGCATCACGATGCTGACCAAAGCTCCGGCTATAGTTGCCATCTACAGATCGCGCTGCGCCTCGACGCGCCGCGCTATATTCCGGCGCACGTTTCATTTTCCGGCCACGTCGAGTATTACCTTCATCGCGAAAACTCTCTACCTGCCCGTGGTCGCGTCTACCAGCTCTCGTCCAGCCGATGTGTCTGGTCGCGTTCTTCCGAAGTACGTTTCAGAGTGGCGGCGGTTTCCGCGAAATTCGGTGGTTTCACGTGGCGGCGAGGATCTCTTTGGCGCGCTTTAGGTCCTCGGCGATTTGCGCCGCCAGCGCCTGGCCCGAGTCGAATTTGCGCTCGCCGCGGATCCGCTCGACGATCTCGAGTTGTATTCGGGCGCCATAGATGTCGCGATCGAAATCGAAAATGTGCGCCTCGATGGTGCGTGCAGGTTCGGCAAACGTTGGGCGCATCCCGATATTGGTGATCGAGGCGAACGCGGCGAAGGCGCCGTCGGGCAGGATCACGCGCGTCGCGTAAACGCCGTCGGGCGGCAGACATTCGGTTGCGGAGTCGAGATTGGCGGTGGGAAACCCGATCGTGCGGCCGCGCTCGCGCCCGTGGACGACCGTGCCGCTTAGGAAATGGCTGCGGCCGAGGAGCCGCGCAACCGTGCGCATCTCGCCCGACGCGATCAGTTCGCGCATCCGCGTCGAGCTCACTACCGCGCCATCGATCGTCACCGGCCCGACGACGATCGTCTCGAAACCCATCCGCCGGCCCAATTCGGTCATCACCTCGGCGTTGCCGGCGCGAGCGTGGCCGAAACTCACGCTGTGCCCGACCACCACTTCGCGCGCCCCGATTTTGCCGAGCAGGTAGTCGCGCACGAATTCGGCGGGCGTGAGCTGACTCAGTGCCGGGGTAAACGCGATCACGACTACGCCATCGATTCCCGAGGCGCGCAGCAATTCGAGCTTGTCCTCGGGCGCGAGGATGAGACGCGGCGCACGCGCGGGCGCGAGAACCTTGGCGGGCAGCGGATCGAAGGTCAGGGCGAAGGCAGTGCCCGAGGCGGCGCGCGCGCGATCGATCGCGGCCTTTAAAATAGCGCGATGGCCGAGGTGGACGCCGTCGAAGTTACCGAGCGCCACCACCGGGTGAGGATGCGGCAGAAGCTGGTCGATGTCGCGGATTATTTCCATCAGTCAACGCGTATTGGATGAGAGGCGCGCCGGATGCGAGCGGGCGGGGCGCGGGGCGCCGTCACCTGCTGCACTGACGCGCTTCGCTCGCGGCTAGTTGCTCGCCATGCTTTTCATCATCGCGTCGGCGGCCGCCGCCTCGGGCGTGCCCGGATGGTCGCGAACCAGCTTCTGCAGCGTGAGGCGGGCATCGAGCGAATCGTTGATACGTAAAAACGCCTGCGCCTCGCGCAATTGCGCGCTGGCGGCGAAGCGGCCCCTGGGATAGCGCATCGCAAGGTCGTTGAACTGCAAAATCGCCTGGTTGTAATTCGACGGATCGCGCGCGCCCTGCTCGAACAGCGCGTTAGCCGAGAAATACTCCGCCGGCTCGGCCAGCGGCGACTTGGGATGGGCCCGCTGGAAGGCCTGGAACTTGGCGATTGCGCTCGGATACCTGCCGGCTTTCATCGCGATCAGGCCGTCGCGATAAATGCGCGAGCCCGGCTCCGTGCTGGTGTTCGAGGTCGCGAGTTCCTGATCGAGCGCCGATTGCCATCCGGTAACCGCCGGCACCGGCTCCGCGGCGGCCGGCGCTTCGCCCTCCGCCGGAGCTTCACCCTCGGCCGGAGCCGCGCTTTCACCCGGAGGAACCGAGGCGCTTTCCGCACCGGAAGCAGCACCGGGCACCGCGCCCGGAGCGACGCCCGGAGCACCTGGAGCGCCGGGGGCTCCCGGTGCGCCCGGAGCACCTGGGACGGGCGGCGTTCCGGCCGCGGGCGCGTTGACTTGCGACTCGAGCTTAGCGATGCGGTCCTTCAGCGCGGCGGTCTGCTTGGAGTCGCTGTCCGCGCCGTTATGCTGCAGTTCGGTGATGCGGTCGTTGAGCCGCGCGATCTGATCGTGCATCGCGGTCATCTGCTGCTGATCGTTGGCTATCATCTCGCGCATCGATTGCTCGTTCTGCGACACCTGATCGACGTCCGCCCGCGCCGCGCATCCGGCGGCGCCAATCGCGATCGCGAGCAGCCCCACGAGGCCCAATCCGGGCTTGCGGTTAACGAGCATGCGCAAAGCCGTTGGCGCTATTGCTGGACCACGAAGTGGTCGCGACGGTTTTGTGCCCAGCATTCGTCAGTGTCCTCGGTACAAACCGGCAGTTCCTTGCCGTAGCTGATGGTCGACATCCGGTCGGCCGTGACGCCCAGGGTTTCGAGATAATCCTTGGCCGCCTGGGCGCGCTTGGCGCCGAGCGCGATATTGTACTCCTCCGAGCCGCGATTATCGCAATGGCCCTCGATTTGGACACGCGCGGCCGAATTCTTGCCCATCCAGTCGGCATTGGATTTCAGAATCTCGCCGTCCTGCGCGCGAACTGAATAGTCATTGTAATCGAAATGGATATCGCTGAGCGGTCCCTGGCCATTCGCGCCCAGTTGACCCGTTTTGAACCGTTCGAGCGAGGTGCCGCCATTGGCGCCCAGTTCGTTCGTGCCAATCCCTCCCGGACCGCCCGGAGTACCCGCGCCGGCGCCGCTTTGCTTCGACGAGCATCCGGCGACCATCGCCAGCATCATCGCCGCCGCGGCGATCGCGGCGAATCGTCCGAGTCGACGTCCGTCATCCACCAAGCCACCACGACCATGTGGGAGAAGTGTCATTGCCCTCATCCTCCATCAAGGCAGAAATAACTTTGCCGGTTTGCGATTGCGTATTGACCTGCATCAGGTATAGCCGTTCGTGACCGCCGCGGGTCGAGCTGAAAATCAAATAGCGCCCGTCGGGTGACCAGCATGGCGACTGGTTGGAGCGCGCGTCCTGGGTCAGTTGCGCGGGCTGACCGCCGGCGGCCGGGATAATGAAGATATTAAACCCGCCCGAGCGGCTCTGATAGGCAATCCATTTGCCGTCGGGCGAAAACGACGGCGAAGTATTGTAGTCGCCCTGGAACGTGACGCGGCGCGCCGGCCCGCCGCCGAGGCTCATCACGTAGATCTGCGGCGTGCCCGAGCGGTCCGAGGTAAAGGCGAGCTGTTGGCCGTCGGCCGAGAATGCCGGATTGACGTTGATCGCGCCTCCCTGGGTGAGCTGGCGGATTTCCTCGCCGCTGCGATCGAGCAGGAACAGATTGGTACGGCCGCCGTTCTCGACCGCCGCGACTATCCGGCGGCCGTCGGGCGAGAGCGCGCCGCCGATCACATTGCCGTGGGCGCTCCCGATTCTGATCTCGGTGCGCCCGGCGACGTCGAACAGGTAAAGCGCGGGCGTGCCGGTCTTGTAGGAAAGATAGAGCACGCTCGCCGCGCTATGGGCGAATTTCGGGAACAGGTTGATGGTTTGGTTGTCGGTGACGCGGAAAAGTCCGCCACCGTCGGGAGAGGCGAGGTAGATTTCCTTGAAGCGGCCGCCGCGCGTCGAGACGAACGCGATCCGCGTATCGAACGGCCCCGGAATGCCAGTTACCGCCTTGAGCACCGAGTCGGCGAAGCGCCGCGCCATCTCCTCCACGTCGCCCGGTCCGCCGGAAAAGCGCGTGCCGAACATCCGGCGCTGCTGGGCGACGTCGAACATCAGCGCCTCGACCGAGACCTGGCCGCCGCTGACCGTCACCGCGCCCTTGACCAGGAAGTCGGCGTTGAGCGAGCTCCAGTCGCCGAAGTTGAATTTGCCCAGATCGTAACCCGAGTTCTGCGGATCCTCGATATACGACTTGGGCGAGATGATCGAAAAGAAGCCGCTGAGTTCGAGGTCGTGGCGGAGCACCCTGACGAAGTCATGCGAGACCGTGCCCTGATCGTCGCCGCCGAGGTTCTTGAACTCCGAAACAGCGATCGGCGCGACGGTCGCGCCAGGTTGGTTGAACGTCATGTGTAGTCGTTCCGCCTGCGCGGCGCCGGCGCAGGCGAGCAACAGCAGCACGAGGGCCGCCGAGATCGAGATGAACCGCGTGATCATTATGATTCCGTCAAAGGCATCCGGGCCTGCCGCGCTCATCGCGCCCACCCGTCCGCCGCCTCTCCGTCCCCCCTACGATTTCAGCTCACCCAGCTTGAACTCCGCGTCGACGCCTTCGCCGAACTGCGGGCGGTATTTGTCCGGCGGCGGCGGAAACGGCGCAGCGCGCCGGATCGCGCGAATCACCGAATCGTCGAACGCCGGGTCCCGGGAACTCTGCGTCAGCCGGACGCCAGTCAGACTGCCGTCGGGGCCGATCGCGAACGTCACGCTGGTGGTCAGGTCTCCGCTCCCGCCCACGTAATTCCACGCCTTCTTAATCCGATCCTGTACCGTCTGATAGTAGAGCAGAAATTGCGGGTCCTGTTGAATCCCCATGCTGCCCTTTCCAGTGCCCACGCCGTAGCCCGCCCCTTCACGAGGCACACTGGCGACCACCGGTCCGCCGCCCGACGGCCCTCTCGTGCGCGCTTTTTCCGCCGCGGCTTTCTCCGTCAGATGCTCCTTGAGCAGGCTTTCGCGCAAAGCGGCGAGCTGTTCCTTGACGCTGGGCGTCGGCTCGGCGCGCGCGATCACGACTTCATTCGGCTTGGGCCGGGGATGCGCGCTGCGCTTGGGTACGGGTGTCGGCGTCGGCAGCGGATGGCGACGGTGCGGCGTAGGCGTTGGCCGCGGGGTGGGCTTACGTGTCGGCCGGGGCCGCGGAGTCGGTTTCGGCGTGGGCGCCAGCGTCGGTTCTGGCGTGGGCTCCGGCGTTGGTTCGACGGTTGGTTCGGGTGTCGGCTCGACGGTGGGCTCCGGCGTTGGCTCGGGTGTCGGCTCCGGAGTGGGCGTCGGCGTCGGAGTGTAGCTGGTGTTGAGCGCGATTACGTTCTTGTCGTTGTCGGGCGTCGTTGGCGGGGGCGGTGTCTTGTGTTGCTCGACGGCTGGCTTGGGATGCTCGGGATGCGGCTGGTCCTGAGTCAGGCGCGGCAGATGGGTGCCGAGGTCGCCGGCCGGGATGTTGTCGACGATTTTTACCGTGTAGCCGGGCGGCACGATGTCGGGGTGATGGAAGTAGGCCGGCAGTATCACCAGGACCAGGGCGAAGAAAATCGCATGGCCCACCGCCGACAGGATAATCGCTCCGGCGTAGCCCAGACGCGAGGAGCGGTCGCGGCCGTCAAGGTTTGGCGCTGCCACCGAGCGATCCGCCCGCCGCCGCGTCCGCGCCCGCCTGCGGCATCTCGGTCACCATCCCGACGTTTTCGATCCCCGCGGCCTTGATCGCCGCCATCGTCTTGATCACCGTGCCGTAAGGCACTTCCTCGTCGGCGCGCACGAAGACCTCGCGATCGGGCCGCGCGAGTGCAATCGCCTGGAGCTTCTCGGTCAACTGGTCAAGGCCAAGCTTGGTGTCGTTGAGGTAGACTTCCTGGTTGCGCGTGATCGAGACCACGAACTGCTCTTCCTTGCCGGGCAGTGCAGAGGCTTTAACCCGCGGCACGCTGACCTCCACGCCCTGCTGAATCATCGGCGCGGTGACCATGAAGATCACCAGCAACACCAGCATCACGTCGACCAGCGGCGTGACGTTGATTTGCGAGGCGAACTGCCCGCGCTGTCCCGATTCGAAAGCCATTCGCTGCTGCGCCCTTGGGGCCGGCGTCCCTACGACAGGAAGTGACGCTCGGCGATGTTGAGGAATTCGGAGGTAAAATTTTCCATCTCGATCGCGAGTTCGCGCACCCGGGCGATGAAATAGTTGTAGAGCATCTGCGCCGGAATCGCGGCGACCAGGCCGATCGCGGTAGTGATGAGCGCCTCGGCGATTCCGGGAGCGACGGCCTGGATATTCGAGGAATGAGCCGCCGACAGCCCGATGAACGCCGTCATGATTCCCCACACCGTGCCGAACAAGCCGATGAACGGGCAGGTCGATCCGGTGGTGGCGAGGAACGTGATCCCCTTCTCCAGCTTGGTGGTTTCGACGTTGGCCTGCCGGCGCATCGCGCGCGTTACGTTCTCGACCCCGCCAAGGTCGGTCGAAAAACCGCTCTCGGCGCCCACTGCCTGGCGCTTGGCGCGCGTGAGCTGGAGCAGTTCCTGGTAGCCGGCGCGAAACACCTGGGCGACCGGGCTGCGGATCAGGCCGACGCTGCCGTTATGAATCGCCGCGAGGTTCTTGGATTCCCAGAACAGCGAGATGAAGCGTTCCGATTCGCGCCGGGCGTGGGAAATCTGGTTGAGCTTGTAGATGATGATACCCCAGCTCACGACCGAGAAGAGGACCAAGGTCCACAACACCACCTGCACCACCGGGCCTGTTCCCAGCAGCAGATCAGCCACCCCCATCGTGCCGGGGCCGCCTAACTCATGGGGCATACCGCTTCCGCTCCACCGTTATTAGAACGCAACCAGACGAATTTCGTTGCGATTAATTTACGTTGTGGCTGGGGCCGGGGCAATTCACCTTCGCGCGACGTTTGTCCGCGCGATCCGCCGCGCCCCGCATCATCTTTTACACTATCCGCCTTAACACTACCCGCATGCGGAAATTGTGATAAATTGATTTCAAAGTGAAGCTGGCCCGCGGTTTTACTAAGGGGACTCGTTTCGGGGGAGACTCATCCCAGGGAGGATTGCGCTGTGGCGATTAGGATCGGGATCAACGGTTTCGGCCGAATCGGCCGGATGGCTTTTCGGGCGATGCTAGGAAAAAAAGAGGTCGAGGTCGTCGCGGTCAACGACATCACCGACGCCAAGACCCTCGCCCATCTGCTCAAGTATGACTCGGTGCACGGCTCGCTTAAGCATCAGGTCAAGGCCGAGGGCAATCAGATCATGCTCGACGGCCATGCCTTCCGCGTGATCGCGGAGCGCGATCCGGCCAAGCTGCCGTGGAAGGAACTCAAGGTCGACGTCGTGATCGAATCCACCGGACTGTTCACCGCGCGGGAGAAGGCGGCGCTGCATCTGAGCGCGGGCGCGCGCAAGGTCGTGATCAGTGCGCCGGCCGACGGCGTCGACGTGACGCTGTGCATGGGCGTCAACCAGCAAGCCTACGACCCGGGCAAACATCACGTCATCTCCAATGCCTCGTGCACCACTAACTGCCTCGCGCCCGCCGCCAAGGTGCTGCACGAGAACTTCGGTATAGTGCACGGCCTGATGACCACGATCCACTCGTACACTTCCGACCAGATGCTTCAGGACGGGCCGCATAAGGATTTGCGCCGGGCCCGCGCGGCGGCGCTCTCGATGGTGCCGACGTCGACCGGCGCGGCCAAGGCGATCGGACTGGTGCTGCCGATGCTCAACGGCAAGCTCGACGGCATCGCGATTCGCGTGCCGACGCCCAACGTCTCGGTGGTCGACCTCACCGCCACGGTCGAGCGCGACGCGGACGAAAGTTCGGTCAACGCGGCGATGAAAAAGGCGGCCGAGGGCGAACTGCGTGGCATCCTGGCCTACAGCGACGAGCCGCTGGTCTCGGTCGATTTTAACGGCAACCCCCATTCATCCATTTTCGACGCACCGCTCACCAAGGTGCTCGGCAAGCGCCTGGTAAAGATCTTTTCGTGGTACGACAACGAATGGGGTTACTCGAACCGGCTGGCCGACGTGACCGCTTTCGTCGCAAGCAAGATCTGAGCGCGCACAGGCGCCGCGATGCCCGCGCTCGAGGTAACGCAGCTTCAGCTTGACGGCCGCAAGGCACTGGTGCGATGCGATTTCAACGTGCCGCTGCACGAGGGGCGCATCGCCGACCCCGCGCGCATCGACGCGAGCCTCGACACCATCCGCTACATCCTGGAGCGCGGCGGCGCGGCGGTCCTCTGCTCGCACCTCGGACGGCCCAAGGAACGCTCTCCCGGGCTGAGCCTGAAGCCCGTCGCGGAGTATCTGAGCACGGCGCTTGGCAAGAAGGTCGCGCTCGCGCCCGATTGTATCGGCGAGGTTACACTGGGACTGGTCACAGCGCTCAAGCCGGGCGGCGCGCTGCTGCTGGAGAACCTGCGCTTCCATCCCGAGGAAGAGGCCAACGACCGCGATTTTTCCCACGAGCTGGCGCGCGGCAAGGACCTCTACATCAATGACGCCTTCGGCTCGGCGCATCGCGCACACGCTTCGACCGTCGGGGTGACGCGCTTTCTTGCCGAGCGCGCCGCGGGTTTCCTGATGATGCGCGAGCTCAAGGCGCTGAGCGCGCTGATCCACGATCCGGCGCGGCCGTATATCGCGATTCTTGGCGGTGCCAAGGTTTCCGACAAGATCGGCGTCATCCGCAACCTGATGAACAAGGTTGACGCGATTTTGATTGGCGGTGCGATGGCTTATACGTTCCTGCGCGCGAGCGGGGTCCAGGTCGGCCTCTCGCGGCTCGAGGAGGACAAGCTTCCGCTCGCAGGCGAGCTGATGGCCGAGGCGGCGCGCCGCGACGTGCCCCTGATGCTGCCGCTCGATCACGTGGTCGCGGCGTCGCTCGACGCGGGCACGGCCGAGACGGTGGAGACGATTCCGCGCGACCGGATGGGCCTCGATATCGGGCCGCAAACGATCGAGCAGTACATCGCGAGGATACAGGGAGCGAAGACCGTGGTATGGAACGGGCCGCTGGGCTACTTTGAGCTGGAGGCGTTTGCGCGCGGCACGCTCAAGGTGGGCGAGGCGCTGGCCAATCTCGCGGGCGTCTTCAGCGTGATCGGCGGCGGCGATACGGCGGCGGCGCTCGCCAACCAGCCGTGGTCCTCGCGCTTCAGCCACATCTCGACCGGCGGCGGCGCGACATTGGAGTACCTCGAGGGTATCGAGCTGCCGGGCGTCAAGGCGCTCGAGAGCCGGGCCTAGCGAACCGGCCGCGCCGCGACGGAATCGGCACCGAAAAATCGTCTAACTGTCTGACGGAAAAATCGCCTAATTGACGGAGAGAGCGCGATGCGCAGGAAGATGCTCGCCGGAAACTGGAAGATGAATCTCACGCCGCTCGAGGCGCGCCAGCTCATCCGCGCGCTTAGGGCGGAGATCGATCCTGAAGCGGCGGCGCTCGCGCGCGACCGCGACGTGCTGGTCGCGCCGGCCGCCGTCGCGCTCGCGGCGGCCGCGCAAGAGCTCGCCGGATCGAATATCGCGCTGGCTGCGCAGAACATGCATTACGAAGACAAGGGCGCGTTCACCGGCGAGGTCTCCGCGCCGATGCTCAAGGCGGTTGGCGTCACCCACGTAATCCTCGGCCACTCCGAGCGCCGCCACATCTTCGGCGAGACCGACGAACTGATAAATCGGAAGGTCCTCGCCGCGGTCAAGCATCGCCTGGTGCCGATCCTGTGCGTTGGAGAAACCCAGCAGGAGCACGACGGCGGCCACACCACGCCGGTCATCCTGCGTCAGACGCAAAACGGTCTTACGGGGCTCGACGCACGCGACGTTGCGCGCGCGATCATCGCCTACGAGCCGGTATGGGCCATCGGCACCGGCCGCACGGCCACCCCCGCGCAGGCCTCCCTCGTCCACGGCGTGATTCGCGAAGCGATCGGCGACGCTTTCGGTCCGGAGTGCTCGGCGGCGGTACGAATCCTTTACGGCGGCAGCGTCACGCCCGAAAACGTCGACGGACTTATCGGCAGCCACGATATTGACGGGGCTTTGGTCGGCGGGGCAAGCTTAAAGGCTGACTCGTTCGCCCGGATCGTGCGGGCGCGGGCGGGATGAGGCTTACAAGGCTGTAGTACCAGATGGTTACGATCGTTGTCGCGATTCATGTCGTGATCTGCCTCGCGCTGATCATTGTAATCCTGCTCCAGCAGGGCAAGGGCGCGGAGATCGGCGCGGTGTTCGGTGGCTCAAGCCAGACCGTGTTCGGCGCGAGCGGCGCCGGCAACGTGTTGACCAAGGCCACGTGGGCGATGGCCGCGATGTTTTTCGCGACTTCGATTTTCCTCGCCTATGCCTCGACGCGGCGCTTCACGGGCAGTATCTTCGGGTCCGGCGGCGGCGTGAGCCGCAGAGTCGTCGTTCCGCCCAATGCGACGGTGCCGATGGTGCCGGCAAAGCCGGCCCCGATGACGGCGCCGGTGATGCCGGCCGCTCCAGCTAACCAGGCCAAGCCGGTTGCGCCGAAGCCCGGGCCATAGCCGAGGCGGGTGTGGCGGGATAATTTCGTGACTTGCCGAGCCGCATTAGTGTGGCCAGGAACCAGAGACCGCGCGCAGGCGCGGCCATAAAGTGACCGGAGCCGCGCCTAAATCGCGGCTATCAATAGTGACCGGGCCGCGCACAAGGCGCGGCCGTAGGGCGCGGGTGGTGGAACGGCAGACACGCGAGTTTGAGGGGCTCGTGGTAGAAATACCGTGCGGGTTCAAGTCCCGCCCCGCGCACCAGTAACCAGCGAAAACCAATCACGCGGTAAAAAGATGCCGCGCGAGATCCTTCGACTCCGCTGGCAGACTCGCTTCGCTCAGGGTTTGTGAGTTTTTGGGTTCGACCCGATTTTTTGTCATCTTGAGCGGAGGCGGCTGCGGCCGGAGTCGAAAGACCCCGAGTATTTCCGGGATTCTTCCACTCGCGCAGCGCTCGCTGTCAGGATGACACCAGCCGCTAACGATCAAAAAAATCACGAACTCTCAGAAAACAACCTCGCGCTAATTCCAATTGTGATTTAAGTTCGCAACCCCGATGCGCCGATGCGGCGTTGCTCTAGCGCACACCGAGTGAGAGTTGCGTGCCCGGCGCCATCGCGGGTCTCGCGGCGCGGGCCGGCTCGCGGCGGTCGCGATGGTCCACCTTGAAGCCGTACTTCGCGCGCATCCGGTCGAAGATCGCGCCGAGACGCTCGTCGTAGCCGCGCGGCGCATACACCGCGCGAGCATAGAACTCGTCGATACGCCCCGCCACCTCGGGAAAGTGCTCCTTGATGAACGGGATGAAGCGGCGGGCGGCCGAGGGCTTGAGGAACAGCGAGCGCCACCACACCGCGCTTGCGCCCGCGCGCCGCGCCGCCCGCACCACGCTCTCGATCGCCGCCGGAGCGTCCGTCAACCCGGGAATCACCGGCATCATCAGGATGTTGCAGCGGATACCCGCGCGACTCAGCTCGGCCAGAGCGCGCAGGCGCAGTTCGGGACGCGGCGCTCGCGGCTCGAGCGTGCGCTGGAGGCGGCGGTTGAGCGTCATCAGCGAGAAGTTGACGCTGAGCTTCGAGCGCGAGTTGATCGCGCTTAGCAGGTCGAGGTCGCGCACGACCAGCGCGGATTTGGTCGTGATCGAAAGATCGAGCCCACCGAGTTGCGCGAACACCTCGAGCATCGAGCGCGTGAGACCGTACTTGCGCTCCGCCGGCTGATAGGGGTCGGTCGCCGTGCCGATCGCTATCGGGTCCGAACCGAGCGGCGTGCGCGAGAGCGTGTGCGACAGAACCTGCGCGGCCATTCTTTTGACGAAGATGCGCCGCTCGAAATCCATCGGGTCGCGCAACTCAAGGAACTCGTGCGTGTAGCGCGCGTAGCAATAGACGCATCCGAACTCGCATCCGCGATACGGGTTGATCGTCCATCGAAACGGCAACCGCGGATTCTCGCAGCGGTTGAGTATCGTGCGCACGGGCATCTCGAGGAACTCGACGTCGCGCAGCGGCGCGAGCGGAGCGGCCGCGTCGTTGATGGAGTCATCGAACAACGCCTTTGATGCGAGCTTCATCGATCTAGTTTCGCTATTTATTCGCTATTGTCAAGCACGGCTGTGCGAACTGGACAGGAAGGCGGCGGAATTTGTTGGGTGGGCAAAAATAGTGAGACCCGCAGGGAAGCCAGCTCGACCTACGGGCCTCGTCGCCAGCCACGACCAAGCTGACTAGCTGAATCGTAACACATCATTAAGGATGTTTCAACGATATTAAAGTTAACGTAGAACGTATAATCCTATCCGGGCAGCAAACTTTTGACGTCACCGATATCAACACCGACATGAAGGTTGCGAAAATACGGAACCGATCGAGGTTGACCGAAACGCTAGAGTGGCAATACGAAGAGAAGGACGAGCGGTCGCGTTCTCGATGGAGATGGCCAATGTCTTATCCGTTCAAGAAAATTCTCTGTCCGGTACAGCTCGACGATTCGGAGCAGGTCGCGCTGGACCTCGCCTCGCGTCTCGCCAAGGACATGGACGCGACCGTTTACCTGATGCACGTTGTGCCGATCCTGCCGATCGACGCGCCCAACGTCACCATAACCGTGCATACGCAGGCCGCGGACGAGGCAAGCCTGCGGCTCCAGGAACTCGCCGCCAAAGAACTGGCTGGATTGAAGTCCGAAATCATCACGCGAGTCGCCGGGCCCGGCGAGGTCGCCAGGACCGTGCTCGAAGTGGCCACCGAGCTTGATACCGACCTTATCGTGCTCAAGACTCACGGGCGGAGCGGCCTCGCCCATTTCATCATGGGCAGCGTGGCCGAGCAGATCGTGCGTCGGGCGCATTGCCCGGTGCTGACCCTGACGTCCACGGCCAAGGAGCGCCACACCGGACTAAGCGCGCGTTTGGAGAGCGGTCACTAATCGAGAGGCGCTGAACGTGATCGCCGCTAAGGCAGCGTGACCAGGTCGTAGGCCGGGGGCAATCGCTCGCCGACCAGCGTGGCGGTCGCGCCCATCTCGCGTGTGCGAATCACGGAGCCATCGGTCGTGACGGCGAAGAAATCGCCTTCGCTCTCCGGGTCAGCCTTAAGCCGCATCACCATCCCGCGCTCGGGCAGGACGGCGTCGCCGAGCGCCTCGAAGCTCTGGCCTGCGTCGAGGCTGCGGAACATCACCGCGTCGGCCCCGGCCGGTCCGGTCGACCAAAACGGCGGCGGCCCAGCGGCGGCGGCGGTGAAGACCCGGCTCGATTCTCCCGGCGCGACGAACAGCGGCACGGTGTAGCTACGGCAGAGCCCGCGCTTGACCTTGCTCCACGAGCTGCCGCGGTTCTCTGAGATGTAAAAGCCGGCGCCGGTGGTCGCGTAGAGGCGTTTGCGATTTTGCGGATCGACCGCGATGCAGTGGACGTCTTCGTAGAGCCCGCTGTTGAGCAGCTCGAAGTTTTCGCCGCGGTCGTGCGAGCGCACGACACCGCCTTCTTCCACGCCCACGTAGAGGGTCATCGGGTCGTGCGGGTCGAAGACGATCGAGCGGACATGCGGGATGTGCGGCGGCGGCGGAAAACTCCAGCGTTCGCGTCCCGGCAGCTTGAGGAATGCGGCGCACTCGCGAAACGTGCGGCCGTGATCGAGGCTGTGCAGCAGCCGCGCGTGCGAGGTGCCGACAAAGACCTCGCCGGGCCCGTCCGGCGGCGCCGCGATTGCCCATACGTCCTCGTTGCGCGCGATCCCGGGCGTGATATCGGCCCAGGTGCGGCCGCCGTCGTTCGACCGCGCGAGCGTCACCCGGCCCCGCGCGCTGCCCATGTGGGCGTGGTCAACCGACCCGGCATAAATTGTCCCCGGGTCGCGGCAGTCCTGCGCCATGCACCACACCGACGGCGGATCCGCGAGCGCCATCAGCGGCTTGCCCTTGCGCTCGGCGTCGAGTACCACGATCCCCTTCGACGTACCTACGCAGAGTTTCATCCTCGTCCCCCTCCCCCTTTTTGAACCGCGGCTTTGGCGCGATCGATCTGACGAAAGACCCCGTGCGCGCGAACGAAAGACCCCCCGCGCGACCCGCACTTCAGCGTGGCATGCTAGCTCGCGCGGGCTTCCAATCCTAACGGCGCGGCTGCCGCGAGAGCATCAATGGCCGACCCCACCCTTCGTTCGACTTGGTCTTCTTTTGCCCAGCCTTTGCTCTAGTTACGTGAGTAGTATCGACGTGTGCAGCCGGCCGCCAGCCACGAGTTCCTGCGGCGCGACCTTCTTGGGATTCGAATCGAGGCGCACCCGCCGCACCATCATCGTGGCGCCCGCAAGGGCGACCCGCATCCCGGCCGTGTCGATCGAGACGATCGTGCCCGGCGGGCTCTCGCTGCGCCGGTTCTCCAGCATCGGTTCGTAAAGCCGCAGCCGCTCGCCGCCCGCCTGCGCATGTGCCCCCGGCTGCGGATCGCATCCACGCACCAGGTTGAAGACTTCACGCGCGCTCCGCGCGAAATCCACTTTGGCGTGCTCGTCGCGGCACGGCGGTTCGTATGTCGCGAGGCTTTCGTCCTGTGCGATCGCCGGCGCGCGACCCGCCTTGATGAGCTCGATCGCCTCGGTCATGGTCTCGATGCCGAGCGGGAAGAGGCGGTTGAAGTAAAGCGAGCCGACGGTGTCCTCGTCGCGGATCGGCTCGCTGCGCTGAAGCAGAATCGGCCCGGTATCGATCCCCTTGTCGGGCCAGAACCAGGTCACCCCGGCGCTGGCGTCGCCCATGATGAGCGTCCAGTTGATCGCGCTGGCGCCGCGATGCCGCGGCAGGAGCGAGGGATGAAAGCAGATCGCCTTGTGGCGCGGCGCGTAGAGGATGCGCTCGGGCACGATCAGCGTCACGAACGCCATCACCAGCAAATCAGCGTCGAGCGCGCGGAAATGCTCGTAGGCTGCGTCGCTCTTGAAGGTCGCGGGCTGGCTGAGCGGCACGCCCAGCGCCAGCGCCTTGGTCTTCAGCGGGTCGGGGCGGCCGCCGGGCGGGTCGGGCGGCGCGAAGACGTGGACGACTTCCTCGCCGCGCGCATGGAGCACCTCAAGGGCGCGCTCGGCAAACGCCGCCTGTCCGATGAGCGCGATACGCACCGCTTAAAACCTCCGCCGCGATGGCCCGCACTGGACCCACGCTAATCAAAATCGCCCACTACCAAATAGCACGCTACCAAATTAGACGGCCGGCTGGCACCCGCCGGCGCTATCGCTCCAGGCGCCTTCGTCCACAGCGCTGATGGGTTGGCGTGCGCGGGCATTCCCGTTGTATAGGTGGCAATCCACACGGCGGGAGGAACCGCGATGCCGGACTACAGCCGTTACGAATTCATCAAGGTCGAAAAGGCCGAGCGCGTGGCCACGGTCACGCTCAACCGCCCCGACCGGCTCAACGCCGTCAACCCGGGGCTGCATCACGAGCTGATGACGATCTGGAACGACCTCGCCGAAGACCGCGAGGTCAACGCGATCATTCTGACCGGCGCGGGCCGCGCGTTCTGCGCCGGCGGCGACGTCAAGGGGATGGCCTCGGGGACGCTGGCCAGCGCGAGTGGCGGCAAGGCGGAACGTATCACCGCCGCCGAAGGGCGGCGAATCGTGCAGAACATGCTCGACGTCGAACAGCCGATCATCGGCGCGATCAACGGCGACGCGGTCGGCCTCGGCGCGACGATCGCGCTTTTGTGCGACATCATCGTGGCGTCGGAGAAGGCGCGCTTCGCCGACACTCACGTCAAGGTCGGGGTCGTGGCGGGCGACGGCGGCGCGGTGATCTGGCCGCTGCTGATCGGCCCGGCGCGGGCCAAGGAATTCCTGATGCGCGGGAACTTCGTCAACGGCGCGGACGCTTTCAAGATGGGGATGGTCAATTACGCGGTCGCACCCGAGGAGGTGATGGCGAAGGCGCGCGAGTTGGCGCAGGAGTTGGCCGACGGGCCGACCTATGCGATCCGATGGAGCAAGCTCGCGGTCAACAAGTGGCTCAAGCAGCAGGCCAACCTGATCCTCGACGCGTCGCTCGCCTACGAGATGGTGACGTTCACCACCGAGGACCATCGCGAGGCCGCGCGCGCGTTCGTCGAAAAGCGCAAGCCCAACTTCAATCGAGACTAGCCGGCCGCAGGACGATCCGGGCCGCACGAAAAAGCGCGACAGCTCTCGCGCGCGGGAGAGATAGCAAATGCGTAAAGACATCGAGATCAACGCCGAAGGCACGATTTTGCGCGGATGGTTCTACACGCCCGATCGGCAAAGCGGCAAAGCGCCGGCGATCGTGATGGCGCATGGTTTTTCGGCGGTCAAGGAGATGTACCTCGACCGCTTCGCCGAGCACTTCTGCGCGGCCGGGCTGGCCGCAGTGGTGTTCGACAATCGCAACTTCGGCGCCAGCGACGGGCAGCCGCGCCAGGAGATCGATCCATGGGTGCAGGTGCGCGACTATCGCCACGCGATCACCTGGACGCGCACGCAGCGCGAGGTCAATCCCGAACGGATCGGAGTCTGGGGCTCGAGTTATTCCGGCGGCCACGCGCTGGTCGTCGGCGCGATCGATCGGCGCGTGAAGTGCGTGGTCTCGCAGGTGCCGCTGATCAGCGGCTACCGCAATTTTCAGCGCCTGGTGCGGCCCGACTTTCTCGGACCGCTGCGGGCCCAGTTCGACGCCGACCGCGAAGCGCGCTTCCGCGGCGAGGCGCCCGCGATGGTGCCGGTAGTCGCGCCCGATCCGCAAGCGCCCTCGGCGCTGCCGACGCCCGACTCCTACCAGTGGTTCACTGAGACCGGCCGCGAGCGCGCGAAGTCGTGGCGCAACGAGGTCACGCTGCGCACGCTCGAGATGGTGATGGAGTACGAGCCCGGCAGCTACATCACCAAGATAAGTCCGACGCCGCTGATGCTGGTCGTCGCCGTGGGCGACACGCTGGCCGTGGCCGATCAGGCGATAGCGGCGTTCAACGACGCGCTGGAGCCTAAGCGGCTGGTGCTGCTCGAGGGCGGCCACTTCGACGCCTACGTCAGCGATTTCGATAAGGCGGCGAACCCGGCACGCGACTGGTTCGTGACGCACCTGCTGCGCTGACCGCGCGCGGCTCCCGGCGCCGATGCTCCGTCATCCTGAACGAAGTGAAGGGTCTCGCGCGGTCCTCCGCGCGTCAAGCCGCCCGTGTGACGTTATCCTGAACCTAAGCGACGCCGCGTCGGTGAGGGATGTCTTCTTTTTGTCATCCCGAGCGAGTCTGCGAGTCGAGGGACCCCGGATCTTTTTATGCGAAGACTCTCGCAATGCTCGTCGGAAAGATCGGGGTCCTTCGACTCGCGCAACGCTCGCTCAGGATGACAGAAGAAGAGGCCCTGACTTTCCGGCACTCTCCGGATAAATTCACAAACTCTCATGATGACCGAAGAGAACGCGGGCGGTCAGCGGCCCTTGAGGAAGTAGTTCTTCCACGCCGGATACTTGTGCGCCATCGCCTGCGGATCGAGCCGGCGCATCGACTCGATCGCGTTGAGGTAAGCGATCGCATTGGCGGACGGTATCCGGCGCGGCACGGTCGGCGCGGTCGCGGCGAACACGGGAGGCGGCGGCGGTGGCGCTGCGGGAGCCGCGCCCGGCCGTGGCGCGGCGAGCGTTAACGCCTCCGCCGCGCTGTGAATCGGCGTGCGCGCCGCGACGTCGGCGGAGTACGCTGTCCCGGGCATGTACTTGTCAGCGAGCATCCGCAGAATCGAAGTATGGTCGAGCGGCTGGCTGAAACATGAGCCAGCGTCCACGAAAGGCGAAACGACAATCGCCGGAACGCGCACGCCAGTGGTGGCGAAGGGCGTATAGCTCTCGCCGTGGTTCTGCGGAGTCACGAGCGGCAGCGGCTCGACGTGATCGAAAAAGCCGCCGTGCTCGTCGTACGTGATGATCAGCAACGACTTGCTCCAGAGTTGCGGATTGCCGGTGACGGCGGCATACACGCGGCGTATCAGGTCCTGGCCGCGGTTTATCGGGGTGGTCGGATGGTCGTCGTCGGCCTTGTCGGGCTCGGCGCCGTCGGTGAACTGCGGCTCGATGAAAATCACCTTGGGCAGCGTATCGGGAGAACGGCAGTCGGTGTCGAGCGCCACCAGGCCACGGAAAAGATGGTCCCAAACGTCCGCGACGATCCGGAGTTGTATCTTCGGCATCAGCGCAAAAAACGGGAAGCCCTCGGAGTAGACCCGCCAGCTCACCGCGTGCGCGTCGAGCCAGTCATAGACTACGTCCTGGTCGTCGAATAGCTGGCTGGTCGTGTGATCGCGCATCGTGTAGCCGCTCGCCGCCATCAGGCGGTTGGGCTGCGTGCTGGCCGGCAAGCAGGCGAACCAGTGATCGCAGACGCAAAACTGGCGCGCGAGGAAATCCGTCATCGGCACCTGCGCTGCCCCATAGTACTGGCCCACCGGATACGGATCGGCGGGGCTGACCGTGGCGTAGTCGGCGACGAAGCCGGTCATCATCTTGTCGCCCGGGTTGAACCGCATCTGGCTGCGGATGTCTTCGCGCTCGTGCAGCGGATCGACTGCCACGGCAGGGTCGGTGCGCGGGGCCGGGGCGTAGGGCGTCGAGTTGAACAGGTTTGTGTAACCCGCCGCCGCGGCGTTCGCGATCCCCACGATTTTTGGATTGGCCGCGTCGAGATAGCCGAGCATGTGATCGAATGAGCGGTTCTCCATCATCAGGATGAAGATGTGTTCGATCTGGTCGAGCGCCGATGCCATCGCGGTTGTTCCCCCTTTCGCGATTGAAGCCGCGCCGAGCATCTTCCGAGCGGATTGACAGCGGCGGCTGCGGCCAGTTTAGTGGGCGCTGCGATGAAGTCCACCTTGTTCGCGGGCGGACGCCGTCCCGCGCCGCTCGCGATGCTCCCGTTGCTCGGCTGCGCGCTCGCCCTGTCGCTTGCGCTCGTGATTGCGCCGGCCCATCTGGCGAGCGCCGATTCGCCGCACCGTCCCGCCCGGATTTTCGTCCTGATGGTATGGGATGGGCTGCGTCCCGATTTCGTAACCGCCGAGCGAACGCCCAATTTATTCGCGATGGAGAACGAGGGCGTGCGTTTCGCGCGGCATCATTCGGTCTTTCCGACGATCACGATGGTAAACTCGGCAACGATCGCGACCGGCGCGCCGCCGGGCAGCACCACGATCCTCGGCGACGAAGTGTCCCTGGTGCCGCGCCTGAGAGCGCACAAAGTCACGGTTGCGCCAAACGATTCCTGGGCGAATCAACCGGTCAATCTCGAGAACTCGATCACGCTCGCAACGCTCAACGGGCCGAAGTTCTTCAACGGCGCGCTGCTCGGCTCCGAATCGATTGGGCAGCAGATCCGGCGCGCGGGCGGCTATCTCGCGATTATCGGCAAGAAGGGGCCGACCTTCACTTTCGACGACAGCGTGACCGGCGACCCGGCGATGGGCGCGCCGATCGCCGCGAGCAATTTCATCTTCGTCAGCGACGATCTCGTCGCGCCGCCCTCGCTCAAGAGTGAACTCGCGCCGGCGCCGCCAAAGTCGGCGAGCGAGAGCGTCTCGTATGGGATGAGCGACACTTACTTCGCGCAAATCGTAACCGGGCGCGCGCTGCCGGAGGCCAAGGCGGCGGCGCTGGGCGGCCATCCCGCGCTGGTCGTTTTCTGGCAACACAATCCCGACGTGACGCAGCATCATCGCGGCCTCGGCACACAGGCCAACCTCGACGCGCTGAAGGTATGCGACGCGAACCTCGCGAGCCTCCGCGATGCGATCACGAAACTCGGGATCGCCGACCGCACGGACCTGATGGTGGTTTCCGACCACGGGTTCGCGACGATTCGCGCGCTGGTTCCGCTTGCGCAACTGCTGGTTGCGAAGGGGATTAAGAAATCAGCCACCAGCGACGACGTGACGGTAGTGGCCAACGGCGGCCTCGACCTGGTCCATCTATCGCGAGCGGCATTCCCGACGATGGAAACGCGGCGCGCGACCCTGCAGAAAATAACCGACTTCGTCGAGTCGCAGCCGTGGTCGGGGCCACTCTTTACGCGCAGTGCGGACGAGGAGCGTGCGATCGATAGCTCGGGTGCAAATCTCGAAAAGCTTACTAACGACAACTCCGGTTGGATCGAAGGGACGTTCAGCCTCGATATCGTCGGGATGATCGGCCGCAACGACTATTTGGACGCGCCCGACCTGGTGGTCTCGTTCCGTGAATTGCCCGACGTCGATAATAGCGGGCTTACCGGTACGGGCGGCCCGGCCTACGTTTTCGACGAACAGGGCGAGCGCAATATCGGCGCAGGTAGTCATTCCACGCGCGAGCCGCTCGCCAAGGCGCCGAGCCGCTGGTCATGCCGGTCAAAGGCGTGATGTACGCCGATACCGGCGGATGGGGCGGATTTGCCACCGGGCTTGGGATGCATGCGGCTGCGGGCGCGCGCGAGCTGCACAACTTCTGCGCGGCGGTCGGCCCGGATTTCCGCCGTCACTTCGTCGACCAGTATCCGAGCGGCAATCTCGACCTGCGAGCGACGATCGCGCGCGTGATGGATCTCGCGTCTGGAGACGAAGCGAACTCCGTCGGCCGCCCGCTCGACGAGGCGCTGGCCGGTCAGCAACTGAATGCCGCAACAAGCGATTTCCGGGTCACCGTCAGCCACACGCTGCCGACGACCGAGTCCACTTCCGCTCACATCTCTACGACGCTGGATTTTTCGGTGCTGAGTGACGAGGCGGGCCGATGGTCGTATCTCGACGGCGTTGAGTACAAACAGGCGCCGCCTACGAAATCGAAGTGAGGCGCGCCGGGTCGGCGGCTTGCGCGACCAAATCCTCGTCGAGCCTGGTGAGCACGCGACCGCGGGTTTCGGGAATCAGCCAAATCAGCATCGAGCCGACCGCCGAGAACGCCGCGCCGATCGACAGCGCCGCGCCGAAGCCAATCGAGCGGCTCAGCATTGCGATCGCCATCGGGGTGAAGAACTGCAAACCGCGCGTGACGTTGAGCAGCAAGCCGAGCGCCGTGTTGCGCACCTTGGTAGGCAGCAGTTCCGAGACGATCGGCCCGGTGCCCGACCAGATGCCGGTGCCGAATCCGGCAAACACCATCGCACCCGCGATCAACCCCGGCACGCCGGCCGCCCAGGGCCACAGGATGGTCGGGGGCAGCAGCCCGATCGCCATCATCGCGGCGAAGGCCGAGTACACCGGGCGCCGCCCGAAACGATCGGCGAGCAGGCCGAAGCTCGCGTAGCCGGCAACCGCGCCGGCTTGCATGCCCATCATGAGATGGCTCGCCGCGCGGTCGCCCAGGTTGCGCGTCAGCTTCAGATAACCGGGCATCCAACTGTACGTGAACCAGTAAGCCTCCGAGTTCACCCAGATGACCAGGAACAGCAGCAGCATGATGCCGGCGTAAGGCCTGAGCGCGCGGAATTCCTCGCGCGTCAGCCACTCGCGGCCGCCGCCCATCCGCCGCCGCCAGACGTCGCTCTCCGGAAGCCATCGCCAGACCGCGATCGCCACCATCAGCGCCGGCAGTGACGAGAGCGCGAACGTCGCGCGCCATCCGATCGCCGGGGTGACGTAGCCCGCCAGGAACGCGGCGATAAACACGCCGAGCGGCGCTCCCACCTGTACGTAGGCGGCATAGCGCGCGCGGCGGTCAGGCGGCACCGTCTCGGCCACCAGGCTTTGGCCCGCGGCCCACTCGCCGCCGATTCCGATCCCGGTGAGCGAGCGAAAGATCAATAGATGCGTCAGGTTCAGGCTGGCCGCACAGAGCAGCGTGCCGAAGCCATAGATGAGGACGGTCGCGATGATCGTCGGACGCCGCCCGAAACGATCGCCGATGAAGCCAAATAGAAGCCCGCCCAGCGCCGTCATCAGGAGCGACAGGCCCAGCGCAAAAGACGCCTCCAGTCTGCCCAGGTGCAGGTCATGCGCCATCGGGACCATCAAGAACGAGTAAAGGATGAGGTCGTAGAAGTCGAAAATCCAGGCGAGAAAGCAAAGCGCGACGATACGGTAATGCAGCGCAGCCCATCGGCTGCTCGCTCAGCAGCAGCGCCGGGCCGGCGGGCGCGGCAGCGCGAGCGTCGGCGCCGGTTCCGCTCATCGCGGCTCCTTATGCGCCGTGGCGCGCGCCGCGCTTGCGCATTCGCTTTGCGGTTGCATCGTTGCCATCCTGCATTGGTCCCGCTGTACTGGTCGCGCCGCCACTGGTCCCGGTAGCCACGTTGTGGTTGGCTATCATCAGGGTTTGGCTCTTCGGTTTTCAAGAGACCGCGCCGGCCTCGGGGCGCACGCCGCGCCGCAAGATAAGGAGGTACGGAATGATCAAGCGGACGCTGCGATGGCTGTTGCGGACGATCGCGATCGTGATCGTGATTGCGGTCATTAGTCACATCGTCAATTGGTGGTCGCATCGCGTCGCGCCCGGCTCGGTGATCGAGCTTGCGCTCAAGGGCCCGGTTATCGAACGCGGCAGCGACGGCTTGCGAGGATTGGTTGACGAGAACCAGACCCCGCTCAACGTGGCGCGCCGCGCGTTGCGCCAGGCGGCCGACGATCCGAAAATCGTGGGACTGGCGATCCGAATCACCGACCCCGAGATGGAGTTCGCGCAGGCCCAGGAACTGAGCGCCCTCATCCGCGACTTCGCTGCGCATCACAAGTGGACCACCGCGTATCTCGAAAGCGCGGGCGACTTCGGTTCCGGCAACCTGCCGTACCTGGTCGCGGGCGTGGCCGGCGAGGTCTCGATGATGCCCGAGGGCGACATCAACCTGATGGGCGTGCGGCTACAGGAGCTGTTCGCGCGCGGGCTGCTCGACAAAGTGGGGATCAAGCCCAACTTCGCCGCGATCGGCAAGTATAAGAGCGCCGCCAACATCTTCACCGAGAAGGATTTCACGCCCTCGCAACGAGAGGAGGACGAAGCGCTGGCGGGCGGCTTGTTCAATCAGCTGGTCACCACCACCGCGAGCGAGCGCCATCTCAACGCCGCGCAACTCCGCGAGCTCATCGACCAGGCGCCGCTCAGCGCCAAGGCGGGACTCAAGGCCCATCTCATAGATCGGATCGAGTACGGCGATGAATTCACCGACCGCGTCAAACACTACGGCGGTCACGACCACAAGGTCATCAAGTATTCCGACTACCAACACGTCTCTTTGTTTCCACACGTCGGCCATCGCGACCGTCTGGCGGTGATCTACGCGGATGGCGCGATTCAGCAGGGGCAGGGCGGATTCGATCCGCTGCTTTCGCCCAGCGGCAACGGGGTGGGCTCGGACGACATGGTCGACGCGTTGGACCAGGCCCGCGATGACGATTCAGTGCGCGCCGTGATCCTGCGTATCAACTCGCCTGGCGGCTCGGTCGTCGCTTCGGAACTCATCCGGCGCGCGGCCGAACTGCTGGCCAAAGACAAGCCGCTGGTGGTCAGCATGTCGGGTTACGCGGCTTCGGGCGGCTACTGGATCGCGATGCCGGCGGCGAAGATTTTCGCCGAGCCCGCGACCATCACCGGATCGATCGGGGTGCTTGGCGGCAAGTTCAATATTGCGCCGCTTATGAACTCAATCGGGGTCCACAGCGCCGCCATCGCGCACGGCGCTAACGCCACGATGTTCGACGCGTTCAACGATTTCACGCCCGCCCAGCAACAGCAGTTCCGCGATCAGATCCTGGGCGAGACCTATCAGCATTTCGTGAACCTGGTGGCGAGCCGGCGCGGGCTGAGCGTGGCGCGCGTCGACCAGATAGCGCAGGGCCGCGTATGGACCGGCGACGACGCGATCAAACTCAAGCTGGTCGACGGAATCGGCGGGCTCGACGAAGCGATCAAGGCCGCCCGGGAATTGGCCAAAGTGCCGGAGGATACGAAGCTCGGGTTGCTCGAGTTGCCGGCGCCGCCGGGCCTGCTATCGAGCCTGATGAAGGGCAAGATGGGCGCCGAGGGTGCGCTCGGAATCGGCGTTTCGGCGCACTTGCGCGCGTTGCTCTGGATGTTCGACGCGGCCGCCGGTGCGCACGGTGGATGGCTCCGAGCGGTACTCTGTCCCGTTACGCCTGTGATCTGATACGCCCTGAGAAATTCACGCATCTGGAGAAAACGCGATGGACACGCAGCTTGAAGGATTTCTCAACACGTTGGGCGAGGCCGAGCGCGCCGGCGGCCGCGTCTTGCACGAACTAACCGCGGAGGCCCGTTCGCTCGAGCTTCGCGAACTGCTCAAGAAGGCTGGCCACGACGAGGGCTACTATGCCGGCGAGCTTTCTGCGCACGTGCGCCGCCTCGGTGGCGTTCCCTCCACCAAGACCGGCGACTTCGTCGAGAAGGTGCGCGCGATGGGCGACTTTCGCAGCAAGCTCGAACTACTCAACCGCGGCCAGCGATGGGTGATCCGCAAGATCGAGGAGAACCTCGCCACCATCGCAGACCCCGGGCTGCGCGCGTTCCTGTCGGTGATGGCCAAGGGCCACTATATGAACATCGGCGCGCTCGAAGATGCGCTGAAAGAAGGCTTGCTCTGAACTTTGCCGCCCTGCGCGACCGCGTGAACCGCGCGCGCAAAAGTTTTTCGCTAGTTGTGCTCGTCATGCTCGCGATCCTGCGCACCGGCGCGGGCGCCGAAACGCTCGGACCGGGAAGCCATCGCGTCGATATCGAGTATGGCGGGCTTGGCCGAAGTTACATCGTTCACGTTCCGCCACAAGTCTCGAGCGCAAACGCCCTTCCCGTGATTCTGAACTTTCACGGCGCCGGCAGTAACGCCGAGCAGCAGGAGCGGTACTCCGGGATGGACGCGACGGCCGACCGCGACGGCTTCGTTGCCGTCTATCCCAACGGGACGGGGCCCAACGGGACCGGGCCCAAAGCACGGACATTAACGTGGAACGCCGGCGGATGCTGTTACTGGGCGGCGAGCCACAAGATCGACGACGTCGGATTCACCCGGGCGCTGCTCGACGACCTGGCGACGCGCATTCATATCGACCGCGCCCGCGTCTATGCGACCGGCCTATCGAACGGCGGCATGATGGCGTTTCGGCTCGGCGTCGAGGCTTCGGACCGTATCGCCGCGATTGCGCCCGTGGAGGGCGCGCTGATGGTCGAGACCTCAGGGCCCGGGCGTCCGATGCCGCTAATCGTTTTTCATAGCCTCGACGACCCGTGGGTTCCTTACCGCGGAAGCTCGCGCCTGTATGCGTGGTTCGCTCATTTGGCGGCGGCATATCCGGCGGTGGACGAAACGATCGCGCGATGGCGTGCGTTTGACCGTTGTCCGGCCAAGGCTCGGGCCGGACCGGTGCTCAAAGGCGCGGCTGGAACCAGGGACGCGGGAAATTCCGCGACTCGCTACGCATGGGGATCATGTGCCTGCGGCACCGAGATCGTGCTTTGGAAACTCAGCGGTTCGGGCCACGTGTGGCCGGGCGCCGCGCGTGATTATCCGCTCGTGATTGGACAAGGCACGTGGGTTATCGATGCGAACGCGGAGATGTGGAAATTCTTCCGTAATTTCGCCTTGCCCTTGGACAAAGCTAACTGGAGCGGCACTGATGGAGCGTGCACAGTACTTGCGCAAAGTCTTTTCGTTGATCCTGTTCGCTACGTTTGCAGCCGCGCGCGGCGCGGGCGCCGAGGCGCTCGAGTCGGGAAATCATTCGCTGGGACCTGGCAGCCATCGCGTTGATATCGAGTATGCTGGGCTTGGCCGAAGTTACATCGTTCACGTTCCGCCACAAGCCTCCAGCGCACACGCCTTGCCCGTGATCCTGAACTTTCACGGCGCCGGCAGTAACGCAGAGCAGGAGGAGCAGTACTCCGGGATGGACGCGACGGCCGACCGCGACGGCTTCGTCGCCGTCTATCCCAATGGGACCGGGCGCGGAACGCGGGCGCTCACCTGGAACGCCGGCGGATGCTGCGGGTATGCCGAGCGCAACAAGATCGACGACGTCGGCTTCACCAAGGCGCTGCTCGACGACCTTGCATCGCGCGTTCACATCGATCGAACGCGGGTCTATGCAACCGGCATCTCGAATGGCGGCATGATGGCGTTTCGGCTCGGCGTCGAGGCTTCGGACCGTATCGCCGCGATTGCGCCCGTGGAGGGCGCGCTGATGGTCGAGACCTCAGGGCCCGGGCGTCCGATGCCACTGATGCTCTTCAACAGCGTCGATGATCGCTACGTCCCTTACGGCGGCCGTTTCGGACGGCTCGGGCGCATCGCTCACGCAACGCCCTTTCCGCCGGTCGATGACGAGATCGCGAGATGGCGCGGATTCGATGGCTGTCCGTCAGCGGCGCAGGTCGGGCCGGCGCTCAAGGGTGCGCCGGGCTCGCCTGACGCAGAAAATTCCGCGACCCGCTTCGAATGGGGTCCCTGCGGGGACGGCACCCTAATAGTGCTGTGGAAGCTCGCAGGGTCGGGCCATGTATGGCCGGGCACGTCACATGCCGTGTCATGGCTTGGGCGCAGCACGACGGTGATCGACGCCAACGATCGAATGTGGCAGTTCTTCCGCGAGTTCTCCTTGGGGCAGGACAGGGGTGAGTAAGCGCATCATGTGCAGCGAGCTGTGGCGGTGGCGCCGGACGGATGATTAGCCGCCCTGCCGGGCCGCGCGGGCCCGGCAGGGCGAGAGGTTCGCTCAAACAAGCGCTCGAAGCTAGCGCACGAAGCTAGCGATGGATCTGTTCGAGCTTATTGATGTCGTACAGCTTCTCCGCTTCGGGTCCCTTCAGATTCGGGAATCCACCGGGAACGAGCCAGATGGTTCCACGATCGTTCTGGACGTCGAGCACCTGCACCGACTGGAATTCGGTAGAGTACGCGCCCTTGTTCATGGGGTACATCCAGTCGGTCGGCTTGTAGCTCTCGCTCCACGCCTTCTGGAATTCCCAGACCTTCCAGAGCTTGTCCTTGTGGTCGAAGGCTTCCATCAGCCATGCGTCGTAGTTCTGCGAATCCCAGTCCTCGACGACGCTCTTATACGGATGACGCTCGGAGTTAGACGTGCGCTCCATGACCGCGAAGCGGCGCATCGTCCACGTATCATTCGGGATGATCCCGTTGGGTCCGTACAGATAGGTATACCGGTGCACGGAATCGACAACCGCCAGCTGGTCCTTCCATCCAAGGAAGCGCCAGTGCCACTCGAGCTCGCGGCCGGAGAAGCTGTAGAAGTCCTCCAGCGTGTGGTCGGTGCCCAGCAGCGAGTCCGACTTGACCTCGGCCGAAATACGGCGCACGCGGCGCAGGTTGGGAATGTAGGCCCAGCCGTCGTCTTCGCGATGCGGGTCGGCGTAACGGTAGATGATGAACGCGGTGCCGCGGATGTCAAAGGGCGAGTAGAAGCCCGTGAACTCCTTGAACTCGAACTGCGCGGCGCCGGGCACCGGCAGCGTATGGTTCTCGAGCATCGCGAGGTGGGTGTAGAAAACCTTACGGTAGAACGCATCCAGCGTGCGCTGGAAGTTTCCGCCGCCACCGTAGATCATTTTCATCTCTTCTGGGGTCGGCAGTTGCGGATGGACGTTCGATTCCGATCCAACCTGCGTTGGCCATCCAGTCGGTCGGGGGCAGCTCCCAGGTTGGAATGTCGTGCGTGCCGCCAAAACGGTCCCAGGTAGCCGGGGCATAGCGTCGAGAAGCCGAAGTTCTGCCATCGAGTACTCGTAATTCCATACCGCTCTCCAACCGGAGTCCGGGTCGCCCTCTGTGATCGAGGAATTGGGGAACGGCTGCCCACAGACCTAGTTGCCCACAGTGTTATCGGGGAGCAGCTTGACCTGCGATTGGTACTTCTCCGTGCAAGCCATGTAGTCCTTGCGTGGAGTATGGTCCACGGGCGCTGCTATCGGCGCCCTGAATTCGGGAAAGTTGAGCTGTTCGAGGTAGCCCGGAAAGATGAATGGCCGCATGCGCTCCAAATCCTTTGCGGTCAACACGTCGCCGACTTTGAAATCGGGCTTGGCATCCTTGTACTTGGCCAACCACTGGTCAAAGGTGGCCCTGGTATAACTCTTGACGTCCTGCGCTATAGCGGGACGCACGCAAAGCAAGGCACCGGCAATGACCAACAGCCCTGCCAGCGTCATGTACTTGCGTCCCGCCGCCCCAGTGATCCTCGCTTTGTTCGACATAGCCTTTTTCCCTGTCCTCCCTGCGTGCTCGTTTCGAAATTTCTCAACTCTGCAACTGATAATCCTCCTACTTCTTTCCTTGGTTCATGCACCGCCCGATTCGCCGTGCAAAAGTCGGATCGCCGTGCGGTCGAGCGCGTCGGCGGCCGTGTAACGCACGGTATGATCAAGCTCCGACACCATCGCGATCAGCGGCGCGACCGACCCACGACTGCCAATTCTGCCCAAAGCCCACGCTACCTCGGCGCGCGCGATTGGATCCGCGGCTCGGTCCGCCAGCCTGACGAGAAGCCCAACTTCGTCGGCGCCCCCTGACAAACCGATCGCCCGAATCCCCAGCATCGACAGTTCGGGGTCGGGCGAAGCGACCGCCGCTATCAGAATTTCGCGCGCGTTTTGAAACTCCACCTCGTCCAGGAGCTGACCGACATGCAGCCGCGTCATCGAGTCGTCGTCCTGCATCGCCGCCTTTAGGTATTCGACGCCGACCGGATCGCCGTAGTGCGTAAGCGCCACTGCCGCGCCGATCCGCACGTCGATGTTGCGATCTCTGATCGATTCCCTCAGCAGGCCGGCTACGCGTGGGTCGCGCGCTCGACCGAGCGCCACCGCCGCCATCGCCCTTGCATTATCATCGACATGGCCCCGCAAAATTGACTCAGCGATCTCCTCGGCATAGCGGTCGCCCAGGCGCAGTAGCGAATAAGCGGCCGTAGCCTTTTCGAAGGGATCCTGCGCGGCAGCCAGATACTGCCTGAGCACGTGGATGGCGCTGTGGTTGCCGATCTGGCCGAGTCCTCTCGCCGCGGTCAGACGCGTCGCCCGGTCTGATACGGTCAGGGCGCCGCTCAGCAATTCGATTGCGCCGGGATCGTGGGCCTCCGCCGCTCCATTGATCACGATTCGCCGGTATGAAGGCGCGGTCCAGATATAGAGCCGACCCAGCGCCTCGACGGCATCCGCATCGCCAACGTCTCCCAGCCCATCCGCGACGGCCATTTGAAGACCGGGCTTCCTGGTGCCCTGAAAGATTTTTACTAGTTGCGCGATCTCGTCCCGGTCACCGGCTGCGGCCAAAGCGCTCGTGGCGTAGCAGCGCTCGTACGGGTCGTACTCCTGGAGTCCGCGTCGCAGCACCAGCATCGAAAACGAACGCAATGCCACGAGGCCCGACCGTTTGTCGAATCGGTAAGAGCTTCCGACCCGGGCGGTGGCGCCCCATAGATCGCCACGCTCGACCATGGCGCTGATCACGGTCATCGAGGGATCGGAGGAAGGATCGGTGATGGTGAGCGCGGAGAGCAGGTGGAACGACGTGTCGAGCCGGCGTATGGCCACGGTCGCTACTATGAGCGCCGCCGCTACCACGAGAAGTGCGGCCGTCCCTGGGCACCGCCGCCGCAGAGCACTCACGCCTCTCGCTACCAACGCCTGACCAGCCTTGCTCGGAGTCACCGCGACCTCCATCGACAAAGGCAGACAACGTCTTGACTTACGCGAACTAAATCGGTCTAGTCCTTCGGCGCGATTAAAGCAAACCAGAACATTCAATACTCGCTTGGGGTGTTCACAGCAGCGCCATCGTAGGCTACCCCGTCCGTGAAACGCCGAATCAAGGAAAAAAGTTCCCTGTTAAGGCCCTATCCAGTGGCCTGGGAGTTTCAAGGTTGCACGATCGCTGAAGCGGGTTAGCTTCAACATGTGTGGCCAAGGGGGGCAATCCACCGACGCGGGAGGGTATGGGCTGGGAATGCTACGAGCGGCGGATGGGCCGCGGCGCGCCGCGCCGCGTGGCGGCCTGGGCCTTCGCAGCATCGAGCAGGCGCGCGATCTCGGGCTGGGTGTTCACGGCGTAGCGCTCGAAGTCATCGCCGCTTCTTAAGTCCGCGAACATCCCGGCCGGGTCTTCATGGAAGTGTAAAAAAGCGGTCGCGCCGCGATAGAAGATGCCCCGCTTGCGCTCGACCAGGCCCGGGATCGTTCGCAGCTTTTCGAGCAGCGGCTCTATCGCTTCGAGCGTTTGTGGCCCGGCGTGCTTCATCGATTTTTCTCCGCCGAGTGCCTTTAGCTCGGCCGCTTGGGCGAAAGCATAGCGCTAATAGACCGAAGCGTGATCGAAACTATCGGAAACGAATCAAACACCTGACTAATCACTGTGCCGCGCCGGCCGTTTGATCGCAAAAGAGAGCGAACCGAAAAATCCCGGCTAGTTGGAACACTGAAAATGACTCAACCGCACGTAATGGATACCTTGAATCACACTGCGTATGAGGGTCGATTCGCCCTGAAGACGTATAGTGATCCAAGGGGCCTGATGCCAGCGGAAAGCGCGATCCTTGAAAGGCTTAGGCCACGTATCGTCGGCAAGACACTGCTCGATATTGGGGTCGGAGGTGGTCGCACCACGCCGTTTCTCTTGGAAATGAGTCGCGACTACACCGCGATAGACTACTCCGAAGGCCTTGTACAGCAGGTGAAGGGGAAATTCGGCTTGGATTCCGTGTATTGTTGCGATGTGCGGGATATGAGCCGCTTTCCCGACGACAGGTTCGATTTCATCCTCTTCTCTTTCAACGGTCTCGATTGTATCGCGCACGAAGGCCGCTTGAAGGCGCTTGGTGAAATCCGCAGGATTCTCAAACGGGGAGGCGTTTTTCTGTTCTCCAGCCACAATCGGGCAGTTATCGATGAGGCGCATAGAGCTGCGGCAGGTGGATTTCGCTACTCTGTTGCGACATCGTTGAGGCGAAAGGTCTGGAAAGTTCTGCTCACTCCGCGCAGATTCCGTTTGCGGCGTCACGAGATGGCGACATCGGAATACGCAATCGTAAACGATAGCGGCCTCCGCTACTCACTGCTGTTGTATTACATATCAATTCGCAGCCAGATCGATCAGCTCAAAAAAATGGAATTTTCGGTTGAAGGGATGTACGACATGCAGGGTGACCCGGCCGACCACGGTGATCGTTCTCCCTGGATCCATTACCTCGTCACTAAGTAGGTTCCGGCGCTCGGCGAGCCCCTGTCAGCCCTGATGCGGCTCGATCACCAGGTTGCCGGCGGTCACTTTCGCGTCATCCGCCGCTCCGCCGCGCATCAGCACGCCCTCAGCGTAGAGCGCGGCGAGTTCGTTGTCGGGTAGCGAGAGAATCTCGCGCAGCACCGCGTCGTTGTTCTCGCCGACGCGCGAGGCCTTGACGTCGGTGCGGTCGGGCCAATCGGAGAACTTGACCGGCATCCCCGGCACGTCGAACTCGCCGAGCGCCTCGTCACGCACGCGTCTTACGGTCTTGCGGCCGCGCAGATGCGGATGCTCCATCGCCTCTTCGAGCTTGAGCACCGGGGCGCACGGCACGCGCTCGCGGTCGAGCACGGCGATAGCGGAGTCGCGGTCGGGAAAAGTCGCGAGCCATCCTTCGATAAGCTCGCGCAGCGCCGCGTTATTTTTGACCCTGCGCCCGTTAGTCGAAAAGCGTTCGTCCTTCAGCAGGTCCGGCTGGCCCATCGCGCGCAGCAGCCGCGGCATCTCGTGCTGCTGCGCAATCAGCATGATATGGCCGCCGTTGGCCTTATATACGCCGCACGGACTGCCCGCAGGATGCATCGAGCCGGTACGCTTGGGATGGTAGCGGCCGGGACGCAGCGAGAGCACCGGGACGAACAGTTCGTGCATGTGGAAGTAAGTGTCCATCAGCGAGGCGTCGAGGTACTGGCCCTTGCCCGTGCGCTCGCGCGAGAGCAGCGCGAAGCCGACCGCCATCGCGGCCGCGACGCCGGTCGAGATGTCGCCGATCGCCATCGCCGGCACGATCGGCGCGCGGTCGGGCTCGCCGAGCTGGTCGGTGACGCCGGCCAGCGCCGAGCCGATATAGTCGTAGCCGGGGCGGCGGCTTAGCGGCCCGCTCTGTCCGGCGGCCGAGATCGAGCACATCACCAGGCGCGGATTGATCTTCGCGAGCGCCTCGTAGCCGAAGCCCATGTCGGCGATTACGCCGGGCGCGAAATTCTCCACCAGCACGTCGATCTTCGGGATCATCGCGAGCAGCAGCTCCCGGCCGCGTGGCTTGCGCAGATCGACCGCCAGGCTGCGTTTGCCGTGGTTGTGCTGGAAGTAGTAGCTGCTCATGCCGTCCTTGACGATCCCGAGCTGGCGCACGTGGTCGCCCTCGAGCGAGCGCTCGACCTTGATCACGTCGGCGCCGAGTTCGCCCAGGATGCGCGTGCAGGTGGGGCCCGCCACGTAGTGGGTGAAGTCGAGCACGTGGAAGCCCTCGAGCATCTGCGGCTGCTGTTGTGTCATGTCGGTCCTCTTCCGATTTGGCGTGGAGCGCGGTCTGATTAGCGGCCGGCACGCGCGCGGCAGTCAGGGCAGAGCCCGTAGAGCTCCATCTTGTGATGGCTCAGCGTGACGCCGAGTTCGCGCGCGACCATCTGCTGGAGTTCCTCGATCGCCTCATTCTCGAATTCGATGATGCGCCCGCAGCGCTCGCAGATGAAGTGGTCGTGATGATGCTCGCCGGCGACTTCATAGCGCGCCTGGCCCTCGTCGAAGTGGCGCTCGAAAAGCAAATCGCATTCCTTGAGCAGTCGAAGCGTCCGGTAGATGGTGGCGTAGCCGACGTGCGGATTGATTTTCTTGACTTCGACGTAGAGTTCCTCGGCGCTGATATGGCGGCCGAGGGCGAAGAACACGCGTGCGATGTCGTCGCGCTGGCCAGTCGACTTGAGGCCGCGCTCCTTGAGGCGCGTATGGAACTCCGCCATCCGCTCCTCGGTCTCGCCGGGTATCGGATTGCCAGCGGCCGTGCGAGCGATGCTTTCCTCAACGCGTGGCATGGGCGAGCAATAGGACTCAGCCGTGTCCGGCCTGCCCGTTACGGCCGGACGCGTCGGATTGGCCGGCCCCGCCGGATCGTTCGGTCTGGTTTTCCAACAGGCGCCGCGCGGCGGGCGACAAATAGAGGGTTTCGAGGTCGCGCGCGCGCAGCGCCTCAATCAGCACCTCGAGTTGCTCGGCGGGAGGCTGGGCGGAATCGATTATGACGAGGTCTTTTTCGCGCAGCCGGCAGGCGCCGCCGCGTGCGCGATAGCCGACCTCGCGCATCAGCCGTTCGCGCCTGACCTGCAAGCCGACGCGCTCGGCCGCTTGCGCCAGCTCCTCGACCAGGGATGCGATTCGCGCGCTGCCTCTTAACTCACCCATCTCAAAAAGCCCCTTGTGACCGCCGGATACGCATGATATCGCGGAATTGTACTTTGAAGGCCGGGCCGATGATCAAGCGCATTGTGGTCGGCATCGATACCTCCGAGCATTCCCGCGTGGCCCAGGCCTACGCCTTCGCGCTGGCGCGCCGCTTGAGCGCGACCCTCATCGGATTGCACGTCGTCGACATCGTTTTGATCGAGGGTTCGTTTTTCCATGATATCTCAGGCTCGCTCGGACTAGAACCCTATCTCGACTTCTCTTCCCGGATGCGCGAGGTGCTGACCGCGCGCGGACGGGCGGTGGTGGATGAGTTCTGCGCGGCGGCGGAGCGCGAGAAGATTGCGGTTCAACCGTTGGTCGACATGGGCGTGGTGGCCAACCAGATTTGCGAGCGAGCCAAGGCCGCCGACCTGGTGATGATCGGGCATCGCGGCGTCCACGAGCGTTTTTCGACGGGACTGTTGGGCTCGACCGCCGAGAGTGTCGCGCGCAAGAGTCCGCGGCCACTGTTCGTCTCACCCAAACGCCTGCGCGAGATCAAGCGCCTGACGCTCGCCTACGACGGCAGCGAGCGGGCGTCCAAGGCGATGCACGCGGCGGCGGAATTCGCGACCGAACTAGGTGCGCCGCTCACGGTGATAACCGTCGCGCGCGACGCAAAGATGGGCGAGCGGGTGATCGGCGAGGCGCGCCACTACCTCGAACCCTACCGCGTCGACGCGTCGTTCAAGCTGCTGAGCGGCCACGCGCACGAGGAGATCGTGCGCTTCCTTGGCGAGAGCGAGACCGACCTGCTGTTCATCGGCGCGTACGGGCACAGCCGCATAATCGAGATGGTGCTGGGCTCGACCACGGAGTACGTACTGCGCAACGCCCCCTGCCCGGTATTTTTGTCGCGCTAGCCGCAAACGCACGTTTGCTCGGCATTGTAAGGCGATTGTGTATTCCATAGACTGTCGGCCACGATAGCTAGTGGCTTGACGCTTCTTACCGGGGGGCATCAGGCAAATTCCGCATGTAAGTTCGCCGTGTAGCGAACGTCAAGACGTGAGCGAGGGGAAGCGCTAACGTGCTGAAAAAACTCGGAACCTACCTACTCTGTATCGCGGTCGCTGGCGGGGCTGCGGGTTGTTCGTCGACCGCAAGCCGTACCCAGTACTGCCTGGTCGGCGCGGGGCTTGGCGCGCTTGCGGGCGGCGGCATTGCCGCAGCCGCGATCGCCGATGGCCGTGGCCATTCGAGATCCTGGGAGATCGGCGTTCCGGCCGGCGCTGCTGCCGGTGCGATCGTCGGCGGGGTTATAGGATGTTTGGCATACAAGGAAGCGCCGCCACCGCCGCCTCCTCCGCCACCACCGCCACCACCTCCTCCTCCGCCACCACCTCCGCCGCCGGAGAAAATTATCCTGCGTGGCGTCCACTTTGACTTTGACAAGGCAAATATCCGTCCGCAGGACGCCGCCGTGCTCGACGAGGCCGCGGAAACCCTGAAGTCGCATCCGAACGTGACGGTCAACGTCAATGGCTACTGCGACGCGATCGGCTCGGTCAGGTACAACCTTAAGCTCTCCGAGCGCCGGGCCAACGCGGTCGTGAGCTACCTGGCGGACCACGGCGTAGCGGAAGGCCGCATGAGCCCGCACGGCTATGGGAAGACGAACTTCGTCGCCACCAACAAGACGGCGGAAGGACGAGCCCAGAACCGCCGGGTCGAACTGGTGCCGAACCAATAGCGGCTGCGGTTACGCGGGCGCCGGCGGTCGTGCTGCGCGGGCGCTCGTGGCGTATCAATCTGCTGGCGGCGCGCGGAGTCAAACTCCGCGCGCCGTCAGCGCTTCGGTTGTGGAGATCGGCGACGCCTCTCGAGGGAGTTATTAAAAGTACCCTGCTGCGCAACGCGCCCCGCCCGGTATTCTTGTCGCGCTAGACCACTAATAGCGCTCTTTTTAGCGAACGTTCCCAGTTGACACGCTTCACTTTTCGGGCATAACTTCAAAAACTGTTTTAGCCGGGCGCTCAATGGTTGATGTGCTCGTCGCTAACCTGGGCGCTGGGGGATCCGCATATAGGCTTGCCGTTGTCATGATCGGCAAGGAAGGGGAGGCGTGGAAATGCTAAAAAGACTTGGGATCTATCTGCTCTGCGTGACGCTCGCCGGTTCCGCCGCGGCATGCTCGTCGATGTCGCCTGAGCGCGAGCGAGATTGTTTAATTGGAGCCGGCGCAGGCGCTCTGTTGGCCGGCGGCGCCATTACGGGAGCACTCGCAGGGGGGCATGCGCATTCGGGCTCTTATCAGTTGGGGGTCCCGCTCGCCGCTTTCGGCGGTGCGATTTTTGGTGCGCTCGTAGGATGCTCGTTTGCGAAGGAACAGGCACCACCGCCGCCGCCCACCTCCTCCGCCACCGCCGCCACCTCCTCCGCCACCCCCTCCTCCGCCGCCGGAGAAGATCATCCTGCGCGGCGTCCACTTTGACTTTGACAAGGCAAATATCCGTCCGCAGGATGCCGCCGTGCTCGACGAGGCCGCGGAAACCCTGAAGTCACATCCTAACGTGACCGTCAACGTCAATGGCTACTGCGACGCGATCGGCACCGTCCGGTACAACCTGAAGCTCTCCGAGCGCCGGGCCAACGCGGTCGTGAGTTATTTGGCGGACCACGGCGTGGCGGAAGGCCGCATGAGTCCGCACGGCTATGGGAAGACGAACTTCGTCGCCAGCAACAAGACGGCCGAAGGACGGGCTCAGAACCGCCGGGTCGAACTGGTGCCGAACCAATAGCGGTTGCGGTTACGCGGGCGCCGGACGCGCCCGCGTAACCGGCGCCCGCAGCGAATCAATCTGCCGGAGGCGCGCGGAGTCAGAATCCGCGCGTCGCCAGGACTTCGGTTGCGGGCGTGCGATTGCCCGTGCAACTGATCATCCGCGGGGCGCGCAGGCGCTGTATCGAGAAGCCCAGTTCGCGATACAGCCGCAGAATTCGCGCCGTGGCCTGGTTCGATAGCACCACGGGGCCGCGATGGCGCGCGAGAAACTCCGCCAGCCGCACCTGCTCGTCCCAGCCGAATTGCTCCTTCGAATATTGCGTGAATTCGACGTCGTAGGGCGGGTCGGCATAGATGAAATCGCGCGGTTCGAGTTCCAAAGCCTCGAAGTCGCCGGCCGAAAAGTCCCATCCCTTGAATGCCGCCCGGTAGGCGGAGAAGTCGGTCGTGTAGTTGATCTGGCGATAGCGGCCGAAGGGCACGTTGAACTCGCCCTTGCGGTTGAAGCGGCAAAGGCCGTTATACCCGGTGCGATTGAGATAGTAGAAAAGCGCGGCCGCCTCCGCGCCCTCGCCGTCGCCGGACGCGACCAGGCGATTGAAGCGTTCGCGATGGCGATAGAAAAGCGCCTGCTCGTTGCGCATCGCAATTCCGGCCTTGAGCCCGCGCTTGAGCCATCGATAAAAGTTAACCACGTGCGGATTGATGTCGCTGAGCGATGCCCGCGCAGGCATCAGGCCCAGCGCAACCGCCATCCCGCCGCAAAACGGCTCGACCAATCTTCGGCCGCGAAACCGCTGCCACAGCGGAGCGACGTACGGCACCAGCCATCGCTTCCCCCCCGCCCATTTGAGCGGCGGCCGCGGACTCGCGGCGTCACTGGACGGCACGGCGCTAGTTCGCGGCGCATGCGGCGATCGCCGCCGCGCCGTCGCAGCGCCGGGCGCGGGGCTCACGCCTGCGGCTCCGCCACTCGGCGCTCGATAAAGCGCGCGAGCAGCTTGCGCATCGTCTCGATCGGCTGAATTCCGGTGAGCGGGAAATCGCCGAGGATGAAACTCGGATAGCCGAGCGCGGAAAAGCGGTCCGCCTCGGCCTTGTTCGCGGCGATCCGCGAAGCCATCCGGCCCCGCTCGACTTCGTCGCGAAAGTGCGCGGGTTCCATCCCGGCGCCCGTGGCGATCGCCCTCAGCACCTCGAGGTCGCCGATGTCAGCGCGTTGCTCGAAGGCGACGCGAAAGACTGCGTCATGGTACGCCGCGAACGCGCCCGCCTCGCGCGCGAGCTCCGAGCCCTGGAGCGCCTTGTCCGAATCGAGCCATCGCGCGGGCGGCTCGACCGCGATACCAGTTTCGGCAGCGACGTTGCGGATCGTTTCCAGCTCGAGCGGGCCGAGCGGCAGTCCGGGGCGGGTGCGATAGTTGCGCAGCGCGATCGGCACGCCTTTCCATAACGCCGTGAAGCCGAGCTCCGGTTCGAGCTGGCCGACGATGCGCCACGCGACGTAACAGAGCGTCGAGGCATAGTCGAAATAAATAGGGATGACGATTTGCGACATCGCTTACTCGGTTCAGATATTGGTCCTTTGCGCACGCGCGAGCAATTGTCCGCGCGGCGCCCCGCTTGCCTCGCCCGGTCGTGGCCGCAATGCTGGAGCATGGCGATAGAACGGCGCGAAGTGCTGAAGCTCGGCGTGGTCGACCTCGGGGTCGAGAAAGCGGAACTGCCCAACGGCGTGACGGTTGACCTCGCGGTCATTCGCCATCCGGGTGCGAGCGCGATCGTGGCGCTCGACGAGTATCGCCGCGTCACGCTCATTCGCCAGTGGCGTCATGCGATGGGCGGTTGGATGTGGGAGATTCCGGCCGGATGCCGCCGCGCGGGCGAGAGCGCACAAGCGTGCGCCGAGCGCGAGCTGAGCGAAGAGACCGGGCTGGGCGCGCGCCGCTGGGATCATCTCGGCGCAATCGTCACGATCCCGAGCTTTTGCGACGAGCGTATCGAGCTCTACCTGGCGCGCGAGCTGGATGCCGCGCCGGGCGAGCTTGACCACGACGAAGTGATCAGTGTGAGGACGATTGCTTTGGACGAGGCGCTGGCGATGATCGTGCGCGGAGAGATGGTCGATGCGAAGTCGATCGTTGCGCTGCTGCGCGCGCGCGATTTTTTGACGGAAGCAAAGTGAAGGGCAGCCGAGCGTGCTTCCACGCTCCAAGCCTTGCAGCTCGCGCCCGCGGGCGCCTCGGCTGGCAAAATCCCGCTCCGTCGAGTACGAAGCCTGATTGCGGAGATCGTGGGCAGTCCGGAAGAACTCAGGGCACTTGACCCAGTGCCTCCAAGCTTACAAGTCCAGGATCTACGCGGTGACCGCAAATTACGCGGTCGCCTACGAATCAGGCAGCCGCCTACTCGACGGTCACTTCGTCCGGAAACAAGAAGGTGGTTGCGCCGTCTTCGAATTGCACCAGCAGCATTCGACGCCCGAGGTTGTCCACCGAGCGCAAAATGCGAGGTTTTTCGCTATATCTGCTCAGCCCTTCATGGTCTCGTACAGGCTTGAGCAACCGACAATGCCGCCCAACCACCGCCTCGAAATTTGTACTTTCCATGTTCATCTCTGTTCCTTCCGCCCGCCAAGCTCCCCGCCGCTTACTGGTTCATGCCTCGCTACGGTACATTAGCAATGATCGCGCCTAACGATTAGACGCTTTTCCGCCCACTTTGATTCTCGTCCACACCTTATTGAAAATGCCAAACAACTCGGGCGGTTCACGAAAATCCCCAACCCTGGTTATTTGCAACGTTTGGTGGTGCGGTTACGCGCTCTTGATTTGCGGCTTGAATCGCGTCAGGTACAGGCAGGTACAGGTTGAACTGATTTGGGATGGACCGGTTGAGGAGGAGAATTTCCGCACCGCAGCATCACCTAGTCACTACTAGCAGCGTTTATCGTTAACAGATGCCCAAGCTTCAGGATACTCGTTATAGATGCCATGTCAACGCTATATCCCTTGATTATGGGCCGTGAGGCGATGATTTCCACAGAACATTACCTCTCGGCCGCAGCTGGAGCCCGCATTTTCGACCGTGGGGGCAACGCTATCGACGCCGCCGTTGCCGCCGCCCTGGTCGAAGGGGTCGTCAATCCTCACATGCACACGATTGGCGGCGAGGCGCCGATGCTCGTCCGGCTGGGGTCGAACCAGCGCGTGGTTGCGATCAACGGCAATACGATGGCGCCCGCGCGCGCGACGATCGCTCATTACCGGGCGCTGGGACTGGATCTCGTGCCGGGCGAAGGATTGCTCGCGGCAGGAGTGCCTGCGGCCTTCGGCGCGTTTGCCTGCGCGTTGGAGAACTTCGGCACCAAATCGCTTGCCGAGGTCGCCGGGCCCGCGCTGGCGCTGTGCGAGGACGGCTTTCCGATGCATCCGGGGCTCTGCGGCGACGACGATTCGATCGACGTTCCTGGCCTTGGCCTGAGCTCGATCCGCGCCAACGCCGAGTTGTATCGCACGCGATGGCCGTCGACCGCGCGCGTCTACATGCCCGGCGGCGAACTTCCGCGCTCGGGCGACCTCATCAGGAATCCCGCACTGGCGAATCTTTTCCGCCGCCTGCTCGAGGCCGAAGCCGGCGCGCGCAAGGGCGGGCGCGAGGCCGGATTGCAGGCGGCGGTCGATCGTTTTTACCGCGGCGACATCGCGCGCGAGATCGTCGCGCACTCGGACGCTCACGGCGGCCTGTTGGCGCTGGAGGATCTTGCGGCGTTCACGACCCGGATCGAAGAGCCGGCCATCCGCACCTATCGCGGCGCATCCGTTTTCAAGTGCGGACCGTGGTCGCAAGGCCCGGTCTTTCTGCAACAGCTCGCGCTGCTGGAGGGCTTCGATCTCTGCGCGATGGGGCACAACTCGGGCGCCTACCTGCATACGCTGATTGAGTCGGCCAAGCTGGCATTCGCCGACCGCGAGGCCTACTACGCCGATCCGGAGTTCGTCGACGTCCCGCTGAAGGAGTTGCTCTCGGACCGCTACGCGGCGCTGCGCCGGGCGCTGGTCGATCCGGAGCGCGCCTCGATGGATTTGCGGCCGGGCGATCCGCGCGCGATGCGTGCCGAGTTGGGAGCGCCGATTACGGCGCGCTCGTGGGGCGGCGGCACCACGCACGTTGACGCGGCCGATCGCCGAGGCAACCTGATCGCGATTACGCCGAGCGGCGCGTGGCTGCGCAGCTCGCCGGTCGCCGACGCGCTGGGCTTTCCGCTCGGCACGCGATTGCAGACCTTTTACCTCGACGAGCGTCATCCCAATGCGCTCGCGCCGCGCAAGCGCCCGCGCACCACGTTGACACCGTCGATCGGGACGACGCGCGACGGCCGATGGATCGCGTTTGGCACCCAGGGCGGCGATCAGCAGGATCAGTGGACGTTGCAATTTTTCCTCAACGTGGCGGAGTTCGGGATGAACCTGCAGCAGGCAATCGAGGCCCCGCGCTACTCGTGCATGCACGCACCCTCGTCGTTCTATCCGCACGACGCCTCACCGGGACTGGTGCGCCTGGAAAACCGTATCGATGAGCGCGCGCGCGAGGACCTGGCCGGGCGCGGCCACAAAGTCGAGACGCGCCCGCCGTGGTGCGACGGCAACGTGCTCGCAGTGGCGCTCGATGGCGCGCGCGGGCAGTTGGCGGCCGGCGCCGATCCGCGCGGACAGATTGCGCCGCTGATGCCAGCGCAGGCGATCGGCTGGTAGATGGCAGGTAAGTAGATAGCGCGCAGTGACACGGAGGACGCCCCGGATGATGACGCGTGCGATACGCATTGGCGGTGCGACGGCGGCCGCGACGATGGCGATGGCTATGGCTATGCTCCTGTCAATCGCGGCCGGGAGCGCCCGCGCGCAGGGCGAGCTGTTCAATCCGGCGCGAATCGCCGGCGCCACCAGCGACCCGGCCAAAATCATCGACCTGACCTACAGCTTCGACGCCTCGACCATCTACTGGCCCACCGAGGGCGGGTTCGAGCACAAGTTCGAGAAGTTCGGGATGCAGCCCGGCGGCTACTTCTATTCCTCGGCCAGGTTCGCCGCAGCCGAGCACGGCGGCACGCACATGGACGCGCCGTTGCATTTCAACCGCAACGGGATGTCAGTCGATCAGATACCGATGAGCTACTTCGTTGGGCCGGCGGTCATAATCGATTTCTCCGCTCGCTCGCTCAACTACCCTGACGCCACGCTAATCGTCGAAGACATCCACGCCTACGAAAGAACCCACGGTGAGATTCCCTCGGGAGCGATCGTGGTCGGGCGATCGGGATGGGGCCGCTTCTGGCCCGATAAGAAGCACTATCTCGGCAGCGACAAGCCGGGGGACGTCGCGAATCTGCATTTTCCCGGCTTTTCGCCCGAGGCTGTGAAATTTTTACTGACTGATCGGAATGTAATGGCGCTGGTGATCGACACCCCCAGCCTCGACCCAGGCAACTCCAAGGATTTCCCGGTGCATCGGATGTGGCTCGGCGCAAACCGGATAGGATTTGAAAACCTTGCGAATGCGGATAAACTTCCGTTCAGCGGCGCGACGATCTTTTGCATCCCGATGAAGATCGACAAAGGAACGGGGGCGCCGGCACGCATCTTCGCGGTGCTCCCGTAGGGATTTTCGCTCGCGGAATCCCGCTACTCAGATAACAGATCGACCCGCCGCTATCGCTGCGCCATCAGGGCGCGCGAAGCTATGACGGCCGCGAAAGTGTACCTTGGGGTGCACCAAATGCGGTTGCATCGCCGCAACTGAGGTTCGCACCTGCAAGCAAAAGACTCGAAGAAAAGGTAAAATGCGAACCGTTCGCCATCGGCATGAAAACTGCTCGCGATAAACCGGCGGCGTGTCGGTGGCGACTGATGGAGCAAATGAAGCAGTATCAGCAGGCGGAACAAGCTACGAAACCGGGTAGGTTATTTTACGTAGACAGGAGGGGGCGAGCGATGCGCAAAGGTGTGGTCACGACAATCTTAATGGCGGCGGCCGCGGCTCTTTTAGTTGCCGGCTGCTCCGGGGAGCCGTTGTCGACTCGTGAGAAGGGCACGCTTATAGGTGGCGGATTGGGTGCGGCGACCGGCGCGATTATCGGTGCCGCTGTGGGCGCTCCCGGCGCGGGCGCGGCTATCGGCGGTGCAATCGGCGGCGTGGGTGGCTTCGCGGTAGGCAATTCGATGCAAAACAACGAAAACGCGCAAGCGCAGACCCAGGGCCAGATCCAGCAGCAGCAACAACAGCTCGAGCAGCAGCGTCAACAGATCCAGCAGCTCAAGCAACAGCAACAGACTGAGTAATCGCAAGCGATTGGGTAATCGCACGAGCTGAGTAATCGTGAGAAAATGAGGGTAAGTCGATGAAGTATAGCGGATATCCAAACAAAGGCATGTTGGCGACAGTAGCGTTCGTGTTGGCGGCGGCCTTTGCCCTTGCCGGGTGCAGCGGCCAGCCGTTATCGACCCGCGAGGAAGGAACGCTCGGTGGTGGCGTGCTGGGTGCCGGCACCGGAGCAATAATCGGTGCCGCGGTTGGCCATCCGGCTGCCGGCGCGGCCATCGGCGGCGCGCTTGGCTTGGGCACCGGCTACGTCGTGGGTAACTCGATGCAGAACAGCCAGAACGCGCAGGCGCAGACTCAGGACCAGCTCCAGCAACAGCAGCAGCAACTCGAGCAGCAGCGCCAGCAGATCGAGCAGCTCAAGCAGCAACAGCAAACTGAATGAACCAAACCGAAATGAACGTGGACCGGCGAAGGCGGGCCGCGGGGACGAGGCAGGGGGAATATTGATATGAGCAAACGAGGTAAGTCTAATTTTCGCGGGGCCATGATTGCGATGGCCGCGCTGTCGATTGTCGTGGCGGTTGCGCTCGTCGGATGCGGCCCGCAGGGGATGTCGACGACTACGGAAGGGACACTGGGCGGTGGCGTGCTGGGCGGCGGCGCTGGCGCGCTGGTCGGTGCGGCAGTAGGACATCCGCTCGCTGGCGCGGCTATTGGCGGTGCGCTCGGCGCGGGCACCGGCTACGTCGTGGGCAGTTCGATGCAGAACCAGCAAGCCGCAACCCAGCAGCAGCAAGGGCAGATTCAGAGCCAGCAGCAACAGCTCGAGAGTCAGCGCCTCCAGATCCAGCAGCTTCAGCAGCAACAGCAGACCGAATAGCGCTCGAACGCGAGCATAATGAAACGCGTGCGGCGCGGCGCCCGAAATGGGCTCCGCGCCGCACGCGTTTTTTGCTTCGCTCGATCTTGTCGCGCTAGGCCGGATGGCAGAGCTTGCAAGCGCGCAGTCCCGCGCTGCGCGCGCGGCCCGAATTGGCGAAGATGATCGATTTTGCGCGATCGGCTCGCATCGCCGCATGGCATTGCGGACGGCAGAAGATGTGCGTCACCAGATGCCCCATCACGCTGCCGGCCGGCAATCGATGATCGCGAGCCACGCTGAAGCCCTCGGCGCGGAGCAACTTGATCTTGCGCGCCACGCCCCCGCCATAGTTGCCGATCGTGCCGTCGGAGCGAATCACGCGATGGCACGGGACGTAGAGCGGCACCGGATTGGTGGCCATCGTGTTGCCGATCGCGCGCTGGCCCGCCGGCGCGCCGACCGCCGCCGCCAGCGCCTGGTAAGTGATGACGGAGCCGGGCGGCACCGCACGGCGCAGGCGCATGAGCGCCCGCCGCTGAAAATCGGTCCGCACCAGGCTGAGGTCGACCGGACGGTCGAGCGCATGCATGTCGCCGCTCAAGTAGCGCTCGATCTCGCGCCCGATACGCTCGCCGACGTCCGCGTCTTCGACCAGGTCGAAACCCTCCCGCAGCGCCGCGAGCGCGTCAGGTGCCTCGGGCACGTCGAGGAACTGCACCGCGAGCAGACCGCGCGCGCTCTCGGCCACCAGCAAGCGGCCGACCGGCGAGTCGATCACACCGATACGTGCGAGCGGTCTGCGCGCACGGCCCAGCGTCCGCGCCAGCTTTGAACGCACTGCGCGCAGAGCCGCATCGACCGCGGCGTCGTCGGGCGCGCTGTCCATCCCGAGCGGCCCGTCATCGTCGAGCATCTCGCGCATCAGTATTTCGTCCTTGAGCGTTTGATTCATGATGTTCACTGTCCTGGATCTCATCGCTTTGCCCGCTTATCGGGCCGCCTTAAGCTTCTTCAATGCCTGGTAGACGCTGGCCCGTGCGCTGTCCGCCGAGCACTCCAGCGCCGCGCCGATTTCCTCGTATTCGAGTCCCGCGAACTTGCGCATCACTAGCGCCTGGCCCTGTTTGTGGGGCAGTCCCGCGATCGCACGCCGGAGATGGATCACGCCCTCGTGTCTGCCGCCGCCTGCAACAGACGCGGACGCGAGATGATAATCGTCGCCGGTGGGATCGTCGCCGTTGCTTATCACGCGGGCCCGGCGCATATTGTCGCGCGCGCGGTTGCGGCAGAGATTGGTCGCGATTCGGTACAGCCACGGCCGCAGACCCTGCTCGGAGTCGAGTTGCGGATAAGCGCGATAGGCGCGTAGCCAGGTTTCTTGAAAGAGATCGAGCGCGTCGTTCTGATCGCGAGTCATACGCAAGAGAAAACGCATGATCTCGCGCTCGTGGCGGCTGAGCGCCTCCTCGAACGGCGGCGGCAACGTGAGTTTTTTTGCCGTGGCTTCCATGGCACAGGTTATAACCCCGCTTAGGGTCTGGCGTGAATCGGCTCGATACACCGGGCGTCGTGATAGGCTGTCAGCGTGCAGGACGGTGATGGCTGGTCGACGCAACCTCGGGTTATACGTGATGGCCGCCTCGGGCCTCGTCTTGCTGACGAGTAGGTGTGTTTTCGCAGATAACGGCTGCAGCGCACTTTCGACCGCGAGCGCCGGTGAACTCCTCACAATTCCCGAACACGGAACCATCGGTTTGCCGCTCCCTACGACCGTCAGGTGTACCCGGCACGAACTTAAAGCCGAACCAGACGTCTGCCGCTCACGGCGTATCGTGATTCAGGACCGCATGCTGGACTCCGACCATCGGCTCATAATTACGCGCCCAAAGAAGCCGCAAATCAGTTCCGGGCCTGACAAACGCCCCTTCGACAGCACGTTGATCTACGCCTGCGTGGAAGGTCAGGTAAAAGTCGTTTACACGGGCGCCCTGCACGCTGGCGGCAGGATCGAGGCCATTGGAGCCGACAAGTTCATCGAATCGGATTCTTACGAAAACGGCGGTCAGCGTGGCCGGTACCAGAACACTTACTACTGGCACCCGAAATCGGAAACTTACACCGACGATCCGATGGCCGCGTCTTTCCCGTCGCAGCGCGAGCGCATACCGTGCGACGACTTGGAGAAGGTCAAAGCTGCGCAAATTATTGCGCTCGCTACCGACGGACTCCTGCAATATTCGCATGGGTTTGGGCTCTACGATGATGGCGAGTATGAAGTGACTCTGGCAGATGACAGAATGGTCGGCGCTCATCGCCGCTTGCTCGCGGTGAGGCGCAATCATCTCAAGGGCGCCGGAGTCGTGGACGATCACCTCGTGTTCGCGTGTCTATCGGGCGTCGTCAAACCGGTGGTCCAGGAAGACACCGTGGCTGTTCGCGAGGCCTCCGAGGACAAGCTGGTAGTGGTTTCCGTGACGCCGGATCCGAAGCACAGGTTCCGCTATTTTCAAACCGTTTACACATTTGCCTGGAATGGCGGACTGGGTGACTACATGTTGACCAGCGTAGACTCGCGTCCGTTGCGGCCGTAACAGGTCAGCGACAGAGAAGGCTATGGGAGCCGTCGGGCTGATTGCGCTATGGGCCGCATTATTCCTGGCCGGCCATTTCATCCTGTCCTCGGATGCGGTGCGCGGAGCGATTGTCGGGGCGGTCGGCGAGCAGCCCTTTCGCGGCATCTATTCGTTGGTCGCACTCGGAACGTTTATCCCGCTGATCTATGTGTTCGGCCATCACAAGCACGCGGGCGCGATGCTCTGGTACCTGCGCGACGTCGCGCCAATACGATGGTTGGTATGGCTGATGATGCTCGTGGCCTTAATCATGTGGGTCGCGTCGCTGATAACTCCCAGTCCGGTGGCGCTCGGCGCGCCGGATAATCTCACGCCGCGCGGCATTCTCAAGCTGACGCGTCATCCGGGTTTCGTCGCGTTCGCGATCTTCGGCTTCGCGCACATGCTGATGAACGGATGGGCCGGCGACCTGGTGTTCTTCGGCACGTTTCCGGCCCTGGGCATCTTCGGCGGCCTGCATCAGGACCATCGCAAGCTGCGTTCGATGGGCGAGCGCTATCGCCGTTTCGTCGAGCAGACCTCGTTCATGCCCGGCGCGGCGCTACTGAGCGGACGCCAGCACTTCGATCCCGCCGAGGATGTGCCGTGGCTCGGGATCCTGATTGGCACAGTGCTGACGATCGTGCTGGTCGCGATACATCCATGGGCCTTCGGCGGCCATCCGTTGGGTTAAGGCACGTCCCTTCGCCTCCGATTCTTTTCATGCCCTCGCCCGCGATTTGTTCGCGGGAGAGGGTAGGGTGAGGGTCCCTTAAAAATTCCTGATTCCAACAACAGAAGAGCGGAGCGGAAGGGCCGTTCACGAACGGCCCCCGACAAAGAGAAGACCTCCGACTAGCGCGTGGGCAATCTGAACAGGCGGGTCGCGTTGTCGAAAAGCCGCGCGGCGAGCGCCGACGCGTCGGCGCCGCGCAACGCGACCATCGTCTCGAAAGTGCGGCGCACGTACGCGGGCTCATTGGATCTCCCGCGATAGGGCTCGGGCGCGAGATACGGCGCGTCGGTTTCGATCAGCAGGCGGTCCTCGGGCACGAGCCTCGCGGCCGCCCGCAATGCGTCGGCTTTCCTGAAGGTGAGAATCCCCGAAAACGACACATAGAAGCCGAGTTCGACGAACTCTCGCGCCGCGTCGGCGTCGCCGGTGAAGCAGTGGATCATGCCGCCGGCCGGCGGAAGGCCCGTTTCGCGGACGATCTCGCAAAGGCGCCGCTCGGCGTCGCGGCAATGAATCATCACTGGACGATCGAGCGCGCGGGCGAGTTCCAGATGCCTTCTAAGGGCGCACTCCTGCGCGTCGGCCGGCGAGTGCATGTAGTGAAAGTCCAGGCCGGTCTCGCCGATCGCGACCACTTTCGGCGATCGCGCGAGCGCGGCGAGCGCCGTGATCCGCGGCTCGTCGCAATCTACGGCGTTATGCGGATGAACTCCGACCGCGGCGAAGACCCGCGGATGGCGCTCGGCAATTTCGACGGTCAGCCGGTCGGTCTCGATCGTGTCGATCGCGCCGACCGCGACGATCGTGCCCACTCCGGCGTCGGCCGCGCGCGCGAGCGCGCCGTCGAGATCCGGATAGAGCCGCGGGTCGACCAGATGGCAATGCGCGTCGAGAATCGTATCCATATCAGTTTTCGACGAGCGCTCTGTCAATTTTCTACGAGGGCTCTTTTTAATTTTCTACCAGCACTTGGTGGCCGTTCGCGGCGAGCGCCTCGCGGATGCGTTCGATATGATCGTGGCCGCGCGTTTCAAGCTCCAGCGTCACACGCGCGCCGCCGATTCGGACGTCGCGCCGCGTGCGGTCGTGCTGGATCGCATGCACATTGGCGCCCTGCTCGGCGATCACGGCGAGCAGCCGTCCAAGCTCTCCCGGCCGATCCCGCATCTCCACCACCAGCCTCATCAGCCGCCCTGCCTTAGCGAGTCCGTGCGCGATGATCCGGTCGAGCAGGTTGACGTCGATATTGCCGCCGCTTACCACGATCACTACGCGCCGCCCGGCGATCGCGGCGCCAAGCTTCAACGCGCCCGCCAGCGCCGCCGCGCCCGCGCCCTCGGCGAGCAGCTTCATCCGTTCGAGCATCAGCAGCACTGCCTCGCCGATCTCGAAATCGTCGACCGTCACCACACGGTCGAGGCGGTTGCGCACGATCTCGAACGCCAGGCGTCCGACGCGTCCAGTGGCGAGGCCGTCGGCGATAGTGTCGACCGCGGTCGGCACGGTTGAGGGCACGCCCTGGCCGAGGCTGAGGCTCAGTTGCGCCGAGCCCGCCGCCTCTACGCCGATCACTTTCGCGCGCGGGGCGCGTGCGGCAAGCGCGAGCGCTATCCCGGCGATGAGGCCGCCGCCGCCGACCGGCACCAGCACGAAGTCGGGCGCGAGCTCGGCAGCTATCTCCAGGCCGACTGTGCCCTGGCCGGCGATCACAAAGGGATCGTCGTAAGCGTCGACGAACAGCGCGCCGGTGCGAGCGCAGATTTCCTCGGCCGCGCGATGCGCTTCGAGGTAGTCGATACCCGCAAGCTCGACCGTCTGGCCGTAGCTGCGCGTCGCGTCGATCTTGGCGATCGCCGCCGTCGTCGGCATCACGATCGTCGCGCGCACGCCCGCGCGCGAAGCGGCCCACGCCAGCGCCTGGCCGTGATTGCCGGCCGACGCGGCGACCACGCCGCGCGCGGCCTCGGCGGGCGAAAGCGCCGCGACCCGGTTGTACGCTCCGCGAATTTTGAACGAGCCGGTCTTCTGCAGGTTTTCGGGCTTGAGATAGATCTCCGCGCCGATCATTTGTGAAAGCGTCGCGCTATGGATGAGCGGGGTCGGTTTGACGATTCCCGCCAGGCGCTCGCGCGCAAGCTCAAGGTCTTCGATTGTGACGCTTTCGGAGATCGTCGGGCTCACTTTCTTCGCATCCGCATCGCCGGCGTGCGACTCAGTGCTGATGCTGATGCGGAGTGAACTGGCGCTCGCGAGACGCGCCGAAGGAATTGCCCTCGAATTCGACCTGGACGCATTCGCCGCTTCGCCAATCGAGATCGAGCAGCAGGTAGCGGACCGCGCGCTGCTTGACCGCGTTGACGAGTGAGGCGACCTGAGCCGGATCGGCCGGGTCGATCGCGGCGGTCTCGGCGGCGTCGAGATGGCTCGCGGCGACGAACTCGCGCGCGCGCTCCTCGCTCGAAAATCCCAGCACGCCGGCCCAATGCGTACCCTCTTCCTGGTAGACGATCAGTGCGCCCGCGGAGTCGAGCAGAAGATGCAGTTCCTTTGCGGCAAGCGCGTTCAAGCCGCCTCGATTCTGAGCCGGCCCGCGCGCAGCGCCTCGGCGCGCTCGTGCACCAGCGCGGGGTAGGTGTAGTAGTGATCGCCGCTTAGGCGCAGGAACGACGCGACATCGACGTCATCGAGGCGTATCTCGGCGATCCGCGCCTCGGCCGCTTCGCGGCCGGGGGCTTTCAGGATGATGTCGTAAATCTCGCGCGCCTGCGCGGAGAGAAAGTCCTCGCGCGGCGGCAGCGCCGCGGGCGGAAGTTTGCCGGCGTGGAAGTTGTCGAGGATATAGCGCAGCGCCTTGAGTTCGTGGCGCAACACGTCGATTTGCTTCAAAGTCTTGTCGGGCATCATCAAGAAGCTTATCGCCGCCGACGCGGGTCAGTTCAAACGCGGAGTTTGAGACCAAGGGGTTGTACGGGAGAGGAGGTCAGAACTAACTGCGGGTCAGACGATGGACCATGCCGAGATGGCGCAACGCGTCGCGCTTGCGGCCCACCGATTCGTACAACTCGGCGAGGTTGCGATGCGCCGCGAGCGAGAGCGGATCGCATTCGGTCGCGCGCACAAAACTCCCGAGCGCATTTTGCAACTCGTCGCGGCGGCGGTAGAGCAGGCCCAGGCGGATGTAGACGTCGGCGTTGGTGGGAACGATCGCCGCGGCGCCGAGCAACGCGCGCAGCGAGCCGGCGAGGTCGCCCTCGCGCTCCAGCAGGCCGGCGAGATCGATATGCGCCTCGAAATTGCCCGGCTCGCGTCCGAGCAGTTCGCTATACAGCGTTAGCGCGCGCAGCGGATCGCTCTCGGCCAGCCGACGCGCTTCCTCGAAGCGTTCGCGCACGCGGGCCGGGCCGAAACGCTCCTCGACCTTGCCCGGCGCGGGCGGCGCCTCGAAGTTGAGCAGGATCTGGCCGCTCATCGCCTCGACGATCACGTTGCCGTCGCGCACCACGATCTGGCCCTCGTAATTGGCGAGCCTGAGTGAGGTCACCGGCCGCGCCGGTCCGAACATCCCGCGCACCCGCTCCAGGCATCGGCGCACCGGGTCCAGATGATGGCGTGTCGGAAGCAGTTCCTTCGCCAGGCGCATCACCAGCAGATCGTCGAAGCCGAAACGCATCTGGCGGCCGCGCGTCAGTGGCCGCACCAGCGAGCGTTTGACCCAGTAGCGAATCCGGTCGGGCGAGATTGCGAGAATACGCGCCGCCGCACGCGTCGAAAAAGTGTGCGCGCGCCTTACCGCCGCATCTTCCAACGTCCCCACCACGGGCCGAGTATAAAAATTAGTACACGGTGTCTCAACGCCGGACACGGCGATCTTTGAACAGCGCCCTGTTGAGAGGCTGTCGGCAGAACCTGGGATCCGCCGGGACGGCGCGACCTTCGCGCGCGCAAGTCCCCGATTGGCGGGCTATTCGCCGATTTCCTTGAGCGTGCGCACCATCCGGACCGCCGCCTCGACCGCATTGCGCGCGTTGTCGATACGGTCGAACGCCTGTTCGCGAGTCATCCCCGGCCCGGTCATTCCGAGCGCGACCGGCTTATCGAACTGCAGCGCCAGGTCGGCGGCGGCGCGCGCGGCGGCGTGGGCGACTATCTCGTCGTGCCCGGTGTCGCCCTTGATCACGGTGCCGATTATCACCACCGCGTCGACGTCCTTGCGGCGCAACAGCTTCTTTACCGCCGGGCCCATGTCGAACACGCCCGGGACGTGGACTACGTGGCTCACCTCGACTCCGAGGAAAGCGGCGTGACGCCGCGCCCGCTCCTCCATCGCGGAGGTCACGTCAAAGTTGAACTCCGACACTACCATCGCGATTTTCACGTGCCGCTCCTCTCTTCCAGATGGATCGCCTCGCGAATTTCGACTCCGCCCGCGCGCAAGTAGCGCTTGAGGTCGGGAATCGTACATTCGCCGTAATGGACGATCGAGGCGACGATCGCAGCGTCGGCGCCGCCCGCGGTAAACGCGTCGAGCAGATGGCGCGGCTCGCCCGCGCCGCCCGAGGCGATCACCGGGATTCCCACTCCGTCCGCGATCATCCGGGTTATTTCGAGATCGTAGCCGGCCTTGGTGCCGTCGGCGTCGATCGAATTGATGCACAGTTCGCCGGCGCCCAGCCGCTCGCCCTCGCGCGACCACGCAAGCGCGTCGAGTCCGGTGGGCGTGCGTCCGCCGTCGATTATGACTTCGTGGCCCGAGAGCAGTCCCGCCCGTCCGGTGCGCTTGACCTGCATCGAGAGCACGACGCACTGGCTGCCAAAGGCGCGCGCGCCTGCCGCAATCAGGGTCGGATCGCGTACCGCGCCCGAGTCGATCGAGACCTTCTCCGCGCCAGCCAACAGCACCGCACGCATGTCCTCGAGCGTGCGCAAGCCGCCGCCGACGCTGAACGGGATAAAGATTTCGCGCGCCACCGCGCGCACCACTTCGATCATGATCCCGCGCCGCTCGTTGGAGGCCGTGATGTCGTAGAACACCAACTCGTCGGCGCCCTGCTCGTAGTAGTAACGCGCCATCGCGACCGGATCGCCGACGTCGGCGTTGTCCAGGAACTGGACGCCCTTGGTGACCTTGCCCGCGCGCACGTCGAGGCAGGGGATGATGCGTTTGGCGATCACGGCGTCAGAGCTTCAAGCGGCAGAAGTTGTCGAGCAGGCGGAGTCCCGCGGCGCCGCTTTTTTCGAGATGGAATTGGGTGGCGACGACATTGTCGCGCGCGATCGCGGCGCAAAACGGGACGCCATGGTCGCTAGTCGCGATCGCCAGCGCCGGGTCGTCGGGGATTGGGTAATAGGAGTTGACGAAATAGAAGTGAGTATTGTCGGGAACGCCGCGAAACACCGGATGGGGCCGCGTCTGACGCACGCGGTTCCATCCGATCTGGGGGACTTTGAGCGGACGGCCGTCGACGGCCGCCGGAAAGCGCGTCACGCGTCCCGCGATAATTCCAAGGCAGCGGGCGTCGTCCTCCTCGCTTCGATCGAGCAGCACCTGGATTCCGATGCAGATGCCGAGGAAGGGCTTGCCGGCGCGGGCGACGTCGTTGCGCAGGACCTCGTCGAGTTCCAGCGCGCGCAGGTGACTCATCGTGGCGCCCGCCGCGCCGACGCCGGGCAGGATGGCGCGATCGGCGGCGCGCACGCGCTCGGGACGGTCGGTTACCTCGCACGGATGGCCGAGATGCTCGAGCGCGCGCGCGACGCTGGTGAGATTTCCCGCCTTGTAATCGACTATTGCGATCATCGGAATTCGGACTGCGAAACCCGGGAAAGCATCTTAGCCTGAGCGCCCCTCCCGCGCGACACCACTTTCGGGCGGTTCATCGGCTGACCGCTGCCACCCGGATAGCGTTTTGGGCTCGCCGATGTCGATCACCGTCGCCGGGTCGATCACTAGCAGAGGCGTCCGTCCGAGCCGATTATCGTCGATGGCGATCACGATCTGCACGTCGCCCTCGCCCATCAGGGTCGAAAATAACGCGCGCAAGCGCGTCTCGCGAAGTTACTCAGCCTCCCCGCGATCGGTTTTCCGACCTTTGTCTGCTTTGAATCAGCGGGAGAGTTTTGATTGTTGTCAAAACATCTCTTATAATGCTTATTTGACTGTAACAGCTCTTTGACGTATAAAAGACTGAGCAAGGCGATCCTATTGGTTCTTTGATGCTGCTCAGAATTCGCCCACTTTTTGCTGTTTCGCCTAATAAAGATAGAAACAGCTAGAATTGACACGGCTAAGATGGCACGATATGTTCTTGAATGATTTGAGTTCGCTGGAACATCTACGTGCGGGGGAAATCCAATGTTTGGTCGTAAGAATCGGGATCTCCATGGCAGCCGTCAGGCGAGAGAGCTAAAGGCTATGAAGAAGGATTGTTCGGTTTTAATTGCATTCGCGTTTGTTGCCGGAATGTCGGTCACGGCGATGGCGGCGTCAGTGGGCGGGACGGTGGCAAGCTCGCAAGGGCAGCCACTAACCGGCATACAGGTGATCGCAAAGGACGCCAGCGGCCATCTAGTCGGCCAAGGCGCCCCGGGCAGCGGCGGAGTCTATGACATTCAAGGCCTGCAGCCCGGCAATTACAACTTCACTCTTGATCCGGGTTCGTCTGGATATCAAGGTCAGACCGTCGCTTCCTATGTCGGAGCTGATGGGATATGTCTTAACTGGGGGGTTTCTACGACCTCGCCTGCAGTAGCCAGCGCACAACCTGGAGCTACCTGCCAGCTGGCTGCGGGGGGATATGATACGGCCGAAATCGTTGGCGCTGGCGCCGGTGTGTTGGGTGCTGGTGCGATTGGACTAGGAATTGGGCTTGGGAGTGGGGGGGATCACAACACGCACAAGGCGCCGCCGTCGACTGGCCAATAAACTGCGCCAGTCGGCCACGTCAGGTCTGAATCCAGTGCGGCCGCGCTAAAAACATGAAATTCGTGAAGCATCTGCTGACGCTGCTCTGTGTGTGCGCCTTGATGGCGTGTGCACAAAGCAGTTCTCTCTCCGAGAGCGCTGCGACCTCATCCAGCAGCGCTTCTTTGGACAAGCCGAACTTCGGCGACGCGCCTGCGGGTCCGCCGCCGCAGCAGGCGGTGGCTAGTGCACAGCCCAGCGTATCTGACGCTCGGTCTGGCGACGCGTCCGCCCCTCTGCCGAATCCGCCCGTCGACACCGTTCAGGACACCACGCGACTCGACGCGCTCTACCGCGCCCGCACCCACGGCGATACGGTGGCCGATTACCCGATCGGTCCCGGCGATATCGTTCAGATTTCGGTTCCCCCCATCGATGAGCTGCGCGAGCGGACCGTGCGAGTGGAGGCTGACGGCTCGATATCGCTGCCGATGCTGGGCGCGCTGCAGGCTGGCGGGCTGACCGAGAAGCAGTTACGCGCCGAGCTCACCGAGCGGCTCAAGACCTACATGTACAAGCCCGAAGTCGACGTGTTCGTCAAGGAGTATCGCAGCCGCCAGGTGGCGGTTATCGGGATGGTCAACACCCCTGGGCTGGTCACTCTCACCGGCCCCAATGAGACCGTGCTCGATATGATGACCCGCGCGGGGGGCCTGACCGCGACCGCGGCCGACGAAATTATTTTGATGCCCGCCGAAGAGAACAAGCAGCAGGCGATCGGACGGATCGCCGAGGTTTCGGCCAACGGAGCCGACCCTGCAGCCGCGCTGCACAACGGCGTGGCGCCGTCCGAGGCCTCGGCGTCTCGCGAGGCAGCCTTCAAGCGCGGCGAGTTGAACGCGCTGCTGCGGCAGAATTCGCATCCACTGATCATCGGGCTCAAGAGCACGGCGCTCACCGGCGGAGGCACCTATCTCAACATGCCAGTGCGTCCCGGTGACGTGATCGTGGTGCCCGGCGGCGGCGACGTTATGGTCGTCGGATGGGTGCAGAACCCGGGGCACTTCCAGGTCGGTTCGGGACTAACGGTGCTGGGCGCGATCGGTGCGGCGGGCGGCCCGATGTTCGCGGCCAACAGCTCCGATGTCCATCTGATCCGCACGCGCCGCGACGGTTCCAAACTGGTACTCAAAATCGACTTGGAAAAGATCAAGAACGGGCAGGAGTCCGATCTTCCGGTGCGTGGCAATGACGTAATCGACGTACCCTACTCCACTGTCAAAGTGGGTCCTTACGTTTTCTATCAAATCCTAAGCAAGATGTCGGTTGGCGGCCCCGCGATTCCGGCACCTTAAGTGGAACAAAGAGCGTGAGAGAACCTTCGCCCTATTTCATTCAGCGCAGACCGGCTACCGAACCATCGATGGAGGCCGACTTCGCACCCTCGTTCTTCGAGGACGAGGTCACCAAGATCGATCTCTGGGTCTACTGGCGCTTGATCCGCAAGCACCTGCGCCTCATCGCAGCCGTAGTGGCAGGCACGATCTTCGTCACGCTGCTTCACCTGCTGATGACTACGCCGATCTACACCGCGCATACCACCTTGATGATCCTCCCCAAGGCGCCGACCGGGATCGATCCGGCTGAGGCGCTGGTCGAGATCGAGGCGTCGTACGACGGCTCGGACTATTTCAAAACCCAGAGCGAGATTCTCAGGAGCAGGACGCTGGCTGCGTCGGTCGTGCGCAACCTCGGCTTGAACCGCAACCCGGCCTTCACCGGGAGCGGGCGTCCCGGACTGTTCGGTGCGATGGTAGGCGGTCTGCGTCAGCGCCTGCATGACCTGTTGACGCCGCCCCCGCCGGGCTCGCGCGCGTCGCGCTCAGGGCTGCACGACGTCTCCGACGATCAGGTAGATGCCTACATTGGCGGCCTGGGCATCAGGGCGATCCCCAGCACCAGCCTGGTCGAGATCGATTATAGCTCTGCCGACCCGCAGCTCGCCGCGCGTATCGCCAATGCCCATGCCGCAGCCTACATCGATCGCGGGGTCGAGATGCACGGCCAGGCCAGCCACACCACCGAAAAATTCCTGAGGCACAAGCTAGTCGAGCTCAAGGAGCAACTCGAGAAATCCGAGGTCGCGCTCAACGACTATCGCCGGGCCAAGGGCATCATCCCCGGCCTGATGTCGCTCGACGGCAAGGACGCGGTAGTAATCGACCGGCTCTCCGATCTAAGCAAGGACCTGACCCGGGCGCAGGTCGAACGTATTGGCTTGGAGTCGCAGATCGAGCTCATCCACAGGCATCAGTACGATTCGCTGCCGGTGGTGATGGACGACAAGCTGGTCCAGGCCATGCAGGGCGAGCTCAACCAGCTTGCCGCGCAGGACGCGAGCCTCTCCAATCAGTTTACCGGCGCCTATCCCCCGCTGGCGCAGTTGCGCGCCAAAGAAAGCGCGATCAAGACGCAGCTTAATATGGAGATCCAGAATTCGATCAGGGGCATCGAAAGCTCCTATCAGCAGGCGCTCGAGAAGGAGAAGGAACTCGGCGCCGAGATGGTGCGCCAACGCAACGTGACGATGACCCTCAACGATGCCGCCGTGCAGTACGCGATTCTGCAGCGCGACGTCGACACCTATCGCCAACTCTACAACGCCGTGCTCAAACGCATGAAGGACGTGGGCGTCGAGGCCGAGGCCCAGACCTCCAACGTCTCGATCGTCGACACGGCGACCGCTCCGCGCATACCCTCCTACCCCAGAAAGCTGCGCGACCTGATGGTGAGTGGGATTCTTGGCCTGTTGGGCGCGCTGGGGCTCGCCTTCCTGCTCGACTACCTCGACAACACGCTGAAGGATCCCGAGGAAGCCGAGCGCTACCTGCGCTTGCCCAACATCGGGATCATTCCCGAGTTCAGCCGCCTCAATTCCTCGTCTTATGGGCCCAGGGGCTACGCGCCGGCCAAGGCGCTCACTACGGGGGTGCCGGCCGACGGCGATACCCCCAAGGCTTTGACCAATGGCAGCAACGGCAATGGCGCCAACGGATCGATCATCCGCAAGGCGTCGGCAATCCAGGAGCTGGTGACCGAGCACGGCACCTACTCGGCGTTGGGCGAGGCGTACCGCAACCTGCGTACGGCGCTGCTGCTTTCGCGCGCGGGCGCGCCACCCAAGGTCACGCTGGTCACCAGCGCGCTCGCGGGCGAGGGTAAGACCGTGACCGCGGTCAACACCGCCGCGATGCTGGCGCAGTTGGGCGCGAGCGTGCTCTTGATCGACGCCGACATGCGCCGCCCGCGCTGCCATCGCGTGCTCGACCTCGACAACAACTTGGGGCTGACCGAAGTATTGACCGGGGTGCGCGACCTGCACGACCTCATCCGCCCCACAGCGGTTGCAAATCTCTTCATCCTGAGCTCCGGTTCGGTCCCTCCCAACGCGACCGAGTTGGTGGGTTCACCAAAGATGCATCAGGTGGTGACTCAGTTGCAGCAGATTTACGACTACATCGTGATCGACTCGCCGCCGGTGATGCCGGTGAGCGACGCACTGTTGCTCGCGACCATCGCTGACGGCGTGTTGCTGGTGACCAATGCCTCGCGCACGCCCAAACAGCAGGTCAGAGCGGCGAGGGCGCGCCTGGAGTACGCACGCGCCAAGATTTTCGGCACGGTGCTCAACCGGATCAAAATTCATCACTCCGAGTATCAGTACTACTACCATCGGGGTTACTATGCTCCCGAGGATGAAGACGGCGCTCTACATCAGGACCAAGGGGCCCCCTGAAGCCAGACCTGAAGCCAAGTTCTGCCTCCCGCGCCGTCTTCGCTCCAGCCGTACGGGCCAGGCACTCTGAGCACCCTTTGATGGGTGCGCCAAAACCTTGCGCCGCCTCGACCAAATAATCGTTTGCGGAATCGGCCTGCTGGTCGTCCTCACCCCGATGTGTTTCGGCTCTGTGCATCCGTGGGCCTACACGCTGATGGAGGCCATCGTCTTCGCATTGGTCGCGGCGTGGATGGCGCGGACATGGCTTGGCGGCGGACGCCTGATGCGCGATGGCGGCTGGCGGGCGGCCGGCGCGATCGCGTTTCCGATCGCGCTGGTGCTGGCGCTGATCGGATTGGAGATGGTGCCGATACCGCCGGCGCTGCTCGCCCGTCTTTCCCCTGCGGCTCACGAAATTTACGCGCGCGCGCTGCCCGGATGGCCGGCGCAGACGTCTTATCGCGAGGTCAATTTCGACGCAGAGCCCGCGCTCCCGTCGGGGCCGATCATTCTGCCCACCGCGGAACAGGTCCGCGCTGGAGCGAAGGTGCCCTTCGCGCCGGCCGCGGCTAACGCGCACGCGCCGGTCAAGAACGCCGGGGCTGCGGCCGCCGCACCGCTGCCCGACAGTCTCAAATGGCGCGCGCTCAGTTTCGAGCCCGCGGTGACGCGCTCGGGGATGCTGAAGGCGCTCGCCTACGCGGCACTCTTCCTGCTGATCGCGCTCTACCCATTCGGCGCCGAGGACGATCCGCATGCCGAGGAACGCTTCTGCCGCATGATTTTCGGCCTGGTGCTTGCGATGGGTGCCGTGGTGGCATTTCTGGGGCTGATGAACTGGGCGTCGTGGAACGGCAAGATCCTGTGGTTCTTCGTACCGCTGGACTGGGAGGGGCCTCACCTGGCCTTCGCGTTGCGCGCGACCGGGCCGTTCGTCAACCCCGACCACTTCGCCAACTATCTGGCGCTGATTCTGCCGCTGGCTTTGGTCGGCGCACTGCTGCGCATCGATCTTGTCCCACGCGCTTCGGCAAGCCTCGTGCGCATGGCCTCGATGGCGGTCGCGTTCATGGTGCTGTGCGCGATCGTGCTGAGCCTCTCGCGCGGCGGCTGGATCTCGAGCGCGCTCAGCGTGGGAGCGCTGGTGGCGATGTTCTTCCTGCAGCCGGCGCATCGGCGCGCGGCCTTTGCACGCCTTACCGATACTCGCACTCTGCGCTTGATCGCGCTGGGAGCGGCCGGGCTGTTTGTCTTCGCGCTGATGCTGATTGGTCCGTCGGGGCGCAACCTGGCCGACGTCCGTCTGGCGGAAACCGTCTCGACCGGGCTCAGCCTATCGGAGCGCGGGATGCTGTATCGGCGCACTATAGCGATGATCCATGATTTCCCGCTCTTCGGCGTCGGCATGGGCGCGTGGGGTGAACTGTTCACGCGCTACGTATCCCCGCCGTGGTCGCAATTCTTTTACTATCGCGAGACGCACAACGACTATTTGCAATTCGCCGCCGAGAGCGGGCTTCTCGCCCTGCTCGCGCTGGGATGGCTCTTCTGGCGTCTGCTCGGCCGAATCGGTGCGGGGATGCGCTCGGGTGACCCGCGCAAGTGGCCACTGTTGGCGGCGGTGATGGCGGCTGTGATCGCAAGCGCGCTGCACGAGCTGGTCGACTTCAATCTCCACGTGCCGGCCAACGCCGTGCTGCTGGCCGTGCTGCTCGGCCTCGGATTGAGGCTCGTGACCCCTGCCTCCGCCGATAGCGACGCGCGCGGATGGCGGCCGGTGCCCAGGGTACTGCTGGCGATGGTGGCCGCGGGCGCGCTGGCACTGATCTTTACCGCCTTCGGCCAGAAAGACGTGTCCTACCCGAACTTCATGCCGGCGGCGAAGACGCTGCGGGCCGCGGCCGCCCGCGTCATCGCACATCCCGCCGATTCCGACAGCCACTACATCATGGCCACCCTCGGCGGGGGCGCGATGAGCCAGCAGGCGCAGATGCGCGAGCTGAGCACGGCGGTTTGGCTCGACCCGACCGATCCCTACAAGCGCGACAGCTACGCCAGCATGCTCGCGCGCCACGGCCAGCTGCCGGAAGCTTTGGCCGAAGTCACGCGCTCGGTTTACGACTCGCCCACACCGAGTACTCACTTCTACCTGAGCCCGGAGCTGGTGCGATGGCTTGCGCCCGTCACCCAGGCAGCCGTCGAGAAAGGATTCAAGCAGGCGGAGGAGGCTGGCTTTCCAGGCGCCTTCCATGGGATCGGCGATTTTTACTCGAGCCTCAACCTGCCGCTCAAGGAAGCCGCACTCTATGCCCACGCGGCGACGGAGACCGCCGATCCCACCGAGCGAATGCGCTTCCTCATCGATGCCGGCAAAGCCTACGCGGCAGCCGGCTACATGCTGAGCGCGGAGGGATTCCTTCGCGCCGCGATGGACCAGGTGCCGGGCGATCCGGATCCCTACCTGGCGCTGGTCAGAACCGTATATGGACCCGATCGCGACATGCAGTCAGCCAGGGCGGCGCTGGATGAAGCGGCCAAAGCCGGCAATGATCCCTACGACCTCGACCTCGCCATGGCCGAGGCGGCCGACGAGGCTCACGACACCGAAGCGCAGGAAAATGCGCTGAAGGATGCGGCGTCCGAGCGTCCGCAGGGAAGCGAAGTGCTCCTCGCGTTGGGTGAGTTCTACCTCAAACAGTCGAACTACGATCGCGCCGCGCTCGTCCTGCAGCAGGCCGCCGACGCCGAACCCTCGGCGCGCGCATGGTTCGATATCGGACAGGCCCAGGAAGGCGCGTTCAACTACTACGAGGCCGAGAAGGCATACGCTCAGGCGGTCACGTTTGATCCCAACAATCGCTCCATGAGCAAGTACTACACGGAGTTCAAGCATCGGATGGCCAAAGAGATGGCGGCGCAAGCGGCGCAGAACCATCAGCTCACCCCGCCGCAGCCCGCTCCCGCACCGTCCCCTGACAGCAACGACTAGTTCAGGCCGCTTGAAAATCGTCTATCTCAACCCCTCCGGTCAGATGGGCGGCGCCGAACGCAGCCTGCTCGACTTCATGGCGAGCCTGCGTGCGGCCGAGCCACGCGTCGCGCTCGAGCTTATCGCCGGTGCTGACGGTGCCTTCCTCGACCAGGCGCGTGCGCTTGGGGTCGCCGCCCATGCGCTACCTTATCCGCGCGCGCTCGCCCGGCTGGGCGACGCCAGCGTCGGCAGCGGCGGTAGTAGTAAATCCCGCCTGCTCGGCACGCTCGGCCGCGCGTCGTTGAGCACACCTTCGGTCGCGCTATATACCAGGCGGCTGCGGCATGCGCTCTCCGCCGCCGCTCCCGATTTGATCCACACCAATGGCTTCAAGATGCACGTGCTCGGCGCCTGGGCCGCGCCTCGTGGCGTGCCCGTGCTCTGGCACATCCACGACTACATCAGCTCGCGGCCGCTGATGGCGCGCCTGATGCGCGCACATGCCGACCGCTGTGCGGCGGCGGTCGCCAACTCGCTGAGCGTAGCCGACGACGTGCGCTCCGCCTGCGGTGCCGAGTTTAGGGTCTTTCCCATCCACAACGCCGTGGACCTCAGACGTTTCTCGCCCGAGGGCCCCGCGCTGGACCTCGACCGGCTGTCCGGTCTTGCGCCGCCCAACCATCCGGTGGTCAGGATCGGACTGGTCGCGACGATGGCGCAATGGAAAGGTCACGAGGTCTTTCTGCGCGCGCTCGAAATGCTCGCGGGCGAACCGCTGGTGCGCGGCTATGTGATCGGCGGCGCGCTCTACGAGACCGACGGTAGCCAGTGCGACCTCGAAGAGCTGCGCGGTCTGGCCGGGCGTCTGGGACTCGCCGGCCGCGTCGGCTTCACGGGCTTTGTCGACGACGCTGCGGCGGCGATGCGCGCACTTGACGTCGTCGTGCACGCGAGCACGCAGCCCGAGCCGTTCGGGCTGGTGATCGCCGAGGCGATGGCCACCGGGCGCGCGGTCGTGGTGAGCCGGGGCGGCGGCGCCGCCGAGATAGTCACGCCGGGCGAGGACGCGCTGGTGCACGAGGCGGGTTCGGCGCCTGCGTTGGCCGATCGGATGCGCGAGCTCGCGCGCGACCCGGTGCTGCGCGCGGCGCTCGGCGCCGCGGCGGCGCGGTCGGCGCGGCGGCGCTTCACGCGCGAGCGGCTCGCCGACGAGCTGATGCCCATCTATCAGCTGCTCTCGGCGCAGGCGGCCTGATGCGAGTGTTGCACGTTAGCGCGGGCAATCTTTATGGCGGTCTCGAGACCATGCTGGTTACGCTTGCGCGATGCAGTGCGCTTAGCGCGGAGCTCGAATCCGAGTTCGCGGTGTGTTTCGCAGGGCGGGCGGAGGACGAACTGCGCGCGGCCGGCGCGACCGTACATCGGCTGGGCGAAGTCCGCGTTCGATGGCCGCTGAGTATCCTGCGGGCACGGCGTGCGCTGGGGAGCCTGATCGAGCAGCGCGGCTTCGACACGGTCATCTGTCATTCGCCGTGGACCCAGGCGATCTTCGGCCCTGTCGTGCGTCAGGGGGGTGCGGCTTCGATTTTCTGGCTGCATGACGTCGCCACCGGACGCCACTGGCTGGAGCGATGGGCCGCCCGCGTCGTGCCCGACGGCGCGATTTGCACCAGCCGCTTCACGGCCGCCTCGCTGCCGCTCATCTATCCGCAACAGTCCTCGCGAGTGCCGCGAGTGCCGTGCGAAGTAGTCTATTGTCCCGTCGCGCCCGCGCCCGGCGTCTCGCAGGCGGACCGCGCGGCCGTGCGGGCCGAACTGGGCGCCGCTCCGGAAGCGGCGGTGGTGATCCAGGTGAGCCGGATGGAGGAGTGGAAGGGCCATCGGCTGCATCTCAACGCGCTCGCACGCCTGGCCGGCGTGCCCGGCGTATCCGACGGCGGATCCGGCGGCGGATCCAGATGGACCTGCTGGATCGTGGGCGGAGCGCAGCGGGCCCACGAGGCGCGCTACCTTGAAGCCCTGCGCGCCGAGGCCGCCGCGCTTGGAATCGGCTCGCGCGTGAACTTCCTCGGACAACGCGGCGACGTCGCGCGGCTGCTCGCCGCCGCCGACATCCATTGCCAGCCCAACACCGGGCCCGAGCCCTTCGGTATCACCTTTATCGAGGCGCTCTACGCGGGGTTGCCGGTGGTGACCACCGCGATCGGCGGGGCGCTCGAAATTGTCGACGGCTCGTGCGGGATACTGATTGAGCCCAACGATCCGGCCGCGCTGGCCGAGGCGCTCGGCCGCCTGATTGAGGATCGCGAATTGCGCGCGCGCCTGGGCGCGGCCGGTCCTGCGCGCGCCACGGCGCTGTGCGAGCCGCGAGCGCAACTGCAGGCGCTCGCCCGCGCGCTCAGCAGTTTGCGCCCTGGCCGCGCGCGCGATACTCGGGTGAAGACCGTCGAGGAACCCTCGCCATAAAACGCTCCCGATCGGTCCGGCGATAGCGTCGGGCGAACATAGGCGGACATAGAAAGATCGCCTGCGCCGCGCCGGGCACGCTCGCCCGCACTCCCGGCCGATCGTGAACGCCGAAATTCTTCGACGCGTTTGTTCTCCACGTAACAGATTCGCCCGCCGCATGATGGCTCTAAAGCCTGCATCGACATACAGTCAGTATTCGACAGGTGGCGTCGGGTTGACCCGGAGGGACCCACTCACCGTGATGGAACTCGACGTGGCTGTGACAATCCTTTCGCCAACCGGGCGGCGTTCGCCGCAAGGAAAACGGTGAGCAGGCGGGCATCCGGGAACCCCCCTTCCTTGGATGCCCGCCGATTTTGGCGCGACGCTCAGTTGAAGTTAGTCGAACAAAACGACTGCAAGGAGAAAGACTGCGAAATCGACCGCGCCGGTGCTCGGCTGCGTTGCCGTGGTGCCTGAGGGAGTGAAAGTCCCGGTGCGCAAGACCGTCCTGCAAAACCTTGTCACCTACGCAGTAGCGGCGGCAATCATATGGTACGCCGCGCGCGGCGTATCCTGGAGCCAGGTGGCCGACGCCGCAAGCCGCGCCACGTTCTGGCTCTTTGCGGTCGCGAGCCTCGGTGGCTTTCTATGCTGGTTTGTCGGCGAAACACTCCTGTATTCACGCCTGTTCAGTTATTTTCATGGCTCGACCCGGCCGCGCGAGCTGCTTCCGACCATGGCCGCGGTCTACTTTCTTCAGATTATCAACTCCTACGTCGCTAGCGGCGCGTATGTCCTGTTCCTCCATGCGCGCAAGCGCGTGCCTTGGTTGACCAGCGTGGGCACCTTGCTGTTCCAGACCTATGTCGATGTGATGCTGCTGGCCGTGATGGCGCTGTTCGCGATCGCTATCGTGCCGACCTCGCCGATCCGTTTCGCCTTGTATTATGCAGCGGGTGCGCTTGGGGCTGGTGGTTTAATCGCCACGTTTTGGCTCTTTTGGGGGGCGCGCCTCGGTTCTGACAACTGGCTCCGATGGCTCTACGAGCGGCCGTCACTGTTGAGCTTTCGCATGGCGCTTGCGCCGCAGTACCTCGAGCTGATCGGAATCAGATTCCTGACTTTCCTGAGTGCAGGCTTCGCGCTCTACGGACAGTTCGTGAGCTTTCATATCGCGCTCCCGTTGGCGCAGGCACTGGCACTGACGCCATTCCTTCTGGCCATGGGAAATTCGCCATTTTCCCCAGGGGGAATCGGAACGACTCAGCTCATCTTCACCCTCGCTTTCGCGCGGTTCGCCGCCAAGGACGATCTGTTCACACTTTCCCTGGCCGTAACCGCCTTCAACCTCCTGGTGCGGGTACCGATGGGACTACTGATGGGCAAGCCGTTAGTAGAAGAGGTCGTCGAAGTTAAGCGCGAGATCATACCAAAGCTTGCGGCCGTCCAGGCCCCGGAGGTTGGACGCTGATGAGGCCGAAGCGACTCGCTTGCTCTCGCGCTGCTTCGATCGCTCCCGAGATTAGACCGGAAATTAGAGCGGATATTAGAGTCAGCCTGGCTATGCGATGGCAACAAACAAGTATAGCCATATGTCTTGCGCTCGCATTGCTAAGTCCGGCTCATGTCTCGTACGCCGCGGCCGGACCGTCTCATGGCGTGGACGATCCACGGGCGCAAGAGATTGTCGGCCAGGCAGCTCGCCTGTTCAGCAGCAACTCCAGCATCGCCACGGTCAAGATGCAGGTCTCCAACGAAGACGGTCAACGTAACCTCACGATGAAGATCTGGTCGCTCGGAGAGAAAGTCCTCGTCCGCATCGACGGTCCTCAAGATCAAGCCGGCACGGCGATCCTCAAAGTCGGCCGCGACATCTGGTACTACCTGCCGAAAACGAGACGCACGGTTAAACTTCCTACTTCAATGACGATGACCCCGTGGATGGGAAGTGCCTTCACCATCGACGACCTGGTGAAAGAGAGTTTTCTCACTCGCGACTACTCTATCGCGACATCGTTTGCGGGAAAGCGGCGTGGGGTCGCGGTATATGAATATACTCTGACGCCCAAACCTGAAGCCGTCGTGGTATGGGGCAAAATTGTTTTGCAGATCCGCCAGGTCAACCAGATGCCGGCATGGCAGGGTTACTATGACGAAGACGGCAAGCTGGTCCGGGAGCTAACCTTTTCCGATTACAAAAAGATGGGCGCAAGGCTCATCCCTACGCAACTGGTTATGCGAGTCACGGACAAGCCGGGTGAGCAGACCACGGTTGTGTATGAAGATATCAGCTTCGACGTGCCGATCGGCGCGGAAACGTTCTCCCTACCCGACCTGAAACAATGAGTACGCAGCTTCTCCAGCTTGCCTGGCGCAATCTCTGGCGCAATCCGCGGCGTACCTTCATCACCATGGCCGCCATCGCGCTGGGTTATGCGATGTTAATGTTCGTTGCCTGCCTGATGGCGGGGCTGAGATGGCAAATGATTGAGAACGGCACACGCCTGGTTCTCTCTCAGATCCAGGTGCACGCCCCGGGTTACTATCCCAATCGTTCCATTCAAAAAACGATAGGTGGAGGCAAGGGGACGGACGTAAGCGCGCTGCTTACCGCCATCGGTGCCGATTCCCGAGTTTATGCCACGGCTCCCCGGGTATACGGCTACGGCCTGGTAAATTCGGGCCATCGCTCTGCGGGAGTGGAGCTTTTTGGAGTCGTTCCCGATCAAGAGCCAAAGGTCACTGTCCTGAATACTCAGATTGTAAAAGGAAACTATCTAAGTGACCGCGTGCCGATGGGCGTGGTGGTGGGAGACAAGCTCGCCAGCACCATCGGCGTTCAACTAGGATCACAGATTGTTCTGTTGACGCAGGCGGCCGACGGTTCGATGGGGAATGACCTGTACAGTATTGTCGGAGTTTTCCACACGGGACTCGACGCGCTCGACCGAAGCGTGGTGGTGATGTCGCTCTCTTCTCTGCAGAAGCTATTGAACCTGGCGCCGGGGAGGATCCATGAAGTCGGCATCAGGCTTGATCAGATAGCCGACGCTTCGGCGGAGGCTGCGGCGCTTCAGGCCCGGCTTGCCAAGACCCCTCCCGTTCAGGTGATGGACTGGGAGGAGCTGGTGCCCGAGCTCTCCGACTATGTGCAGTTCAATCGCAGCATAACTTTTGTCCTCTTTTTTATCTTCTTCCTGTTAGCGGTCATCGGCATTATGAACACTATGCTGATGGCGGTCTTTGAGCGCACCCGCGAGTTGGGCATGCTCATGGCCCTCGGGATGCGGCCTTTCCAGGTGATTGGTCTCATCCTGGCGGAAGCGGCGGCTTTGGCCGGGGCCAGTCTGGTCCTGGGAGCGGCTATCGGTGCTCCGCTACTCTGGTATTTGCAGGTTCATGGCCTGGACTTGGGCGGTGCGACGGGCGAGGTGGTCTCTCTCGCGGGAGTGGTGGTCGGCCATCTCTGGTACGGCCGGCAGGACTTTCCTGCATACTATGAAGCAGCCGCGGGGCTAGCCGTCACGGCTCTTGTGTCTGCCTTCTATCCCGCGTGGCGGGCTGCGCACTTTCGGCCGACCGAAGCGATCCGCAAGGTCTAGGCTAGTGACAAGCGTTCTCCTTCTGATGAAAATCAGCTGGCGCAATCTCTGGCGCAATCCCCGCGGTACTTTGTTGACTGCCCTGGCTCTCGGTCTCGGTCTTGCCCTGCTACTAGTCTCTTTGGGATTGCTCGATGGCGGTCACGAGCAGATGGTTGCCGACGGAGTGCGACTGGGTACGGGGCATGTAGTCATTCAGTCGAAGGGATTCCAGGACACCGGCTCTCAGGAGCTGTTGCTCCCTGCCTCGGCAGTGTTGATGACCGAACATCTATTGCATAGCGCGGCCATGAGACCTCTGGTGCGAGGCGTTAGTCCTCGGCTGGTGGCCACCGGGCTACTTAGTTCCGCGGCAAACACTGCCGGCGTAAGAATTATCGGAGTCATACCACGGCAGGAGCGCACCGTGTCGCTGATACCCCAACGGATAGTCGAGGGTACATACCTGAATGACGACAAACCTTCCGGTGTTGTCATCGGATCCGAGATAGCCCGCAAGCTCGACGTAAAGGTTGGCTCCAAAGTAGTGCTGATGACTCAGCCAGTGCGACAGCCTGGGACTGAGGCTAAGAACGGCGCCGGCGGGGAAATGCAAAGCACGCTTTTGCGCGTGAGCGGTATCTTCAGCACGGGTCTCCAGGCGGTCGATTCCAACATCATCCATTTGCCGTTGCCCGTGGCTCAGACCCTGCTCGAACTGCCGGAGCATCAGGTGACTCAGGTAGCCCTCGTTCTCGACCAGGAGCGCGATTCCCTGATGGTCGCAACGGCCTTGCGCAAGCAGTTGATCGGAACCCCGGTTGAGGTTCTGACCTGGCGTGAGTCAATGCCGATGCTCGCTCAGATACTTCGTCTGGACCACGCCTTTAACTACATCATGAACGGTGTGGTCTTGGTGATGGTAGGGTTGGGAATACTCAATACGATTCTGATGAGAGTCCTCGAGCGCCGCTATGAGTTTGGCGTCTGTAAGGCTCTTGGCCTTCGGCCTCTGCAGTTGGCGGTAATGATCGTCGGCGAATCTCTGGCGCTCACGACGATCAGCCTGGCGCTGGGACTGCTGCTGGGTTTAAGCGTCCAGCACTATTTTGCCACCTCCGGCCTGGATCTGCGCTGGGTATTCAAGCCCGGCCTTAACCCCGCTCTCATTTTCGACCCGATTCTGTACTCCAGTCTGAGCCTGGATCGGATCGCCTGGTCGGTAGTCATTGTGTTCATGATGGCGACGATTCTCTCGTTTTATCCGGCGCTGAAGGCGGCGCGAACAGAGTTGCCGGACGCATTGAAGGTGCTTTAGAAAGTAAGCTAAGCACGGAGGGGCGAGAGGCTTCGCGCGGTCTGGTGCTGTGGAGAACACGACAGTTCGAATTGAACGGTCCTTACTTTGCGTCCGCACATTCGAGGCGCGCATGATGAGAACAGAGGAAGTACACCATTATGTTCAAGTCACTTGTTCTCGCCTCGTTTCTCGGCTTCGCGATGCTAGGTCTGCAGGGATGTTTTTGGTCTGGGCCGTCTGGGCAGTATGCAGCGACACACTCCGTATGTGACACAAACGGTAATAACTGCCTCGCCTGCGACGATGCTAACAATTGCCAACGCGCCGGTGATGGATCAGGAAGGCATCAGGTGTGCGATGCCCAAGGCAGCAACTGTTTGAACTGTGACGCAAACAATAGCAACTGCCAATCTACGGCGCGAAGTTATTGGGGATTTCTTTTCTAGGGCGATAAGAGCGAGCTGGAAAAAAGGCTGCGGACTAAAAGCTCGCAGCCGAAGGTTGGTTTGGAGGGCGATGTGGTCGAGTGGGCGGTGGAGCTAAAGGACCTGAAGAAAACTTACCGGACCGGGCTAATCGAGGTCCCGGCACTGCGTGGTATCTCTCTAAGCATTGCTCCTGGTGAATTCGTGGCTACTGCCGGTCCTTCAGGCTCCGGCAAAACCACCCTGCTTAACATCATCGGCGGGCTCGATCGCGCAGACACAGGCGAGGTGCGAGTCGCCGGACAGGACCTTCAACTTTTGTCATCGGGTGAGCTGGCTAGTTTGCGTCTGCGGCGTATCGGCTTCGTCTTCCAAACCTACAACCTGATGCCGGTCCTTACCGCCTTGGAAAATGCCGAGTTTACCTTGCTGCTGCAGGGAATGCCGGCGCACAAGCGCAGGGAAAAAGTACACAAGTTGTTCTCGGAGATTGGGCTCGACGGAATGGAGGATCGTCGCCCGGCGGAGTTGTCCGGCGGGCAGCAGCAGCGGGTCGCTGTGGCTCGGGCGATGGTCACTGAACCTGCGCTCATTCTGGCAGACGAGCCGACGGCGAATCTGGACTCTGCCACTGCTATTTCGCTCCTCGACGTGATGCAACACCTCAATCGTACCACCGGTACGACTTTCATTTTTTCCACCCACGATCCTCAGGTCATGGAGCGGGCTCACCGCATGATCCGTTTGCGAGACGGCCAAATAGTAAGTGACGAGACGCGAGGCGCGGAGGAGGCTCACGTCAGGTCAGCCGTTTGAGGCTTACCGCAGGCGTCGGTCGCTACCAGGCGCGATCCTCGTGACTGCCTATTGCTTCACAGAGCTTATTGCTTCACAGAGATCGATGAATCCCCGAGCGCAGCGGCAGCCCGCGCGTCCCGCGTTCGAAGCGCGGTCACGGCCGGTGCGGGCACGGCGAGCGGCGGTGCGCCGGCGATGTAGAAGCGAATGAGTTCTGTGGTGACCTCAGGACCGCCGACGAAGGTAGCGCCCTGTTGCTTGAGCAGCCGATAAGGCGGGACGGCCTGGAAGTAGAGTATGTTCCTGGGGACCACCGGCTGCACGACGTGCATCACGAAGCGCGGCCAGTTCGGCATCACCGTGGCAATGTCGACTTGAGCGCTCACCTTGAGTGCCGAGAAGCTGCCGGCCGGCACGCGTATCTGCTCGACGCCCTTGACCACGACATTCTGGCCCACGTAACTGTAGGGCGTGATCTGCTGATGCAGTGCACCTTCACCGCCCTGGCGAGGCGCGTCGAGGACCCGCAGAAACGCCATCCACGGAACCGCGTCGGGATATAGGTCGTGTGGCAGATCGGCGGCCCCGGCCAGCCGCAGCACCGGCGCGTCGTTGCGCCAGAACGCGCTCTGCAGCGCCCGACCATGATCGTATAGCGTCCATTGGTACATGGTGCAGCCCTGCCGATGGTTGGGGAATAGCCAGAAACTGACTTCGAACTGATTGCTGGTCAGGATGGCCACCTCGATATGGACCATATCTTCGCCGACCTTTTCGTCCCACAACTTGACCTGCATCACCACGTTGCCGGTGCGATCTTCCGTCTGTCGAGTTTCGTTGACCTCGACGCCGGCCGCCGGCATCAAAACGTCAGGCGCGGATTGCTCCCCGACCATGCCATGGCCAATCAGGCCCCGTGTCACCAGCCAGGCATCCGTTGCACCGCCGGCGCTCGATTCGGTGCCCGGCGCCTGCACAACATCCGTGAGGCCAACCCCAGGGCAGAGCGCCGCGAGCACCGCTGACAACGCGATCGCAGCAATCAAAGTCCAGCCTCTAAGCGATGAAATTATTAAAGTAAGAATAAATGACTCCTTGGCGATGAGCATTACACTGCAGCAGCCTTCGTATGCGCTTCTCGCAGTTTTGCGAGCTCGGTCAGGCGCAGGTAACCCGAAGCGGACCGTCAGCTAGCGGTTGTCCACTTCGAGGAAAGTGTGGAGATGTAAGGAGCCGTTCGGGCGACCTTGATCACTTGTATGCCAAGGGACCGGCAAAAGCGAACGCCGGTGCATCGCCAAGGCTAAGCTCCAAGCGGCACAAAAGATTGACTGCGAATTCAGAAAGCCGCGAAGTGTACTATTTTGAGATTCTATGCAGTTCTCGAAAGTGATCCTGGCCATTCCCACGATACGAGAGACCAGCCGTCTCCCTCCACCGCAAGAGCGCCTGCATACCCTGGCGACACAAGGGTTAACTCTTTTAAAGACCAACGGAGAGCTTCGTCCGGATCTGGCCGGGTGCCAAGCAGCGCCGCAGGTTCCCCGGGAACAAGCGACACGTCGAACTGGTCAAGCGGTAGTGAAAGCCCTTCCCCTCTCGCCTTGATATAGGCTTCCTTGCGAGTCCAGCAGAGAAAGAATGCGTATTCGCGAAGAGCCGCTGGGAGAGCACGAAGTGCCGCGATCTCATGGCGCGAGAAAAATCGTTCGGCGATCTGCTCTACTTCCAGATTGGAGCGTATACATTCTAGGTCGACGCCGACCTCCCGACCTCGAGCGATTGCAAAGATGGCCGCTCCATGCGAGTGGGATATGTTGAAGCGGATCGGTTCCTCGCCGGATTCCAACATCAGGGCAGGCTTTCCATGAGAGTTGTAGCAGAAGGACACGCATTCTGGCGCCCGGTTCAAATACACACCGAGTATAGCCCTGAGTGCTCCCCGAGCGGCGATAAAGTGCTCACGGTCTCTGGGAAAACAAAACCTCTCAGCTCTCGCGCGTTCATCCGCTGACAGCGTACGGAAGACACTGTTTATCTGCGATGGGGTCTGGTCCAGCGCGGCACGCCAGACATGCACTTGGTCATTACTCAATTCCGGTGCCTGCGATGGAACGCTCCACGCAGCAGAAACACAGGGGGCGAGCGGCATTCTCACCTGACCGTTCTATCCGGCGTCATTGCAATTCTCGCGACAGCACTTGAAGAAGAGGAGACGCAGTCGCGTTCAAAAAAAAGTGGTCACCCGGAAACATCCTCAACGAAAATGCAACGCTCGTTTGATCGCGCCATGCTTCAAGGTCGCGATGACTGACTTTGCGATCCTCCAACCCGCCAAAAGCCATGATCGGACAGTTCAAGGGGAAATCATGCACGTATACGTAATCCTCGTATAGCGCGAAATCCGCACGCAAAATAGGAAGCATGATCTCCATCAGTTCCCGGTGCGCTAACAACTCGATGGGAGTACCGTTCAGGCTACGCAGTGCCTCCAGAAATTCTCTTTCTGGCAGTGCGTGGATAGGCAGACCTCGACGAGGAATTTGGGCGCGTGACCAGAAGAGACAAAAAGTCGAACTGGATACACACGTACTGTCGGCGCAGTTCACGGGCGACTTCAAAACTGACCAACGCTCCCAGGCTATGTCCGAAGAAGGCAAAGGGTTTGTCCAGCAGCGGGAACAGGGCTTGAGCCAGAGCCTTGACCAGTGGCGCGAGCCGAGAAAAGGGACGCTCCATCAGCCGAGTTCCCCTTCCGGGGAGTTGAACTGGACAGACCTCGACGTCCGTGGGCAGGCCACACGGCCAGGTGCGAAAAACCGACGCACCGCTTCCAGCATACGGGAAACAGAACAGCCGCAGGCGAGCCTGTGGCCGAGGCTCGCGACATGCAATCCAGGAATCAAAAACGGAGTTGGCTATGGGCTGGGGCATGTCGAACCTGTCCGTATAGGTGCAACGTCCAAATCCGTTCTTCGATGAAATGGATCTACCGTTCCCGCTCCTCCATCTTCTTCCTCAGACTGAGCGGCCTCATGTCGGTCCACACCTCTTTGATATGCGCCAGACATTCTGTCTTGGTCCCGCTTTTGCCTGCATCGGTCCAGCCAAGAGGATTTTCCTTGTCTGCCGGCCAGATCGAGTATTGCTCTTCATGATTCAGAACGACTTTGTAGACAGTATTGTCTTGCGTGTCGTCGGTGTTCATTAACCCACCTTCATTACCCAGTCACTGGATTCATTGCCGTCAGCGGGCCATTGCGCCGCAGATTGCGCATAGTTCAGGCAAGTCCTGATAACCTCGGCCAAAACTTCAACGTGAGGCTGGTAAACCATACTCGCATGATTGCCCGGAACGACATGGACCTCCACGCCTCCTGCAGCCCACCTGCTCCAGCCCAACGTCGGGTCAGTGGACGGTTCCGCAAGCTCCTGAGCAGCCTTGAAAAGCGTGACTGGACCTGGGTAGCGATGCATCAGGTAGTTCCGCGTCGCCCGAAAGTCGGCCTTGCAGAGTTCGATGAAAGGACGCGCCTGAGAAGCTTCGACATCCTGCGGCACCAGGCCAGCCGCCTTGGCCTGCTCGAGCACGCGAGCTAACAATTCGTCCTTCGGAATTCGCGCAAGGGATTTTCGAGGGTCCAACGGAAGACCGAAATAGCGGACAAAATCAGCTAACAGCGTAGCCTCAAAATTTTCGTCCTCGAAGTTCTCATCTGGATCTGGAATCCGCGCATCCAGTAACGCCAGGAAGGCCACCCGCTGTCCTTGCACGTGAAGCTGGTGCGCCATCTCGAAGGCTACGACGCCTCCCATCGACCATCCGCCCAGGAGGTAGGGACCTGCCGGCTGCACAGTCTGCAATGCATCGATGTAATAAGTAGCCATCTCTTCGATCCGCGTGTGGGGATCTTGTTCTTTTTCCAGTCCTCTTGCTTGTAGCCCATAGCAGGGTTGATCGAGGCCCAAACATCGCGCCAGATGAACGTAAGGAAAAACGTGCCCACCAGCCGGATGGATCAGGAAAAGCGGCCGTTTGCTGCCGCCAGGTTGAATAGCCACTAGAGATGTGTGCGTCGCAGACTTGGCTTGCTGGCGGAAAATAATCGCGAGATGTTCTACGGTTGCTCCTTGAAAAACCGCCGCCAGAGGAAGCCGTTTCCCTAGCCTGTTCTCTATAAGTGCGAACAGGCGTACGGCTGCCAGAGAATGCCCTCCCAGTTCAAAGAAATTGTCTCTCAGGCCAATAGGCCGAACGTTCAGAACCTCCTCCCACAGATGAGCGAGTTGAACCTCCAGGTCATCTCGTGGCGCCACGAACGCCTTTTCCAGCTCCGGTCGTATGCCCGCGGGTGAGGGTAGCCCACGGCGGTCAACCTTCCCGTTGGGTGTCAACGGCATCGCATCGAGCGGCACGAAGACTGCGGGCGTCATGTATTCGGGCAGCTTCTCCTTCAGAAACCCGCGCAGGTCGTCGGTGGTCGGGCCGGACTCTCGCTGAGCGACGACATAGGCTACCAGCCGCCTATCGCCGGACGCCTCCTCGCGAGCCAGCACCACAGCCTCCCGCACGGCCGGGTGTTGGCCGAGCGCCGCTTCGATCTCTTCCAGTTCGATGCGGAAGCCACGGATCTTCACTTGGTGGTCAACACGACCGAGGTAGTCGATGTTTCCATCCAACCGATAGCGGGCGACGTCGCCGCTCTTATACAGTCGTGCCCCCGGCTCACCGCTGAAAGGGTTTGGGACGAACTTCTCGGCGGTCAAATCGGGACGATTGAGATAGCCTCGCGCCAGGCCGGCGCCGCCGATGTACAGCTCGCCAGGAACTCCAACCGGAACCGGCTTGCCGTACCTATCCAGAATGTAAACCTCCCGATTAGCGAGGGGACGGCCTATGGGAACCTTCTGGAAAGTGGTCTGCCCAGCAAGCCGGGGCGCAATTTCGAAGGCCGTTGCCGTTATTGTGGCCTCCGTTGGGCCGTAAGCATTGATCAGACGGACCGCGCGCACAGCGGCTTTCTGCCAGCGGTCAAGCGCTTCGGGCGACATTACATCTCCGCCGACGACGACCAGTCTGGGCTGGTTCGACACCGAGTCCGGGACCTCTGTCCACTCTGCGGCGAGTTCCTGCCAGTAGGGTGTTGGAATATTGAGTACGGTTAGTCCGAACTCCGCGATTTTTCTCTGCAACTCGGCCGCATCCCACAATTCCGCGCGCGCCAATATCAGTCTGGCCCCGGCAATAAGTGTCGGAAGGATCTGCTCCAATGATAAATCAACGCTCAGTGAAGAACACTGAAGTATCCGATCGGTTGAGTCGAGCCCGTAGTAGCTTTGTATATCCAGGCAGTGACTTACTATCGAGCCGTGCGTAACCAGAACTCCCTTTGGCTGGCCCGTGGATCCCGAGGTATAGATTACATAAGCCAAGTTGTCATGCACGGTCTCAGTAACTGGATTCGCCGACTCTTCCTTGGTCACAGTCTGCCAGCCTGAATCCAGACAGACCACTTTGGCTCGATGTCTCGGCAGCGCTGCTACCAACCGCTCCTGAGTCAACAGCACCGGCATTCGGGTATCTTCGAACATGAAGGCCAGGCGCTCTTTCGGATAGGCCGGGTCCAGCGGCACGTAAACTCCGCCCGCCTTTAGAATGCCTAACAACCCGACGATCATCTCCAAGGACTGCTCCAGGCAGATTCCAACGGGTACGTCCGGTCCCACTCCGAGAGTCCGTAAATGATGGGCCAGCTGATTGGCGCGGCTGTTCAGCTCTCCATACGTCAGCTGCTTATCTTCAAGCACTACCGCTATCGCGTCAGGGGTTCGCGCGACTTGCGCCTCAAACAGTTGATGGACACAGAGATTCTGCGGATGCCCGGTCTTAGTATCGTTCCACTCCACCAGCAGTTGGTGCTGCTCTGCGTCGCCCATGAGCGGCAAGTCCGAAAGATGCTGATCGGGATCCGCCACCGCGGCTTCCAGCAGGATCTGAAAGTGCTTCAGCATCCGCGTGATCGTAGCAGCATCAAACAAATCAGTGTTGTATACCAATGCCGCTTCCATCAGGCCTTCATCGGTCTCACTTATTTGCAGAGTCAAATCGACGTGAGCTGTCTCGCTGTCGCCCTTTACAGCACTCACGGTCAAGCCCGTCAGTTCCACCGTTTCGGGCAAAGCATTGTTCAGCACGAACATCACCTGAAAGAGCGGGTTGCGGCTTAAGTCCCGCTCCAGGTGCAATTCGTCGACCAGCTTCTCAAAGGGCAGATCCTGATGGCTATACCCTGCCAAACACACTTCCCGCACCCGGCGCAGAAGCTGCCGAAAACTGGGATTACCTGAAAGGTCAGTACGTAGGACCAGAGTATTGACGAAGAAGCCAATCAGCGGCTCTATCTCCGTATGATTGCGGTTGGCGATCGGCGTGCCAACGATCAAGTCGTTTTGACTCGTGTAGCGGTGCAACAAGATTTTGAACGCCGCGAGCAGCGTCATGAACAGGGTAACTCCTTCATGGCGGCTCAGCGCCTTTAGCGCATCTACTACGGTCCTGGGCAATAGCAACGAGCGATGCGCACCCTCGAAACCCTGCAACGCCGGCCTGGTGCGGTCCGTAGGCAACTCCAGCAGAGATGGAGCGTCAAGTAATTGTTCCTTCCAATAGGAAAGCTGGGTTTCCAGGACTTCACCCTGCAACCAATGGCGCTGCCAGTCGGCGAAGTCCGCATATTGAATAGGCAGTTCGGGCAGGGGTGAGAATCTTCCCGCGGAGAAAGCCTCATAGAGCACAGCCATCTCGCGGATCAGTATTCCAGTCGACCAGCCGTCGGACACGATGTGATGCATCGTGAGGAACCCCACGTGCTCCTCTTCGCCCAGCCGTAGCAGAGTGATTCGCAATAGCGGGCCTCGAGCCAAATCGAACGGCCGCCGCGCATCCTCGGCGGCGAGCCGCCGAACCTCGACCTCCCGCTCGTTCTCGGACATGTCCTGCAGGTCGACTACCGGTAGCGTCATAGTCAAAGTCGGAGCGATAACCTGGACGGGGCCTCCATCGACCATCGCAAAGATCGTTCGCAGGGTTTCATGGCGCTTCACGATTTCGTTGAGACTCTGCTCCAGCGCCACGACGTTGAGCGGTCCCTTAAAGCGAACGGCGGCGGGGATATTGTAGGCTGAGTTGCCCGGCGCCAACTGATCGATGAACCACAACCGCTGCTGAGCAAACGAGAGCGGCAGGCCCTCGTCGCGCGCAACGCGAACGATCGGCGGTGCCTGCAGGTTCTGCCCCGCCCGCCTGGCTACCTCGATGCTTTCGGCCAGGCCAGCCACGGTGGGCAGCTCAAACAATCGGCGCAACGGCATTTCCATCTCGAAGGTGTCACGGATTCGGGAAACGACCTGAGTGGCCAAAAGAGAATGGCCGCCGAGGTCGAAGAAATTATCGTGTACACCTACCCGTTCTATGCCGAGGACCTGGACCCAGATCTCGGCCAACACCTCCTCTGTAGGGGTGCGAGGTATGACGATGGCGTTCTCCAATTCGGGCCTAGCTCGTTCGAGCGCCGGCAGTGCACGGCGGTCCACCTTGCCGTTGGGCATCAGCGGCAACGCGTCGAGCAGCACCAAGGCCGAGGGCACCATAAATTCGGGCAGCCTCCCGCGCAGAAACCTGCGCAAGTCACTGGCGGCAGGGCGGGACTCTCGCTCAGCGACGACATAGGCGACCAGCCGCTTTTCTCCGGGCGCGTCTTCCTGAGTCAAGACGACGGCCTCTCGTACGGCCGAATGTTCGCGGAGCGCCGCCTCGAGCTCGCCCAGTTCGATGCGGAACCCTCTGATCTTCACCTGGTAGTCAGTACGGCCGAGGAACTCTATCCTTCCATCGGGCAGATAGCGGGCCAGATCCCCGGTTTTGTACAGTCGTGCTCCCGGTTCGGTACTAAAGGGATGCGGAATGAATTTCTCCGCGGTCAAATCCGGTCGGTTGAGATAGCCGCGAGCCACCCCTTCACCGCCTATATACAACTCGCCCTGGACGCCTATAGACACTGGCCCCAAAGAGGGATCCAGAATATATATCTGCGTATTAGCTATGGGATGGCCAATCGTGACTTCGTCTCCAGAGCCTATTTTGGCGGCACATGCGTTGGCGGTGGCCTCAGTCGGGCCGTAGATATTCCAGATCTGGAGATTGGGCAACGCGGCAAGAGACTTGTCGATCAGATCCTGACTCAGTTGTTCGCCGCCGAACAATAGATACGCGAGGCCTTCGTTCGGACTTGCAGCCTGACCTCGATCAATTGCGTGTAGCATGGCCTTCCACAAAGACGGCACGCAGTTGAGCCCGACCTCGGTCCGTGCACCAAGTGCCGAGAGCAGCGCCGCGGGCTCGGCCGTCACGTCGTCCGGCAGCATCCACACTTGCCCCCCGCGCAAGAGCGAGGGGAACAACTGCTTCAGGCACATGTCAAACGTCAGGTTGGTAGTCAGTGGCACATGCGCCAGCGCGTCGCCCAGTGAGCCCTCGCCGACCCAGCACAGGTAGTTGACCAGGCTCCTGTGCTCGATCATCACTCCCTTCGGCTGTCCGGTAGAGCCTGAGGTATAAATCACATACGCAAGGTTTCCGGCCGTGGACCTGCTTACCGGATTCCCTTCGCTCTCGCGGCCGATGGCGCCCCATCCGGAGTCCAGGCACAGCACGTGCGCTCGATGCGCGGGCATGCTCGCCGCGATCCGCGCTTGCGTGAGCAATACTGGCGCGCGAGTGTCCTCCAACATGAAGGCCAGGCGCTCTTTCGGATACGCGGGGTCCAGCGGTACGTACGCGCCTCCGGCTTTAAGAATGCCAAGGAGGCCGACAACCATCTCGGGGCAGCGCTCCACGCAAATGGCCACCGGCACGTCAGGTCCCACGCCCAGCGACTGCAGATGATGCGCCAGTTGATTGGCGCGAGCGTTGAGCTGAGCATAGGTCAGTTGCTGATCGTTGAACACGACGGCAATGTTGTCAGGCGTGCGCTCGACTTGTTGTTCGAACAGTTGGTGGATGAGCTTGTCTTGAGGATAATCGGTCTTGGTATCGTTGAACTCGACCAGCAGTTGCTGGCGCTGAGCGGTACTTAAAATCTCCAACTCGCTGCCGGCGATTTCTCGATTGCGCGGACGCGGCCTCGCTTTGATTAGTCGGTAGTGTCGTCGGGTTGGGTCCTGCTGCTGACTGTCCAACCGGGCGAGTGTTTCGTTTAGTGCATCCAACCTGGTATCGGGTTGCATAACGACACGGCGCAGAAGTGTCTCAAAGTATCCTGCTATTCGGGCGACGGCGGCGAGATCGAACAAATCGCTGTTGTATCGTATGGAAATGGAGAGCGCGCTTGCCGTCTCGATTACCAACATCACCAGATCGAGCGTGGCTGCCCGGCGCTCCAGGGCGAAGGATTCCAGGACCAGCCCGCCCGGATTCATACGCAGGCCGGTTTCGCCAAGCCCGAAAGCGGGCGCCCCTTGTTCCATCAGCCGATGCGGTTTGTCCAGCACGAACATCACTTGAGAAAGCGGCGGACGGCTGAGGTCCCTGGGCGGCCGGAGCCGTTGGACCAGAAGAAGGGTCGGATAGTCTTGATGCTCGAGCGCATCGAGGACGGTTTGGCGCACCTGAGCAAGAAACGCTTGAAATGTTGGATTGCCGGAGAGATCCGCCCGCAGCATCACAGGATTCGTGAACAACCCGACGATACCTTCAAACTCGGCGCGATTGCGGCCAACCACTGGAGAAGCCACCAGAAGGTCTTCCTGACCAGTGAGGCAGTAAAGCGCCACCTGAAACGCCGCCAGCAGGACCATATACAGGGTCACCCCGTTGGCGTTGGCGAGCGTCTTGAGGAGCGAGCTTATTTCCTCGTTCAAAATGAAATCGTACGAAGCGCCGCGATAGGTCTGAATCGGGGGGCGCCGCCGATCGGTGGGGAGATTCAGCACGGGCAAAGGTCCAGCCAATTGCTTGCGCCAGTAGCTCCACAGCTTTTCGCCTTGCGGGCCCGACAGCATTTCGTTTTGCCAGCGAAGATAGTCAGTGTATTCCAAGTCGAGCGGAGGCAGGACCGCCGTAACACCGGCTTTGTGCGCGGGATACAGCACGTTGAGTTCATTCAGGATCAGCGCCAGGGACCAGAAATCGATGACGATATGATGCACCGCCAGCAGCAGGACATGCTCCCGTTCTGACCGCTTGAATAGACTCACTCGCAAGAGGGGCCCTTGTTCGAGATCGAAGGGGCGATAAGCATCCTCGACCAGACGAGCCTTCAGCTCATCGGCGCTCCAGGCCGCCGCATCGGTCTCTTCGAAATGAATATTGCGCTGTTCGTGGACTTGTTGAACGGGGTTGCCGGCGTCCACGAAGAAGGTGGTCCGGAGCGACGGATGGCGATCAACCAGCGCCTGAAACGCGCCCCGCAATGCCGGAATACTCAGATCGGAGCAGATGCGCGCGGAGAAAGTAACATTATAAATCGTGCTTTCCGGCGCAAGTTGGTATAGGAACCATATACCTTGCTGATTATAGGATAGCGGATAAACCGCTTTGGCACGTCCTGCTTTTTTTCGCAGCAGTTGGGCGAGCAAGACGCGCTTTTCTGCCGGCGAGAGACCGGCAATTCGCTGGGAAGGGTTGCTCATTCACTGCTTTCCTCTTCAGCGAGCGTTTCGGTGAGCAACGAGTTCACCTCTTCGTCCGAAAGCTGATCGAGGTTCGCCAGCAGATGTTCCTCGACGCGGCCGTTTGCCTGCTTTCCATTACGTTGCGCGACTGCCGAGGCTAAAGCCACCGGCGCGTCGGAAACCTCTTGCGTCAGTTGTTCAAATAGATATGCCGCGGCCTCTTCGACGCTGGGGCCCTGGAGAAATTTCACCATCGGAACATTTACGCCAAGGTCAAGCGCGATCCGGTTCTTCAATTCGACCGCCATCAAGGAGTCCAGTCCTAGATTACTGAGCGGTTGATGTACGTCCAGCCTGGATGCGGAGAGCCCCAGCACCCGAGCCACTTGCTCGCTCAGGTACGATTGCAATAGCCGGTGGCGCTCCTGAGGTTGCGCGGCGAGGAGAGCATCGCGAGTCAGAAACTTCTTTTCTCTCTGTTGGTCCGCTCGCAACGGGATGCCAGCTTCCTCACGTGCAAGTTGGGAAAGCAATGGCGATTCAGTGCCGGCTGGAAAAAACTCGCGGTACTGCCGCCAATCGACGGGCACTGCAACAACCTGGGTCGCGTCTTGCCGGAGCAACCGCTCCATCACTTCCAGCGCTTGCCGGGGCGGGATGTTTTTGATTCCCAGGAGCGCGAGGCGGGCCGCCAGACGTTTGCCCCCGGCCGTATCCGCGAAGCCCAAGTCGGCCCACGCTCCCCAGTTGATAGTCAGAGCCCGCTGGCCTTGGGCTCTTCGATGATGCGCCAGAGTATCCAGAAATGCGTTGGCAGCGGCATAGTTCCCCTGGCCGGGCTGGCCCAGGAGAGAACCCGCGGAAGAGAAAAGTACGAAGAAGTCCAGCGGAGCGTCTTCGAGCAGGTGATGCAGCAACCATCCACCGATCACCTTGGGCCGCAAAACCGAATCGAGCGCGGCGGCATCAAGCTGCGTAAGGAGTCCGTCGTGCAGAACTCCCGCGGCGTGCACTACGCCCCGGATCGGCGGCCAACCCTCGGCGCGAAACTCGTCCAGAAAAGCGCTCAGCTCTTTTTCATTCGCGACATCCACCGAGCCCAGATGCACGCTCGCTCCCATCGCTTCCAATTCACGGATGGCGGCAACTTGACGAGCCACGCGAGTCCCCGTTTCCATCGAACTCCAGCTCGAGCGTGCAGGCACCTTCGTGCGTCCTAAAAGGATCAACCGCCGCGCCCCGTGCTCTGCCATCCAGCGGGCGACCAGGAGGCCAAGGTCTCCCAGTCCTCCGGTGATCAGATAGCTGCCATCAGGCCGCAACCTGAGGGGAGGTCCCTGCACCGCTGAGCGGCCCTTGGGCATCAACCGCGCGACGTGTCGCCGTCCGTGACGAAATGCAATCTGGTCCTCTTTATCGGGAGCGGAGAGCTCGGCTAACAACTGACTAGCGGCGAGATCGCGAGGCGGGACGTGAGGATCCGAATCTATCGGTCTCTCCAAATCTATCAGGCCGCCCCACAGCGTCGGATGCTCCTGCGCAATAACGCGTCCCAATCCCCAAAGCGGGGCCTGAGCAATAGCCAGTGGCGCGGGATCTTCATCCACGGCCTGAGCGCCCCGCGTGACTAACCATAAACGAGGGAGTTCTCGCGATTGGACCCCGACCAGTTCCTGGACCAATTGCAGGACACTGCCGCAGCCAAGAGTCTGAGCGGTCTTCAGTGAGGCGACGTCGGTCTTCTCCGGAAGAGCGGCATCAAGGCTCCAAAGATGGATAATCCCGCGGCAGATGGACTGAGCAGTTGGCAGGGCCGCCTCGAACAACGCTCGGAGGTGCTCCGACCGTTCAGGATGAATGCGAAAATGCTCACTGTCCGTGCGCTCGTAGGATTCTCCACGAGAGACCAGGATGCTCGTTTCTCCTTGCGCTCGTAGCAGCGATGCGAGCGCTTCTCCCACGCCTCCGCCGTCGGCAAAGATCAGCCAGATCCCCAAGCTGGCCGGCGCGGAAGATTGTGAGACGCTCCGTTCGGGAGGCTCCGGGGCCGGGCGCTCCTTGGACTGCCATTGAAGCTCATAGAGCCAATCGTCCAGATTCTCTTGAGCCGCATGGCGCGCATCATGCCCGAGCTGATCGAAGCGCACTCCCATAATCTCGACCGCCACCTGACCCGCGTCATCCAGCAGCCGAACCTCTCCCGTGATGGAATCAGTCTCCCGCTTTTGCAGTTGGGCGTGACTCCACAGATGCGGGCCCGGACGACTATAGACGCGAAGTTGGTCGATGTGGGTCGGAATATAGATACCTTGTTTGCCGGTTTCTATCGCTTGGGTAGCTACACCAGCCCCCAGAGTCTGCAAGCAAGCGTCGAGGAGCGCCGGATGGAATTGATAGGTATCGAACTGCGTATCCAATCCCTCGAGAATTCGTACCTCACCCAGCATATCTTCGTTGTCCCGCCACAACTGAGAGATGCTCTGAAAGAAGCAGCCATACTGAATTCCGCTTTCGCTGAGTTTTGAGTAGTAATCCCGACCGGAGACCTGCTGGGAGCATCGAGCCTGGATTTGCGCAAGCATCTCGTGCCCGAGAACTGGAGAAGCGCCGCTGTTCTCCTGCGCACATACCTTCGCACTCACGTGCAGCGTCCACGATCCATTTGATTGCTCTACGCCTGTCGGGCGACTGTAAATGTGAAGAGATGCCGCTGTATCCGCGCTGCGCGCAAGAATCACCTGGGTAGTGCGCGTTCCGGTCTCGGGTAGGAAAAGCGCCCGATGAAATTCGATATCCTTCAATACGAATGATTGTTCCGCGAAGGCCTCGCGCGCTGCAGCCAGGGCCATCTCCAGGTAGATCGACGCGGGCAGCACCGCAGTTCCTTGGATGCGATGCTCCTCCAGATAGGGCAAGGCTCTCTTGTCCAGGGCGACTTCCCAGAAGTGAGTTTCCGCGGGATGTGCCGATTTGAAGTGCCGGCCCAGGAGAGGATGCTGCCGTATCTCGGCCCGAGGGATTTTCTCTCCAAATTGGTCCGTTGGAGAGTCGGCGTCACTTGCCGGCGGCTCCAGCCAGCAACGCTCTCGCTGCCACGGATAAAATGGAACTCGAACGCATTGGCCTGCGGACGGATAGGTCCGGCTAAAGTCTACTGAGTACCCAAGGGCATATAACGCACCGAGAGATCCCAGCATTACCGCGTGCGCTCCCTCCTCACGCCGAAGCGAAGGAAGTACGACACCTGCCGAGCCGTGGTGATGAATTCCTTGCTGGACGGCGCTAAGCAGCATGGGGTGTGGACTGATCTCCAGGAAAGTATCATGTCCATCTTCCAGTAATCGCTGTATCGCGGTGGAAAAGAGTACGGGCTCACGCAGGTTCCTTACCCAATGGAGTGCCTTAAACTCCGTCCCGTCACTGAGTTTTCCTGTCACCGTCGAATAGATGGGCACCGACGCGGGCCGAGGCTCCAGTCTTTCCAAAGCCCGCAACAAATCAGCGCGCAAGGGATCCATCTGAGGGCTGTGGGAGGCGAAATCGACTTTGACCATCCCGCAGAAGACGTCCTGACGCTGCAATCGATCCAGGATTGCTTTGAGCGCTGCCGGATCTCCGGACAAGATAGTCGAGGTGGGACTGTTACTGGCAGCGATGGACACGCGATCTTCGTAGCCCGCCAGGGCGCGCCGAGCGCCCTCGGCAGACAGCTCCACCGCGGCCATCGCTCCCCGCCCGATGGTGGGCCTGATCAGACGGCTCCGCCTGCAAATGACCCTGACCGCATCTTCCACGCTCAGCGCACCGGCGACGCAAGCCGCCGCGACCTCTCCCATGCTGTGGCCCACCACGGCCTGCGGCTCGAGACCCCATGAGCGCCACAGCGCCGCCAGAGCCATCTGCATCGCGAAGAGCGCCGGCTGGACGATATCGATTTCGTTCAACCGCGACCGAGCTGCGTCGCTGACTCCGAGCTCGGCGAGCAAAGACCAATCGCAGTATCGTCGCATCGCCCAGTCGCAGCGTTCCACGACCTCGCGAAAGACCGCTTCCCGCTCGATCAGCTCTCGTCCCATGCCCCACCATTGGGAGCCCTGGCCGGGAAACACGAAAACCAGTTTTCTGTTGTGACTGGAGACGCTGCGGCCCGAAGAGAGACCAGGACGAGTTTCGCCCCGCAAAAAAGCCTCGAGGCCCGCCGTGAGTTGCTCCGACGAGTTGCCGGTCACGGCGAGGCGATAATCATGATGACTGCGGCGCACGCTCGCCGTGTAACAGATGTCGCCGAGCGAGGCGCCGGACCGCGAGGCCGCCAGGAAGTCCTGATATGCGCGCGCCAGAGTTTGAAGGGCTTCCGGACTGCGCGCCGACAGTGGTAGCACATACACGGGCAGCAAGTACACGGGTAGCAAGTGCACGGATGGCGAATGCGCGGACTTGGTATTACGAATTCTGGATTGCGGATTTTTTACACCGCCGTCTCCATTATGTATTCCCGGATTGGACCGCGGCGCCTCTTCCAGAACCACGTGAGCATTGGTTCCGCCGAAACCCAATGAGGTCACACCAGCCAACGCCGGACCCAACTCCGAAGACCACTGACCCGGCTTCGTCTGCACCCGCAGAGGGAGCGTCTCAAATGGAATATGCGGATTGGGTTCGAGAAAGTGCAGGCTCGGTGGAATCTCCCGATGCTTGAGCGCGAGGGCCACCTTGATTAAGCCGGCAATGCCTGCCGCGGCCTCGAGGTGGCCGATATTGGTTTTGACCGAGCCCAGGGCGCAAGGGCGCCCGCGCGGACGATCGAGGGCGAGCACCGTGCCGAGCGCCTTCGCCTCGATCGGGTCGCCCAGAAATGTGCCCGTGCCATGCGCCTCGACGTATTGAATGCGGCCCGGCAGGACTCCGGCGCGCCGATAGGCTTCGCGCAGAACGGCTTCCTGTGCCAGCGGATTCGGAGCCATCAACCCGTTGCTCCGTCCGTCCTGGTTCACCGCGCTCCCGCGAATCACTGCGTAGATCGGATCCGCTTCGGCCAGCGCTTTCGACAAGGGCTTCAGAACGACGAGACCGGCGCCCTCACTGCGAACGTAGCCGTTAGCTCGCGCATCGAAAGCTTTGCAGCGCCCATCCGGAGCCATCACCCCGGCCTTGCTGAAATTGATAGTAATCGCCGGAGCGAGGATCAGATTCACGCCTCCGGCCAATGCAAGCGTGGACTCTCCGTTCCAAAGGCTGCGGCAGGCCAAGTGGACCGCAACGAGCGACGAAGAACAGGCGGTGTCGACCGCGATGCTCGGCCCGCGAAAGTCGAACAGGTAAGAGAGGCGATTGGCCGCGATGCTCAGGGCATTGCCGGTACCCGCGTAAGCATCGATGCGATACGGATCATTCAACTGAATCCGGCCGTAGTCGTTGTTCGAGATGCCGATAAACACGCCGGTCTGGGTGCCGGCGAGGCGTTCCCGCACCTGGCCACCATCCTCCAATGCCTCCCAGGCGACCTCGAGCAACAGGCGTTGCTGAGGATCCATGCGCGCGGCCTCACGCGGCGAGATGCCAAAGAAATGAGGATCGAATTGGTCCACCTGCTCGAGGAAGCCGCCCCATCGAGTGCTCATTTTGCCTGGGGCCTGCGGATCCGGATCGTAAAAGGTGTCGAGGCTGAAGCGCTCGGCGGGAACTTCCGTGATGGCATCCACTCCGTCGCGCAGCAGTTGCCAGAAAGCCAACGGGTCCTTGGCGCCGGGAAATCGGCAGCCGATGCCAACGATTGCGATCGGCTCGTTTTGCGCAACCTGGTCCTGGCCGATCTGCGTGTTACTAGATGATCGCGTGGCTAACCACGTAGGTGACCGCGACGGTTCCGGCGGCTCTGCCAAATGCCGAGCGAGGATCTCGATGGTCGGATACTCATATGTCAGTTCAGGAGAAAGTTGCCGTCCGAGCCACTCTGCAAGTTCACCGGAGAGACTGACTAGCTCTGTTGATCCCAAACCGTAACTGGCGAAGGGTTCCCGGACGTCTATCTCGTGAGGCGCGATCCCGAGCAACTCAGAAAGCCGGGCGACCATCCATCCGCTGATGACTTCGGCCGGCGGAGAATCGGAACTTCGCCGTTCGTCACGCTGGTTTCGATCGGCAGGATTGCGAAAGTCGCCGTTGGTGGAATTTCCGGCCATCGATCACTCCTCACAGCTTGTCCAGCGTGCCGTCCAGAAAGCTGGCCTTGCAGACACGGCGCTGAACCTTGCCACTGGGAGTCCTCGGAATACTTCCGGCCCGAAGGAGCACCACCGCGTGCGCTCGCACGTCGTGCTCTTCCGCCACCGTCCGGCGAATAGCCCGAACGACCGCGTCAACGTCCAACGCTGAACGGCCGTTCTGATGAGCTCCTCCGTTTTGGCCGTTTTGGGAGCCCGATTGGTAGCGACGCTCAACCTCGGCAGCGACGATCAGATGTTCTTCGTTGAAATCAACCGAGAACGCCGCGCAACAACCCGGCCGCATCGCCGGATGGCTCTGCTCCACCGTCAATTCGATATCCTGGGGGTAGACGTTGCGGCCGTCGATGATGATCAGATCCTTCAAGCGGCCGGTGACGAACAACTCACCGTCTCTCAAGAATCCCAAATCGCCGGTGCGCAAGAATGGCCCCTCGCCCGTGTCTTTCAGAAAGGCCCGGAAGGTGTGCTCGGTTTCCTGGGTTCGGTTCCAATAGCCATGAGCGATGGTCGGACCCGAAACCCAGATTTCACCCACCACATCCGGTGCACAGCGGGTCCGCGATTCCGGATCGACGATGACAATCCGTGTATCGGGCATCGCGTGGCCACACCCCACTAGTGTCCGCACATTGCGCCGCGCGACGGCGGCCTCCACGATGCGATTGCGCTCGAGCGCCGCCACCTCGGTCGTGCAGAGTATGGGCTCATCGTGGAGCAGGCCGCCCGAAACAATCAGCGTCGCTTCGGCGAGTCCATAACAGGGATAGAAAAAACGCGGACGAAAACCACAGGAGGCGAAGGTCGCGGCAAACCGCTTCAGGGTATCCGCGCGGACCGGCTCCGCACCATTGTAAGCTGCATACCAACTGCTGAGGTCCAGCGTTTCGCGTTGCTCCGGAGTAATCCTGCGAGTGCATAGTTCATACGCGAAGTTGGGGCCTCCACTGACGGTAGCTTGGTAATGCGAAATAGCCTGAAGCCAGCGCACCGGCCGCTGAAGGAACGATTGCGGAGCCATCAGAATACAATGACGTCCCCTCATCAGCGGTTGGATGATTCCGTTGGTAAGACCCATGTCATGAAAGGCCGGCAGCCATGTCACGGATACAGAGTCCGGCGTGACCTCGAACGCATCGCCGATATGCGCGGAGTTATGAATGAGGTTCGCGTGACTCACCATCACACCTCGCGGAGTCGTGGTGGAGCCCGAGGTATATTGGAGCAAAGCCAGGCTGTTGCCGCTCGCGGCAGGGTCGTGCCATTGCTCGGCCGGATCACCGGTAACAATGTCGCTAGCCACCCAGCGCATCGTCTGCAGCTCTGGAGTTTGAGTGAACAAACCCTCCATCTTGGAGAGGATCGACGAGGTGGTCAGCGCCACCGACGGTTGAGCATCGTTGGTGATGGCGCACAGCCTTGGGAGGGTCCGCTGCGGCTGCGCCGGATTGGGCGGGGGCACAGGAACTGCGATCACCCCAGCATATAAACAACCAAAAAAAGCGGCGATGAACTCGAGGCCCGTTGGATAGAGCAAGAGTGCGCGCTCTCCACTTGCTCCGTAGCTTTGCAGCAGCGCACCAATAGCGCGGGCCTGCCGGTCCAGGGCCGCAAAAGTCAGATGCTCCCCTTCTGTTTCCCCATCGCGCAGATAGGTATAGATCCGCTGCTCCGGATGCCACAGTGCTCGCCAGCCAAGCGCTTCGACGAGCGTGGAAAAGTCGACTACTGGATCTTCACGGCCTCTATTTATCTGCGCTGCTTTCGTTGGAGTCCTTTTTTCAAAGGCGAGCACTGAGTGCGAGATGTCCCGAATCGGACTATTTTCCAGTCACCTATATAACATAAAGCGCGCCTACAAACCATGCGTAGATTGTTCACAACACTGTTCACAACGTCATCCCGGTTTATGCGCCGGAAGCCCGCACGTTAAGGCAAGCTGTAACAACATAGATTGCAGCCGGCCGCGGAAGCGGTCGGAGCGGCCAGCGCCTTGCGTGGAACGACTTTACACACGGGATGGCGAGATCAGAAGGTGAAATGTAACGCGACGGGCTTAATTTTGTTCCGCAGAGAACATCTCGCTCGGCCCTAAAACTGCTCGGCAGCACTAGTTGATTGGCGAGCGTGAAGGATCCAAGACGATGGGCCGGCAGGCTGCAACCCCGCGCATCATATCTAAAGCTCTCGGGCCAAAGCGCTCAGTGAAAATGAGCTTGATCGATGTGTCGGTGCGTCCTTCAAACGGCGCTTCTTGTTCTCTACATAACTGGATGGAGGGTCTTCCGATGGGCTTTGCGTCACACTCGATGTAGTGTGGTTGAGTCGGGATCGACATAGGAATCGAGTTCCGAATTTGATCCAGCCCAACGGCGGCCCTTCCACTTGCCTTTGACCGCGTTCCGCTAGACCAACCTTCAAGTTGCGGCAAGCAAGGCCTGACGAGGGTCCGTATGTATCTACCCATTTCTGTGGGAAGCGTCGTGGTGATCGTGCTCGTGCTCTGGCTGCTGGGCATAGTGTGACGAACCAACGGCACCGTGGCTGTGACTTGATGTTCTCACTGCCACCGCGCCGGAAGTTAAGCGGCTCAGAATAAATAGGAGGAAGGGTTTCATGTTACTTCTGATCATCGTATTGATTCTGCTATTCGGCGGCGGCGGATTCTATGGATACCGCGGAGGCTATTACGGGGGCCGGGGATTGAGCCTGGGAGGCCTCCTGCTGATCATCCTGGTTATCTATCTCTTGATGGGTGGTGGCCTCGGACACGCAATGTATTTTCGGTAATCTCCGACAACTTTCAGCGTAAATAGGCGGTCACGCCGACGCTGAAAACCGGGCGCGGCTTGAGCGCGGCCAGATGGAATGAGTGCCCGGCGCGCGTGAACTGCACTTAACAAACAGGAGGATAGAAGAAATGAGAGCTTTTAGTTTATGGATCTCCGTGGCGGCAATCGGTATGACCGTGGGCCTGGCCGGCAATGCATGGTGCCAAACTTCGACGGAGTCCAACAGCACGGTAACGACGACGGTTCCCGCGGCGCCGAGCGTGAGCAGCAAAACGGTGACGACGAAGACGGAAGTCAATCCGCCGGTCGTTGTTGTGCGGCCTTCTTCGAGCTCGAGTGAAACCACTACGACGCAGTCAGACACGCCGTATGAGCCGGCTCCGTCGGTGCAGGAGAATTCCAGGAGCAAGACGACCTATGGACCGGACGGAGTGACGCATTCCGAAAGTAGCGACAAAACAACGACTGATTAGTTAAAGGTCAACCGGCACGGAGAAAGATATAATCAGTTCTTCCCGACAGGAGATGACAACGATGAAATATCCAGGTCGATTAGCCCGGATTCTTGTGAGCGCGAGCGTGTGTTTTGCATTGGCCGGCTGCTTTTCCTACGAGGAACATGAGACAGTGGTTCCGGCCGTTGAGACGCCGGCGGCGACCACCTCTTCGACCACGACTACCTCTACCGTTCCCGGTACCAGCACGACGGTAGAGAGACAACACACCACGACGTATACCAACACCAGTCCGTAAAAGGGAGATGACGATGAAGATCAGAGTAAAGACGGTAACGACGCTGGCGCTCGCCGGCCTCATCGGCGGCGCATTGAGTATTTCACCGCCGTCGCATGCGCAGGACAGCGCTGCGGGTCAGGAAATGCATCAAAGCGGCGCCTCGGCGAAGGCTGTCGTAAGCGCCCCCTCGGTGAAGGCTGGCGCCGGCGACGCCGCCGATTCGGTAAAGCATGCGTATCGTGGCACCAAGGACCAGATTGGCGATGCGACCCTGACCACCAAGGTCAAGAGTGCGCTGCTGACGGATCACGTGACCAAAAAGTACACCATTCATGTTGAGTCCGATCACGGCACGGTATCGCTTGTTGGTAACGTGAATTCGCAAGCGACGGCCGCACACGCGCGCAGGGTGGTGGCGAAAGTCTCTGGCGTGGAAATGGTCAAGAACAATCTGACCTGGCCCAATAGTGTGAGATAGATGCGAGAAAGGCAGGTCATTCCTGCTTCAGATCGCGCGACCCTGTCTGCGGGGCAGAGCTACATGGCACGCACCAAATACACGAACCAGGGGTCACTGGCGGCTGGTCTCGCCGTTGCCGCGCTGAGCCTGACGATCATGGCGCAGCCGTCGACGGCGAGAGCCCAAAGTGGCGTCGAAAGCGAGACCGTCCACCAGGAGAACCTGTCGGCCGAGAGCATCGCGACACATCACTATGCGTCGCCCGCAGAGCGCGCTCAGGACGCGCTCTTAATCGTGGAGGTCAAGACCGCGATAGCCAATGAAGGTCTGGCCGACGATTATCCACTTACCGTCGACGCCGACCACGGACGGGTTACGCTCACCGGCGTGCTCGCATCGCCCCAGGATGTGCATCGCGCCGTCACCCTCGCGGCCGGGATTGACGGCGTCAAGGGCGTCAACAATCGGCTGACTTCGCGGAACGTTCCGCAGTGATCGACGCCCAATAATCGATAACGCGCTGGAAGGAAGCGCGATTACGACGCTTTCAGCGCCATGTTGGATTGCTTGGAAAACTTGCTGTGGAGGTAATCGCCATTGAGAACTGGCGGATACTTCGCGGGCTCGTCGGCACTCTGACAGCTATCGATACATTTGATTTCGGCGTCGTAGTTCGGCTGCACGAAATAGACCAGGGACAAGCGATCATGATCGCGCGCAATCTCGAATGGCGGATTGACGACCCGATGCTGCGTCGAAATCCATTTGTCGTTCGTCCATCGCATCAGAGAATCGCCGATATTAATCACCATAGTGTCATCGATCGCGGGAACGTCGAGCCATTCGCCTCCGGGACCGCGAGCTTGAAGCCCTATCGTCGGGATACGTTCCTGCCACAGGATCGTAAAGGCGGTGTAGTCAGAGTGTTCGCCGCCGCGTAGCTGCTTCGCCCGCGGCGGACGTGACAGCCTCGGATAGTAATTGGCGCGTAATATGCTGATGTGACGGTCCAGTTTCGTATCGAAGAAATCCATCGGAAGGTCCAGCGCCGTCGCGAAAATATGCATCATTTCGAGCGCCAAACTTTCCATCCGGTGAAAGTAATCCGTATAGATGTCTCGGAAACCGGGAGGATTGCTGGGCCAGAGATTGTCAGCGAAGTGTACCCCGGCGGCAACGCCTCGGTAATATTCGGTATTGGGAACATCCGTCGGACCGAGGTCGAAGACTTCCTTGAGATCCGGCGGCGTTTCCTCGTCCTGGGTGTATGCAAGTCCTTCGGACTCCATACCGCCGTAGCCTCTGATGATTTCGGGCCGCGGCCGCGCGACCTTGCCCTTCTCCTTTGAATCGAGCGCAAAGAATGTCTTCGATGTCGTGGCGACATCCTGGATCGTGCTCGATGGTATGCCGTGGCGGGAAATGATCAGAAAGCCAATCTCGATGCATGCTTGCGCGACTTGCTCGACCACGCGTTTGCGAGCCGTCGCGTCGCCGTTCTTGAAAGGCGAAATATCGATGACCGGGATAGTTTTAAGAGGCATCGTCGCGCTCCTTCAAACGGGGTTGGCGGGGGTGCAAACATTCGCCTCGCAGAGCGCGGCTGGGATCCCGGCTACGGCCAACTACCCGCTACAGCTTGCGGTCTCAGCGCGCGCGGCAAGATGCCAAATTTCGCGGGCGTACTCAGCCACCGTGCGGTCGCTGGAGAACCGGCCGATGCGCGCGACGTTGAGTATCGCTTTGCGCGTCCAGAGCGCCGGCTGCACGTACTCGCCCGATATCAGTTGTTGAGTACTAACGTACGAAGCGAAGTCGGCTGCAACAAAATATTCGTCGCGATCCAACAGGTTATCTACCATCGATCTGAAAAGGCCGGGCTCGCGGGGGCAAAAAAGGTCCGATGCGAGCGCGTCAAGTACTCGCTTCAGAGCGGGTTGGTTCGCGTAGTACTCTCGTGGATTGTACGATCGCTCCGTTCGCATCTGTCCTATCGCAGAGGCGGTCAAGCCGAATATAAAGATGTTGTCGATGCCCACTTCGTCGCGAATTTCGATATTCGCACCGTCCAGCGTGCCAATCGTGAGCGCCCCATTCATCGCGAATTTCATATTGCCGGTCCCGGACGCCTCGGTGCCGGCGGTCGAGATCTGCTCGGACACGTCCGCCGCGGGAATTATCTTTTCCGCCAGAGAAACGCGGTAGTCGGGGACGAATACAACTTTAATCAGTCCGTGAGTGCGTGCGTCGTTATTGATCACGCCAGCCAGGTTGTTGATTAGCTTGATAATCGTCTTAGCCGCGTGATAGCCGGGAGCCGCTTTGCCCGCAAAAAGATAGGTGCGTGGCGCTGCCGGCTCGATCGACCCTTCGACCAAAGCCAGGTATTCATGAACGATTCCCAGGATCATCAGAAGTTGGCGCTTGTACTCATGAATGCGCTTGGCTTGAACGTCGAGAATCGACGCGGGATCGATATCAATCCCGCCGATGCGGTGAACGATCGTCGCCAGACGTTCTTTGTTCGCTCGCTTTACTGCAGCAAAGCGATGTTGAAATTCCTCATCGTCGGCAAAACGCTCGAGTTCGCGTGTCTGCTCCAGATCGACTCGCCAGGCGGTTCCGATGGTCTCGTCGAGCAGTCGCGCCAGTCCGGGATTAGCCATCAGCAGCCATCGGCGCTGGGTCACTCCGTTGGTCTTATTGCTGAAGCGCTGCGGCCACAGCGCATAAAGCTCGGGCACCAGCTGGGTCTTGATCAGCTCGGAATGCAGCTTTGAAACCCCGTTGATCGAGTGGCTGCCGACAATAGCGAGGTGCGCCATCCGGACGTGCGGCTCGTAGCCGTCCTCGATAATCGAAATCTTGCTTTCGTCGCGACCGTCGTCAGAAATGGAAATCGCTTCGGCCAGAAAGCGCCGATTGATTTCGTAAATGATCTCGAGATGGCGTGGCACGAGGCGGCGCAACAGTTCAACCGGCCAGCGCTCCAGTGCTTCTGGCATCAAGGTATGGTTGGTATAGGCGACCGTTTCGCGTGTTATTTCCCACGCAACGTCCCACGGTAAATCGTATTGATCCACGAACATGCGCATCAGCTCGGCGATCGCGAGCGCCGGATGCGTATCGTTGAGCTGAATCGCTACCTTTGACGGAAAGTCATGGATGTCCTCGCCCCGTGCAAAGAAACTGCGGGTGATATCGCGGATTGCGCAGGCGACGAAGAAGTATTCCTGAAGCAAGCGCAGTTCGCGGCCGGATTGCGCTGCATCCGACGGGTAGAGCACTTTCGAAACAGCTTCCGAAAGCATCTTCTGCTCTACCGCTTTGACGTAATCTCCGGAATTGAAAATGTGAATATCGAATTCATTCGAAGCGCCCGCCGCGAACAGTCGCACGTGGTTGACGCTCTGGCTTTTGAAACCCGTAATAGGCAGGTCGGAGGGAATTCCGACGATTGCCTGGTAATCGGTCCACAGCGGCCGGTACTCGCCCGCACGGTCAATCCGCGGCTCGATCCTGCCGTACACCGGAATCACGCAGGCCTCCTCCGGCCGCACGATCAGCCATGGGGACATTTCGCGCCGCCAGCTATCCGGCTGCTCGACCTGGTAACCATCGATGATCTGCTGGCGAAAAAGCCCGAACTCGTAGTTGATGCCGTAGGCATATCCTGGCATCCCGAGGGTCGCCATCGAATCCAGAAAGCAGGCTGCCAGCCTGCCAAGGCCACCGTTGCCGAGCCCTGCGTCCGCCTCCTCGTCGAACAAGAGTTGCAATTCTATTCCATTTTCCGCCAGGAATTCCCGACAAGCGTCGAAGATGCCGAGGTTGAAGAGATTGTTCTCCAGCGAGCGGCCGATCAAATACTCGAGCGACAGATAATAGAGCTTCTTCTCACCAAAGCGGTCGAAGCGCGCCTCTGTCGCAACCATTTTCTCGACCAGCATGTCCCGGACCGCAAGGGCGGTAACGTGGTACCAATCATGACGTGACAATCGGCCGCGCCGCTTGGCTCTGCTGAATCGTATATGGTGCCGGATCAGATCCTCGAATTGGGCGAAAGTGCCGTATTCGCTGTTCGAGATGCTCGCCGTAGCCACTGTACTATAAACGCGCCTTTCTCTAGATTGTATGACAATCGACCCGCAAAGTTTATGCTCGCAAAAGGGGCCGGACCGGCAGCAGAATTGGCCGCTGTAAAGCCATCGATTCCTACATGATGAAGAGCATCTCCTGATACTTCGCCAGCGGCCACAGATCGTCGGCTACCATGCCTTCAAGTGTGTCGCCGGCTTTGCGCACCGCTGCCATCGCGGGGATGACCTCGTGGCACAGATGGGCGGCTTGTTCGAGAATTGCCTTATGCAAAGACCGCGCCCAGCGATTCGACCAAGAGTCTCAACCAAATCGAGGGAGGTCCTCTAGCCAGTGCGGTGCAAAACTGCCTTATTTTAGTCAACATGTACGGCAGGTAGGCAGTCGGCGAAGGGCGATTCCACATCAAAAGCTCTACCGCACGATGGTCACGGGTCCCGAGGGTGGTCTACGCGGCTGCCTGTGCCAAGCGGAGGCGGTCATTTCTGAAGAACGGTTTGAGCAAGGCGAGGGTTGGCGGGGGATCGCCTAATCTCTGATCATAAAAAGACGGAATCTCTGATGCAGATCAGGAAAAGCGATACCTGATCGGTATTTCCCCTGCTTAGACCGCCAAGGAACTCGCGACCGTTTCGGCTCGGCGCGCTCTTGGGATTAAATCGGCGGGGAAATTGATCAGAAAAATCGTCTTAGCTCTGTTTTCCAGCTGTCAGGCGGCTTCCGGTTCTGGAGCGCTCACTAATGTCATCCGCAATTTCGGCCGCGATCTGTGTCACGTTCGTGTCCAGGTCGAACCCGTCGACCACGAATCGCGCGGCCCCTACATACGGGTCGAATGACAACGCCGCCCCCGGCTTTCTGCTGCTGTGAGTGCTGGTATCCATCGCACAAAATGGTCCCGAGGAGCTATGCGCGAGATCGCTAACCCACACGATGACCCTGAGCCTTGTCGCTCCACTGCCAAATCCTATGAGAGCGCCGATTGGCAAGCAGCGCACGAGACTCGCCGCCGTTTCGCATCGCTATGGACGGTTCGCGAGAGCCGGGACGATAGATTGGAGCTCGCCAAATGTCTGCTGGGTGACGTTCGTCGAAGCGCGCCTGGCTACAAATGACCAGGGCGAGCAGACACAACAACGAGATTGCTAAGAGACTTCATCACTAACCTCCTGAGGCAGTTGCTCGGGCGGAATTCTGTACCGCAGACCGATCGCCAGAGTTTCATGCTCAGTTGATGCCCTCGTCGATTACTGCGTCCTGTCCTTCCTCTTCCTTTTGCACCTGTGCTGGGGGCGGCGTCACCGCAATCGTCACCTTATCAATCGTGCCGGTGAATTTGTTGTCGCCTTCTTTGTAGTCTTCGCTCACCGGCGTGCCGAGGTCCTCGCCGACATCCTCGGTTTCATCCCCCGAGAAGACAAACGGATGAGTGCGCTCGATTCGGCCCTTGGCGACCTTTTGGCCGTTTACATAGAGTTGGCCGGCGCCGCCCTTGCCGACACCGCCGCCGTCATAGTTGAAGTCGAATTTCACGGTGACCTTGCCGGTCGGAAGCGCATCTTTTGACTCGAGCGTATAGCGCTCGCGATCAAGCCAGTTGTAGCAATACTTGAGCTTCCCGTCCTTGACGTAGAGACTCCATCCGCCGAAGCGTCCGCCCTGCGCGATGATCACGCCTTGCGCCGTCTCTTGCGGTATCTCGATATCGGCGGTGATGGTATGCGAGCGATTTTTGATGTCTATAGTCGCGTTTTCAAGCATCGCAGTCATGCCGGGATAAAGCGTCACCGAAGTCCGCCCCCACATGAGCGAAGGCCTGCCCGCAAGCGTCGGCACGAAGCGCTCGATGCGCCGGTCGTCCAGCGGCAGCACGTTGTACTTTTCTGCCTCTGCGAGAAAGAGGCGCTGAAGCTCCTTGAGCTTGTCTGGATATTTCGCGGCCAGGTCCTGCGACTGACTAAAATCGTCGTTGGTGTTGTAGAGCTCCCACTTATCCTCGGTGAACTTCGGCAGCGTCGATGCGACATCCCATGGAGTGCTATGCCGGGTCACCGCGGTCCAGCCGTCGTGGTAGATTCCGCGATTGCCAAACATCTCGAAGTACTGAGTTGTATGCGTTGTCGGCGCTTTAGCATCGGCAAAGGAGTACTCCATGCTGACGCCTTCCATCGGTTTCTGCTTGATGCCGTCGACGGTTTTCGGCTGCGGCAGTTTTGCCGCCTCCAGGATAGTCGGCGTGATATCGACGACGTGATGCCACTGCGTGCGGATGCCGCCGGCTTCCTTGATGCCCGCGGGCCACGAAATCACCATGCCGTTGCGCGTCCCGCCGTAATGCGAGGCAACCTGCTTGGTCCACTGGAAAGGAGTATCGCCCGCGAGCGCCCATCCCACCGGAATGTGCGGATAACTGTTTGGGCCGCCGATATCGTCGAGATGAGCGAGAATATTTTGGGTTGTGTCAGGCTCCGCGTTAAACACCGCAACCTCGTTGAGAGTCCCCGCCAAGCCACCTTCGGCGCTCATGCCGTTGTCGCCCGCGATGTAAATCACAAGGGTGTTGTCATGGACTCCCATCGAGTTGAGAGTGTCAAGCAAGCGTCCAATCTCGTGGTCCGCGTATTCGCCAAAGCCGGCGTAGTTTTCCATTAGGCGCTCGGCGACCTTTTTCTCGTCGTCGCTGAGTTCATCCCAATGCTTGACGCCCGGCGCCCACGGCGCGAGTTGAGTCGCTATCCGGCACCACGCCGAGCTGCTTCTGACGCGCCAGCGTCTCGTCACGGTACTTGTCCCAGCCTTCGTCGAACTTGCCTTTATACTTATCGATCCATTCCTTCGGGGTGTGATGCGGCGCATGCAGAGCGCCGGGCGCGAAGTACACGAAGAACGGCTTGTCCGGCGTCATCGTATGCTGAAAGCGCATCCAAGCGATCGCCTGATCAGTCATATCGGTCATGAAGTTGTAGCCCGGAGTGCGCGGATGCTCGACGTGCGTCACGCCGTCGAAGACCATCGGCGCCCACTGGTTGGTTTCGCCGCCCAGAAAGCCGTAGAACTTTTCGAAGCCGTCACCGATCGGCCAACGTGTGAAAGGTCCCGATACGCTGGTCTCCCAAACCGGCGTCTGATGCATCTTGCCGAAGGCCGCGGTGTTGTATCCATTCATCATGAGGATTTGGGCGACCGTGGCCACTTCGTTCAGCCGCATACCGGTGTTTCCTGGAGCGCTGGTTGCCAGTTCCGTAATCGATCCCATCCCGACCGAATGATGGTTGCGGCCGGTAAGGAGCGCTTGGCGCGTCGGTGAGCATAGGGCCGTCGTGTGAAATTGCGTGTACCGCAGCCCCTCCTTCGCGAGCATATCCATCGTCGGCATGTTCACGCCGCCGCCAAAGGTGCTGGGAGCCCCGAAGCCGATATCGTCGAGCAGAATTACAACCACATTGGGCGCACCCTCGGGCGGCCGAAGTAGCTTGATCGGCGGAAACTTTGCGTCGCGCGCGTCCAGCGGAACCTTGCCTGGATACTTGTACTGCGTGTCTGGTATCGGCAATTGAGTGCGATCGATTTGTTGCGCGGACGCGGGAACGATCCTGAAGCCGATCAGCAGGCACAGCGCGGCTCCAAGAACCAGAAATAACTTCCTGACCTTGTCCATTCGCTCCTCCTTGGGAATCGTAGACGCCGCGAGCGATAGGCTCGTTTGCGTACTCACGTACGAATCTTCTTTCAGCACACGGACTTCCGTAAATCGGACTTTGGTCGGATAAAACCACACGCCAGATGAATCCTCGCGACGCATGCGGCTATTCGTGAACCAAAATATGCGTTGTAAGCGAGAAGGGGCGCGCCCGGCGCACCAACGCGCGCACGTGCTCGCGCCGTGGGTAGTTTGTGAGCTAGTTCAGTGGCCCGCCCATACCGCGTCCTATCGAGCCATGGATGATAGCAGCCGTTCGATCGGCTCCTGGTTTACGGTGATCAGGCCGCGCTCGGGTTGGTTGAGGTCGAGGATGACATAGACGACGAAGCTTGCGAGCACTATGAAACAGATCGTGCCCGCGAGGTCGGCCTTGTCTGAGGTTCCCTGCTCGCGCCCGACCAGCATCGATGAGAAGACGGCTGACATGAGCAACAGCCAGACGACGCTCGTCGGCAGCCGGTCCCGTACCGCAGCGAGGCGAGCGGCGTGATTACTGGTTACTCCGTTTAGCGTATTGGTTAGAGACACGGCGATCGGTGTACCGGCCACCAAAGCTTGATCGACGAGGGCGGTCATTTGGTCCTGCATCAGCCGCATTTGCCCAAGAGCGCTTTCAACGGTAGCCTCATCAATGCGCCTGCCGGTCAACTCGGACCGCAACTTGGTATACTCACGGATGACAGTCTGCAATTTCGTTCGTAACGGTTCCTTGAGCAAACTCGCGCAGGTGTAGAAGTCGCCGATGGCATTGCTGTCGGCTATGACCATGAGTCGCCGCTGGTCGTGCTTGGCGATCGCCATCGAGAACGTGAAGCCCAGCAGCAACCCAAGGAGTGCGAGGCTTGCGTCCTCGAATTTGGATACCGGCACGTCGCCAGTGCCGACCCGCAATCGCCGTCCGTGCCATCGCCCGAAGGCCCAAGCTGCGAACATCGCCAGCCCGAGTGCCGAAGCCACTAACGACGAGTCAAACTCGGCAAAGATGGTGCCCATGTTTCATGTCCATCGTGGGTGTTGCGAGCTTAATACTTTCATCTGTCGCAAAACGCCAACATCGGACCAAGGTCTGATGGCCTCTATTCGCATAGAAGGAATTCGCGTAGAAAACGAAAGCTATTGATGACGGTTTAATCGCACTGACCCTGAAGGTTCATGCCGAGAACTACAAGCCGCTTATCGACTTCCAGCTTTGCCGGAAGACCGCCGCACGAGCAGCATTCCAAGCTCGAACGCAAGCAATTCGAAAAAGCGATCGAGAGATTGCACGTCGAACTCGTGAAGCTTCAATTGTGGGTGAAGCACAAGGGCCTCAAGGTGGTGATCATCTTCGAGGGACGCGACGCCGCCGGAAAGGGTGGCATCATCAAGCGGATCACCGAACGCGTGAGCCCGCGCATATTCAGAGTCATCGCTCTTCCGGTCCCGACAGAGCGCGAAAAATCGCAGATGTTTATGCAGCGTTATCTCGTGCATCTTCCCGCTGCCGGCGAGGTGGTGATCTTCGACCGGAGCTGGTACAGCCGCGCGTTGGTCGAACGGGTTATGGGCTTCTGCACCGAGGAACAGGCGCGCTACTTCCTGCGCATGTGCCCCGAAGTGGAAGATGCATTCGTCCGCTCGGGAATCATCCTGATCAAGTACTGGATCGAAGTGAGCCAGGAAGAGCAGACCCGGCGTTTCCTTGCGCGGATCCATGACGCCCGCAAAATTTGGAAGCTCAGTCCGATGGACCTCGAATCCCATCGACGCTGGTTCGACTACTCGCGTGCGCGCGACGCGATGATGGCCGCGACCGACACCAAGGTCGCGCCCTGGTACGTAGTGCTGGCGGACGACAAGCGGCGCGCGAGGCTGAATTGCATCGCCCATCTGCTCAGCCTGATTCCATACAAAAACTTACCGCGCAAAAGAGTCAGACTGCCGAAGCGACAAAAGCCCAGCGGCTACAGAGCGCCGGCCCGACATTACAAGCACGTGCCCGACGCCTATTGACCGAGCAATGGCTCCCTGGGCATCGCGGTCGCATATTGGCAGTCGCGCGCGTGGCTACAAATAGGACCTTGGTCCGACGAATCCGCACGGTCGATAGTTGCCAAAGCTGATCCGCCGTTCTCGATAGCGAGCTTCCGAAAAACGACGCTTGCTTGATAGTCGATGTACATCTTCCGGAAATGAATGGAGTCCAACTCTGCGAGACCCTGGCTGCGTTGGGATGCCGGCTGCCGGTGATAATGATCACCGGCCACCTCGACGAAACTACGCGCGAGTTGACGCGGCGCGCGAAGGCCATCGCTGTTCTCTTCAAGCCCTTTACCCGCGATGAACTGCTGGCGGCAATCTCCGAAGCTCTGGCGCCGCTCAAGTAGCGCGGCCAGGTCGGCGCATCAAAGCGAACTGGCAGCGTATCGGTGTCCTTCTCCAGCGTCGTGACGGCCTCCAGGTACTTGGTGCCATAGCCGGTGCGAGCCGCTGCGCGGAGATCTCGGGCGGTCGGTCCTTGGGATAGCGTGAATATGAATAAAAGATGACATGGCATCTGAGGTTGTCCTTAGCAAGGGACCTCTGCTACAAATCAGAACCTCGAATCATTTGGCCCACGCTGGCATCAATGGATTAGCGGTGGGTAATCGCATGGCACAGGCGGGGGGCCTGGTTGTCGCCTTGAACCGGCATTTCTCATGCTGGAGCGACCGGCATGACTGCTGACACTTTCTTTGCGACCACGCCTACAAAGGAATGCCGATAATAGTCGAAGCGGACCAAAGCTTAGTCGAGCCTGTTAACCTTGCAAAAGCTTCTCGGGCCCCGCTCAGCGCGTCGCCGGCAATTATCGCGGTATATGATCGGAACGGGTTCGCTGATCCGGCTTCCGAGGCCATCACTAACCTTTCGACATACGCGCTGGAACAATTACGGAAGGATGACGAATTCGTCCTGTACCGTGGCCGGAGGGATGCTGACCCGAGCGATATTCTCGTTGTCGCGCCGGCGTCGGAACAGCCTGCGCAAGGGACCCTCAAACGGCTCGAACATGAATATGCGCTACGGGCCGAACTTGATCCGGCCTGGGCAGCTCGACCGCTGGCGCTCGTCCGCGACAGAGGACGTACACTGCTGGTGCTCCGGGATCCAGGCGGCGAGCACCTCGATCGGCTTCTCGAGCGACCGCTGGAGCTGACACGGTTTTTGCGCGTCGCCATCGGTCTGTCGGCGGCGCTGGGCAAGCTCCATGAGCACGGCATCATCCACAAGGACATAAAGCCCGCCAATGTCATGGTGGATCCGACGTCTGGCCAGGTTTGGTTTACTGGTTTCGGTATTGCCTCCGGTCTACCACGCGAGCGCCAGACTCCCGACCCTCCCGAAACCATCGCGGGAACGCTAGCCTACATAGCGCCTGAACAGACCGGTCGGATGAACCGGTCGATCGACTCGCGGAGCGATCTTTATTCTCTTGGGGTCACGCTCTACGAGATGCTCACGGGGGCGCTACCGTTTTCTGCCTCGGATCCCCTTGAGTGGGTCCACTGCCACATCGCAAGACAACCTGCTCCACCCCAAGAGCGGAGGAAAGGGGTTCCAGAGGCGCTCTCAGCCATCGTCCTGAAGCTTCTCGCCAAGACCCCCGAGGAGCGGTACCAGACCGCGGCGGGCCTGGAGGCTGATCTCAGGAGATGCCTGGAAGATTGGGAGTCACTCGGGCGGATAGAGCCGTTCGTGACCGGTGCACACGACGCATCAGACCGGCTCGCAATCCCGGAGAAGCTCTACGGAAGGGATCGGGAGAGAACGGAGCTGCTCGAAGCCTTCGAGCGGGTCGTGGCCTGCGGCACGCCTGAGCTCGTGTTGATATCCGGCTACTCCGGTGTCGGCAAATCCTCGGTCGTGAAGGAGTTGCACAGGGCAATCGTTCTGCCGCGCGGCATTTTCATTTCGGGCAAAATCGACCAGCACAAGCGCGACATCCCATACGCCACTCTTGCGCAGGCTTTCCAGACCCTGGTCCGCCAGATTCTGAGCAAGAATGAAGCGGGGGTCCGGCGCCGGCGAAACGCGATTCGGAATGCAGCCGGTCTGAACGGCCAGCTTCTGGTAGACCTTATCCCCGAGCTCGAGCTCGTAATCGGCAAGCAGCCGCCGGTGCCGGACCTCCCTCCTCTGGATGCGGAGAACCGGTTCCAGGCGGTGTTCCGGGCTTTCCTCGGTGTGTTCGCGCGCAAGGGGCATCCGCTCGCGCTCTTCCTCGACGACCTGCAATGGCTCGATGCGGCCACGCTCAAACTGCTAGAGCATCTGATTAGCCACCCGGACGTCCGCTATCTCCTCCTCATCGGCGCATACCGGGACAACGAGGTCAGTCCCTCCCATCCGCTGATGCTGATGTTGGACTCGATCCGCAAGACCAGCACGATGGTACGAGACATCGTGCTCTCCCCGCTGTCGCTCTATGATGTGGGACAGCTTATCGCCGACAGCGTCCATCAGGACCGTGCGCTCACCGAGCCGCTCGCGCGGCTGGTGTATGAGAAAACCGCGGGCAACCCCTTTTTCGTGGTCCAGTTTCTAAAGGCACTGGCCGAAGAGCGCCTGGTCGAGTTCGATCCGCACAAGGCGGCCTGGCGATGGGACGTGGAGCGGATCCGCGCCCGCGGAATCACCGACAGCGTGGTCGAGCTGCTGATCGCAAAGTTGAATCGGCTCCCCGACGCTACCCGCGAAGTACTCAAACAGCTGGCCTGCCTGGGAAATAGAGTCAATACCTCTACTCTAGTCATCGTTCAGGGCCGGCCAGAGGATGAAGTTCACGCGGATCTCACGGAAGCTGTACGGGAGGGGCTCGTTGTACATTCAGGCGGCTCGTACGAGTTCGTCCACGACCGTGTCCACGAAGCCGCCTATTCGCTGATCCCGGAAGAGGATCGCGCCACAGTCCATCTACAGATCGGTCGTCTGCTCATCGCGGTAATGCCTGCCGACAAAATCGCCGAGCGTATCTTCAATCTCGTCAACCAATTCAATCGTGGCGCCGCGCTTATTTCCGACCCGAGCGAGAAATCGCGCGTAGCCGAACTCAACCTGCTTGCCGGAAGAAAGGCCAGGGCTGCGACTGCCTACGCCGCCGCATGCAGCCACCTCTCAGTTGGAATCTCTTTGCTCGACCGCGAGGGTTGGGAGAGCCACTACGACCTCGCGTTCAACCTGTGGCTCCTCCGCGCGGAATGTGAGTTCCTGTGCGGAAATTTCCAGGAGGCTGAAGGCCTCATCTCTGAGCTGCTCGAGCGGGCAGCATCCAAGGCCGACAAGGCAGCAGCCTATCGCCTGAGAATCGATCTGCACATCATCAAATCCGAGCACACGAAAGCTGTCGACACGGCCCTGGAGTGTCTGCAGCTGTTCGCTATCCAGCTCTCCGCGCATCCCACCTGGGAACAGGTGCGGACTGAATGCGAGAAGGTGTGGCAAACTCTGGGCGAACGTTCCATCGAGAGCCTGATCGATCTGCCATCCATGACCGATCCGGAGATACAGGCCGCCATGCGCGTGCTCTCGGTCGTCTACTCCTCGGCCTTCTCAATCGACATCAACCTCTTCTATCTATACATCTGCCATACCGTGACCCTGACTTTGAAGCACGGAACCACCGATGCTTCGGCGCACGGCTATGCGTATTTCGGATTCATCCTCGGGCCGGCCTTCCATCGTTACTCTGACGGTTACCGTTTCGCGAAGCTCGGTGTCGATTTGGTCGAGAAACACGGAGTTGCGGCTTACAAAGCGAAGGTCTACATGACGGTGGCTTGGGTCGCTATATGGACCCAGCCAGTCACCACCGCACTCGACTTCGTCCAGGCCGCGTTCCGCGCGGCTGTCGAGAGTGGCGATTTGACCTACGCCTGTTACTGCTGCGACTGGACCGTCACCGATCTTCTTGCGCGAGGAGACCATCTCGACGAGGTATGGCGTGAGTCTGAAAAATCCCTGGATTTCGTCCGCAGAGCCAGATCGCGCGATTACATACACCGTGTAGTAAGCCAACAATGGTTTATGCAGTGCATGCGCGGGCGGGCCGCGGCCTTCTTCACCTTCGGTGACGCTCAATTTGACGAAACCGCCTTTGAGGCGCTGCTCAGCGATGACGACCGCACAATAGTCTGTTGGTATTGGATTTTGAAACTACAGGCGCGGTTCATTCTGGGTGACCACGAGGCCGCCCTCGCGGCCGCCGCGCAGGCAAAGCAGTTGCTGTCCGCCGCCACCGGCTGCATCCAATTGCTGGACTACAACTACTACACTGCGCTCGCGATCGCGGCGGTCTTTGACACGGCCCCGCCTGACAGACAGAGCGAATGGCGCGAGGCGCTCTCCGCGCATGTAAAGCAGCTTCGCGAGTGGGCGGATAACTATCCTCCAACCTTTCGCGATAAGCACGCCCTGGTCGCAGCCGAGATCGCACGCATCGAGGGCCGCGACCTGGACGCGATGCGCCTCTACGATCAGGCTATCCGATCCGCGCGCGAAAATGGCTTCGTCCACAACGAGGGTACCGCCAACGAAGTCGCGGGCAGATTCTACCTCGACCGCGGCTTTGAGACGATCGGCCACACCTCCCTCCGGAGCGCCCGCTCCTGCTATCAGCGATGGGGAGCTAGCGGCAAGGTGAGGCAGCTCGACCAACTCTACCCAGGACTCGAATGGCAAGCGCCGCTCGGTCCGATTGCAACGATGGGCTCGTCCATTGAGCAACTGGATCTCACAACTGTGGTCAGGGCGCTGCAAGCGGTGTCCCGTGAGATCGACCTCGAGAAACTCATCGAGACGCTCATGGCGATCGCGGTTGAGCATGCGGGCGCCGAGCGGGGCCTTCTGTTCCTTCCCGTCGGGCAGGAGCACCGGATAGAGGCGGAGGCCTCGACGCACGGCGACAAGGTCGAAGTGATCCTTGCCCAGGCGTTCGAGGCGCTGCCCAAATTTCCCGAGTCCGTCCTTCGTTACGTGATCCGGACGCAGGAGAGCCTAATCCTGGACGATGCCTCAGCCGAGAATCCGTTTTCGGACGACGCATACGTGAGCCTGAGGCGTCCAAGGTCGATTCTGTGCCTGCCGCTCGTAAAGCAGCGCGAGCTTGCCGGCGTGCTCTACCTGGAGAACAACCTGGCACCCCGGGTCTTCGCTCCGGAGCGGCTCGCGGTGCTCGAACTGCTCGCCGCACAGGCGGCAATTTCTTTGAAAAACGCGCAGCTGTACGCCGACCTGCAGCAGGAAAATAGTGAACGAAGGAAAGCGGAACGAGATCTGCGGCAGAGCGCCGCTGAACTTAGTCAACTGCGGGAAGAAGTCCGCCACGTGTCGCGAAGAGCGATGATGGGAGAGCTGACGGCTTCGCTGGCGCATGAACTCAATCAGCCGCTCGGCGCAATTCTGAGCAACGCCCAGGCAGTGCGTCGATTTCTCGCCGCGAAAAAGCCGGACCTTGCAGAGGTCAAAACTGCTGTCGAGGATATCATCCAGGACAACTCACGGGCGGTCGAAACCATCCGAAATGTTCGTGCACTCTTTCAGCGAGGCGAATCGCAGATGTCTCCGGTCGATCTCAAGCAGGTGGTGCTTGACGTCGAACGCATCCTCGCAGGCGATGCCGTGTTCAAGAATATCTCAGTGCGTGTCGATCTGCCGGTTTCGCTTCCGACGATCATCGGCAACCGGACACAACTCATTCAGGCGTTGATGAATCTGATTTTGAATGCCTTCGACGCCGTCTGCGAGGACGGCGGCGGACCACGCGAGGTCGAGATACGTGCGGGCCAGCGCGAAACCGGGCGCGTGCATATAGCGGTTCGCGACTCTGGCATCGGCATTGCTCCCCAGAACATGCCGAAGTTGTTTGACCCTTTCTTCACGACCAAACCCAAGGGAGTGGGTATGGGCCTCGCGATCGTACGCACAATTGTCGAGAGCCATGGCGGCAAGCTCTGGGTAAAACGCAATCCCGACCGTGGGGCAACTCTGGAGTTCGATTTGCCGGTGCAAGCGGATGCAGAGAGTCGGCAATGAGTTGAATGCAGAGGCGCACCGGTCAGCGCCAATCAAGATCGCGATCGTCGACGACGAAGCTTCTATGCGGAGGGCCTTGGCGCGTCTGCTGAAGTCAGCAGGGATCGAGGCCTTCACCTTCTCATCCGCACGCGAATTCTTCGACGACCCGATTCATCAACAAGTTGATTGCGCGGTGACCGATATGCGGATGCCGGGCTTCGATGGGCTCGAGCTCCAGGAGCAGCTTAGTAGAACCCTGCCCCATCTCTCGCTGGTGTTTATCACCGGCCACGGCGACATCCAAGGAAGCGTAAAGGCTATGAAGGGCGGCGCGGTGGACTTTCTGGAGAAGCCGGTTGACGGCAAGACGCTGCTGCCAGCTATCCGTCGCGCGGCCGAGCGCAGCCGCGCTCTGAAGGCCTCGCACAAGGAGCGCATGGCTCTCGAACGCCGGTACGCGGACGTGACGCCTCGCGAGCGAGAGGTATTCACTCTGGTCACCAGCGGGCTGCCGAACAAGCAGATCGCCGCGGACCTCGGCGTTTCGGAAAGAACCATCAAGGTTCATCGGGCCCGCGTGATGAAAAAGATGAGAGCCGAGTCGCTCGCCCACTTAGTACGCATGGCTCAACGATTGGGTGTTCACACGGTCGCGGAACGCGCCTGAGCTACGCGCTTGGGGGCGTGATGGACATTACCCGGCCGCGCGCCCGTCGGCATCGAAGACGCTCCCCAACGAGGTCATCGATCTTCGTGGGATCCCACGGGCCGCTGTAAATAACAGCGTGCCTCCTTCTTACCCGCAGGAACAGGCTGCTTGCCGTCAAGAATACTTAGATTTGCGCGCGCCGGGCCGTAATCGGGCGCGTCGCAGAGCAGATCACGCCACTGGACGGACGCCTGGGCCTTGTGTCCCTGCCGCGCATAGATCACACCCAACATGTTGCGGGCATCGAGTTGATCGGGCTCCAGGCGCAGCGCGGCGAGCATCTCCTGCTCCGCGTCGGTCAGCATATCGCGCCGCTCGTAGATCAGGCCGAGATTATAGTGTGACTCTGGATGGCTTGGGCCAAGACGAACAGCAAGCTGCAGCGCATCTGTTGCCGCCTCGAGGCTGCCATTCTCGAACAGCGCGAGCCCCGTGTTGAGGAACAGATCCCAGCTCAAGAGTCCGAGCTCAGCCGCGCGTCGATACTCATTGAGCTCCTGTGACCTGTCGCCCACCATCCCCTCAGCAAAGCCAAGGTGATAATGGGCGAGCGCGCTCTCCGGATACTTGCGCAAGACTTCCCGATGGAGACGAATCGCCTCAGAGTAATTCTCCGCACGGAGAAAATAATCGGCTGTGGCGTCGCAGACCTGCTCCCTGCCTGGATTGGTAGCGGCGCCTGCCGGACTCCAGAGACACGCTAGCAGCAGCGCAATCGCCGCGACCGATAGCAATGGACCGTTTCTAATCATCCCTTCTCGATCCCTGAAGGAGTGAACGCTCATGCGGGCGCGTCGGACAGAGACTCCCTTGTTATGGGCTCTAAGGAGGCTGCGACCGCATGTGCCCCAGCGGCTTAGATTCTGGTCCTAAACGGTATCGCAGGTCTATTGGACCAAAGGACAATGGGCCAAGGGGCAAATTTCACGACCTTACGAGCACACGTATGCCGAGACTTCGGCGGAATAACCCGACGTTTCGATGCAAAATTCTCTGCAAGGGCGATCCGTGAAAGAACTTAGACGAAACCTCTGTAACGCCGACCGTCTTCAGTTGGCCTACGCGTTTAGTTGGTCGAGCAGCGCCTTGGCGTCCCTCAGGTCGGCCGTGTCGAAGCCCTCGGTGAACCAGCCATAGATGTCGGCCAGTATCGACTGCGCTTCTTCGCGACGGGCCGTATCGCGGAGCAGCCGAGCGAGGCTCGTCGTGGCGCGCAACTCCCACATCCTTGCACCTTGCGTTCGAGCGATCTCTCGCGCGCGCCGGAAAGAGCTTTCAGCTTCGACTGGTTTTTCTTGCGTAAGCAGTGCCATGCCCGCAATTCGGTGAAGCTCCGCAGCGAAGTGGCGTTCGCCGGATCGTTCGATCTGGCGTAGGGCATCACTCACGACATCCAGTGCCTCGTCGCATCGCCCGATGGACCTCAACCCCTCCGCGAGTTCTCCGAGGAACCACGGGCCCGCAAGCCCTGAACCGAGGCTTTGGAAAGCATTGCTTCCCCGCTTGATGGCCTCCACTCCCTGTGCCCCTTCTCCATGCTGGACCGCTGCGCAACCCGCCAATATCTCTGCGAACACCTGATAAAAGGGTAGCCCATGCTCGCTGGCTAGCGATGTCGACGTTCGAAAGCACTCGACAGCCGCATCGGGTTCTCGTCGCAAGAGATGTAGCTGTCCCGCGTATATAGTGGCCATAGCCAGCGCTCGCGGATGAGACAGCATATGCGCCACCCGGATGCAGTCTTTGACGGTCGTGAGTGCCTGATCCGGAAGACCCCGATAGTACTGAGTCCAAGCCGCATACGCTCTTGAGATCATCGCCGGATCGTCAACGAAAACCCGAGACGGCCGTTTCCCAGGCTTGCACGCGGCAATCGCCAGCGCCAAGCGCTCGGAGGCGCTGTCGAACTGCCCACACCAGAATGCAGTGTCACCTGCGGCAAAATTCGCGTAGGCAAGATGGGAATCGTCCTTGGATTCACGCGCTGATGCGAGAAGCTGCTGTGCCAAGGCATCGGCCTCACGAAGTTCTGCGCGCAGCAAGTGGAAGACCCACAATCCCGATAGCGCCTCAAAGAGCTCCGAGGCATCTCCCGTCAGCTGGCAGAGCTCGACCGCGCGCGCGTAATTCGCGTATGTCTCTGAAGAACCCTGACCCGTGACTGCCATCAGACTGGGCCCAATCAAAATTCGCAGTCGAATTTCCTGGAGTCGGCTGCTCTGATCGTCCGGTATTTCCGCTATGAGCTCTAACGCTGCCCCGAGCTGCGCGATCGCGCCGTATCGGTGCCCTTGGCAGCCGCCTGCTCTCCAGCTCGTCGCAAGTATTCGATAGTCTTCTCAAGGTTTCCGGCTCGGCGATACTGATGAGCTAGCTCCGCTAGATGGTCGTCGAGCCGTTCTGGATAGATAGACTCGATAGCGGCGCCAATCCGCTCGTGCAGCACCCGCCGCCGCTCAGTCAGGACTGAATTATAGGCGACCTCCAGGGTTAGCGAGTGCTTGAAGGTGTACTCGACATCGGGCAGCGTGGGCTGTTCATAGATGAACTCACTCATCTGCAGATCGCCGAGCATCCGTTCCAGCTCGTCGTCGGACTTTCCAGTCACCTGCCTGACCAATCCCAGCGGGAACTCCTTGCCCATCACCGCCAGTGTCTGAAGTAACTCCTTTTCATCGGCCGGCAAGCGGTCGATGCGCGCGGCGAGAATCATCTGGACGGTGGGCGGGATGCGCAGTTCGTCCAGCGATCTGGTCAGCTTGACCCTACCGTTACGGACCAGAGCGCCCTCATCGAACAGGACCTGCACGGTCTCCTCCAGGAAGAATGGATTGCCCTGGGTCTTCTCGATAATCAGGCGTTTTAGCGGTTGCAGGTCGGTATCATCGCCCACGAGCGCGTCGAGCAGTTCCTCGGCGCTTTCTTGCCCGAGCGGGTCGAGCCGAAGTTGGGCGTAATGACCCTTGCTCCCCCAGCCGTGACTGTACTCAGGCCGGTAGTTGACCAGCAGCAGCACCCGGGCGTTGACGATCGCATCGGCTAGCAGGTCGAGCAGCGCCTGGGTTTGGGCATCGACCCAGTGCAAATCCTCGAACATGATAAGCAGCGGCTGGTTGAGGCTCTCGCGTAAAAGGATGCGCTTGATCGCCTCCAGAGTGCGCCGCTGTCGGACGTGCGCATCCACCTGAGTCAGCGTTCCAAATGTTTCCTCAACGTCGAGAAGCGCGAACAGGTATGGCAACGCGTCTTCCAGGCTGCGGTCGAGCGTGAGGACCTTGCCGGTAATCTTTTCGCGCCGCTTGCGTGCGTCGTCCTCGGCCTCGATCTCGAAATAGTTATTGAGGAAATCAATGATGGGCAGATAGGCCGAGGCCTTGCCGTGAGAGACGGAGAAGGTCTCCAGGACGAGACATCCACTCTGCGCGGTCGCCTTGAACTCGTAGAACAGCCGCGACTTTCCCAACCCGGCCTCGCCTATCGCGGCGACGATCTGCCCGCGCCCCTGCTTGGCCAACTCCAGCACGCGGCGCATCTCGGCCATCTCCTGCTCGCGCCCGACGAACTTTGTCAGCCCGCGCCCGGCAGCGCGCTGCAAACGAGTCCTGAGCGCTCCGAACCCGGTCACCTCGTGGACGTTGACCGGTTCACTGACTCCCTTAACTCGCGTCGGCCCGAGTGCGTGGAACGTGAAGTATCCCTCGCACAGCCGTTGGGTTGTCTCGGTCACCGCAATCGAACCCGTCGGCGCCAGCGCCTCCATCCGGGACGCAAGGTTCGTGGTAAGGCCGATCGGCGTGTACTCGGCATGCGCGTCGCCGGCGCGAATCGAACGCACCACCACTTCGCCGGTGTTCGCCCCGATGCGCAATTCGAGGGGCGCGGTGCCCTGCTCGCGCAACTTCGCCGAGTAACGGCGCAACTCCTGCTGCATTCGTAGCGCCGCATAGAGCGCGCGCTGCGGATGGTCCTCGTGGGCCACTGGAGCGCCGAACAGCGCAAAGATCCCGTCACCGGTGGACTGTACAACGTAGCCGTCGTAGCGCTGAACTGCATGGATCATAAGTTGCAGCGCCGGGTCGACCAGGGCGCGGGCTTCTTCGGGATCGAGATTTTCCTCCAACTCCGTCGAGCCCTTGATATCGGCGAACAGCACGGTGACCAACTTGCGCTCGCCCTCCGGTACATCCTCAGCTGCCACTGACGCGCTTACGCCGACCGCGGGAGTCGATACTTCCGGCGATTTTGGGTGGCCGACGCTGGGTAGGGTGGTCCCCGCGGAGGCCTTGGCCAGGGCGGCACCGCACTCGTTGCAGAACCTTGCACCCGGCCGATTGGATGACCCGCATGAAGGACATCGCGCAGGCACGGGTTCCCCGCACCTGTCGCAGAATTTGGCACTCTCGGAGTGTTCTGAGCCGCAGCTTGAACAGCGCATACAGCAACCGGTTCGACCTGTATAGCTAGTCTGAAGGGTGACGGAAGACTATCGGACTTAGGTCCCGTCTGACTGATGTGTTAAATGGCGCGGGACTTTTTCAGCTCGGACGCGTACCCTGGGTAAGCCTGTAGTCGTGAAAGGGAACCCATTGGACCAAAATTTCCCGCGCCCTACACGACGCCAGCCAAGAGTGCAGCGCGCCCAAGGCAAACCCAGCTACGCGCTTAGCTCGTCGAGCAACGCCTTTGCTTCCTTCAGATCGGCGGTGTCGAACCCCTCGGTGAACCAGCCGTAGACGTCGGCGACTGTCGTGCGCGCCTCTTCACGCTTACCCTGCTTGGCTAGCAAGCCGGCGAGGCTCCTCGAGGCGCGCAACTCCCACATCCTTGCACCTTGCGTTCGAGCGATCTCTCTCGCGCGCCGGAAAGAGCTTTCGGCTTCGACTGGTTTTTCTTGCGTCAGCAGTGCCATGCCCGCAATTCGGTGAAGCTCCGCGGCGAATTGGCGCTCGCCTGATCCTTCGGTCTGGCGGAGGGCATCACTGACGACATCCAACGCCTCGTCGCAACGCCCGATCGACCTCAACCCTTCCGCGAGCTCTCCAAGGAACCACGGGAGCGCAAGCCCTGAACCAAGACTTTGCCATGCATCGATTCCGCGTTTGATGCCCTCGACTGCCTGCGCTCCCTCTCCATGCTGAATCGCAGCGCAACCCGCCAAAATCTCCGCGAGCGCCCGATAAAACGGAAACCCGTGCTCGCTGGCCAACGACGTCAATGTACGGCAATGTTCGACGACCACATCGGGTTCCCGTCGGAAAAGGTGTAAGTGTCCCGCGAATTGAGTGGCCATGGCTAGCGTCCGCGGATGAGACTGCATCCGCGCCACCTGCACGCATTCCCTGACCGTCGCCAGTGCCTGATCCGGACGACCCTGACAGTGCTGAGTCCACGCCGCGTAGGCTCTTGAGTACACTGCCGGATCGTCAACAAAGACTTGATATGAACGTTGCCCGGGCTTGCACGCGGCGATCGACTGAGCCAAGCGTTCGGCGGCGGTTTCAAGTCGCCCACACCAGAATGCAGTGTTACCCGCGGCGAAATTCGCAAAGGCAAGATGGGAATCGTCCTTGGATTCACGCGCTGATGCGAGAAGCTGCTGTACCAACGCATCAGCCTCGCGAAGTTCCGCGCGCACCAAGTGGAAGGTCCATAGTCCGGATAGTGCCTCGAAGAGTGCCGAGGTATCTCCCGCTAGCTGGCAGAGCTCGACCGCGCGCGTGTAGTTCGCGGCTGTCTCGGAGGAACCCAGACCCTTGAGCGCCATCAGACTGGGCCCGATCAAAATTCGGAGTCGCATTTCCTGGAGTCGGCTGGTGTGATCGTCCGCTTGCTTCGCTACGAGCTCTAACGCGGCCCCGAGCTGCGCGATTGCGCCGCTATCGGCGCCTTGGGCGGCTGCCTGTTCTCCAGCTCTTCGCAAATATTCGATTGCTTTCTCAGGGTTTCCAGCTCGGTGATACTGATGAGCTAGCTCCGCTAGATGGTCGTCGAGCCGCCCGGCGTAAATAGACTCGATAGCTGCGCCAATCCGCTCGTGTAACGCCCGCCGCCGCTCGGTCAGGACTGAGTTATAGGCGACCTCCAGGGTCAGCGCATGCTTGAAACTATACTCGACTTCGGGCAGCGCCGGCTGTTCATAGATGAACTCGCTCAGCTGTAGATCGCCTAACATCCGATCCAGCTCATCGTCGGACTCTCCAGTCACTTGTCTGACTAACCCGAGAGGGAACTCCTTGCCCACCACCGCCAGTGTCTGGAGCAAATCCTTCTCGTCGGGCGGGAGCCGGTCGATGCGCGCGGCCAGGATCGCCTGCACCGTGGGCGGGATGCCCAGTTCGTTCAGCGGCTTGGTCAGTGTGATCGCCCCGTTGCGGACCAGGACGCCCTCGTCGAGCAGGACCTGCACGGTCTCCTCCATGAAGAAAGGATTCCCATGGGTCTTCTCGATGATCAGACGTCTGAGAGGTTGCAAGGCCGCGTCGTCGCCCAGAAGCGCTCCCAGCAACTCCTCGGCGCTCTCCTGCCCGAGCGGGTCGAGCCGGAGTTGAGCATAGTAAGTCTTGCTACCCCAGCCGTGACGGTACTCGGGCCGGTAGTTGACCAGCAGCAGCACTCGGGCGTTGGCGATCGCATCGGCCAGCAGGTCGAGCAGCGCCTGGGTTTGAGCGTCGATCCAGTGCAAATCCTCAAACATGAGGAGCAGCGGCTGGTTGAGGCTCTCGCGCAAGAGGATGCGCTTGATCGCGTCCAGGGTGCGGCGCGTGCGCGACCTGCGCGTCCATCTTGGCTAGCGCATCGAACGTCTCCTCCACTCCGAGAAGCGCGAAGAGGTACGGCAGCGCATCCTCCAACATGCGATCAAGGGTGAAGACCTTGCCGGTAATCTTCTCACGCCGCTTGCGTGCGTCGTCCTCGGCCTCGATCTCGAAATAGTTGTTTAGGAATTCAATGATGGGCAGGTAGGGCGAGGCTTTGCCGTGCGAGACCGAGAAGGTCTCCAGGACGAGACATCCACTCTGCGCCGTCGCCTTGAATTCGTAGAACAGCCGCGACTTTCCTAACCCGGCCTCGCCTATCGCAGTGACGATCTGGCCGCGCCCCTGCTTGGCCAGGTCCAGCGCGCGGCGCATCGCGTCCATCTCGCGCTCGCGCCCGACGAACTTCGTCAGCCCGCGCCCGGCCGAGCGCTGAAGCCGCGTGCGCAGCACTCCAAGCCCTGTCGCCTCGTAGACGTTGACCTGGTCGCTGATTCCTTTGATGCGTGCCGGTCCCAATGCCCGGAAGGTGAAATATCCGTCGCACAGCCGAAAGGTCGCCTCGCTAACCACCACCGAGCCGGGCTCGGCGAGCGTCTGCATCCGCGAGGCCAGATTGGCCGTGTGGCCGATTGGTGTGTATTCGACCTGCCGCTTGCCCGTGTGGATTGGGCGCACCACCACCTCGCCGGTGTTGAGCCCGATCCGAATCTGGATCGGCGCGCGGCCCTCGGCACGCAGCGACCCTGCCAACTTTTTGATCTCCTGCTGCATCCGCAGCGCCGCGAGCAGCGCGCGCTGCGGATGATCCTCATGCGCGCTCGGCGCGCCAAACAGCGCGAAGATGCCGTCGCCGCTGGATTGTACGACGTAGCCGTCGTAGCGATGCGCCGCGTCCATCATCAACCTGAGCGCTGGGTCGACCACGCGCCGCGCGTCCTCCGGGTCGAGATCCTCCATCAGCTCGATCGATCCCTTGATGTCGGCAAACAGCGCGGTGACGGCCTTGCGCTCGCCGTCCGCAAGCGTCGGGGCATCTGCCTGCTCTGGCGTTGCACGAATCTCGGTTTCAGTCGGCGGCGCGGCGAGTTGTTTAGTACGAGACGTGGGCGCGTTTGCGGCGAGCGGGGCACCACAATCACCGCAGAATCGTTTGCCGGGCGCATTTTCCGCGTTGCACTTCTGACATCGGTTCGCCAGCAGAGCGCCACAGTCGCCGCAGAACTTTTTCTCTCCGGGATTCTGTGAGCCGCAGTTTGAGCAACGCATCGTCTTCCTAAACCAGCCGAGGGCTTCTTCCTGTATCACCGAGCGGCGAGGGGAGGCGTGTTCGGATCATAGTTCCGCGGAAATGGCGTCGGGTTTTTCGAGAGTCACTTATACCGGCTCTGCGAGAACATTGGTAGGTCATTCGCGCCGTTGATGCGATTGGATCCTGCGCCTCGCGGCGACCACTCGCTATTGTACTAAAGTACAATAGCGCCCACTGGAAAAACGGATGAATCTGAGCGAGAGCGCACGGAGCAGATTGAAATGATCAGCAAATCGTTCGTGATGCGTTGTCTGAACTCCGGTGGCACTGTCCATTATCGCAAGTCTCGCAACTCAGCCCCGCAGCCAAACCAGGGCAGTTCGGTGCCACAGCAGTCTTCTGCGGCGGATGAGGCCAAGATCGCACCGCCGCGCCGAGCTGCGCGCATTCGGCTTGAGGGTCTGACCTATCTAAACCAGGCCTCCAAGATAAGCGGCAAGCTGTACTTCGAGGGGCCGGCGGAGATCGATGGCCAGATCGAGGGCGAGATAGTTGCCAAGGTCAGTATCTTGATCGGCGAGAGTGCCGTGGTGATTGCCCCGATTATGGCAACATCGATCATCGTAGCGGGCAACGTCAAAGGCGACATCATCGGCACCCAACGTATTGAGCTTCTCCCCTCTGCCAAGGTATTGGGCAAACTGACCGCGCCCAATCTAGTAGTGCACAAGGGCGCGATGTTCGAGGGCCTCTGCGCGATGCGACCGGCGGGGCCGTGCGAGGATCGAAAGGTCACCGTGTTCCCAACCGATGAGCACACGGCTGCAGACTCGTTCGGATTCATCTGGATCAGTAGTTCGAACGAAATATCCCGCAAGTTCGGGGAATCAAGCGCATCAAGCGTGATGCAGTTCCAAAGGCCACGCTCCCGATGAAAAGCGTAGAAGAACGCGCGCGAAGGTATGGTCACGTTGCCTGAGATAATGACGCGACCCCGGGTGCCTCGTCGGGGATTATACGGACGTGTTTGCACACTCACGCGAATGTTTATCGGTTATTCGCTTGGGCACTGGGGATAAGCTTCGTGTCTCTCTCGTTATGGGCTCCAGGGTGAATGCGACCGCATGTGCGCCAGCGAGCTAGATTCTGGTCCTGAACAGAATGCCTATTGGACCAAAGGACAATGGACCAAGGGTCAATTTCAGGAGCCGAGGCAGCCGCGCATACTCCGGCTCATGAAATCTGCTGCGGAGCATTATCCAGTGAAGAAGCATAACGACCTGAAAAAGATCGCGCTTGGGGCGCTGGCTCTAGTCGCGTTCGCGGGATGCAGTGCCCAAAACGTTGAACCGGCACCAGAGCCGCCACGGTGCGAACTTAATGCCAACGCTGTCTGCGCGAGTGCCATCGAGAACTACTTCGCCGCGGACGCGGTACGGCCTGCCCAGGCTACACCATCGAACAGCCCGCACTTGGTGCCCCTCGTCGCACCCGTGACCCTACCCGGTGGAGAGCTGGTCGCGGAAGTCGATTGTTACGTGAACGTCGATCCTAATGGGTCCTGGCTGGTCTACACGCACGTGGCTATTCCGCCGCGCTCACAGCAGGCTCTAGAGCACCTGCGCAATCAAGACCTGTGCACGGATGAGCAGGGGGAGCGCAGACTCGCCATGGAGTCGACGCTTTACAATCACTGAGGCGCGAGCGCTCGTCGTGATTGCGTCGAACAAGGCCCGCTCGTCGACCGGCTTGAGCAGCACTGCAACCGGATGCGTCCCCTTGATGAGACGTTGGGTCGCGGAGTCGTCTCGGCCGGTGATCAATATAGCAGGCAGGCCGCGCCCTGATGCTGTCAACGCACTACACAGTTCGCTTCCATTCATCTCGGGAAGATTCAAATCAACTATCAGGCACGCGTCGGCTTTTGGTATTTCGCTTGCGATGAGCGCGCTTGGCCGGTCGAAAGCCAGAACCCTGAAGCCTGCGGTTTGGATCAATCTCGACAGAGCACGTAGAACGGACGGGTCGTCGTCCACGACTACGACGGTTGCGACCTTGCCGGCTCTTATTGAGTATGTGCTATGAGCGGCTGCGCCGGCGGGCCCTGATGCTGGGATCGCGACGGCAATGCGCCGATTTTTTCGACCAAGTTGCACTAAGCAGACGGTTCCATCCTTGGCCTGACCAGCAAACAAAGTTTCAGTCGTGCTCAGCGGGGTACTCATTGCAGGGAAATCCTGATCAGGACCACCCCGTATCTGGCGACGGCTTTTTCCACACCGTCGACCTTCACCGCCACGTCAATGAAGCTTTCCGATCCAGGCTTTTCGATTCCGCTGATGATCGCGTACTCTCGGCCATCATGCCCGACGAATTTCTTGCCGGCGCCGAATTGCGAAATAGCCGACAGAGTATCCTGGGCAAGTCTTTTTCTATCGAACGATACAAAAGTCAATCTGCCATACCTCCGTTTACACATCAGTCCCGGTTCTTTTGCGTCGTGGACCGGTACGCCGCGACGTGTATTTCGAGGAAGGTGGACGGCCCGCCAGGTTGTGTCCCCCAAGTCGTCCCCCAGTCGTCAATGGCGACGCCTCTTTGCCCTGGCGGGACCGCCCACGATGGTTTTTTTTCTGTCTTGCTCCAATCCGGCGGCGGCCGTTGATCGATGCTTTTTCCTGGCGGCTCGTCGAGTACTCTCATTCGGTGCACCGCGGGACGCCAGCGTTAACAGTGCCAACATTTCCCGGAATGCTGCGTCGATACGGGCGCGCTCGCCGGTAGCAAGCAGGTCCAGTTGCAGCCCGCGCATCGCAGCCAAGGAGAGCGTGGCCAGACTGCGCGCACGCTCGGGAGAAAAACCGGCGGCGCCAAGCGCCTGCTCGAACGGCGGCAACCAATCGCCGATGAACTGTTCCAGGAACACCGCGAACTGTTTGGGGTTCTGAAGCGCGAGGCCATAGACTCCGAAGCAGAACCTCCAGAATTTCGCCATCTTTGGCGAGGACCAGGCGCTCCACGCGCGCAAAAGCCGCTCCCGACGCCGGCCGGACCCTGCTAACGCACGCCCAAAGTCGGCCTGTTGCCGCAAACGGATTTGAGCTAGCGCGTCGGATATCAATTGCTCCTTGGAGCCAAAAAAATAGAGCAACATTCGGGGGCTTGTATTGACGCCCGCCGCCAACGGCCGTAAGGAGAGTCCGGCGAGGCCGTTGCTAAGAATGTAGTCAACGATTTCGTCCAGCAATTTTGCCCGGCGTTCGGGCACCGGAACTCTTGTCATCTCAGAAAACAGGCGTTTCATGTAACGGTCGTTTCATGTAAGTGCCACACTTGTTACATGAAACGAACGTTACAAATCAATGACGCATAGACAAGACGCCGCGCCCTGGCGCTTTATTCATTCGATTCAGTTTCAAATTGCTGCCTGAGCCGCGCCATCCGGCTGCAGCGCGCGGAATGGCAGCGACAATCGACGGCTACGGCTCACGCAGCTTTTGGTCAAGCAGCCTGACGCGCCTATTTCGAATCTCTTCTAAGTCAGGCTGCAGGATGCATATGCGCCCGCTTTGCAAAGGCCAATCGCGGGCAGGGCAAACTCTCTTTTCGATCGCGGTATCGATCCTCGCGAATAGGACAAAAGTCCCATTGAAAGGTCCGAGGTTAAGTCACATAAGTTGCCCAGCTGAACGAAAGAGTCGGAGTTCCCTGAAGCTTATATAGGGGAAAGAGGCCGACAGCCTCCGATTTTCCCCTTCACTGGTGGTTCTTCGCGGCGCGGGATTGCTTCCGTTGCGCGATTGGAAGCGTAAAGGCGAACGTAGTGCCACGCTCGGGATTCGGCGCAGCCCAGACTCTACCGCCGTGCTGCTCGACGATCGATCGGGTCAATAACAAGCCCAAACCCATCCCTTCGCTCTTGGTCGTAACAAATGGCTCGAACAGCCGGTTGGCGACCGATGGGGCAATTCCTGGGCCGTTATCGCATACGCTTATTCTCACCCATCCGGTCTTCTCCGAAGCAACTGTGATCGCAACTTCGCGCCGGTCGGAATTGCCGTCTCTGACCGCGTCGAAGGCATTTATGAGCAGATTCAAGACGCATTGCTGCAGTTGCACGCGATCTCCGACAACCCGTTTCACGGACGGCGAAATCTCGACCCGCATCAGGATCTTCCGAAGCGCTGCTTCGCTGGCAATCAACTTCGTCACTTCGGTGACCAACTCGCCGATACTGATCGCGATTTTGCGCTCGGCATGTCCCTTGAACATGAATCGGACCCGCCGAATGATTTCAGCCGTGCGTTTGGTGTCTTCAATCGCATCGCTGACCGCGGCCAAAGCCATAGCGGGCTCCGTATTTTTCTGCGACAGCAGGCGCGTGACACCTCCGAGGTTACTCAGGATTGCGCCCAGGGGCTGATTGATTTCGTGCACGAGCGAGGCGACGAGTTGGCTCATCATGTTGCGGCGCGAGGCGATCCTGAGTTCGGAACGAGCTGCTTGTAAGGCTATTTCCGACTGCTTGCGTTCGATTGCACTGCCAAAGAGCCTGACCGCCAGGGTGAGTTGGTCGAGCAGTTTTGACGGCCATTCCCGAGCTGCGCGGAACTTGTCGAAACCCGCCGCGCCGATCACTTGATCACCGGCCCACATTGGAATGATGGCGGAAGCCTTGAGCCCGTATTGCGCGACGAAGTCTCTTGCATCCGTCAGTTCGGCGGGAACTCCGGTCGGTGACGAGAACACGAGCTGATTACCTGCCAGAACATATTCGGTGGTCCTCTTTAAGACCTTCCCCGGATCGAAATCCCGAGGTAATGGAGGAATATTAGGCCGCTTCCAGGTATGTGTGGTGCGCACAGGATCGGAAGACGAGTCACGCTCATAAATGCCGCTTCGATCCAGGCCTAGTGCTTGACTAATTTTGCCCAACCAAAGCTCGATTTCGCGATCGACTTCATGAGCTGAAGCCCGTGTCATCGCCGCCGATAGTTCGCTAACAAGCGACTCGAAACGGTCGATTTCTCGACGCGGGCGGATGCTGCGCGAAGCACGATCGCGCGTTGGTTGGGTCTTACGCTGGTCAGCCATCCGTGGCATGAACGCTCTTACGGGGGAGCGGCCCCTTGTGAACCACGGACAGCAGTGGAGAATACAGGCTCGCTGTTAACGCGTGCTCACTTATAGCCGGATCTTATGGCAAACGATCGCGCTAACGCGAGCGTTTGTGCGCAACTGTGGGGTAAGAGAATCAAGAAGAAATGGTTACGGGTTTCAGTGAAGAACCAATTCGTTGCGTCCCTTTAGCGTTTAATAAAGCAAATTTACGCTTTTACTCAACGCCTTCCGGACAGCACGTATCAACTGTTTTTCTTCGAACGGCTTGAACAAGCGAGCGATCGGCTCGGCTTCGCGCATGATTTGCCTGGTCTTTTCGTCTTCGAGGCCGCTCATCAGAATAGTCGGCCACCGCCGTCCTGCAGCGTCCAAACTCCGGCAGAGTTCAATCCCGTTCATTCCCGGCATCCAGACGTCCAATAACAGGCACGCGTCATCGGCAGGAAACTCGCTGGCCAGCAACTCCTCCGCGCTCTGACAGACCAATACGTTGAATCCCAAAACCTGCAACTGTGTTCGTAGTGCGCGCCGCATGGACGCGTCGTCATCTACCACGATCACCGTGGCCCTCGATTTTGTCGACAATTAGCGATACCGGCTCAGCGAGAAAACGTGCGCGCCTCATTCAGGTCATTGCGCACATTGACAGCCGTTCAGAATTCTGCGCCTTGCGGTGACCGCTCGCTATTGTACCAAAGTACAATAGCGGCCTTTGAGAAAACGGACGAGTCTCGCAGAGTCGCTCGCCCTATTCTACGTGATGTCGGCGCGATGCCGAATCGAGGTTCAAATGAATATCTCGACTTGTGAGAGGAGTCTCGTAGTGCGAATCGCAATGATGCTCCTGACATTCATCGTATTTTCTTCGACCGTGTCCGCTGAGTGCTACACCAACGCGCGTGGTCGCTACGTGTGCAACAACGGACAGGCAGCCGGGGGATATAACGCCAAAACCGGTAACGCCTGGAAGTCACAGAGGAACCAGAACGGAGTCGCCACGACGCAGACGAGCGCGGGAGGCGAAGCCAAGACCAAAAATGGTAGCGGCGTATATCAGGGCGCGAACGGCAAAAACTGCTACAAGACGGCAAATAACCACGGCTGCAATTGAAATGGTTTCGGCAGAACGAGCCTATCCGAACTCAGAAAAGCGGGGCTTCACTTGACGAGGAGTCTGTCCGCTCCCGCGCTTTTCTGACGATCGGCCATATCCGTTCCCTAGAGAATCGTACCCTCCGCGACCGAGCGCGACCAAACGCTATTGTACCAAAGTACAATAGCGCTCCCCTCCTGAAACATAGAAACCTTAGGGCTGCCTGGCGCAAAAGCCTGCGCGGCTGCACGGACATCGAGTAAATCGAGGACCGTTTTGGCAGCGAAGTAAACAGCGTCCGCACGGCATTTCAATTGAATTCGAGCTGCGCCGATTTACGCCGCGCAGCAGGGGGAAAAAATGATCAAGACTAATTCGTTGAGCCGGATGCCATCGCGCCATGCTTTACGGCTTGGTGCTTATGCGGTGATGGCGGTCGTATTCCTGGTGCCCAAAGTGCTGTGGGCGCAAGGCGCCGGCCAGTTTGAGCAGCCGCCGATCATAAACGCCACCCAACTTTTGCCGGAGAGTGCGCTTTCAGGTCCCGGATTTCACGTCGAGCATCTGGTACCGACCAACGGCGCGATGGGCCAATACACCATCGTCGCCGACGCGTCAGTATTTCAGGACGACGCGGGGACGTATCGGGTGGAAAGCCTCAATCTGCTGAAGATACGTCTGTCCGAGATCCCCGCGATCGCATATCTCGAGAACGTAAGTAAGACTGGTGTATTTGCCAATGCGCTGGCCCAAAGCGCGGAACGCCCGGTCGCGGACGCGGCAAATATGGTTATCCATCCGATGGATACGGTAACCGGACTGCCCAGCGGGATTGGGAGTTTTTTTGGCCGCGTCACTCTCGGTGTGGGACACATAGCTTCGACGGCCTCGAATTCTTTCGGAAGCGGAGCCGCCGCCGGTCAGACGGCCAACGCGACGATGACCGCGCTGGGATATGACCAGGTCCGTCGGGACCTGGCGAGAAAGCTGCACGTCGATCCCTACAGTTCCGATCCGATTCTCACCAAGAAGCTGAACTCGGTCGCCTGGGTCATGTTCTCGGCCCGCCTGACGGTCGATGCGGCCATGATGGCGGTCCCCGGCTCGATCATCATCTCGGGCGTGGAGTTCACTAACGACCTGGTCTATGAGAAACCGAAAGGTGACCTGATTATCTTCGTTCAGAATAAGCTCCAGAATTTTGGACTGTCGCAGGGAGAGATCGCCACCTTCATCAGCAATTCCGCAGTCCCATTGAGTCTGCAGGTTTCCGTGGTCGAAGACCTCGAAAGCTCTCGGCGATATTCCGGGCCGTCGCGCCGCGGCGGTGGCTCTGGGCAACATGATGACGGAGTACCAGGCACGTTTCCTGGCTACTTCCATACGCATGCTCAATCAATGGGGCCAGCAGAAGAGTCCGATTACCAGGATTCAGGCTCCGGGAGTGCTGGTTGCTCACGATCAGAATGGCACCGTTATAGTGCCCGCGCCGGTCGACTACGTATCGTGGACGCCGCGCATCGCGGCTTTTGTGACTACCCCCGCATTGCTGGCGATGCAGCACCGCGTGCTTTGGATTCCCGCCAAAATGACTCCGCTCGCGCGCCAGCAGCTGGAGGCTAATGGCTGGTCGGTTCACGAGAGCGCACAACCGTAAGCACCAGACTTTGATTGGACGGAGCTTACCGCTCTGGCGAAAGCCCAGTCGCACGAAGGTTAAAATGTCGACCGCACAACATAGCAAGCAGTCGAATTCAACGGCAGCCAGCAACTGAGGAAGACACTTCTACAAGGATCCCAAATGAGCTTTCATCGCAATGTCCCGAAACTGTTAGGCGTTTTCGCGGCCGCAGTGCTGCTGGCTTGTCTGTCCGGATTGGCCTCGCAGGCCGGAGCACAGGAAAAAAAACCTAACATTATCGTCATCATGGGCGACGACATCGGCATGTGGAATATCGGGGCCTATCACCGCGGCATGATGGCGGGCCGGACGCCGAACCTCGACAAGCTCGCCAAGGAGGGCATGTTGTTCACTGACTACTATGCCGAGGCAAGCTGCACTGCGGGTAGGGCGAACTTCATCACTGGCGAGCTGCCGATCCGTACCGGCATGACCACGGTCGGCCAAGCCGGTGCCAAGATAGGTATACCGGCCGAAGCGGTGACCATCGCCACGGTGCTTAAGTCCATGGGCTATGCCACGGGTCAGTTTGGCAAGAACCACCTTGGCGATCTCAATGAGTTCCTGCCCACCGTCCACGGCTTCGATGAATTCTTCGGCTATTTGTACCACCTCGATGCGATGGAAGATCCGGCACATCCCAACTATCCGCAGAACCTGTTGAATGTCGTCGGCCCGCGCAACATGGTTCATAGCTGGGCCACTGACAATGATGACCCCACCGTGATGCCCCGCTGGGGCAGGATCGGCAAGCAGAGGATCGAGGATGCCGGCCCGCTCTATCCGAAGCGGATGGAAACGGTGGACGACGAGATTCGCGACCTCGCGATCAAATTTATAGAGAAGGCCCAAAACGATGGCAAGCCATTCTTCGTCTGGCTCAACCCGACGCGCATGCACATCGTCACGCATCTCTCCCAGAAGTATGAGGCGATGCGCAACTCGGAGAATGGCTGGTCGGAAGAGGAAGCCGGCATGGCCCAGCTCGATGACGACGTCGGCTTGGTGATGAAGAAACTCAAGGACATCGGTGTCGACGACAACACCATCGTGGTCTTCACCACAGATAACGGCACCGAAGTCTTCACTTGGCCTGATGGCGGTCAGACACCGTTCGCGCAGTCCAAGGGAACAGTCCTCGAGGGCGGTTTCCGTGTGCCCGCGATCCTCCGCTGGCCTGGCCATGCGCCGGCGGACTCCGTGCAGAACGGCATCTTCTCCGGCTTAGACTGGCTTCCAACCTTCGTGGCCGCGGCCGGCAATCCGAACATCACCGAGGAATTGCTCAAGGGCAAGACGATCGGCGACCGGACTTACAAGAACCATCTGGATGGCTACAACCAGATGGCGGCCATCACCGGCAAAGGACCGTCCGCGCGCCACGAAATCTTTTACCTAGGCGAAAGCACAGTCGGCGCGGTGCGCATTGACGACTATAAGTATCGTTTCATCGACCAGCCCAATGGCTGGCTGGGTGATAAGACCCATCCGGACGTGCCTTATATCACCAACCTTCGCCTGGATCCCTTCGAGCGGACTGGCTGGCCCAACAATGGAACGAAAGACGGTGCGCAGCAATACTTCGATTGGTTCAAGTTCCAGTTCTGGCGCTTTGTGTTCGTCCAGCAGTTGATGGCCAAGGAACTCAAGACCTTCCTCGATTACCCGCCGATGCAGCGGGGCGCGAGTTTCAACCTTGACGCGGTGAAAGCTGAGATGGCGAAAAAAATGGCTGAGGCGGAGGCGGCGAGCAAAGGTACTGGCCAGTAAATAGAAATGGCCTTAACGGCGGGCGTCCTCGGATGGGCGCTCGCGGGCACCGAAGCTGAAGAAGCGCGAGATCCTGGATGACCGTTTTGCGAACGCTCTCGCTGCTCGCTTTCGCGCTTCTCGTGATTGTGAGCAGCGCGCGAGGTCAGAGCCTCGGACTCAATTTAGCGAGCAGCGAATCTGAGGAAGACGTCTTGGCGCGCGAAGTCGACGATCCAACTGCGATTCTCACACAACTGAAACTCCAGGATCTATACACCCCGCGGAATTTCCAAACGACCGCGCAGACCAACACGGTTCAGCTGCGGCCAGTTATACCGGTGGAGTCGTTTGCACTCTTCCCATTCAAGCAACTCCTTCGGCCGACTTTCGAAGTACAGACTCTAGCCACGTCGCGAGGCAGTTCAACCGTAACTGAATTCGCCGACATGCAATTCCTGGATTTGTTCGCCTCCAACTGGCCCAACCCTAAGGAAACCGGATTCGGCTGGGGGATTGGGCCAACTTTCGTATTTCCGACAGGAAGAGTTTCCAAGGCCGGTAAGCACGCGTGGGAGGTGGGACCTGCGCTCGGCGTTTCTTACCGGGGCATTCCGCATTTGATGGTCGGCTTTCTGTTCCAGAACCCTATCTCGTTCGCGTACACCAATTCCTCGGCGACCCCTCAAAGCCTGATGCAGTTCCAACCGCTGATCTCATACACGCTCGGGGGCGGCTGGTACGTGAAATCTGCGGACTCAACCTGGACCGTCAATTGGCGCCACGGCAGTTCGACCACGATTCCAATCAGCCTGGGGTTCGGGCGCGTGTGGAAGTTCGAGGGGCCCGAGCTCAATACCTGGGTGTCGGGCGAATGGACGGCCTACCGCCAGTATACCAGCATCACGCCTATGTACACCGTGCGATTTGGCGTAACTCTCTTGTTCCCGCATTTTCAGCTCTAGAGCGTCGAGCAATAGCCACGTGTACAACGAACCGCTCGCCGACACCACGCTCATCGGATGCCCTCATTGCGATCTGCTGCAACGGCTCCCGGAGCTCGCGCCGGGCGCATCGGCGCGCTGTCCGCGCTGCGACAAGGAGCTGTGGCGCCGCCGCGAGGACTCGCTCAATCGAACGCTCGCGCTGACGCTCGGGGCCGCGCTGCTCTATATCGTCGCGAACTCGGTTCCGATGCTCGGCCTCACGATCGTCGGGCGCGCGGCCTCGACCACCGTGATCGGCGGCGCTGACCATTTGTGGCAGAACGGGCAGCAGATGGTCGCGGTGCTGGTGCTCCTGACCGCGGTCATCGCGCCGGCGCTGCAGATTGGCTTCATGCTGGCGATCGTGCTCGGAGCCCATCGCGAACGTCCGCCGAGATGGGTGGGGACGCTGCTGCGCCATCATCCGACCACCCGGACCTGGAGCATGATCGAGGTCATGATGCTCGGCGTGCTGGTCGCTCTGGTCAAGATCGCGGACTACGCGACCGTAATTCCGGGAATAGCGTTGTTCGTGCTGTGGGTGCTGGTTTTTCTGCTGGCCGCGATGCAGTCGAATTTCGACTCCCGCGAGGTGTGGGAAAGGATCCAATGGGCGGAGGCCGGAACGCAGCCCGCCTCTGCCGGGAATCCCATGGCCGAGGGAACGTCATGAGTGCGGCCGCCCCCACCGCGATGCAGCAGGGCCTGCAGAGCTGCGAGACCTGTGGCCTGCTTTCGCGCCCGGTGCCGGGCGAGGAAGAAGGGCGTTGTCCACGCTGCGCCGAGGAGCTCACTTTTCGCAAAACGGCCAGCTTCCAGCGCACGTGGGCCTTCCTGATTGCCGCGGCGGTCTGTTACATCCCGGCCAACGTTCTCCCCGTATTGACCACGACCACGGCCGCCGGCGCCGAGTCCGACACCATCCTGCAAGGCGTCGTGCTGCTGTGGTCGCCGACCGGATGGCCGCTGTCGCTGATCGTGCTCTTCGCGAGCATCATGATCCCGAGCGCGAAAATTCTGGCGCTGGCCTACCTCCTCATCACCGCGCAGCGCGGGTCGATCAAGAACAACACGCAGCGGATTCGGCTTTACCGGATGGTCGAGTTCATCGGGCGCTGGTCGATGGTCGACGTGTTTGTCGACACCTTCACCGCCGCGCTCATCCAGCTCCAGCCGCTGATGTCGGTGGAGCCGGGGCCTGGGCTGTTTTTCTTCGCGGCGGTGGTGGTGCTGACAATGCTTGCGGTCGAGTCCTTCGATCCGCGGCTGATCTGGGATGCCACAAGCTCCAAAGAGGTTCGATATGCCTGATCGCGACCCACCGATTCCTTCAGTCCCTGACGCGAGGGCTGTGCCGAGGAAGCAAACGCGGCTCTCCCCGGTCTGGCTCATCCCGATCCTGGCGGCGGCGCTCGGCGTCTGGGTCGCCGTGGCCCGGATCCGCAGCGAGGGGCCGAAGATCACCATCGTGTTCCAGTCGGCCGAAGGGCTGGAGGCCGGCAAAACCAAGATCAACTACCGCGGCGTCGACATCGGCACGATCACGGCGATCCGGCTGACGGAGGATCACGAGCGCGTGATTGCCACGGCGCAGATGACGCCGCGGACCGAGGATTTTCTGGTCGAAGACACGCGGCTGTGGGTGGTGCGGCCGCGCATCTCGGGCGCCAACGTGACCGGGTTGGGCACCCTCATCTCGGGAGCCTATATCGGGGTGGAAATCGGCAGTTCGAAGGAGCCCAAGCGCGACTTCGTGGCGCTCGAGACGCCGCCGGTGGTGACCGGCAACGCGCCTGGACGTTTCTTCGTGCTGAAGACCTCCGACCTGGGTTCGCTGGACACCGGCACGCCGATCTTCTTCCGGCGGCTACAGGTCGGCCAAGTCGCGTCTTACGAACTCGACAAGGACGGCCGGTTCTTCACCGTCAAGATATTCGTGAAGGAACCCTACGATCAGTTCGTCACTGTCAACACGCGTTTCTGGCAGGCCAGCGGGATTGACGTGTCGCTCTCCGCCAGCGGCCTGAGCCTGCAGACCCAGTCGCTGCTGTCCATCCTGATCGGCGGCATCGCGTTCGAGGCGCCCGCGACCGGTGCGGTCCTGCCTGTAGCCCAGGCGAACACCGTGTTCACCTTATTCAGCGACCGGGCGGCAGCCTTCAGGCCGGCCGCGCGCAATCCACAGACCTTCGAGCTCATCTTCAATGAATCCGTCCGAGGGCTCGTGCCCGGCGCGCCGGTCGAGTTCCGCGGCGTTCCGATCGGCGAAGTCGCGGATGTTCGCGCACAAGTCGACCTGAAGACCCTCGAATTCTCGGTGCCGGTGACCATCCATTTGGACGCGCAGCGGCTCGGGGTCAAGGTTGTCGGCTTGAAGTCCCAAGCGGATTTCGAGGCCATGCGCAGAAAGTTATTCGACTCCCTGGTGGCCCGCGGGGTCCGTGCGCAGTTGCGCACGGGGAACCTGCTCACCGGAGCCGTGTTCGTGGCGTTCGACTTTTTCCCTGGCGCGCCCCGGGCGACGGTGGACTGGTCGCAGACGCCAGTGCAGCTGCCGACCATTCCGGGTCAGCTCGAGGTGATGGAGACAAAGGTCACGGATATCATCAACAAGCTCGACAAGATGCCGCTCCAGCAGATCGGCGATGAATTGACCACGGCGATCGCCGAACTGGATCAGACGCTGGTGGCGGCGCGCGGCACGTTGGTGAGCGCGCGGGGCACGCTTACCAACACCGCCAGTCTCACCGAGCCGAATTCCGCGCAGCTCCAGCAAATGAACAGCACGCTGCAGGAGGTGAGCCGCGCGGCTCGCTCGTTACGCGTGCTCGCGGATTATCTCGAGCGCCATCCCGAGGCGCTCCTTCGCGGCAAGAAAGGGGAGGCGAAGTGATGGCACGCCGCACTGCGCATCTGATGGTCTCGATCGCGATCGTCGCGGCTGCCGCATCCGGATGCGGAACATCGGCGCCGGCGCGATTCTACACGCTTGACGCTACGGCGGCCTCCGACGGCACGGCGCCCGTGAATTACCCGATCATGGTCGGCCCGGTCTCGGTCCCCGCCGCGGTCGATCGGCCGGAGTTCGTGGTCCAAGCCGCGCCCAACCGTGTCGACGTCGATGAGTTCAACCGCTGGGCCGCGCCGCTCAACGACGCCGTCGCGCAAGTCGTCGCCGGCGACCTGGTCAAGCTGCTCGGGACGCCGAACGTGGCGTCCGCGCCGATGGCGAACTTCGTCCCGGCTTATCGCGTCACCATCGACATCCAGCGCTTCGATTCGGTTCCGAGCCAGGCAGCGCTAGTCGAGGCGGTGTGGACGGTGCACAGCACGGCGGGCGGAGAGACGCGCTCGGGCCGCACGGTCGCACGCGAGGCCGTGCAGGGCGACGGCTTCGACGCGCTCGCCGCCGCCCACAGCCGCGCGCTGGCGAAGATGAGCGGCGAAATCGCCACGGCGATCCGGGCGGAAGCCGAGGATCAGCCGCAGTCAGCTAGGCCGTAGTCAAAGATACGCTGCGGCTCGGGAACTGCGCGCCTATCCGAGGGAGGACAGAGTATTGGAAGAATTGCGGGAAGCTCTTCATCGCAATCTCGCGCCGCGCAGACACACTGCTCTGCTAATGGCGATCGTGGCGCTGTTCATGGTGCGGCCATTGATCGGCGACGGCGGAATCGCCACCGGCGCGTTCAGTAGCGTACTTTTATTGGTGCTCCTTTTTGCGCTCTATGCCATTCAGGTCGACGAATTGGTAGGTGAGCGGGAAACTCTTCTGGCGCAGCGGAGAAGACGCGCCCTCGTCGGCTGGGCGCTCGCAGTGCCCGCGATTGTGGCCCGCCTGGCGGGCATTCTCGTACCCAGCTCTGCAATTTACCTGAGCGAGGCAATCTTGTGGCTGCTGCTCTTTGCCTTCATAACCTGGCATCTATTGCGCGGCGTGCTCAAGCAAAGGGAGATCACCAGCGAAACCATCAGCATGTCGATTTCAGTCTATCTACTGCTCGGATTCACCTTTGGGCTTTTCTATATCCTGCTGCATCACCTGCAGCCGCTCGCTTTCAGCCTCGGGAGTACTCCCACCCCGATTTCGAATGAGCAGCAGGCCTTCCCGATTCTCATCTACTTCAGCCTGACGACGCTCTCGACCATCGGTTTTGGCGACATCACTCCGGTAACTCTGCAGGCCCGTTACGCGGCGGTGGCCGAAGGAATCACCGGCCAGTTTTACCTGGCAATACTGGTCGCGCGGTTAGTGGGAATGCAGATGAGCCAAGCTGTCAGTCCAGTCGGAAAACCACAAACCCACGACCTCGACACTACAAAATCAGCCAAAGGGGAATGACTATTTCAGACATCTGTTCCGCGAGCTAACTATGACTAGGATCCGCGAATACGTCTCGTTACGCTCCGGCGCTATTGCCGAATTGTATGACGACTGCCGCTCCCGTTTTCGTACCGAAGCGATTTGTGAGCGCCGCCGAAAGGCCCGGAAGTCGCAATCGGAGGCAATCCCGCAATGAGTGATCGTGCTATAGCCCTGGTGTTCGCCATATGGGTCGGCGCAGGCATAGCAGCGGCCGTAGCGCAGGCTGACGGCGGCAATATGACGACTCCGGCTCAACCAGATCTGGTCAAGCAGGCTAATGCGCCTATTTCGAATCTCTTCCAAGTCAGACTGCAGGATGCATATGCGCCCGCTTTCCAAGGCAGATTGCATGGGCAGGGCAACTTCTTTTCGATCGCAGTATCGATGCCTTTGCCGGAGTATCGACTTCTGCCGCTTCCCCAGCTTTCACTACTGACGATTCCCGTTGCTGCCACGCTTCCCATACCTAGCGGCGCATTGACCGGGTTCGGCGACATACGCTTCGTCGATATCGCAGTGATTGATGCAGGCCATCGCTTACTTTTCGGGGCCGGACCTACTTTTGTCTTCCCTACAGCGAGTGAGTCGGCAACCGGTCAAGGTAAATGGCAGGCTGGACCCGCAGTGGCTATGGCGTTCGCACCGCGGAAGTGGCTGCTCGGAGTAATAGCGCAAAATCCGATCTCATTCGCGGGAGATGCCACTCGGCCTGCGGCGAACGCATTGTTCCTTCAACCGTTCATTACGTATCAGCTCGGTCACGGCTGGTTCATGAGATCTGAGCCGCAGATGATTTTCGACTGGGAGACGAACAAGCAACTCCTGCCGATCGATGTCGGAGTTGGCCGGGTCTTCAAAATAGGCCCACAATACGTCAACTGCTTCGTCGAACCAGCTTGGAACGTGTCACACGATGGCCCCGCTCCAAGATACGCAATCACGTTCGGATTTTCACTGCTGTATCCTGATTTCTGGCGCTCGAAAGTTGCCCCATAACGTGAGAATCTGTGAGGTTTCGCAATGCTAGCCATTAAGCCATGAACCTGAACAAGTATTGCCAAGGCCGAGAAAAGCGGCTCCATTCAGGAATAGCAGCTAAAAAGTAGGAGGAAACTATTTCGTGAGCGCGATTGCAATTAGTTTGGTCGTGTTCGCGGGCGTATTTGGAGGAGCGTTGTTCGGCATGCTGCTTCGCAAGATCCTGCCCCCGCATCACCTGGATTCGGATTCCAAAGATGTCGTGAAACTCGGGATGGCCCTAATCGCGACGATGTCCGCTCTGGTGCTCGGCCTGTTGATCGCCTCGGCAAAAAGTTCGTTCGACGCACAGAAGAGCGAATTCACCCAGATGTCTGCTAACGTCATCCAGCTCGATCGCATTCTGGCCCGCTACGGAACGGAGACCAAGGAAGCCCGCGACGCGCTCCGCCGCGCCGCTCTGTCACTGGATCGGAATTGGTCGGGAAACACGTCCCGAGCTGAGAAACTGGACTCCGCTGAGACGAGGGCGGCAGGCGCAAGTTTCTATGAAAAGATTCAGGGACTCGCGCCGCGCAACGACTTCCAGCGCTCGCTTCAGAGTCAGGCACTGCAGATAGCTCTCGCAGCTGGGACAAGCGCGTTCGCTGCTGCTGGAGCAGGCTGGTAGTTCGATCCCGGCGCCATTTTTGGTGGTGATGGTTTTCTGGCTCGCCATCATTTTCACCAGCTTCGGCCTGTTCGCGCCCTACAACGCAACAGTCGTTGCTACTCTATTCCTGTGTGCGCTATCGGTTTCAGGCGCGATCTTCCTGATCCTGGAGCTGGATAGTCCTTTCGCTGGGCTGATGCAGATCTCCGACGCTCCGTTGCGTAACGCCCTCGCCATTGTCGGCCACTAACTGGGGAGATGCTGCCATTCAGCAGTACCTCCCGTATTGATCCAAAGTACAACTATCAACGCCAACCCGGCGTGTTAGATGATCGAGTTGAGACGCGAGGCATTCATAGAATCGCAACGGTCGAAATAGCCGCACGAGGCAAATCACGCGGAGCAATTGGAGATGAGCAGTAAATTGTTCGTGACACGTTGCCTGATGGCACTGGCGACAGTGTTCGTGGTCGCTAGTTTGGCGGTCGCGGCCGAGCCGACCGCTCCTGGCAACCAGCCGCAAGCCGCGGGCATGCGAGAAGAATCCGGTGGCGAAGTGGATCCGCACGCCAGCCAAATCCTGCGTCGCGCCTGTACCGTGTTGGCCCAATCGGACGCCTTCACTTTCCACGCGGAGATAAATTTCGATCAGGTGATGCCGTCCGATGTGAAGCTTCAATTCGCGGGCGCCTCGGATTTTGCGGTTCGCAGGCCCAACGCATTGGCGGTCGACTACGAGAGCGATCTGGGAGCCAAGCGCCTCTGGTACAACGGCAAGACCCTCACGATCTTCGACGCGCCCAGCATGACCTACGCGAGCGCGCCCGTGCCGCCCTCGATCGACGGGATGCTCGATAGCGTTGCGGAGATGCACAACCTTACGATTCCACTTGCCGATCTGGCCCTGAGCAATCCGTGCGAAAAGATTAGCAACAAGATTCTCTTCGGCAGTTATGTCGGCGTGGGTGATGTGGGAGGCGTTGCCTGCGATCATCTGGCCTTCGCCCAAAGCAACGTCGACTGGCAGATTTGGATCCAGCGCTCCGGAAAACCCTTGCCGCGCAAGGTCGTGATCAACTACCGCATGACGCCCGGTCTGCCGCAGTACGCCGCAGTGATTTCCGACTGGAAGTTTCCCGCGACGATTCCCAATGCGCGCTTTGCTGTCCAAATTCCAAAGAAAGCGGTGCGGATAAAAATCGTCGATGTGAAGGAGCCCCATCCATGAACAGCTCACTGGTTCAATTGACCCGGGGACGATCGCTCGCCCGTATCGCTATCGTGATTCTCGGAATCGCGCTCGCCACTGCTCCCGCAGCGCTCGGCTTCGGCGGCGGGAGATTCGCAGAGGGCGGTGGCGGAGGTGGCGGCGGACGATTCGGCGGCGGCGGAGGGGGATATCACCCGAGTGGCGGCGGGGGATCGCATAACTTCGGCAGTGACGGGTTTGGCGGCGGAAACGTAAGCCATGCCAACAGTTATTCCCAATCCGGCTCCCATTCCTACGGCGGTTCTCAATCGCAGTCCGGCTATCACCCTTCTGGGAGTTCTCAGTCAGCGTCCGGTTACCATCCATCCAGCAGTTCGCAGTCCGAGTATCATCCCTCCAGCAGTTCACAGTCGGCAAGTAGCTCTTCATACAACCCCGCGCAGCAACAGAGTCAACGGCAACAGGCCGCACTTCAGGGTCAGCAACAGAAGGAGACCTCTCAGCAGGCGCAGATGAACACCGCCAGTCAGATGCACCAGAGCACGCTGAACACGCAAAGCTACGAGCACACGAGCACCATGAACGAGGCTAACAATGTGAACACCAACCGGATGAACACCGCGACCTCCATGCAAACCTCGCAACATAATTACAACAATAGCAACTACAGCAACGGCAACTACAACAACAATGGCGGCTACCATTACGGCAATCCCTATGGCGGTTGTTGCTACGGTAATTCCAACAGCGGCGGCTCGGGAAGTAACGTCGGTGCAGCCCTGGGCGGCATGGCGGTTGGAGCGATGGTGGCATCGGTGCCCAGGGAGGCCGCTCAAGTTTATGCTCCTGGGCCGACGCCGTACTACTATTCCAACGGCGGTTTCGTAGCGCCGGTCCAAGCGGGAGGTTACCAGGTAGTGGCCCCGCCTGCCGGCGCGATGGTGCCTTCACCGCCATCGGGTGCGCATCAAACTACGTTGAACGGCGTCACATACTATGTTTCTGGGTCGACGTATTACGAACCTGTCTTCAGCAATGGCGAGGTCGTTTACAGAGTCGCACAGCCCTGACGATTGACTCTGCGCCGGTGGCCACAAAGGTGGATCGGACCAAGGTCGGATATACGCCTTTCCGGCGTTTCGTCAAGCTGACTTTCGCCAAGTTAAAGGCAGGGGGAGCATGAGGACAAGACGGTATATTAGTGGCAACCTGTCATTGGGTATTGTATTGACGATGGCCTGGGTAATGACGGCCAACGCCGCGCACGCCCAGCAAATCACCGGCGTGCCGGGTTCGCCCAGCGCCACCGTAACGCTCGACGGGAAACAACTCCCTCCGCCGCCGATGAAGTTCGGCGGCGTGATCAAGGAAAGCGCCAAGGATTCCAAGCCATGGTGGCCGCCCCGGGTCGTGCCGCCCAAGGGCGCACCCAACATCCTCCTCATCATGACCGACGACCAGGGCTACGGAGTTTCGAGCACCTTCGGCGGCGTCATCCCGACCCCCGCGCTGGATCGTATCGCCAAGGCAGGGTTGCGTTACACGCAATTCCATTCCACTGCGCTATGCTCGCCCACCCGCGCGGCGCTGATCACGGGCCGCAACCATCACTCGTCAGGCTTTGGCGTGATCGGTGAGATGTCCACCGGCTACCCCGGTTACGATTCTGTAATCGGTCCGGAGACTGCCACTATCGGCACGATCCTGCGGGACAACGGATATGCCACGTCATGGTTCGGGAAGAATCATAACACCCCCACCTATCAATACAGCGTCGCCGGGCCCTTCGACCAATGGCCGGTCGGGATGGGTTTCCAGTATTTCTACGGGTTCATGGGCGGCGAGACCGACCAGTGGACGCCCTATCTGTATCGCAATACGACCCCGGTGTTTCCATGGATCGGCAAGCCCGGCTACAACCTCACCACCGATCTGGCGGACGATGCCATCAAATACTTGAGCGGTCTAAACGCCGCCGCACCCGATACGCCGTTCTTCCTCTATTACGTACCCGGCGGCACCCACTCACCCCACCAACCGACCAAGGAGTGGATTGACAAGTTCAAGGGCAAGTTCGACATGGGCTGGGAAAAGTTGCGCGAGCAGATCTTCGGCAACCAGAAGCGGCTCGGCGTGATCCCGCCAGATACCCAGCTCACCCCGTGGCCGGACGGGCAGGCCGCGTATGCTGGCACAAAGCTGCCGAGGTGGGACTCGCTCTCGCTGATACAGAAAAAACTCTACGCACGCGAGGCCGAAGTCTTTGCCGCCTATGCCGCCTACACCGACCATGAGATTGGCCGGGTGATCCAGGAGGTTCACGACGAGGGCAAACTCGACAACACGCTCATCATCTACATCGTCGGCGACAATGGCACCAGCGCCGAAGGCACCTTGGAGGGCACGTTCAACCAGATGACGGCCTACAACGGCATACTGAACGCTCCCATGCCTCTGCAGTTACTGCACTATAGTGACTGGGGCTCGGACAAGACCTACCCGCACATGGCCGTGCAATGGTCGTGGGCATTTGATACGCCGTTCAAATGGACCAAGCAGGTAGCGTCGCATTTCGGCGGCACGCGGCAGGGTCTGGCTATTTCGTGGCCCGGCCACATCACCGACGCCGGCGGCATCCGCACGCAGTTCCACCATGTCATTGATATTGTGCCGACCATCCTCGAAGCCACCGGCATAAAGGCACCCGAACTAGTCAATGGGATCAAGCAGAGGCCGATCGAAGGCGTGAGCATGGCCTACACTTTCGACAAGGCGAATGCTGCTGGACCGTCGAAGCACGATACGCAGTATTTCGAGATGTTCGGCAACCGCGCGATTTACCACGACGGTTGGATCGCCGCCACGACGCCGCCCGCCGCGCCCTGGCTGTTGGGGACTGCCAAACTGCCCGACATCAACGACTACAAGTGGGAGCTCTACAACATCACCGCGGATTATTCAGAGTACGACGACCTCGCGGCGAAGCAACCCGATAAATTAAAGGAGTTGCAGGCTTTGTTCCTGACGGAGGCGCGGAAATATAACGTCCTGCCATTGGATAACTCGATCCTGCCGCGCATCGTGACGCCGCGACCGAGCGCAGTAGCCGGGAAAACGATTTTCACTTACACGGGTGAGAACTCCGGCATTCCCGTCGGTAACGCTCCCAGCATTTTGGACAAGGACTATACCATCACTGCCCAAGTGACTATCCCCAAAGGCGGGGCGGAAGGAATGATCGTGACGCTAGGTGGCCGCTTCGGCGGCTACGGCCTATACCTGCTGAGAGGCAAGCCGGTCTTTGACTACAACCTTGTCGATCTGACGCACTATACCTGGGGAGGTGGGCCTCTTGGCCACGGCCTGCTGGGTGATGCGCTGAAGCCCGGCAAGCACACGATAGTGTTCAACTTCAAATACGACGGCCCCGGCCCCGGCAAGGGTGGCACCGGTGTGCTCGCGGTTGATGGCAAGGAGTTGGCCCGCAAGACAATCCCGCACACCATACCGATCCTCATGTCGATAGACGAGACCTTCGACGTTGGGATCGATACCCGCACGCCGGTGAACGACAGCTACAAGCTGCCATTCCGCTTCACCGGCACTATCGACAAGCTGACGTTCAACCTCGGGCCAGAACAATTGACGGACGCGGACCGAAAGATCATTGCGGAACGACTAGCTCGGGCAAGGGACTAGGTGGGCAAGCAGCGACTACACGATGTTTAACGGTTCCTCGTCTGCGAGCACGCTGTTCACCGCGACCGCGGTGATTGAACTAGGGGCCGGCCTTGCGCTGCTGACTTGCCCCTCGGCGACGGCGGTGCTGTTGGTCGGCGCGCCGCTGGAGGCACCCGCCAGCTTGACCGTGGCGCGCGTCGCCGGCGCCGCTTTGCTCGCGCTTGGTATCGCCTGCTGGCTAGCGCGCGGTGACGCACACAGCCGCGCCGCGAGAGGATTGGTCGCCGCGATGGTGCTCTACAATTTCGGCGTAGCCGTCATCCTTGGGGCAGCCGGTATCCGGTCGCAGACGGTGGGCATCGCCTTGTGGCCGGCCGTTATGTTGCACGCGATGATGACTGTATGGTGCATCGCGAGTCTTCTCGGCGGGAACGCCGCGCACGTCGCGAACATAACACGCGCAACAACCGTACAGTAATGGAGGACACTACCATGAGTAAACGGTACCTATTCGCAATGGTTCCCGCGATGTTGCTATTCGCCGGCGCTGCCAACGCACAGCATCCGATGCTGGACGCGGTGGCCAATCGGGTCGTCCAGAAATACCAGCAATCATCATGTGAGCAGTTGTGGCAAAAAAGGGGCCAGCCGCAGTCACAGAGGGAGCAGGAAGCCATACAGATGCTACATGATGATCCACAGTTGCGCGCCGCCTTCATCGACAAAGTAGCGGCGCCGATCGCCAACAAGATGTTTGAATGCGGCCTGATCCCATGATTGTCGCCGGCGTGCGGGGGCGATGGTGGTAGTTTCGTCGGCGCCAGCAACGGTCATCTAGAGGAGCGAGTACGCGTGGGGGAAAGCGGACGACTTCCTGTCGGACGGACGACGGCGGGGATCACCCGCCGCGATTTTGTCAGAAGCGTGTTGGCTTCCTCGGCCCTGTTCGGCCTCGGATGCGGCTCGGGCAGCAACTATACTCCGCCGACGCCTCCGCCGTCGCCCTGCGGCTCGCTCGATTGTGCAATCGTGGGCGCGGGAATTGCGGGAATGAGTGCTGCGAGCATTTGATGGCGGCAGGAAAGAACGTGCTGGTGCTCGAGGCTCGCAATCGCGTTGGCGGGCGAGCGCTGAGCGACAACAGTTTCGCCACCCCGGTCGATCTGGGCGCGGAATGGTTTTCTTTCGTCACGCCGAAGAGCGGGGGAAGTCCCGGACAGACCAACAACGCACTGTTCGACATCGCGGCGAGCCGCGGCCTGCAGATATTCGCTGACACATTCCCGAGGGTCTTCTATGACATCACTCCTCCGCCCAAACCGCTTCTGCCCAGCGATCCCGATGTCATTGATGCCACGGCGACCCTTGCCTCGATGCTCGCGCTTATCAGTTCGGCAGCCACGTCAGGCGCCGACATATCTGCAGCGGCGGCGACCGCGTCGCTCGCCACGGAAAAGTGGTACAAGCTTGGTACCGCCATCATAGGTGGAGAGCACGGCGCGGATTTGGGCAGCCTGAGTGTTGTCGATCTGTTCAACCTCACGCAGCTTGGGCTACCGCTGACGGTTCCCTCCGCCGACAACCGGCTCATCCCGAGCGGAATGGGCAACTTCATTTCCACTTTCGCCAGCGGGATACCTATCAGACTGAGTACTCCGGTGACTTCGATCAGCTGGGACAATCCTTGCGGAGTTCAGCTCACCACACCCGCGGGAGTCGTGAATGCGAGCACGGCTATCGTCACCGTGCCGCTCGGCGTGCTCGCCTCGGAACGGTTGACCTTCAGCCCCGCGTTGCCGTCACAGCATCAGGATGCGATTAACGGCCTGCCGATGGGCGTGGTGGAAAAAATCGCTCTCCAGTTCAACAGGGACATTTTCAATGTCAGCGAAATAAACACTTTGGCAACGCCGCTGGTTGACCAGGTCAACAACTCCTTCGTGCAGGCACAGTTGTGGGGCAAGAACGTAGGGGTCTGCATCGTCGGCAGCAACCTGGCGAGAGACCTCGACGCGGTCGGCGGCAGCGCGCTTATCGATTACGCACTCGCCACGATGGAGTCGATGTTCGGAAGCGCGGTTAGCGGAGCCTTCGTCAAAGGCAACAACTCATCGTGGCTGAATGATCCTTACAGCCGGGGCGCATATACTTACGCCACGCCCGGAGCGGTGCCGCTGCGCACCGCGCTGGCGACGCCGGTCGGCAATCAGGTCTTCTTTGCCGGCGAAGCTCTGTCGATTCTCAAGCACAGCTCTTTGCCCGGCGCTTACGATACCGGGCAAGCCGCCGCGCGGTTGGTAGTTCAAGCGCTTAGCACCTGAGGTTAAGGGGGGAGGGAAACAAGTGATGACGCATTCCAAGCACAGGGTCAGTCTCACCTCGCACGCGATCATAGCGATTTGCCTGGTTTTTGTAGCAGCCGTTGCCATGCCGCCAGGCGCGTGGAGCGCCGGCATCATGTTGTACGAGCAGGGCACCCCGGATGTCGGACTGGCGTCGGCCGGCCAGGGCGCCCGCGCGCAGGATGCAGGGACGGTCTTTACCAATCCCGCCGGGATGACGCAGCTCAAGGATTCGCAACTACTCGCTGGAATTGTGCCGAACTTTGGCAATTTCACCTTCAGCCCTAACGCCAAGACTACTCTCAAGGGCACCAACGGTGGCAACGCCGCGGTGCCGCTGCCCGGCGGAAGCTTCTTTTACGTTCACAGCCTCATGCCGAATCTGAAGCTGGGTTTTGGCAGCTACTCATATTTCGGCGCGCCGCTGGAGTACAATCTGAACTGGGTCGGCAGATATCGCCTGCAAGGCGCGACCATGCTCGGGTTGTCATTTCAACCATCGCTCGCGTTTCGAGCGGCGGACTGGCTATCAATCGGCGGCGGTCCCAACGTGATGGTGGGATTTCTGCGCAACAAGGCCGGTATCAACACCCTCAACCCCCGGCTCGGCGACGGACAGGTCAGATACCAGAACTGGACCGTGAACGTCGGCGGCAACATCGGGATACTGCTCACGCCGCGTGAGGGGACGCGGATAGGAATTGACTATCTCACCCCGGTCAATCTGAATTTCAGCGACGCGCCGCATTTCGTAGGCCTGGGGCCGCTGGTGACGAGGGCGATCAGCAACGACAAGCTCCGCTCGCCAAAAACAAATCTAGGACTGCAGGTGCCGCAGCAACTGATGGGTGACATTTACCAGAAAGTTACCGAACGCATGGCGCTGCTCGGCAGCGTCGGCTGGCAGAACTGGAGCCAGTTCGGGCTGGTGGACATCAGCATCAATACCAGGAATCCCAGAAGCCTGAGCAAGAATCTGCACTTTCAGGATACGTTCCACATCGCGGCCGGATCGCAGTACCAGCTTATGCCGCAGTGGATGCTGTCGTGCGGGTTTGCGTTCGACAATTCGGCCGTCGGCACCCCGATGCGGACGGTCAGTCTGCCAGTCGGCGACCAGTATCGTTTTGCGGCCGGCGTCCAATACGCGTGGAGCAAGAAAATCACGCTCGGGTTCGCGGAGGAGTTTATGTACATGGGCGAGATGCCGCTCTATCAGAGTGGAGGTCCGGTCCTAGGCACGGTGTCGGGCCAGTTCACCAATGCGTACATCAATTTCTTCACCCTGAACATGATCTATAGGTTCGGGATCGAGTGAACGCATCGCGGCTCGTGCTGATTCAAGATCCAAAATCGAAATCCCGGTTTATCTGGAGGAGATCGCCAGAACGACGTCGAAACGGCGATCACCATTTGGACCCTCATTGAGATTGTGCTCCGTCCGCGATCACGATCCAGGTGGGCCCGTGGTCGCTCGCTCTTTCCCAGCCGCGGACTTCGCGATCGACGCCTGCGCTGACCAGACGTGCGGCCGCAGACGGGCTCAGAAGCAGATGATCGATGCGTAGGCCGGCATCGCGCATCCAGGCATTTCGGAAGTAATCCCAAAAGGTGTAGATGCGCTCATCTGGATGTAGTTTACGCACCGCGTCGGTCCAGCCCATTGCGACAAGATTCGCGAACGCGCTCCGTACTTCTGGCAAAAAGAGCGCATCATCAACCCAGCGTTCGGGCTTGTACACATCAATATCGGTCGGGATAACGTTGTAGTCGCCGGCGAGGACGACCGGCTCCTCGGTGGCGAGTAGTTCTTCTGCGTGTTTCGTCAGGCGTTCCAACCATCGCAGTTTGTAATCGAACTTCGGACCGGGCGCTGGATTGCCGTTGGGTAGATAAAGACATCCTACGCGCACGCCATTGATCAGCGCCTCGATATAGCGGCTGTGTATATCCTCCGGATCGCCGGGCAGGCCGCGACGACTCTCGACCGGATCTGCCCCACGCGCGAGGATTGCGACACCATTCCAGCTCTTCTGCCCATGCCAGATCACGCCATAGCCGGCTTCGCGAATAGCGGCTTCCGGAAATTTCTCCTGAGGCGCCTTCAACTCCTGAAGACACGCAATGTCCGGCTTGGATTCGGCGAGCCAGCGCAGGAGCGCCGATAGGCGAGCACTGATGCCGTTGACGTTGAAGGTCGCTATCTTCATTGGGCTTCCGATTAGTTCGTGACGAGCGTCTGAACAAAACCTGCCACATCGCGCTAATCGTGTAGACTTAGCTTGTGCGGAAGGAAGACGCTACCGAATTGCTCTCGATCAACGGACGCGAGGTCCGTGTTACTAACCCGGGCAAGCTGTATTTCTCGAAGCAGACAAAGCTCTCGAAACTGGACCTGGTTCGCTACTACTTGTCGGTCGCTCCGGGCGCGCTCGCCGGAATCCGGGACCGTCCGCTTGTCCTCAAGCGATACGTCAATGGCGCCGAAGGTGAGGCGTTCTATCAGAAGCGCGCACCAGCGCAGCGCCCCTCGTGGCTGCGAACGATAACGCTCGCGTTCCCTTCGGGACGCACTGCGGAAGAAATCGTTGTCGATGACGCGGCGGGGCTTGCGTGGATCGTCAATCTCGGTTGCATCGAGCTGCATCCGCATCCTGTGCGCTCCGGCGATCTCGATCATCCGGACGAGTTGAGGGTCGATCTCGATCCTGGTCCTGGCGTCAGTTGGGCGGACGTGCGCGCAGTGGCGCTCGAGGTGAAATCCCTGCTGGACGAGATGGGCCTTCGTGGCTGGCCCAAAACCAGCGGGTCGCGGGGGATGCACGTCAATGTGCGGATTTATCCGCGATGGACCTTCGACGAGGTGCGTCGCGCGGCGCTCGCTCTGTCGCGAGCGGTCGAACGGCGCGCGCCCACCCTGGCCACTTCGAAATGGTGGAAAGAGGAGCGGCATGGCGTGTTCCTCGACTACAACCAGAACGCGAAGGACCGTACGACCTGCTCGGCATATTCTGTGCGGCCGCTCCCCGACGCTCGCATATCTGCGCCTCTTCATTGGCACGAGGTTCCCGACTGCGAGCCGTCCGACTTTACCGTGCTCACAATTCCAAAACGTTTTCTTGAGATCGGCGATCCGCAGGAAGGCATCGACGGAGCGGCCGGTTCGCTCGAAAAATTGCTCGAGCTTGCGGCACGAGACGAAGCCGCGGGCCTCGGAGACGCACCCTGGCCGCCGCACTTTCGCAAGATGGAGAGCGAACCGCGCCGGGTTGCCCCTTCGCGCGCCAAGCCCGTCGCAAACACGCCGCGAACGAAGATGCCGCTGATAGTTGTTGCGAACTCACCAAGCAAAGAGGCCGCGCTTTCGGGTCTGGAAAGATGGAAGCGCAAACATGCCGAGGTTGAGAAGCTTCTCGCCGCCGATGACGTGCTGGTCGATTCGATGCGCGGCAGATCGTCCAGCTGGACGCGGATCCGAATAAACCTGCGCCATGTGCCCGAAGAGTTACGGCCTCTTCAGGAAACCCCTGATCCTGATGACGACCCAACTCGCGAATGGCGTAAGATACGTGCGTCGAAGAAAGGTACTTGAGCGCATACGGGCTCAGATGTTTCCGGCAAAAATGGCTTTTAGCTCGTGCGGCGGAACAACTTCAAGCTGCTCGTAGGTGCAATCGCGTGGCTTCTTGTCGGTACGCCACCTCCGGAACTGCGCCATATGACGGAAGCGCGTGCCCTGCATATGCTCGTACGCGACTTCCACTACCAGCTCGGGTCTGAGCGGCTCCCACGATAGATCCTTGCCGTGGCTCCAACGGCTCTGACCTCCCGGCATCCGATGCGTTGCATCATTTGAAGTGGGCTCCGCCCACGACCTCCACGGATGATCCGCGAGAGCGTTGTGACGATAGGGAGCCAGAAATCTCACCAGTTCCTGACGTTTAGTTTGCGTGAAGCTCGCACACACGCCGACGTGTTGCAGCGCCCCCGAGCCGTCAAACAGGCCGAGCAGAAGCGAGCCGATCGCCGTGCCGTCGCCTCCTTTGTGCCATCGAAAGCCAGCCACGACACAATCGCAGTCGCGCTCGTGCTTGACCTTGAACATCACGCGCTTGTCAGGTTGATACGTGCCGGAAATCGGCTTGGCCATGACCCCGTCGAGGCCCGCGCCTTCAAAGCGCCTGAACCAATCCGATGCGACACTTAGTTCACGTGTTGCCGGAGTCAGATGGATTGGCGGCACCGCACTGGCCAGCAACGACTCCAACTTTTCGCGCCGATGCTCGAACGGTTCGCTCCGCCAATCGCGGTTTCCCTCGGACAGTAGGTCGAAAAAGACGATAGATGCCGGACTCTGCCGGGAAAGCAGTTTCACCCGCGAGGCAGCTGGATGAATCCGAAGCTGCAATTCCTCGAAGTCGAGCCCATCGTTCTTGGCGACAACGATTTCGCCGTCGAGAACGCATCGAGCGGGCAGCTGCGCATTCAGCGGCTCGAGCAACTCGGGAAAGTATCGATTCAGCGATTTCGCATCGCGGCTCTGAATAAGGATTTCGTCCCGGTCGCGGAAGATCAACGCGCGGAACCCGTCCCACTTCGGTTCGAAGATCCATGTTTGGCCCGCCGGTAACTCGTCAATTCGCTTCGCGAGCATCGGCAGCATCGGCGGGTTCACGGGAAGATTCACGTTTCTAACGCTATTACCGTGACCGCAGCGAACCAATCCTGAAGACGCATCGGGATGGATATAGTGGTGATCCGGGATTTTGGTATTCGCCCGGATGCCCTCCAACTGCAGAATAAGTGGCTGGATGGCGGAGTCTGATGCGAACCGCTCTCTCAGGTCGTCAACCGGTTGATACTTGAGCGGCGGTTGACGCGCCGGAGGTTGACGGCTCCGGTTGACGCCGGTGCTAAGACAAACGCTGTTTGATTTCGCCGAATAGCTTGGGCCGCTTCAAAAGCCTAATTCGGAAGCCGAATCACGATCTCCACAGCCTCGCCGGGTAGGAGATCTGGTAGACGCGGTCGGCGCGGCTTCTGACGCTGGGCCTTCGCCCAGAAGCCTCGAGGCGGCACCGGAGTCAAGGAGACGAATTCTTCCCCGTCCGAATGAAGCCTTCGCGGCAATCGCTTCAGGAGATCAATGACCCACGGGAGCATCCGGGTCTCGCGACTTTCACTACGCCTAATTGGCGAGGGTACATTGTCCCGGCAGCTTCACACTGCGGCGTTGCCAGCGCCGCATGTGCCGGTAAGCTACCGGTGATGGAACACCGGGTTCTCTGTTTGCGCACCTCCTTTCATTGGACAATCACTGCAGGCGACCTCACCGTCGCACCCAGACCCGGTAATAGCCGAGCAGGATTCGTCGAGGGACTTTGCCGTCAGCGTGTGCCGCTTCGTCTTCCGCATTCTTGCCGGAGTCTTCGACCTTCCAATAGACGATTAAACTCTCTTTTCCGCCGAGCTCAGGCAAGGTCGAAGCGATCAAGGTTCGTCACCTTGGTCCACGCCGCCGCGAAGTCTTTCACAAACTTCTCCTTCGAGTCCGCGCACGCATAGACTTCCGCGAGTGCTCGGAGCTCAGAGTGCGCACCGAAGATCAGATCGACACGAGTGCCGGTCCACTTGACCTCATTCGTCTTCCGATCGCGCCCCTCGTACACGCCTTCAGAGCCAGCGGACGGCTGCCATTGCGTGCTCATGTCGAGAAGGTTGACGAAGAAGTCGTTCGTCAAAGTCTCGGGTCGTTTGGTGAAGACGCCGTGTTTGGACTGCCCAAAGTTGGCATTCAGGGCGCGCATGCCGCCGACGAGAACCGTCATCTCGGGGGCTGTCAGCGTCAGCAACTGCGCCCGATCCACCAGCAGTTCCTCAGCGGGTACCGGGTGTCCCTTGCGGAGGTAGTTAATGAACCCGTCTGCGGTAGGCTCAAGTACGGCGAATGATTCCACATCGGTCTGGTGCTGCGAAGCGTCCGTACGCCCGGGCGAGAAAGGAACCTTTACCTCGTACCCGGCCTTTTTCGCAGCTTGCTCGACCGCTGTATTGCCGCCCAAAACGATCAAGTCAGCAAGCGAGACCTTTTTCCCCCCGGACTGAGAAGCGTTGAACTCCTTTTGGATCGCTTCGAGCGCCTGCAGGGCCTTCGCCAGTGCGGCCGGCTGGTTCACTTCCCAATCCTTTTGCGGTGCAAGGCGAATGCGCGCCCCGTTTGCTCCACCCCGCTTGTCGGAGCCGCGGAACGTCGCCGCCGCCGCCCAAGCCGTCGAGACGAGCTGGGAAACGGACAGGCCAGACGCGAGGATTTTCGCCTTCAGAGCAGCAATGTCCCGATCCCCGATCAATTCATGATCGACTGGAGGAACAGGGTCTTGCCACAGTTGGGGCTCTTTCGGAACGAGCGGGCCCAGATAACGCGCGATTGGACCCATGTCGCGGTGCGTCAGCTTATACCACGCCTTGGCGAACGCGTCTGCGAACTGATCCGGATTCTCGTAGAAGCGCCTTGAAATTTTTTCGTAAGCAGGGTCGAGCCGCAGAGAGAGGTCGGTGGTCAGCATGGATGGCGACCGACGCTTCGACTTGTCGAAGGGATCCGGCACCGTGCCGGCGCTGGCGCCATTCTTCGGTTTCCACTGATTGGCACCGGCCGGGCTCTTGGTCAGTTCCCATTCGTAGCTGAACAGGTGCTTGAAGTAATCGTTGCTCCACTTCGTTGGCGTCGTGGTCCAGATGACTTCGATGCCACTGGTGATCGCGTCACCCGCTTTGCCTGTGCCAAATCGGTTCTTCCAGCCGAGCCCCTGATCCTCAATGGGCGCGGCTTCCGGCTCTGGGCCGACATTCGAGTCCGGAGCAGCACCGTGGGTTTTACCGAAGGTGTGCCCGCCGGCAATCAGTGCGACCGTTTCTTCGTCGTTCATTGCCATGCGCCGGAACGTCTCGCGGATATCCCGTGCCGCAGCGACCGGGTCCGGCTGTCCATTGGGCCCTTCCGGATTCACATAAATCAGGCCCATCTGAACCGCGCCGAAGGGAGTCGCGAGCTCGCGGTCACCGCTGTAGCGTTCGTCTCCTAGCCACTTGCGCTCAGGCCCCCAGTAGACCTCATCGGCTTCCCATACATCCTCGCGCCCGCCGCCAAAACCGAAAGTCTTGAAACCCATCGACTCAAGGGCGACGTTACCGGCGAGAATCATAAGGTCGGCCCAGGAGATTTTCCGGCCGTATTTCTCCTTTATCGGCCACAGCAGCCGGCGCGCCTTATCGAGGTTCGCATTGTCTGGCCAGCTACCGAGTGGTGCGAAACGCTGCTGGCCAGCTCCGGCGCCACCGCGGCCGTCGGCGATGCGGTACGTACCCGCGGCGTGCCACGCCATTCGAATGAAAAGTCCGCCGTAGTGGCCGAAATCGGCCGGCCACCAATCCTGCGAGTCCGTCATCAAGGCATGAAGGTCCTTGATCACGGCATTCAGGTCGAGGCTTTTGAATTCTTCAGCGTAATTGAACTCCTTGCCCATGGGATCGGATTGGGGGGAGTTCTGGCGTAAAACCTTGATGTTAAGCTGATTCGGCCACCAGTCCGCATTCGTCGGGCCACTACCCGCATTGTGTCTGCGGACGCCCGTAAACGGACATTTACCCTCGGAGAGATCGTGATCAATTGCCATATTGTTGTCCTCCTGATTTTCGTTCAGGAAATTGTCTCGTCTGTTTCCTCTCTCTGCGAGCCCTGACGTTTCTCCTCAGACTCATCGAGGGGTCTCAGATTGCTGTGGTGGGAGCGGTGGGGCGTGCATTCGCTTCTCGGCAAGTTGGCACCGCCTGCAGAGAGCATCAATTTCTACCGAACAGCGCAGCAGTGCGAACTGTCCGAGCTTGGTTCTACCCTCGAGAAGCTTGTCCACTTCGGGTATCTCGATGTCATGTACCCGTCTGCATCGGACGCAAAGGACGTGGTGATGAGGCTCCACGTTGCCGTCATAACGCGCAAAATCGTGCAGAACCGTTACCTTGCGCGCCTCTCCCACTTCGCAAAATTGCTCCAGAATCCGATGGACTGTGGCCAATGATACGTGGGGATGTGTGCGACGTACTGCCGCACAGATCTCGTGGGGGCTCGGATGGTTCTCCGAAGCGAGAAGGGCCCGTATGACTGCGAGCCGCTGGGGTGTGACGGCAATTCCCCGCTTACGACACCGCGCGACGAACTCGCCGAGTCGTTGAACTGAGTACCGCTCACGCGACCGTCGATCCACCAGCCGGAGTTCTCGCATAAACCACTCATGGCCGACCAACGACACTAAACGCGACCGACAACCAGCGCCCGGGAAAACAAGGAGATGACGGCTGACAGGTTGGATAATCTGCAGGTTCAGCCGATACCTGCCCTCACCTGCAACTAACTACTAACGCCTACCGCACATCATGTAAGATTGTCAACCCTCGGGTCTCAGGTAAACGGTAATGGCCGACGTCGCGAGACCGCCGCGATAATTCCAAGCATCGATTCGGGGGGCATAATCGGCGTCCTCGCGAATGACCTGGCTGCTTGGCCTTTAAGGGCATTGAGGGGTATGACTAAGGTATTTACGGGTCTGACGGAGAGCGGATCATGATCAAAACATTCCGATCTCGTGGCGCCGAACTGCTGTTTGCCAGAAAATCCGTTGCGTTGTTTCAAGCCATTGAGCTGGCGCAAGGTGTCGAGCTAATGGTCCAGAGAAAACTGGCACAATTGAACGCGGCCGCAGAGCTCCGCGATCTGGCCGTGCCACCGGAAAACTGTCTAGAACCGGTAACACGCGAGGGAAAGAGTCAGCACAGTATTCGAATCAGTCATGCCTGGCAGCTCTGTTTCGTGTGGCGAAGCCCTGATGTATACGACGTTGATTTAGTCCGCAGCAATGTTCTTGGAAATCTGGTGATAGCCGAAAAAGAAAGTGACTTGCTACCGCCCATTCATCCTGGCGATATCCTGTTGCAGGATTTCACGAGACCACACTCGATTAGCATTAATGAACTCGCCTTGGCGATGCGCTTGCCGCCGACTCAGATTGATGCCGTCATTCATGGGAAACTTGGCATCACGGCGGATGCGGCTTTTGGGCTCGGATCGTTCTTCGGTACCACCGCAGAGCTGTGGCTGAACTTGCAGCGGGACTACGATTTGCAGGTTGCCGAAAGCGCCAAGCTCGCCGCAATCGGCTGAGATGTCAATACGCGGACTGGCAAATGACTAAGCTGGTTGCCACACAGCAGGTCTGGTCCAGGTATTAGCTGTACGTGCGCCTCCATGGCTCGACCTCGATCTGCAATCGCGCGATTTCTTCGATACATATAGTGTACAGAAAAACGCTGCACTCCTGACTTCGTCGACCTTCGAAGGTAAAGGTTCTGAATCTGGCGCTGCATTGGCAGCCCAAAGACGATGTAGTGAGTGTGGACACTCACTACACAGACATGTAGCTCTTCCAAATCCCGAGGTGGCGAGGTGGTTGAGGCTCATACATCCTGGTTGCCCAAACTGTGGGGAGTGTGCTGACGAGTAATGGGCAATAACGGGAAAGACAAGATAAAGGATGGTGCTGCTGGAAAATTCGCCATCATGTTGGGCGTTCTGGTGCGCGGGAGTCTACGACTCAGTTCGTAGATCAGACTCATGGCGCGCCTGAAACTGTGTTAAGACCCGACGATCCCGTTCTCCGCGTTGCAACAGTGCGTTTGCTAAGGCTTTCGGGCTTGCCGGCTTCCTAGTCCGAGATGTATCGGCTTCGAATTTCTTCGATGCTGATAGGAGACCAAAGTCTTTGTGGAGTCTATATACCACACTAACCATATCGAAGAGCCTTTGACACTTAATTTGGCGATGGTCAAAGCTCATGAAACCTGCTTTAGAAGAGCTATGTCGGTCAAAATTCATTTGAATTATTTTGTATTGTGTGCGAAGTTTGAAACCTACCCTCGGGTAGCGGCCGACACCATTTAGGGGGGGCCGGCGACAAAGGCCTCACAGCTGTCTCTATTTCACCGGCTAGGGAGCGCGGAAAATGCGTTGCCCGAAATGTTCGTCCGTTAACCCGAAATTGTCCGCCTTTTGCGGCGATTGCGGCAGTCGGCTTTCTTATATCCATCAACCCAGCGAAGCCGGCGAACACTATACATCACAGGCTGAACGGCGCCGGCTGACGGTTGTATTCTGTGACTTAGTCGGGTCAACTGCGCTCTCCGGGCAGATCGACCCCGAAGAGTTGCACGATCTGACGCGCCGCTACCAAAGGGTTTGCGCCGACGTGGTTGGGCGGCACGGCGGTCATGTAGCCCAGTTTCTCGGCGACGGCCTTCTCGTATATTTCGGCTATCCGATAGCGCACGAAGACGATGCGCAGCGCGCGGTGCGAGCGGGCCTTGAAATTGTTGCAGCCATCTCAGGGCTGGGCGCGCGGCTGGAGAAGTCGTTGCAAGTTCGTGTCGCTGTTCACACCGGTCTGGCCGTCGTGGGTCATCTGGGCGATGGAACCGATCCGGACGCGATAGCTATAGTCGGCGAGACCCCGAACATTGCCGCCAGGCTGCAGAGTATCGCCGAGCCAGGCACAGTAATCATCAGCACTCCCACCTATCGGCTCGTCGAAGGATTCTTTCATTGTCGTAGTCTTGGCGCACCCGCCCTCAAGGGTGTCGCGGCACCGATCGAGCTGTACTCGGTGCTCGCGGAGAGTGGTATTCAAAGCCGCTTTGAACGAGCGGTTGCCAGCGGTCTCACCCCCTTTGTGAGTCGACAAGCGGAGGTCGAGTTACTGCTCCAACGCCTGGAGCGAGCCAGGAACGGAGCCGGCCAAGTCGTTTTGCTCAGCGGAGAAGCGGGCATCGGTAAATCACGCCTGATACGAGTGCTGAAGGAACGCGCTACCGGCGAACCTATGACCGAGCTTGCAGTCCGTTGTTCACCCTATTACCAGGACAGCGCGCTCTATCCCATAATCGCGTTCTTCCAACGTTTACTGCAGATCCATCGCGACGAAACTGCCGAAACAACGCTTGCGACTTTGGAAAGCGCGCTAGAGTCCTTCGGCTTGCCCTTGTCCGAGTTTGTACCGCTGTTCGCTGCGCTGCTCTCGTTGCCCAATGACCATCGGTATCCACCGCCTGCGATGACTCCACAACGGCAAAAGCAGAAAACCTTCGAGGCTGTCGTTGCATGGCTCTTGAAAGCGGCGCAGCATCGCACTACCTGGTTGGTGGTCGAGGACGTACACTGGGCCGACCCTTCGACCCTGGAACTTCTGAGCCTGCTCATCGAGCAAGTTTCTCGTTCGAGGGTGTTCGTTGTACTGATCTTCCGGCCCGACTTCCTCCCGCCCTGGCGCTCCCAGCCGCACGTGAGCAGTACAACCCTCGATCGGTTGCCCAAAACGGAAATCGAATCCATGATCGAATCCCTGGCCGGTGGTAAGAAATTGCCACCGGACGTTACGCGCGATATCGCCAAGAAAACCGAAGGCGTGCCACTCTTTATCGAAGAGCTGTCCCGAATGGTTCTCGAATCCGGGCTATTGCGGGAAGAGGACGGGCGCTACGAATTGACGAGTTCTTTGCCGTCGCTGGCTATCCCCTCTACTCTCTACGAGTCGCTGATGGCTCGCCTCGATCGGCTCGGAACGGCCAAGGAGGTAGCGCAGCTCGCCGCGACTATTGGCAGGGAGTTCTCCTACGATTTGCTTCGTACGATTTCACCGCTCGATGAAACCAAGCTGACCGGCGCTCTTAACCGGCTGGTCGACGCCGAGCTGCTCGACCAACATCTGTTATCGCTTCAAAGATCATATAGCTTCAGACATGCCTTAATCCGCGATGCCGCATATGAATCATTGCTTAGGAGCAAGCGGCGTCAGTATCACGGGCAAATAGCCGCCGCCCTGCAGGAGAGTTTTCCCGAAATAGTAAACGCTAATCCTGAACTGGTTGCCGTTCACTATACTGACGCTGGTCTCGTCGAAAAGGCGATCCTTTTCTGGCACAGGGCGGGACACAAGGCGCTCGAACGATCGGCAAATCAAGAGGCAATTCGTCATCTGACCAAAGGTCTCGAGTTGCTCAGTATTTTGCCCGAGACTCCCGAACATCTTCAACAGGAGCTTCTGCTCCGCGCGACTCTTGGGCCAGCCGTGATGCTCGCCAAAGGTTTCGCCTCACTCGAGGCGCAAAATGTCTACAATCGGGCGCGTATACTATGCCAGCAGGTGACTGATGCCCCCCTGCGGTTCCAGGTCTTCTGGGCTCTTTGGGTATCTCATGCTGCGCGGGGCGAGCACCGCAAAGCGCGGGAGTCGGCAGAGGAGTGCTTGCGCCAGGCGCAGGCATCTCAGGATGCGACGCTCTCCCTGGGAGCCCATTTTGCTGTGGGTGTCTCTTTGCTGACCTTAGGAGAGTTTTGTCCAGGGTTTCGAGCATATCAAGCAAGGCTCCGGGATCTATGATCGCAGCCAGCACAGCCGTCAGGTGCGCACCTACGGTCAGGATAATGGCGTAATTTGCCTTTGCTACGAGGCATTTTGCCTCTGGTTCCTCGGTTACCCGGACCAGGCGCTCAAGCGGATCCGTGAGGCGCTCACCCTCGCACGAGAGCTTTCTCATCCCACAACCACGGTGACGGCCGCGAACATTGCGTGCTGGGTTTATCAACTGTTTCGCGACGGACAAGCGACCTTGGAGCAGGCAGAAGCGGCTATCTCCCTCTCGACTGACCGCGAATTCGAATTCTGGAGGGCGATGGGAGAGATCATGCGGGGCTGGGCACTTACGCAGCAAGGCATGCTAGAAAATGGGATCGCACACATTCGGACGGGCATGAGCGCATTTCGCTCCACCGGGGGTGAAATAATGCTGCCCTACTTCATGGACTTGCTTGCTGAGGCATATGGTCGGTTGGGACTGGCCAGGGAAAGCCTCGGAATTCTCACTGAAGCACAAGCCGCTATCGAAAGTAGCGGCGAGCGCTGGTGCGAGGCTGAAGTCCAACGCCTAAAAGGCGAACTGATTCTACTGCAGCCAGATATTTTAAACTCACAAGAGGCAGAGGCATGTTTTCGTCGTGCGCTCGCAACTGCACGCGCTCAGAACGCTAAGTCTCTCGAGCTAAGAGCAGCGATCAGCCTGAGTAGGTTGCTGCAAAGACAGGGCAAACCGGCCAGCGCGAGAGATGTCCTGACCGCTGTCTACAACTGGTTTACGGAAGGCTTCGATACGTTGGATTTGCGCGAAGCAAGGAAGCTATTAGAACAACTTCAGGCCGCATAAGGAGGGAGCAAATCATCTTATTTTGACTTGTGAAGCGATCACGTAGACACACGCAATAACGCAGTAGAGCGACAGTCGGATGGGGCGAATTGAAGAGGCGGTCAGGCGAATTCTTGGCCGGTCAGGTCGCTTGCTGGCGACGGCGGCGGAGACATTGATCGACCGGGTTTCGACCCGACTCGAAAATGCTTTGACGAGCGGCAGCAAAGTACAAAGTACATAATAGGGCAAAGCACAAGGAGGATTCGATATGTCCCAGTTAACAGTCGCTTTCAAGGCGGCGATTGATGCTTTTAATTTATGTAACAACGCGGGCGACTATTCTGGTTTGGCGGGCTACATGGACCCTAACGCCAAAATGAAGGAAGTCGATCCGCCACACAAACAACACCACCCAAGTGCAAACGTGATAGCCTACTTGTGTAATACACAACCACAATATTTGCCCCGATTTTATCCTGATTATAACAAGCTTAAGGAGACCCCACAGGACTCCGATAACGCAACCTCTGCTTCAGTCGACGGGCCGGCTACCTATCAAGATTGTTCAACGGGAAATGCAAACGGCAATCCAAACCCAATTTCCGGTCACACTCCATTACGAGTTTACTAGACCGGACACTCACAGTCCTTGGTTGATTACGCTCGCGTCCGCGAAGTGACCAGAGAGTAGTTACTTGGCTGTCAGACTCCCCGGCCATCGCCGAGAACGCCATTGTTACGTTAGCTGAGAACGCCATGTACGCCGTGTTAGCCAAACAAGGAGTTGCCGAACAGAAAGCGCGGTCCGTTATATGCCGGGGCTGCGCATGCACTATCGCATCGGTTTTGTCGACGAACCTAAGTTCCGGACTTCGATGGCCGAGTTGCGCAGCCAAATCGTCCCTGCGCAGGAGCGGGCGCTATATTACGCTTGCGAATTGTGCAGCTGCGCTCCCTTCCGTTAGCGATGTACTAGATGTTGGCTGTGTTATTGCTAGACCGATTAAGCGTATCTTGGAACCCACCACAAATGAGGGCGCAGGAAACCTTCTATGCAAAAGAGATCGGATAGGGACTGTAAATTACGTGACAGGCGAGGTTCAAATCGATGTCGTTCATTACAACTCAACTGGCCGGATACGCTAACGAAATAGTAAGGGACTGGTATGGGCGCCGAACCGAACACATTCTCGAACGCTATGGTGGTGATGCGCCAAGAGTCCATTATCACACCGGCCTCGTCGATCAGTTACCACATACCGAAGATGTCGATGAACTGAAGCGAGCCTTACGCCAAGCACAGGTCAGATTGCTCGACATCGCGGCCAAGGAATGGCAAATTGACCGCCTTAGAGGCGGTCATATCTTGGATAGTGGCTGCGGCTTGGGCGGCGGTTCTATCTACTGGGCCGAGAAGTATAGTTGCAGGGTAACCGGCGTTAGCTTGGTTCAGGAACATCTCGACTTAGTCCACAAGTATGCGAGCGATACTGGCCTTGCCGAGCGAATCGACACTCTCCGCTGCGACGTGCATGAAATCCATTTGGAGCCGAACCAAAAGCATAAATACGATGCTGTCATCGCCATTGATAGCTCCTGTTACATGGACCTGCCGCGCTGGTTTAGCGCATTGAGACAAGTTCTTCTGCCTGGGGGCAAGATCTATATAGCGGATGGGTTTGTAGGTCCAAACGCTAGCCAATCGCTGGTTGCAGACGTTGACGATTACTTCAAGACCAAGATGGTCCGGCCGACTGACTACTTGGCGGTGGCTCATTCTGTCAAGGCCTGGGATCTCAGCGACCAAGCGGCACGATTCTTCGGTACGACCTATCCGCTTATCTTCATCCAAGCAGTGGCCGCGAATAACTTGCACGGGAAAGAAGCTTCCCTTTCGATGCACGAGCTGCTGCGTCACGCCTTCGACACCCGGCGTTTGCAGTATCTGTTGCTCGAAATAGATCCGTGGAGATGACCTACCTAACCGCACAGAGCAGGGCATGGGTAGCGCAATCATTTCATTAGCCATCACTCGTTTGCTGGGTTTTTAGCAACCTGATTCGATCACTGGCAGATGTTTTTGAGCCGCCGCTAACCCACACAACATTCATTTCTTCACTGAGGAGGACCCACATGGCAAAGGGTCGTTTAACGCCGATCCGTTTCCTGGTTTTTGGGGTGCTGGTCCTTGCGGCAACTTCCTGGGCTCAGACGCGCCCGCCCATCGCCGAACAGATTGCCAAGACCTATGGCCTGGATTCGTTTGGGCAAATTGAAGCGATCCGCTATACGTTCAACGCCCAGTTCCCCGGAGTGAATGTCTCCCGTTCATGGGTTTGGCAGCCCAAGACCGGCCAAGTCTCCTACGAAGGAAAAGATAAGGACGGCAAGCCGGTGAAGGTTACCTATGTTCAATCTCAGCTCAACGGCGAATCTGCCATCGTGAAGGACGAAATTGCCCCGGCTTTCGTCAACGATCAATATAATTTGCTCTTCCCTTTGCATGTTTACTGGGACGGCAGCGCCGACGTACAAGACATGGGCATGCAAAAATTGCCGCTTGGGAAGGGTTCGGCGAAGCTAGTGGCGGTGAAATATCCTAAGGCTGGTGGCTACACGCCTGGAGATACTTGGGAGCTGTACGTCGGGTCTGACAACCGAATCGAAGAATTCGTCTATCATCGGGGTGGACCCAAGAAGCCGAGTGTCGTCATAGCAAGTTGGACGGGCTACAAGAAAGCTGGCCCTCTCCTTTTCTCAACGGACCGTCGCGGTACGGCGGACGGCAAGCCGCTGCGAGTCTTCTTTTCGAATGTGTCCGTCAAGCTAGTGGGGTCGGACTCGTGGATGGACGCGCAATAGGAAACGGGCGGCCTCGGGTGTCGATGGCAAATTGGAGATTGTCGGAGCCAGCTTCGAGCCATTCACGGTGTCGTCGTTGCAACTGCTGATGGCGCGCAAGTCGGTTATGGGTTATGGGCTGTCCGGCGCGGTCTGGCCGACCTGGTCGCTATGGTTGGAGCAACCTTTGCTTCGCGTGCGGCGGGTTTTAATCAGTGGTCATATGGGATCTCCTTCTCGGGCGGCAGTTCCGGAATCGCCGCCGTCGCGAACAGACATCGCTCTGTCCACACAGCAGGTCTGGTCCAGGTATTAACTGTACGTGCGCCTCCATGGTGATTTCTCCACCAAATGAGCTGCGCGAGGCGCGAGCGAACATCCGTGGACCCAGCAGAATCGAGCCCGGATAGGTTTTGCCACTTACTCCTTATCAGCGGATTTCGGGCGATTCTCCGAGATGTCCGAAAACTGACGGACTGGATGGTGGAGCAGAAGGGATTTGAACCCTCGACCCCCACGTTGCGAACGTGGTGCTCTCCCAGCTGAGCTACTGCCCCACCGCAGGAGGGAATTCTACGCCGAAATCAGCGTTTTCAAATAGGCCCGCAACCTATCAGCGAGGTCCGGCCGTTTCAAGCCGAAGCCGATTTGCGCCGTGATCAGACCGAGGCGGTCGCCCAGGTCATAGCGCGTGCCGGCGAACTCGTAGCCATACATTGGCCGGCGCCGGCAGAGCGCAAGTAGGCCGTCGGTAAGTTGGATCTCACCGCCTGCGCCGGGCTTGCCCTCGGCGAGCATGCCGAAAATCTCCGGCGTGAGGACGTAGCGCCCCACGATCGCAAAATCGCTCGGCGCTTTCGACGGCTCCGGCTTCTCCACCATCCCGGTCAGCCGATGCAATCGCTCGCCGGCGGACGAAGCTTCGACGATCCCATATTTCGAGATGTCTTGCGGCGCAACGCGCATCAGCGCAACCACCGGCGCCTCGCGCGCCTCGGCGACGTCGAGCAGTTGACGCAGGCACGGTGGCTCAGCGTCGAAAATATCGTCGGGCAAAATCACAGCAAATGGTTCGTCGCCGATCGCCGCGCGCGCCTGCAGCACAGCGTGGCCGAGCCCGAGCGGCTGACGTTGCTCGGCGCGCGTGATACGCGCCATCGTGGCGACCGAGCGGACCAGGTCGAGAAGGTCGCGCTTGCCGCGCTCCTCCAGGTGGCGTTCCAAATCGGGAACTGGCGCGAAATGATCCAGCACCAGCGAGCGCCCCGGCGCCACGACGACGACGATTTCTTCCATCCCCGATGCGATCGCCTCTTCGACCACGACCTGTATCGCGGGGCGATCGACGACCGGCAGAATTTCCTTGGGGATGACGCGAGTCGCCGGCAGCATTCGCGTGCCAAGACCGGCGGCCACGACCACGGCCTTGCGAACTTTCATAGATGCCTCAGGAGTCGGGACGTCTTGCAGGAGTGCCTAGGGATGGTGTGCGTCTTTACGCGAAGCGGACCGGCGGTAGCGCCGGATTTAGCGTGCTGAGCCCTGACGCTCGCGCGCTTCCTGCGCCGACTTGCAAGTGATGCAGAGTGTGGTCACCGGGCGCGCCTTCAGCCGTTCGATCCCGATTTGCCCTCCGCATTCCTCGCATTGGCCGTAAATGCCGCCGTCGATGCGGGCAAAAGCCTCGTCAATCTTGCTCAAAAGCTTACGCTCGCGGTCACGCATCCGGAGCAAAAAGGCGCGGTCCGATTCCAGCGAGGCGCGATCGGAAGGATCGGCGCAGGCTTCCTGGGCTTTGGTATTGAGCGTGCCGAGCGCGCGCTCGGCTTCCTCCAGAATCTCGCTTCTGCGGTCCTCGAGCAGGCGACGGAAGAAATTCAGGTCCCTTTGCCTCATAATAACGGAGCGCTAGAAGTACAATCCGGATTCTACTGACGCCCTACTGTTATGTAAACAGCCCGCGGCATAAACTCGAATTCGGCCTTCGCTCTTCTATATATCTGGCATATGAAATCAGCCTTCCTCGACGCGTTTTCCGGGCTCAGCGGCGACATGATCGCCGGCGCGATGCTTGACGCGGGCGCGGACTTCGAGGAGTTGCGGGCGGCGCTCGCGTCGTTGCCGCTCGACGGTTATCGTCTGGCCGCGCGGCGCAAGCTGGTAAGCGGTATCTCAGCGCTGAAGTTCGACGTTGAGGTGAGCGCGGCGCAGCCCGAGCGCCACTTGAGCGACATCCGTGAGATCGTCGCGCGCGCTTCGGCGCTTTCCACCAGCGTCAAGGACCGCGCGATGGCGATTTTCGGCGTGCTGGCCGAGGCCGAGGCGAAAATCCATCGCACGACTCCCGAGCAGGTTCACTTCCACGAGGTCGGCGCCGTCGATTCGATTATCGACATCGTGACCGCTGCCTGGGGTTTCGAGCGGCTCGAGCTTAAGGAAATGATCGTTTCGCCGCTGCCGGCGGGCAGCGGCTTCGTGCGTTCGCAACACGGCATCATCCCGGTTCCCGCGCCCGCGACGGCGGAACTGCTGGCCGGTTTTCCGATGCGCATGGGCGACGGCGCCTCCGAGATGGTCACGCCGACCGGCGCCGCGATCCTGCGCGCGCTCGCCGTTGCGGCGCCGCCTGCGATGGGCTTTCGTGTCGAACGCGTCGGCTATGGCGCGGGCACCAAGGATTTCGCCGATCGGCCCAACGTGCTGCGGCTGATGGTCGGCGAACGCGCGCAGACCTACGAAGCCGACGAGCTAGTCGAGATCGCGGCCAACATCGACGACCTCAATCCGCAGATCTACGACCACGTGGTCGAGCGGCTGTTCGAGACCGGCGCGCGCGACGTGACCCTGACGCCAACGATCATGAAAAAGGGCCGTCCCGCGGTGACGATATCCGTGCTCGCCGAGCCGTCGGCACGCGAGCAAATCGCCGCGGTCCTCTTCGCTGAAACTTCGACTATCGGGCTGCGATATCATCCGGTCGCCCGTCTCAAGCTCGCGCGCGAAATCAAGGAAGTGGACACGCGATGGGGCCGCGTGCGGGTGAAGGTCTCGCGCGCCGGGGATGATACGGTAACGCTCTCGCCAGAGTACGACGACTGCAAGCGTCTTGCGCGCGAACATCACGTCGCGCTCCGGCTGGTTCTCGAACAGGCGCAAGCCGCGGCGCGCCAGCAGCTCACTTGCGATGACTGACGACCGGCTGCGTATCAACGAGATTTTTTTCAGCATCCAGGGCGAATCGACCTGGGCGGGGCGCCCCTGCGCCTTCGTGCGGCTCACCGGATGCAATCTGCGTTGCTCGTGGTGCGACACCGAATACGCGTTTCACGAGGGGCGCATGATGGCGGTCGAGGAGGTCGCCGCGCAGATCATCGGCTATGGATGCGATTTGGCCGAGGTGACGGGCGGTGAGCCGTTACTGCAACCCGCCGTTCATTCGCTCATCGCAAGCCTGCTGGAGGCGGGTATCACGGTGCTGGTGGAGACTTCGGGCGCCAGCGACGTGAGCCGGCTCGATGCGCGCGCGATCAAGGTGATGGACCTGAAATGCCCGGGCAGTGGCGAATCGGCGCGCAACCTGTGGACCAACCTGGAGCATCTGACGTCGCGCGACGAAGTGAAGTTCGTGATCGCCGACCGCGCGGACTACGACTGGGCCCGCGACGTAACCCTGCGCCACAAGCTCGCGGCGCGCGTCAACGCGGTGCTGATGAGCTGCGTGTTCGGCCGCTTGGAGCCGGCGCTGCTGGCGGGATGGATCCTGGCCGATCGATTGCCGGTGCGGATGCAACTCCAGATGCACAAACACATCTGGGCGCCCGACGCGCGCGGCGTCTGAAGACGAAGGCCGTGGCGAAACCCGACGCCAAGGCCGCGTTCTCGAGAATTCGCCGGGTCCGGATCGGCCTGATGATTTCCGCCGGGCTTTTCGCGCTCTGGTGGATCGTCGAGTTTCTGACATACGCGGGCCGCACCAGCGGCTTCGACGCTTTTGATTTTCTCTTCGTGCTGATCGTCGGCGCAATCGGATGGCTGCTGTACGAGGCCTGGCAGGCGCGATGCCCGCAATGCGGAAATCCGATTCTTCATCAATCGCAGCCTGCCATCGGGATTCCATTTCTCCACCCAATGTCCATACTGCGGCGCGCATCTGGACGAACTCGACGAACCGCGGCTTTGATCGGGAAACGGCTTGCGGCTAGGCTCTAGGCGCGATGCCCAAACCGCTGCTTAGCGAAGTTCTGCCCGACCTGGTCGAGGAGATGGTTTTCCTGTTGCGCGAACGCGGAGCGGAGCCGCTGTGCGACCAACTACGCGCGCTGCATATCGAGTCGATCTGCGATTGCGGCGACGAGAATTGCGCGAGCTTCGCCACCGCGCCCGAGGTCAAGGTCGCGAGCACCGTCGAGTTGCAGGCGATGGAAGGGTTTCTGATCGTCGACCTGAACGCGGCGAACGAGATCTGCTTCATCGAGGTGCTCCATCGCCCCGACGTGAAATACCTGCTCGAAGAACATTACGCGGCCGGCTAACGAGACCCGGCGAGCAAGGCGGTGCTCGAGTGGCGAAGAGAATTTTCCTTGCCGGAGCGACGAGTGCGGTAGGTCGGCGGATGCTGCCGCTCCTTCGCGAAGCCGGCTACGAGGTTACCGGGACCACGCGCGTCGCCTCCAGGGCCGAAGAATTGCGCGCCGCCGGAATCACGCCGGCCGTAGTCAACGTTTACGACCGAGCCGCGCTTGGCGCCGCGATGCTCGCGGCGCGGCCTGACGTGGTCGTCCATCAGCTCACCGACCTGCCGCACGGGCTCAAGGCGGAGCTGATGGCCGAGGGCCTGATACGCAACGCGCGCCTGCGTATCGAAGGAACGCGCAACCTGGTTGACGCGGCACTTGGCGCGGGAGTGCGTCGGCTCGTCGCCCAGAGCATCGCGTTCGTCTACGCGCCGGGACGCGAGCCGCACGACGAGAGCGATCCGCTCAATTCACCGGCCGAAGAGCCGTGGCGATCGACGATGGAAGGTGTCGTAACGCTGGAACGGCTCGCGACCACGACTTCGGGGCTGGACGGCCTCGTGCTGCGCTATGGAATGTTCTACGGCCCGGGCACGGGGTTCGAGTCGGCCGCGGGCAAGCCGGCGGTGCATGTCGACGCGGCGGCTCAGGCGGCGATGCTCGCGATCGCGCGCGGGGCACCGGGAATCTACAACGTCGCCGAAAACGACGGCGCGGTATCGATCGCCAGGGCGCGCCGCGAGTTGGGCTGGGACCCGAGCTTCAGGCTGAAAAACTCCGCCTTACGCTGATATGCGCGCGCCAAGCGGTGACGCCCTTTTCCCCTTCCGTGGTGGCTCCTTCTGTCATCCCGAGCGAGTCGGCGAGTCGAGGGACCCCGGATCTTTCTGCTCCTAGACTCTCGCGATACTCGCCCGGAAAGATCGGGGTCCTTCGACTCGCGCAACGCTCGCTCAGGATGACACAAAAAGAGAGCATCGCCCGACGAACATTGCTTCTGTCCAAGATTACGACGAATAAGGGTGTTCGCGGCTGGCCGTCGTGAACGCCCCTTTCTGCGGCACTACCCCGGCGGGGGCGGTTCGCTAGCATCGCTCACGATCGACCGAACGCTGACGGAGCATCCGAGCGATGGATTTCAATTACACGCCCGAACAGGAAGCCTATCGGATGGAAGTGCGCGGATGGCTGGAGGCCAATCAGCCGCCGCCGCTTAGGCCCGAGGAAAAAGAGCGCGCCGACGAAAATTTCCTGTGGGAGCGCCTCAAGCTCTGGCACAAAAAGCTTTACGCCGGCGGATGGGCCGGGCTTACCTGGCCCAAACAGTTCGGCGGGCGCGGCGCGACCTTCGTCGAGCAGGTCATCTTCCAGCAGGAACTCGGACGGCTCAACCTGCCGATGGGATGCAACGTGCTCGGCGTGATCATGACCGGCCCGGCGCTGATGCAGTGGGGCACCGAGGAGCAGAAGCAGCGCTACCTGCAGAAAATCCTGAGCGCCGAGGAGATCTGGTCCGAAGGGATGTCGGAGCCGGCCGCCGGATCCGACCTCGCCGCGTTGCAGACCCGCGCCGTGCTCGACGGCGACAACTTTATCGTCAACGGGCAGAAGGTCTGGACCACGCACGCCCATCGCTCGCACTTCTGCCAGCTCTTTGTGCGCACCGACCCCGACGTTCCGCGGCACAAGGGACTGAGCTGCCTGCTGGTCGACATGAAGAGCCCCGGCGTGCTGGTGCGCCCGCTCAAGCAGATAACCGGCGAGTCCGAGTTCAACGAAATCTTTTTCGAGGACGTGCGCGTGCCCAAGGCCAACCTGCTCGGGCCGCTCAACCAGGGATGGCAGGTGCTGGTGTCGACGCTGATGCATGAGCGCTTCGGGATCGGCGAGACGATCGGCGGCACCGAGCAGACGCTCGCGCAACTGGTCGAAATCGCGCGCGGCGCACTGATCGATGGGCGTTCCGCGGCCGAGGACGACGAAGTGCGCCAGCAACTTGCGCAGTTCGCGATCGAAGTCGCCGCGAAGAAGTACAACGGCCTGCGCTCGCTGACGCGCCGGCTCAAGGGACAACTGCCGGGCCCCGAAAGCTCGATCGGCAAGCTCGTCTCGACCGAGCTGACGCAGCGGATGGTCAAGTTCTCGGTGCGGCTGTTGGGCGAGTTCGCGCTGCTCGAGCGGCGCTCGCCGTACGCGCCCGACGGCGACTGGCTGCGGCGCATCCTTTATAGCGAGAGCATGACGATCGCGGGCGGGACTTCGCCGGTGCAGAAAAACATGATCGGCGAGCGCATCCTGCAGCTTCCCAAGGGTTGAGGCCCTCGCCGCTTCTCGCGCGCGGCAGCGAACAATTTTTTGCCCGCGCATTCGCTTGTCCAGCGCGCCAAGTTCTGTCACAAACTTCGGCCAATGGCGTTACCGGACGCGTCGCAAAGCCGCGTCCGCGCATTTCATTTTGCACGATCACCCTCGCACTGAAGGAGAATCCGCGATGCTGCGCACGAGGCCGATTGCTTGCCTGGGAACCGCCGCCACAGCGCTACTTCTTGCCGTCCCGGCACACGCTGCCGACGCGGCATCCGCCATCAATAGCGGCGACACCAGTTGGCTGCTGACCTCGTCGGCGCTGGTGCTGCTGATGACCGCGCCGGGACTCGCGCTGTTCTACGGCGGGATGGTACGGCGCAAGAACGTGCTCGCGATGCTGATGCAGAGCTTCATCCTGGCCGCGCTCGTCTCGATCCAGTGGATTCTGTTCGGCTACAGCCTGGCGTTTTCGCCCGGCCACGCGCTTATCGGCGGCCTGCACTGGATCGGACTTCACGGCGTGAGCGCCACGCTCCCCGATCCCGACTACGCGGCGACCGTCCCGCATCAGGCTTACATGATCTTTCAGTGCATGTTCGCCGTGATCACGCCCGCGCTGATCACCGGCGCTTTTGCCGAGCGCATCTCGTTCAAGGGATTTCTGGTTTTCAGCCTGCTCTGGATGACGTTCATCTACGATCCGCTGGCGCATTGGGTATGGGGCGTCGATGGATGGTTGCATCGGCTGGGCGCGCTGGATTTCGCGGGCGGCACGGTGGTGCACATTTCCTCGGGGACCTCGGCGCTGGCCGCCGTGCTGGTGATCGGTCCGCGGCGCGGCTTTTTGCGCGAGCCGATGCCGCCGCACAACCTGACGCTGACGCTGGCCGGCGCGGGCCTGCTGTGGTTCGGATGGTTCGGCTTCAATGCCGGCAGCGCGCTCGCCGCCAACGGGCTTGCGACCTCGGCTTTCGTCGCGACCCATATCGGCGCGGCGGCTGCGGCGCTGGGATGGGTGTTCGCGGAATGGATCGTGCTCGGCAAGCCGACCACGCTCGGCGTCGCCAGCGGCGTCGTCGCCGGACTGGTCGCGATAACGCCGGCTTCGGGTTACGTCGGGCCGATTTCGGCGATGGTGATCGGCGCGGGAGCAGGCGTGCTGTGTTTTTTCGCAGTACGAATGAAGGCGCGCTTTGGCTACGACGACGCGCTCGACGTGGTCGGCGTGCATGCGGTGGGCGGCATCTGGGGCGCGCTCGCAACCGGGCTCTTTGCCAGCGTCGCGGTCAACGCGGCCGGCGCCGACGGCCTGTTCTTCGGCAATCCGCTCCAGTTCCTGATTCAGGTGGTCGCGGTCGCGGCCAGCATCTCGTTCGCCTTCGCCGGCAGTTTCATCCTGCTCGGAGTGACCGACGCGATGGTGGGATTGCGCGCGAGCGACGACGCCGAGCGCGTCGGGCTCGACCTGAGCGAGCACGAGGAGAGCGGCTACGACTTTGGGGCGTAGGCGTCAGCGCTGCATCGCCGCGAACAGCAGCGGCGCGGCCTCCGACATGACCTCGCCGACGATTTCCGAGAGCGGCTTGCTCGGCACGGCGAGCTTCTCGGCGAGCGACCGCATGATGCGCAGGTATTGCTCCTTGGTCCCGGCGCTGATGGTGGCGAGGCGGTCGGCCTCCATCACCTCGACGAAGCGGCGATGGGCCTCGTAGATTTCGCGGTCGACGGGGTCCGTAAACGGATTGGGCTGGTCGAATTTCCTGCCCTTGGTAGCCATCGTTGATTGCACCCGGTATGGACTAGGCGCGCCGCGCGCGCCGCAAACCAAAGTATATCAGCCGAGCGTATGGGGCCGCGAACCGGTCACTTTTCGAAGTTCACTTTCTTCATCAGCGCGATGAAGCGCGGCTCCGAGCGCAGTGGATCGTAGATACGATCCATCTTGAGCATATTCATCAATTGCGAATGGGCTCTGTAGGCTTTTTCCAGACCATCCAATGCGCCGCGCTCGCCCATACCGAGATAGGCCCAGGCTCTTGACGCCCATTCCGCGCTGATTGCGGATCTCCTCGTAAACTCGCTCCGAGATGCAGATTCTGCCGGGCTCAGCCAGCGCAACAATTCGCGAGGCGACATTCACGCCGTCGCCAAGTACGGTGTTGTCCGAGAACAATACGTCGCCGACGTGTATTCCTACGCGGATTCTGAACTGGGGGTTGTTCCCAGTCGCGGCCTGGAGACGCGCGTGCGCAATTGACCGCATCGATCGCGCTATGGAAACTCGAAAGCGCACCGTCGCCCAGGTCGCCCAACAGGCGTCCGTTGAACCTCGGCAAGATGGTGCGCAGCAATTCGCGATGACTGTTGCGCGCCTCCAGCCCCTCCTGCTCGTCGCGCCCCATGATCGCGGTGTAGCTCGCGATATCGCTGAACATGATCGCGGCCAGCTCGCGCTTGGGAGCCGCCGCATCCGTGTCAGGGGGAGTCGCCATTCAGCTGTTTGCTCTAAGGCCCCGGCTTGGTCGCATTGAACGCGGGCAACTGAACCATCGGAATCGCGCCGCCGCCGGTCATCAGCGGCAGCGTCCCGTTCCATCGCTGCAGACCCTCGTACTGGATGAGCATCGGCGTGAGCGACTCGTTCAGGATACGATTCGCGTCGGCCTGCGCCTTGGCCTTGATTAGCACGGATTGCGCGATGCCGTTGGCTTCGGCCACGCGCTGTTCGGCTTCGGCCCTGCTCTGGGCGACCTTGTTCTCCGCTTCCTGCGCGCGCTGCGTGGCCTCGATCACCGAGTTGATCGACGCTTCGACCTGCTCGGGGAGACGGGTCTTGCCGATGATCGACACGTTGTCGAAGTGGATGCCATCGGGGCCGAGCTTGCCTTCGAGGTCGTGCTGCACGGCGTTGAGCAGATGCGGCTTGCCGGGACCGACGATGTCCATGATCGCCATCTTGCTCGCCTCGATGCTGAAGGCGTCGCGCACCTGGTTGCGGACATAGACGGTCGTCAGGGTGTGAGCGTCCTCGCGGAACTTAAGAAAAATCGACGGCACCTTGTCGGCTTCCATCTGGTAACTCACGCCGACGTCGAAGTTGAACGGCACGCCCTCGCGCGAGTTGGCGGTGAAGCTTTCGTCAAACGCGCGTCCCTCGGTGACGCTGCGGGTCCACACCACGTTCTGCATGTAGGTCGGGAACTGGTAGATTTCCTCGGTCAGCGGGTTGTACCAGACGCGGCCGGTCACCAGCGGCAGGCTGCTGACGCCGCGCTGGCTGCCGTAGAGATTGACCCGCACGCCGGCGTAGCCCGGCTCGACCTTGGTGCATCCCGCCGCGGCCAGCGCGGCAGCGCACAGAACAAAAAGGATCGGTCGCTCCAGCTTCATTTCGGCCCCTCCCACTTCGCCCGATTTGCCCATTTTGCGATGCCGATGTAGAGCCAAGTGATGTACGCGATCGCGATCGCCCAGGAGACCGCGAGGATCACCAGCCCGAAAAACACATGCGATGAGTTGGGGGCGGAAACCAGGTTGCATCCCTTGGTCGTCGCAGCCGTGAGCGCCACGGCGAGCAGCACCGCTACGACCACGCGCGCGATCAGTGCCAGCGCATGCATCAGGCTATCGTTTCCTCCCGGCCGCTGGGGCGCCTGCCATTGCGGAAGCTGGTCCATGCGCGTCCGAGAGAGGCCCCCCACATTCGCTAGAAAAGGTAGCGGCGGGTATTGATGCTGATCATCACGCCCATTGCCGCCATCATCGCGATCAGCGACGAGCCCCCGTAACTCACCAGCGGCAGTGGGATTCCTACCACTGGCAGAACCCCGCTCGCCATCCCGACGTTGATCGCGACCTGCCAGAAGACGATCGCGGTAAGTCCGACCGCGAGCAGCTGGCCGAAGCGGTCGCGGGCGTGGCGCGCGATCCAAATCCCGCGCGCGATCACCCCCGCATAGAGCGCCATCAGCAAAATAGAGCCCGCGAAGCCGAACTCCTCGGCGAAGACAGCAAAGATGAAGTCGGTGGTCTGCTCGGGCAGAAAGTTCAGCCGCGCCTGGGTGCCCTTCAGAAAACCCTTGCCCCACGCGCCGCCCGCGCCGATCGCGATCTCGGACTGGATGATATGGTAGCCGGCGCCGAGCGGGTCGGATTCCGGATTGATGAAGCTCACCAGGCGCTGCTTCTGATAGGGCTTCAGGTAGTGCCATCCGGCGGGGGCGGCAAGCGCTCCCGCCAGCATCGCGATCAGCAGCACCCGCCCGTTGAGGCCGCTGGCGAAGATCAGTGTCGCGGCCGCCAGGGCCAGGATGATCCCGGTGCCGAGGTCGGGCTGCTTGAGCACCAACGCCATCGGCACTCCCAGCAGCATCGCCGGGATGATCATCTGGCGAAAGCTCCATCCGCCACGCGGCGGCTCTTCGCGCAGGTAACGCACCATCACCAGCACCACCGCGAGCTTGGCCAGCTCCGACGGCTCCAGCCGCAGCACGCCGAGATTGAGCCATCGGCGCGAGCCGCCGGTCACGTGCCCCGCCACCATCACCGCCGCCAGCAGCCCGACCGTCATCGCGTACAGTGGATAGGCGTAAGTCGCGAGCGCGCGATAGTCGAAAAATGCCGCCGCCGCCATCAGCGCCGTGCCCACCCCGATCCAGACCAACTGGCGGACCACCAGCGGATCGAGCACGTGCTTCGGGCCGCCCCACGACGCGCTCAGCACGCTCAGCAGGCCGACGCCCGCCAGCCCAAGCGTCATCATGAACAGGGTCCAGTCGAAGTGATAAACCAGCCGTCGGTCCAGCGCCATCGTCGATGCCCGCTCAGTCCCCGCGCGCGGCGACCGATCCCTCGGGCTGGCTTTCGGGAGCCGGGCTCGGAGCCGCCTGCGGCGCGCCCGCTCCCGGCGCGGCCGGCTTGCTGCCCGGCGGCGGATAGAGCTCGAAGAATTTCTGCAGCACGTCGTGCACGACCGGCCCGGCCGAACTACCGCCGTGTCCGCCATGCTCGACCACGGCGGCGATCGCGATTTGCGGATGGTCGCTCGGCGCGTACGCGACGAACCATCCGTGGTCGCGATATTTCATCGGCTCCTTGTCCTCGGCGATGCGCGCGTTGCCGGCTTCCTTGACCACCTGCGAAGTGCCGGTCTTGCCGCACACGGTGATGTTGTCGAGGTGGGCCGCATGGCCGGTGCCACCCTCGCCATTAATCACGTCGCACATCCCACTGCGCACGATGTCGAGCACGACCGGATCGAGGCGGATGCGGCGTTCGACGATCGGCGGAAATTTCCTGACCACGGAGCCGTCGAGCGCTTCTTCTTCTTTGACGAACTGGGGCTTGTAGCGGGTGCCGCCGTTGGCGATCTCGGCCGCGACCATCGCCATCTGCAGCGGGGTCGCCGCGACGTAGCCCTGTCCGATCGCGACCGACAGCGTCTCCGCCGGATACCATCGCTGATGGAACCGCTTCTGCTTCCACAGCGACGACGGCATCACGCCTGGCCGTTCGTTGTCGAGATCGATCCCACTCTTCTCGCCCAGGCCGAGCAGGCGCGCCCACTGCGCCAGGCGATCGATGCCGAGATGGATACCGACCTGGTAGAAGAAGACGTCGCACGAGCCCACGATCGCGCGATGCACCGAGAGCGTGCCGTGGCCCTGCTTGCGCCAGCAATGGTACTCGCGATTGCCGTAGTACAGCCCGCCCGGGCAGAAGTAGGTGGTTGCGGGAGTGAGGGTGTGATCCTCCAGCGCTGCGATCGCGTCGATCAGCTTGAAGGTCGAGCCGGGCGGATAGGTGCCCGCGATCGCGCGGTTGGCCAGCGGATGCGCCGGGTCAGTCGTAAGCCCGCGCCACTGCACCGAGGTTATCCCGTTGGCAAAGATGTTGGGGTCGAACGCCGGATGCGAGACCATCGCGAGGATGTAGCCGGTGTTGGGATCGATCGCGACCAACGCGCCGGACCAGGTGCCCATCGCCTTTTCGGCCGCCTGCTGGAGGTCGAGATCGAGGCTGAGCACTACGCTCTGGCCGGGAATCTCGGGAATCTCGCGCAACAGCTTGAGCCGGCGGCCGACCGAATCGACTTCGATCTCCTGGCCTCCGGCCTGGCCCCGCAACTGGCTTTCGAACACGCGCTCGAGGCCGAATTTTCCGATCTCGTCGCCCATCCGATAGTCGTTGGCGTGACGGAGGTCACCCTCCGCAACCTCGCCGACGTAGCCGAGCAGATGCGCCGCGAGCGGCCCGTAGATGTAGTGGCGCTGCGGCATCACCTCGAGGCTGATGCCCGGCAGCTGCAGTTGATGGGTCTCGAGCGACACCACCTGCTGCCAGCCCAAATGCTCCTCGACCGTGACCGGGTCAAACGGCGGGCGCCCTTCGTCTTCCGCCTGATTCAGCTTGGCGGTGACATTGTCCTGGCCGAGCAGACCCTCCAGGCGTGCGACCGTCTGTTTAATGTTGCGTACGTCCTCGGGCACCATCACCGCATCGAATGAGGGCTTGGTGTCGACCAGCGGACGATGATGAGTGTCGAAGACGAGGCCGCGAAGGGCAGGCTGGCGATGAATGCGGATCCGGTTGCGGTCGGCGAGTTCGACGAATTCCTTGTGCCGGATGATCTGCAGGTAATAGAGGCGCACCGTGACCACCGACAATACCAGGGCGATGAGCGTCGAGAGGATGGCGAGGCGCGGTTCGATGCGCGGGATCGCGCGCGACTGTTTGCTGCTGCTGTAGTAACGCCAGCGCGCCACGTTCAAGCTCCTCGCGAAACCCAGCCGCGCGTACGGCGCTCGCGGCTGAGCCCGAGTATTCGCCTAAGCCCCGCGGTCAATCGAAATATCGGCGGCGCGATCACTGCGGTCAGGGTCGCCTGCAACAGCGCGGCCGGCAGCAGCGTCCCGAGTTGATGGGGCTCGCGAAACTGCGTGCTGATTAGAAATCCGCCCAGGTTTTGGATCAGCACGGCGATGAAGACCAGCACGGCGCCAGCCTCCGCGCCGCTGGCCGAGGTATGGACTCCGACTTCGTATGCAAGCAGATAAGTCAGTGTGACAGCGAAGGTGTTGACGCCAAGCTGCGAGCCCGAAAAGGCGTCCATCGCGTAACCCATCGCGAACGCTATTATAGGCGCCAGCGCGCGCCGATGCCGCAACCCGAGATCGACCGCCAGCACCAGCACCAGGTCCGGCATCAGTGCGCTCAACGGCAGCCAGCGCGAGGCCGTGGTCTGAATCGCCAGGGCAATCAGGGTTAAAACGGCGAACAACGCAACCAAGCGCACGAACCTCTCAGCCCTTCGGCTCCGCCGGCGGAGGTTGGGGAATCCGCTGGGTCACGACCAGCACCTGTTCGAGGCGGCGAAAATCGGCCGCCGGCGCGAGATTGACGGTCAGGAACAGACCCGGACCCTCGCGCACAACCGTCGTGACTTCGCCCACCAGCAGGCCGCGCGGGAAAACCCCGTCCAGCCCCGACGTGACTATTGTATCCCCGCTCTTCACATCCTCGGAACGGTCGACATATTTCATCACCAGCCCGTCGTCGACCATGCCGGCCACGATACCGCGTATGCGCGAGCGCTGGTCGAAGGCGTCGAGCGCCGAGTTATGGTCGTTGATCAGCAGCACGCGCGAAGAACTCGGACCTACCGCGATGAGCTTGCCGACCACGCCCTCGGTCGACAGCACCGCCATCCCGGCCTCAAAGCCCTGGTTGGAGCCGCCCTCCAGCACCAGAGTGCGCGCGAGGCCCGAGGCGTCGGCGCCGATCACGTTGGCCGCCGCCGATTTCAAGGCCAGCGCCTGCTTGAGTTCCAGCATGTCGCTCAGATGAAGAGTTTCGGCTTCCAACTCGGCCAGGCGCGCGCGTTGGGTTTCCTCGCGGGCGAGCTCGGCACGCAGCCGCGTGTTCTCCTGCTGCACGCCCACCAGGTCGACATAGTCATGGATGATTCCGGAGCCGCCCTCAGTCAGATGCGCGGCGGCGGCCTGGAACGGCGCGAGCGCCTCCATTACCAGACTGCGCGGCTTGGCCACCCGCTGGTCGGGTTGCACTCCACTCCACAGGAAATGGGCGGAAATGAGCAGCAGCACCGCGCCCGTAATCGGAACGCGATTGCGCCACAGGTAATAGTTTTTCACCGCTTTGCGCTTCGGCGATGCCTCAGGGCGTCCTGGCGAGGCGGTTTAGTCGACAGTCACGTCGCGCAGCAGAGATAGCTCGTCCAACGCTTTGCCCGCGCCCATCACGACCGCGGTCAGCGGATCGTCGGCCAGCGTCACCGGCAGCCCGGTCTCCTCACGCAGCAGCACGTCGAGGTTGCGGAGCAGCGCGCCACCGCCGGCCAGCACGATTCCCTTGTCCACGATATCGGAGGCGAGTTCGGGCGGTGTGCGCTCGAGCGCGATACGGACCGACTCGACCACCTGATGGACCGGTTCCATCAGCGCCTCGCGAATCTCCTCGTCGGTTATCTCGATGATCTTGGGTACGCCGGCTACCAGGTCGCGGCCCTTGATCTCCATGGTCTGAATTTCGTTGCCAGGATAAGCCGATCCGATCGTTATCTTGATCAACTCGGCGGTGCGTTCGCCGATCAGCAGATTGTACTTGCGCTTGATGTGCTGGATGATCGCCTCGTCCATCTTGTCGCCGGCCACCCGCACCGAGCGCGAAAAAACCACGCCCGCCAGCGAGATCACCGCGACTTCGGTGGTGCCGCCGCCGATATCGACGATCATGTTGCCCGAGGGTTCGGTGATCGGCAGCCCGGCGCCGATCGCCGCCGCCATCGGTTCCTCAATCAGATAGACCTCGTGCGCGCCGGCCGCCTCGGCCGACTCGCGCACCGCGCGCTTCTCGACCGCGGTGATCCCGAATGGGACGCAGATGACAATTCGCGGACGCGCGAGAAATCTGCGGTTGTGGGTCTTCTGGATGAAGTGGCGCAGCATGTTCTCGGTTATTTCGAAGTCCGCGATCACGCCGTCCTTCAACGGCCGTATCGCCACGATCGAGCCCGGCGTCCGCCCGAGCATCTTCTTGGCCTCGGCGCCAATAGCCAGCACCCGCCGCGCGCCGCGCGAGTCCTTTTGCACCGCGACCACCGACGGCTCGTTGCACACGATCCCTTCACCCTTGACATAGATAAGGGTATTCGCCGTGCCGAGATCGATGGCAAGATCGTTAGAGAACCAGCCGAATATGGAATTGAGTACCACCGGATCGCCCCCCCTGCCGCCGAGTAGTTCCACTCGGACTCCCGCTCGCCCCAAAGTCAGGCTACAGAAGGTCCGGGGCTGCGCGCGGTATAAAGAATTTTTAGACGTGCCCGAGACCCATGAAGAAGCTAACAGACGCCTATCATCCGAGGCAAGGCGCAAGCACGATTTGCGCGATCAAAAGCCGCAAAATATGATGAATGCACTATGCTCGATCTGATGCGCAAGCATGCGTATTCGTGGCTGACCCGCGCGGTCGTCATCGCGCTCATCGGTGTGTTCGCTTTCTGGGGTGTCAGTACCGGGATGTTCACCCGCATAAAGCCGGTTGCCACAGTTAATGGCCATCAAATCCTAACTAAGGATGTCGATCAGCAAGCCCAACAGTTGCGCCGCAAGCTGGAACAGATCTACGGACCCGAGGCCTCCGAGGCCTTGGCGCGCTACAACGTTCGCGAACAGGCGCTCGAGGAGTTGGTCGATCAGCAACTTGTGCTCGATGAAGCCAATCGTTTGGGACTTAAGATAAGCGATGCCGCTTTGGAGCAGATGATCGAGGCGCAGACCGCTTTTCAGGTCGACGGCCACTTCGACTTCGCGATCTATCAGACAGCGCTCCGCAGCGAGAATATGCGCCCGGCGGATTTCGAGTCCGAATTGCGGCTCGAGATGCTCCAGCAACTGATGCAGCGGATGGTTATTCAGACGGTCGAAGTGAGCGACGCCGAGCTGCGCCAGCTCTATGACCAGTCGAACCTGAAGCTCGCGCTGTCCTACGTTGAAATCTCCTATAAAGACTTTGAATCGACTATCACGCCCACCGATAAGCAAATCGCCGACTTCTTCCAGGCTCATCGCGAGCAATTCCGCGAGCCCGAGCGCATCTCGTTCGACTTCATCCGTTACGATCCCGACAGGCTCGCGGCCAAGGTCAATCCCTCTGACAAGGAAGTCCAGAATTATTACAACCGCCAGCGCGACTCCGGCTTGACCCATCCTGAACAGGTCCGCGCGCGCCATATTCTGATCGCGGTCGCGCCCGACGCGACCCCGGCTCAAAAGGCCGCCGCCAAGGCCAAGGCCGACGATCTTTTGAAGCAAATCAAGGGCGGAGCCGACTTCGCCAAGCTCGCCAAGCAGTTCTCCGATGACCCGGGTAACAAGAATAGCGGCGGCGAACTTGGCTATTTCGACCAGAAACAGATGGTGAAGCCGTTTGCCGACGCGGCCTTCGGGATGAAGGCGGGCGAGTTGACGGTCGTCCAGACCCAGTACGGTTATCACGTCATCGAGGTCGAAGATCACAAGCTCGCCCACGTCGAGACCCTTGACGAGGCGCGTCCGCATATCGTCGAAGCGCTGCGCCATCGCGCCGGCGCCGAGCAGGCCCATCAGGCGATCGACCAGGACCTCGGGGATGCGCTGAGCGGCAAGGGGCTTCAGCAACTGGCCGACAAGCGCGGGCTCGACCTCATAAAGACCCCGATGCTCGCCGCCAATGAGAGCACGCCCGAAATTAGCGACCCGAGCCTGATGCGGGATGCGTTCAAGCTCAACCCCAACGACCTACGCGTCATCAGCGGCCGCGACGCGCAGTACATCGTGAAACTCATCGAGCGCAAGCCGAGTTATCTGCCCAAGCTGGCCGAGATCGAGCCCAAGGTTCGCGCCGCGTTGGTGCGCCAGATGGCGGAGGCCAAGGCGCTGGAGCGGGCCACCACCTTCCTTAAGCAGGTGAAGGATCCCGCCAAGTTCGCCGCGGCAGCCGCCAGCGCCAAGCTTGCGGTGCATACCACGGGCGATTTCTCGCGCGCCGACGGTTCGATCCCCGGCATCGGCGAATTCCACGAGGCGGTGCAGGAGGCCTCGCTGTTGCCCGGGACGCCGGCGATCATCGACCGCCCGCTCACGCTCGACGGCAACGCCTATATCTTCGAGGTCACCAGCCGCACGCCGCCCACCGACGATCAGTGGAAAGCGGCGAAGGCTGCGTTCAAGGATCAGTTAATCAGGCAGCGCCAGGCGCAGGCCTGGGAGAGCTTTGTTCAGGAGCTTCGCGCGCGCGCCCAGATTTTTGTTCGTCCGGAACTGGTCGGCGAGCAAGGCACGACGATGTAGTCGCGGCCGACGCAACGTTCGATATTGAACGCAAAAGCGAACACAAAGAGGGCGGCCTTAAAAGCGGAGTAACGGCGGAGTAACGAATGAGTTCGTCAGACGACGATCCCGACCCAGCTAACCCAACAATCGACACCAGCGAGTTCTTTTTTCCCGGCGCGGGGGTGAGCGCGTTGCTCATCCACGGGCTAAGCGGCACGCCGTTCGAGATGCGCTACCTGGGCGAGCGTCTGACCGCCGCCGGTGTGCGCGTATGCGGCGTGCGGCTGGCGGGTCATGCGGGCGCATCCGAGGAACTGGGCACCTCAACTCATGCGCAATGGTACGAAAGCGTCGTCGAGGGCTTCGAGCGGTTGCATCGCTACGGCGATCCGGTGGCCGTGGTCGGGCTCTCGATGGGCGCCGTGCTGGCGGCGCGCCTGGCCGCCGATCAGGGCGAGGCGGTCGCGGGAGTGGTGATGCTGTCGCCGGCGTTTTTTCTGCCACTATGGGTGCGCGCGCCGCTCAAGGCGCTGCGCGCGCTTGGCCCGCTCGTCGACCGCATCTACCTGCGCGGCAAAGGCTCGGATATCCACGACGCCGCCGCTCGCGGCGTGCATCCGTCGGCCCGTCTGATGCCGCTCAGCGCGGTGCTCGAGTTGCTGAAGCTGTCGGCGGCGGTGCGTCCGCGCCTTAACCGCGTAAGCCAGCCCGCGCTCGTCATCCATAGCCGTCGCGACCATACGTGTCCGATGCGCCGCAACGTCGATTTCCTGATGAGCCATCTCGGCGGCACGCAAAAGCGCGCCGTGATCCTGGAAGAGAGCTTCCACGTGATCACGGTCGACAGCGAAAAAGAGCGCGTGGCTTCCGAGGTGATCGATTTCTTAAGCGCCCTGCGCAGCAGCGCCGAACCCGCAAGCGCGATGGGCTGAGCTCAACGTCCGCGTGTGCGCGCCTCACGGACAAAAGCTGTGTCGGATGGAGCGCGGAAGCAAATTCTCTTACGTCTGCAACCGATGCGGGCTCTGCTGCCGCGACAAAGTAATCACGCTCTCGCCCTATGACGTGATCCGGATCGCGCGCGCCGTCAAAGTCACCACCGGCACAGTAGTCGCGCGCTACACGATGCGCCGTGGATCGCTCCTGCGCTTTCTCCCCGACGGGCGATGTGCCGCGCTCGATGGGCCGCGCTGCACTATCCATTCGGGACGCCCGCTCGCTTGCCGGCTCTATCCACTGGGCCTCGAACGCGCGCCCGGCGCTGATGGCGCCGGATACGTCGAGTGCTTCCTGCAACTGGAACCTGCCGCCGGGTCGCTCGGGGTCTATGGAGTCGCCGGCACGATCGCGGAATTTCTTGACGGCCAGGGCATCGATCCGTATCTCGATGCCGTCGCATTCTACTATCCGCTGGTAGGGATTTTTCGCGAGCGAGTCGCCGCGACTGTCGATTTCGAACGCGTCGAGCCGCGCGAGTTCTGGCGGCGCGCCGCGCGCGAGGCGCTGGCCGAAGCCAACTACGATCCAAATCGGCTGATCGACGCGATGTTCGACCCCGACGGCCTCGGATGCGGCCGCTCGAGCGCCGAGGATACCGCCGTCGCGCATGTCGCGGCGCTCGACGAGATGGCGGCGCGGGAGCGCGACGGCGCGCTCGTCGCCGCGGCGGCGATGATGCTCGCGACGAGTCTCGGTTACGCGCCCGGCGAAGCCGCCGAGCCGCGCGCTACCCCTTGATGCGCGAGTCGATCTGAATTCCCGCGCCCTTGGCGAAGCCGAGCAGGATATCGCGGTCGCTTTGAAGCCCGCCGCCCTGGACGTTCTGCGCGTCGTCGAATTCGCCGCGCACGTGCCCGTTTTTCATATCGATGAATGTGACCTTGAGTGTAATCCCGGTGGTCCCGTTGTTGGCCGAAGAAGTATCGGGCTGATATGCGGTGAGCTCGCACTTGATCAGCAGCGGCTCGGATTCGGCCGGCGCGCTCGCGACGATATTGTAGCCGCGGTTCTTGAGCTCGACGGCTATCCCCTCGCCGATTATTTGCGCAGCCTCGACGCCGGACGGCTGCCCGCTCTGGTTCGCGACCGGCGGCAGCTCGAACGCCGCGTACGAGGAAAGCGGGATATCAGGCACTTCGGGCGGCGGCTTGTTGGCCGCGGCGCACGCCGCCAGGAAGAGCGGCGCGAGTATCGCGGCCAGCGCGATCGCTCGACGCCGTATCGCGATCCCGATCGCCGGCTCCGGTTTCGGCGTGTCCGTCTTCATTCCACGTCGCTTCCCTCGCCCGGCTGCGGCGTTGCGGTCTTTCTAGGCATCTGCTCGCCGCCCTTGACGCCAGACGGATTCCCGGCGGACGTGGCGGGCGAAGCGGCCGGCGTCGGGCTCGGCGGATGGTCGGCGCCGAGGTCATGGATGATCTGTTTGGCGTGGATTCCGGGATCGACCGAAGGGTAGACCTTCACGATGTGTCCGTCCTCGCCGATTACGTAAGTCACTCGGCGGTCGAGGCCGAGAATCGGGACGCCGTTGTCGGCGCCGTAGGCGCGCGCGATACTGCGGTCGGGGTCGAGCAGGAGCGCAAACGGCAGACCGTACTTTTTGATGAATGCCTTGTGCGATTCGGCCGAATCAATACTGCATCCGAGCACCCAGATACCGGCGGCCTGGAAACGCGCGTAGCCGTCGCGGAACGCGCACGCCTCCTTGGTGCATCCGGGCGTGTTGTCCTTGGGATAAAAGTAGAGCACCAGCTTGTGGCCATGGAAATCCGCGAGGCTGATCTGTGTGACCTGGTCGCCATTGACCACCTGGCTATGGAAATCCGGCGCCGTCGCTCCCACGGAGAGCATCGCCGCCCGTGCGATTCGCGGACGAAAGACGATCGCTCCCAAGCCCGCGACCGCGAGCACGATCGCCACCATCATAATGAACCGCATCGGCGCCCCCCGTGCCTCTCTTGTGGACTCCGCCGCCGGCGCGCGAGCGCCAGCGCCTCGGGCTAGACGTAGTGCAGCCAGTCGCGGTAGCGCGCGTCGCGGCCGTGCAGGGCGTTGCGGAAAACTTCCTGCACCTTGATCGTCACCGGCCCCGGCACGCCCGCTCCGATCATGCGATCGTCGAGCTCGCGCACCGGCGTAACCTCGGCGGCCGTGCCGGTCATGAAGGCCTCGTCAGCGATATAGACCGCGTCGCGCGGGAAGATCTGCTCGACCACCTCGATCGACGCGTCGCGCAGAATTTTCATCACCGCGTCGCGCGTGATCCCGGGCAGCGCCGAGATGAGCGGCGGCGTCTTGACCACGCCGTCGCGCACGATGAAGAAGTTCTCGCCGCTGCCCTCGGCCACGTAGCCGTGAACGTCGAGCAGGAGCGCCTCATCGTAGCCGTTGCGGCGCGCCTCGTAGCCGGCGAGGATCGAATTCACATAATGGCCCGAGGCCTTGGCGAGCGGCATCAGGGAGTTGTGATGGAACCGCACGAAGGACGAGGTCTTGAGCCGCACGCCCTTCCTGGCCCCGTCCTCGCCGAGATACGCGCCCCACGGCCATCCCGCGATCGCGACGCGCACCTTGTTGCCGCGCGCCGAAAGCCCCATCTCGCCCTCGCCATAAAACGCGATCGGACGCAGATAACATTCCTCGAGCCTGTTCACCCGCACCACGTCGCAGCACGCCTTGAGCAGCTCTTCGGGACTGAATGGAATCTGCATCTCGACAATGTGGCCGGAGTCGAACAGCCGCCGAATATGCTCGGGGCCGCGAAAAATCGCGGAGCGGCCGTTGTCGGATTTGTAGCAGCGCATCCCCTCGAATACGGCCAGGCCATAGTGCAGGCTGTGGCTGAGGACGTGGATGTTGGCCTCGTCGTAGGGAATCAGCGCGCCGTCGATCCAGATTTTGTCCGTGCGTAAGCCGTTCGCTGCCAAAACCGACCTCTTTATATTGCTTCCTTAGTTGATGAGACTCGCCTGCTCCCGCCGCGCTCGATTGAAACGCGAGCGTTCAGGGTAGTCGAAACGGGGCGGGCCGGACAAGCGGCGGTCCGCCTGTCGGTCGCGTCCGCGCGGGGCTAGTCGCGCGAACGCTCCGCCGGGTCCCCGCCGGCCGCCGAGACGGCGGCTGCTTCGTCTGCCGGACCCGGAGCGCCCGCCGAACCTGCCTGCTCGGCGTGGCACGCCTCGGCCCTCGATTCGCCTTCGCCGTGAGCGCGGCCCTCGCCGTTGGGCGAGGCGCTGAGCGCATGCGCCGCGGCCCTGCCGCGGCGTCGATGGCGCGAGCGGCCGCCTCGCCGGCCACGCCGGCGCCGCCGGCCGCCGCCGCCGGGACCCGCGGCAGGCTCGCGCGGCTCGACGCGCCGAGACTCGCCGCCCCGGCCTTGGAGCCAGGCCTCGGGATCGCTAAGGAAGCTCGCGAGCACCTCGGGATCGCCGCCGCAGGAGGGCGCGACGATTTCGAATACAGCGCGCGCCTCGTCGAAGTATGGACGATGGATAAGTCGGCGCGTGCGGCGCGACGGCGCGACCAGATGCGGTAGCGCCTCGAGCACGAGGCGCATCCGCTCCGTGTCGCCGCGGGCGAAGCCGCGCGACCTCAGCTCCGCGAGCAGGTCCAGCGGCTCGCCGCCGGGCATCCCGCGCATACAAAGGTCCGCGAACATGCACGCCAGCACGACCGAGTGCGCGGGCTCCATCCCGGCCGAGATCCGCCGGCCCATCGCAGCCAGATTGCGCCCGGTCGCGCTCTCGTGCACCGGGCCTTGGCCGGCGCGGATGAAACGCGCGAGCGGCGCCAGCAGGAGGTCGAATAACGCCAGCTCGTGCATCAGCTCAAAGGCGCGCGCGGCGGCGGCGATTCCCAGCGCGCGATAAATCTCCTCGACCACGCGCGGAACCGAGGCGTTCAACAGGTCCTCGCGATGGCGCTCGATGGCGGCGCGTGTGGCGGGCTCGATCTCGAAACCAAGCTTGGCCGCGAAGCGCACCGCGCGCAGCATCCTGACCGGGTCCTCGCGCATCCGCACCTCGGGATCGCCGATCGTGCGGATGAGCCGCGCTTCGAGGTCGGCGACTCCGCCGGTGTAGTCGATCACGTGAAACGTGCGCGGGTTGTAGAAGAGCGAGTTGATCGTGAAGTCGCGCCGAAATGCATCTTCCTCGGGCGTTCCGAAAGTATTGTCGTGACGGATCAACGGATCTTCGGACTCGGGCACGTCCTCGGCGCGGCGGCGGAAGGTGGCGACCTCGATATTGTGCTGGCCGAAGAAGACGTGGACCAGACGGAAGCGCCGTCCGATAAGCCGCGAGTTGCGGAACAGATCGCGCACTTCCTGGGGATGTGCCGAAGTCGCGACGTCGAAGTCCTTGGGCCGCCGCCCGATCATCAGGTCGCGCACGCCGCCGCCAACCAGGTAGGCGTCGTGACCGGCGTCGATCAGCCGGTAGAGCACCTTGAGCACGCGCGGGTCGATATCGCGACGAGAGACCGGATGCTCGGAGCGCTCCAGGATGCGGGGCTCGGTGCGAGCCTCCAAATCGCTGTGGCCGGAATCAGTCATCAGGGTCCGGCCTAATCTAGCACGCACGCCATCACGCTTTCATCGGGGGGTGCGGGCCGTCGCGCAGGGTTATCGTCAGGGGGCTATGATCTCGAACGGCTATCGCGTCCACGGTCTCGATGCCATAGGATTTCGAATACGATGACCAAGCCCGCCACGCGCCGCGCGATCCAGGTTGTCAGCCACGGTCCGTCCTGCCTCGACGGGGTGATGGCGGCGGCGGCGGTCGCGCGCTTTTACGAGGGGCAGCGCGTGGTCACGCGGCTGGTCGCTAACAACGACAGCGACCACGTGCTCCAGGATCTCCAACTGCGCACCGGCGGCGAGGACGACGAGATCTGGGTTACCGACCTTTCGTGGAACTCGACCGCGACCGGCGAGCATCTGACCGAACTCGCGCAAAAGGGCGCGCGCGTCTACTGGATCGACCACCATCGCACCGCCGTCGGCCGCGCCGACGCGCCCGAGTTCAAGGTGCCCTTCACCGTGCGCGTGCTTTCGGAGCGGTATTCGGCCGCGCGGCTGACCTTCAACTACCTTCGCCGACGCGCCGCCACGCTTCCGGCGCGACGCGCGCAAGCCTTCGAGGAGTTCGCCGCCTTCGCCGCTATCGCTGACGATCACGACCGCTGGGTCCATCGTATTCCCGAGTCGAGCGACTGGGCGCTCGCCGTACAGACGCTCGGCGGGATCGAGTCGTACCGCGAGATTTTGCGCCTGCGCGAACCGAAGCTGTCGCGCCGGATGCGCGCGGCGCTGGAGGCCGGGCGGGAGGCGATGGCGAAGTCGCTGGAGCTCGCGCGCTCCACGATGGTCGACCGGATGCTCGACAACGGAATCAAGGTGCGCAGCGCATGCTGTTTCGGCTATAGCAGCGAAGTCGCGGCGGCGCTCTACGAGGGTCAGACGCGCACCGTGATCGCGCTGTTTGATCTGCGCAGTCAGGGCGTGAGCCTGCGCCGCAGCCCCGACTCGGAAATCGATCTCTCGGCGCTGGCGCGGGTCTTCGGCGGCGGCGGCCATGCGGCCGCGGCCGGTTTCGCGACGTCTGACCTAAAACGCGCGCCGGCCGAGCGTCTCGCCGAACTGCTGGGCGACCGCCTCACCACCGCTTGATTAAGTTTGAAGCCTCTGTGGTTCCCTCTCCTTGTCCAAGGAGAGGGTTAGGGAGAGGTCTCGCGATCGACTTTCCGGCACTCGCTCAAAGTGCCTGTGGCCCAGTGGAATTTGGTACCTCTCCCGCCGCTCGCGATGCTCACGGCGACCTCTCCTTGGACAAGGAGAGGTTATGAATTGCGGCGCAGCGACGACCGCCGGTTGACTCTTACTCCCTCCCCGTGTTCTGCGGAGGGTCGGGTTGGGGTCGAGCGGCGGTTCTGAATGCCTGCGAGAAGCGCCGCCGTTGCTCTGGCACGGTGCAAAAGCCATTGCCGTAATTCTGACCCGCGTACTACAGTCCCGACATGGACGCCGCGCTGGAGCGGATGCTCAATCTGCTGCTCGAATCCGAGCGCGCGGGCGTCGCCGTGCTCGACTCGCTCGCGACCGAGGTCAGGCATCCTGAGCTAAAGGAACTGCTGCTCGATGCGCGCGAAGACGAGAGCCACAACGTCGTCGCGTTGGAGCGGCTGGTGCGCGAGGGCGGCGGCACGCCGTCGGCGGCGACCGGCCCGTTCGCGGCCAAGGTCGCGGCGGTCGGCGATATTCGTGGGCGGCTAGCGCTGCTGATTCGCGGCCAGGAATGGGTCGCGCGCAAAATCGAAGAGACGCTCGCGCTCGCGCCGGAGAGCGGTCCGATTCGCGAGTGCCTGCAAAAGATGGCCAACCGCCATCGCCATGAAATCGAATGGGGCCGCGCCGAATTGATTCGGCTGATGGACACCGTCAACTAAGGTATTACGTTCATACGCATTCTAGTCATGCGCATCTAAAGAACCCGCGCGACTATACTTATGGACCTCGGTTTCGGCCCCGACGAAGAGCGCTTTCGCGAGCGCGTGCGCAACTTTCTGCGCGAGAACCTGCCGCCCAAGTGGGGCACCGCCGAGCAGCGCCTGCCCGAGGGCTTGACGCAGGTCGAATTCCTGCGCGACTGGCAGCGCCGCCTGCATCAGGGCGGACTGCTCGGGATGTCGTGGCCCAAAGAGTACGGCGGGCAGGGCGCGAGCCGCACCGAGATGGCAATCTTCAACGAGGAGATGGCGCTTTGCCGCGCCCCTGGGCCGCTCAACGCGTTGGGGCTCTCGATGGCGGGTCCGACGATCATCACGCACGGCACGGAGGAGCAGAAGCGGCGCTACTTGCGCAAAATCCTTAACTGCGAGGAAATCTGGTGCCAGGGTTTCTCGGAGCCCAATTCCGGCTCCGACGTGGCCTCGCTGCGCACGCGGGCGGAGCTTCGCGGCGACGAGTTCATCGTCAACGGGCAGAAGGTATGGACCTCGATGGCGCATCTTGCCGATTGGTGCATGCTGCTCGTGCGCACCGACCCCGAAGCGCCCAAGCATCGCGGACTCAGCTACCTGCTGGTCGACATGCGCACGCCCGGAGTCACGGTCAAGCCGCTGCGCCAGATGACCGGCGAGTCGGAGTTCAACGAGGTTTTCTTCGAAGACGTGCGGGTGCCGCGCGCCAACCTTGTCGGCGGACTCAACGAGGGATGGCGGGTAGCGATGACTACGCTGATGAACGAGCGCGGGACGGCGGCGTTCGCTTCGGCGGCGCGCTTTCGGATTGTGTTCGACGAGATCGTGGAGCTGGCGCGCGCGACGCTGCGCAACGGCGTGCCGGCGACCAGCGATCCGGTTGTCCGTCAGCAGCTCGCGCAGTTCCACGTCGAGCTCGAGATGATGAAGTACACGTCGTACCGGGTGTTCTCGAAGATTCTCAAGGGCGGCGACCCGGGGCCGGAGGGATCGATCTCGAAGCTTACCTGGTCGGAGCTGAACCAGCGGATGACCGAGTTCGTGGTCGGGCTTCAAGGTCCCGCCGGGCAGTTGGTCAAGGGTTCGCCGCACGCGGTGCACTCGGGGCGCTGGCAGCATCATTTTTTGCGCGCGCGCGCGAACACGATCGAGGCGGGGACGTCGGAGATTCAGCGCAACATCATCGCCGAGCGCGTGCTGGGAATGCCGCGGAGCCGTTAGCGCCGCGCGTAAAACGCACCGTGCGCGCCGACGGGGCGTCAGACGCGCGCTCGGAACGCCCGTGTCGGACAGCGATCATTCTTACGACCGCAAGCGGCTGGCTCTTACGACAGGAAGCGGCTGGGTCTTGCGACAGGAAGCGGCGGGCGCGATAATTCGTTTCCCGGTGGACGCATAGCTCAGCCCGGTTAGAGCGCTTGCCTCACATGCAAGAGGTCCCAGGTTCAAGTCCTGGTGCGTCCACCAAACAAGTCAACGGTTTTTCTCAACTTAGGCACGACTCGCTTCTACCGCGAAACCCATCGTGGAGCCCTTGGGCTTCAGCGGAAATTCCATAGAACTGCGAATCTATCGGACTTGGAGTAGCGAAAATGCCCTCAGGTCTCTGCCGCTCTCCCGTCGTCGAAGCGGACGGCCGCGCGCCAATGGAGCGCCAAGCGGTAGCCAAGATTGCGCGGGAGGTTCCACCAGATACCGACGCGCGACTTGCAGAGGAGCCGGTCGAAGATCGACGGCAGCGAGTAGAACTGATCCGCGAACCACGCGACCCCTTGCTCCAGCTCGCGCGGAGACATGTTGCTTGGTCGAAAGACCGCGTCGACCTTGCCGTTGTAGCGGTCCCAATCCGTCGTCAGCAGGCGTCCGGTACGGACCATCTCGTCGAAGAACGGCGTGCCGGGCATCGGCACGACGATGCCTACCGTTGCGCTGTCGATGCCGATCCCTCGATAGAATCGTAGAGTGCGCTCGAAGATCCCCGAGTCGTCGCCATCGAGGCCGAACATGGTGCCCGCCTGAATGGCGATGCCGTGCCGGTGAAGGTTGGCCACCGCCCGCTCGTATAGACGCACCTGATTGAAGCGCTTCGCTTGCAGGTCGAGGCTGTGTTGAGAGACTGTCTCCAGCCCCACGAACACTGCCTTGCATCCGCTCTCTGCGGCGACAGCCATCAACTCCTCGTCGAAGGCCACGCGCATCGTGGTCTGCGTCGTCCACCACTTGCGATAAGGAGCGATGGCGCGGCATAACGCGAGCGCATAGGCTCGGTCGGCCATCAGGTAGTCGTCCCAGAAGACCACCGATTTGCCGGGCATCAGCGCCACCTCCCGTGCCACCTCCCCGACCGGACGCCGACGCTGCCCGCGCCCGTACAGGAAGGGGATCGAGCAGTAGCCGCAGCGGTGCACGCATCCGCGGGTGGCGATCGTAACCGCGCGTCCATAGCGTCGACCGCGAATGAGATCCCAGCGTGGCGCTTTCATGCCGCGTAGATCGGCGGGCCGACCGCGATAGATCTCCTGCCACCGGCCGCGTGCGAAGTCATTGACGACCTCCGGCCAGACGAGCTCCCCTTCGCCGATCACCAACGCGTCGGCGTGGCGCAGGGCATCCGAAGGCATGGCGGTGACGTGCGGTCCGCCCAAAACGACGCGCCGGCCGCGGGCGCGCAGCTGCCTGGCCAGCCGATACGCGTGCGCCGCCGCCGGGGTGTTACAGGTGATCGCAACCAGATCTGCGTCGCGGTCCAGGTCGACGGGCTCAACGATCTCGTCGGTGTGGTGCAGCTCCACGCCCGGCGGCGTGTAGGCTGCGAGCAAGGGCATTGTGAGCTGCGGAAACCGGATCAAACGCCATTTGCGCAACCGCCGTGACGGTCCAGACTCGGGAGTGATCAGCTCGATCTTCATGCGGACGCCCTATACCTTGTCCGTCCCGAAACCTTGACCATCTCGAAATCTCGAAATCTCAAGTGAAATCGTGGTCACCCCCGGGGTGGGAGTAGCCAGGCATCGAATGCGTCCGTTGCATTGGTAAGGTCTTGGCCGTTCGAGCCGTTCTGGAATTTTGTTCGTTCCGGTCATTCCGGCCCACGACCTACGTCCGTTGCCCAAACTCAGTGTTCTGAATCCGCCGAAGAGACCGACCACCGGTGTGGCAGTCCCGCGATTTTGGCGCGATACGCGTGTGCCCTAATTTGTGCCCTCATGTGCCCAAAATTGTGCCCCTTCTCGGTAATGCTCATATCACTCGGTAGTAGCCTGCGCAGCCGGCTTCCTCCACTCCCAGAGGGTGTTCGATGAGCACCGAAGAGTACCGAGTGATACCGGCTATACGCGACGCCACAACTCACATGCAAGAGGTCCCAGGTTCAAGTCCTGGTGCGTCCACCAAAATCAATCCCGAAGATCTCGTTCAATTGAGCCGGCGCTCACTGAGCGTCGTCAGAAAATAAACATCAGCGTCGCGAGGATGGTATCCATCCCATGATAGGTCGACGCGGTCGCCGCGCACGTGCCGAGCCCCGGGCATGTGAAAAAGACCAACGGCTTACTGCTCGGAAATGGTTTGCGGCTGGATTCGTCGTGACGGTACTCGAATCGGCCGACCAGCCATTCGGCGAGCTTGAAATTGAAGCCCGCCGTTATATCCCACAGCGTCTGCGGCAGACCGGTATCGAAGCCGTCGATATCTTTCAGAACTTCGCCGCGCAGGCCGAGCTGCAAGCGGGGAGTGGCCTGATACGCCACCCAGGTGCCTTCGCCATACCAGTCGCTCGGATGGACGGTGCGCCCGTTAGGGAACTCATCGAGAATCGGATTCGACGGATTTCCCGGCGCCTCGATTAGCGGGGTCGGCGCGAGAGCGTTGCTGTCCTGGTGACCCGCGATCGCCTCCTGCGTGATGCTCAATCCGTCGATCGGCGGCGTCCAGGTGGCGATCAGATCGAGCAGTCCCGCCTTCGACGGCAGATTGCCGCCGGTGGGCCCCTGCGGCCCATACATGCCGTTGATCAGGAGCGAGAGTTGATGTGCCGGGTTGAGGCTGAGCTGTCCTTCGAACGTCTGCAGCGGATAGCTCGAGGCCAGCGAGTCCCATCCGTTATTCAGTCCGAGCGTCAGGCCGACGAAATCGTTGAAGCTATAATGGGCCCGCAGACCAGTCACGTTGAAAGGGCTCGCGTGGAAAACGTAACCGATCGACTGGAACAGGTTGTAGTCCTGCCAACTCGGTATCGCCTCGTTGCCAATCAGCGGGAATTGCGTGCCGGCGGTTAGCAGGATTCCAGTTCCGAGCGGCAGCGTGTAATCGAGATAGGCGCGCGTCGGATCGAGCCATCCGCACGGACTTTGCGGACATGCGCCGGCGCGTCCCGGGACTTTCCAATAGACCGTCGATACGCCGTACTGCACCTGCGCGACGTTCGCGGTATTCAGGTCGAGCACGAAGCCAACCTGTTTCGGCGCCGCGCGCTCGATATATAGCTCGCCTTGCGCAAGCTCGGGGCTGTTGCTGCCGAAGAAATCGTAAACCCGCAGTGTGTTGTTGCCGGTGCTGGGCCGGTCGAAATTGTATTCATAGGTGCCGACCAGCATCCCGTGAATCTGAAGTCCGACGGCGTCTTGCAGGTGGCTGTGAAGAGCGCTTAAGGAATCGACGACGCTCGCGGCGCCAGGCGCATACTCGAGGCCAAGCGGCGTAACCCCCAATGACTCTGAAGATGCGGGCGTCGCCGACGCGGATGGATTGGCTGCGGGTGGGTTCTCAACCGAGGGCTGGATCTGAGCTTGACTAGCGCTCTTGAGGGAGACCGTGGCCAGGCTGATCAATATCAGGAGCTTGAGGCAGTAGCCGGCCACGCGGCGCGGGGTTCGTCCGCTCCGCCCTTTGCACTTCATTCCGTGCGCGGCGCGGCTATTGCGGATGTTTCGACTTTTCGCCCAGCGCGCGGGCCGCGTTGATCTCGTCGGAGTCGGCCATATCGAGTCCGAGCGCCTTGATCGAAATCTCGAAGCGCTCCTGCATCGTGGCGTCGTCCTGGGTGAAGTTGCGCGCGAGGCAGCAGTACTCGAGCGACATCCCGTTGGGATCCTTGAAGTAGATCGACTTCGCCCATCCGTGGTCGACCACGTCGGTCACCTGCACGCCCTTGTCGATCAGTTCGCGGCGCTTGTCTTCGAGCGCCGGAGGCGACCCGGCCTCGAAGGCGAAATGATAAAAGGCCGCCGGCGTGCCGAGGCCGCGATTGATGCCGGCGTCGTACTCGACCGGAACTCCCGGAATCCCGCGCGGCTCCATGAAGGCCAGCAATTGATCGCGGCCGGTATCAAAGAAGATGTGGCGGATGGCGCCGCCTTCCTTGATCTTAATCGTGTCGGCGACCACCACCTTGAAGCCCAGCACCTTCTCGTAAAACTCGCGCGTCTTGTCGAGGTCGAGCGTCGAAAGCCCTACGTGAGAGAATCCTTTGTTGGTCATCGCCATATCCTCCTGCCGCAACGATCAAAGCAAGCTTTTTATGCGAGTTATTTCTCGCCGACCGACACTCATCTCTAACACCCCCGCCCTCGGCCAACAAGCGCGCGCCCACATCGCGCCCGCCAGCGGCAGTAACTGAACGCAACGTGATAGCGCAACGTGATATATAGTCCTCTCGGCGAAAATTACTTTCGATTCCGGCCTTGGGGGGTAACAAATCGATGCTACGGAAACACTCAGGTTCCGGCCCGTCGCCCTACCAAACCTACGGAGAAATACTGCATCTCGCGTGGAGCGGCCTGGCTTTGGCTGCCGCGGTCGAGCTCGACCTCTTCAGCCATATCGCGGCCGGTAAAACCACTGCCGAGCAGGTGGCGGAGGCGGCGGGTGCTTCAGCGCATGGGACAGGGCGGTTGCTCGATGCGCTCTGCGGGATGGGCTACCTGAAAAAAAGCGGGCGGCGCTACAAGCTCCAACGCACCGCCGCCGAGCACTTGGTGCGGGGCAAGCCGCTCTACATGGGCGACGCGACGATGATGGGGAAGATGATGATGGCGCCGTGGTCGATGCTGGCCGAGACGGTCAAAAGCGGCCGCCCGCTCCAGGCGGACCTATCGGCGGAGGAGCGTCAGGTGTTCTTCTCAAAGCTCGTCCCGGCGATCTTTCCGGGGGGCTTCCTTGCGGCGAGCGCGGCCGTGAAGCGCCTGTCGGCAGCGGCGCGGCGCAGGATCAAGCGGATCCTCGATATCGGCGCGGGAGCTGCGGCATGGTCGATTCCGTTCGCGAAAGCGCTCAAGCAGGCGCGCGTCACGGTGGCGGATTACCCCGCGGTCACGCAGGTCACCCGCCAATATGCCGAGCGCTGGGGCGTCGGCGACCGCTACGATTATCTCGAAGGCGATTTTCGTGAGGTCGACTTCGGAACCGGCTTCGACCTTGCCATCCTCGGCCATATCATCCACGGCGAGGGGCCGGACTGGGGCAGGCGGCTCCTCAAGCGGACGCACGACGCGCTGAGCGACGGCGGGATGCTGCTCATCGGCGAGTTCGTACCCAATGACGAACGCAGCGGGCCGGCGCTGCCGCTGTTGTTCGGCCTCAACATGCTGCTGCACACTCCGGCGGGCGACGTGTTCACGATGCGCGAGTATCGCGAGTGGCTCAAGGAAGCCGGTTTCAGCAAGGTCGCGACGATCCCGGCGCCGCACGTGTCGCCATTGATCCTCGCAACCAAGTGACGGCCCCAGCGTCGGCCTGACGAATCGGGCTCAGTGCGCCGAGGAGAGCGGCGCCGCGATTTTTTCCAGGCTGGTGCGCTCCGCGGCGACTCCGAGCGTGGCCTCGACCACCGCCGCCATCAGCATCAGGGCCGCGGCTACGAGATATCCCCAGAACAACTCGATGCGCGAGTTGGAATCGATCAGCCGGCCGAAAAACCATGGCGCAACCACACCACCGACCGCGGTTCCGGCGGAATAGAAGACCGCGATCGCCAGCGCCCGCATCTCGAGCGGAAAAATTTCGCTGACCGTCAAGTAGGCCGAACTCGCCGCGGGCGAGGCGAAGAAGAACATCACCGACCACAGGATCGCCTGGGTGGTTGCGGTCAAGGCGCCGTGCGCAAAAAGCCATCCGTTAAGAATCAGCAGCAGGCCCGCGATAGTGAAAGTCGCGGTGATCATCTGGCGGCGGCCGAGCGTGTCGAAAAAATGGCCCAGCGCCACCGGACCGAGAAAATTCCCCAGCGCGAACGGAAGCAGGTAGAGGCCAGTGGCGTGGACGGACACCCCGTAGTAGCGAGTGAGCACGAGCGCGTAGGTGAACAAGATCGCGTTGTACACGAAGGCCTGCGCGACCATCAGCGAAAGCCCGAGCACCGAGCGCGCCCGGTACTGTGTGAGCATCGGCTTCACCACCGCCTCGAGGCCGTAGTGATGCCGCACATGGAGTCGCAACGCCTGGTCGCGCGGCGGATCCTCCAGGTGCGCGCCGGTCTCGCGCGCCACCGTTTGCTCTAATGCGGCGACGGTTTTTTCAGCCTCCTCGCGCTGCCCGTGCGTGACCAGCCATCGCGGGCTCTCCGGGATGAACCTGCGCATATAGAGAATGACCATCCCGATGATCGCGCCGGCGCCAAAGCCGAGACGCCATCCGAGGTTGACCGGCAAGATGTTCGGGTTGAGCAGGATTACCGTCGACGCCGCGCCCGCGGCGGCGCCCAGCCAGAAGCTGCCATTGATCATCAGGTCGACGCGGCCGCGAAATCGCGCCGGGATGAGTTCATCGATGGCGGAGTTGACTGCCGAGTACTCGCCGCCGATACCGGCTCCGGTGATAAACCTGAACAGCGCGAAGCTCCAGAGGTTCCACGAAAAGGCGGTGAGCCCGACCCCGCACAGGTAAATCCCCAGGCTGACGAAGAAGAACGTCCGGCGTCCGTAGCGATCGGTCAGGTGGCCGAAAACCAGCGAGCCGAGCACCGCGCCGACCAGGTAGGCCGAGCTTATCGCGCCGACCTGCGCGGCGCTGAGATGCAGCACGTCCGGCCGCTGCAGGACGGCGCTGATCGCGCCCATCAGCGTCACCTCGAGGCCGTCGAGCACCCAGGTGATGCCGAGGCCGATCACCAGCAGCCAGTGGAATTCGCTCCACGGCATACGGTCGAGCCGCGCCGGGATCAGCGTCTCGAAGGTTTCCTCGATGTCGGTCGCCGTTGTCAGGCGTCTTGTGGGGCGTCGTGCGCGAAGCGAATCGTGAACGTCGAGCCCCGGTTTTTCTGGCTCGCGACCGCGATATCCGCGCCGTTGAGTTCGAGATATTTCCTGACCAGCGAGAGGCCGAGGCCGACGCCCTCGAACCTGCGCGTGAGGCCGGGATTTTCCTGCGAAAAGGCCTCGAACACCTGCGGCAGGTAGTTCGCGTCGATTCCCACGCCGGTGTCGCGCACCTCCAGGCACAGCGCCGCGCGCGCGTCGCGCCCTAGGCGCACCGCGACTTCCCCCCGTTCGGTGAACTTTATCGCATTCTGCAGCAGATTGGTTAGCGCGTTTGAAAGACAACCCTCGTCGAAGCTCACGACCGCCCGCGGCTCGTCGATCTCGGCGTTGAGCGCGAGGCCCTTTTTGACCGCCAGAATCCTGAATTCGCCCAAGAGCCGTTCGATGAATTCACCGAGCACGATGGGCTTTGGATTGATCCGGTACGCGCCCGATTCGATCTTGGAGAATTCGAGGATCGAGGAGACGGTGTCGAGCAAGCGTTTACCGGCGCGGCGCACGGGATCCGCGTAGTCGCTCGCGCGTGCGTCGTTCAACTCGGTCAGGCGCTCGGCCATCAGGTCCGCGTAGCCCAGGATGATGTTGAGCGGCGTGTGGATTTCGTGGGTCACGTTGGCCACGAAGGCCGACTTCATCCGCGAAGCTTCCAGGGCCGCGTCACGCGCCGCCTTCGCTTCCTCGACCAGCAGGCGGGAGCGCTCTTCGCTTTCGCGCAGTTTCTCGGCGGTCCGTTGCGCGTCGTCGTACAACTGGCGCAGATGGCCCTCGCGCAACCGCACGTAAATCCGGCCCGTCGACTCGATCGCTTCGCTCCACAGCCGGTTGAACGGCAGCACCGCCGCGACCCGTCCTTCGTCGCCCTCCAGCACCTGTCCGATCTCTTGCGTCAGCAGGCCGCGCACCGCGCGTGCCGAAGAGAACAGCGCATCGATGGTTGCGCGCTGACGCTCCGGCTCGTCGAGCTGGCCGCGAACGATGCTCTCGATGAAATGCTCGTAGTGCGTGAGCGCACCCTGAGGATTGCGTTCGGACAGTTGCTCGAAAAAACTGCTGAGGAACGGAACGGTCATCTCGCGCAACGTCTGACGCATCCGCGGAAGCTTGTCGGCCGGCGCGTCGAGCTCTATAGCTTCGGCCCAGCTCTCGGCTACCCGCTCGAGTTTCGGGATCAGGCGGCGCGCGACTTCCGCCATAAGATCACGTTCGCGATTGCTGAAGATTAGATGGTCTACGTCGTCCACAGGTAGTCCACAGGTAGTCGACAGGATCCGAACAGCACGAATCGGCTGTCTGCCAAGTTAAGACTTCTTCGCGCAGCGATCAATGTGAGTACTATTAAATTGAGGATAGTGAGCCGAAAGTGATCTTTCTGAGCAACTTACGCGGGCCTATGACCATATTGGACTATCTCGGCCTCCCTCACGCGGATTGAGGTGGATTGAGGAGGTGGATTGAGATTGACGCCTGCGGGGCATTTCTGCGATTGACCTTCGTATCCTGAATGCACTATCGAGCTTCAGCGGGAGGTGAAATCAATGCCGGTTTTCGAACGCGCAGGCGTATCGCTCTATTACGAGGAGTTTGGATCTGGCTATCCGGTGCTATTGTTCGCGCCGGGCGGGATGCGCTCGAGTATCGATTTCTGGCGGCACAGCCCCTTCGATCCCACCGCCGAGCTGGCGCAGGATTTCCGCGTGATCGCGATGGACCAGCGCAACGCCGGCCGCTCGCGCGCGCCAATCAGCGCGGCCGACGGATGGGAGACTTACGCCGCTGACCATCTCGCCCTGCTCGACCATCTCGGCACCCGCCGCGCGCACGTGTTGGGCGGCTGTATCGGGTCATCGTACTGCCTGGGGCTGATCAAGCTCGCGCCCGAGCGCGTCAGCGCCGCAGTGCTGCAAAATCCGATCGGGCTCAGTCCCGACAACCGCACCGCGTTCAACGAGATGTTCGGCGGCTGGGCGAACGATCTCAGGAAGGGCCGCCCCGAGTTGAGCGAGGCTGCGCTCGAGGCGTTTCGCGCGCGGATGTACGACGGCGACTTCGTCTTCTCGGTGTCGCGCGACTTTGTTCGCGCGTGCCGCACGCCGATGCTGGTGCTGGCGGGCGACGATCTCTATCATCCAGCGCCGATCGCGGAAGAGATCGCGCGCCTCGCGCCCGACGCCGAGCTGGTCACGAAATGGAAGACGCCCGACGCGACGCCCGCGGCGGTCGCGCGCGTGCGCGCCTTCCTGAAAGCGCATCAGTAGCGCCCGCGTCGAGCGCCGGCGCGAGAGCGCCGCGAAGTCGTGGGCAGGCGCCCGCTCTAGCGGATGCAGGCGCGCGCCAGCTCCTCCAACTCGCGCTCGTACTTGTCCGGCGCCAGCGTCGGCGCGCCGACCAGCACGCGATGCGCTCCGGCCTCCTGGTATTCCTTGATCACGCGAGCCACGTCGGGCGGCGTCTCCAGCATCAGGAAAGTGATTTCGATCTTGCTGAAGTCGCGCTTGGCCTGCGCGCACATCGCGCGCAGGTTCCCAAGCTCGGTGGCTAGTTGCGCGGGCGTCAGCCCGAGCGGCATCCATCCATCACCGATGGCGACCGTATCCTTGAGCGCGCGCTCGCAACTGACGCCCATCCCGCCGGCGCCGATAATGATCGGCGGATGAGGCTTCTGCGCGGGCTTGGGAAAAAACTTGACCTTGGGAAAGCGGACGAACTCGCCCTCGAAGCTCGGCTCGGGCTTGGTCCACAGCTCCTTCATCGCGGCGATGTACTCGCGGGTCATCGGCCAGCGCCGTTTGAACTCCACGCCCATGATCTCCGACTCGTCGGCGAGCCATCCGGCGCCGATCCCGAACATGAAGCGCCCGCCCGAGAAGTGATCGAGCGTCGAGATTTCCTTGGCCATCACGATCGGGTCGCGCTCCGGCACCAGGCAGATGCCGGTGGCGAGCTTGAGGCGGGTGGTCGCACCGGCCGCGAGCGCCAGCGCCACGAATGGGTCGGGCATGTGCGCGTAAAACTCCGGGATGGTGCCATCGCCCATAGGGTAGGGAGTCCGATGATGAATCGGGATTATCGGATGCTCGGGGATGAAGATCGAATCGAACCCGACCGCCTCGGCTTTGCGCGCGATGTTCGCGGGGTTCGCGGTGTTGTCGGTGACGAATGCTTGCAGGCCTATCTTCATATGCGGCTCCTTGTTGCGTTAAGGGAGATCGCGAGTTATCGCGCAAAGCGCCGCGGATGCCAAGAGGGCGACAAGATCTGGTAAACCCCGTCCGCCTCAGCGCGGCGTGCGCGCGTCACATACGATCGCGCATTTACCTAATCGATCGCCAGGCTGGCGAAAGAGACCAGGGAATCGGTTTGCGGCTCGAGCGCGATGTCGTAGTGCAGCAGGCGCGCGCGCCGCCCGCTTAAGAGCTCGAGCTGCGTGTACATCGGGGCGAGCCCGCAGATCTTGCGCTGGTCGCCTTCGCGCGCGATGTCGGCGAAGAAGCCGCCCGGGTCGCCGGCTTTGATCGTTTCGATAAGCGCCAGGTCCTCGCGCCGCACGCGCTCGGTCACGCCGTCGTCGATGCCGAAGGAGTCGCCGAATTTGCGCCCAACGTGGGCGAAATCGACGCCGGCCAGGATCAGCACGCGGCGGCGCTCGGTCGCAAGCTCCTCGCGCAGCGCGTCGAGAAAGCGCGCCACACGCGCGTTGCCGGCTGGACGCTCGCCGTCGCGCACCATCTGATGGAACGAGCTGACCAGGATCGGCGCCACCTGGTAGCCCTCGACACCCAGCGCCCAGGCGAGAAAGAGCGTCTGGAACTCGATCGAATGTTCGTTGCGATGGAGCATCTCGTCCGCAAACAGGTCCCCGCCGCGCGAGCCCGCGTAGCGCGCGGCAAGCCGCTCGACGAAAGCGCGATCCGTCGGCACCGCGCCGAGCGGAGTGAGATAGTGCTTGCGCGTCGCGCTGAACAGCTCCGGGCCCCCGCCGTAGTGCGAGGTGCCTAGAATGACGATCAGCTCGGGGCGCTCGCGCCGGCGCAGCTCATTGTAAGCCCATGCGTAAGCGGCAGCGCCGCGGCGCGGATCGATATGCGGCGCGATTAGACCGGCGAGACTTCCGACAGCCGCGGACGAAGCCGGCGCCGCAAGCGCGTCGCGGCCGGGCGCGTTGGGACGCTCGAAGTACGACTCTATCTCGGCGCGCAGCCGTGACGGCTCGGTCTCATAGCAGAGGCCCGCGAGCGCCGCCGGGCGCGACGGGCTTTGACGGAACTCCTCGCGCACGCCGCGCACGCGCTCGGCAAAAGCGGGCGAATCGAGAAAATAAGCGTGGTCGAGTGCGCTGACCAGGTCGCGGATTTTCTCTGACGGGATGACCTCGCCGAAGCGATGACTGAACGCGGCCTGCAAATCGAGCGTCGAGTTGGTCCCGTCGAACAGCGTCACCAGAAAATACGCGCCCATCCCAAGCACCATCGGATCGGGCGCGAGACCGGACGGATCGCGCAGACAAATCACCGTCTGATCCTGCTGTTCCATCGGAAAGGCTTCGACCGGGCGAATTATCGGCTTGTCCATCGATGTGCGCGCCTCCGACGTGCGCTTGCGCGATTACCTTGTGCAGTTTTTTACACAGCGAGCGGCGTGGATGCTATCAGCTATTATAATGAGCGGCGCATTTGCGGATGGAAAGAGCCGCCCAGCGGGAAAAATCGCAGATGGATTTGCACGTCGTTGCGTGTTTGCAAGTGGGTTTGCCAGGGGCTTGAAAGATGCCGCGCAGCAATAGCCGCGACCGCAGCCTTAAAGGCACGGGGGGCAAGCGCACACGACGCGTGGTTAAGCGTCGCGCGGTGCGCTATCGGGTCTGCCGGACGGAGGCGCTCGCGGCGGGAGAATCGATGAAATTCATGCTGCCGGTGCGCGGTGCGGACGAGGAATGCTTCGTGATCAACTTCCAGGGCCACTACCACGCCTACGTCAATCGCTGCCGCCACGTGCCGATGGCGATGGATTGGATCGACAACCAGTTCTTCGCCGAGCAGGGACGTTATCTGATGTGCCAGACGCACAACGCCTACTTCGAGCCGGCGAGCGGCGAATGTATCGCGGGTCCGCCCAGCGCCTGCGGCAAATTTCTTTACCGCGTGCCGCTCGAGATCGACGACGGTGTCATTTACGCCCGCCAGCCCGAGCAGGAATTCGAAGACTAGACGCCGCGATCGAGGCTCGCGGTTGACGCTCACGAATCAAAGGAGTCGCGTAGCCATATTAGCCACAAAGCTCTGAGAGTTGCGCGGGATGAAGAGTTTTTGATATTAGCAAGCGAAACTGCCGCTTGAGCCGGGGAGGATCATGAACATGAAATCCTGGAAGTTAGCGATGTTGGGTGTCGCAGCAGGAGCCTGCATCGCCAGCGCCTACTCAGCCCCCGCCTTCGCGCAAGCGGGCATGACCGCGTCGCCGCCGGCAGTGCACAAGTTCCGCCAGGAAGACGTGTACGCCACCATGGTCAAGACGTCGCGCGACGTGTGGCGAGCCAAGGTCTCGGGCGCCAGTGCGCAGCACATGCAGGAACTCTTCCTCGACGGCCAGCGCGCCTATTTCAAAGGCGACTACGACTCGGCAATGAGCGATTTCATGGCCGCCGAGAAAATCTACAAGAAATATCCGAACGCCATAACGCCGGATTAGTTCGCCCGCGCCGCGTCGTCAGCGGCCGGCAACTCTGCTTCGCGATCGCGACGCGCGTTTCCGGCCGCCTCGGAGCAGCGAGCCGCGCCGCTTTCTTCAGCCGCTAAAATGCACCAGATGTGTATTGAGACCGCGCCCGCGCGCGCTCACTCGTATTCGTCGCCGAAATGCGCGCGCACGATACGCGCTTTCAGGTATTCCAGCGTGCCCAGGTCTTCGACGATATCGCCGCCGGTGTCGTAGAAGAACAGCTCGCCGTTCTTGGTGCGCCCGACCGCGATAATCCATTCGAGCTCATCGCGATCCTCGAGCAGATAGTTGATGGTTTGAGCGACGCCGCGGCCCGGAATGATCGTAATCTTTGGGCGCGGCGGCTTTTCCTTTTCCTGCTTGGGCATCGCTTTGCTGACCCTCTGCCGGGTGGGAAAAAAGACGCGCCGACAATCCAGCTTAGGAACGGGGCGACGCTGAAGTCAATACCGTAACCACTTCAGCATGATGAGTGTTGGGGAAAAAGTCGAACGCGCGCACCTCGGCGATCCGGTAGCCACCATCGCACAACGCTTGCAGGTCGCGCGCCAGCGTCGCCACGTCGCACGAGACATAGATCACCCGCGCCGCATGCATCCGCAGAAGCGGCCCGACAAGCTCGCGTGCGCCGCTGCGCGGCGGATCCATGATCACCACGTCGGGCCGGTAATGCGCGCGCAATAAAAACCGCGCGAGCTCCGCCGCCTCCATCGCGGCGAACTCCGCCCGCTTAAGCCCCAGCCGCGCCGCGTTGCGCGCCGCCGCTGCGACTGCCAGCGCTTCGGCGTCGACTCCCATCACTGCCGCGCCACGCCGCGCCGCGGGCAGGCTGAAGTTGCCCGCGCCGCAGAACAGATCGAGCACGCGCGCGTCCGCACTCGCCTTCGCCATCTCCATCACCGCAGCAACCAGCTTCAGGTTCTGCGCGCGATTGATCTGGCTGAAAAGATCGGCGTCGACTTCGAGTTCGAGCTCCGGCTCCAGCGCGACCGCGATCGAGACCTCGCCGATAACCTCGCGCGCGCGCCCCGCGCGCAACACCGCCCCCGCGATCCGCGCGTCGCGCTCGACCAGCCGGCGCGCCCGCTCGAGCACGGCGGCACCGGGCGGCCGCGTCAGTTGCGCGACCAGCACTTCGCGGCCGCGATCGGCGACGACCTCGATCTCCTCGCACTCGATCTCGGCCGCGAACTCGCGCGGCATCCGGATTTCCGCCGCTGCCACCATGCAATGCTCGACTTCGACCAGCCGGCGGCTCCCTGCTTCATAAAATCCCAGCCGCCCGCCGCGTCCGGTCTTGAACCTGATGCGCGCGCGGTAGCCGAACTCGGCCGGCGCCGGCTCGATCAAGGTTGCGGGATTCAATTCCAGGCCGAGCGCATGATTGAGCGTGGCCGCGATAACCTCGGCTTTAAACCGCGTCTGCTCGGAGTAAGCGATTTGCTGCCAATCGCATCCGCCGCAGCGCGGCAGGTATGGGCACGGCGGCGTGCGCCGCGCGGCCCCCGCCTTGAGCACACGTTCGGCGCGCGCGATCAGGTAGCCCCCGCGTTCCTGCACGACCGTAACCTCGAGCAAATCGCCGGGCGCCGCGTGCGGCACCATCACGGCCTTGCCGTCGAGCCGCCCGACGCCATACGGCCCGAATGTCATCGCGGTTATCTCGACCTGTGCCATCGATACGGAGAACGGACGCGCTCATCATTCATCGAACTTGGATCGAACTTGCAGGTGCTCATGGATCTTATCGGCCTCATCGATCTTATCGAATTGATCAGCGCAAGTCCGATGAAAACAAATATTACCGCCCGGTTGTAGCCGCACCCGTGGGACACGACCTATAATTCCCGGCCGGGGACCGTCCCACCCCTGCGACTTTGACTTTTCCAGGTGACAGCATTGGCCAGCGAAGCACAGCCCCACACCACCATCTCGGATACCGCGCGCGAGCACGCGCGTCGGCTCGATATTTTCACCGCCCGCCTGTTTAGCGGGCTCGCGCCCGACCTCGCGGCGCGGCTCTCCGCTGAGCAATGCGCACAACTCAGCGCGGATGCGCTCGACTTTTTCTCGGTGCGCACCGAGCCGATCAAGGTCCGCGTGGTGATCGCGCCGCAAAACGACGGCGCCGGCGGTTTCGTCGAGACGGTGATGGAGGACTGCCCGTTCATCATCGACAGCATGCTCGAGTACTTCCATCATCTCGGCATCGGCGCCGGCCTGCTCGTGCATCCGGTGCTGCTCGCCGCGCGCGACACGGTCGGCCGCCTGGTCTCGCTCGAAGGCATGAGGTCCACCGAGCGGCCGGAATCTTTCGTGCATCTTGAACTGCGCCTGGATGGTCGCGCGCACGACCCCGAGCGTATCGCCGCGGGCCTAAAGGGCGTGCTCGAGCAAGTGCGCTCGGCGACCGGCGATTTCGAAGCGATGACCGCGCGGGCGCTGGAGATTTGCGAGGAGACGGCGGCACAGCGCGAGTTGATCGAGGTGCGCGACCTGTTGCGATGGCTGGTGGGCGGCGGCTTCGTCTTTCTCGGCTACCGGCGCTATCGGGTCCGCGAAGAGGGCGGCCGCCGCACGCTCGAAGTCGATTCTGACTCCGACTCCGCACTCGGCGTGCTGCGCGACTTCAGCCGCTCGCGCTACGCACGGCCGGTCGATCTCAAAGCGCTTGAGCCCGACCATCAGAAAATGCTGTTCGAGGGCACGGCGCTGATCATGGGCAAGACCCATACGATGTCGCAGGTTCATCGCCGCGGCCTGATGGACGACGTCACTATCCGGCGCATCGGGCCCGACGGGCGCGTGGTGGGTTTCGACCGCTTCGTCGGCCTGTTCACCTCAAAAGCCTATTCCGAGGAGGCCCAGCACATCCCGGTGCTGCGCGCCAAGCTGCGTGAGGTGCTCGAGGCCGAGCATGCTACGCCCGGTTCGCACAACTACAAGGAGCTGGTGTCGGCGTTCAACAGCTTTCCCAAGGAGGAGCTGTTCCGCGCGCCGGTCGGCGAGCTGCGCGAGCAACTCCATCTCATCCTCGATCACAAGGACGAGGCCACCGTGCGCGTGAGCGCGCACTACGATCCGGTGCGCAAGAACGTCGTCGCCCTGGTGGTTCTGCCACGCGAGACTTTTTCGGCCGAGGTGCGCAAGCAAATCCAGGAGGCGCTTGGCCGCATACTCGACGGCGAACTCATTTACTATTACCTCGCGATGGGAGAGGGCTACCAGGCGCGGATGCACTTTTGCTACGACGCCGCGCCGCCCTCGGCCGCGCAGTTGCGCGCGATCGAGACCGAGGTCTCGCAGCTCGCGCGCACGTGGCAGGATCGGCTGCGCGAGGAACTGATCGAGCGCTTCGGCGAACGCCGTGGACAAGCGCTCGCGCAGCGATGGGCCGGCGCCTTCAGCTTGCATTACAAGGCCAGCACCACGGTTGCTCGCGCGGCGGGCGACATCGAGCGAATCGAAAGCCTGCTCGAAGGCGGCCAGAACTTCAGCGTCGAGTTGGCGCGCCAAGGCGGCGGCGACGGCGCGGCGGCACCCGCCAGCGAGCTGCGGATGTTCGAGGTCGGCGAGTCGCTGCGGCTCTCCGACATAATGCCGATGCTGTCGAATTTTGGCATCACCGTGATCTCGGAAGAGGCCGACGAGCTGCGCATCGACTCCGGCGGCACCGCGGTGCGCGCCTTCGTCCAGTCGTTTCGCGTGCAGGACGCCCACGGCGCAGCGCTGGAGAGCATTAGCGGCGCGGCGATGCTGCCCGAGGCGCTGACCGCGGTGCGCAGCGGACAGACCGAGGACGGCCCGCTGAACGCGCTAGTGTTGGACGCGGGCCTGGGTTGGCGCGAGATCGCGTTGCTGCGCACATACGTGGCGGCGGCCTTCCAGATGCGGCTGGCGCCGGCGCTCCCGGCGCTGCGCCGCGTGCTGCTGGTCAATCCGAAGCTCGCGCGGATGCTGGTCGAGATGTTCCGGCTGCGGATGGATCCGGCGGGAGCCGTTAGCGGCGACGCGCGTTACGCCGGATTGCGCACGGCCTATCTGGAAGCGCTCGGCGCGGTCGACAACATCGCCGACGATCGCCTCGCGCGGGCGCTGTTGGGGATGGTCGAGGCGACGGTGCGAACCAACTATTTTCGCACGCCGCCCGCGCCTTACATCACGCTCAAATTTGAAAGCGCAGGCATCCCCAATCTGCCCGACACGCCGCCGCTCTACGAAATCCACATCGACAGCCCCACGATGCAGGGATGCCATCTGCGCGCCGGCCGTATCGCGCGCGGCGGCATCCGCTACAGCGATCGGCCCGAGGACTTCCGCACCGAGATCCTCGACCTGATGAAAACCCAGACGGTCAAGAACGCGATCATCGTGCCCACCGGGGCCAAGGGCGGCTTCATCGTCAAGCCGCGCTTGGGCCGCGCGACCACCCACGACGACGTGGTCGACGCCTACACGACGCTCATCCGCGCGATGCTCGAATTGACCGACAACGTGGTCGGCAACCAGATTGTGCATCCGGCCGGGGTCAAGGTGCTCGACCAGGACGGCCCCTACCTGGTGGTGGCGGCCGACAAGGGTACGGCGGCGTTTTCCGATCTGGCCAACGCGATCGCAGCCGAGCACAACTTCTGGCTGGGCGACGCTTTCGCCTCGGGTGGCCGCTATGGTTACGACCACAAGGCGCTCGGCATCACCGCGCGCGGCGTGTGGGAGTCGGTCCGCTGGCACCTGCGCGAGATGGGAATCGACCTCGCTCGCAGCGCGCCGATCACGCTGGTGGGAATCGGCGACATGTCGGGCGACGTGTTCGGCAACGGGCTTCTGCAATCGGACAACCTCAAGCTGATCGCCGCCTTCGACCATCGCCACATCTTCATCGATCCCGACCCCGATCCGAAAAAAAGCTTCGCCGAGCGCAAGCGGCTGTTCGAGTTGCCCACCTCACAATGGTCGGACTACAACCCGGCGCTGATCAGTCCCGGCGGCGGCGTCTTTCGCCGCGGCGCCAAGAGTATCGCGCTCAGTCCGCAAGCTCGGCGCGCGCTATCGTGCACGGCTGAGGTGCTCGACAGCGACAGCCTCATCCAGGCCATCCTGCGCGCCGATGTGACCCTGCTCTACAACGGCGGCGTCGGCACCTACGTGCGCGCCAGCGACGAGCGCGATGCCGAAGTCGGCGACCACGCCAACGACGCCTGCCGCATCGCGGCCAACGAGTTGCGCGTCAAGGCCGTGGCCGAGGGCGGCAACCTGGGTTTCACCCAGCGCGCGCGGATCGAGTATGCGATGGCCGGCGGCAGGATCAATACCGACGCGATCGACAACTCGGCCGGCGTCGACACCTCGGACCACGAAGTCAACCTGAAGATCCTGCTCCAACGGGCGCTGGCGGAGGGGCGAATCGATTTCGACCGGCGCAACCGCGCGCTTGCGGCCGCCGCTGGCGAGGTCGCCGCGACTGGTGCTGCGGGACAATCGCGACCAGGTAGTGCTGCTTAGCCTCGAGCAGATCCGCAGCCGCACCGAAGCCAAAATGTTCCGCGACCACCTAAGCGCGATCGAGCAGCGTGGCGCGTTGCATCGTTACGAAGCCGCGCTGCCCAGCCACGAGGTGCTGCGGGACCGCCGCGGCCGCTTCGCCGGCCTTACCCGCCCCGAACTCGCCGTGCTCAGCGCCTACACCAAGATCGATTTGTCCAAGCAGCTCGAGACCTGCGCGCTGCCCGACGACTCCTATCTTACCGGGCGCTTTCTGGTCACCTACTTTCCGGCTTCGATCGCGCGCGAGTTCGCCGCCGAAATCCCGCAACACGGGCTGCGGCGCGAGCTTATCGCTACGCGGCTGGTCAACGAACTGGTCGACCTGATGGGCGCGACCTTCGTTTTCCGCCTCACGCGCAGCCACGGCGCGCGCACCGAGGACGCCGTGCGTGCGTGGATCTTCGCCGAGGGCGTGCTCGAGCTGGTCGATCAGGCCGAAGGGCTGCGCGCCGGCGCCGGTGGCCAGGGCGCGCAGGCGGAACTGGCCGCGCTGCTGGCGTTGGAGAGCGCCGCGCGGCGGGCGTGCGGATGGGCGGTCGCCGCGCTGGAGGCGAACGTGCCGCTCGGCGACGCGATCGCGCGCTTCAAGCCCGGCTTCCAGAGCCTGTGCACGCAATTCGAGAACCTGCTGGCCGACGACGAGCGCGAGCGCTTCGAGCGCAGCTACCGCGAGTTGCGCTCGGCCGTCTACACCGAGCAGGTCGCCCATCAACTCGCCCGCCTCGGTTTCGCCGATCATCTGCTCAACGTTTTGAGCCTGAGCTTCGTCCACGGCGCGGCGCCCATCGAGTGCGCGCGTGCTTACTTCGCGCTGAGCGAAATAATCGAATTCGCGACGCTCGAAAGAGCGCTGGAGGCGATCGGCACGGACGATCGCTGGGAGCGGCGGGCCGCCGAGGATCTCGGCGGCGACCTGCGCAATGCGCGCCTGGCGCTCTGCCGCGCGGTGCTGGTCAATCGCGAGGTCGCACCGGCGGAAGCCGTGCGCGCTTTGCGCAGCGGGCGCGAGCGGCTGTTCGATACGATGGCGGAAGTGATGAACGATCTGCGGACGCTGCCCACGGTCGGATTGCCGGTGCTGGAGGTTGCGATTCGCGCGCTGACGCGCCTGGCCGCCGCCGCGACCGGCGCCGAGCCGGCTTAGGCGCTAACCGAGGGTAGTGGCGCGGTTGGCGGTAGCGGCGCCGCTGCCGTCAGCGCCGTATGATTGGCGGCGACCGCGCTCATGTCCTGGTACAGGCGCAAACCCGCCGCGAGCAGGAATGCGATAGTCGCGTAGAGCACGGCCACCGCAAGCAGATCGACCAGGAAAATTGCGGCCCACAGCGCACCCGTTATCAGCCCCACCCATCCGGCCAGCAGGCTGACCGCGAAGAACGTCCCGCCCGCCCACGAGTTGAAGCCCGACCAGAACGCGAGAAAGACCACGATTCGCAACGCGACGCGAAAAAAACTGCCGCGCATCAGGTCGCGGCTGTACAGCAGCGCCGACCAACTCCGCCGTTCGTCGAAAATCAAGGCGTACTGCGAAAAATAGAGCCATACATAGGCCAGAAGGCCCGGCACCACCAGCAGTACCGCCCCCACCGCGATCGCAACCACCTGGAGCACGCTCACCCATATGAAAGGACCCAGCAGGCGAGCCGCCTCACGGTAGACCTCGATCCCCTCGTCGATCGGACGCGCCATCCGATGTCCCTCCTGCATTCGCCTGAGAGCACACAGAACGACCAGGTTGACGCCGACCAGCGTGATGAAGCCGTCGACCAGATGCAGGATGGTGGTCATCCATCGAGGAAATGGCGGCTTGGGTGCGGCGCGCGTGACCGGCGCGTACGGCATCTGCGCCGGTTCTACGAACGCGACGCTGGTCACGCCCGGCTCGAAAGTTCGCACCAGGGAATACTGAAGATTGAGCGCGTCGGGTAGCAGGCACAGTGCGGAGGCCAACACCAGCGGCGCCAGTACCACGGCGACGATAATCCAGTTGCCGCGCAGGTCGTTGACCGCGTTGGCGAGATAAATGAAGCTCGAACGGAGCCGCGCTTGCGCCATCGCGCCAATGAGGTTGGCATCCCCGATGAGCCAAGACAAGTAACGCCGCGTTCTCGTAGATGCGGGCGTTTGCTGACCGCAAAATTTTGAGCTTGACACTCGCCTGACTCCGTGGACAAAGATAACTGTCTCGTTCCTCCACCTGTTCACGGTCCTGTTCCTTACTCAGGGTTTGCCGGCGGAAAGTTGCACGATCGTTGTGTTGTTTGATCTCGCGGGAGCAACGAGTCTTACGGACAGCATGCTCGCGAAGGTTAACCGACTGCGCTAACCGCTAACGAGGTAGTCCAATGAAGTTTCTGCTGATTAGGAAGCCGCGCATGGGGACCGGCATGACGCCCACCAGCGACATGGTTCGCGCGCATAAAGAGACCGTGCTGGGCGCCCTTAAACGTGGTGAAGCCGACTGCGTCTACGCCTTCGTGGGTGGCGGCGGCTGCTCCATTCTGAACGCCAATTCCGCGGAAGAACTGAATGAGAGACTGATGAGCTCGCCAATGGCCTTGTTCTATGAGTTCGAGCTACGGGCGCTGACCGATTACGGCCAGTTCATGGACACCATCGCGAAGGCTCTGGATAAGCAGAGTCGCTAGATCGAGACAAGCGGGGACACCGTCCTAAACTTATCCGCGCTAGCCTGGGCCGGTTCCGGACAGCTCGCGCGCGGCTTTTGCGCCACTCATATAAAGTGACTATCGGCTGACTGAGAAATCAGCCTTTGCCGAATTCATGTCGCGCCGGCGGAAAGCGTAGCGCCCGCGCCCGAAGGCGCATAGGGCAGCGCATGGCTCGCGGGCGCTCAAATTCCGGCGCGCCGATGCTATACTCGGCATAGTGACGGGCGACTTGCCCCGCCCGCTATTCAACCGTCGGATAATAGTCATGGCCCAGGACGATCGCGCTGCCCTTATCGCTCACGAGCACCTGATGATCCGCAGGCTGCGTTTTCTGGTCGATCTCACCTTCGCGACCATCGCGCAGGATGACTCGATCACTCTCGACGAGGCGTGGGACCACGTCCGCGCGCTCAAAGGCGCAGCGGTCTCGATGTTCCCCGGCAAAGAGACGACCTTCGACCTCGTCTACCTGCCGCGCTTCTCGCGCCTGCTCCAGGAGCGCTTCAACGCGAGCTGACGCACCACGGTCGCCACGATGAAGCGGTTGCGCGGCTTGATCGCGCGGGCCGACGGTTCGACCGTGGCGGGCGTCGTCGGCTTCGGCAAGACGATCGAGTCGGTCGAGGCCGGCGTCGGTGTCGATGCGATCGACTACATCGTGCCGGGATTTATCGATCTGCAGGTTAACGGCCGGGGCGGTATCGACGTGATGAATGCCACGGCCAGCGCCCTGTGCGAGCTTTCCACGGAACTCGCGCGCGAAGGCACGACGGCGTGGCTCCCAACCGCGATAACCTCGCCACTTGAGCGAATCGAAGCGGTCGCCGCCAATATTTCCGAAGCGACTGCCGAAGCGATCGCCGAGGCGGCCGATACGCAGCACATAGCCAGTGCAATTTTGGGGATGCATCTTGAGGGACCGTTCATCTCGGCGGCACGGCTCGGCGCTCATCCGGCGCACAACCTCGAGCCTCGCGGCGCTGCGCTCGAGCGCGTCGCGGCGCTGCCGGGCTTGCGCATGATCACGCTCGCGCCCGAACTCAACGGCGCGCTCGAAGCGGTGGCAGACCTGAGCGCGCGCGGAGTTACGGTGTCGCTCGGGCATACCGACGCTTCGCTGGAGCAGGCGCAGGCTGCGGTCGCAGCGGGCGCGCGGATGTTCACGCATACGTTCAACGCGATGGCGCCGCTTAACCATCGGAATCCCACAGCGGCGGCGGCCGCGATGCTGCCCTCGCGGGCGTGGGCGGCGGTGATTGCCGACGGCGTCCACGTGCATCCAGCGATACTGCGTCTGCTCTATCTGGGGCGCGGCGCGGGCGGAATCTGTCTTACGACCGATCGCGTCGCGATCGGCGCAGCCGACGGCGCGTCTCCGTTGGGGAGCGCGACCGTCGCGGGCGGCGCGGCGCGCATGCCTGACGGCCGCCTGGCGGGCAGCGTCATCTCGATGCTCGACGCGGTGCGCATCATGGTCGAGCAAGCGGGCGCGAGTGTCGGCGAGGCGGCGCTGATGGCGGCGACCAACCCTGCTCGCGTGTTGGGTCTCGGCGAGCGCGGCAGAATCGAGGCCGGTGCGATTGCCGATTTGCTCGTGCTCGGCCCCCGGCTAGAGTTGAAGGCGGTGTTCGTCGATGGCTGCGAGCTTGCCTGATGGCGTCGCAGGCCATCTCGTCGAAACTTTATTTTTGGAAATTCATTCGCTCGCAAGCAGGAATCGCAAAGCAGGGCTATCGATGCCACTTAACCGGGAATTCATCGGCCGCGAGTATCCGGCCACCAGCGCGACGGTCACCCTCGAAGCGCTCCAGAAATATGCGCGCGCCTACAACGACGACAACCCGCGCTATTTCGACCCGTCGGCGGCAGGCGGAATCGTCGCACCGCCGATGTTCGGCGTGGCGGTCACGTGGATGTCGGTGGTCGGTGCGGTCGGCGATCCGGAGTTGGGCGCGGACCTTCTGCGCCTGCTGCACGCCGAGCAGGAGATGGAATTTCTCGCACCGCTTCGCCCCGGCGACGAGATAACCACCGTCGCCAAGGTCGCCTCGATCGAGGCGCGGCCGGGCGGCGAGGCGATGTCGCTCGAGCTTAACTCGCGCAACTGCGCGGGCGTGCCGGTGCTGCGTACACTCTTCGGGATTTTCATCCGCGCGCCGCGCCGCGATCGAGGCGCCGCGGGACGCACCGAGCGGCCGGTGTCGCCGTCGGGCGATCCGATACTGACCGTCGAGCAGGCTATCGATAGCGACCAGACCTTCCGCTATGCCGAGGCCTCGGGCGATCGCAATCCGATCCACGTCGATGAGAACGTCGCAAAGATGGCGGGCCTGCCGGGAATCGTCGTGCACGGCCTGTGCACGATGGCGTTCGCCTCGAAGGTCATGATCGATGGGCTCTGCGCCGGCGAGCCCGTGCGCCTCAAGCGATTACGCGTGCAATTCAGCCGCCCGGTTTTTCCCGGACAGACGATCACGACCAAGGTCTGGCCGATCACTGCCAAGGTCTGGGCCGACGGCGAGCGCGCGGGCCGCAGCGCTTACGCGTTTGAAACCTACAATCCCGAGGGGATGGCGGTGATCCGGAGCGGAATCGCCGAGATCGCGCCCTAGCGCAAGTCCGTCCCATGCCTGAGCGGCTGAGCGTCGGTCTTTCGCTGTCGCTGAGCGGCGCATACGCCGCGATGGGCCGCCAGGCCGAAGCCGCGATCAAACTATTCGTCGATGACCTCAACGCAGCGGGCGGCGTGAACGTCGGCGGCCGCACGCGCGAACTCGCGCTTCGATGCCACGACGATCAGAGCGACGCGCAGCGCTGCGCCGAAATCTTTTCCGCGCTTTGCGGGCCCGAACGCGTCGACCTGCTACTCGGCCCGTACTCGAGCCGCCTCGCGCGCGCCGCGGCGCCGATCGCCGAAGCGGCCGGCATGGTGATGCTCAATCATGGCGGCGCCGACGACGGCCTGTATACCAAAGGGTTGCGGACGATGGTCGGCGTGCTGAGTCCCGCGAGCGATTATCTGGTCGCGTTCGCGCGGCTGCTGGTCGAACTCAAGTTCTGGCGCAAGCGCCTTGCGATCGTCACCGCGACTACGCCCTTTGCGAGCGACGTTGGCGCCGGCCTCGAGCAGGCCTGCCATGAGCGGCGGGCGCGCCGGCGTGGCGTGCGCGTGCGGCTCAAGTACCGGGGCGATTTCGATCGCGACGAGGCGCTCGCTCGCCTGTTGCCCGCGCTCAAGCGCAACCGCATCAATGCTCTCGCCGCCGCGGGCAGCTTCGCACAGGATGTTGCCCTGATGCGCATCGTGGTCGCCTCCAATCTCAATATCCCGGTGCTCGGCTGCGTCGCCGCCGGCGTCCACGGCTTCGCCGCGGAGTTGGGCGAGGACGCCGAGGGCATCGTGGGTCCCAGCCAATGGGAAGAGCACGCGCAGATTGCGCCGGAACTCGGACCGCCGCCGGGCGAGTTCGCGCGCCGGATGCGCGCCGCCGGCTATCGCGAGTGCGACTATCCCGCGGCGCAGGCTTACGCCGCCGGGCTTATCGGATGCGCCGCGATACGCGCGTGCGATTCGCTTGACCAGCGCCGGATGCGCGACGCGCTCGGCGAGATGCGCACCAGCACGCTTTACGGCGACTTCGCGATCGATCGCGTAACGGGCCGTCAGATCGCGCATCAGATGCTGTTGGTGCAATGGCACATGGGCCGCAAGGCGATTATCGAACCGCAATCGCACGCCGAAACCGGCACGATCGAGTTTCCCTCCGGATGGCGTCTGATCCTTGCCTCGATGCGCGGCCTCAAATTGACGCTCGGCGGCGGCGCGCATGACGATGAGGAATCGCGCCACGATGAAAATGATGAGGACGGCGGAGTCGATCGCTAATGATGCGCGTCTGACTATTGGCCTGATGTCGGGAACCTCGCTCAGATCATCCGCGAGTCCTCTGGCGGAGCGATACCGGCCTTGGCCGCCGATTCCAACGCCGCTGCGCGGAAAATCCCGTGCGCCATGGTCGAGGCTGACTTTACGGCGCGCGCCGCGTAGATGCGCATCCGGGCCTCGTGCGCTGCGCGATTGTCCGGCGTCGCGGACACCGCCCAGTCGATAAGATGCGCCGCGAGCGCGAGGTCGCCGTCCGACATCTTCTGCAGGGCGCGGCCGAGCAGCACGTCGGCGCCGCCCGCCATCGCAGCGATTTCGGCGGCTTGCGCGCGATGCGGCGCGGGCTTCAGATGCGACGCGATACCGTCGTACCATCCGCCCTCGAGCCGCCACACGTTGCGCACGATGAACTCCGGCTCGTCGTAAATGGGCTGCAAGTACGGCTTTTCGGCGAGCGCAACCGGCGGCTTCACGCTTTGCACGATATCGTCGAGCGTCGCGCCGTCGTTCATCATCTTTAATGTCTGGTCGTAGATGCTCTGCAGATATTCTGCGGTGTCGTTGAGGACCTGGCGCACGCGGATCGATCCGAAAACGGGAATCCCGTGGCCGGGTAGCAGCACCTCCGCCCCTGTTTTCGCCATCGCGCGCAGCGCCTCGGCCCATTCGCGCGCGTAGCGCTGCGCCTTTTGCGGATTGCCGGCGTTCGGCGCCGCCCAAATCACGAAGTCACCGGTCAGCAGCACCTTGCGGCTGGGAATGAAGACCCAGCAATGGTCGTCGGTCTCGCCGCGCGCGTGATGGCACTCGAAGCGCCAGGTTCCCGCGACCACGTTGAATTGATGATCGAAGTAAGTATCGGGATAAACGAATTCTTCGGGCCATTGTGCCGGCACGCCGAACTGCCGCGAGTTGACGATGCTGTTGTAGCCCGCGGTGCGCCGGTAACGATCGAAACGCGCGGCGACCGCGCGATGGCCGACGACGCGCGGGCGCGCGCGGCGGTTCTGCTGCGCCTCGGCCGCGAACGCCGTCATCCCGCCCGCGTGGTCGACGTGGCCGTGAGTGTAAACCGCGGTGTTGACGCGGTCCGGCGACCATCGGCGCACCATCGCTACCGTCTCTGCCTGATTGTGATGCCCGCCGGTGTCGATCAGCACCAGGCCGTCCTCGGTCTTGATCGCGGTCATGTTCGCGAACCATCGCCAGAACATCACGCCCGCGGCGACCTCCTCCGACTCGCCGGTCGGGATCAGTGGATGGCGCTCGCGGATCGAAAGCTCTCCGCTTAGAAGTTTTTCCGACTCTTCCTTGAATCCCATTTTCGCACGCTCCGCGCGGATTATCGGCCTGCCGCGCCGCGCGCCGCAACCGCTGAGATATCCGCGTGCTGGAGGTCGAGACACGCGCGACTCGGCGTGGCCGCGAAGAATGAACAGTTGGGCAAAATGATCAGTGGGCAAGATCATTGGAAATGATCAGTTGCGAACGACGCGAATAAAAAGTAAGATTTTTCAGGATTTTTCCTCGCCCGCTTGACGGCGTCACGGACAGACGACTTTGTTCACAGGCATCATCGAGGACCTCGGTACGGTCGAGGGAATCAAGCGCACCGACAAGGGCGCGCTGTTGAGCTTCGGCACCACGTTGCCGCTTAAGCGCGTCTCGATCGGCGATTCGATCGCGGTCAATGGCGCATGTCTGACGGTCGTGAAGAAAGGGCGCGCCGGCCGGCGCGGCAAAGGCGTCATTGCGATGGACGTTTCGGCCGAGACGCTGCGCCGCACAACCCTGGACGCGCTGGCCGTGGGCGACCGGGTCAACCTGGAGCGCTGCCTCACGCTGGACAAATTGCTGGGCGGACATCTGGTTTCGGGCCACGTCGACGGCGTCGGCCGGATCGTCGCGATCACGCCCGAGGGCGATTCCAAGCTCTACACGTTTGAAGTTCCGCCGGCGCAGGCGCGTTATCTGGTCGAGAAGGGCTCGGTCGCGATCGACGGCGTGAGCCTGACGGTGTTTTCGATTACCGGCCGGCGGTTCAGCGTCGCGCTGATCCCGCACACGCTCAAGCTGACCACGCTGGGGCGCAAGGGACCGGGCGCCGCGGTCAACGTCGAGAGCGATATGCTGGTCAAATACGTCGAGCGAATTCTCGCGGGACGGAGCAACGGCGCCGCGCACAAGGCCTCGCGCGGGCCCGCCGGCACCGCAATTGTCAAAATCGCGCTCGCGAAAAAAGCCGCCATCGCGGGTAAGTCCGCGAGCGCGAATAAGACCGCCAGCGCATCGCTCAGCGCCCGCGGTCGGGGAGTATCGTCATGAGCCTGATGCAGATACCGCGCAAGATCGAGTACGCGCTGAGGGCTATGATTCATCTCGCCGACCATCCCGAGGGCGTGGCCCGCGGCACCGAGATCGCGCGCGACGAGCAGATTCCCAAGTACTACCTGGAGAAGGTGATCCGCGATTTGATGCATCGCGGACTGGTGCGCGCGCGGCGCGGTCCGGGCGGCGGTTACCAGCTCGCGCGTCCCGCCGACGAGGTCACGTTCAAGGACGTGATCGAGGCGGTCGAGGGGCCGATCACGCTCAACGTATGCGTCGACGGCTCGAGCTCGTGCGCCTTGCAGCCGACCTGCCGGATGTTTCGCGTGTGGGAGGAGGGACAGCGCGTGCTGCTCGAGATTTTCTCGCAGACCACGCTCAAAGAGATCGCCGCCTCGCGTCCCGCGCCGATGCGCGTCGCGAGGGTGCCGCTCGCCGCCGCCGCCGACAAGGAATCCGCGGCCGCCAAGGCCTGAGCGAATATCCGCCGCCGCTCATCGTCCAGCCTGCTGCCATCGCCAGCATCATCGACGAGCACCTTAGACCAGCACCTTAGATCGACCGCCGGCAAAGAATCGATGAACGAACCGCTGGACGAGTCGGCCGCGGGCACTGGCACCGCGCTGTTCGACGAAAAGTCCTTCTACCTCGAAGAGTTCTACGGCAAGAGCCTGCTGTTCGCGCTCATTCCACCGAGCGGCGAGCGCCTGGGCGAACTCGATTCGCTGGTGCGCACGCTGCGTGAGCTGCGCCGCAACCAGGCACGATGCATCGTGATCGTCTCGGCCGACGCGCTCGCGCGTATAATGCGCCGGTTAGGCCGCCTCGCGCCCAGGGCCGAGCCTCCAGTGTTCAATCCCGGCGCCGGCCTGCGCTCGCGCCCTTATCCGCCCGACTCGGCAGTGGCGCGAATCTGGCGCGCGCTGAGCGCGGGATCGATCGTGGTGGCGGTGGCCGATACCAACAAGCCGCGTGACTTCACCGTGTTTGCCGCCGAGCTGGCGAGCCGATTGCGCGTCTTCAAGCTTATCTTGCTCGACCGCCAGGGCGGCCTGACGGGCAGTAGCGGTGAGCGGATGTCGTTCCTTGAACTGGGCCGGATCGGCACGGCGGTGCGCAAGCAACGCACCGCACGCCGGCGCGCGGAATTGCGCGAAGTCGCCCGCGCGCTTCGCGACGGCGTCGGATCGGTGAACCTGGCCGCGCCGCGCGAGGTCTACGACGAACTTTTCAGCTTCATCGGCACCGGCACGCTCTTCACCGAGCGCCAGTATGGCTTCGTGCGGCCGATTTCGATCGACGACTTCGAGGAAGTCGAGGCGTTGATTGTGCGCGGCCAGCGCGAGGGCCATCTGCTCGCGCGCTCGCGCGAGGAAATCGCGCAACTGCTGCCGTCATGCTTCGGCTACCGCGTCGGCGACGAGCATCTGGCCGGCGTCTGCTCGCTGCTTACCGAGCGGTACCATCGCGAACGCGCCGGCGAGATAACCGCGCTCTATACGCTGACGCGCTTCGCCGGAGAAGGCGTCGCGGTCGAGCTGGTCAAACAAATTCTGAACGAGGCGCGCGAGCGTCCGCTGCGCTACGTCTTCGCCTGCACTGCGGAGGAGCGGGCGGCGAAATTTTTCGCCCGCCTCGGATTTCGCCGCGTCAGTCCGCGCGACATCCCGCCGGCCAAATGGCGCGGCTACGATCGGGCGCGGATGTCGCGGCTGGAAATCTTCCGCTACGACCTCGACTGAATCGCAGCCGCGCCATGAATCCCCCGCCTCTCACCAGCGGTGCGAGCATGCCCTCGACGCCGAACGGCACGGCGCGCATGCGACGGCGCCTGGCCGCGCTTGCGGTCGTGCTCGTCACCGCCGCCCTGCTGCTCCATCGTCTCGACGCAGCCGAGGTTTGCGGCGCCAACGAGGCTATCGAGGGCATCTTCGTCCAGCAGATGGTCGAGCACGGGGTGCTGCTCTTTCCGCTGGAGAACGGCAGCGCGCCGATGTACAAGCCGCCGCTGTTTCATTGGACCGCGGCCGCGCTCGACCGGATCGGCGGCGTGCGCAAGGTGACCGCGTTCAATCTGCGGCTCCCCTCTGCGCTCTACGCGATTGCAGGCGTCGTGCTCACGATCGCGTTCGCATGGGCGGCGCTCGGCGAGGGCGGCGCGATACTCGCGGGGCTGATTTTAGCTGCCTCGTACCAGTACGTGAGCGAGGGGCGGGTCGGGCGGGTCGATATGACGCTCACGTTTTTCGAGACGCTCGCGTTGATGAGTTGTCTCTGGATGCTGCCGGCGGCGCCCATCCATGAGCGTCACGAACTGACGATCCACGATGTGGCGTTGCGCTACGTGTTTGCGCTCGCGCTCGGCCTCGGCGTGCTGGCCAAGGGGCCGGTGGCGATCATTTTGCCACTCGGCGCAATCGTCGTGTTCCTGCTCCGCGAGCGGCGCCTTCGCGAGTTGCGCGACCTGTTCACGCCGGGCAGCCTGTTCGTCGCGATCGTGGTGAGTCTCGGATGGTACGTCGCGTGCGCGATGGGCCGGCGCTACGGATTCCTCGGCCGCCAGCTCGAAAGCGAAAACTTCGGCCGCTTCTTCGGCGCGCTGGGTTTCATGGCGCCCTGGTACTACCTGAAGCCGATCCTGTTTAACTCGGTGCCGCTCAGTTTGCTGGTCCCGCTCGCCGCCGCGGCGGCGCTCCGCCGTCCCGCCGACGCTGCGCCGCCCGCTTCGAACGTCGAGGTGCGCCAGATACGCGCGCGCTTCGACGCCCGCCTGCTCGCTACCTTCTGGCTGCTGACGGTGATTTTCTTCACCGTCGCCGCCTACAAACGGCGCGCCTACCTGCTTCCGTTATGGCCGTCTTCGGCGTTCCTGCTGGCTTGGGGAGCCGACGAGATCGCGCGGCGCAGCCGATGGGGCCGCGTCGCGCGGAGCGCACTGGTCGCGCTCTGCGCCGGGCTGATCGCCTTCAATTTTATTTATCTGCCGCGCCGCGAGGCCGCCGGATGCGTCGGCGGGTCGTTTCAGGCCGCGGCGTCGCAGATCAACCGCACGGTGGGGAGTGACGAGCCGCTCTATCTATATGGCTTCGGCGACGACCCGGCGCCGCTGCTCTTCTATCTTGATCGCGACGCTCCTTTAGTCGAAGGCAAACTGGGCGACGCACCGCCGGGATACGTGATCGTGCCCGAGAGCGTGTGGCATGAGCACGAAAGCGAGGCGCTCGATTTAAAGCCCGTACTGAACGTGGAGGCCGGCGGCGACAAGCTGCTGCTGCTGCGCCGAGGCGGCGCGATCGGGATGGCTGACCGTACGTCGCCGAGGAATTTCTGACCTCCTCCCCCGTGTCTTGGGGGAGGAATGAGGTGGGGGTCGAGCGAGGAAGCGCCGAATGATTGTTTTTCCGCGGCGCTTCCTCGTCCTATTTTTTCTCGTGATGCCTGCAAGCGGATGCAGACAGCGGCGGTTCTCACACAGATTTGGAACCGCCTAGACCCACACCCCAACCCGCCCTCAAAACAATTGGTGGAGGGAGTTCAAGACTGCTGCGCTACCTGCCTTTGAAAGTCGGGGCGCGTTTTTCCTTGAACGCGCGCATCCCTTCCTGGTAGTCCGCGGTGCGCGAGGCCTCGCCCTGCGCGAACGCCTCGGCCTCCAGCACGTCGACGTACGAGCGGCTGAGCGCTTCCTGCAGCACGCGTTTGGAGATGCGAAACGCAGCCGTCGGCCCGGCTGCGATTTCCTGCGCGAGCTTGCGCGCGGTCCCTTCCAACTCGGCCGGCGCGACCGAGCGGTTCACCAGCCCAAGCTCCGCCGCCTCGCGGCCGCTGAGCCGCCGTCCGGTGTAGATAAGCTCCAAGCGCGAGATGGCGTCCGAGCAGCCGCGCGAAATGGAAATGGCCGCCTGAGTCGAGCACCGCACCCAGCCGCCCGAAAGGCGAGGAAATCTGCGCGTCGTCGGCCGCGATCACCAGGTCGCAGGCGAACGCGAGCCCCAGCCCGCCGCCCATGCAGGCGCCCTGCACGGCCGCGATCGTCGGCGCGCGGAATTCGTAAATCTGCGTCAGTAGCGGCGCGAAAAGGTTGCGCAGGATCTCGAGCGGCGTCCTCGTTCTCCGGATCGGCTTCCGCAAGATCGCGCCCGGCCGAAAACGCGCGCCCCGCGCCGCGGAGCAGCAGCGCGCGCGCCGGCGCTTCGGTGGCCTCTTCGAGCGCCTCACGTAACTCGGAGATCATCAGGCGGTTGATCGAATTGAGCTTGTCCGGGCGGTTAAGCACGACCTCGACCAGCCCACCCTCGCGCAGCACACGAATCGTCTCGGCCATCGCCGACCCTCCAGCTTTCGTTAAGATACTGGCTAAAAGACTGGAATGATGTCGGCGGCCGTGATGTTGCCGACGTCGATGCCCTCGATATCGAGTTCCGGGATCGCCGGGAACTTGATTCCCCAGTCGCCCACCACCTTGCGCACCTTAGCGATCGCCATCCGCCAGTTCTCCGCCTGGTCGTCGTAGCTCAGTACGCCGAGCCCGGCCTGGCGCGCGTACTGCATCAGCGCGCGATGGTTGGGCAGGAAGTACGGCGGCAGTTCCCAGAACATGTTGGGCGGCTCCCACAGGATCATCGAGAGGAACACGAAGCCCGCGCGCAACTGCTTGGTGATGAGGTTCTTGTAGTCCTCGGTCAGGCCCGGCCAATCGTCCTCGAGCATCTTGAGACAAATCGCCAGATGGCGGCTCTCGTCCTGGCCGACCCGGGTGAAGACGCCCTTGAAGACCGGCAGCGTCGTGCGCCGCGACATCCCGTAGAACAGCGTCGAGGCCGCGACCTCGCCCAACAGGAACGAAGTGAACAGCACCGAGAGCGGATACTTGTCGATCGAGGCTGAATAGCCACGCCAGTAACGCGAGCCGTTATAGGATAGCCACTGGATATTGTTGAGCGCCGCGCGCTCGACCTCGGTGCGCGCCTCGAAACGCAGTGGACCGCCCGGCACCAGCCGCTGAATCGCGCGCTGGCAGCACTCCTCGTGATTCATCTCGTCGTGAGTGACGCTGAAAAAACATTTGCGGATCGGATCTTCGGTGTGAAGCTCGTAGGAATGGATCATCGCCTTGGCGAAGACCGCCGGCCCCGATCCGTCGAAGACCGAGAGCACCGCGTACCAGTACATGATGCCCATCCGCTCTTCGGGCGTGAATTGCGCCGGATCAAGGTCGTCCCACGGCAGGTCGGAGGGGTTCCACGCCGAGCGTTTGGCCTTCTCGTACAGCGCGGCCAGCGGCTCGGTCTTGACCGGCCACTCCAACGGAAAGATGTTGGGCTGCTCGATCTCGGGCGCCGGCTGAAGGCCGCCTTTGGGGATCATTAACGGTGGAATGACGAGATTCGACTTGCTGGAGCCGTTGCCCGACTGTGCGGCGGCTGCTTTGGCCATGCCCGCAGGACCTCCTAGGAGATTATCGACCGACCGGTCGATTTAAACTAAAAGTGGCGCAACTACCCATCTATGTCAAGAGCCGGCGAGTCCGGCCCGCACGTCCTACCCCTGCGCGTCGCGCACGATGCCCTCGAACACCAGCCGCGTCATAGTCTCCGCTATCTGCTCGGGCTTGAGCCTCCCCTCGTGCCGATACCACTGCGTGATCGAGTTTCCCATCCCGAAGATTAGCCGGGTCAGCAGCGCGGCGTCGACGTGCGCATCGATTTGTCCGGCCGCGGCGGCTTGCCTGACCAGGGCCGCGACCTCGCGATCGAAGCGCCGCCGCCGCGCCATCGCCTGGCGCTCGGTCGGCGTGTTGCCCTTGACTCGCTGGAGCAACTCGACCTCCTGCACGAATTCCAGGGTAATGATCACGCTCCGATAAACGATATGCCGCAGGCGCTCCAGCGGCGTACCGCTCCGCGCCCCCGGTTCGTCGAGCACGCCGAGCAGCGATTTGAACGCGCGCTCCAGCGCGCGCGCCAGCAATTCCTCCTTGCCCGAGACGTGATAGTAGAGGCTCGACTTGGTGATCCCGGTTTCGCGCGCGACATCTTCCATCGAGGCCGCTTCGTAGCCGTGACGATTGAAGACGCGAACGGCGGCGTTGGTGACGCTCTCGATATCGTAGGGAGCGCGATGCTGCTTGGACGGACGGCCGATTTTCCGCGCGCCGCCGGGGGGCGGACGATGAGGACCGGCCAATTTCGATCCCGCGGAGGGTCGGGCCGGTCTCTTCATAACGCCGTCGTCATAGCACCGTCGTCATCGAGCGGTCGTGGCCAACGGCATGGCCTCGCTCAGGAAGCCGCGGAATGAGTGCGTGCGGCGGCGCCGAGCGTCGCCGCCAGCGCGCTCAGGTCGTCGACACCGTAAAACTCGATCTCGATACGGCCGGGCTTGCGGCCGCGCGCGCGTACGATCCGGACCTTGCGTTTGAGTCCGCGTTGCATCGCCTCGGCGAGCGCCGACAGATTGGGATCGATGTTAGGATTGCCGGCGGCTGCGCCGCGTATCGATCCGCCGCGCGCGCGCCGCGCCGCCCCGGCCAACTCTTCCGCGCCGCGCGCCGAAATCCGCCCCTCGACGATCCGCCGGGCGGCAACCGTCTGTGCCTCGGCCGAAGCGATCGCGAGCAGCGGGCGCGCCTGACCAGCGCTCAACACGCCCCGTTCGATCATTTCCAGCACTGCAGGCGGCAGGTCGAGGAGTCGGATCGCGTTGCTCACGTACGGGCGGCTCTTGCCGATTCGCGCGGCGACCTGGTCGTGGCTCATCCCGAAGCTGCGCGCGAGCCGCTCGAAGCCGTGCGCCTCGTCGACGGGGTTCAAATCCTCGCGCATCAGGTTTTCGACCAGCGACATCTCGAGCGCCGCATGGTCGTCGAGTTCGCGCACCACTATCGGCACGACGCTGAGGCCCGCGATCCGCGCGGCGCGCCACCGCCGCTCGCCGGCCACCAGCTCGTAGCTGGCGGCGGCGCCGTCGACCGACGGAGCCGGCCGGACCACCAGCGGTTCGATAATTCCCTGGCTGCGGATCGCTTGCGCCAGCTCCTGGAGCCGTCCGGAATCGAAATGGCGGCGCGGCTGGAGCGGACTCGGCACGATCTGATCAAGCTCGACGCTCAAGACCCCGCTGCCGTCGATGCCCACTCGCGCCGGCGATGAATCGGATGCCATCGCGCCATCGGTGCTCTCGATAAGTGCGTCGAGGCCGCGTCCCAACCCTCTGCGTATCATCCGTTCCTCCTCGTCCGTTCCTCAGAGCGCGCGAAGATGCTTCGCAAATTCCAGATGGCGCGCTTCGGCGCTCCCCCGTTCGCAACTTCCTCGGGCGCGCCATTACCTGTGCCTTCCTCCGCGGGCCGCGCGCTCGCCTGCAGCAAGCCCACGCGCTCCAGCAATTCGAGCGCGAGTAGGCGGTAGGCCTCGGCGCCGACCGACTTCGGATCGTACTCCATAACCGCGAGCCCATGACTGGGGCTTTCGGAAATCCGCACGTTGCGAGGGATCACGCTTTGGAAAACGCGCTCGGGAAAATACTTGTTGACCTCGAGCGAAATTTCGTGGCTCAGCCGATTGCGCGGGTCGAACATCGTCAACACCACGCCCATCAGCTCAAGCTCGGGATTGAGCACGGCCTTCACCTTGCGGATTGTGGCAAGCAAAGAGCTCAAGCCTTCGAGCGCGTAGTACTCGCACTGCATCGGCACCAACACCGAGTCGGCGGCGACCAGGGCGTTGAGTGTGAGCAGGCCGAGCGACGGCGGAGTATCGATTAGAACAAAGTTATATTTCTGCGATTCCTCTGATAGCTCAGACTTTAACCGACGTTCACGTCCCTCCATCGTCGCGAGTTCGATTTCCGCGCCGACCAGGTCGGTACTCGAGGGCGCAAGGTAAAGCGACGTGCGTGATTCGCGGATGACTTGAGCGAGCGGGGTGCGGCTCACGAGGGAATCATAGATGGTACCCGATTTAATCGGCTCGGACGTGAGCCCTGAGGTCGCGTTTCCCTGCGGATCAAGATCGATAAGGAGGACGCGCTGTCCCGACTGGGCAAGCGCGACGGCGAGATTCACTGCGGTGGTCGTCTTGCCGACGCCGCCCTTCTGATTGGCGATCGCTAAGATACGCCCCACAGCCAGCCCAACCACCTTGAGACATCGGCGCAGGAATGCGCCACGCTTAACTCGATAATTGCATTGCGACGATCGTAATGCAAAAGCGGATCACGATGGCTGTCAACAGCGATTTAGAGATCTGTTTAGGCAAAGGAAGCTTTGCGCCAGAGCACGGCCGTGCGCGTCACGATTCGCTTGCCATGCGGAAGCCGATACGTCCACGCGGCAGGTTCGGCAAAGCGCATCGCGTGCGCTCGGGAATCGTCGCGAGCGCGACCTCTGACCTGAGCGCATCCAGCATCTGATCGGCGCTCGCGTAGAGAAGAAGGATGCCGCCCGGCCGCAGTGCCGCAGCCGCGATCTCGTAGAGCTCCGTCGAAGTTCCGAAGGCGCGCGCCGTCACGAGGTGATAAAGGCCGGCGGCGATGTTTTCACCTCCCGCGCTCGCGCGGCGTTGTTCGATCGCGGCGTTCTCAAGGCCCATCTCGTGCGCCCCGACTTGCAAATAGCTTGCGCGCTTGCGCCTGGCTTCGGCCAGCGTGAATCGCGCCTCGAAAGCGGCCGCGAGCACGAGTCCCGGGAAGCCAGCGCCCGAGCCGAGGTCGAGCGCGCTGGCGCCTTCGGCAAGGGCGGCTTCGAGGGTCTCGCGATCTGCGCCCTTAGCGAAGGCTATGGGCGCGAGGCTGTCGATTATATGGAAGGCAATCTCGGCCGGGTCGGACGCCTCGGCGGTCAGATTGGTGCGCGCTCCCCACAAGGCCAGGGTCGCGGCCATTTTTTCGATTCGTTCGAGAAACCCGTCGCGCAGGCTGAGCGTTGTTTCGCCGAGCCACCTGGCTACGCGCTCGCGCGCATCGCTGCCGATCTTTTCGACACTTGTTTCACGTGAAACATTCGAGGACTGACGGCGCCTGGGGTGTTTCACTGTTCCAATGTTTCACGTGAAACGTTGGAAGCTGGTTAAGAATCGCGCGTCGCGTTCGAGTTTCGGTCGCGGCGGCTCTTCAGATGGAACGCGAGGAGCGAAATCGCCGCCGGCGTCATCCCGGGCATCCGCGCCGCCTGTCCTAGCGATCGCGGCCGTACGCTGAGCAGCCGCTCGCGCACCTCGGTGGAAAGGCCGCTCACCGCCGCATAATCGACCCATTGCGGGATGACCGCGTCCTCCAGGCGCTTGAAGCGGTCGACCATCTCGGCCTGCCGCCTGACGTAGCCCTCGTATTTGACGTCGATTTCGAGCTGCGCCACCTCGTCTGTCATCGAGGTTCTGCGTCAGACCCGCCATCGCGAGCACCGCCGCATATGAGACTTCCGGCCGTTTCAGCAACTCGAAGGCGCGCGCCGGATGGGCAATCGTCGTCGAGCCGCATCCGAGTAGGATCGCGTTGACTGCATCGCTCGCCGCAACGAGCGCCTCGGAAAGTCGCGCGACCTCGCGCTTTACGCGCTCATCCTTGGTCCGCAGGCGCTCGCCGGCCGCGGCACCGAGCAAGCCGAGGCGTTCTCCGATCGGCGTAAGCCGCCGGTCGGCGTTGTCCTCGCGCAGCAACAGCCGATACTCCGCGCGCGAGGTGAACATGCGGTATGGCTCGCCGCCGATTCCGCGCGTGACCAGGTCGTCGATCATCACCCCGATATAAGCCTCGTCACGCCTCAGAATCAGCGGCGATTCGTCTCGAACCTTCAGCGCGGCGTTGATTCCAGCCATCAAACCCTGCGCGCCGGCTTCCTCGTAGCCGGTCGTGCCGTTGAGCTGGCCAGCAAAGAAGAGCCCGTCGACCAGCTTGGTCTCGAGCGACGGCTGCAGTTGCGTAGGATCGGAGAAATCGTACTCGATAGCATAGCCGGGGCGCATGATCTCCGCGTGCTCCAGCCCTTTTATCGACCGCACCATCGCGAGCTGCACGTCCAGTGGCAGACTGGTCGAGAGCCCGTTGGGATAAACCTCCATCGTGTCGCGCCCCTCGGGTTCGAGGAATATCTGATGGCGTTCCTTGTCACGAAAGCGCATCACCTTGTCTTCGACCGACGGACAGTAGCGCGGCCCGCGGCTCTGGATCACCCCGGAGTACATTGGCGAGCGGTCGATCCCGCTGCGGATAATCTCGTGCGTTAGCGCGTTGGTGTAGGTGAGATGACACGCGATCTGATCCTGTTCGATCCGCGGCGTCCGGAACGAGAACGGCGGCGGCGGATCGTCGCCCGGCTGCACCTCGAGTTCGGAGTAGTCGATACTGCGGCTGTCCAGGCGCGGGCAGGTGCCAGTCTTCAGCCGTCCGATGCGGAAGCCGAGTTCCGCCAGATGCTCGCTCAAACCCATCGCGGCGAAATCGCCCGCGCGCCCCGCCGAGTAATTCTTGAGTCCGATATGGACCAAGCCTTTTAGGAACGTGCCGGTGGTCAGGATCACGCAGTCGGCCTCGAAAATCTCGCCGATTTGCGACTCCACGCCGCGCACGCGGCCGCCTTCGACCAGCAGGCGCTCGACGCTCGCCTGGCGAATGGTCAGGTTCGGCGTGATCTCGAGCACGCGCTTCATCCGCGCGCGATAGGCGGCCTTGTCGGCCTGGGCGCGGCGCGCGCGCACAGCCGGTCCCTTGCGCGTGTTGAGGAAGCGGAACTGGATTCCGGTCTCGTCGATCGCGAGGGCCATCTCGCCGCCCAGCGCGTCGATCTCGCGCACCAGATGGCCCTTGCCGATCCCGCCGATCGCCGGATTACACGACATCTGGCCGATATGGTCGAGATTGAGCGTCAGCATCAGGGTCGGAACGCCCATCCGGGCCGCGGCCAAAGAGGCTTCGATACCTGCATGGCCGGCGCCGACCACGATTACGCCCGATTTCATAGTGGTCAGGTTCATAGCGGTCCGGATTATGGCGCGCACGGCGCGCCGCGCCAAGCGCCGCAAAATCGATCTTTACTGCCTAACATGTGCTACTAACTGTAGCATAAACCTACTTTCCGATACAGAACTCGCGAAACACCGCGTCGAGCACGTCCTCGGTGCCGACCTCGCCGGTGAGCGCGCCCAGGGCCTCGGCGGCGGACGCGGCGTCGACCGCGACGATCTCCGGCGGCATACCCGAAAGCGCGCTTGCGCGAGCGCTCCTGAGCGCTTCCAGAGCCTTCGCGAGCGCCTGGCGATGGCGCTCGCGGGAAATCGCGACGCCGTCGTCCGGACCCGCCGCGGCCAGCGCGTCGACCGCGAGCGCAAGCTCGTCACGCAGCGCCGGCGTGCCTTCGGCATTGAGCGCGGAGAATCGCAATATCGGCATCGCCAGCCCCCGCCCCAGCAGATCGGCGGGCGAGAGTATCGGCGGCCGCAGGTCAGACTTGTTGAGCAGGGCGACGCCGGCGCGCCCCTGGCAAAGAGCGAGCACCCGCGCGTCTTCGTCCTCGAACGGGCGCGAGGAGTCGAAGACCGGGATCAGCAGGTCGGCCTCCGCGACGCTGGTGAGCGTGCGCCCAATCCCGATACGCTCGACCTCGTCACCCGCCTCGCGCACCCCGGCGGTGTCCTGAAGCACCAGCGGCCAGGGGCCAAGCGTCACCGATTCTTCGATAACGTCGCGCGTGGTGCCCGGAACCGCGGTCACGATCGCGCGGTCGGCCCCGAGCAGCAGGTTGAGCACGCTGGATTTGCCGGCGTTGGGCTTTCCCACGATCGCGGCGCGCGCACCGTCGCGCGCCAGACGCCCGCGCCTGAAACTGTCATGCAACAGCGCAACGTCGTCGGCCAGGCGAGCGATATCCGCGGCGATTTCCTTGCGTCCAGGCAGGTTTAGCCCCTCGTCGGCAAAGTCGATCTCGGCCTCGAGATGGGCCCGGATGGCGATCACGGCGCTGCGCAAGTGCCCCACCCGTTGCGCCAGCGCACCGCTAAGTTGCGCTAAAGCTTGCTGTAGTGCGCTTTCGCTACGCACGTCTATCAGGTCTGCAACCGCCTCGGCCTCGGTCAAATCCATCCGGCCGTTGAGAAACGCTCGCCGGCTGAACTCGCCCCGCTCGGCCATCCTGGCTCCGGCTGCGATCGCCAGTCCCAGCACCCGGCGGACGATATATGGCCCGCCGTGACAGTAGAATTCCACGACGTCCTCGCCTGTGAGACTCGCCGGACCGGGCATCACGACGCACATCGCGCGGTCGACGATGGCGCCGTTAAGCGGGTCGCGAATCTCGCCGAGACTCAGATGGCGCGGGCGGGGAGCGGTTGAGCCCTGCGAATGCCATAGCGCCATCGCGATCTGTGTCGCACGACCGCCCGAAAGTCGCACGATCGCAACGGCTCCCTTGCCCGGAGGCGTGGCCGGCGCGACGATCGTGTCCTCGGTATACATCGGAGCTTGGGAGTGCCGTAATTTCTGCTCTCACGAAAGCCGGCACTCGCCGAACTAAGACAGCAGCGCGGGAAAACTAAGCACCAATCAGTCATTCCCGCCGAAATTCGTAGATCAGCTGCCGGGAGCCTCGCTTTGCATCGAAAGATTTCGGGTATTGCTGAGCGGTCAGGTCGAAGCACACTTTCAGGGAGTCTCCGCTGATCTCGTAGATGCCCTTCAGCTTGCCACCATAAGTTCCCGGCGGCGTGTAGTGATGAAAGACGTCGATTTGCTTGCGGCTCGCGTCCAGCTTGAAGAAGTTGGGGTCCTCTTGTAGGTGCCGATCCAGCCGGATGTTGTAGTGATCGCCGTTGACGATCCACTCCATGTCGGCCATTTGCAGCCCGCCGTCATAAGTGGCGACAACCAATTTCCACGTGCCCTGCAATTTTTGTGTGTCGTCCGCCGTGGAAATGGATTTGCAGCCTGCGAGCAGACAGCCCAGGAGCAGCAGCCATCCCAATCGCATGAAGATAGCCGGGATTCCCATTGTGGACTTCCAATTTTCGACTTCCTGGGATCGCCGCCGCCTTTTGATCCCGAGTTTATAGGAAGTCCTCTCGCGCCCGGTATTCTCCAGCGCCAGTGCCTTGGATGGAAGCTATGCGCTTATATATCTCGGATATATTCCTATACACTTGCCCGCGCGGCGTCCGTATGGTTCGATGGCTTGTTCAGCGTGAGGCGCACGCCTCTCAGTGGGACAATCAAAACATGGTGGGCTCGGAACGAGCCGACATTCGGCCGCTGTGGGCCGCAGGCGATGAAAAGGACTTATCAACCGCACAACCGCCGTCGTTTACGGACGCACGGATTCATGGCCCGCATGGCCACGCCAGGCGGAAGAAACATCCTCAAGCGCCGGCGCGCCAAGGGACGCCAGCGCCTGACCATAACCATTCCTCCGAAGCAGCCAGGCTAGACGGGCGGCGGCGCGCCGTCTTGATCTCCGATTCCGCGGGAAAGTTCGGCGCGTCGGACCGGCTGCGCAAGTCCGGAGAGTTCCTCCAGCTTCAGCGCCACGGCGCGCGGCATCAAAGCGGACATTTTGTGTTCTTCGGACTCGGCAGCGCAAAAGACGAGCGTTCGCGCTTGGGTGTCACGGTTTCGCGGCGGATTGGCAACGCGGTGGTACGCAACCGGCTCAAGCGCCGCGTGCGTGAATGTTACCGGCTGAAACTGCGGGCGATGCTGCCGGCGGGAGCCGCGATCGTGGTAATCGCGCGCAAGGGCGCCGGGGAACTCGATTGGACGGCGCTCGAGGCCGAACTTCTCGCCGGTGCGGACAATCTCCGCCGCAAGCTCGACAGCAACCTCAAGACTCAATCCGGGCAAACCCAATCCGGGCAAGACCCAATCCGGGACAAACCCTATCCGGACGGACGCGGCCGTGATTGAGACCGTACGCGAGCGGCTTGGCGCCGCGGCACTGGCGGTCGCTCTGGGAGCCGTCGCGGCTTATCGCTGCTTGATCTCGCCGTTGTTGATGGCAACCGCGGGCCCCGCCTGCCGCTTCGAGCCGACCTGTTCCGAGTACGCGCATCAGGCCCTGGCCGCTCACGGCCTGGGCCGCGGTCTTTACCTTACCTTGCGCCGGCTTTTGCGATGCCGTCCGATGGGCGGATGGGGTTACGATCCCGTGCCGCCGGATCCGGCGCGAAGCCCGCAGTATCCCTGAAGGAGCAACTTGGACAACCCACGCCAGATCATCATCTTCGTCCTGCTGATCGTCGCGGCGATCTTCTACGCCGATTTTGTCCGCTGGATTCGTCCGCCGAAACCGTCAATGGCGCAACATACCGCCCAGCCGGCCGGAGGCCCGTCGTCGGCAGCTCAGGCCACAGCAGGCGCGGCGGGCACGCAAGCCTCCCCGGAGGGTGTTTCGCCGATGTCCTCGGCCTCGACCGGGGCGCCAGAGGTTGGCGTGCCTGAGCCCGATTCGCTGACGCCGACCGCGATGAGCCCGGGACCTCCGCTCACGTTCGTGGTTGACACGGACCTTTATACCGCGACTATTACGGCCAAGGGCGCGCGGCTCCTGAGCTTCCGGCTCAAGCGCTACAAGGAAACGGTGGACAAGAACAGCCCGCCGTACGACGTGATCGCGCAGGGCGAGCATCTGCCGATGGGTCTGGTTGTCAGCCGCGGCGACAAAATCTTCGCCGACCAGGGAGTCGACTACACCACTAACGCTCCGGCGCAGGTCGAAGTCAGCCCGGGCGCCGGCACGACGATCACTTTCACCGCCGATACCAAGGAAGGGCTCAAGCTGACCAAGCGCTTCACCTTCCGCGATGGGACCTACCTGTATGACGTCGACGCCGAAGTGGGAGGCGCGGCGTCGGACGTCAAGGCAATAGGCTTCAACATGAGCCAGCCGCTGACCGAGCGCGCCTCGGAGAAGAGTTATCGTGACTATCCGACGCTCGAGGCCGACGTCGACGGCAAGGTCCTCAACGAGTACCAAAAACAGCTCGAGAAGGGGCTTGCGCCCGTGGAGGGCGACATCGCCTTCGCCGGCATCGGCGACCGTTATTTTCTCGCTGCCTTGATTCCCAAGACGCCGAAAAAGGGCGAGCTGCGGATGGAGTACAGTGGGGGTGACGCGCGCGCGGAAATGCTTTTTCCGGGGGCGCGCAAGGTCTCGACGTCGGTTTACATGGGACCCAAGGAGCTCAATCTGCTGGAGGCGGCGAGCCCCGACCTGAGCAAGGCGATCAACTTCGGCTGGTTCGGCGTGCTGGCGATCGTTTTCCTGCGTGCGCTGCAGATCCTCCATACCATCGCGCCCAACTACGGCTGGGACATCATATTGCTGACGTTGGCGGTGCGGCTGGCGACCCTGCCGGCCTCGATCAAGGCCCAGCGATCGGCCTTGCGGATGCAGCGTCTTGCCCCGCAAGTGGAGAAAATCCGCGCCAAATACAAGGATGATTCGACTCAGCTCAACCGCGAGATGATGGAGCTCTACAAGCGCAACCACGTCAATCCGCTCGGCGGATGCATCCCGACCGCTATCCAGTTCCCCATCCTTTATGGCCTTTACGAGGCTCTGCTCAACTCAATCGAGCTACGCCATGCTCCGTTTATCGGCTGGATCAAGGATCTATCGGCGCCCGACTGCCTACCGATCGCGTGGATGCCAAAGGTGCCGGGTATCGACTGTCACGGCCTCCCGGTCCTGGTCCTGCTGATGGGCGCCAGCACGTTCCTGCAGCAATGGATGATGCCCAAGGCGGGCGACCCCAACCAGCAGAAGATGATGATGTGGATGCCCATCTTCTTCACCGTGCTGTTCATAGCTCTGCCGGCCGGGTTATCGCTCTATTACTTTGCCTCCAATCTACTGGGTATAATCCAACAGTTCGTCTTGAACCGGGAGTTCAAACAGTACGCCCCAGTAGCCGCAACATGAGCGAACCCAACGAAGCGATCGAGGTAACCGCCCCCAGCGTCGACGAAGCGATCAAGCAGGCGCTCGACCAGCTGGGCGCCTCCGAGGACGATGTCGTTATTCAAGTGCTGAGCACGCCGCGCTCCGGCGTGCTCGGATTGGGCGCTCGGCAGGCCCGCGTCCGCGTCGAGCGCCGCGCGCCCGAAGGGGCGCGAAGCGGCGTGATGTCCCCGCCGCCCGCACCGCCGCGATCCTCTCCGGCAGCTCCACCGCCGCGGCCCCGCCCTGAGCAACGCGGCCACGCACCAGCCCGGGATCATGATCGAGACCAAGATCGAAATCGAGATTACGACCGAAACCGAGATCACGATCGCAACCGTGTCCAGCCGCCGGCGCGTTCGTCAAATGTCCGCACGGAGCGTCGCGTCGAGCCCCCGGTCGCGCAATGAAGAGAGTGCGGGCGCGGACGACGAGGGCGATACGGGACGCAAGACGGTCGGACTCGACGAACAGGCGCGCGAAGCGACTGCGATCCTGTCGCAGGTGCTCGAGCTGATGGGCGAGCGGAGCGAGATCACCACGACCGAGGAAGACTCGGAGGGAATCGAGCTCGCAATCAAGGGCGATGGCTCCGGGCTTCTCATCGGACGCCACGGTCAGACCCTGGATTCCCTGGAGTACCTCGTCAATCGCATCCTGGCGCGGCGAGTGAAGGACGCCGTCCCGATCACGGTCGACACCGAATCCTACCGCGAGCGCCGGCGCCGGCAACTCCATCGGATGGCGCTCTCGATGGCCGAGCAGACCAAGCGCGAGCACGCGTCGGTGATGCTGGATCCGATGCCGCCGCGCGACCGGCGGATCGTGCATCTCGCGCTGAAGGACGACCCGCTGATCACGACCCGCTCCACCGGCGACGGCTTCTTGCGCACGGTCGAGATAATCCCGGTGGGCGAGCGGCGCGAAAGCGGCGGCGCTCGCGGCGGCCGGCCGCGTGGCGGCGGAAGCGGTGGGGGTGGGGGCGGCGGTGGTGGTGGTCGCGGCCGCGAGCGCGAACGTGAGCCTGAGCCCCAGCGCGAACGTGAACGTGAGCGCGATCAGCCGATCGGCCAGCAGGGCGGTTTCAAGCACGGCCAGAAACGGATGTTCTAGCCGATAACCTGCGGCAACCCATTCCTTGCCTATCATTCCGAGATGCCTTCGGGCCGGATGCCCCTTCGGGTCATCCTTAACCTGAACCTAAGCGACGCCGCGCCGGTTAAGCTCTCTTGTTTTTGTCATCCCGAGCGAGTCTGCGAGTCGAGGGACCCCGGATCCTTATGGCCGCCTCGTCTCACGTATCAGCGTCTCGAATCCCCATGGAAACCGACGCGAAAGGCCGAACGTATCGCTAAATGTAGGCTCACGCGCTAGTTGACGGGCTGAGCGGGGAGAGGCGAACGATGAGCGGAATCAAGAGTCTCGCAGCAACTGCCGTCATGATGCTGCTACTGAAGGTTCCGGCGCAGGGGCAACATGGTTCCCGGCCTTCTACACTGCCTACTCCTCCGGCTGGTACCCGGTGGATTGGTGGTCGGAGCGTAAGCCGGAATCGTCCATGAAAGGACGCAACGGCGGCGCCGGACGCGATGATCGCGCGTCCGGCGCCGCATTAGATTCTGGCGTTAGCTGGCCAGCGTTAGTGAGACGCGCCGACTAGGCGTTGGGATCGAGTCCCCACTTGCGTTTGTTTTCCGCGACCTGGTCGGAGGTGGGATGCTCCGTCTGGGTGAAGGTCTTTACCTTGAACTGGTCGGCCAGCTCCAAGGTGGCGTGGTTGAGCGCGATGTCGTCCTTGAAAACCTCGGGCACGGCCGGCTCTTCGAAGATCGCCTGCCACGGGCACTCGGGTTCGCACGCGCCGCAGTCGATACACTCGTCGGGCTGAATATACAGCATGTTGGGGAAGCGCTGTTTGTCCTCGCCCACATACTCGTAGATGCAGTCGACCGGACACACGCTGACACATCCGGTGTCAACGCAGTCTATGCACAATCGGGTTATGGTCCAGGGCATGTTTCGTCATCCTCTCCTGTCGGGCAGCGGTGCCTTCTGAATTATTATAGCGGCCGAACGGTTCGGCCGAGAAGCCGCGCGCCGGTGGCCTTGGCTTTCGTTCAGGCGCAACTTCTATAGCATAGATTGTCCAGCGGCAAGAAAGAAACGCCGCAAGCGCCGGCGGCGTATGCGAGGCGCCCGGAGGCGGCATCGGTAAGGAGCAACGCGATGGAGATCAACGGGGTCGCCCATGTGATGCTGACGGTCGGCAATTACGAGGCCTGCCTGCCGTTTTACGAGAGGCTGCTGCCGTTTTTGGGATTGACGTTCGTGGTGCGCAAAACCGACTCGCAGTTCTACTGTATCGGCGGCCGCACCGGGATTGGCATCCACAAGGCCGCGGAGAAATATCGCGGCGAGCGCTTTGCGCAAGGGCGCGCCGGATTGCATCACGTCTGCTTGCGCGCGCGCGAGCGCAAGGACGTCGACGCGGTCTACCAGTTCCTACTCGGCATCGGCGCCACGATCATCCATCCGCCAGAAGAGGGAGCGTGGGCAGCCGGCTACTACTCGGTGCTGTTCGAGGATCCCGACGGCCTCCGGCTCGAAGTCAATCACATCCCGGGCAAGGGCCTGCTCGCTGAGCCGCCGCGCTAGCGCTTTCACTCTCAAATGTCTTGGAGAGTTTCACGCCGTTTGCCGCGCATGGTCGCGCGCTCCGCCGAACAGCTTAATCATCTCCCGATTGAACGCTGGAATGTCGTCGGGCTTGCGGCTCGACACAAGGTTGTTATCGACCACGACCTCGCGATCGATCCACTCTGCGCCAGCGTTCCGTAGATCAGTCTTGAGTGACGGCCATGACGCGATCCGACGTCCCTTGGCGGCTCCGGCCTCTATCACGGTCCACGGGCCGTGGCAGATAACGGCCACCGGCTTGCCGGCGTCGAAAAAGCTCTTCACGAAGGCGACTGCTTTCGGCTGCATTCGCAAAGCGTCCGGGTTCATAACGCCACCGGGCAACAACAGCGCGTCGAAATGGCGCGGCAGGGCCTGGTCCAGGGCGACATCGACCGGTAACTCGTCGCCCCATTCCGTGAATTTCCAGCCTTTGACGCGTTGGTCTCTGGGCGAAACAATCCGTGTCTCGGCCCCAGCTTGATCGAGCGCCTTTCGAGGTTCGACGAGTTCAACCCACTCAAAACCGTTCTCGACCAAGATTGCGACTTTCAGTCCGTTGAGATTTTCCATTGTCCTCCTCCTGTCGTAAGCGGCGCAGCTTTGCCTCTGCTCGAGGCATATCGTTTCGCTGATTTGTCCGGTCGCTGCGGCGTCTGGACATAAAAAGCAACGCCGATGCCAAGGAGTTCTACGAGGTTACCGGGCGTGTCGCCCCTACATTTTCAGCCCAGTCGAGACTGCTAATGAGCGTGCGGTGTGGACTTGAGTCCCCACAAAGTGAGGCTCCTGACACTAATTGTGGAGGACTTGGCCCGATCCCCGAGTTAGTTCACTCGCTGCGATGCAATTAAGACGCGAAGGGCCTGCTTGTCGAAGCCGCCGCGCTAGCGCATTTCATTCACACAAGGAGCGGACGGGCGCGCAGCCCCCCTTGGCTGGCGCGCCCGTCGCAGCAGTCGGCGGGTCCGAGATCGCAGGCTTTCGCCTTACAGTGGTTGGCCGGTGCTCGGATCGAGCAGGAGCCTGCGTATGGGTCCGTGATGATGGTCGTCGAAATCGAACATGTGATTGATCTTCCCGGCGACCGCATCGAAGGAGCCGCCGCCAATCCGGCCGGTGCTCCAGTTGTCCTCGATGAAGCGCAGGATCGAGCTTTGATCGGTCAGCGTGTTATCGACGAAGTTCTCCTTGGCCCAGGGAGAAATCACAATCAGCGGCAGCCGTGGGCCGTAGCCGCATCGCCCCTCGATGGGACTTCCGGCCGCGTTCTTCAAAGTAGGACTGCCATTGCCGCACTTGCCGGGACCATTGAGCTGATCGCTGTTCTTGGTATCCGCACTGGCGATCGCCGACGGGTTGATGATCGGGCTCATCTGATGATCGTACCAGCCATCGGAGTCATCGTATGAAATGATGATCGCCGTGCTGCTGCCAGAACTTCGACTTCTGGATCGCGTTGATCGTGTTCACCACGAACTCCTGCTCGAGCAGCGGATCGGAGTAGCCGGCATGGCCGTCCATATTGGCCGGCGCCTTCAGGAAGCTAACCGCGGGCAGGTTGTCGGCGCTCAGCGCGTCGAAGAAGTCATGGATGTCATACTCATGGTTCGCGCCGGTGTCCGCCGCGGTGCCGTACTTGCTCGGCGGTACGGTGGGCCGGGTGTGGGTCGGATTCGCGGTGCTCGCCCAATACTGAAAGAATGCGTGATGCGGGATGTAGTCCGCAGTCGGACCTCCATTGGCCGGCGTCGCCGGGCTCATGCGCTTACAACCGGTGCCACTGCCGGGGCTCGGGTTCGTGATGGTGAGATCGAAGCCGCCCATGAACGATCCCCAGCTGATGCCCTTGGCGGTCAGGAGATCGCCGATGTTCTGGCCGCCCATCTGAACCGTCGGCGGACCCGAGCAGACATCGCCTGTGGGATCGAGGTCACCGACGAGAGTGCCAACGCCACCACTTACTCCGACAAGTTTGGGAGAGCTTGCGCTGGTCGTCGCTGGATAGGTGTTGCCGGCGACGAGATTCAGCACGCCGGGCGTCGAGGGACCGAAGGTCGTGCCATAGGAGTTGTCGCTCATCGCGAAGTTCTGCGCGTAATTCCACAGCGCGGTGACGGTGTTGCCGTCGAAGTAACCCATCACCAGGCCCTTGTCCTTACCATAAGCGAACTGAGCGGCGCAGGATGAGCTTTGCACCGGTTCCCGTGCTGCCAGGAAAGAAATCCATCAGTCCCTCGTCGAAGGCCAACTGTTCGTGCCCGTAGTTATGATCCTGGTCGCAGGTTGAGGCCTGGCTACGGTCGAGGCGGAAGGGATTGATCGCGTTGGGGCCGTTGGCCGGATTATTGGCGTTGGGATTGTTGCTCAGCAGCACGCCTTTCAGGCCGTTGACGGTCGGCGTGTCGTCATCCGCCTTGAAGAAAGGCTCGCCCGATAGATTCTTAGCGTGGGGATAGGTGGCGAAATAATGGTCGAACGAGACGTTCTCCTGGAAAATTACCACCACGTGTTCGATCGGAGTAGTCGTTTCTGCGTCCGAATCGCGATCGCCGGCTAACGTCCGGCGCGCTCCGGCCGAGCCCACCGCCACGGTGACCGCCGCAGCCATCGCTATCGTTCTCGCCGCTTTTCCCAGCTTGCGTAATCGCCGCATCGTTGTTGTTCACTCCTTTGTGCGCGAAGAATTGAGGTCGCGCGAAGTATAGGCGCTCATCGTTGACCGCATGTGAATCGCGCTTGCACGGCGTGTTAATCGTGCTTGAATTTTCGATGAAGTGAAGGTCGGCGAAAGACGCCGGGCGGCCTCGGCGGGTGGCATCATCTGCGCGGGCCATTGTGCGGGTGGCATCATGTGAGTGCCGAAAGCGCCGTCGCAACCGTGGTTGCAAATCCGCCTGTGAGGCTACAAACTTTCGCCAGCGTTCGCGGCGGCGGCCGCCGAAGCCAAATATCAGGTCAGTCCCGCAACATAAAAACCATCAGGAAGCAGTTCAAAATCCATCAGAAAGATTCTCCGAGGGAAGGTTCCCGCCATGGCAGACAAACCAACATTCCGCACTGAAACCGACAGCATGGGACCGATCGAGGTTTCCAACGAGCACTACTGGGGCGCGCAGACCGAGCGCTCACTGCATCACTTCAATATCGGACCCGACCGGATGGCGCGTTCGATGATCCGCGCCTTCGGCCTTCTCAAGAAGGCCGCCGCCCAGGTCAACCAGGATTTGGGCAAGCTCGCCGCCGACAAGGCGCGGCTGATCGTGCAGGCGGCCGAGGAGGTCGCCTCGGGCAAGCTCGACGCCGAATTTCCGTTGCGCGTCTGGCAAACCGGCAGCGGCACTCAGACCAACATGAATGCCAACGAGGTCATCTCGAACCGCGCGATCGAACTGGCCGGCGGCAAGCTTGGCAGCAAAAAGCCGATCCATCCCAACGACGACGTCAATATGTCGCAGTCCTCCAACGATACGTTCCCGACCGCGATGCATGTCGCGGCGGCCGAGGAGATCGTCAACGTGCTGATGCCCGCGGTGCAAAAGTTGCGCGACGCGCTGCACGCCAAGGCCGAGGAGTTCGCCAGCATCGTCAAAATCGGCCGTACACATTTGATGGACGCGGTGCCGCTCACGCTCGGCCAGGAATTCTCGGGCTATGTCGCTCAGCTCGACGCCGACCTAAGGCGTATCGACGCGGTCCTGCCCGACATCTACGAACTCGCGATCGGCGGCACGGCGGTCGGCACCGGCCTGAACACCCATCCAGAGTTCGCCGATCGCACGGCGGCGAAGATCGCCGAGCTTACCGGGCTGCCGTTCGTCTCTGCGCCCAACAAGTTCGCCGCGCTGGCCGCGCACGACGCGCTGGTGATGGCGAGCGGGGCGCTGCGCACGCTCGCATGCTCATTGATGAAAATCGCCAACGACATCCGCTGGATGGGTTCGGGGCCGCGCTGCGGTCTGGGCGAACTGCGCCTGCCCGAGAACGAGCCGGGCTCGTCGATCATGCCGGGCAAGGTCAACCCGACCCAGTCCGAGGCGATGACGATGGTCTGTCTGCAAGTGGTCGGCAATGACACCGCGATCGCGGCGGCCGGCACCCAGGGCAACTTCGAGCTCAACGTCTTCAAGCCGCTCATCATTCATAACCTGCTGCACTCGATAACCCTGCTCGCCAACGCCTGCGTCTCGTTCACTGAGTTCTGCGTGATGGGCATCGAGCCCGACCGCGAACGTATAGCAAGTTACGTCGCGAACTCGCTGATGCTGGTTACCGCGCTCAGCCCGCATATCGGCTATGACAAGGCCGCCAAGGTCGCCAAGAAGGCGCACGAGGAGAACACCACGCTGCGCCAGGCCGCCGTCGAGCTTGGATACCTCAAGCCCGAGGAGTTCGACCGCTTCGTGCAGCCGAACAAGATGCTGGCCCCGGAGGCCTGAGCGGCAGGAAATGCCGTCAACCGCCAAATCGCAATCGCATCGGAGGAATCATTGATGGAAAAGCTGCCGTCCGCCTACAAGCAGGTTGGACCCAACCGCTACCGCGAGGCCTACGGGCTCTTTTACGAGGACTTCACCCCCGGCGACGTTTTCGAGCATCGCCCAGGCCGCACGCTCACCGAAACCGACAACATCTATATGACGCTGCTGGCGATGAACACGCATCCGCTGCACTTCGACTCCGCCTACGCGAACGCGACGCAGTGGAAACGGCCGCTGATGAACTCGCTGGTCACGATTTCGGTCGTCACCGGAATGAGCGTGCACAGCACCAGCCAGAACGCGGTCGCCAATCTCGGATGGGACAAGGTGCGGCTGGTCAATCCGGTCTTCGCCGGCGACACGCTCTATGCCGAAACCACGGTGGTCTCCAAGCGCGAGTCTGAGAGCCGCCCCACGCAGGGACTGGTCACCGTGCATACGGTCGGAATGAAAACCGACGGGCAGACCGGGCAATCGGGAACCGTGGTGATCGAATTCGACCGCACCTTCCTGGTCTACAAGCGCGATCATTCACCGCTCGGCAAGGCCAACTACTGAACGGGGGGCGCTGCGATCGGAGCCACGCGGCAGGGGCGACGCGAAATGGGGGAAATCAGGGACGCGGCGCGGGCACACCGTGCGCTCGTGCTACTCGTGCTGGCGGCGCTTCTGATCGGAGCGCTCGCGGCCTCTACCGCGGCGGCGCCGCCTCCGATCGCCGCGTTTCCCGCCGGACTCGACCCCAATTCGATGCTCTTGCCGCCGCCCGCCGACGGCGGGCGGGTGAAGGTGAGCGTCGCGCTCCACGTGCTCAACCTGTCGAGTATCGATGAGGTCACGGAGCGCTTTCATCTGACCGGGTATCTGCTGGCGCAGTGGCGCGACCCGCGCCTCGCCTATCGGCCGAGCGGCGCGTCGGACACGTTCCGCGTGCTGGCGCCGGACTCGGTGTGGCGGCCGAAGTTGGTAATGATCAATGTCGTCGCACCGCGCAATACCTACGAAAGATCGCTGCGCGTCGCGCCTGACGGGCTGATATCCTATGCCGATCGCTTCGATGCGGTTTTGACCTCGACCTTCCGCCTCAAGTCCTTCCCCTTCGACAAGCAGAAGCTCAAGGTCATCATCCATCCTTTCACTGTCCAGCAGCCTTTTATCACCTTCGTGCCTAGTGAGTTGCCGATATGGACCGCGGCGGAGTTCAATAGCTACTCCTCGCTGGAGTCGTGGCGATTCAAGTCAATCACCTTCGAAATTGGCGAGGCCGCAAGTCAATTCGGCAAAAATACAATGGCCGAAGCCAGGTTCGAGATCGCGGTCGAGCGGCGCTACGGGTTTTATCTGTGGAAGGTTTTTCTGCCGCTGCTCTTGATGGTGATCATGTCGTGGTCAGTATTCTGGTTCGATCCGCCCGAGGTCTCGAGTCAAGTAACTATAGCGGTAACGACGATCCTGACGATCATCGCGTTCGCGCTCGCGATCTCATTGACCCTGCCGCGGGTGCCTTATCTGACTTTCGCCGACGCGTTTTTCCTGACCTGCTACATCTTCGCCTTCGTCACGATGGTCGAGGTGACTACGGTGCATATCGCCTATCGCAACGAGCGGCGCAAAGTGGCGGCGAAGATCCGCGGCACCGCGCGTTGGCTGGTGCCGGCCGCGTTTGTGGTGATCAATTCAATCCTGATCGTGCATTTTTTGATCTAGAGCGAGCGGAACTTCTCTTCTGTCATCCCGAGCGAATCTGCGAGTCGAGGGACCGGTCCTTTGCTCCGAGACTCTCGCGATGGCCGCCCGAAGATCGGGTGTCCTTCGACTCGCGCAACGGTCGCTCAGGATGACACAATACGAGAGCATCGCCCGACGAACTACCTAGCCAGAAAAAAACCGTGCGCCTTCAAAAGTACGCCGTGCGTTCCGTGCCTCGACATGCGAATCATATAGGCGGAAGTTGTTCGGGCGATGGTCCTTCTATCCTCTCTTGCATCTTGCGGATTGTGACAAAGTCCGCAAAGGTCGGCTCTGGCCCAGGCAGATCGCGGCGCGCCAGATAAGCACGATACAACATCGCGTAACCGTCCATCTCACGATCTTCGAGCCGGCACCCTTTGCGTGGGAATTTGCCTATGCCGATCATTTCGACCCCTCCTTTTTTGACTGCTTACTATGACAAGGTCTTATTCACTGACTAATCATCGATAGTATCTATCCAGCGACTTCGACCCCTTCGTGATTGATACTCGAAGGGGCAGCGAAGCAGCGGGATAGCTCCAAGAATTGGCTCTCCAGTTCGCTGACTGAATCCACAGACTGCTCAAGTTCAGCAATCCGTGCCCTAAGGGTCTTGGTCGATTCCAGGGTCATCGCCATTTCAGCGATCTCAGCCTGAATGGCGCCCTCGAGCTGAACTATTTGTTTGTTCAATATTGCGATCGGTTCGAAAGACTCGGCGAGTATGTTGAGTTCGTCGCGGAACGTGCGTATCGCCAAGAATGCCTTCGAAAGTTTTCGCAGGCGGTCCCCAAAATTCCGCAATGGTTGACACAGCTCCAGCGTGGAGTGGGCAAGCTGGTTGATCACCTCACACGACTGGGTGATCTCTCTCAAGCGTTGCTGACACTGGCGAGCCGGTTCAAAGAGCTTATCAATGGCAAGGGCGAGTGGGTTTGCAGACGAGACGTCAGTGTGGCTGGTGGCTTTCTCCGTCGGTGCGGCGAGAGCTTTAGGATTGCTACCAGCTGCGGCAGCCGCCTCGCCGTCATTCTCCAGTACTATCGGTTCGCCGAGTGATACTGCTTCGGAGCTGCTCTGGGCAGAAGGATGCTCCTCATTCGTGAGCGTATTCTTCTGGCGGGCGCCCTCGTCCACTAACTGCTGCACAAAGATTGGCAACGTGGAAGAAACTTGTCGCCCAGATTTGATGGTGAGGGGAACGGGATCGACCGAGTCCGGCTGGAGCAATCGCCTTCGCAGCTCTTCCAGTTTTAGACTCCTCATTTGTCATCTCCAGAATGTTGTTATTGCTTCATGCTCGCACCTCCACCTGCACCGCTTTCTCTCCCCCGCCTCAATCAATAGCGCGCAAAGTAACGTAATACAAGATAGCAAGTTAATAAATAAGCGAACTAAAATGAATAGGACATAACTAAGATAAAGATAATAAGCGACAGAGAGGTGACTTGAGACGGTATGAGATTGAAAAACCGACTTGTAGGATAATTATGGTGAAGCCGGCTCTGACATAAAAGGATAATGCTCACTCGTCAAAGGCGGCGCCGCCTCGAAAATACTATCAGTGACCTGCCGACAATCCGTCTCACATCCTAAACACGCCGAAAGTCGTTGCCGGCGGGATACCCGCGTTGAGCGAGGCCGCGATACTCAGTGCCAGCATCGGGCGCGTCTCAAGCGGATCGATTACGCCGTCGTCCCACAACCGCGCGCTCGAGAAATAGCAACTCGACTCATGCTCGTACTTCGCAAGCGTCGGACGCATGAACTCGGCCTGCTCCGCGGGCGTCATCGTCTGCCCCTGCGCCTTCAATTGTTCGAGCTTGACCGTGAGTAGCGTATTGGCCGCCTGCTCCCCGCCCATCACGGAGATTCGCGCATTAGGCCACATGAAAAGCATCCGTGGCGAGTAGGCCCGCCCGCACATCCCGTAGTTTCCCGCTCCGTTCGACGCGCCGATTATCACCGTGAATTTGGGCACCTGCGCGTTGGCCACCGCGTTGACCATCTTGGCCCCGTCCTTGGCGATTCCGCCCTGCTCGTAGCGTTTGCCGACCATGAAGCCGGTGATGTTCTGCAAAAAGACCAGCGGGATGCGCCGCGCGCAGCAGAGCGCGATGAAATGCGTCGCCTTGAGCGCCGATTCGCTGAACAGCACGCCGTTGTTGGCGATGATGCCGACCGGGTAGCCGTAGATGCGCGCGAAGCCGGTCACCAGCGTAGCGCCGTAGCGCGGCTTGAACTCGTGCATCCGGCTGCCGTCGACCAGCCGCGCGATTAGCTCGCGCACCTCGTAGGGCCGACGCGTGTCGCCCGAGACCACGCCGTAGATCTCGCGCGGATCGTAGTAGGGATCCTCGGGCTCCGCCTGCTGCAACGCGTACTCCAGGCTGGTGCGCGGGCCGAGGCTCTCGAAGATCGAGCGCGCGATCGCGAGCGCATGCTCGTCGTCGTCGGCCAGATGATCGCTCACGCCGCTAAGCCGCGTATGGACGTCGCCGCCGCCCAGTTCCTCGGCGCTGACTTCCTCGCCGGTGGCGGCGCGCACCAGCGGCGGCCCGGCGAGGAAAATCGTGCCCTGCTCGCGCACGATGATGTTCTCGTCGCACATCGCCGGCACGTAGGCGCCGCCCGCCGTGCACGATCCCATAACAGCCGCCACCTGCGGGATTCCCGCGGCCGACATTCGCGCCATGTTGTAGAAGATGCGCCCGAAGTGCTCACGGTCGGGGAAGACCTCCGATTGCAGCGGCAGAAACGCGCCGCCTGAATCGACCAGGTAGACGCACGGCAGATTATTCTGCATCGCGATCTCCTGCGCGCGCAGATGCTTCTTGACCGTGATCGGATAGTAGGTGCCGCCCTTGACGGTCGCGTCGTTGGCCACCACCATGACCTCGCGGCCCTGCAGGCGCCCGATGCCGGTGACGATCCCGGCGCCCGGCGCCTCGTCGTCGTACATTCCCCACGCGGCGAGCGGCGAGAGTTCCATGAACGCGCTCTCGGGGTCGAGCAGCTTCTTTATCCGATCGCGCACCAGCAGCTTGCCGCGCTCCAGGTGGCGGCGGCGCGATTGCTCGGGGCCGCCCTGCCGGACGCGCTCGACCGCCTCGCGCAGTTTTTTGACCGCCGCCTCCATCAGCGCGAAATTCTGCCGGTACTCCGGGCTTGAGGTGTTGATGCGGCTCTCGATTCGTTCCATCGGCGTCCTCTCGGTTCGATCCGGTCGCGGCGCGGGCCTGATGCCTGCCGCGTTTAGTTGGGCTAGATATTAGCTTGACTAAACACCAGACCGCGAAGCGGTAAAGCAGACCGCGAAGCGGTAAAAACAGACCGCGAAGCGGTAACGAACAGACCGCGAAGCGGTTCGAAGGGCAAAGAGACGGCGGCGCGATGCGTGAACGTGACCTGCGAGTGCTCGAGTTCCACAAAGTGATCGGATTGGTGGCCGCGCTCGCGGCCTCCGAGTCCGGCCGCCGCGCCGTGGAAATGTTGAGGCCCTCGGGTGACCCCGCCGAGGTCGCCGTGCGGCTTCGCGTCACGGCCGAGATGGTGTCGTTGCGCGCGCACGCCGGCGCGTTACCGATGCAGGAGTTCGCCGACCAACGCGAAGTCCTGCTCGCCGCCGCGCGCGAGGGCGCCGTGCTCGACGGCGTCTCGCTGCTCAAGGTGCGCGACTTCGTGCTCGCGGCACGCCACGTCGCGGCCTTCATGCGCTCGCGCGTGGAGCCGTATCCGCATCTCGCGGAGGCGGCGCAGAACCTGGCAGCGCCCAAGGAACTGGCCGACGCGCTGCTCGGCGCGTTGGCCGACGACGGCGGCCTGCTCGACGAGGCGAGCCCGCAGCTTGCGCGCCTGCGCAATCGGCTTCGCGCCGAACGGGTCGAGCTCGAGGCGCGGCTTGCGCGCTCGCTCAACGCGTCGGGGATGGAGCCGTTCGTCTCCGACTACCTGGTCACCGTGCGCAACCATCGCTTCGTCCTGCCGCTCAAGCTCAACTACTCCGAGCGGCTGGAGGGAATCGTGCAGGACCGCTCGGTGTCGGGCGAGACGCTGTTCGTCGAACCGATGTGGGCGGTCGAGCTCAACAACCGCCTGATGATGCTCGAGCGCGAGGTCGAGGCCGAGGAGCGGCGCATCCTGATGCATCTGACCGCGATGATCCGCGGCTACGGCGCTGAGCTCCGGATGACGTTCGAGGCGATGGTCGCGCTCGACGCGCTCAACGCGCGCGCGATTTTCGCCGAGCGCCTGCGATGCCGTCGAACCCGTGCTCGGCGAATTCGGCGAGAGCGGCCTCGAACTGATCGAGGCGCGCCATCCGCTGCTGATGAGCGGCGGCCGCGATGTCGTCCCAATCGACGTGCGGATCGCCGCTGGCCTGCACGGCATCGTGATCTCCGGCCCCAACACGGGCGGCAAAACCGTCGCGCTCAAGACCATCGGGCTGCTCGCCCTGATGGCGCAAGCGGGGCTGCTCATCCCGGCGCGCGAGGGCAGCCGCATCATCGTCTTCCGCAGCATCTTCGCCGACATAGGAGACGAGCAATCGATCGAGGCGAGTCTCTCCAGCTTCGCCGCGCATATCGCCAACCTGAGCGAGATGGCGGCCGCGCTCCAGGAGCCGGCGCTGGTCATTCTGGACGAGCCCGGCGAGGGCACCGACCCGGTCGAAGGCGCCGCGCTCGCGATTGGCCTGATGACCTACCTGGGACGGCGGCAATGCCTGGTCGCGATCGCGACTCACTCCGCCGCGATCAAGCTTCATGCTTACTCGCGCGCGGGATTCGAGGCTTCGGCCGTGGACTTCGATGCCGAGAACCTCCAGCCGCTCTATCGCCTCAAGCCGCATACGATTGGCCAGAGCTATGGCCTCGCCGTCGCCGAGCGCCTTGGTCTGCCGATTGAGATCGTGAGCGCCGCGCGCGAGGCGATGCCGGCCGGTGCGGCGGAAGTGGAGCGCGTGCTGGCCCTGCTCGAGGCCGAGCGCGCGGAGCTTCGTGCCGAGGCCGAGCGCTTGCGGATGGAGCAGCGTCGGGCCGAGGAACGCGCGGCCGAGGCGGAAGAGGCGGCGCGGCGCGGGCGCGCGCGGATCGAGAGCGAGCGCGAACGCGTCGTGGCCGAGGGCAAGTCGCTACTCGCGGAACTGCGGCGCGAAGGCGCGACGCTCGCCGAGGAGGTAAGGGCGGGGCGCAAGACGCAGCGCGAAATGGGCTCGATGCTCGGGCGGGCGGCCGAACGGATCGGACAGATGGCGCCGAACGCTGGCGCTGATGAAGGCGGCGCGGCGCACGAGCCGCTCAAGGTTGGCGACCGCGTCGAGTTCGGCGACATCCAGGGCGAGCTTATCGCGCTGGAGCCGGGGCGTGCGGTGGTGAGCCGCGGCGGGCTGCGGATCGAAGTCGCACCGGAACGATTACGCCGCGCTCAGAGCCGGACGGTGGAGCGCGGCACGCCCAAGGTCACGGTCAGCGCAGGAACCGGTCCGCGACGGCGGAGACAGCGAGCTTAATCTTATCGGGATGCGCACTGCGGACGCGCTCCGGCGGCTGGAGGAGTTTCTTGACCAGGCCTACCTGACCAACCGCGCCGAGGTGCGGATCGTGCATGGGATCGGCTCGGGCGCGCTCAAGAAGGCGGTCCACGAATATCTGAGCGACTCGCCGTACTGCGCGGGCTTCCATCAGGCCGACCCGCATCGCGGCGGCGCCGGCGCCACGGTCGTCCAGCTCAATTTGTGAGCGAAAGCTTCTTCTTCGGTCATCCCAAATTGAAGCCTTCCTCTTCGATCACCCTTGGCAAGGATCGTCCGCCTGTTGAGTGATCCTGAGCGGAGGCTGCCGGAGTCGAAGGATCTCGCGCGGTCCTCCGCGTAAATCGACGATTTTGGATTTTGGCGATTAGTCAGATCGGTCCGTGTCGGCTCGGATGATCCGTTGACATGCAATCATCTCGGCTTGACGCGCGGACGACTCCGCAAACAGGGCCGCTCATGAGCGGCCCCTACAACGGAACACCTCTTCTGTAGGGGCCGTTTCGTGAACGGCCCTTCTTCGCCCGAGGTCCCTCGACTACGCTCGCAGACTTCGACTTCGCTCAGGATGACCGAAGAAGCGGACCTCGTTTCGCTACTTCGCTACCTAGTGGAACAGCTTGTTCAGGGCGCCGCCCAGCGGGTTGCTCCCCGATGAACCGCCATTCTTGGAATTGCCGCCCAGGTATTTGTCGAGCAGCTTGCCCGCCTGCTTCTGCACCAGATGTCCGGCGGCGCGCTGCGCGAGGAACTGGATATCCGGCTGCACCGACGGCTTGGGCAACTGCCCGCTGATTCGCACCGGGATATCGACCTGCTTCTGCTCGTTGGCCAGGTAAACCACGTTCTTCTTCTCGGACATCAGCTCGCGGCTCAGTTCCTGCGACAGCAGCAGATGCGCCTTCATGTCGATGTTCTTGTCGAGATCGAACCATCCGTCCGCCAGCGCACTGTAATCGGGCGTCGTGGCCTTGATGTCGTGCGAAATAATTTTGGGCCCCTGTATCACAAACGTCAGGCCTAATTCGGTCAGGTTGGTGTCAGGAGAGTTGAACAGCGCGGGATGGCGCGCGACGATCGACGGCGTGACCAGCGTGTCGATACCCGGCACGCCCTGCACCTTGCGCATCGTCTGCGCGCCAATATTGACCCCGATGAGCTTCGCGTTGGCGACCGCCATCTGCCCGTTGCCGCTCAGCGTCGGCTTGATCTTGTCGAAGGTATCGCCGCGGCCCGCGACGCGCACCTGCCCGGTTAGTTGGCCGCGCACCGTGTCGGCTGCTTTGGATTTCTGCGAGACCAGCGCCTGTTGCAGGTCGATTCCGTGGAGATTCAGCCCCACGTTGAAAACCGGCTCGGTGCCGAGCGTGGCCCGCGCGTTGCCGTCGAGCGTGCCGCTGAAAGCCGCCACCTTGAGCGAGCTGATCGTCACGGCCTGCCCGCCGTAAGTCGCATCGACGGCGAGATTGCGGTAGGCGATATTTTGCGTCACGCCTGACGGCGACGTCACCATCGCGGTCACCGTCGGCGCGGAGGTCGTACCCCGGACCGTGCCCTTGACCGCCAACTGGTCGAGGTGGTCGGCCGCCGCCTCCGGCTTGGGATTCGCGGTCAGCTCGGCCGGCTTCACCACGTCGGCGCTGAAGTCATAGTTCGCGCTTATGGGTTGAATCGATTGCGCGTTGACCGTCAGCCTGGCGTGGCCCGAGCCGAGGTTGAAAGCCAACGGACCGGCCACGGCGCTCTTGCCGGCCATCTTGATGTCACCGCTGAGCCCGCCCACGATCGAGCGCTTGCCCGGCGGCGTGACGGTCACCGAGGCCAGCGTCACGACGCCGTTGACCTCCGGCTGCTTCTGGATCACCTTGACCAGGGCGTGAATCTCGGCCTTGCCCGAGGCGTTGTACTTGCTGAGCGCGACCAGCATCTTGCCCATCGTGGCGAGGTCGAAGCGATTGCTGTCGACTCGCGCGCTCAGGTTCTGGCCGAGCTGAATCTGGCCGGCCTTGAGATTGAGGTCGCCGAGCACGAGCGTCGCGTTCTGAATTTCAACCTGCGGCCCGGCCACGCTGTCCTTTCGCGTCCCGGCCGCTGCGAGCTTAAGCGGCACGCCCGCCGCCTTGTCGAGCACGCCGGTGTACACGACCTGGTTGCCGGTCAGGTCGGTCACGAGGTTAAACGCGACCGTTTGGGGATTGCCGTCAACCTTGATGCTGGCCGTCACGGGATTGGTGAGCTGGAGTTGCGGCGGCAGCGCCTTGGCGATTTGCGGCACCGCCTTTAGCTGGGCCATCGTAAGCGGTCCGACATCCAGATCGAACGCGAGCGGTATGGCGTTCATGTCGATCACGCCATTGGTCAACAAAGGCCCGACCTTGCCGGTCAGCGAAAGATTTTTGGCCGTGCCCAACGCAGCCAGGGTCAGCTTGATGTCGATCGGCGTGCTGACGCCGAGGTTTTCGACATCCAGGTTGACCGCGCTTACTGTGACCGGCGCAGCGCCCGCGTCCTGGTAAACGATAGTCGCGTCCTCGACCGTCAGGCTCGAGACCGATACTTGGCCAAGCGCTCCCGGACCCGCCGACGGTTGTCCCTGCGGCTGCGCCTGGGTAAGCGGCGCGCCCTTGAGCGGCGGCATCCCGGTCGCCGGCGGCGGCGCGCCCGGTGCGGGAGCCACAGGCTCGCCAGCGGAGGGTTTATTCTTCCCGATGCTGCTGACGTTCAACTGGCCGCGCTGATTGCGGATGATGTGCACCACGGGTTGCTTGAGCGATATCTGCTCGATGTCGACGCGATGGCTCAGCAGGGGCATCAGCGCGACCCGCGCGTAAACGTCGGCGGCCTGCACGAATGGCGTCTGGGAGAAACTCGGGTCGTCGGCGATCGTGACTCCGCGGAGATCGGCGATCACACCCCATCCGAGGCTCGCGTGGATGTCCTGGACGTCGACCTTGCGGCCGACCGCGTCGCTCGCCTTGGTCAGGATCAGGCCGCGTTGATTCTGGATGATCCCGTTGAGGTTGAGCACGGCGTAGATCACCACCGCGACCACGACCACAACGATGACGCCAACCACGATGATGGCTGTCCGGATGAGCTTGCGCATCACGACACCCCTTCCCGCTCCTCCGATGAAATTTCATTCTCCACCGAAGCGGGCGGCTATGACAACGCCGCCGCGCTCGATTCGGCGCGATCGATTTAGGGGCACTCTACCGATTCTTCCAGGCAACGCAGCCGCGAGGCACGCTCGCGAGCATCGCTCGTGATGCGCGCGGCAGGAACAATCGGTAGGCTCTACTCTCAATGGCCAAGAGGCGAAAGATTCCGCCGCGGCCGCGCGAGGCTCCCGCGCCTAAGCCGAAGCCGGAGAAGCCAGCCTTCAGCTCGCCGTTCAAGGATCTTGAAGAAGCTGCTGAGCGAGCGGCCGAAACCCAAAAGCGCCGACAAAAACCCTATCGAGCGCGCCAAGGCCGTCGCCACGGCAGTGACGCCGGTTGCGATAGCCGAACCGGTGCCGGTGCTCGACGACGCCGCGATGTTCCGTCAGGCCGTCGACGGGGTGCGCCGCCTCGGCGACCAGCGTCCGGCCCGCGTCGTCCCCAAGCCGGAGGTGACGCTGGAAATCGTCAGCGAGGACGCCGAGGTTCTCGCGCAGCTATCGGACCTGGTTTCCGGAGTAGGGACTTTCGAGTTGACCGAGACCGAGGAATACACCGAGGGGACGCGGCTCGGGCTCGACCCGCGGCTGGTGACGCGGCTTCGCCGCGGCGAATTCGCGGTGCAGGCGCATATCGATCTCCATGGGATGATCCAGGCCGACGCCAAGCTGGCGCTCGAGGAATTTATTGTCGGCTCGGTGCGCAAGGGATTGCGCACGGTGCTGGTGGTGCACGGCCGCGGCCTGCGCTCGCCGGGCGGGATGCCGGTGCTCAAGCATGCCGCGGCGCAGTGGCTCTCGCACGGGCACATGGGCGGGTATGTGCTGGCGTTTGCGACCGCGCGGGCGGCCGACGGCGGCGCGGGTGCGATGTACGTGCTGCTCCGGCGCGATCGGCGTCGCGCGCGCTTCGACGTCCTGCAAGGCGCCAAGCGCCGCGACTGATCAGAGGCCGCTCGCGAGCGTCCCTACATCAGAAACCAGCGCTGCTTGATCGGATGAGCGGCCGGCCCCTACATCAGGCGGCAGTCCTACACTGGAACGACGAATTTTGTAAGGGCCGTTCGTGAACGGCCCTTCTTCAATTCGGAAAAGAAACGGGGCCGGCTTAACCAGCCCCGTTTCCGGGTTTTAACTTTTCACACTGGCAGCGAGCGAATTACGCGATCAAATCTTGCCCTGCAGGATGAACGAGATCACCAGCGAGTACAGAGTCAGCGACTCGACGAACGCCAGTCCGATGATCATCGGGACGAAAAGCTGGTTGGTGCTGTTGGGGTTGCGGCCGATCGATTCCATCGCCGAGGCCGCGAGCTTCCCCTGACCCATCCCGCATCCGAGCGCTGCGATACCGATACCGATTCCCGCGCCGAGTCCGATGAGCCCCGCGCGCAGGCCGTCGCCGCCGCCGGCCGCCCCGGCCGTCTGCGCCATCGCGAGCAGCGGGCTCGCGAGCACCATCGCCGCCGCCATCGCGAGCCATTTTCCTAACCGTCCAATCATTTACGTCTCCTCCTTGGTTTGCTCGCGGCCATCAGCCAGGTCCATGGCTCTTTTTTCTCCCCTCTATCCTCTTCCACCCCGCGAACCGGACCGGGCCTGGTCGCGAAATTTACTAACGGAATTTTTCGGCGGGCTTTCGGCGCCGCCGGGAACGCACTTTATTCGTAATGCGAATGGCTCGCCATCCGGACGTACGAGACCGCCAGGATCACGAAGACCAGGGCCTGAACGATACAAACGATCGAGCCGAGCGCGTAGAAGGCGAGCGGAATGACGAGCTTCGTGAGTCCCGTGAACAGGCCGAGCACCTTATGGTCGGCGAACATGTTGGCGAAAAGACGGATGCCGAGCGAAAACGGCCGGAACAGGTTGTCTGCCACCTCGATCACCACGAAGAACCACGCCAACCACCATAGCGGGCCCAGGAAGCTGCGCAGGTAGCGGAGCCCCTGATGCTTGAAGCCTTGGTATAGATAATAAACGAAGCAGATTATGGCGATCGCGAAGGTCAGGTCGGTGTCGGCGGTCGGCGGTTCCATTCCTGGAATCAGGCCGAGGAAATTCGCCGTCAGAATAAACATGAAAAGCGTGCCGAAGAAGGGCACGTAGTGGCGCGTGCCGTGGCCCTCGAGCACGCCGGCAACGAAACCGTCGAGCCACTCGGCCATGACCTCGCCTACCGAACGGAGCGTGATTCCACTCTCGGGGACGGTTGGATCGGCCGAGGCCATCAGGGCGTTCCGCGCCAGCAGTCCGAAAACGATCAGGATTCCCATCGCGATCCAGGTCCCGACCACGACCGGCGGAAGGTGCAAGCCACCCGCGATGCCATCGATGAAATTGACTGGGTTCAAGCTATCTATCGCCTCCGCGTCGCGCGCAAACCCTTACGCAGCCCGCGCCGAAACGCGCCAAGTTTCAATAAAAATCGCGCCCGGCTGCGTCAAGACGCCGAGCACAAAGCCCGGAACGTTGATGTTGGTACGGCTTAGGAGCCAAGCGACGATCGTAACAATAAACAGCAATTTCAGTGGCGCCGCAACAATCCCGAGCCGGTTCGCGCCGCCGCTTTGCGTGGCGACCGCGATGATCCATCGGCCGACAAACGTCAGCAGGAAGAGATTCACGATCATCATCGCGCCACCGACCGCGCATCCGAGCGCCGCCGCGGGCGAAACCGTCGCGAGCAAGAACAGGCTGAGCGCCGCCGTCATCACCGCCGCCGCGCCCTGGATCCCGGCGATCGTGGGAACTCTCCACGCCATGCGATCAAAAATTCTTGCGGCAATCAAGGATTCTTACGACAGTCTAAAGATTTTTGCGTCGATCACAGATTTTTACGAAAAGACCGCGTTTCGGCGATCAGGCGATAGAATCCGAGGAACACGCCGCCCAGAAGTCCGATCAGCGTCCAGATGGACCCGGTGTGAAAATGGGCGTCGATGTAGTAACCGGCGACCGAGCCACCGAGAATCGGCGAGAAAAGCTCGGCCCCGATAGCCGCATAGCGCCACAGGTTCGGCTTTTCCGCCGACGACTCGTCTGATTTGTCTTGTTCGTCTTGTGGTCGCTGGGGCGGCTGCTCTGACACTCAGCACTCTCCAGAATCTCGCTAGATCTCGCAGAATCTCGCAGGGTCTCGCAAGATCTCGTGACGTTCAAGATCTCGCGCCTTGAGATTTGGCGATCTCGGCCAGCGATTCACGGGCGGCGGCGATAGTCCGATCGATATCGGCCTCGCGATGCGCCAGCGACACGAACATCGCCTCGAATTGCGAGGGCGGCAGGTAAATCCCGCGCTCGAGCATCGCGTGAAAAAATCGCGCGAACATCGCCGTGTCCGCGCGGCGCGCCTCTGCGGCCTCGAGCACCGCTTCGACGCCCAAAAACGGCGTCAGTAACGAGCCGACTCGGTTGATACAACCCTTGAGGTCCGAGCGTCCGAGCGCGTCGGCCATCCCGTCGCCGAGCCGCGCCGAAATCGCCTCCAAGCGCGCGTAAGTGCCCGGCCGCGCGAGAATTTCCAGCGTCTTGAGTCCCGCGCGTACCGCCACCGGGTTACCCGACAGCGTACCTGCCTGGTATACCGGGCCGAGCGGCGCGAGCAGGTCCATCAAATCGGCCCGTCCCGCGACCGCGCCAATCGGCATCCCGCCGCCGATCACCTTGCCCAGCATCACCAGGTCCGGCTCCGCGCCGAACATTTCGTGCGCCGTACCGTAGCGCAGGCGAAAGCCGCTGATCACTTCGTCGCAGATGAGCAGCGCGCCGTGGCGATGCGCGAGGTCGCCGAGGTCCCTGAGAAAGCCGGGCGCGGGCGGCACCACGCCCATGTTGGCCGCGACCGGCTCGACGATAACCGCAGCAATTTCGCGAGGTTCAGCGAGAAAATAGCGCTCGACCGCCTCCAGCGAGTTGTATCGTGCGACGCGCGTCAGTGCGGCCAGTGCCTCGGGCACTCCGGCGCTGTCGGGCACGCCCAAAGTCATCACGCCCGAGCCGGCGCGCACAAGCAGGGCGTCGCTGTGGCCGTGGTAGCAGCCGTCGAACTTGATGATATGGGAGCGGCCGGTGGCGGCGCGGGCGAGGCGAATCGCGGTCATCCCGGCCTCGGTGCCCGAGCTTACCAGGCGCACCTTACGCGCCATCGGGATCGCGCCGGCGATGCGCTCGGCGATCTCTATTTCCAGCTCGGTCGGAGCGCCGTAACCGAAGCCCCGGGCGGCCTCCTCGGCGAGCGCCGCGACGACCTCGGGATGAGCGTGGCCGAGGATCGCTGGACCGTAAGAACCGACGTAGTCGATGAAGCGATTGCCGTCGGCATCGGTAACCGTCGCACCTTCGCCGCGCGCGATGAAAAGCGTCGCGCCGCCGACCGCTTTCCATGCGCGCACGGGCGAGTTGACGGCGCCGGGGATGACGGCAGCGGCGCGAGTGAGGAGCGCGGCGGAATTTTTTCTTTCGATCACGGGTGCGATTTCGGTTTACCTTTGCTCGCTAACATTTAGCGACAAATCAGTCAAACGCGCGTAACCGTCTCATGCAACAACAAATTGCGCTGACACGAAGGCTTCCAGAGCCAACGAGCGCGATCGCTAAAAATCAGCCTGCGACAACGCGATCGCGGACACAATTTCATTTTCACGATTCATGAAAAAAATCGCGCGCTTGTGAACTTGCGATCGCTTTTGCTTGAGCCATCTCCGCAAAGGGTCTATCACGTTGTCTTCGCCAACACACTTCACGACATGAACGCGCCTGTAGCGCGCAAGCCGCCGTGGCGAACGGCGTCAGGATCAAAGTGGCCGCAAGGCGCTCGGTCTGCTCACTGGATTTTTTGAATCTCGAGTCCATGAAACGGACCGTGGTGGTTGATAGGCCATCGCGCCTGCGACGGATCGGTGTCTGGCGACGGAAGAAAAACGGATTATCAACAGATGTGGATAAGGTTGTGTGTAATTCATCAGCTAGCCTACTCGATTCGGTGGGGGGAACGCACGCCTCGGGTGACGGCTCATTGACTTCCTGGGGAGGGGAAACATGGAAGGTTTGTGGCAGAGGACTGCGGACCGGATTCGTGATTCGTTGGGCCAAGTGGGATTCGAGACCTGGATTGGGCCGCTAAATTTTCTAGGGATGCAAGGGCGAATCGCCACTATCGAAGCTCCTAACCGTTTCTTTCGCGACTGGGTGAGTGATCGCTATCTCGAACTGCTTCGGCAATCGCTCTCGGCTGAAGTCGGCCAGACGGTCGACGTTAAGCTAACGCTGGGGCTGGCCGGCAATAGCAATCTTCACGAGGCGGTACGGCGCACGATGCCGCCGGTTGCCTCCACGCCGGAGGCGCCGCCGCGCGACCGCCATCCGAATCTCAACGAGCGCTATACCTTCGCCGAATTCGTGGTTGGCTCGGCCAACCAGTTCGCCCATGCGGCGGCGCTCGCGGTCGCCAACCAACCCGGGGTGAAATACAATCCGCTCTTCATCTACGGAGGAGTGGGGCTCGGCAAGACGCACCTGGTAACCGCGATCGGCCATCAGTTGTGGGACAGCGGCAAGCGCAAGGTGCTGTTCATGCCGGCCGAGCTTTTCATGAACGAGCTGATAACGTCGCTCAGGCGCGACCGGATGGGCGAGTTCAAGGAAAAGTTTCGCCGCGTCGACGCGCTCATCCTCGACGACGTCCAGTTCCTGGCCGGACGCGAGCGCACGCAGGAAGAGTTTTTTCATACCTTCAACGCGCTGCACTCCGACAAGCATCAGATCGTGCTCACCTCGGACAAGGTGCCGCGCGAGATTCCGGGACTCGAGGAACGGTTGCGGAATCGTTTCGAATCGGGGCTTATCGCCGACGTCGCGCCCCCCGACCTCGAGACGCGAGTCGCGATCGTGCAAAAGAAGGCGGCGCACGAGAACATGAGCCTGCCCTCCGACGTGTCGCTTTACATCGCGCAGAACGTTTCCTCCAACGTGCGCGAGCTGGAGGGATGCCTCACGCGCCTTGCGGCGCTGGCCTCGATGGACCGTGCGCCAGTGACGGTGGAGTTCACGCGCCAGGCGCTCCACGATCTCATCCGGGTGCAGGACCATCGCCCCGGCATCGAGGGCATCCAGAAAACGGTCGCCGACTTCTTCCACATCCGGCTGGTCGACCTGAAATCGAAAAAGCGCACCCAGCACATCGCCTTTTGCCGCCAAGTGGCGATGTACCTGTGCCGCAAGCTCACCGACAACTCGTTCCCGGTTATCGGCGAGCATTTCGGACGCGATCACTCCACCGTGATCCACGCCTACAACCTGATCGCGCGCCGGGTGGGCAATGATTCGGCCTTTCGCATGTCGATCGAAAAAATCGAGCGCGAACTCAAGGTCGATCAGCGGGCCGCGTGAGCGCCACTAACAACTCTGTGGAAAAGTCCTCTACAATAGGCACAGTATCGACAGGACGGGGATGGAGCGGCCGGAAGCGCGATCGCAAGCTGGGTGCGATGCACTGTTTGCGCACCGGCGATCGTGCAACGATTACGAAGAGTTGGGCCGCCCATCAACAAATTCACAGGGCCTACTGCTATCTTATGATCTTTAGATCTAATTAGATCTTTAGGATCAGAAGAGCGCAGCGACGAGAGGATAAATGGAACTGGTAATCGAGCGCGCAGTGCTGCAGAGCAGCCTGTCGCTGGTTCAGGGAATCGTGGAACGGCGCAACACGGTGCCGATACTCGGGCACGTGCTGCTCGAGCCCGACGGCACCAGCTTGCGCCTGGCCGCCACCGACCTCGAGGTCGGTATCCGCACCGAGATTCCCTGCCGCATCGACAAGAAGGGCAGCGTCACGCTCAACGCGCGCAAACTGTTCGAAATCGTGCGCGAGGCCGAAGGCGGAGAGGTCTCATTTAAGTCGCTCGACAACGATTGGGTCGAGCTCAAGTGCGGGCGGGCGAAATTCAAAATGATGGGGCTCGATCCGCGAAGCTTCCCGGCGATGCCCAGCCAGGCGCAGGCGAAACCGCAGGGCGACGCGGCCCGCAGGGCGGTGAAGGGCGACCTCACGATCGCCACCCGCGTGCTGGCGACAATGATCGACAAGACCATCTTCGCCGTCAGCCCCGACGAAGCGCGTTACAACCTGGGCGGCGTGCTGGTGGAAGCGGCCTCGACGGGCGTTGCCCGGATGGTCGCGACGGACGGCCATCGGCTCTCGATGATCGAACGCGAAGCCGAGGGCTTCGAGATGCAGGGCAACGCGATCATCCCGCGCAAGGGTCTGGCCGAATTGCGCAAGCTGCTCGACCAGGAGGGCGAGGAGCAGGTGCAGTTGATGCTCGACGGGCAGCTCGCGTGGCTGAAGCGCGGCGCAACCGAGGTTTCGATGCGCCTGGTCGAGGGCGAGTTTCCCGACTATCGCGGCGTAATCCCCAAGCAATCGAAGTACGCGGTTTCGGTCGGGCGCGACGCGCTGCTCAACGCGATCAAGCGGGCCGCGATTTTCTCCAACGAGCGCTATCACGGCGTCAAGCTGGGGCTCGCGAGCGGGACGCTGACGGTCTCTTCGACCAGTCCCGAGATGGGCGAGGCGAGCGAGACGATCGACGTCGATTTCAACGGCGAAGAGTTTTCGATCGGCTTCAACGCCTCCTACCTGATCCAGGCGTTGGGCGTGATGCCGCAGGAGAGCGATGCGAGCCTGGGGCTCAGCGACGAGGTTAGTCCGGGTGTGATCACCTCGGCGGCGGATTCGCAGTTCACCTATGTCGTGATGCCGATGCGGCTGTAGGCCGGCGCCTCGAACGCGGTCGTCAGTATTGGCCGTCGGCTCCCGACGGCTGACGAGTAAACGTCGACACAGTCAGTGGATTCTCGGGCACCGCGCTTTCATGCCGAGACATGTTCGTGTTCTGCTATGCCTGTTCGCTCTATCGGGACTCTTCTGCTGAACAGCGCAGGCTCTTCGCACCAGATAATCATTTGGCAGAACAGGAATACGGAAATGGCATGACTACCTAATTGAGCTCATCCAGGGGCATAAGAATGACTGGTACTTTCGATTTCGACCCCAGGATACTCAGCTGTCATGCGCTTCGGACGTAGAGATCTCGATAAGAGCAGTGCGAGCCAGTATCTACTATACGCGCGACAACCTTCTCAGCGGAGAAGCCGTTTCCTGACCTGATCGATGGAGCCAGATTAACCCGGTTGGTATCGGCGAACGCAAACCGACCAGTAAGTTTCGGAGGACAGCTGGCTATTCCTGCGAAGAGTACAAAGGCAGTCGAGACGTCGTCGGAAACATACGACCGAGGTCGATTGCGTGTCTGAAAGACGCACCTGGAGTCCTGAATACAATGAGTGCATGACGATCATGAGACCAGCGTTTTCTGGCTGCAGGCTCTGATGACGGATCCTGCCGGATCACTACCCTCCCTTCGATCTCCCCGAGGAATAGACGGCATCCTTTTGGAGAGCACCCTCGACGCTGTGGCATTCGTGGTCAGGAAGATCGAATACAGAATCATGCCGGCGAGCCAGTTCGAAATGCCCACCGGCTTCGTAAGAATGCCACCGATCCAGTCGCCACGGCCGCGGTCCCCGCCAACGTTGGCGCCACGCGAGGCCTCTTCGGGGGTCAACTATCGCTACAATTCCTTAGCTTGAGCATACGGCGTGCCATTAGCTAATTTTACCTTTGCTTTTCGAAGGCAGTCCGCACGAAGCACTGCGTACAGAAGCCGTAGCAGTAACGCAACGAGCCCACACACTCAGCGAGTCAACTATGCTAACGGCGCCTTGGCGGTCTCGCTAAGCGACAGAATCGCAATTATCGAAATAAGCGCCGCGGCCATCAGGTAGATCGAGGGCGACAGATCGTTTTGCGTGCGGACGATCAGGTACGTAGCCACCATCGGTGCCGTTCCCCCCAGAACGGCGAAGCAAATGTTATGGCTGATCGCTGCGCTGCTGCAGCGCACCCGTCCGGGAAAGGCCTCGGCAGTAGCAGCCGGCTCCGCGCCGAAGAAAAGGCACAGGATAATCGTGAAGCACAACTGGCCGGTGAGGATGACGCCGAACTTCGGAGACCGCAGCAGTTGAAACAGCGGCAGTGAGAACACGAGCATCCCGACCGCTCCGGCGAGTAGCAGAGGCTTTCGGCCGACCCAGTCGGAGAGCGCTCCCGCGCCTGGAATCATCACTAGCATCGCGGCCAACGCGATCGTGTTAATTGCGAGTGCATCCGATTTTGGAATCTGAACAATCCTGGTGTAATACACGGTCATATAAACGAAAAGCGTATAGAAACCCACGGCCGAGGTCGCTTTGAGTCCGATCACTTTGAGTATCGCCAAGCGCTGGGTTTTCAACGCGCCTAAGAACGATTCGCGCGGCGCTTCTATCGCTCCAGGACGCTCGGGCTCAATGGATTTCGCGTCTCGTTCGAGATCCCGGCGGATATAGAGACCGACGATCCCTATCGCGAGCCCGAAAATGAACGGCAATCGCCATCCCCACGCTCGCATCACATCCCGCGGCAAGACACTGGTCAGCAACGTGGCGATCGCCGAGCCCAGCAAGGTTCCGGCGCAGGTGCCGAAGAGGCACCATGTTCCCATGAAACCCCGCCGTTGGGGGAGGCTCCTTTCAACCACGAAAACGATAGAAGTCGTGTATTCTCCCCCAACCGAAATGCCCTGCGCCAGGCGCAAAACAACGAGCAACACCGATGCGGTGACGCCGATCTGCTGATAGTCAGGGATCACCCCGATCAGAAAAGTCGGGACGGCCATCGCAAGCACCGACAGCGATAGCGCTCTCTCGCGACTCCAGTTGTCGCCAATATGTCCAAACAGGACCGCGCCGACCGGGCGCATCAGAAAGCCGGCCGCGAAAACACCAAAGGCAGCCAGCAGAGAAGTGGTGGGATTCTCGGAAGGGAAAAAGTGACGCCCAATACTCACGGCAAAATAGCCGTAAACCGAAAAGTCGTACCATTCCAGGACATTGCCTATGAGGCCCGCGATTACCAGCTTACGTTGCGAGGCAATCATGTCGCGGCCTCCACCTCGGCCAGCCGCAACTTCGTTATGGCGGCCACCGGCTCGTCCAACTCCTCAGTTTTGCGCATCGATTGTTTGGCAAATATCGAGAGCATAGCTTGGCCAGCCAGCGATTTATATGTCGCCCTTCGACCGCTCGCACTCTCCAATTTTCGGCTGTGACGTCCTAAGATGGAATCGTCAAGTCGGCGAAGGCTTTACGCCGCGTCGCACCAAAGGGTAGGCTAAGGGAATCCGCAAAAGTCGATCCGGAAATCGTCCGAATCGGAGGCATGTATGGAGCGTCCATACGATCGCTCTGCCGAGGATCTCGGCAATGTAGTCGCGCTGGAACATGTTAATGTCACCGTCCCTGACCAGGAAATTGCGACGACTTTTTATGTGACTGGTCTCGGGTTGACGCGCGATCCGTTCCTGATGACCGGTACCATCAATATGTGGATTAATGTCGGCCGCAGCCAATTTCACTTGCCCGGTGGCGAACCGCAGGTGCTGCGCGGTCATGTCGGCATCGTAATCCCGAACCGGGAGGCACTCGTACGACGCTTGACCAAGGCGCGCAAGCATCTCGAAGGAACCCGTTTCGACTTTCACGAGCGCGACGCTTACGTTGAGACTACCTGTCCGTGGGGCAATCGCATCCGGTGCCATGAGCCCGATCAGCGCTTCGGCCCCATAACGCTGGGTATTTCCTATGTGGAATTCGATGTACCCGTGCAAACTGTGGAAGGGATTGTCCGCTTCTATCAGCAGATCATCAGGACGCCTGCGGCGGTGGTCGAAGACGATCAGGGACGTCACGCTCGCGTTTCAGTCGGCATCGGGCAGAACCTTCTTTTTCGCGAGACCGATCAACCGCTGCCACCCTATGACGGCCATCACATTCAGATCTATGTCGCTGACTTCTCGGGCCCGTATCAGCAGCTGTTGAAGCGCGGACTAATCAGTGAAGAGAGTGACCAGCATCAGTACCGTTTCAAGGACATTGTCGATCCCTACGGCGGGAAAGTCCTCTTCACGATCGAGCACGAAGTGCGCAGCATGAAGCATCCCATCTACATGCGGCCGCTTGTAAACCGCAATCCGGCACAAAGCAATATCAACTATGCGCCGGGATTCGACGCGTGGACTTGGGGCATGCCACAGACTGATTGACGCGTCAGTGTTGGCTGTCGGCCCTGACGGCTGACGGCGCGGCGGCCGATGGTGTTGCGGGCGATGGCGCGGCGGGCGAGGGGGACGGCGACCAGGACCTCCTTATTCACGGAATCTTGATTCCCTCACTTGCGCAGCGGGCGGTGAAGCGCTTGATGAACTCATGGCGTACAGGGTCGAAAGCGCTGCCTGCCGATACGCGCATGAACACGCTGAAGGCCACCTGGCCGATTGTCGCGCTCTGAAAATATACCGACGGCTTGAAGCCGGCCACGCCGCCTTGCACGGTCTGCATCACGTCGCGCGCAACCTCGATCGCGATCTGCTCGACCTTATTCAGGTCGGCGCCGCCGGCGAAGCTCAAATCGACTTGGAGTGACAGGTCACCGTCGGGGGTGCGATAGTTAACGAGTATACTATCAACTAGATTCGAATTGGGTACCACTACTATGCTGTCATTCAACATCCGGAACTTGCTGCTTCGCCATCCCAGTTTTATCAACCAGCCCTCCTGTCCGCTCGGCAGTTTTATATAGTCGCCGACGTCGATCGGCTTATCCAGGATTATGAAAAAGCCGGCAAACATGTTTTTGAACGTCTCCTGTAAAGACAGCCCAAGCGCCAGCGATCCGATCCCCAGCGAGGCCAGAATCGGACTGATCGAAATCCCGATGCTCTCCAGGAACATCATCAGACCCAGTCCGATCACCAGTCCGCGCAAGGCCGCGGTGACAAGGCTGTAGCTGTCGCTGAGCATCGGAAAGCGCGTTGCAGCTCGATTGATAGAGAAGCGCAACGATCCGTCGACGAAGATAATCAGCGCCAGCACGATACCGCCGCTCACAATCACGTGAACGATGCCCTGCAGACGCCGCGAAGCCTCTGCAGCACTGGCCGCAAACGAAAGCCCGGCGGTCACGATTACGACGTCGAGCGCTGAGCCGAGCGGAGGCAGGATGGTTTTGATCCGCTCAAACCGCGGCGTGCGGCGGATCAGCCCGAATACGACTCGCTTGATAAACAGAAGTGCGACCGTCCAGACGACGAATACCACCAGTCCGAGGATGTAATGCGATTTTGTCAGAAGATCGATCAAATGGGTTGTGGCCGGTAGCATCGCTTTGCCGTTGCTCCACTGAAGCGGAATTCCTTTTTGACCCGCGTGAGCGTCGCGCTGTATTGCCCGGCCGATATGAACAAATTCCGGGCCGGGCATTGTGATGCGATCGGCGGCTCTGGACTCAGGCGCGCGAGTGCGCCTGATCAGTGTTGACCCTCGAGCGCAGCCGATGGTGTTGCGGGGGACGGCGCGGCGGCCGAGGGGACGGCGACCAGGACTTCCTTATTAAGGACGTGCTGGCGCGACTCGAAGGGAAAAGCCTCCTCGCTGGCGACCACCTTGCCTGAACCCTCAAGCTGATTGACCAGATCATTGCGGTCGCGCCGGCGCACGATCACCCATCGCAACTTGTTGTCGAGCGCGTCCTGCTTCAGTTTGCCGGCATCGTCGTAGTACGGAAGCGGATTCGGCAGATCGAGGTAGTAGAGCGGGCCGACCGTTTTGTATAGCACCACGCCGGAGGTCGCCGGTCCCATCTGCTGGCGGATGTCCTGGGCGAAGTGCTTCTCGCCGCGCCACTGGTCGGCGGCGGGCATCGCAAAGATGAATAGGTAAGCCAGGAAAAGGGCGGCGACAGTCGCCGGTGGACATCGCCACGCGCCGCGTGTCGAACCGCTTGAGGGTATAGACTATCGCGAGCAGCGAGACCGCCCAGCAAATCGCATAGATAGCGCGGTCGGGAGCCGCCGGCAGCGTCGCCATCGGTCCTTTGAAGATCCATGGGGGCGGAATCATCGCGATTGCGCCGCCGGCAACTGCAATCGCGATCACCGCGTAGCCAAGCCAGAGCAGTCGGCGCGTCAGTGGCGAGAGCGCCTCGATCGGCGTGGCCAGCATTCGCGCAACCAGCAGCGCCGCCGCAGGCAGAATCGGCAGCAAGTAATAGCTCCGCCGCGATCCGGAGAGAGTGAAAAAAATGAACGTCGCCCAGAAATAAACCAGCGCGAAGCGATGGCCGCGCGTGGCCGCCGCTTCGCGGCCTGCAACCGGTTTGCGATGCGCCTCAGCGAGCGCGGCGGGCAGGAACGCCGACCACGGCATCATCAGGGCGAAGATGACGTAGCAATAAAGATAGATGGGACCGCGATGGTCGAACGGATGGAAAAACCGCACGACGTTTTCGCGGTACACCATCTCCAGGCCCTTTTCGGAACCGGTGCGCGCGGCCGAGATCGCGAATGGCACGTAATAGATCGCCAGTCCGAGCGGAATCGCTACCAGCGACTTCCAGTTGAAAAGCCATCGGTTGCGCTCGATGAGCCATCCGATTCGGTCAAGCACGGGGCCGCGCGAAAGTCGCCGTCCCAGTTCGGACCATCCGTCCGCCAGGCACGAGTACACCCCGAGCACCATCAGCGGCAGCACGTAACCGAGCAGGCCCTTGGTGAGCGACGTCGCCGCCATCACCAGCCATAACCCAACCACCCACCATCCGTCCTGGCGCTGCTCATTGCGCAGGAAAAGCGCGAACGCCGCCAATTCCCCGGTGACGGTTTCGACGTCGGCCGACGCATGACGTGAAAAAAAGACGAAGCTGAAGCTGGTGGCGAGGATGAGTCCGGCGAGCAATGCGGTGCGATCGTCATAGAGGCGGCGCCCGACCAGCATCACCAGCCATACGCCGAGTAGTCCGGCGATCGCGCAGGGCAGCCGCGCCGAGGTTTCGTCGAGTCCTCCGGTCAGCCCGGTCGCCGCAAGCACCAGCCAGTACGAGCCGAGCGGCTTGTCGAAGTAGACCCGGCCGTTGATCGTCGGCCAGAAGTAGCGCGACGTGAGCTGCATTTCGCGCGCGATTTCCGCCCAGCGGAATTCCGAGGACCACAACGCGCGCGCGCCGAGCCGCGCAAAAAACATCGCCGCCGCCAGGATCAGCACGGCCGTCGCGGCGGCGCGCCATGAGACGGCGTAGCCGAGAATCTTGACGGTCGCGTCGCCGACAGCCCGTGGCGATCTGCCGGCGGCGAGAGTTGGCGCTGCAGAGTCGGCGCTGCATCGATACGCTGGTCGGCGCGGCGCGGGTCGGCGGTGCTTTCCATTTCGCGATCAGGTTCGCAGCCTGTTCCGCGGGGTTCAAGTACCTTGAGAGCTGATACGCGTTCCTGATCGCGCGTTCGTTCGACCCCGGATAGAAACGCTGCTCCGGCGCATGCTACCGTCAAAAGCATCCGGCCTTCGCCGGCAAGCTCCCGGGAGAGATGATCGTAATGAGCGACGAGCACGGCGACGAGGCCTCCGGGCGCAAGCCCAACCGCCTCATCAACGAGCAGAGTCCGTACCTGCGTCAGCATGCGCACAATCCGGTGGATTGGTACGCGTGGGGCGACGAGGCGCTGGCGCGGGCGCGCGCCCAGAACAAGCCCATCCTGCTCTCCATCGGCTACTCGGCATGCCATTGGTGCCACGTGATGGAGCGCGAGTCGTTCGAGAACGAACAGATCGCGCAGTTGATGAACGAGAACTTCGTTCCGATCAAAGTCGATCGCGAGGAGCGTCCCGATCTCGATCAGATTTACATGGATGCGGTCCAGCTCCTGACCGGGCGCGGGGGATGGCCGCTGACCGTGTTCCTGACGCCCGAGGGCGAGCCGTTTTATGGCGGCACCTACTTTCCGCCCGAGGATCGCCAGGGGATGCCCGGCTTTCCGCGCGTGCTGACGGCGATCGCCAACGCGTATCAAACGCAGCCCGCCGATATCCGTCAGAACGTCGAGCGGCTCGGCAAAGGGCTTTCGGGGCTCGCCGAGTTCAATCCCGACGGCGGCGAGCTTAGGGCCGACATGGCGGAGAACGGCGCGCGCGCGCTGGCCGAGCATTACGATCGGATCAACGGCGGATTGGGACACGCGCCCAAATTTCCTAACAGCTTCGTGTTTTCGCTTTTTCTGCGGATGCATCAGGCGACCGGCGATCTCGAATTCGGCCACATGGTGCGCGAGACGCTGACCAAAATGGCCAAGGGCGGCATCTACGATCAGCTCGGCGGCGGATTCCATCGCTACAGTGTCGATGATCGATGGCTGGTGCCGCACTTTGAAAAGATGCTCTACGATAACGCGTTGCTGGCCCGGCTTTATCTCGACGCCGGTCGCGCGTTGGGCGAGCCCGAGTTCCTGACCGTGGCGCGCGAGATTCTGGATTACGTGCTGCGCGAGATGACCAGTCCCGAGGGCGGCTTCTACTCGACCCAGGACGCGGACAGCGAAGGCGAAGAGGGCAAGTTCTTCGTCTGGACGCCCGACGGAGACGCGCGCGGTGCTCGGCGAGGAGCTGAGCGCGATCGCAGAGCGCTATTTCGACATCACGGCCGAGGGCAACTTCGAGGGCGCCAACATCCTGCATCGCACCATCAGCGCCGACGACGCGGCGCGGCTGTTCAAGAAAAGCCCGGAGGAGATGGAGCGCGCAATCGGCGAGATTCGCCGCCGCCTGTTCGAGGCGCGCGAGCGGCGGGTCAAGCCGGCGCGCGACGAAAAGATCCTCGCCGCGTGGAACGGGATGATGATCGGCGCCCTGGCCGAGGGTTATCGTGCTCTCGGCGACGAGCGCTACTTGAAGGCCGCAGCGCGCGGCGCGGAGTTCGTGATGACGCGCCTGTGGGATGGTCACGCGCTCAAGCGCTCGTACAAGGATGGCGTCGCGCGCTTCAACGGTTACCTGGAAGACTACGCGCTGTTCGCGGGCAGCCTGATCGATCTTTACGAGGCCTCGCTCGAGAGCCGTTACCTCGAGTTGGCGCGCACGATGGCCGACGCGATCCTCGAACGCTTCCTCGATACCGAGAAGGGCGGCTTCTTTTTCACCTCGGCCGACCACGAGCGGCTGATCACACGCTCGAAGGCGGTCTTCGACGGCTCGACGCCCTCGGGCAACAGCGCGGCCGTGATGGCGCTGCTGAGGCTTCACGCCTACACCGGCGAGGAGCGCTACTTCGCCGAGGCGCGGCGCACGCTCAGCCTGCTCCGCAGCTTCGTCGAGCAGCAGCCGTTCGCGTTCTCGCACATGCTCGAGGCGATCGACCTCTATCAACGCGGTGCGACCGAGATCGTGATCGTGGGCGATCGCGGCACGGCCGGCCTGGAAGAATGGCAAGAATGGCAAGAATGGATCGACCGGCTGGGCCTGCTCTACCTGCCCAACCGCGCCCTCTTCGTTGCCGATCCGCGCGTGACGGCAAGCGGCTTCGTGCCGGAGGCGGTGCGGGGCAAATCGCAGGTCGACGGCAAGCTGACCGCCTACGTATGCCGTGAACGGACTTGCACCGCGCCGATTACCTCGTTCGACGCGCTAAGGGGAGAGCTCGGCGGGGCCGGCTGAGGGCTGGATGGCGATTCACGACGCGGCGCGACGCGCCCCTACGTCTGTATGTTCGGGTCCGACGTACGCGCCGATGGCGCTCAACCGGCCGCCTGTCGCCGCGCGCTCCGCGCTGAAGGTCGCGGTCCTAAACGTAGCCGGCGGCGCCGACTTCCACGCCATCCTCGCCTGTCTTTCGCGTCCACCGCTGGCCGATGCGGGTACGCTGCTGGTGTGCGAGGCGAGCTGGCGGATGCCCAAGCATGGATGGGTCGAATTCGCGCCCAGGCTTGCCGCGGCGCTCAAGATGAGCTTCGTGTTTGTGCCAGCGTTCGGTCGTGTCGGAAGAGACGGCGAGCTTCGCACTATCGGCAACGCGATTCTGTGTGCGCAACCGCTCGAGGACTTTCACGCCGTCCCGTTGTCCAAACCGCCGTTTAAATTTTATCGACACCCGCTGGTCGGTTCGCATCAGGCCGTGCTCGCCAGCATCAAGTTCGACAGCCGCCGCGTCACGATGGGTGTCGCGCACCTGGAGCGGCGATGGGATCCCGAGGGGCGCGGCCAGCAGATGGATGATTTCCTGAGCGCGATCGGCAACGAGGCGCCGGTCATTATCGGCGGCGACCTCAATACGACCACGATAGACATGGACCGGCGCTGTGAGTTGTTGCGCGCGGCGGCGGCGATCGTCTTGCACCCGCGGCGCTTTCGTGAGCCGCGGCCGCACGAGCCGCTTTTCGAACGGATCAAAGAGCACGGATTTTCGATCGAAGAGGCAAACGTTCCGGGCGTGCCGACATTTACCGTGAGTCGATTGGTGCCGCCGCTATGGCGTCCGAAGCTAGACTGGATCGCAGCGCGTGGAATCCGGCCGGTGAAGGGATCGGCCACGGTCGTACCCGCGCGCACTTCGATCCTGGGGCGGCGGGTTTCCGATCACGATTTCGTGATGTGCGAATTCCGCCCGTGACGGTATGGGATTCTCTAACAATGCGCGCCTCGATACTCGCGATCCTTGGCACTATAGATACCGCGGCCATTTTCTCGCGCCATGAAAAACCCGCAAAATCTCAACCGTCTGCCCGCGCATCCGGTATGGAACGATGTAAGGTGTACCAGCAATTACCAGTTCGCGGGTATTGGGCAGTCGGCCAGGACGTCCGGCAGCCGGATGATTCTTAAGCCGCTCGACGCTGGAGGCGATACGTTCAACCAATCGAGCTGCCGCCTCCGGATCGTCTCCTGCGATGTAGGCGAATTCCTCATCAAGATTTTCGAGCGCGCGGCGCAGCCATCTAACGTGCACCGCGCCTCCACTTGTTCATGACCTTCTCGACTTCTTCCGGTGTAGCGAAGTCGCCGGCGTCGGCTTCTTTGAGCGCAGCTTTGATTTCGGCTATCTGCCACTCGTTGAGGTCGATGTAGGTCCGAATCGCCTCAGCCGCAAGGTAGGACTTGGTGCGCTCCATCGCCTTTGCAAGCTTCTCAAGCCGGGTCTTGGTCTTGCGGTCTACCCGTATCGTCATCACTTCTGACATGTGAGTATTATCTTGTATACATTCGCATACGGCAAGGGGTAGTTTTCGCCCGAGCGCCGCCCGTCTGCGGCGCTTGCGGATACGCTCGGCCTCAGCCAGCACCGTCGGGTAGCTGAACGGCGGCTGCACGCGGCTCAGAAATGAAGTTCGCCTCCTCGCAGCCATCCGGTAAAATGGCTTTCGACCCTAATGATCGAAGGAGTGGCCGTCCGATGAGTGATTCTCGCAACGCGCCCGCCAATTCAGCCGGTTCTTATAACGCCGATCATTGGCGTGACCACGGCGTCCGGGTGATTCCCGGCGACCAGCTTGACCCGGATACGGCACAGACGCCGGGGATGTCACGTGCGGCGGCGATCAACAACGCGCGCGCGGGCGCTCAGAAAATCTGGGCGGGCACCGTGAAGATCGAAGCGAACGCGAAGACCGGCGCGCATCATCACGGCGAACTCGAGAGCGTCATCTACGTCGTCGCGGGCCGCGCGCGGATGCGATGGGGCGAACATCTCGAATATGTCGCCGAGGCGGGACCGGGCGATTTCATCTTTATCCCGCCCTTCGTGCCGCATCAGGAAATCAACGCCTCGACCGACGCGCCGTTGTCCTGCGTGGTGGTGCGCAGCGGCCAGGAGGCGGTGGTTATCAATCTTGATATCGAGCCGGCCGAGCGTCCTGAGGCGGTGTTCTGGGTCGATCCGATTCACCGCCATCCGCAGCGGTGAATCAGCCGCGCTTGCGGATTCGCTCGGCTTCGGCCAGCAGCGTCGGATAGCCGAACGGTGGCTGCACCCCGCTCAAATCGAGATTGCCGAGGCGGCGCGAGCGCGTAATCATCGCGCCCGCCGCGTTAGCGACTTCCGCCGCAGATTCGTCGCTCAGCTCGTATCCGTACAGCTCGCGCGCCATCGCCTTGGCCGTATTAGCTGTCAGCTTTGCCATCGTCGGTCCTCCATTTGTCCCACAAAATGTCGCGACGAATCGCCGTTCGTGCTCCCTACAGCTTCGGCAGCGGCAGCGGGCCGCGCGCGCGTTCGTAGGCGTCGGCCACCTGCAACACCGTGACTTCGTCGAACGGCTTGCCAACGATCTGCATCGAGAGCGGCAGGCCGTCGTTCGAGAGCCCAAGGGGAATCGAAACCACCGGCTGTCCGGTCGCATTGAATGGCCCGGTGAAGCGCACCATATTGGCGATCATGTCGTAGGAGCGGTCATCGATCCTTGGCGCGGCGGTCGCCTGCGACGGCGCGAGCAGGACGGCATGGTCCTGCAGCGCCGTGAGCGCCTCGGCCAGCATCAGGTTGCGCTCGCGCTGCGCGCGGACGTAGTTGACCGCCGTAATCGTCATCGAGGTCTCGATGAGCGAGCGGACGTCCGAGCCATAGTCGCCGGGCCGCTCGCGGATCCACTGTTCGTGAAATTCCAGCGCCTCGGCCATCAACACCACCATCGTGACCAGCGAGCCTTCGACGAACGACGGAATCGAAACCTCCTCAACCGTCGCGCCCAGCGATCCGAGTTGTTTGAGCGCCGCGCTGAACGCGCGTGCCACCGGCTCCGACACGCCCGTGTTGAGCTCGCGGATCACGCCGACGCGCATCCCCTTGAGGTCGCCGCCCAGCCGGCTGGTGTAGTCGGGCACCGGCTCGCGGCTGGAGGTCGCGTCGTTGGGGTCGTAGCCGGCGATGACGTTAAGCATCAGCGCAGCGTCGCGTGCGGTGCGGGTGATCGGTCCGGTGTGGTCGAGCGAGTCGGAAAGCGGCATCACGCCGTAGCGGCTGACGCGGCTCCAGGTCTGCTTGAGTCCGACGCATCCGCAGCACGCCGCCGGAATCCGGATCGAGCCGCCGGTGTCGGTCCCGATCGTCGCTGCGGCAGTGCGTGCGACGATCGCCGCGCCGGAACCGCCGCTGGAGCCGCCGGGGATGCGGTTGAGGTCGTAGGGATTGTGGCAGGCGCCCCAATGCGGATTGTTGCTGGTCGCACCGTAGGCAAACTCGTGCAAGTTGAGCTTCCCGAGCAGCACCGCGCCGGCATCGGCAAGCCGCGTCCATACGGTCGAGTCGTAGTTGGGCACGAACTCGCCCAGGATTTTCGAGCCGCCGGTGGTCAGGATGCCCTTGGTGTAGCAGAGGTCCTTGAGCCCGATCGGCACGCCGTGAAACGGCCCGCGCCAGCGCCCGGCGGTGATTTCCGTCTCGGCCTTGCGCGCCATCTCGCGCGCCGCGTCGGCGGTCACGGTGATGTAAGAGTTCACGCGCTCGTCGACCGCCTCAATACGGTCGAGATAGGCCTTGGTCAGTTCGACGGGCGAGATTTCTTTCGCGCGCAGCTTCTGCGAGAGCGCGGCGACGTCGAAATCGAGCAATGGGCTTGGATTGGCCATCGGTCACCTCGCATGCGGATCGATGTTTCGCGGATGGGCGGGCGCGGCAGCGAGCCATCCGCCATCCACCTGGCATTTTCGCGTTGGCGTCTTCGCGCGTTACCCTAGCGCAATTTCAAGCCGAGGGGTGAGCGCCCAGCGGCATTTCGAAAAATGCAATTACTTCACGATGCCGCGGCGACGCAGATCGGCTATCCGGTCGCGGTCGTAGCCGAGATGGCGCGCGAGAAGCTCGTCGGTATGCTCGCCCAAAAGCGGCGCGGCGCGCTCGACCCTGCCCGGCATCGCGGAGAATTTCGCCAGCGTGCCGGTCTGCACGACACCGCCCCATTGCGAATGATGCAACTCGGCGAGCAGCTCATTGGCGCTGACCTGAGGATCGTTGAAGAGGTCGGCCGTGCGATGCGTGCTCAGGGCCGGAACGCCGGCCGCGCTCAGCGACGCGAGCGCCTGTGCGCGATCGACGCCTGCGAACGCCGCGGCGATCGCCTGCGCGAGCGGGCTGTCTTCCGGCTCGCGCGCAGCCGCCGCATACGGCGTGTCGTGCGCGAGCTTGCACACGCGCCGCATCGCCTCCCACTGCGCCGGCTCCGCAGCGTGGACGAACATCCACGCTCCGTCGCGGCACTGGTAGGCGCGGCAGAGCGCCGAGCGGCCGCGCGATTCGGGCCGGCCGTTCTCCATATCGGGTCGGCCGTCGTAGAAGATGAACTCGCCCGCCTGAAACGCCATCGCGGACTGCAACAGCGAGGTCTCGCAGAGCTGCCCGTGGCCGAGCCGCTCGCGCGCACGCAGCGCCAGCACGCATCCGAACGCCGACAGCATCGCTGCCCCGTAATCGCAGATCGCGCACGTCAGGTATAGCGGTGGATGGCCGTGCCCGCCCTCGGCCGCCATCAGGCCCGAACGCGCCTGCAACAGCGGATCGAAGCCGGGCTGATTATGCTCGGGGCCGCGATTGCCGAAGCCGTTGACCGACATATAGATGAGGCGCGGATTGATCGCCGAGAGGGATTGATAATCCAACCCGAAGCGGCGCATCCGGCCCGGCCTGAGATTTTCGACCACGATATCGGCGCGGCGCACCAGGCCGTGGATTATCTCGCGCCCCTCGGGCGCGGCAAGGTCGAGCGAGAGCCCGCGCTTGCCCTGGTTCCATCCGAGGAAGCCGAAACCGAAGTGGCGGAACGCGTCGCCGTCGAGGCTTTCGATCTTGATCACGTCGGCGCCCATCTGGCTGAGAATCATCGGGCCGTATGAACCGGCGATATAGCTACAAAAGTCAAGCACCAACACGCCATCGAGCGGCCCGCGGGCGAATTTACCGTTGTGCGGAGAGCCGTTATGCGCGTGCGGCGGCCGTTCCGCGAGCCATTCCTCGATCTTGGGATCATCTGCGCGATCTTGATCAACCTCCGGCGCAGGCCCGGCGATCTCGCCGGGCGTGAGCTCGAGTCCGACCGCGATACCGCTCTGGATGGTCGCGCCGAGCGTCGGATCGTCGATCGCGCGGCGCATCGCGAGCGCGTCCACCTGCGGATGGTTGATGAAGTCGGTGCGCGAGAGCACGGGTGCGCAGGGGATGTCGTTTTCGCTGAGGATGCGGAGCCATTCCTCACGTGGGCGAGTCGCGATTATCTCCTGCAGCAGGTCCTTCAGCGCCTGGCGATGCTGCGTCGGCACGCCCCATGGTGCGCCCTCGAAACGAGCGTCGGAAACCAGTTCGGGCCGCTCGATCGCCATCGCCAGCTTGTTCCAGAACGTCACGTTGCCGCAGGCGACGAACAAATACTGGTCGTCGGCGGCGCGAAACAGCCGGTAGCAGGGAATCGGGCCGAGTGGGTCCAGCGGCCCTTCGTACATGCGAGTCATCTTTTCGTGGCGCATGATGCCGCCGGTCTGGAGAGAAAACGCGCCGGCCAGGAGGGAGACCTCGACCACTTGTCCGCCACCGCCGGCCTCCCGAGCGCACAGCGCCGCGACCATTGCGGTTGCGCCGAGCACGGCGGCCGAATAGCTCGCAGCCGGGAAATGCAGCGCCACCGGATTTCCGCTGAGCGCCCATTGGCTGCCGTAGATGCCCCCGAGCGCTGAGGCCAGTTCGTCGCTGGCATCGAAATCTGCAAGCGGGCCGCGGTTTCCGAGCGGCGAAACGTGCAGGACGACCAGATGCGGATTGATTTGGGCAAGTGCCGCATAGTCGAGTCCAAGCTCCCGCATCCGCGCCCCGGTCCATCCGAACACCGCCGCGTCGGCCCATCGGAGCAGCCGCTCGATGCGCGAGCGCTCGGCTTGAAGGTCGAGGAAAAGCGCGCGCTTGCTGCGATTGAGCGCATGGAAATGCGGCGTGCCGCGCTCGCGAGCGCCGCCCGGCGGTTCCACCTTGACGGCGCGCGCGCCCTGCTCGGCGAGCAGCATCGCGGCGTAGGACGCGCCCAGGTTGGAGTCGAATTCGACCAGGTTGATGCCGTCGAGAGCCTTATTCATCGGAGTCTGGCCGCGCGCGAAGTCGGATTCGCGCGGCAGCGGGCAGTCGAAATTCTCATGAGGCGGGCTGCGCGTGCAAGCGCTCGAAAACAGGAAACTTCGTCACTGCCCGTCGCAGCGCGCCGGTGAATTCAACTGCGCATAACCATCGCGTAACCCGCACGTAACCTTTGCACTTTAAAACACGCTGCGTGCGCAGTATCCCTACGCGGGACCGCTGTCACTACGCTCAAAAAACTTAAGCAACGGGGTCGCGCTCGACCTGAGGGGCAGCGACGGCGCAGGGGGTCAAATGAAGCTAGGAGGAGTTGGTCGATTCGGAGTGTGGCTAATCGCGGGCGCGTCGCTGGCGATAGCCACGGGATGCGCATCTTATGGCGGATGGGGTGCGACGCCGCCGGTGACGGCTACGTCGGCATCGGCGGGGCACGGGGCGCCCCGATTCGCAGAGACGTCGGGACTAGGGGCTTTCACCTGGCGGGAGACCGAAGTGCCGCCGTGGGTCCGAGTGCAGGACTGCGCGATCGTAGCGATCTCTTCGCCCGATCGTTGGGCCTGCCCGGACGGCAAGGTTTACACCAGCTTTGATCTGGCTCGGGCTCGAACCCGCGAGTATGAACTTCCGCCGCTACCGCCGCCAGCGCTCATTGTCCTGACGGCATATCCGGAGCAACCATCCGCGCCTGTGGAAAAGATGGTTCTGCGCGGCGTTCACTTCGATTTTAACAAGGCAGATATCCGTCCCCAGGACGCGGCCGTACTGGACGAGGCTGCGGAAACCCTTAAGGCACACCCGGACGTGGCGATCGCCGCAAATGGGTACTGCGACTCTATCGGCGGGTTTAGATACAACCTGATCCTCTCTCAACGCCGGGCCGTTGCCGTCGTGCATTACCTCGCCGACCACGGCGTAGCGGAAAGCCGCATGAGCCCGCATGGTTTTGGCAAGACCAACTTCGTTGCCAGTAACGCTACAGAGGAAGGTCGCGCCCAGAACCGCCGGGTCGAACTGGTGCCGAACCAGGGCGGGCGGGTGTTCATCATGGGAGTCCCGCAGTAAGCCGGTAAGCTCACCCCGGTCATCGCATTCGAGGGGGAAAGCAACCGGAGACCGTGGAGGTCGCGCCCAAATTAATTGGTGCCGACGCAGGGGGTCAAATGAAGAGAGGAAGAGTTGGTCGATTCGGTCTGGCAGTGATCGCCGGCGCGACCTTGGGGTTGGCGACCGGATGCTCATCGTCGGCCGTATCGATGGCCGGATGGGGTCCGGCGCCGCCGAACACTGGCGCTCCAGTCGCGGCGCAGCAAGGCGCGCCCCGGTTCGCCCAGACGACCGGAATGAAACTGACCGACAAAGAAGAGGCGGCGAAGGCGCCGTCGTGGATACGGGTGCAGGACTGCGCGGTCGTGGCAATCTCGACCCCGAGCCGTTACGCCTGCCCCGACGGCAAGGTCTACACCGGCACCGAGCTCTACAAGTCCCGGTCTGGGAGCTAAGCGGAGTCAGGCAATCGCCTGATCAGCGCAACGAAGTGACCGCCACAAGCATGGCGACAAAGCAGGTCGCCCCACGGCGACGGGGGTCAGTCGGCACAACGGCCGAACGCCAAGGAGAGAGGGTTAATGAAACGTAACAGGTTACTTACTCTAGCGCTCGCGATCACAATCGTGGCGGGAGTTGCCGCGGCTGGAGCGCGACGCGCGTCCGCGCAGGTTTCCAGCGGGGTGAAGCTATGGGTCGACCAGCGCACCGGCCAGGTCTTCGTGCGGCCCGGCGCCGGTCGCGTCCCGCTCTCGCTGACCACCGCGGATGAAAGCACCATCGAGCAGCAGGTCGAGCAGAAGGTCCAAGCCAGGACCGACGCGCAGATAAAGGCTCAAGTCCAGCAGAGCGCCGCACAGCTACAGGAGCAGAACCAGGTGCTGGCGACGCAGGTCGAACAGATGGAGCCCGCCTGGAAGAGCTACATGGATGACTTCCATGACAAGTTCCGGCTCGGCGCGGTTTTCTACGGCGATTACCGGTTCTATACCAACACCGGGTTCCAGCCGCAGGAGTTGACCCAGCTCACCAACCCGGGTCCGGGCAACAACAACTACAATTCATTCGATATCACCCGCACGTATCTCAATTTCTTCTTCTTTCCGACCAAGGATTGGACGCTCCGCATAACGCCGAACATGTACAAGACCATCGGCTCGTCCAATATCAAGATCGGCCAGACGACAGGGTTTGGCAGCAACCTGGACGGCAACCTCGGCGTGCGTATCAAGTACGCCTCCCTGGTATACAGCGGGCTGTGGGACCATGTTCCGATGCTCAAGGGTGGGACGGTTTCGCTCGGAGAAATTCCCAACCCGCTGGTCGATTGGGAAGAGCAACTCTACGGATTCCGTTATGTCAACCTGACGCCGTGGAACTATCTGAGCCTGTCCTCGACGCAGGTCGGCGTGTCGATGCAGGGGCCGGTCAAGTTTGACGATAAGATGTATTTCGACTACGACATCGGCGCCTTCGACAACGCGAGCTTCCACGCCTTCGAGCAGACCGACACCAAGCAGTTCATGGTACGCGGGATCTGTTTATCCCTTCGGCGCGAACTGGCGCTACGACGGACTGGGTATAACCGGCTTCTATAACTATGGCTACGGCAACACGGCGCCCGATACGGCGGACTTACCCGCGACACTGAAAGGCGGCGACGCGCATATCCAGAGGATCGCGGCGCTGGTGCACTATACCGCCTACAACTGGGGCTTGGCGGGCGAGTTCGACTCGGGCAGCAATGCGTTCCAGGCCTCCAACCTGTGGTCGGGCAGCGGTCCGGCCGACGCGTTTGGTTTCCCGACCGGCAAGGCGATCACCTCGGGAACATTTGCCGGTAATACCTGCGGCAACGGCACCACGACCATCGTGGGCGGCAAAGCTCATACACTGCCTTGCTATCCGCTGTTTAACACCTTCGGACCGCAGTCGGCTGCGCAGACGGCGATCCTGAACAATGGCCAGGCGCAACAGCAGGGATTCGACTTCTTCGGCCATTTCCACATTCCGGAAACGCCGGTCACCCTGTTCGGCATGTTCCAGTGGTTGCAGCCCAACACGCAGTTCGCCAAGAATCCGCTGGACTTTTACCGCTGGATCTTCGGTATAAGCTACCAGTACAACGAGTATCTGCGCTTCGCGATCGATAGCCAGAACCTCTCTTTCTATCACAGCCAGCAGTCGATTCCGATCTCGGTGCTGAAACCCTTCGGCTATCGCCGGGCGGCACTTTCAACGGCCAGCAGCTTGCCCAAGACCGGCAGTATCCCGGACATGGTGCAGCGCGATACGCACTCGATATTCGCCAACGTGGAGTTCAGTTACTGAGATAGTCTTCATTCCCCGGTCACGGCGGCGGCGTGGATGAGTCCTCCCCGGCTCATCTGCGGCCGCCGCCGCATTTTCTCCGGACAACCAATGCTGTAAGAGTGGGAACGATAAATACGAAACAGCCCTGCAGCGACAAAATAGAGGAAGAGCAATTGAACGAATGGGTTCGTAGTTTGGCAGCTCGCATTGTTAGACCATCGATCCTGTTGTTGAGCGGAGCGGTTATTCTTGCTGTCGCCGCGCGGGTGTCTATCGCGGCGCTCCGCATAACCGGAGCCGGAGCAACGTTTCCTTACCCGATATACTCGAAATGGTTTGACGAGTATCACAAACTGCATCCAGAGATTGAGGTCAATTATCAGTCGATCGGTTCAGGTGGCGGAATCAGGCAGGTAACTGACGGGACCGTCGACTTTGGCGCCACTGACGGTCCGATGACCGACGAACAACTCAAGGCGTACAAGGACAAGCACGGCTTCGGCATCCTGCATTTTCCGACGGTCATTGGAGCCGTCGTTCCCGCGTACAACCTGACGGGCATCAAGGGGCCACTGAAGTTCACTCCCGAAGCGCTCGCCGGAATTTTCCTGGGCAAGATCACGAAATGGAACGATCCGGAGCTGGTCAAGGACAATTCCGGCGCGGGTCTTCCCGATACTACCATCGTGGTGGCGCATCGCGCCGATGGGAGCGGGACGACCTACGTGTGGACTGACTATCTGAGCAAGGTTAGCGACGACTGGGCCAAGAACGTCGGCAAAGGCACGGCGGTCAAATGGCCGGTCGGACTGGGCGGCAAAGGGAATGAAGGAGTCGCCGCGATCATCAAGAATACGCCGAACGCGATCGGCTACGTCGAACTAATCTATGCGCTAAAGAGCGACATGCCCTTTGGCGAGGTGCGGAATAAGGCGGGCAAGTTCATCAAGGCCGACCTCGCGAGCGCGAGCGTCGCCGCGGCTGGCGTCGAGATGCCCGATGACTTCAGGGTATCGATCACCAACTCTGCCGCGCCCGCCGCGTATCCAATTTCGAGCTTCACCTGGCTGCTGATTCCCCAAAAGATTTCCGATCCGGCCAAGAAAACGGCTATAACGGGTCTGCTGAAATGGGTCCTTACAACTGGCCAGAGCATGACCTCGAAGCTGTCCTACGCGCCGCTGCCGAAGGTGGTGGTGACCAAGGAACTCAAGGCCATATCGCTTATTCAATAAGCCGTGGGTCGCGGCCGCATCTTTGCGGGGCGCGACGGCCATCGCGCAGCGCCGCGGTCGCTTTTGCGATCGCCGTCGCCGCGCTTCTCGCCGGATGCTCCATGCAGGAGACACCGCAGCAGCGCGCGGAAAGGATCGAGCCGATGCTTGCGGCGGCCGGCTTCCATATGCTCCCCGCCGACACGCCAGAGCGAGTCGCCGAGACCCAACGGCTGACGCCGCTAAAGGTTCGCTATTACATCGACAACGGCAAGCCGCGCTATTGGTTCAACGACCCGGTGAACTGTCATTGCGTCTACGTCGGCAGCGAAAAGAACTACCAGCAGTATGAGCAGATAAGGCTGAGCCAGCAGGCCGCGCAGCAGGAGGCCGAGGCGGCGCGGATGAACGAGGAGGCGGTGCAGCAGGAGCAGATGAACATGATGATGTGGCCGGGCCCGTTCATCATGTACTGACCTCGCGTACCAACCTCGGCGGCTGTCGCGCGCGCGCTCAGCGGCCCTCGAGCGATTGTCCGGCTGCCCGTTCCAGTCCCGCCCTGGCTACCGCGAATGCGTACAGAGTATTGACGTAGGCGGCTTTGTCCTGGATGAAGTCGCGCTCGGCGTCGGTCAGCTCGATGATATTGCCGAGGCCGGCGGTGTAGCGCTTATCGGCGAGCGCCAGTTCCACGCGCGAGGCGTCGAGCGTGACGGAGGCCGCTTGAATTTCCTGATGCGCGTTCTGCCAGTCCAGGAACGCCGTCGTGACCTCCAGCATGATGCGCTGGCGCAGGTCGGCGATCGAATGCTCGACCGCCTCGCGCCGCAGCCGCGCCTCCTCGATTTGATGCGTCGTCAGTAGCCCGTTGAAGATCGGCCAGCTGATCACGAGACCGATGTTGTAGTTATTGGCTGCCGGGAGTCCGCTCCCCACGATGTTGTACCCGGCGGCGGCGTTCACCGTCGGGAACAGGTCGCTGCGGTATTCGCGCACTTTCGCGCCGGCCGCGCGCGCCTGGTCCTCGAGCGCGATCAGGTCGGGACGCAGCTTCATCGCGGCGCCGATATACTCCTTCGCCGATCCCACGATCTCGCTGGGACTGAGCGTCTGGGCGGGCTCGTAGTCGGGCGCCTGGTCCCCGAGGCCCATCGCGTTGTCCAGCGCCGCCTTGCCTTTGAGAACTTCGTTGCGCTCGTCGAGCAATTGGGTCTCGGCGCGCGCGAGCTGCGCCTGGGCGGTGTAGATGTCGATTTGCGGGGCCAGCGCGGCCGCCGATTTGACTTTCGATTCGTGCACCTGTTCCTGGCGCTGCGTGACAGCCTCTTCGTAAACAGCGACCAGTTGCCTGGCCGCGAGCAGCGCGAAGTAGCGCTGGGAGGTTTGAAAGATGAGGTCGAGTTCGGTGAGCTTGAGTTGCGCGCCGGCGGCGTCGGCCTGCGCACGGCTTTCGGCTATCTCCCCGCGGACGCGGCCGAAGTCGAACAGGTACTGCGACGCGCCTACCCCGCCGAGGTAATTGTTTTCAAGCGACCAGTGCTGCGGCTGGCCCGCCGCGCCATTGTGTCGCGGAATAAAGCCGGGGTTGAGATAGTTCGCCGCGCCGATTCCGTTTTGGGTCGACGCCAAATAGTCAGTGGCGCCATAGACCTGCGGCAGCATCGCCGACTTCGCCTCGCCGACCTGTTGTTCGGCCGCACCCGCCTCGGAACTCGCAGCCAGGCGCCGCGGATGATTCTCCAGCGTGAAGCCGATCGCGTCGCCGAGCGTCAGACGCTGGCCCGGCGTGGGCATCGAGACGGCCCACAGCGCGTGCGACGGTGCGAGGACCAGGCAAGACAGCGCGACGCCGAGCGCGCGCCCAAGCTTGATCAGCATGATCTTTCCTCTCCGCTCAGTTGTGGGTTGCTTTGACCAGCTCGGGCTGAAAGCCCAGGTGGTAGTGATCGTCGAGCACCGTGCGCACCTGCTCGCCATTACTCAGCGCCGCGGTGAACGAGCGTACGACCTCCTCGTTGCCGCTCAGTCCCGACACGATCTCCATGTAGACGCCGGTGTTGATCCCGACGGTCACTGGAACTTCCTCGAGGCGGCCGCCGCGGGCGACGAGCACGAAATGACCGCCCCCCGGAGCATCGCCGACCGCGCTGTTGGGCAGCTCGAGCGCGTCGCGATGGCGCTCGAGCTCAAGGGTCGCGTGCGCATACATGCCGGGATAGACTTCGCGCCGGGGATTGTCGATGTCGATCTCGGTGAGCATCGTGCGCGTAGCCAAATCCAGCGAATGAGCAAAGCGCGCAACGCTCGCGATGTACGGGCGTCCCGGCAGCTCGCGGAACTCGACCAGCACCGGCATGCCGACCCGGATGTAGCCGACCGCATCCTGCGGCACGTAAACGTACACGCGCAGCTTCGCGATATCGGCCACGCTCACCACCGGCGCCGCGCTGCCACCCGCGTTCGCCGTACCTTCCATCGGTGCGGTCGCGGTATCCTGGCCGCCGGCTTTGATCAGCGCCCCGGGATCGACGAAGCGCTCGGTTACGACGCTGTCGAAAGGGGCGACGATCTGCGTATACGCAACCATCGCCGCAAGCTCGTTGGTCTCGGCCTGCGCCTGCTCGAACTTGCTATTCGCGATATCGACGTCCTCGCGCGCAACTAGCCGCGGGTCACTTTTCCAGACCCGCTCCAGCCGCTGGTAGGTGAGCTGCTCGATCCGCAGATTGGAGCGCGCGCGATCCAGGCGCTGGCGCAACTCGGGAACCTCGATGTTCGCCAGCACCTGCCCCTTTGTCACCCGGTCGCCCTTGTCGACAAGAATATCCTTCAAATAGCCAGTGACCTTGGCATAGAGCGCCGACTGATAATAGCCGACTACGTCGCCGGGCAGCGTTATCGAGCGTGTCGCCTCGCCGCGCTGCGGCCTGATTACGACCACCTGTGGCACTGCCGCTGGAGTATCGACTTCCTCGTGATGGCAACCGACTAACAGCCCGGTCGCCGCGAGGAGCATCGCCAACGCGGCCAACATCGTGGCAGACCGCCGAATCGTGTCCGACCGTGTCATCGAGGCGCCTCCGCTCCGCGCCGCGAATAGAACGCCTCGTACACCGCGGGCACCAGGATCAGCGTGAAGATGGTCGACACGGCGAGCCCACCGACCGCCGCGCGCGCCAGCGGCGCCGAGGCCTCGGATCCGGCGCCCAGCTCGAGCGCGAGGGGCATCAGGCCCACGATGGTGGCGAGCGCGGTCATCAGGATGGGCCGCATGCGGATGCGTGCCGATTCGACCACCGCGCGGCGCAGCGGATGGCCCTCGCGGCGGCGCTGGTTGGCGAAGTCGACCAGCAGGATCGAATTGGAGACCACGATTCCGACCATTACGATGATGCCCATGAAGGATTCGATGTTGAGCGTGGTGTTGGTCAGGTACAGCGTCCACATCACGCCGATCATGCCCATCGGCACCGCGAACATGATAATCACCGGATCGAGGAACGAGCGGAACTGCGCCACCATCACCAGGTATAGCAGGACTACCGCCATCCCCAGGCCGAAGCCGAAGCTCGAAAACGACTTCTCCATCGAGGCCACTGAGCCGCGTAGTTCGTAGCTCATGTCCTCGGGCATCTTGACGTGCTTGAGCGCGCTAATCACCGCGCGTTGCGTCCCGCCCAGGTCTTGGGTGCGCGGCGCGACCAGCACGTCGACCACGCGCTGGATGTTGTAGTGGTCGGCTTCGGCGGGATGGCGCTCGGGCACGATGATAGCGACGTCGCGCAGAGTCAGCGCGTCTCCGCGCGCGTGACGGGCGGGCGCGACCGAAACCGGGATATTCATCAGCGTCTCGAGCGACTTGATATCCTTCTCGTAATATTGCGCGGTCAGGAAGTAGTCATTGCCCGACTTGGGATCGATCCAGATCGACGGCGCAATCATTTGGTTAGAGGTCAGCGCCGTGATCACGTTGGAGACCACGTCATACTGATTGAGGCCCAGGCGCGCCGCCTTGACCCGGTCGACCTTGACGCGCAGCGTCGGGTAGTCGGTCTCCTGCGGGATGAACGTGTCGGCCACTTCTGGCACTCCGCGCAGCGCCTCTTCGACCGCGCGCGCCACCGGGAACAGCGCCCCGTAGGTCGGCGCGGTGAGCTGCACGTCAATCGGCGCCGCCAGCCCGAAGTTGAGCACGGAATCGATGATGCTGCCGGAGGTGAAGAAAGTCCGCACCTCGGGCACCACCTGCGGCAAAAGCTTTTTAAGACGATGCATGTAAACGAAGGTCGAGACTTTGTGCGCGGGGTTGAGCGCCACCATCATAAAGCCGGAATCGGGCGCGGCGTTGGACGAGTAGATCGACGAGAAGCCAGGCGCCAGGCCGAGGTTCGACACGATGGTCGAAAGCTCGCGGGGCGGGATGACCTGGCGCACGGCGTTCTCCATCCGCTCGGTCAGCTGTTCGGTAAGCTCGATGCGCGTGCCGACGGGGGCGCGATAGTCGATGATGAACTGGCCGGCATCGGTTTGCGGGAAAAGCTCGGTGCCGATCAGCGGATAGATCGACATGCTGAGCACGAACACCACCGCGACCGCGCCGATCACCAGGACCTTGTGATCGAGCGCGCTATCCAGGATTCGTTCGTAGCGCGCGGCCATCCGCTCGTAAACCCGCATGAAAGCGGCCAAAGGGCCGCGCGTGGCGCCATGCTCGGATTCGCGCGCCGACTCCGCGGTCAAGAAGCGCGCGCAGTAGATCGGGATCACGCTCATCGCGACCAGGTACGACGCAACCATCGATAGCACCACCGCCAGCGCCAGCGCGCTGAACAGGTACTTGGCCACGCCGAACAGGAACATCACCGGGAAAAACACGATGATGGTCGTGATGGTCGACGCCAGCACCGGCAACGCGACTTCCTCGGCGCCGTCGCGCGCCGCGTCTTTCGGCGCCTTGCCCTCGGCCAGATGGCGATTGATGTTCTCCAGCACGACCGTCGAATCGTCGACCAGCCGGCCAATTGCCAGCGCAAAGCCGCCGAGCGTCATGATGTTGATCGTCGACCCGCCCATCATCAGGCCAAACGCGCCGGCCAGAATCGACAGCGGGATCGAAAGGAAGATCGCAAAGGTCGAGCGGAAGCTGCCGAGAAAAATCAGGATCATCAACGAGGCCAGCACCGCGCCCATGACCGCCTCGTGCTCGAGCGCGTCGATCGCATCCATAATGTAAGTGGACTGGCTGAAAATCGCGTGCAGCTTCATCCCCTTGGGCATCCCCGTGATTTTCGGCAGCACCTGCTCGATGCCGTTGACGATGGCGATGGTGTTCGAGCCGCTCTGCTTGAGCACCGGGATGTAGACCGAGCGCTGACCGTCGATGCGCACGATGTTCTGCTGGATCTCGGCGGCGTCCTCGGCGTGGCCGATGTCGCGCACGTAGACCGGCTCCTGCCCCTGCCCGATTTTGACCGGCACGCCGTTGATGTTGGCCGGGTCGTCGATCATCGAGTTGGTATAAACGAAGTAATCCTGCGTGCCGATCTTGGCGTCGCCCGCCGGGATGATCAGGTTGGCGCGGTTGAGCGCATGCACCACGTCCATCGGGGTCAGCCCGCGCGCCTGCAACGAGTCGCGGTCGAGGTAGACCATGATTTGACGGTACTTGCCGCCGAACGGCGGCGGCACCGAGGCGCCCTCGACCGTGGCGAGAAAGTTGCGGATGTTGTACTGCGCCTGGTCGCGCAACTGGGCCTGGGTAAAGCCCTTGCCCGAGACCGTCACCAGCACCACCGGCAGCGACGAAGCGCCCGAGGGCAGCACCAACGGCGGCAACGTGCCGGGGGGCAGATGGCGCAGGTCCGCCATCGCCAGGTCACCCAACCCCGCCGCCGCGGCGCCCAGGTTTATTCCGGGATGGAAGAACACCTTGATGATGCTGACGCCGGGCAGTGAGCGCGACTCGATATGCTCGATTTCGCTGCCCATGGTGAAGAAGCGCTCGAAGCGGGTGGTGATGTCGCGTTCCATTTCCTGCGGCGGCATCCCGGGATAGAACGTGGCGACGACTACCGCCGGAATGTGGAGCGGCGGGAAAACGTCGACCGGCATCCGGGCGAACGCGTTGAACCCAAGGATGGTGATAATCAGCGCCCCCACGATTATCGTGTGGGGATTGCGCAGCGAGAAAGAAGGCATCGCACGAACCTCAACCGGCCTTGGCGCCCTCGCATCGCGTTCGCGAGGGCCGCGGTCTATTTCATGGCGCGGCGGCGCCTAAGCCGCCGCAGCGCGAATCAGACGCGTAAGTAAGCGGTGTGGCTGAACGGATCCCCGTCGTCCGCGTGGGCCGGAGCGATTCGGAGACGTCTTAATGTTCGGGTCTGCGGCGGGGCGGAGGTCGCGCGCGGCAGAGCGCCGGGCGCGGCCATAGGGAAAACCAATGCCACGGTGGCGCTCTCGGGCGCCGGCGCGCGGCCGGTGCGGTCGATTCGTGCTTCGAGGCGGCCGCCGATCTGGTCGACGACCGTGTGATGCGCCACGCGCAGGCCCGCGTGTACGGTACTGCAGGTTGGAAAGAAGCGATGGTTCAAATGAATCGGCACTACCACAGCCAGGCTGAGGCCGAGGAGTGCCCCGATGAGCCAGGGAACCCCGGCGTTGCGGCTATTGGACAGATCCGCCATCGGAGCCGATTGTATCACCGCTCGCCCGCGCGGCAACCCGTCGAATTAACCCGGCGGAGAACATTGCGGCGAGCCGTGGCGAGAATCGTGGGGCAAGATCGTGTGGCAACGTCGTGTGGTAAGATCGTCACGCCGTGGCCGACAAAGTGATCGTACTGCGCTCCGCGCGCAAGGAAGTTGACGAGCGCAGCTTCCGCATCAAGTACGCCGAGCTGCTAAATCCCTCGCAGCTCGCCGCCGTAACCCATCGCGACGGCCCCATCCTGGTGATCGCCGGCGCCGGCTCGGGCAAGACCCGCACGCTGATTTACCGTGTCGCGAGGCTCATCGAAAGCGGCGTCCCGCCGGGCGCGATCCTGCTGCTGACCTTCACCCGGCGCGCGTCGCAGGAGATGTTGCGGCGGGTCGAGCACCTGGTCGGCGATCGCACTCGCGCGGTGGCCGGGGGCACCTTCCACTCCTTCGCCAACCTGACGCTGCGGCAGTTCGGTTCCGCGATCGGGCTCAAGCCCAACTTCACCATTCTCGATCGCTCGGACATGGAGGACGTCGTCAACCTGCTGCGGACGCGGATGGGCCTGGGCTCGCGCGATCGCCGTTTTCCCAAGAAGGGCACCATCACCGAAGTGATCAGCATGGCGCGCAACAAGCGCCGCGAGCTGGACGAGGAGATCGAGTTCGACTTTCCACACCTTGTCGAGCATCGCGACGACCTCGTGCGGCTGGCCGCCGCCTACGACGCGTACAAGCGCGAGCGAGGGTTGCTCGACTACGACGACCTGCTCTACCGGCTGGCCGAGCTGCTCGAGCAGCACGACAGCATCCGCCGGCGCCTGAGTGACACCTACCGCTACATCATGATCGACGAGTACCAGGACACCAACCTGATCCAGGCCGAGCTGGTGCGGCTGCTCGCCGCGACCCATCGCAACGTGATGGCGGTGGGCGACGACGCGCAATCGATCTATTCGTTTCGCGGCGCCAACTTCCGCAACATCATGGACTTCCCGGAAATTTTCGCCGGCGCACGCGTGGTCAAGCTCGAACAGAACTACCGCTCGCTGCAGGGCATCCTCGACGTCGCCAACGAGGTCATCTCGCGCGCCGCCGACAAATACACCAAGGTGCTGGCCGCCGAGCGCCGCGGCGAGTTCCGCCCGCTGCTGATACGCGCGCAGGACGAGCACATGCAGTCGCGCTTCGTCGCCGAGCGCATCCTGGAATTGCGCGAGCAGGGCGTCGAACTGGGCGAGATCGCGGTGCTGTTCCGCTCCGGCTTCCACTCCTTCGACCTCGAACTCGAGCTGCAGCGCCGCGACATCCCGTTCATCAAGCGCGGCGGCTTCAAGTTTATCGAGACCGCGCATATAAAGGACGTGCTCGCGCATCTGCGCGTGATCGTCAATCCCGCCGACGCGGTGTCATGGCTGCGTGCGCTGATGCTGGTGCCGGGAGTCGGCCATCGCCGCGCCGAGCGTTTGATCGAGGAAATCGTCGCCGCCCCCCAGCCGGAGCAGGCGCTTGTGCAGGCCGCCGGGTCGATCGGCGCTGGCGCTCGCTCAGGCGGCGGCCCTGGTTCGAGCGCCGGGGGAACAGCCGCGGCCGCGGCGCGTCTCGCCGCTTTGCTGACCGAATTGCGGCGCGACACCGAGGCGCGTCCTGCCGATCAGATTGCACGGACGCTCGAGTACTATCTGCCGCTGATGCGCGAGAGCTATCCGGACGATTATCCGAAGCGCGAGCGCGACCTCGAACATTTCCAGACCATCACCGAGCGCTATCGCAGTCTCGAATCGATGCTGGCCGACGTCGCGCTCGAGCCGCCCAGCGACTCGCTCGGCGACGTGCTCGCGGTTGAGCCCGACGAGGGCTACCTGACGCTCAGCACTATCCACTCGGCCAAGGGGCTGGAGTGGCGCGTGGTGTTTTTGATTTGGGCGGCGGACGGACGCTTTCCCGGCCCGCAGAGCGTCGGCGCGGAGGAATTGGAGGAGGAGCGCCGCCTGATGTACGTCGCCAGCACGCGCGCGCGCGACGAGCTGTACATCTCGTATCCTATTTATATGTTCGACCGCGCGATGGGCTACACGCTCGGACGCGTGTCGCGCTTTCTGGAAGACGTTTCAGGCGAAGTGTTGCCGACAGCGTCGCTCCAGGAATCCGACGAAGAGCCGAATTGATCGCGAACCTGGCCGCTAACGGGCTGAAGCTATCCGTATCAGTCGCCGAAGAGGCGGCGGCGATCGGCCTCGTCGAAGGGTTTATCGGGCCCGCAAAATCCCTGGTCGGGCATTTGCGCGATACCCTGTGCGACCCGCGGCAGCGCACGCGCACGGAGCGCGTCGGCTTGCGGTCCGCGATCGATCAATAGCTCGCGCATGCAATTGTCCGCTTCGCGAAGGTTCGTGAAATACTGGTCGTGAGCCTGGGCGTAGGTATCGCATGCCGCGGCCCAGTCCCGATTTTCGCGCAACAAATCCGTAAGAACGCGCGCATCGCGGCAGGTAAGGCTAAGTCCCTGCCCCCAGATTGGATCGCTCGCGCTGGCCGCGTCACCGATCAAGACCACGCCATCGCGATAGGGACTCTCAACCCAGTGATCGGCGCTGATGAAAGAAGCGAGCGGGCCGGTTGCGCGCGCGCCCGCGTAGTACTCGGGCGGAACTCCGCTGCGCAGCGCCTCCGCGATGAACCGGTCGATCGAGTTCTCGCCCTGCAGGCGGAAATCCGCGTCGATCGGATAGACGTTGTAGGCACGCACGCGGCCCTCGCCTTGAGGAAAAAGATAGCCCACCTGACCGAGCGTCGGATTGTACGCACCGATGCCGGTATCCGCCGGCGCGGGCATTTCTTCGAACAGCAGTCCAGCGATGTAATAGCGATCAGGCTCGCGCTGAGTCGCGAAGCCGCACCACTTGCGCACGTTCGAGCTGCGCCCGTCGGCGCCGACCACCAGCTGCGGCGTCAGTTCTTCCATCCGGCCATTTGATTCGACCGTGACCGTAGGAGGATTGCCGGGCTTGACCTCGCGCACTGCGGCGCCGCGGCGGACCTCGGCGCCCGCCTTTGCGGCCTCGGCGAGGACCAGTTCCTGCAACACGGGATGATAGATCGCCAGATTGGGCAAGTTATGTGGCGTGGTGGCTACGCAGTCGCGGCGATCCAGCTTCATTCCGCTGAGGTAGATTTGCCAGAAGGGACTATCGTTGGCGGCGTTGCGGATCGCGTCGTAAATCCCGAGCCGGCGCGTCTCCGCGACTCCCCACGGCTCCATGAATTCGCCGCGGATGCGATCCTGAAAGCGCGTCTCGCGCTCGACCACCAGCACGCGCGCGCCGGCTTTCGCCATCACGACCGCGACGGCAGCGCCGCCGAGTCCGCCACCCACGGTGACGATATCGTACTCCCCCTGGCTCATCGCGATTCCTCAAGCCTCGCGCAATAATCGGCGCTTACTTGACATACAGGAAAATCCCCTCGTAGATGAGAGCCGGTTTATCCTGCCCCACCACCTGGACCTGGGTCTCCATCGTGACCTGCGTCCCCTGCGGCTTCGGTTCGACCGCGACCACGCGCGAGCGCGCATGCACCTTGGCGCCTGCCGGCACGGGCGAGATGAAGCGCAGCTTGTTTGCGCCGTAGTTGACCACGTTGCGGAAGCTGGTGACGTTCCAATCGCGCGGGATCTCGAAGGCGGGTATGAGGCTGAGGGTCAGGAAGCCATGCGCGACCGGCCCCTTGAACGGGCTTTCGCGTTTGGCGCGTTCGATATCGATATGGATCCACTGATGGTCGCCGGTCACGTCGGCGAACTGGTTGATCTTGTCCTGGGTCACGTCGATCGGTTGGCTCCAGTTGCTGAATTCCTGGCTGACCTTCGAGCGAAGTTTCTCGACGTCGTCAAAGCGGATGTTTTCCATGGCCTTCCTCCGTAGCGATACGTGATTGTCTTAGTTTTGCGCGCGTGAGCAAAGCAGCGCGAAAGTCGAGAAGAATAGTCGCACGGGCGATTCCTCAAGCCCCCTGGGCGCCTGGTGCGGTTTTGGCGGATGCGCCGGCAGCCGCGTCCCGATCGAGCGATGCCGCGGGCTTGCGCGCGCGCGCGAGACGGGTCTTGAGCGCGGCTTGTGCACCCGGCCCGGGAATCATCTTTGCGTCGAGCCATCCGATCGGACGGCCGTCGCGGCTAGTGACGCGGACTTCGATCGGCTGGGCATTGGCGCGATCGACCACGATCACCGGGACCCGGCCGGGTCCGACCACCCACTGATCGCCCCACTCGCGCAGCGCCATCAGAACCGGAAACAGCGCGCGGCCCTTTTCGGTCATCCGGTATTCGACGCGGCGCGCGTCGCCGGGAGCGACGGTGCGCTCCAGAATTCCGCGCGCGACCAGCTTTTTAAGCCGCGCCGCCAGGATATTGCGGGCGATCCCGAGATTGCTCTGGAACTTGTCGAAACGCCGCGTGCCCATCAAGGCCTCGCGCACGATCAGGAACGTCCACCACTCGCCGATCTGCTCGAGCGCGCGGGCGATCGAACAATTCATGTGAGCGAAGGTCTTGCGCCGCATCAGCGAAGCGTAACACTCTTACGTTTCATCATGCAACTTATATTTGGGCACGCGCGCCGCGTGCCGCAAACCGACCGTGCTACGCCGCCTGCGCAAGCCGCGCGTAGTGGGCCGCGATCTCGCGCCCGATCATCTCGACCTGCCCCGCCCAGGCTTGCGGCTCAGCCACTGGCCACAGCACGAACTTGTCCAGGCCCACCGCAATGTATTGGTCGACGCGCTCGATGATGTCTTGAGGCGAGCCGAACACGGTGCGGCTGAAAAACTCCTCGCCGCCGCGATCGAGCGAGCGCACTACCGGCTCCAGGTCGGACTTGGCCCGCTCGCGCGTCGGCCCGAGGCGGCAGAGCAAGATCAGTCCCGACTCGATACGCGCGTTGGCCCGACCGTACTCGGCCGCATAGCCGCGGATGGCGCTCATGTTGCGCGCGAATTCCTCCGGCGTGAGGAACGATGCGAAATAACCGTCGGCCATCCGCGCCGTGCGCCGCAGCGCCCCCTCCGACTTGCCGCCGACCCAGATGTCGATCGTGCCCGAGTCGTTATTGGTGCGCCGCGCCGGATGCGGCTCGAGCGTTACGTTGTCGAAATTGAAGAAGCGGCCGTGATGACTCACATTGGACTGGGTCCACACCTTGCGCAGCACGTCGACGCCTTCGTCCAGGCGCCGCCCGCGCGTCTCGAGCGCAACCCCGGTCGCCGCGTAATCGGCCAGGTTCGCCCCGGTGCCGACCGCCATCACCATCCGCCCGTGCGAATAGTAGTCGAGCGTCGCAAACGACTTCGCCACCGTCAGGGGATGGCGCAGGTTGAGCAGCAGTACGCTGGGGCCGAGCTTGATGCGCGAGGTGCGCGAGGCCAGCACCGCGAGCGTCGCGACCACGTCCAGTTCGGGCGAGGGCGACAGCAGATGGTCCGAGAGCCAGAACGAATCGAGTCCCCAGTCCTCGGCCTTCTCGGCCACGTGCACGATGGTCTCCGGCGTCGGCATCCCGAGCCGCCAAAGCCCGAATCCGACACCGATTTTGACCTGCTTCATAACCAATTCTCCTTAACCAATTCTTCCTAACTAAGACGGCTCTCGCTTAGTCGGATAGTACCATAGCGGACCCCCACCGGATCGGATAATCTGTCGCCGGTGAGCGAGCTTGAGGTAACCGTACTGGGCGCAGGCGATGCCTTCGCAAGCGGAGGCCGTCTGCAAGCCGGCTACGTCATTGAAGCCGACGGGGCGCACATCCTGATGGAGGCCGGGCCGACGCTGCTCGCGGGACTCAAGCGCACCTCGATCAATCCGGTCGACCTTGATTGTATCCTCATTAGCCATCTGCATGGCGATCATTTCGCCGGGCTGCCCTTCCTGATGTTGCAGTACATGTGGGAGAGCCCGCGCAAGCGCATCCTCACCATCGCCGGGCCGCGCCATCTCGAGCAGCGCACCCGCGCACTCTTTCATAACATGTATCCCGGCATGAATACGCATCCCCTCATGCGCAAGCTCCGGTTCGTCGAGCTCGAGGCCGGACGCACTACACGTGTGGGCCCGGCGCGCGTCGCCACCATCCGTACGCCGCATACCAAGCCCGACGTCTCGCTCGCTCTGCGGGTGACCGTCGGCGGCAAGTCGCTCGCGTTCTCGGGCGACAGCGGATGGACCGATGAGCTGCTGGGAATCAGCGCGGGCGCCGACCTGTTCCTTTGCGAGTGCACCTATTTCGAGAGCAACCATCTCGATTTCCATCTCAACTACCCGATCATCGAACGCAATCACAGCCGTTTCACGGCCAAGCGAATGATTCTCACCCACCTGGGCCGCGAGGTGCTCGAGCGCCGGGGCGACGTCGGGATGGAAATGGCCGACGATTTGATGAAAATCAGCGCCTGACGGGCTTTGAGCCGCGCGCGCGGGCTGGCTATGCTCGTGGACGGGCGGCTGTCGCTCGCGTGCCGAACTTCGAACGGATTTCGACGGACTTCGATTCGGCTCGTGCGCGGCGGCCGCGCCGCAAGCAAACGGAAAAAGAAAAGGAGCCTGCCGGATGGGTATCGCGGACGGCAAGCGCGCGCTGATAGTCGGCGTCGCCAATGACAAGAGCCTCGCCTGGGCGATCGCGCAGGAACTCAAGACGCAGGGCGCGGAAATAGCGCTCACGTACCAGGGCGAGGTGCTGGAGAAGCGCGTGCGCCCGCTCGCCGAGTCGATCGGCGCGCTGGTGGTGGGCGAGCTCGACGTCACCAACGACATCCAAATCGGGCTCACGATGGCTGAGCTGCGGGAGCTGTGGGGCGGGCTCGACATGCTGGTTCACGCGGTCGCGTTTGCCGACCGCGAAGACCTGCGCGACCGTTTTCTGACGGTAAGCCGCGGCAACTTCGCCAAGGCGCTGGAGATAAGCGCGTACTCGCTGGTGGCGCTGGCCCGTGCGGCCGAACCGCTGATGGAAGCGCGCGGCGGCGGCGCGATACTGACGCTGAGTTACCTGGGCGCGGTGCGCGCGGTGCCCAACTACAACGTGATGGGGGTGGCCAAGGCGGCTCTGGAAGCCTGCGTGCGCTATCTGGCGGTCGATCTCGGAGGGAAAAATATCCGTGTCAACGCGCTCAGCGCCGCGCCCGCGCGCACGCTCTCGTCCTCGGCCATCCGCGACTACTTCACCATGGCGCACGAGGTCGAGGAACGCTCGCCGATGCGCCGCGGGATGAAGCCCGAGGAGGTCGGCAAGATGGCCGCCGCGATGCTGAGCGATCTTTCAAGCGGCGTCACCGGCCAGACCGTCTATGTCGACGTCGGCTACAGCATCGTCGGCCTGTAGACGCCGCAAACAAGGGCAGCACGACACGCGCACGGGCGCGAACGTACATCTGATCAGGGAAACATCCTATGATCAGAGAAACATCCGACCAACGCATGTGGAAAGAACATCTGACAAAGGAGTAGGGCGATGGCGATTGTTGTAGTGCCCCAGCTCAAGGACAATTACGCCTACCTGGTAGTCGACGAAGCGAGCAAACAGTGCGGCGTGGTCGACTGCTCCGAGGCGGACAAGGTGCTGGCCGAGGTAAGCCGGCGCGGGCTCAAGCTGGTGGCGGTGTTGCCGACGCATTGGCATCCCGACCACGTTGGCGGCAACCAGGACCTGGTGCGTGCCGTGCCGGGGCTGCGCGTCTATGGCGCGCGCGGCGAGGCGGGCCGCATTCCCGCGATGACCGACGAGGTCGATAACGGCGACGAAGTAGCAGTGGGACCGATTCGTGGACGCGTGATTGGAATTCCCGCCCACACCAGCGGCCATATCGCTTACTACTTCCCCACGCTCAAGGCGGTGTTCACCGGCGATACCTTGTTCATCGCCGGATGCGGCCGGGTGTTCGAGGGTAAGGCCGACACGATGGTGGCGTCGTTGGGGAGGCTCGCTGCGCTGCCCGACGATACGCAGGTCTATTGCGGCCACGAGTATACCGAGAAGAACCTGCAATTCGCGCTGACGCTCGAGCCGAACAACCCGGCGCTCAAGGCCAAGTACGAGTGGACGCGCAAAACGCGGGGCGAAGGCAAATTCACGATTCCCTCGACCATCGGCGACGAAAAGCGCTTCAACCCGTTTCTGCGCACCGATAGCGCGGAATTGCGTGCGAGCCTCAAGAAGATCGATCCGGCAATCGGCGACGAGCCGGTCGCCATCTTCGCCAAGACCCGCGAACTGAAAGACCGGTTCTGATGCGTCGCGGATTCCGAATTAACCCACAGTAGTTAATTGCGCCAAAGAGAAGAGTAATCGGGCCTGCGGGCCGATGCGATTTTTCCGCCTCGCGCGCCGTCGCGCGCGGCGAAGTCGTGCGCGATGGACGGCTGACACTGCTCCTCGCTGGGCGCGCGGTTGACGCTTAAGCGTCGGCGCAGACCACCAAAGCGAAAGACGGGCGAAAAAAGACTACGTTAGTAGCTGCTAATCGGTGATGTAAGAAGCATATTCTGGATGACATAAGCATGTTTAAATCGATTTGACATTCAATCGCGCCATATTCTATTGTCTTGCCGTCAGCTCTAGCGGTTACGTCCTAACACTGTAGGAGAATGTGCTATGGCCTTAGCCCAGGTGCTATTTCTTCGTGCGCGGGAGATCATGGTCCGCCAGTTTCGCGCGCAAACGATGGTCGAATATGCCTTGATCATCGCTTCCCTCGGCGTCGTGGTGTGGGGCGCGTACAACCTGATGGGGCATGACATCGGTTCGATGGCGAACGGAATCGATTCGGATTTGACCAACGCATAGAAGCGCGTCCGCCGCCCACGCACGCGAGTTGTGTCGCGTGCGCGAGGGAGTTGGTCGACAGATCGGGGAACGCGCGAGCTATCGCGGGTCAGAACCGAAAACCCGCCCGATGGGGCGGGTTTTTGCTTTGTTAGAGCCGTGAAAATGAAACGATTTCGCTTCGAAATCCGGTAGTCCTGACAGTTTCGATGCGCGGGCTCGCGATGGAATTAGCCTTCACACCAGCTTCCATTGCACCAGCGTCGCTTCGGGATGATCCTCGAAGACCGCTTCGACTTCGGCGTCGAACGGCGCATCGTGCATCGGGTCCCCGAGCAGATTGCCGACCATGCGAACGTTATCGGCGTCCGGGAGCTCCACCACCGCGATAATGAATGGCCCGGCCTGCTTCAGCGCCGGATGTACCGGGTTCCAAGATCGCACCCAGGTGTAGAGCCGCCCGCGGCCTGACACGCGATGCCATCCGAGATCGCCGCCCTGGCATTTGTAGCAGATCCATTCCGGGCCGAACTGAAACGTCCTGCACCGATTGCATCGCTGCACCACCAGTTCGTGGCGGCGCAGCGCTTCCCAAAAGCCCGCGTCCATCCCGTCGCGTTGCGCCTTCGGCGCGGGCAATCCCTCGGGCAGGTAGTAGAGCGACTTTTCAGCCATCCGAAATTTTACTCCGTCTTGCCGATCGCATGCGGCGATTGGGCCACGCCGCTCAACCGCGCACGATAAGATCGCTCACCGGCGAAACCATCGGGCCCGACGCCACCAGCGCAATCTTTGCGTCGGGCACCTGCGCGGTCGAGGTCCCGCGGCACTGGCGCACCGCTTCGTTAACCAGTTCGAGGCCGTGCATATAGCACTCGGCGATATTGCCGCCGCTGGTGTTGAGCGGGAGCTTGCCGTTGGGCGCGATGAAGTTCTCCAGCCGGCATAGTTCCATCACGCCGTCGGGTTCGCAGAAGCCGTGCTCGACCAGGCTAATCGGCACGGCGCCGCTGAAGTGCTCGTAAATCTGCACGACGTCGACGTCCTTGGGGCCGATTTCCGCCATCTGGTAGAGCCGCGGCGCGAGCGTCCTGAAATGCGAGGATGCGTAGTCGGGCGAATTCTCGGCCGCGGCGGCGGCGCGATGCGGTGCGCCCTGTGCGGCCGCCATCACGTAGACCGGCTTGTGTTTGAGATCGCGCGCGCGCTCCGCGCTGGTGAGGACCAGCGCGGCGGCGCCATCGTTCTCCATGCAGCAATCGTAAAGATGAAACGGCTCGACGATCCATCGCGAGCGGTCGTACTGCTCGCGGGTCAGCGGCCGGCCGTACATCACGGCGCGCGGGTTGAGTTGCGCGTGATGGTAGTCGGCGAGCACCACCGCGGCGAGCGCGTCCTGGGTGACGCGATGCTCGTGCATGAAGCGGCGCACGCGCAGCGCGACCCATTGCGCGGGAACGAAGAGCCCGTAGGGCCACGCGTATGCGGCGGGGCCGGAGACGGTGTCGACCGGAGCCGCCTGGCCGAAGCGGCCGAACTGGCCCTGCGCGAGCGCGCGGAACACCACGACGTATTTGGCATAGCCGGCCGCCACCGCTGCCGCCGCCTGCGCCACGGCGCCCGAGCCGCCGCCCCCGCCGCCGCCCCATACCATGCTCGCCCACGCGTAGTGCGGAAGCCCCAGTGCGGTCGCAAGGCGCGCCGCGTCGTTGCGATCGTTGCTGTAGGAGGCGAAGCCGTCGAGGTCGGTGACTTTAATTCCGGCGTCTTCGACCGCCTTGAGAATCGCTTCGCACGCGAGCTGGAATTCGCTGACGGGCGCCTGGCCGCGCTTGTAATACTTGGTCTCGCCGAGGCCGCATACAGCGACCTTGTCCTTGATGCTGTACTCGCCCATCGCGGCGTCCTATGGATTGGCGGCCGGCGCGTGTTCGAGATGGTCGGCGTCGAGGCCCTGGAAGTGCGGCAGTACTTCCTCCGCCATCAGGCGCATCGACTTGAACCACGGCTCGGGATTGTCGGCGTAGTCGAAAGTGAAGTGCAGCAGCGTGCCGAAGCCGCCGAGCTCCTTGTACATCTGCTTGAGCTTGTCGCGCACCGTGCGCGGCGATCCGACCAGCCATCCGTGGTCGGCGAGATACTCGGGCGTGACCGCGTCGTCGCGCACCGAGGGATCATGCTTGAGATACTTGGTGAACTGGAAATCCGCCATGAGCGGCAGCAAGTACTCGCGCATCATGCGGCCCATCATGCTGCCGACGCAATTGCGATGCGCCTCTTCGTCGGTGTCCGCGACGAAAATCTCGCGGACGATTCGCCAGTCCTGCCGGCTCGGCCGCGCGCCGCTGCGCCGCGCGCCGTCGAGCACCGCATCCCAATGCGTGGCGACGTAGCTCGGGCTCATGTTGAGGCTGAGCGGCATGAAACCGTGCTCGCCGGCGAGCTTCAGCGTCTCCGAGCCGGGGTTGAGACCGGCGATTCCGATCGGCGGATGCGGCTGCTGGAGCGGGCGCAAATGATGGCCCAGCGTGCGCAGCATCGGCCCCGGCACGTTCACGCTCCAGAACTTGCCCTTGTACTCGAACCCGCCGTCGCTCGCCCAGACATTGAGCATGATCTCGAGCGCTTCGCGGGTCATGTCACGGTTGACGCCCTTCATACCGTCGACACAGAAAAGCTGCCAGTCGCTCGGCAGGCCGCTCGCGCCGATGCCGAGCATGTAGCGGCCCTCGGCGAGATGGTCCATGTAGGCGACGCGGCACGCGAGTTCGGCTGGATGATGGTAGGGCAGAAGATGGGCGCCGGGCGCGAGCTTGATCTGACGCGTCTGCATGAGCGCCTGCGCGATCAGCAAATCGGGCGCGGGATTGGGCTCCCATCGCGAGGTGAAATGCTCGCCGATCCACGCCTCGCTGTAACCCAGGCGGTCGGCCTCGCGCAGCACGGCGAGGTCCCATTGTTGTCCGGCCAGCAGGCCGCGCTCCGGCGGATGCGACGGCATCAGAAAAAGTCCCAGTTTCATACCCTCTCCTATCTCCAAATCCCTATGCCGAATCCTGTATGAAGTCCCGGCTCGGCGCACGCCGCCCTTATTTCAGTTGCGAGAATTCCGCCGGCGTCATGATCTTGTTGCTCTGGCTGACCACCAGAGCGCGCAGCTTGGGAACGATAGCCGCGCGGCGCGGGTCGCGCCCCCATGCGGACCACTTTTGCTGGCGCTCGTTAAGATCGTTGAAGGCCCACAGATGAACCAGCTCGTTGAGCGGTCCGATGTCCGTGGACCAGTAGCCGAGCGGCTTGAGTCCGTGCTCGGCCAGGAGCGGCAACAGCTCTTCCTTGGTGAGCTGGATGTACTGCGGCGCTCCGCCCAGTACCAGCGTGTAAGTCCGAAGCTCGTAGATCATCGCGTGCGTCTCCTTTTCCGCTGTCCTCTTATATCAGCGTTCGGGGCCTTTTATATCAGCGTTCCGGGCCTTTGGCTCCGGGCCATGACATCGCCGCGGCCAGCCCTTCGAGCGCGAGCCCATAGCCAAGGTCGTCGAGCATCAGGCGCTTGAGCTGCTGAGTTATCGCGACGCGCGCATAGCGCACGGTGAGCGGCGGTTTGGCGACGATTAGCTGCGCGAGTTCCCATGCGCGCGCCACCAAGCGCTCGCGCGGCACGACTTCGCTGACCACGCCCAATTCCAAGGCCTCGCGCGCCGAGAGCTTCTGTCCCGTGAGCAGGAAGTAACGGCCGCGATTCGGCCCCAGGACTAGCGGCCACACCACGTGCACGCCGTCGCCGGGCACGATCCCGTTGGGAAAGTGCGGCGCGTCCTGAAATGCTGCATTCTCCGACGCGATCACGATATCGCACAAAACGGCAAGCTCGGCATGGATCAGCGCCGGGCCGTTGACCGCCGCGATCATCGGCACCTCGATATGCAGATGATTCATCAGAAGGTACTTGGCGTCGTTGTAGATGTGATCCCAGGTCGTCGTGCGGACGCCCGCGTGCGGCGCCGGCGCGGGCTCGCCACTCGCGGTTTTGCCCACCGGAGCGCCGCGGCCGCCGCCGAGGTCGACCTCGGCGCAAAACGCTTCGCCGGTGCCGGTGATGATAACGCAGCGGTTTCCGTGGTCGCGCGCGACATCGTAAAAGGCGTACGACAACTCCTCATGGGGCGGACCGCCCCACTTGAGCGGGCCGCCCTCGCTATGCAGCGTCATCTGGATAATGCCGTCGCGGCGCTCCATCGTGACGTGCTTGTATTTACCCTGGTATTCCTCGAACTTGCTCATTTCTTTTTCTCTCCTGGCCGTGCGGATGCGAATCGATGGGCCGAATCCTACTAAAGTGCGGGCGGCGACTGTTAGCCGCGCGCGCGCGTCATCTAACTGCGCGGGCCAGTAATGGCGTGCCGTCTCGTCGGGAGCGCGGGCCTTGCCCAACGGCACGGGTTGGCAGCACAGTGGGAACGAAGCAGGGCCAGTGCAGGTTAGGCAACAAGAGCTGCCATGAACATCGGACGGCGCGAGCGCATCATCGACGAGCAGCAGGCCGCGGCCTGGATCGAGGACGGGATGACCGTCGCGATCGGCGAGCCCGCGCCGATGGCGCTGGTGCGCCAGATCGTGCGGCGCGGCGTGCGCAATCTCACGGTCGTCGCCAGCGGTTTCGCGCTTGACATCCTGATAGCGGCCGGATGCGTGCGCAAGACCGTGAGCTACTACGCGGGCGGCGGTCCGGGCATTCCCGTATTGCCGTCGTTTCGGCGCGCGGCCGAGCGCGGCGAGATCGAGGTCTGGGAATGCGAAGAGGGCATCCTGTGCGCCGGGTTGCAGGCAGCGGCGCAGATGCTGCCGTTCATGCCGTGGCGCGGTGGAGTTGGCACCTCGCTGCCGGAGGTGAATCCCGACCTCAAGCTGTTCCGCGATCCGATTCGCGGCGAGGAATTGATCGCGGTGCCGCCGATCAAGCCTGACCTGACGCTGCTGCACGCGGCGGCCGCCGACGCCTATGGCAACGTGCGCCATCTCGGCGGCCCGGGATGGCTCGATCTGTTCCAGTACCGCGCCGCCGACCGCACCATCGTGCAGGTCGAGCAGGTGATCTCCAACGAGGAAATCCGTGCCGACCCGTGGGCGACGACTATCGCCGCCGCCGACGCAATCGTACGCACCCCCTTCGGAGCGCATCCGTTTTATAGCCGCGGCTTTTACATCACCGACGGCCCGCATCTGCACGGCTACCTGCAAGCTGCCGAAAAGGCCGCACGCGGTGATCGCGCGGCCCTGGAGGAGTACCTGGACCGCCACTGCCGCAGGCCCGAGGGCCTCGCGGACTATCTGGAAACGATCGGGATGAAGCGGCTGCTCGAATTGCACGAATACTGATCGCGAATTCCGATCCCGAATTCCGATCCTAAGGAGCTACACGTGGCAGAAGAAAAAAAATACTCGAGCAAGACTATAGCGCTGTTCGGGTTCCTGCCCTGGCTGGTCTACATCTTCGGCTCCGCAGGCAATCATTGGGGCGTAGCGACGGCAGGCGGCATGATCATGTGCCTCGTCTATCTCTCGGTGCTGAGCCGGCAGGCGACGATCAAGCTGATGGACTGGACGACGCTCGCCTTCTTCGTCACCGCGTCGATTCTGACGATCGGCCTGCACTCGAACGTGCTCGCGACCTACACGGTGATGATCATCTGGTCGTTCTTCGCCGTCGCCGGATGGGCGTCGGTCATTCTGGGCAGGCCGTTCACCGCGGCTTACGCGCGCGAGGAGCAGCCGCCCGAGGTCTGGGATCTTCCGATCTTCCATCGGCTCAACTGGATCATGACGCTTTTCTGGTGCGGCCTGTTCAGCGTCAACGTCGGCTTCGGCGTGATCGCCGTGATGGTCGGCGGCAACCTCGGCCGGCTGGTGCCGGGATTTTTGATCCCGACGGGATTGCTGATCTACGGCTTCGTCTTCAGCAGGCGGTTTCCGATGCGCTACGTGGCGCGCGTCAACGCCAGCGGCGCGGCGGCCGAGACCGCCGAAAGCACATCGCCCGCGTAACGCACGCGCCGGATCGAACGGAGTATCACGGATGAGTCGCGACGACAGCATGGCGGGCGAATATAGCGTTGAGGAACTGATGGCGGTGTTCCTCGCGCGCGACCTCAACGACGGCGAGCTTTTGCGCGTCGGCGTCGCGATGCCGGTGGCCGAGGCAGCGGTGCGCCTCGCCCATCTGACGCACGGCCCCAACATGGAACTGGTGTTTCTCGGCGGGCGGATGAATGTCGCCGACCTCGAAACCATCCCGATGCCCGCGTTCGGATGGGACCGGCGGGTGGTGCGCTGGACTGAGTCGTATAGCGACACCGGCCATCGTTTCGACCGGCTCAAGGACTGGAGCAATCACGTTTTCTTCATCGGCGGCGTCCAGGTCGACCGCTTCGGCAACACCAACCTGATCGGTATCGGCTCCGATTACCGGCGCCTGAAATTCCGCGGACCTGGCTCGGTCGGCACAGCGACGCTCAGCACCCACGTCGGCCGCTACTACATCGTGCTCAACAGCCACAGCCCGCGCCTGCTGGTCGAGCGATGCGACTATATCAGCGCCTACGGATGGGGCAGCGGCGGCGCCGACGCGCGGCGCAAGCTGGGACTTCCGGGCGGCGGCCCGAAGTACGTCGTGACGCCGCTGTGCGTGATGGACTTCGAGGAGGAGACGCGGCGGATGCGCCTCTGCTCGCTGCATCCAGGTGTCAGCGTCGCGACGGTGCGCGAGAGCACGGGATTCGATTTGGTGATTCCGCCTTCGGTGCCGACGACCGATCCGCCGACCGCCGAGGAGTTGCGCGCCTTGCGCACGCGCGTCGATACAGCCGGCCGCCTGCGCCGCTAGCGCCTCCGGTATATGTCCTCGCGCTTGCGCACCCGCTACAGCAGAACGACATTCCGTTCTATGTCGTAGCGGACGCGGTAATCGCCGATGCGAATTCGCCACCTTCCGATATCAACGCCAGCTAGCTTGCGGGCTTGATGCGGAGTTTCGCGAAGTTTCTCGAGCGCTTCGAGAATTCTGCGACGGAGTGTTGAATCGAGGCGTTCCAGGTCCTTGCGAAATTGTTGCGAGAACCGGAGCTCGTAAGGCATCTAGGAACGAGAACTGCGGGAGGCGCGTCGCTTTGCGGCCAGATCTGACTCGAGATTCGCGAGCGTTAGGAAGCGGCCAGCTCTTATTTCGGCGCGCGCCGTCCTGAGGCTTGCCTGAAAGTCGCTATCGGACTGCTCGGCACGAATCTCCGCCAAGTCCAGAAGCTCTTCGTACTCCGCAGGGCTCATAAGAACTGCCGCCGGGATTCCGGCTCTTTGAACGAGAAACCGCCCTCGCTGGTTCGCGACCTCGTTGAGGATTCCACCAAGATTGTGGCGCAGCCTGAGGGCGCTCAGAGGTTTTAGGGCGATAGATTTCCGGCTCTTTGTGGGCATTAGTTACCTGTGTTCAGCACTAGTATAGTGCTATTCATCGTAACTTGCGAGAGAGTCGCCGAGCGCGCAAGTCGCTTCGATGCTTTTGCTACTCCGGCAAGCCGCCGACGCGCGAGAACACTGCATGCCAGTTCGCGCGGAACCACGGGCTGCCGTCGCGCCGGCCGAATACCTGCCCGCGCACCAGCATCGCGCCGCCGCCCCGGATGTCGCAGTCCAAAATCGCCTCTTCGTCGACTCCGAACGTCTGTGCGCCGAAATGGCGATGCGCGTAAAATTCGTCGAAGTGCAATAGCGCGCGCATCCGCGCCGCGTCGCGGCCGTCGGTCGAGACCAGATCCATCCGGCCTGTGGGATTGATGATCTTCGAGTGGGGGTCGATCCCGACCTGGCTGAAGGTAAGTTCGAATGGTCCGTTGCCGACGCGCCGGTAGCAGATGCGATAGGTCTTCGGCGTCCACACCCCGACTTTAGGCGCGCCGTACATCCGCTCGATGGAATCAAGCAATTCTACGCGGCCGTCCCAGCATCCGCGAAATACCGGTGGCAGGATGGGCTGCGAGTGCAACATCGACGCCGGCGGCGGCGGTGGCAGGGCAGGCGGTGGTGGCGGAGGTGGAGGGGGCATCGGTGGCGGGAACTGCGGTGCCGGCAACTGCGGCGCGGGAGGCGGCGGTGCCGGAGTGGGAGTGATCGCGGACGGAATTTCCTGGAGCTGATTGGAGGGCGGCAACGGTGGCCGTGCGGTCGGCGCCGGCCGCGGGCGGAAGCTCGGTTGCGATTGGGGCGCTGGCGGCTGCACTTCCAGCGACTGCTGGGCCTGTGCCGCGCGCGGCGCCAACATGAGCGCAACCGCCGCGAGCACTACCAGCCCGACACCCCGCCCCCTCGCCTTTGCCGCCTGCACCAAGACTTCCCCAATACCAATTATCAATGGTACAGCCTCGCTTGGGTAGAGGCTCGCTTGGGCCGCTAGAATGTCACGCGGACCGGCGCTCTTTGGCGGCCGGCCGCGATCGCAAGGAGGATCGATGCACATGAAACTCAAAGGAAAAGTCGCCCTGGTTACCGGGGCCGGATCGGGAATGGGCAAGGCGACCGCGCTTTTGTTCGCGCAGCGAGGGCGCGAAAGTCGCGGCGGCCGATATCAGCGAGGCCGCGGTCGAAAGCGTCGCGCGCGAAGTACGCAACGCCGGCGGCGAGGCGATCGCGATCGGCGCCGACGTCGCGAAGTCTGAGGACGTGCAGCGGATGGTCGCGGCGACGCTCGAGCGCCTGGGACCGCCCAACGTGCTCTACAATAACGCCGGCATCGAGGGCGAATCCGATTTCCTGGCCGAAATGACTGAGGCCGCCTTCGATAAGGTGATCGCGATCAACCTGCGCGGCGTGTTCCTGGGGATGAAGTACGTGCTTCCGCACATGGTGAAGCTCGGCGGGGGCTCGGTCATCAACCAGGCCTCGATCGCCGGGATGATCGCTATCCGCGGCGGCGCCGCGTACGCCGCCTCCAAGGCCGGCGTGATCGCGCTCACGCGCGTGGCGGCGCTCGAGTACGGCCGCTACAACATCCGCGTAAACTGCATCTGCCCGGGCGCGATCGAGACGCCGATGGCCGAGCGGGTGCGCAAGGGCGAGCCGCCGCGTCCGGCCGCGGTCAAGCGAATTTCCGTGTTCGGCCGGATGGGGCTGCCGGAGGAAATCGCGAAGGTCGCGCTGTTCCTGGCGAGCGACGACTCGTCATTCGCAACCGGCGCGCCGTTTGTGATCGACGCAGGCTGGACAATTAGCTAACCGCCGGCGCGCGCCGCTCAGCCCTTAACACTGGCCCGAGCGCAGGACCTGTCCCGGCATCGCGCCGCTCGCACGGCCATGCTCGTAGAGCACGTGCCCGTTGACGATCGTGTATTCGATGCCCTCGGCGGGCATCACCAGGCGCCGTCCGCCGCCCGGCAGATCGTATTGCATGCGCGCGCGCTTGGCCGAGCCGACGGTGTTGTAGTCGAAGATCGCGATGTCGGCGGCAAGTCCGGGCCGCAGGCGCCCGCGCCGTTGGATGCCGAAGAAGTCGGCCGGCTCCGACGTGATGCGCTTGATCGCATGCTCCAGCGTTAGCGCCTGGCGCTCGCGTACCCACTTGCCGAGCAGGTAGGTGCAGTATCCGGCGTCGCACAGCATGTCGACGTGCGCGCCGCCGTCGGACAGCCCAAGCATCGTGCGCGGGTCGCCAATCAGCCGCCCGATTCCCTCCTCGTGATACTGCGCCATCGTGTACTGGATGTTGAGGTCGTCTTCCAGCGCGAGGTCGAGGAAGGTGTCGAGCGGGTCGCGGCCGCGCTCGGCGGCGATCTCGGCGACGTTTCTGCGCTCCAGCGCCTTGAGCGCGGGGCTCGCGACTTCGAGCACTTCGACGCGATGCCATTTGCCGTTGAACAGATGCGGCCGCGTCAGCTCCTTGCGGAAGGAATCGCGAAACGCCGGGTCGGCGTAGATCCGCTTTTGCGCTTCGGCCGGCTGATTGAAGACGTGGTTCCACGCCTCCATGTCGGCGAAGCTGAACGGATTGCGCAGATCGATCTGCACCACGAACGGCTTGCACAAAACCTGCGGCACGCCACCGCGCTTGATCAGCGGCTCCAGCCGCTTGAGTGTCGCTTCCGCGTACTCGGGCTTATCCGGCCGCGACGCCATCGCGAGCCAGGTCACCGGCCGCGCGCTCTCCGCGAGCAGGAAGTCGAGCAGTTGATACTCGTCGTCGAGCACCTGGCCCGCGCGCCGCGTGAGCGCGATTTCGATCGAGCCCTTGCCGAGTTCCTTGAGCACGTTGGAACACGCCTTGAGCTCGTCACGGCTGGCGAGCCGGCAGGCGAGCGGTTGGCCGCGAAAGCCGATATGCTGCGCGAGCGTGGTGGTCGAAAAGCCCATCGCGCCGGCCGCCATCGCTTCGTGCAGCAGCGCCGCGATGCGCTGGGTCTCGTTGGGCGATGCCGCCCGCTCCATCGATTCCTCGCCCATCACGAAATGGCGAAATGGCGTGAGCGGCGCGAGAAAGCCGACGTTGATTCCGACGCCGCGGCGCTCGGCCGCGTCCATGAACTCGGGAAAGCTCACCCAGTCCCAGGTGATGCCCTTGCTCAGCGCGTCGAAGGGAATCGCCTCGACGTTGACCAGGTCCCAGGCCGCGATCTCATGAACCTCGGGCTTGCACGGCGCGATGCCGACTCCGCAGTTGCCCATCACGACCGAGGTCACGCCGTGCCACGAGGTGCAGGTGAGCAGCGGGTCCCAGCAAATCTGTGCGTCGTAGTGGGTATGCGGATCGACGAAGCCCGGCGCGACGATCAGTTCGCCGGCGTCTATGGTGCGTTGCGCGCCGCCGCTGACCTTGCCGATTTCCGCGATCGTTCCATCCTTGATCGCGACATCCGCGCGTACTCGCGGAGCGCCGGTGCCGTCGACCACGGTGCCGTTTTTGATTATGAGATCGTATGCCATTGGGGAAGTCCCTCCCTCGCGCGAAGTGAAGGCCTCTCTTCTTGTATCCAGCGCGGCCCCTTGCGGGCAAGCCGCGCCATAGGGCCATCCCTTGGGTGAATGGCCGCGACCGTGGTATTCGATCTAACGTCGCCCACGCGCGACGCAAATCAGCACCTGCCAGTGGAGGCCACGATGTCGACGACCTTTGGCGCGATGATGTTTCCGACCGACTACGCGATCCAGCCGATCGAGCTGGCGCGCGCGATCGAGGAGCGCGGACTGGATTCGATCTACTTTCCCGAACATACGCATATTCCGACCAGCCGCCGCAGTCCGTGGCCCGGCGGCGGCGATCTTCCGGAGGAGTACTGGCATACGCACGATCCGTTCGTGGCTTTGGGAGCGGCCGCCGCGGCGACCAAGCGCATCAGGCTCGGCACGGGAGTGTGCCTGGTGATCGAACGCGACCCGATCGTGCTCGCGAAGGAATGCGCCTCGCTCGACCTGATTTCGGGCGGGCGGCTGTCGTTCGGAATCGGCGGCGGATGGAACGCCGAGGAGATGGAGGATCACGGCACGGATTTTCGCAAGCGATGGGCGCTGCTCCGCGAGCGAATTTTGGCGATGCGCGCCATCTGGACCAAGGATCCGGCGGAGTTCCATGGCGAGATGGTCAACTTTCCCCCGATGCGGGCGTTTCCCAAGCCCGTGCAAAAGGGCGGGCCTCCGGTGCTGTTGGGCTCGGAGGCCAAGCGATGTTTCGAGCGCGTGGTCGACTACTGCGACGGATGGATGCCGATCTATAGGCGCAACCATACGCTGGCCGAAGGCGTGAAGCAGTTGCGCGAGACGGCGAGCCACGCCGGCCGCCGCTTCGAGTCGCTGAAGCTTACTGTCTTTGCTGTGCCGCCGCGCGAGGACGAGGTGAAGAAGCTTATCGAGATCGGATTTCACGAAATTATATTTGCGCTGCCGCCTGTCACGGCCGACAAGGTGCTGCCGATGCTCGACAGCTACGCGGCAATCAAACACAAGCTCGCCGCGTAACCGGCGAAACCGCCGCGCGCGTGATGGAGGTTTCTTGCGATGGGACGTCTCGACGGAAAAGTCGCACTGATCGTCGGCGGAGGCGCCGACGGGCCGCCCAACGCGGGCGAGACGCTCTCGATCGGCAACGGCCGCGCCACCGCCATCATGTGCGCGCGTGAAGGCGCCGCGGTGATGGTCGCCGACCGCTCCGAGACGCTGGCAGGCGAGACCGCCGCGGCGATTCGCGCCGAGGGCGGCCGTGCCGACTCGGTCGCCGCCGACGTAACGCGCGAGGACGATTGCCGCCGCGCGTGCGAGGCCGCGGTGCGGGCCTTCGGCAAGCTCAACCTGCTGGTCAACAACGTCGGGATCGCGATCGGCGGCCGCCTGCTCGAAACCACCATCGAGCAATTCGACACGATGTCCAACGTCAACGTGCGCGGCCAGTTTCTGATGATGAAGTACGCGGTGCCCGAGATGGCGAAGGCCGGCGGCGGCGCGATCGTCAACGTCTCTTCGCTGGCCGCGATTCGCACCGGTTCGGGCCTGCCCTACGAGACCACCAAGGCGGCGCTGCTCGGGCTCACCCGCTCGGTCGCGGTTACGCACGCTCGCGACAAGATTCGCGTCAACACGATCCTCCCGGGATTGATCAACTCCTCGATGGTGCGCCGGCTGGTCGGCGATCGCGAGGAGCGCGTCGCGCCGCGTATCCCGATGCGCCGCCAGGGCACGCCATGGGAGATCGCCAAGGCGATCGTTTTTCTGCTCTCCGACGACGCGTCGTATATCACCGGCACCGAGCTAATCGTCGACGGCGGTCTGAGCGCGCGTTAGCCGCGCTCATCAAGGTTCGAGTCGGAAGGTTCGAATTTGAAGCGCCCGGGAAGGAACAATAGATTTGATAACCGGCGCCGCCGGAAGGCAACGGCGGATGCCGCTTAGGTGAGGCGTTTGATGAAGCTTTTCACTTTTTCGACCAGCCCATACGCGCGCAAGGTCCGAATGATGCTCGAGTACAAGGGGCTCGAGTGCGAGATGGCCGAGCGATGCTACTCGCTCGATCGCAAGCCGGACTTGCGCGATGCGAGCGAGCGCGCCGAGGTCCCGGTGCTGGTGCTCAACGACGGCCGCACCATCGCGGACTCCACCATCATCTGCGAGTATCTCGAAGATGCGCATCCCAGGCCGCCGGTGTTTCCCACCGATCCTTTCGAGCGTGCGCGAATGCGCGCGATCGATGATCTTTGCGACCGCACGTTCGACGCGACCGTCTTTGGCTATTTTCTCGGAGTGGTGCGGTCGACGGCGCCTGAATCCAAGGCGATGAAGGACGCGGGCCGCGCTGAGTTCAAGGCGTTGCTCGCGCGGCTGGAGAGCGAGCTTGAGGACCGCGATTTCTTTTGCGGCGCGGCGCTCTCACTCGCCGACTTCGCCGCGATCTGTCATCTGCCGGTCGCCCATGCGATGCGCCTTTCGATGAATGAATTTCCCCGCGTGGCGGCCTGGGAAAAGCGGATGCGCGCGATTCCGCTGGTCGCCGCCGACCTCGAGCGCGCGCGCAAGGCGATGGCCGAGGCCGACCTCGCCGACGAGTTCGAGGGCCCCGACGGCCGCGTCCATTGGCGCGACAGCCGGCTGGAATGGCCTGTGCGCCATGGCTTTGTCGATTTCATTGCGCGCGAATTCCATGCAGGTAAGATGATGTTTCCGCCCGACGCGTCGTAGATGGCGCCGCGCCCGAGGCAAGCTCAGGCCCGAAGGCAAGCTTAGGGAAAGTCCACGAGGAGCGTATCGATGCCCGTCGCCTACATCCCCCGCACGCGCGAGTTGTACAACGCGTACACGCCCTATCGATGGGTCGTGAACGAAGAGCCGCCGCCGTGGACGCCGCTTAAAAAGCCGCTTGCGCAGTGCAAGGTCGCGCTGATGAGCTCGGGCGGCGTGCTTTATCGCGATCAGCCGCGGTTCCATCGCGAGGACGCGAGCTACCGGCTCATCCCGAAGAACGCGCGACGCGACGAACTCAGCGTCTGGCACTTCGGCTACCCGACTAAAGACGCCGAAAAAGATCCCAACTGCGTTTTTCCGCTCGAGCGGATGCGCGAGTTCGAGGCCGAGGGCCGTATCGGGGAGCTGTGCGATCCGGCGTTCACTTTCATGGGCGGCATCTACTCGGCGCGCAAGGTGCGCGAGGAACTGGCGCCGAAAATCGTCGAGGAACTTCGTAGCCGCAACGTGGAGGCGTTTTACCTGGTGCCCGCCTGACCCGTGTGCCATCAGTCCGTTGGACTGATCGCCCGCGAAGTCGAAGCCGCCGGTATCCCGACACTGTGCATGACTTCCGCCTACGACATCACGCAAGCCGTCAATCCGCCGCGCGCGGTATTCCTCAACTACCCGCTCGGCCATCAGACGGGCAAGCCGGATGATTCCGCAAACCAGCGCGCGATCGTGCTCGCCGCGCTCAATGCATTCGAAACGATAAGCAAGCCCGGCACGATCGTCGAGCTGCCCTACGTGTGGGATCCGAACGATCGCCGATGGGAGGAGACTGACTACACGCCCGGATTCCTGCCGCCGCGGCCGAAAAAAGCTGCCGCCGATCTGGCCGAGCAGGAGCGCCGCCGCCGCTACACGACGGCCAATTCGGGGTAAACCGTAGCGCTAGCCGCCGCACTGGTTCGCCGCGGCTGTAAATCTGACCAGGGAGAATTGACGATGGCTGAAGAACGCAAAGGCGCGGTCACGATGCGCGGAAATCCGATGACGCTGGTGGGCCCGGAACTCAAGCCCGGGCAGAAGGCGCCCGCCTTCACCGCCGTGGGCAAAGGGCTCGCGCCAGTGACGCTCGATCAGTTCAAGGGCAAGGTCAAAATCATCGCCGCGATTCCTTCGATCGACACGCCCGTGTGCGACGCCGAGACCCGCCGCTTCAACGAGGAAGCCTCCAAGCTGCCCGGCGACGTGCAGATATTGACCATCTCGATGGATCTGCCGTTTGCGCAGGCGCGCTGGTGTGGCGCAGCCGGCGTCGACAAGGTCACCACGATCAGCGACTGGCGCGCGGCCGAGTTCGGCCAGAAATACGGCGCGCTCATCAAGGAGCTGCATCTGCTGGCACGCGCGGTCTTTGTGATCGACAAGAATGACAACGTCGTCTACTCCGAATACGTCAAGGAAGTGGCCAACCAGCCCAACTTCGAGGCTGCCCTCGACGCGGCGCGCAAGGCGGCGGCCTAAGCGTCGGCCCGCGCGGCGGCTTCGTGCGACCGTCGATCCGGACGGCGGCCGGCCGCCGCGCGCTCGGCGCGAAAGACGCTGTCGCGCCGTGGCGATGGCGGGTCGGCGCGCACACGCTGTGGATCGTTCCGGACGAGGCGTGCCGCGTGCTCAGTTGGGCGCCGCTCGGCGGCGGAATTCGTATCGCTCGCGTGCTCGCAAATCATCAGGTTGAGCTCGACGAGCGCGAGGCGATGCGCGCGCCGCGTGAGTATCTCGCCCGCGTCGTTCGCGCCGCGGGCCACGACCCGCGGAGCACTGTCGCGCTGATGACCGGCGCGGAAGTGGCGCGCGCTGGTTATGCGCTCGCGAGTCGCGAGGGCGTAATCGCCGGCGCGTGGTGCACCGCCGGATTTACCAACGCGCTCCGGGTTGGAGATCGCGCGACGGTTCTTTCCACCCATGCCGGCACGATCAATATCATCGTCGTGGCGAATCGCCCGCTGACGCGCGCCGCGATGGTCGAGGCGATGCAGATAGCCGTCGAGGCGCGCACCCTCGCGGTGCTCGAGGCCGGGATCAAAAGCGTTCGCTCCGATGCGCCGGCGACCGGCACCGGCACCGACTGTATCGCGATTGCCGCGCCGGCGCGCGCGGCCTCGCGGAGCGTGCGCGCGGAGCGCTATTGCGGCAAGCATACGCTGCTCGGCGAGCTAATCGGCCGCGCGGTGCTCGAAAGCTGCATGCGAGCCTTCCGCCGCATCCGCTGAGCCGCGCGCAGAAATGCAAAGCGGACTTTATCTTCCGACGTCGGCGATCGCGATGGCGCTAGCGCTCGATCTGGCGCTCGGCGATCCGCCGTGGATGCCGCATCCGGTGCGGCTCATCGGCCGCGCCGTCACATGGGGCGAAGCTTATCTGCACATCGGCGAACCGCGTGCGGACCTTTGGCGCGGCGCACTACTCGCCTCCGCGGTAGTGATCGTGACGGCGCTCGCGGCGTGGATGGCTATCACGATCGCTTCGACCGTGGCCGGCTGGCTCGGCTTGGCGGCGGCGGTGCTGATTGCGTGGACGACGCTCGCGCTAAACGGCCTTGACCGCGCCGCCGGCGAAATCGAAGCAGCGCTCGTATGCGGACGTGACGATCTCGCACGCGCAGCGATGCCGGCGCTGGTCGGACGCGACCCGGCTGCGCTCGACCGCGAAGCGATGGTGCGTGCCACGGTCGAGTCGGTCGCCGAGAACTGCTCCGACGGCGTGCTGGCGCCGCTCTGTTTTCTGTTCGTTGGCGGGCCGGTCCTTGCGCTCGCCTACAAGGCGATCAATACGCTCGACTCGATGATTGGCTACCGCGACGCGCGCCATCTCTACTTCGGGCGCGCGGCGGCACGGCTCGACGATGCTGCAAACTTCGTCCCCGCGCGAGTTACTGCACTTTGCCTCGCCGCCGCCGCGTCGCTGACGCTCGGACGTGGCGGTGCGGCGCTCCGTGCCTGCCGCGCCGATGCGCGCAAGCATGCGAGCCCCAACGCGGGTTTTCCGGAGGCCACGATGGCGGGAGCGCTCGGAATCGAGCTGGGCGGCGATGCGATATACGCGGGCGAGGTCGAGCATCGCGCGCGCCTGGGACGCGCGGAGCGCGCCGCGGAGGTCGACGATATCGCAACCGCGCGCCGCCTGATGCGAATCGCGACGGCGATCGGGTTTGGTCTGTTCGCGCTGGTGCGCTATGTCCTCTCCGGCTACTGACATACGATGAACCCGGCGCGAGGCACCACACACGATTAGTTCTTGGCAATGAAGCTCGAACGATGAAGCTCGAGGAAAAAACATCTCAGGAGGAAAAAAAACTCCAGATCGACCGGACACATGGCGGCGCGGCGCCGCCTGGCGTGCTGGATTTCAGCGCGAGCCTCAATCCGCTGGGGCCGCCGCCGCAGGCGCTCGCCGCGTACCATGACGCGGCCGCGCTTATCGCGCGCTATCCACCGCCCTATCCCGCACGATCTCGCCGCGCGCCTGGCGCAGCGTCATCGCGTCGCGCCCGACAACGTCGTGGTGGGCAATGGCTCAACTCAGTTAATACATCTGCTCGCCCGCACGCTGCGTCCGTGCCGTCCGTTTGTCTTCATGCCGACTTTCAGCGAAATCGCCAATGCGATGATCGTTGCGGGCGCTGCGCCCAGTGCATTGCCGACGTGCCGCGAGCGTGGCTTCGCAATTGAAATCGAGCAAGCCGTGCGCGCACTCGAGCAGGGAGCTGACGCGATCTTCATCGGGCGGCCGAACAGTCCGACCGGCGCGATGCTGAGTAACCGTGACACGGCCGAAATCGCTGCGCGATGCTCCAGCCGCCGATGCTGGTGCGTTTTTGACGAAGCGTTTATCGACTTTGCAGGCGAAGAGCATTCCGCGATTCGCCTGGTTGCCGACAATCCGCACGTCATCGTTCTGCGCTCGCTGACCAAGATGTTCGCGATTCCCGGTCTGCGCCTGGGCTACCTGGTCGCCGGCCGCGATGTGGCGCGCCGCCTGCGCGAAGCGATCGAGCCCTGGTCGGTCAACGTAGTCGCCGAGCGCGTCGGCCACGCCTGCCTCGACGTGGCCGAGGAATTTGCCGCGCAAAGCCGCGCCCTGATAGCGACAGAGCGCGCGCACCTCTCTTGCGCGCTCAACTCGATCGAGGGCATCCGAATTTTCGTATCGCCCGCCAACTTCCTGATGCTGGAGGTGGCCGAGGCTGGGCGTGCTATTGGCTTCGCGCAACATATGCTCTCGCGCGGTATCGCAGTGCGCGATTTGCACGACCTGCCAGGATGCAGCCGCGGAATGTATCGCGTAGCGGTGCGCCTGTGCGAAGAGAATGAGCAATTGATCGCGGCCGCTCGGACGTATTTCGATTAGTCAATGAACAATAGTCAATCGATAAATAGATGCGGCGAATAGGCGGCGGCGAATACATGGGTTTGCTGGAAGAAACGCTCGCGGCGATATTGCCACCTGACGAAATTGCCGCCGCGGAGGCAGGCCGCAGGCTTGATTCGCTGACCAAGCCACGCGGCAGCCTTGGTTATCTGGAGGAAATTGTGCGCCGCTACGCCGCGATTCGGCGCGATCCGGAGGCCCGGATAGGCGGTGGCGCACTTTGCGTTTTTGTCGCCGATCACGGCGTTGCCGATGAAGGCGTGAGCGCCTATCCGCAGGCGGTCACGGCCCAGATGTTGCGCAATATCGCGGGCGGCGGAGCGGCGGTAAGCGTGCTCGCGCGACGCTTCGGCTATCGGCTGTGGATCGCCGACGTCGGTGTTGCGGCCGATACCAGCGCCGAAGCGCTGCCCGGAGTTCTCCATCGCCGTATCGGCGCGGGCACGCGCAACCTGGCGCGCGAGCCCGCGATGTCCCTCGCAGAGGCACGCTCCGCGCTGGAGGTTGGAGTGGAAGTCGCGCGCGGCGCGGTCGCGTCCGGCGCTACGCTGATTGGAATCGGCGAGATGGGAATCGCCAACAGCACTTCGGCGGCGGCGTTGCTCGCGGCGTTCACGGGGCTTCGGCCGGCGCGCCTGGCCGGTCGCGGCGCCGGCGTCGACGACGCTGGGATGCGCCGCAAGGTCGCGGCGATCGAACGCGCGCTCAAGCTCCATCGCGGGGCGCTCAAGGATCCGCTCGCCACGCTCGCCGCGCTGGGCGGTTTCGAGATCGCCGCGATGGCCGGCGCGTGTCTGAGCGGCGCGGCGCTGAACGCGCCGGTGGTGGTTGACGGCTTTATCGCCACGGCCGCCGCTGTGGCCGCCGAGCGGCTCTGCCCCGGTCTCTTTGCCCATCTGTTTTTCGGCCATCGCTCGTCCGAAGGCGGCCATGGGATCGCGCTCGAGCAACTCGACGTGCGGCCGATCATGGACCTTGGGATGCGCCTGGGCGAAGGCACTGGCGCGGCGCTGGCGATGAGCGTGATCGAAGCCGCGCTGGCGCTGTTCCACGGGATGGCGACCTTCGAGAGTGCCGGAGTGTCGGAGAAGATCGGATGAGTGAGAATGCGCGGGACGCGCGGGATCGTGAGAACGATACGCAGGTGCCGCCTCGCGTCGTGCGTGGCGGAAAGCTCACCGAGTTTCGTCTTGCCGCGGGATTCCTGACCATCCTGCCCGTACTTCCGCGCGCCGCCGTGGCGCCCGAGATCCTAGCGGCGTCGTTCGGATGGTTTCCGCTCGTCGGGTTTGCGCTGGGCGCGCTGCTCGCGGCCGAGAATCTGGTGCTGACGCCACTATTCGGAGATGCGCTCGCCGCGGTGCTGCTGGTACTTACTCTCACGGTGCTGACTGGCGCGGTCCATGTCGACGCGCTCGCTGATACCGCTGACGCGTTGGGTGCTGGGTCGGACCGTCGCCGCGCCCTGGAGATTATGCGCGACAGCCGGATCGGCAGCTTCGGCGCGGCCGCAATCTTTTTCTTTCTCGCGTTCGAGATCGTGGCGCTTATGACGATGGGTGAAGCGCGGCGCACGGTGGCGCTGTGGCTCGCACCGGGCCTGGCGCGCTGGGCGATGGTGACCGTTGGATGGCGTATCGAATATCTGCGCGCCGAGGGCGCGGGAACGCTGCTGCTGGCGCCCGGCGGCGATCGAAATCTCGCGCTGGCGAGCGTGCTCGTCGCGCTCGCCGCGCTGCCCATCTTCTCGGGGCGAGTGCTGTTGGCGTATGCCGTGGCCGTGGCGCTTGCGGCCGTGCTGCGCGCAGCGTACCGGCTATGGCTCGGCGGCGTGACGGGAGATCTTCTCGGTGCGGCGGGTGAACTGGTAGAAGCTCGCGGTGCTGTTGGTGATGGCGGCTATTTGACGCGCATCGGATAGCCCGCGACCATCAGCACCAAGCGTTCGGCGGTTTGCGCCATCACCTGGTTGGTCCATCCGAGGAGGTCGCGGAAGCGCCGCGCCATCGCGTTCTCCGGCACGATTCCCGCTCCGACTTCGTCGGTCACCACGATGCTGGCGAAGGGCGCGCCGGCCATCGTGGCCGCGAGTCCGCGAGCCTCATCCAGAATTTCTTCGTCGCCGCGATTCGCCATGAGCAGGTTCGAGATCCAAAGCGTCAGGCAATCGACGACTACGATATCGGCGTGCCTCGTCAACTTTGAGAGCGCGGCGCCGACGGCGATCGGTTCTTCGATCGTCGCGAAATCGGCGGAGCGATTGGCGCGATGATGCGCGATGCGCTCGCGCATCTCGTCGTCGAGCGGCTCAGCCGTGGCGATGAAAAAGCGGCGCGCACCTGGCGCCTGCTCTGCCAGCGTGAGGGCGTGCGCGCTTTTGCCGCTGCGCGCGCCTCCGGTTATCAGCGTTACGGTACCCATCCGCGTGCCTGACTATCTCCGATGCGCTTGGGCGCTTGTGATGGTTGACTTACCTGGCGTGAAAATCATATCAGTCTTCTGCGCCCGGTGTACGGGAAGCCGGTTAGAGTCCGGCGCTGCCCCGCAACTGTACGGGGGGACGACGGCCCATCCGAGCCACCGCTAACGAGCGGGAAGGCGGGCCCGCGGATGATCCCCAAGCCAGGAGACCGGCCGGGTGACTATTAAGCCGTCGGCCTTTCGTGGGAGAGGAGGCTTAGGCTACTCGCCACTCCCTCATCTGGGAGCCTGCCCGAGCGCCTGAGTCAGTCGATCCCGCATGGCTGACGCATAGCTCGAGGGAGGCTATGAAAAAATCAGTCGCCGTTGCTCTTGTCCTGACATTTTTAATTTTTTCCGGATTGCCGATTGGCCCGCGCAGCGCGCGCGCCCAGATTGCGCCCGAATCTGCCGCACCGCCACCCAATGCGCGAGCGTCTAGCTCGATTGGCGGCACGCATAACGTCGCCGCCGCGCCGCAACTGGCGCGGGCCAAGTCCAACGAGCAAGCCAAATCAAATAACGCTACAACTTCTGCAAAGCCGCATCGCAAGCTGCCAAAGATGGTGTTCGTGGTGACGGCGACGCGGATGGAGCAGCCGCTCGATACGGTTGGCACCACGGTGAGCGTCGTCGGCGCGCATCAGATCGAGGAGCAGCAGATTCATGCCTCCGGTGACGTCCTGCGCCAGGTGCCCGGCGTCGAAATCAATCAGAGCGGATCGGCGGGCAATCAGACCGACGTGTCGATTCGCGGCTCGAGCGCGGCCGAGACGCTGATTCTCCTTGACGGCGTCGATGTCAACACCGGGACGACCGGCGGCTTCGACATCGCGGATGTGACCAGCGACAATCTCGATCGGATCGAAGTAGTGCGTGGCGCGGGCGGCGCGCTTTACGGTTCATCAGCGATCGGCGGTGTGGTCAACCTCATCACGCGCGAGGGCAGCGGCCCGCTCAAGCTCAGCTACGACGGCGAGGGCGGCAACCGCGCGACCCAACGCCAGGCGGTGACTTTCGACGGCGCGGACGGGCGGCTGGCCTACTCGGGAGCGTTGTCGTACTACTCGACCACCGCGTTTCGCCCGCGCAATGCCAGCTTCGATAATCTCTCGGCCGTCTCGCGCCTGGATTATCATCTAAGCCCCGACACGAAATTCACCGGCTTCGCGCGTTACATCCGCTCCAACGTTAGCCTGGTCAATTTCTCCAATTTCATTACGCCAGTCGACCCCAACGCCCATCAGCGCAACGAGTTCATGCTTTACAACGGCGTCGTCACGCACCAATTCAGCGATCGGCTGGAGGGGCGGATGAGCGTCTTCTTTGTGCGCAACGATCTCCGTCTCAACGACACGCCATTCCCCGCCAATCCTAACTTCGAGCGCGACCGCGTTCCCGACGAAACGCGCGGCACCAACATGGAGTTGCATTACCGATGGGGTGAGGGCTTTCGCTCGCTCGCCGGCTTCGACTTCAAAGATCGCTGGGTGCGCTCGGCGCATCTGTTCGACACCGTCGAGCCGCCTACGCAGTCGTTCACTGCGTACCACGCCCGCCGCCAGGAATACGCCGGCTACCTCGAGCAGGAAGGACGGCTGTTCGACGGCCTGATGCTGGTGACCGGCGCAGTGCGAGTCGACGGCAACAGCGATTTCGGTATCGAGGTAAGCCCGTCGTGGACGGTCGCGATACCGCTCGAGCGATGGGGCGTGACGCTGCGCGGCAGCTACAGCGAGGGTTTCCGCGCGCCCAGCTTCAACGAGCTGTTTTTTCCCGACTTCGGCAATCCGAAGCTGAATCCGGAGATCTCCAGCGAATACGACGGCGGTATCACCAAGACCTTCGGCGAGACGGCGTCGCTTACCGCGACTTACTTTTCACGGCGCGTGCACAGCCTGATCGTGGCCGAGCCATGCACGGCGTTCCCCGGATGCGTCGAGGCGGCCAATGCCGGCCGCGTCGACACCCAAGGCGTCGAGCTGGTGCCGGCCGTGCAACTGATGCGCGGGCTCGCGTTCAGCGGCAACCTGACCGTGATCGACGAGACCCACGTCTCGTCGTCGCCGGAAATCCGGCCGCTACGCGTGCCCAAGTACTCGGCCTTTGCGCTTCTGACCTACGCGCGCAAGGCGCTCTGGAGCTCGAACGACGCGGTGTCGGCCAACCTGGCCTACTACTTCGTCGGCGATCGCGACGACATCGACCAGCTCACCGCGACGATTCATAACCACGCCGCGTACAACCGCTTCGACCTGACGATGGCCTACGACGCGGGGATGCGCTTCGGCCGGATTCGCGGCGAGGAACTATACGTGCGAGTGCAGAACATGCTCGATCGCCACTACGCCGAGGTATTTGGGTTTCCGGCGCCGCCGGTAAATTTCGTTGCCGGAGTGAAAGTGGATTTCTAGCGAGATTCGCGCGCGCTCATCCGTCGCGCGACATTTCGGCGCGAAAACATTCGTCGAAGGTCGCGCGGATGCGGGTGCGGCACGCTTCGACCTCGGCCAGCAGGCGCGCCGCGCCGTCGGCGTCCCGATAGCCCATCCGGCGCGCCAGCGGACCCAGGCTGTCGGGCGCGGTCGAGAGCGCCCACGCGGCCTGGTCGGTCTCGATGCGCAGCCGGTTCTCCAGGCGCGAGAGGAAACGGTAGTCGGCCTCCAATTGCGCGGCCGCTCCATGTTCGAGCAGCCCGCACTGGCCGATTGCACGGACGAGCGCGACGGTCGCGCGGCTGGTCAGCTCCGGATGCGCGTGGCCGTGGCGCAGCGCCATCATCTGGGTCAGGAATTCAACGTCGACCAGACCGCCGCGGCCCTGCTTGATGTTGAGGCGGCCACGTCCGTCAGCGCCAAGCTCGCGCTCGATACGCCGGCGCATCGCCGCGATCTCGCCGACCTCCGCGCGGCTCAGTCCGCGGCCGAATACGAATTCGCGCCGTGCCGCTTCGACCTCCGCGCCCAGTTCGGGTTCGCCCGCGATGACGCGCGCGCGAACCAGGGCCTGGCGTTCCCAGACGGCCGAGGAGTTGGTGCGATGGTAGTCGCGAAAGCCCTCGAGCGAAGCGACCAGCGGCCCGGCGTTGCCCGAGGGGCGCAGCCGCAGATCGATCTTGTAGGCGTAGCCCTCGCGCGTGCGCGCTTCAAGCACGGCGATGAGCTTCTGCACGATTTTGGAGACGGCCACGCGGCTGCCCTCGGCCACCTCGCCGCGATCGTGGTAAACAAAAATCAGGTCGAGATCGGAGTTGTACGACATTTCGGCCGCGCCCAGCCGGCCCATCGCGACCGCCACCAGCTCCAGCGCCGGCGGAATCGGGATGCGCGCCGCCACTTCGGCCCGCGCCAATTCGAGCGCGCGGCGCAGCACCACTTCGGCGAGCAGGCCAAGCTCGGCTTGCACCGCGTCGGCGTCGAGCTCGCCCGCGAGGTCCGCGATCGCTACCCGCAGGAACTCCTGGTGGCGGAAGGCGCGGATCGCGTCGAGGCGGCTTTCGAAGTCGGGGCTCGCCGCGAGCAGCGCGCGCAACTCCTCGTCAAGTTCGTTAAGTGAGCGCCGCGGGCGCGCGAGGTCGGAGCGCACCAGCGTGTCGATCATGTCGGGATGGCGAATGAAAATCGTCGAGAGGTAAGCGCTGGAAGCGAACAGGCTCAGCACCACGCGGCGGGTTGCCGGGTGCTGCTCGAGCAGCTCCAGAAAGGAGCTGCGCGCGCCGATCGCGGCGATGAACCAGGCGAGGTTCATCAGCGCGAGATCGGGATCGGCGAGCTCGCGAATTTCGTCGAGCAGCAGAGGGCCGAGGCGCTCCAGCAGCTCGCGCCGGCGCGGCGCTCCCGCCGCGATCCCATGTTCGGGGCCGCGCGCCAACAGCATCAGATGCCCTGCGCTCTCCTCGGGCCGCGTGAAGCCCAGCGCGTGCAGCCTCGGTGCCGACTGCTGCGGATCGAGCGCCGCGCGCCACGCGCGCTCGGCGGCTTCGGAAGCCGCGGGACCGCCGCGATCCTCCGCGGCGCCCAGCATTTCGCGGAACTGCGCCGCGACCAGCGCGCGATGGTTGATGAGCTGCGTCTCGAAACTGCCCCGCGCGGCGGCATCCTTGCCGCGACCCATCCGCGCCGCCAGCGCACGGCGGCCTGCATCGTCGGCGGGCAACACGTGAGTCTGGAGCGCGGCGACAACCTGCAGCTTGTGTTCGACGTCGCGCAAGAAGAGATAGGCGGCCGCGAGCTCGCGGGCCTGGCCGGAGTTGAGGTAGCCGAGGGCGCCGAGACGTTCGAGCGCCGCCAGCGTCTGGGCGCTGCGCAGACGCGGATCGCGTCCGCCATAGACCAGGATGAGCGCCTGCACGATAAATTCCAGCTCGCGAATTCCGCCGTAACCGAGCTTGATGTTGCGGGCGACCAGGTCGGGCGCGTGCAGCTCGCGCTCGATTTGAAGCTTCATCGCGCGCAACTGATGCAGCGTGTCGAAGTCGAGGTAGCGCCGATAGACGAAGTGGCTGAGCTCGCCGAGCAGCCGCTGCCCGACCTCGAGCACGCCGGCCACCGGGCGCGCGCGCAGCAGCGCCGCCCGTTCCCAGGTCTCGCCGAAGCTCTGGTAGAAGCTGAGCGCGCCTTCAAACGGCGTGACCAGGGGCGCGCTTCTGCCTCCCGGACGCAGCCGCATGTCCACGCGAAAACATTTTGGCGACAAAAGTTCGGTCAGCGTCTCGCCCAGCCGCGCCACCGCCTTGGCGTCGTCATTCGGGCCGTCGAAAACGTAGATCAGGTCGATGTCGGAGCTGAGGTTGAGTTCCCGCGCACCCAGCTTGCCCATCCCGAGCACGCAGAAACCTCCCGCCGCCGGCGCTTTGCGTCCCACGATGAGCAACGCGCACTCTAGCGCCGCCGCGATACATTCGTCGGCGAGCCGCGACATCGCGCGCATCGTCGCCGCCACGTCGAACCGGCCGAGCAGGTCGGCGATCGCGATTTGCAGAAACAGGCGCAGCTTGAATTCGCCGAGCCGGCGCGCGGCTTCCTGCCGATCCGCGCTGGCGCCGGCAGTGAAGCGGATGGCGCTGTCGATCGATTCGACGCTTGCGCGGCGCGCGGCGCGGAAGAACTCAAGCCATCGCGGACCCATCGTGCCGAGTCCTTGGGCGATGACCTCGGAGCCGCCCACGCATTGCACGAGATCGCCCGCGAGCGCCGTATCGGCGAGCGCCGCTTTTAACTCCGCTGGAGATTCCTCGACGAGCTTGAGCAGGGTTGCGAGCGCCAGGCGCTCGTCGGGCGCGCGATGTGCCACCGCCGCCGTGGCTGCAGCGGCGAGATCCGAATCGCCGAGCAGGCGGGCAAGCTGCGCCGCCAGATCGCGAAGCTCGGGCGCGAGCACAACCGTTTCGGGCATCGTCAATCACAATATCAGAGCCTCGCGCCAGCGCGCGCGATGGCGCCCGCGGCCCGGGAAACGGTCCGATCCTATGCGATGGCAGCCCGGCTTGACGCGATGCTAGACTTCGGCAGGATCCGCCGGGAGGTTTTTCAGATGATCGTTCTGTACACGACCGAGCGTGATTATCCGTGGGGTACGCTGCGTTCCACGCATGCGAGCAAGACCAAAGTCGTGCTCGAGGAAAAGCGCATCCGCTACCGAATCGAAAATCTGCGTCCCGGCGATCTCTGGAAAAAGCCGCCCGAGATGCTGGCGCGCCATCCGCTCGGCAAGGTCCCGTATATCGAGGACGAGGGCGTGACACTCTTTGACTCGACCGTGATCGACGAATACCTCGACGATCGCTATGGGCCGCCGCGCCTGTTGCCCGACGAGCCGCTAGCGCGCGCGCACGTGCGGCAACTCGAGCAGTTCGCCGACGAGGCGCTGCTGGGCGGCGACCTGCCGCCGATCTGGATGGCTTACTGGAGCGATCCCGACAAGCGCGACGTCGAGCGCATGGAGAAAGGACGCGAGGGACTGCGGCACCGCGATCTTCCGTTTATCGAAAGAGTGCTCGGCGCGGCGCCCGCCGGCGGATGTCTTTGCGGCGGATTTTCGATGGCCGACGTGCCGATGATGGTGCTGGCGATGGTGCTCGAAGTCGACCAGTTGGCGCTCGACGAATTTCCCCGCGTCGAGCGCTACCTGCGGGAATTGCGCTTGCGGCCGAGCTATCGCGCGATAAGTCCGCGCACCAAAGTCGCCGAGGCGAGCGAGCTACGCTGAGCGAACGATCCCGCTTCTTCGGTGAAGCTCTTTCTTCGGTCATCCTGAGTGAACGCTGCCGGAGTCGAAGGATCTCGCGCGGCCCTCCGCGCGTGATCGGCGCGCGCCTTAGGACTTGCTGCCGCGATGCGCCGCGGTCGCGCCGGAATGGCGATGCGAGTAGGCAACCTGCTTTACGTGGCCGCGATGATGGTGAAGATGAAAGTGGTGGATGATGCGCCGCAGAATCGGCGATGAGGTCGGCGGTGGCGGCGCTTCTTCGCTTTCGATTCCAGGGAAATACTTGTCCTGGTACCGATATACCTGGTCGGCGGCCAGGAACTCGGAGTAGTAATTCTTAACCGCGAATCCGAAGTGCTCGCCGTTGTAGTTCCGTACGATCTTTACGTAATCGCTGCCGAATTCAGAAGCCGCGCGCTCCGTCCCGGCCGTCCCATAATTATAAGCTGTAATCGCGAGCGGCCAGCTTCCCAGCGACTGGTAGTTCGATTGCAAAAGCTCCGCGGCCGCCTCCGTCGAACGCACCGGGTCGAGCCGATCGTCGCGATAGCGCGTGATCTTCAGGAACTCGCGGCCCGTGGAACGGGTGAATTGCCAGATACCCAACGCGCCGGCGCTCGAGCGCACGCGCGCTGAGAATCCTGACTCGACTAACGCCAGCGCCACCAGTTCCGGCGGCAGCCCCGCCCTAATGAACACCTGCTCCATCCTGGGCCGATAGTAACGGCTGCGCAGGAGCGAATCATGAAATGGCTCGGAGAGCCCCTGCTGCACGCGTAAATTCTGCGCCGCCCGCGCATACGCCGACGGCGGCTGCCCCTTGAACATCGCGGCGATCCGCTGCTCGTCCCACCCGACCGGCTGCTGTCCCGTGGCGAGACGGTTCAGGATGTCGCCGTACTTGGCCTTCAGGTACGCGTTGGCCCACTCGACCTCTTCACCGGTCGGAGCGCCGTCGCCCGGCATATGAAATTTCTGATAAACCAGCGAAACGTTGTCGCGGTCGTGAACGACGAAATCGCGCTCACTCCAGTAAGTGAAGGCTTTGATCCAGAAATCGATGTTGGGCTCGATCCCGGCGGGGCGTGGGAAGGGCGAGGCCTGGGTACTGACTCGCGCGACTGCGACCGCGACTTCGCTCGCGGCTTGCGCGGTCGCGCGCGGCAACACAGCCATCAGTACGGCTATTGCGACGGCCACTGCCGCCCGGGTGATTTGCCCAGTTACCGGCTTTGTTCTCGGCATCTCCGCCCTCTGCCGCTACCATCACTCGCAAGGCACGCGTGCGGCTCTCCCCCCGTTCGGCGCTCGGCGCCGGTATCGACGTATATCGACTATGCCTTTTAGCTAAGGTAGTCAACAAAATGCTTTAACGTATCAACGCGAATCACCTGCAAATCCCCTGACTTGCGACGCTACGCCTGTTATAGGTGCCCGAAAACCGATGGATCCGCGAGTTTGGAGTGGCGAGAGTAGCACCTTGAGTTGGGTTTACACCCGCAGCTAAGCTCGCGATCGAAGCATCTACGTGGATGAAATTGAAATAGTTCCGCCGCGGCGTCCGCTGGCTGCGTCCATCAGGGTTCCCGGTTCCAAGAGCATCACTAATCGCGCCCTATTGCTGGCCGCGATGGCAAAAGGGCTCTCGACTATTTCGGGTGTGGGCCTAAATGATGACACGCGCCGGATGGCGGCCGCGCTCGGCACGCTCGGCTTCGGGCTTGCTGTCGACGAAACGACCGCGCGAATTGTCGTGGACGGGCGCGGCGGCGCGATACCGGCGCGCGGCGGAGACTTGGACGCCGGAGGCGCGGGTACCGCGATGCGCTTTCTGCTCGGCTTTCTGACGCTGGGGCGCGGACGTTTTCGGCTCGACGGAAACCAGCGGATGCGCGAGCGTCCTATCGGCCCGCTGCTCGATACGTTGGCGGCGCTCGGCATCTCGGTGCGCGCCGAGCGGGACAACGGATGTCCGCCGGTGGTGATCGAGATCGGCGAGGGCGGCGTGAGCGGCGGCGCGGCGCGAGTCGACGCCGCGGTTTCCTCGCAATTCGTCTCGGCGCTGCTGATGCCGGCGCCGCTTTGGCCACAGGGGCTCGAGCTCACAGTCATCGGAGGCGCCGCGCGCCCGTTTATCACGATGACGCTCGCGCTGATGGAGCGATGGGGCGCGAGCGCGACGATGAGCGGCAGTGAAATCGTCGTGCCTGGTCGTCAGCGCTACTCGGCACAAAAAAGCTTCGAGGTAGAACCCGACGCTTCGAGCGCGAGCTACTTCGCCGCGGCGGCCGCGCTGGTCGGCGGCAGCGTCGTACTGGACGGGCTCCGCGCCGACTCGGTGCAAGGGGATATCGAGTTCATGAAGCTGCTCGAGCGGATGGGCGCGCGCGTCGAGTGGCGCGAGGACGGCGTGAAAGTCAGCGGCAGCGGAAAAAATCTCGCCGGCGTCGATGTCGCGATGGATGGGATGCCGGACCTGGTGCCGACGCTTGCCGCGATCGCCCCGTTTTGTTCGTCGCCCACGCGGATTCGCAGCGTCTCTTTCATCCGCCATCACGAGAGCGACCGCCTGCACGCGCTCGCTACGGAGCTTCAGCGCCTCGGTGCGTCGGTCCGCGAATACGAGGACGGGATGCTGATCGAGCCGTCGCGGATTGGCGCGACCGCGGTCGAAACCTACGACGACCATCGGATCGCGATGGCGTTCGCGGTGGCGGGGCTGAAGACCGCCGGTATCCGAATCAGGAATCCCGGATGCGTCTCGAAGACCTACCCGGATTTTTTCCACGATCTCGCCGGGTTATCGAATCCGCAAGCGTAAGCGCATCGCAATTCTCCTGGCTGTGAAAAATGAGAGAGGGCCGTTCACGAACGGCCCCTACAAATTCCAGTCCCTCTTCTTGTCCAATCCAGAGAGAGGTTATGGATGTGCGCTAGTGCGAGGAGATGCGGCGGGCTTCGGCGATGTCGCGGCGCGCGCGCAACAAGAGCACTGTGTGACTGATTTCCTCATAGCGAGGGTCTATCACGCTTATCCGCGACAGCTGCTCCTCGGCCTCGCGTAGTTCGGCTTCCTCGGGCGCGACGGTGTCCCCGGCCGGTTCCGCGCTTTGCGCGAGCGCCGTCATCTCACCATCCTTGACCTCGACCAGCCCGCCCGTGACCAGGTACTCGAGCTCCTGCCCGTCCGCGGTTCGAATCGTCAGCAGGCCCGGCACCAGCGAGGTGATGTAGTTGACATGATCGGCGAGCACGCCGAACTCACCGAGCGGGTTGACCGCGTTGACCTGTTCCGCCTGACCGTCGAACAACACGCCGGTTGGCGTCACCAGTTTGAATGCGAATGTCGTCGCCATCGCGCTTCGCTACCGTCCCGATTCCTGCTGTGCCGCTTCGCCGCTGAGGACCGCGCTCAGCGCGCCTCGCCGCGCGCGAGGCGCTCGGCCTTGGCGCGTGCGTCGTCGATCGTGCCGACCAGGTAGAAGGCCTGCTCGGGCAGGTCGTCGCATTTGCCGTCGAGGATTTCTGCGAAGCCGCGCACGGTTTCCTTACGCGGCACGTAGGCGCCCGGGATGCTGGTGAACGGCTCCGCGACATGCATCGCCTGCGAGAGAAAGCGCTCGACGCGGCGCGCGCGCGCGACCACCAGCTTGTCGTCGGCGGACAGCTCGTCCATCCCGAGGATCGCGATGATGTCCTGGAGGTCCTTGTAGCGCTGAAGAATCTGCTGCACCCGGCGCGCGACGTCGTAATGTTCCTGGCCGACGACCTGCGGGTCGAGGATGCGCGAGGTCGAGGCCAACGGATCGACCGCGGGAAAAATTCCCTTCTCGAAAATTTTGCGGTCGAGCGCGGTGGTCGCGTCGAGATGGGTAAACGTGGTCGCCGGCGCGGGGTCGGTGTAATCGTCGGCGGGGACAAAGATCGCCTGCACCGAGGTGATCGCGCCCTTCTTGGTCGTCGTGATGCGCTCTTCCAGTTCGCCCAGGTCGGTGCCCAGCGTGGGCTGATAGCCGACCGCGCTGGGCATGCGGCCGAGCAGCGCGGAGACTTCCGAGTTGGCCTGCACGAAACGGAAGATGTTGTCGACGAAGAACAGCACGTCGCGTCCTTCTTCGTCGCGGAAGTATTCGGCCACGGTGACGCCGGTCAGCGCCACGCGGGCGCGCGCGCCGGGCGGCTCGTTCATCTGGCCGTAGACCAGCGCGGTCTTCGAGAGCACGCCGGATTCCTGCAATTCGCGGTAGAGGTCGTTGCCCTCGCGCGATCGCTCGCCCACGCCAGCAAAGACCGAGACGCCGCCGTGCTGCTTGGCGACGTTGTTGATGAGTTCCATGATGGTGACGGTCTTGCCCACGCCAGCGCCGCCGAACAGCCCGATCTTTCCGCCGCGCGCGTACGGGCAGATGAGGTCGATGACCTTGATGCCGGTTTCGAGGATCTCGGCCTCGGTGGCCTGATCGGCAAAGGTGGGCGGGTCGCGATGGATCGGCATCTGATGCGGCGCGTTGAGCGCCGCGCCTTCATCGACCGGCTCGCCGATGACGTTGATCAGGCGGCCGAGAGTTTCGGGACCGACCGGCACCGTGATCGGGTTGCCGGTGTCGCTGACCTGCATCCCGCGCACCAGTCCCTCGGTCGCGTCCATCGCGATGCATCGCACGGTGTTCTCGCCGAGGTGCTGCGCGACCTCGAGCACGAGGTTGCCCTCGCGGTCGCCGAGCGCGGGGTTGGAGACGCGCAGCGCATTGAAAATCGACGGCAGCGAGCCGTTGCGAAATTCGACGTCGACGACGTTACCCAGAACCTGGCTGATGCGGCCTGTTGATGTTTCACTCATGGCTTACGATTTTCCTGGCGAATTCTTGTATCGTGGCGTGCGCCGGTCAGGCCCTTAAAGCCTCGGCGCCGCCGACTATGTCCATCAGTTCGGTGGTGATCGTGGCCTGGCGCGCGCGGTTCATCTCCAGCGTCAGCCGCTCGATCATGTCGGCGGCGTTGTTGGTCGCGCTGTCCATCGCGGTCATCCGTGCGCCCTGCTCGCTCGCCTCGGCCTCGAGCAGTGCGTGAAAAATCGAATCCTCGAGGTAGCCCCGCAACACCACCGGCACCAGTTCGGCGCGGCTGGGCTCGACCAGGTAGTCGACCGGTGCGCCGATCTCGCCCGCGCCCTCCTCCGGCTTCTCCGCGCTCACCGGCAGCAGCCGCTCGTAGGTTGGCCGCTGCGAGAGCGCCGAGTGGAATTCGCTGTAGATGAGCCCGGTCTCGCTGACGCCGCCCGCGCGATAGTCGGACAGCATCCGCGAGGCAAGGTCTTGCGCGAGTCCGAATGTCGCGAGGCGCGGATTGTTGATCCGCTGATGCGCGATCTCGTGTCCCGCGCGGCGCAGATGGTCTAGCGCCTTGCGCCCGACGGCGTAAAACTTGACCTTCATTCCGTCGCGTTCGGCACGCCGCGCTTCGTCCTCTGCCGCGCGCATGATGTTGGCGTTGTAGCCGCCGCAGAGCCCCCGATCCGAGCCAATCACGACGACCAGCGCCTCGCGTTTGGCGTCTTCGGCCGGGCCGAGCGCAGCCCGCTCGGTCGCGAAGAGCGAATCTGCCACGCGCACGAGCGCCTGATGGTAGGGGCTCGCGTTCTGCAAAGCTTCCTGCGCCCGGCGCAGCCGTGCAGCCGCGACCAGCTTCATCGCGCGCGTGATCTGCTGAGTCGATCTGACCGACGAAATCCGTCGGCGGATTGCCTTGAGCGACGCCATCGTTACTTAGGTGCCCCGCGCGTCGTGTAGCGGCTAGGCCCGGGCCGCTCCATTACCCTCGGGCGCCGCGCCCTGCGATGCAGCGCCCTGTGACGCCGTGAAAGTCTGCATGTACTGATCGATCGCGGCGCGCAAGCGCTTGCGCAGATCGTCGGACAGCTCGCGCTTGGTTTTGATCTCTTCGAGGATTTCTTTTTGGCGCGAGTCGAAAAACGCGTACAGACCGAGTTCGAAGGCCTTGATCTGCGTGATTTCGAGTTTGTCGAGGTAGCCCTCGGTGGCGGCGAAGATGATCAGCACTTCCTTCTCGATCGGAAGCGGCTCGTACTGGTTCTGCTTGAGCATCTCGGTCAGCCGTTCGCCGCGATGGAGCAGGCGCTGGCTGGCCGGGTCGAGGTCCGAGCCGAACTGCGCGAACGCCGCCATCTCGCGGTACTGTGCGAGGTCGAGCTTGAGCGTGCCGCCGACCTGCTTCATCGCCTTCACCGCCGCCGAGAAGCCGACGCGGGAAACCGACAAGCCCACGTTCACGGCCGGCCGGATGCCCGAGTAGAAGAGGTCGCTATCGAGCACGATCTGCCCGTCGGTGATCGAAATGACGTTGGTCGGAACGTAGGCCGAGACGTCGCCGGCCTGGGTCTCGATAATCGGGAGCGCGGTCAGCGAACCGGCGCCATCGGCATCGCCCATCTTGGCCGCGCGCTCGAGCAGCCGCGAATGCAGATAGAAGACGTCGCCCGGATACGCCTCGCGCCCCGGCGGGCGGCGCAACAGCAGCGAGAGCTGACGGTAGGCCTGAGCGTGCTTGGAAAGATCGTCGTAAACCAGTAGTGAGTGACGCCCGGAGTCGCGAAAATACTCGCCCATCGTGCAGCCGCTGTAGGGCGCGATAAATTGCAGCGGAGCCGCTTCTGAAGCGGTCGCGGCGACCACCGTGGTGTATTCCATCGCGCCGAAGCGGTTGAGCTTGTCGACCACCTGGGCGACGGTCGAGCGTTTCTGCCCGATCGCGACGTAAAAACACTGCACGTTCTGGCCGCGCTGGTTGATGATCGCGTCGAGCGCGATCGCGGTCTTGCCGGTCTGGCGGTCGCCGATGATCAGCTCGCGCTGGCCGCGCCCGATCTGCAGCATCGCGTCGATCGCTTTGATCCCGGTCTGCAGCGGTTCCTTGACCGGCTGGCGGCGGATGATGCCGGGGGCCTTTATTTCGATCCGCCGCTGCTCGGCGGCCTTGATGGGTCCCTTGCCGTCGATCGGCTGGCCGAGCGAATTGACCACGCGCCCGAGCAGCGCTTCGCCGACCGGGACCTCGGCGATACGGCCTGTGCGCTTGACCTCGTCACCCTCGCGAATCGCCTGCGGATCGCCGAACAGCGCCGCGCCGACGTTGTCCTCCTCGAGGTTGAGCACGATGCCGAAAATCCCGTGCGGGAATTCCAGCAGCTCGCCCAACGCCGCGTTTTGCAGGCCGTAGATGCGGGCGATACCGTCGCCGCATGAGAGCACGCGGCCGGTTTCGCTCACGGTGATCGAGCCTTCGAAGCCCTTGATCTCGTCGCGGAGAATATCGCTGATTTCGGATGGTCTGATTTCTGCCATGGCAGTTGGTTTTTTTGGGCCGCCTCAGCCCGCCAGCCGGCGCTCGGCTTCGCTAAGCCGCGTGGCCAGACTGCCGTCGTAGATTTTTCCCTCCAGCTCGGCCACGACGCCGCCGAGCAACGCTTGGTCTAACTTCACGGTCGCGATCACGGTCTTGCGCACCATCGCTTCGAGCCCGCGCACCACCGCCTCGATATCTTCCGGCTTCGGCTCGCGCGCGAAAGTCAAAGTCGCGCGCGCGCGGCCGAGCAGCACGTCGAGCTGGTCCTGGTAGGACTGGGAGACCGCGATCAGATCGGCGATCCGCCCATGACGCGCCACTACCACCGCCAGTGAGCGCAGTGGGTAGCTCAAATCGAGCCGCTCGGCGATTTTCGCCATCGCCTCTATTCGCGCCTCGTGCGAGACTTCGGGCGACGCGAGCCGAAAAGCGATTTCAGGGGCGTCCGCGATCCGCGCCAGCCGTTCGAGCTCGGCGCCCCACGTCTCTAACTGGCCGCGATCCTCGGAGAGCCCGAGCAACGCGCGCGCGTAACGCTTGGCGACTCGCGAACCCTTCACCGATGCGCCTCTTGCGCGAGTTTTTCCTCGAAGCCGCGGAGCAGGCGCGCCTGGTCGTCGTCGGTGAAGTTCTTGACCATCAGCTCGCGCGCGAGCTTCCCGGTGGTCTCGGCAAGCATCGCGCGCACGCGGCGCTGAGCGGCTTCGGTTATCGCGTTGGCGGTAAGCTCGGTGTCGCGGACGATCCGTTGCGCGGTTTCATGCGCCATCTCGCGGATCCGATTCGTGATGTACGCGGTCTCGGCGTCCAGGTCGGCGCGGAGCTGCTTCTTTTCGGCCTCCAGACGGGACATCCGCTCAGCCGCGCGATTGGCCAGGACCTGCGCTTCTTTATAGACCGCTTGCGCGCGCGCGAAAGTTTCCTTGATTCCCTCGGCGCGGTCGGAAAAAAACTTGCGCGCCTGCGGACCGGCGTAGTGCACGAGGATCCACACGAACACGGCGAAGTTGATCACGTAGAAAAGCAGCGACAGCCACGAGCCGCCGCCTGCTGCTGCCTCGCCACCGCCCTCGGCGCACCATCCGGCCGCCGGCAGGAGCAAAACGGCGCAGGTCAATAGGATGGCCCCACGCTCGGCGATCGAGCTGCGCTTTATGGCGATTACGCTACGCTGCATGGCTCAGTTGTTCGACGTTCCTTGTGTGCCTGGCGCGGCGCCGTCCACCGGACGGCCCAGAACTCGCCCCGCGAGCTCCACGGCGAGGACCCGGCTGAGTTGCTCGAGTTCACGCTCGCCTGCCCGCAGTTCATTTTCAATTCCGGCTCTGACACGCTCCAAGGCGCGATGGGCCTCGGTCTTGGCCTCCTCGATCACGCGTGCAGCGTCGGCCTCGGCCTTGCGCCGCTCGGCCTCGCGGACGGCCAGTGCCTCGCGCCGCAATTCCGCCAATTGACGGTCGCGCTCTTGGCCGGCAGCTTTCTCCTCTTTGAGCAGTTGCTCCGCGCGCTCGCTCAGGTCCCTGAGCTTGCTTTCGCGATCACCGAGCAACTTGAGGAAAGGGCCGAAAAAAAGTCGATCGAATATAAACCAGAAAACGAGGAATGACACAATCAGGGTAAAGAAAATTCCCCAGTCGGGCGGAATATGCATTTTACGGCGTCTCCCGTGCGGGATGAATTGAATTGGATTATGGTCTGGACCGGCGCGGAAGGCCACACCGGAGGCGGATTGACGGGCCGCTAAACCGGACTCACGGATCGACCGGACTCACGGACGGACCGGGCACACCAAACTCACCGAACTCGCCAGACTTGCCGGACTGTGACCATACTTGCCGGACTAGGGAGGTGTCAGGCCTGTTTCTGACCTCCAGCCTGCGCCACCATGCGCTCTTCCTTGGGAAACACGGTGACCTTGCGATCTTCGCGCGTCCCCTCGGGCTGCATCGCGCAATGGCCCTCGAAAACGGCGCCCTCGTGCACCACCAGCACGGGCGCGGTGAGGTTGCCCAGCACCTTGGCCGAGGGGCGAATCTCGATCCGCTGGGTGGCGGTAATATCGCCGCTGACCTTGCCCGCCACGATGATCGAGGCGGCTTTGATCTGCGCGGTCACGACGGCGCTCTCGCCGACCATGACGCTGTCCTTGGCTGTGATTTCACCATCGACCTGGCCATCGATGCGGGCGGGGCCTTCGAAACTGAGCTTGCCGCTCACTTTGCAGCCTTGGTCGAGGTAGGCGCGCGCCTCCAGCGGAGCAGCCGCCGACTGACGTGGCGGAGCGACCCGGCTTTCTGGCATGGGTGTCGGCGGCGGCACCGGGACGGCCTGCGTCGGCTGCAGCCTCACGGACGGATCGGGTCGGACGTTCTTTTCCGGTTCTTTATTGAAAAGCGCCATTTCACCATTCCCCTTTAGAACGCAGCCCAAGGCCGCACGGTGGACAGTTTAGGCTTCGCTCATAGCCAATACAATTGACGGAGTCAATTTGATTGCGAGGCTTCGATCACCGCTGGTCAAGAATTGTTTAAGAATGGCTGATATCGGCTAAAGTGCGCATCTGCTTCATCGAGGTGGAGGCCCAAATTCCCTCCAGTCGCCTTGTAATGAGCTCTTTGGGGCGACGAAATTTCGGCGTCGTGCGGCGCTTATCGAAACGGAGGTCTCGATGCTATGCTGTCGGCGGTAATCGACATTTCACATTGCCCCAACCCAAACGAGGAAGCCATGGCAGCAATTCCAGAGAAGTATTCCGATCTCCTGGCACCCAGCAAAAAGTCCTTCGCGCATCTCGCGACCCTGATGGAGGACGGCTCGCCCCAGGTAACGCCGGTGTGGCTGGACTACACCGACGGGATGATCCGCGTGAACACGGCGCGCGGCCGTGTGAAAGATCGCAACCTGAAAGTCGGCTCGCGCGTCGCGCTCTCGATTCAGGATCCCGAAAACCCGTACCGCTACGTGCAGATCCGCGGCAAGGTCGCGAAGGAAACCGAGCAGGGCGCCGACGCCCATATCGATTCGCTGGCAAAGAAGTACATGGGCGTCGATTCGTATCCGTTCCGCAACGCCGCCGAAAAGCGCGTCATCTACTTTATCGAGCCAACTTCGGGTCAGGGCATGAACTAAGCCGAGTACTACCCGGTTCAGTTCGACATGTTGAATCCCAAGCCTGGATCGGCGGTGAGCGTGCCGCCGATCCGCTAGGTTCGTGCGCGCATGTGAAACGGAGCGTGCAGCCGGCAGCTCGATTCGGCGCGCCGCACGTGGCGCTCAGTGCATCGTGCGCTTGTCTTCCTGCTGAATCGTGCTGCCGCAGGTCGATCCGCAGTGCGGACAGACGTACTCGTACTTGTCGCCCTCGGGCAGGATGAGCAACAGGCGCTTGCGAACCTGGACCGCGCGCTTACACTTCGGACACGCGAGCAGCGACGCTTCCATCCGCTCGAAGGCCGGCTTGCGATGGTCTCTGGCTCCCGGCATCGCCAATTAGAATAGCGAGCCACGGCGCGGCCCGGCAACCCTTGCGCGCGACTCCCGGCGGTGCCAGCCCCAGGACTTTTCACCGTCACTTCGCGGTGCCGTCACTTCGCGTCGTGAAAAATGATTCCGAGCGTCAGGCGCTGGCCGTGACGCACGCGGCTCACCCCGTGGCGCATTGTCACGCGATAATGGCCACGGCTGCCGGCGATCGGCCGCTCGCTGGTCGCGAATATGATCGCCTCGCCCTGCTCCAGCAGGATGGCCTCGCCACGGCTCTGCGCGCGCGGCCGGTTCTCGACCAGCAGAAATTCGCCGCCGCTGAAATCTATCCCGCCGCGGCTCAGCAGGCAGGTGAGCTGGATAGGAAAGGCGACTTCGCCATAAAGGTCCTGGTGCAGGCAGTTGTAGCCCCCCGCCTCGTAACGGAGCAGTAGAGGCGTCGGCTTGGTCTGGCCGGCGCGCCGGCAAATCTCCAGGAAATGTTCCAGGTTGGCCGGATAAGCCTCCTCCCGCCCCATCGCGTGGCCCCATCGGTTGGCGATCGGCGCGAGGTGGGGATAGAGAGCCGCTCGCAGGGCGCCGACGAGCGGCGGGAGCGGCGGCGCGAAATACTTGTACTCGCCCACGCCGAAGCGCACCCGTTCCATCACGACCCGCGAACGAAAGCGCTCGCGTTCGTCGTACATCGCCGCGAGCTCGGCGCATCGCGCCGGCGTGAGCAGCGCGGGAATCGTCGCGTAGCCGCGCTCGTCGAGCGAGCTCGCCATCAGCGTTCCAATCCAGCGCCGCCAACCGGCGCTCGAATTCGGCCGTCAACGCCGATGGCGCCGCGCCGGTCATTTTCGATGCGACCTTGGTTCTCACGAAGTCGTTCGAAGTTTCCTGCAAAGTCTCCTGCAAAGTTTCCTCTGGTGCCGCCCGTCCGACCATAGTACAAGCTTCAACCCCATGCCTGCGCCGGCGTGAAGCCGACATGCGCGAAGCTGACAAATCCGACAAAGCCCTGATATCCTGAATGGCGCGCCGAAGAACTAAGAGACTTATAGGGTGGACGAGTCCATACAGCACGACGCTTCGCGGCCGCGCGTTTTTATCGAGACGTACGGCTGCCAGATGAACGTCGCCGACTCCGAATTGATTGGCGGAGTGCTGCGCGGCGCCGGCTACGCCGCCGCCGCCCGCCCCGAAGACGCCGACGTCATCCTGCTTAACACCTGCGCGATTCGCGAACATGCCGAGGAGCGCGTGCTGCGACGCCTCGCCGACCTCGCGAGGTTCAAGCACGCCCGCCCGGAATTGCGGCTGGGTTTGCTGGGATGCATGGCCCAGCACAATCGCGCGGCGCTGGCTGAGAAGGCGCCGTGGCTCGACCTCGTCGCGGGGCCGGACAGCTATCGCCGCCTGCCCGAACTGCTCGGCCGCGTCCGCTTCGACCCGGAGCAGCAGGCGGCCAAGCAACAGGTGGCCAGGATCGACGTGCGCCTGGACCGGGCTGAGACTTACGCCGATATCGCGCCCTCGCATGAGGGCGGCGTGCGCGCGTACGTTACCGCGATGCGCGGATGCGACCGCTTTTGCGCGTTTTGCGTGGTCCCGTACGTGCGTGGACGCGAGCGCAGCGTGCCGCCCGAGGCGATCCTGGCCGACATCCGCGGCCTCGCGGCGCGCGGCGTGCGCGAAATCGTGCTGCTAGGCCAGACCGTCAACGCCTACCGCTTCGGCGACACCGACTTTGGCCGCCTGCTGCACCTGGTCGCGAAGGTCGACGGAGTGGAGCGAATCCGTTTCACTTCGCCCCATCCGTCGGACATGTGCGATTCGGTTATCGAGGCGATGGCGACCGAGCCGAAGGTGCAGCCGTCGCTCCATCTGCCGGTGCAGTCAGGCTCGGACCGTGTCCTGGCCGCGATGGAACGCGGGTACACCGTGGACGAGTACGTGCGGCTGGTCGAGCGGATGCGCGCGGCGATACCGGGAATTGCGCTCTCGACGGACATCATCGTCGGCTTCCATGGCGAGAAAGACGCGGATTTTCGCGCCACGCTCGAGCTGATGGCGACGCTGCGTTACGACTCGGCTTTCAGCTTCAAGTATTCGCTGCGCGAGAACACGCGGGCGTACAAGCTCGGCGACACGGTCAGTGATGAAGAGAAGGGCCGGCGGCTGGTCGAGGTTATCGCGCTACAGGAACGCGTGTCGGCGGAGCGCAATCGCGCGCTCGCCGGAGAGCGTTTCGCGGTGCTGGTCGAAGGTCCGGCGCGCCGGGGCGGCGGGATGCTCGCAGGGAAGACCCCGCAATTCAAGACCGCGGTGTTTGCGGCGGCCGATTCGATAAGGCCGGGCGACACGGTGACGGTTCGCGTGGACTCCGCGACCGCGCATACGCTGCATTGCGCGCTGATTTAGTTTTTTCCGGTTCGTTCTGAGCCCTCGCCCGCGATTTGTTCGCGGGAGAGGGTGCGGGTGAGGGTTCCTTAGAAATTCCTGATCTCTTATTGGCCGCGGAAGCGGATCAGCTAAGTGCGCCCTTCTCGAAGGTGATTGTGTCGGACTCGACACCCGTGTGTCTGTCCGGCTTGGAGGGTCGTTGCCCCCATGCGACGAACACCCAAATCGGTTACTTGGGCTCGGAAAGGCCTGTCTCGTACTGATCGCACTTGTCGTCTTGACGAAAATCGTTCGTGCTGAGGTCTTCGCAGAGGTGTTCGGTCCTATCTGGGAGATGGAGGTATCGGCAGAAACGCGTGCAGTATCGATGGCCCAGAGTATCGTATCTGACCAACGCCGAAAGATAGTACCAACCGGCATTGTGACATTCGGGTTTGGCCTCCGGAAAATCGACGCGCTCCTCCGTTTGCCCAGGTACGACGATCTTCAAACGGGGTTCTTTGAGCAAATCGGGGCCACCATTACGGGGGCTGTCCGTAATTTGCCCGCGCTCCCATACCCACGTGCGCGCTGGTTCATGACCAAAATTTTCGATTTGGACGTACGGATGGTCGACGCGAGGCTTATAGTCACAAAATACATACGAAACTGGCGCGATATATGCTCGTTTATTGGAGTTCATTGTGCTCGCGTCGAATAGCCGTTCTTGAGTTCACTTTTTTTTGCTGACTTTTGGAACCGCGCTTTGCCTCGTCTGGTTGCTCGATTTTTGGGCGGTGCTTTAGTACCTTCGTGCACCGTTTTATGGTCAAGCCGACACTATCAGGATCAACATTGATAGTGGCTTTGAGCGCTTCTCGAACGGCCCAGTTTGCTAATCCGCTTCCGCGGCGATCAAGAGATCAGGAATTTCTAAGGGACCCTCACCCACACCCTCTCCCGCGTACAAATCGCGGGCGAGGGCCCTGTCTGCGCTGCGCGTTTCACGAAAATAGTCGCGTGCCGTAGCTCTTAAATCAGCGATCTTCCCTGGGCGCCGTCCACCGGCAGACAAGCGCCCGTGATCCAGCTTGCCCGCGGCGAAGCGAGGCATACCACCGCGTAGGCGACCTCCTCCGGGCGGCCCAGCCGCCCGGCTGGGAATTCGTGGCTTAAGAAGTCCTTCTCGAACGCCGGGTTGGCCTTGAAAGCCTTTTCCCAGTTGCCGCCGGGGTAGAGGATCGATCCCGGCGCTACCGTGTTGACCCGGATTCCCTTGGGCGCCAGCTCGCGCGAGAGCATCTTGGTGAACGAGATCATCGCGGCCTTCGAGGCGTTGTAGGTCAGTGGGCCACCCGCTTCGCGGCCGTAGACCGAGCTGATATTGATTATCGAGCCGCCCCCGCGCTGCTCCATAAGCGGCGCGCACAACCGCGCAAGCCGCACCGCCGAAAAGAAGTTAAGCTGGAACGCCGCCTGCCAGGCTGCCTCGTCGAGGTCCGCAAGCGTGCCCATCCGCGCGCCGCCCGCGTTGTTGATCAGCACATCGACGCCGCCCATGCGCTTCGCCACGCCCTCGACCCATCGCTGGGCCGCCGCGGCGTCGGCCACGTCGACCGCCTCCGCATCGACTTCATATCCCTTGGCGCGCAACTCGCCCGCCGTCTTTTCCAGTACCTCGGCTCCGCGCGCACAAAGGCTCAGGCGTGCACCCTCGGCGCCCAACGCCTCGGCCATCGCGCGCCCCAATCCCCGGCTCGCGCCGGTTATCATCACGACCTTGTTCTCAAGACCTAAATCCATCGTTTTACCCTCCCTATTCCTGACCGGGACCCGCTAGCGGGACGCCGTCTGCGCGTTTCGCTGCGTTTGGGGTATCATCTAGCAAAGCGGCGGAGGCTTTACACATGCGCTCGGTGCGCGCGGACGCGGGCGCACGGACACAGGCGAACGGTCGCAGGCGAACGGACGCTGGGGACGGACGCTTGCGATACGCCCAACTGTGGTTGACACGCCCCCAGTGGCGGACTTAAGCTCCAAAGTCTTGTTCGGAGGGTTATACGGAGGTCTATGGAAATCAGGGTTGAAGGCTCTCTCGATCAGGCGATGCGGGTGCTCAAGCGCAAGCTCGCCAAAGAGGGAGTGTTCAAGGAGATGAAGAAGCGGGCTTTTTACGAGAAGCCCAGTGTCCGCCGCAAACGCAAGCGCTCCGAAGCCCAACGCCGCCGCCGCAAAGAACAGCGCCGCCGTCGCGCCTCCGCTCTCTAAGCGCTCCTGCCAATCAGCGTCATCCTCAGTGCCGCGGCCTCAAGGGCCCGCGCCGCGCGATGGTGCGTCCGCGACGTCCCCCCGTCCCTGCCATATGCCGCGGCGCGTGACATAAGACGCGCCCGTAAGATCAATGGGATAACCTCTCCGGGGATAGCCTCTCCCCAGCTTGGGTGATAGATGAGGCATGAATCGCCGGGCCTACGGGTAGGTCGATGCGCTGCTCAAGGTGCGGGAACGATAACCGTGAGGGGCGAAAATTCTGTGCCCAGTGCGGCCAGCCGCTGAAGCTGGCGTATCCCTCGTGTGACGCGCCGAACGAGCCTCAAGAGAGGTTCTGTGGTGACTGTGGTGCCGCGCTTGTCGTCCAGGCCCAGGCCGGCGCGATCCAACCGCCCGGGGTAGCTTCAACCGCTCCAGACATTCGCATCACCTCAGCGCAGGCCGAGGCTTCGCTCGCACTCGAGGGCGAGCGCAAGACCGTCACGGCGCTTTTTGCCGACATCAAGGGCTCGACGGAGCTGATGCGCGATCTCGATCCCGAGGAGGCGCGCGCGATTGTCGACCCGGTGCTGCAGCTTATGATGGCGGCGGTGCATCGCTACGGCGGCTACGTCGCGCAATCGACCGGCGACGGCATCTTCGCACTCTTCGGCGCGCCCGTGGCGCACGAGGACCATCCGCAGCGCGCACTTCATGCGGCGCTGGCGATGCAGGAGGAGTTGCGTCGCTATGCCGACCGTCTGCGCGCGGAGGGCAAGATTCCCGTTGAAGCCCGCGTCGGAGTGAACACGGGCGAGGTGGTGGTGCGGACGATCGAGACCGGCGGCCATACGGAATACACGCCGGTCGGTCATGTGACCAATCTGGCGGCGCGGATGCAGACCGCGGCGCCGGCGGGTTCGATCGCGGCAAGTGAGGCGACGCAGCGACTGTGCGAGGGCTATTTCGAGTTCCGGGCGCTGGGGCCGACGGCGGTGAAAGGACTCAACGCCCCGGTCGAGGTGTACGAGGTGGTGCGCGCCGGGCCGCTGCGGACGCACTTCCAGCTCGCGGCGCGGCGCGGGCTGACGCGGTTCGTCGGGCGCGAGCGCGAGATGGCGGCGATGGCCGGCGCGCTGGAGCAGGCCAAGGCGGGCCACGGGCAGATCGTCGCGGCAGTTGGCGAGGCGGGCGCGGGCAAGTCGCGCCTCATGTACGAGTTCAAGGCCACCATCCCGGACGGATGCAAAGTGCTGGAGGCGTACTCGGTCTCGCACGGCAAGGCGTCGGCATGGCTGCCGGGGCTCGAATTGTTGCGCGCCTATTTTGGCATTCAGGACGTGGACGACGCTTCGACGCGGCGTGAGAAAGTCTGTGCAGGGCTGGCGGCGCTCGACCCGGCACTCAGCGACGTGCTGCCGTATCTGTTGCGGCTGCTGGGAATACAGCAAGTCCCAGATCCGATTGCCCGGATGGATCCCGCAGGTCCGGCGCCGGCGCACGCTGGAGGCAATCATACGGATCATCTTGCGCGAGTCGCCTGAAGCACGTGCTGGTGATGATCTTCGAGGACCTGCACTGGATCGACGCCGAAACCCAGGAACTGCTGGATCTGTTGGTGGACAGCGTCGCCAGTGCGCGCATCGTGATGCTGGTCAACTACCGGCCCGAGTACCGTCACGAATGGGGCAACCAAGCGCCTGCTACCAGCAGTTGCGCCTCGATCCGCTTGGCGGCGAGAGCGCCGACGAGATGCTGCACGCCCTGCTTGGCGGGGACATAAGCCTTTCATTTCTGAAGCGGCTGATCATCGAGAAGACCCAGGGCAATCCCTTCTTCATCGAGGAGATTGTGCGCGCGCTGATCGAGCAAGGGGCGCTGATCCGCGATGGCGCCCCAAGGCTGACCAGGCCGCTGGACGTGATTCACGTGCCCCCAACTGTACAGGCCATCCTGGCCTCGCGCATCGACGCGCTGCCGCCGCCCGAGAAAGGGCTGCTGCAGATCCTGGCCGTCATTGGCAAAGAATTTCCGCTGAACCTGGTCAGGCGTATAACCGCCAGCTCGGGCGATCGATTACAGTCGATGTTGAACAGATCTGCGGACAGCCGAATTCATCTACGAACAACCGGCGTTGAGCGAAGCGCAATACACCTTCAAGCACGCACTCACGCAGGAGGTGGCGTACAACTCGGTGCTGATCGAGCGGCGAAAACACCTCCACGAGCTCATCGCAAAAGCGATCGAGGAGTTGTTTGCTGGCCGGCTCGATGATCATCTGGCCGAGTTGGCACATCACTACAGCCACAGCGCAAACGCCTCCAAGGCGATTGAGTATTTGAACCGCGCCGGCGAACAGGCTCAACTCCGATCAGCATTTGGTCCAGCGGCAGCATACTTCGAGGAGGGATTAAGGCTGCTCTCAAATGTTCCCGATCTTGGCGACCGCGCTCGCCGTGAACTCGCGCTACAGACCGGTCTAGCTGCGTCTCTGTTGGTAACTAAAGGATATGCGTCGACGGAAGTGGAGTGCGCCCATCTGCGCGCGCGTGACTTGTGTGAACAGACTGGTGAATACGTGCAGCTCTTTTCCGTACTTCACGGGCTTTCGACCCTTTATACTTTCAGATTAGAGCTGGAGAAAGCGCGCGAAATCGATCAGCAAGTAGTAGCGGGAGCAGAGCAAGCGCAGCAGGCGATGATCGCATGCTCTGGGCTGGCGGGTCGCCTTTATTTCGGCGGAGAGTTCGCCGGCGCGCGCGAGCAGGCGGACAAGGGCGCAGCTATTTTCGATGCTGGACAGCGGCTCAGCGCCTCTCTCGAAGCTACAAGGGTCACTTGCCTTTTTTATTCCTCTCTGAGCCTGCTGCGGCTAGGCTATCTCGATCTTGCTGACAAACGGCGGCGGGAAGCGCTTGCCTTGGCCAGACAATCATCCGAGCCGTACGCGCTCGCGTTGGCTCTTCTCTGCGGATGCATATCTTCTGCGACTTATCATGACGGTCGTTCGGTCGAGGTAACCGCTCGCGAGCTTGCTGAACATTCCTCTGCGCATGGGTTTGCGATCTTCGCCTCATGGGCGACTCTCTACTATGGCGCCGCCCGCGTCTATCAGAGAGAAGCTGAAAAAGGAATTGGCGAATTGAAGCGAGGAATCGCAGAGTACACGGCGACTGGAGCCGCCCCCACCACATATGTGTATATGTATCTCGCCGAGGGCTACATGGCAGTTGGCGATTTGAGCAAAGGCATCGAGGCAGTCGCGCGAGGATTGGAGGTAGCCGAGGAAACCGGAGAGCGTATCGCCGAGACGGAACTACACCGGCTCAAAGGCGAGTTGCTGTTGCTGCACGATCCAGCGAATGAAGAAGAGAACGCCGAGCGATCTTTTCAGGCCGCTGCTCAGCTCGCCATCCGTCAGAGTGACAGATTGCTGGAACTGCGCGCGAAGGGAAGTCTCGCGCGTCTGCTCAACCGACAGGGGAGAGGTGAGGATGCGCGCTCGATGCTTGCCGACATCTACAACTGGTTCACCGAGGGCTTCGACACCGCCGACCTGAAAGACGCTCGGGCTCTGCTCGATGAATTGAGCAGCTGATGAAGCTTTCGCAGAACAGCGCGCGGGACATGCTGGTCTACGAGTTGGGCAACATGTTCACTGCCCGGCTCGGACTCGAAGAGCTCATCCCGCTGGTCATTTCGAAATGCCGTGAAATATTGAACGCGGGCGGCGTTTCGCTGCTGCTGCTCGATGAAGAACGCGACGAGCTCTACTTTCCCTATGTCTCGGAAGACGATCCCGAAGTCGCTCGGCGCCTTAGCGGGCTGAGGATTCCGGCGGGCTCGGGGCTGGCCGGTGCGGCGCTTCGCAGTGGCCGGGCGGAAAAGGTGGACGATCCGCAGTCCGACCCCCGCTTTTATTCCGGCGTGGATCGAAAGACGGGAATTACCACAAGGTCGCTGCTTGTCGCTCCGCTCCTGACGGACGATGGACGCCTGGGGGTTATCGAAGCGGTCAATCCTCGTGGCCAGGAGTTCTTCACCGACGCCGACCTCGCGCTGCTCGAGAAACTGGCGCTCAGCATCGGTGTTGCAGTTCAAAACGCTCGTCGGTTCGGCGAGGTCAAGGCTTCCGCCGAACAACTCCAGGCCCAGGTGGGCGTATTGCGCCGGGACCTGGCGCGCAGCGATCGCTTCACCGAGATAATCGCAGTGAGCCCCGCCATGGTCGAGGTCTTTCGATTTATGGAGGCCGCCGCCTTCTCCACGATCCCGGTTCTGATCGAGGGCGAGACAGGTACCGGCAAGGAGCTGGTCGCCCGCGGCATCCATCGCGCGAGCTCGCGTGCCGAGGCGCCCTTTGTCGCCGTCAACTGCTCGGCTCTGCCAGAGGCACTGCTCGAGAGCGAGCTTTTTGGACATCGGCGGGGCGCATTCACGGGTGCAACCGACGATCAACCGGGGCTGTTCAGAGCCGCAAAAGGCGGAGTCATATTCCTCGATGAAATCGGCGAGATGCCGCTCGCGATGCAGGCCAAGTTGCTTCGCGTCGTTCAAGAGAATGAAGTGACGCCGGTCGGCGATACCCGCCCCAGCAAAATCGACGTGAGGGTGATCTCCGCGACCAATCGGGATCTCAAGGCTGCGTTGGCGGCGCGTGCCTTTCGTCAGGATCTCTACTACCGCCTGGCAGCTTTCCCGATTCGGCTTCCTCCCCTGCGCGAGCGACGGGAAGATATACCTTTTCTGGCCGCTCGATTCCTCGAGCTGGCTTCTGAACGCCACCACAAGAGCCTGCGCGGCTTCGATTCCTCGGCCGTCGACTTGTTCTCTCGTGTCGACTGGACCGGGAACGTGCGCGAGCTGCAAAACGAAATCGAGCGCGCAGTAGCTCTGGCTACCGATGGAGAAACAATCACGGCCGCCCAGCTTTCGCCCTCGCTAAAAACCATCGAGGTTTCCGGCCGCGCAGCAGCTGGCATGCCGGCCGCCCTCGGCCCGGAAGGCGAAGACCACGGATCGGGGGCGTCCGGCCACGCACTTTCGGAGAGCAACCCGTTGGCGACGACGTCGCTGCACGACGCGCGAGGTGCGTACGAGGCGAAGTACATTTCGCAGGTCCTGGACGAACATGGCGGTAATGTGTCGCATGCGGCGCACGCGCTCCGCCTCTCGCGGGTCGCTCTTCAGAAGAAAATGAAAAAATACGGGCTGCGCTAACTATCGTTAGCACCTTCGAACAAGCTGCTAAGCAGACGCAGCAGTTCTCCTGAAAAAAGCCTTGAGATCTTTGCCCTGCACCTTGGTATCGCCCTTGCGTTAGGACCTAATCGTATCCATTCGAAGGGGGCAACAAAGTGCAGACACCATTGAACTCGATTTATGGCGTGGCGGGCATTGCAGTGGCTCATATTCCGGGTTTGCTGTGGAATCTGTCGAAGCGGCGCATCAGGATGGCGAGCACCAGCGAAGAATTGCTCGATCTCTTCGAAGAGCGGTACGGCGAGCAGCAAGAGCCGGACGCTCAACAAAAACCGGCGGACCTGCCTTCACCGGCGAGGCTATTTAGACGCCGCGTGTTCTCAGGCAACCGAGCGAAATCGTAGGGCAGAAGACTATGAACACGATGCCATTCGTCTTCATCTTGGGGGTGGGGGCCAGTGTGATAACTATTCTGGCCGCCTTGCTGTGGTGTGTCTCATACAGGGCGCGAGATGAAAAGGCGGCTCTTGTAAAAGCCCGGCTCGCTCAACTGCGCGAGACGCAACTGGGTGCATACGAGAAGGCTCGGATCGACCGCTTCCTAAATGAGGTCAACGCAGGCCGGATGACATTCGAACAGGCGCAGCACGCGATCGGCTCCGAATGGATTGCAGCGTATGGGCCGATCGCGCACAACAGGGATCGGATAGAAGGACAATCTCGCTGACTAGTGGAACAATCGCCAGTCAGTGCTGGCTCACAATGAGCCTCGCCTGCTTCCCTTTGCGTTGAATCGTGCGGTCCTCCGCAAGCCCGGCAAGGCGCCACTTATCGCGGAAGGCCTAAGGACACGGCTGTCGCCCTCGGCGATGGGCCTCTTAGACAGTTAGGCCAAGCCTGTTTTCTCGAGCACGGTCTATTAATGCAATTGTAACAAGCCACCCTTACCATGCTTCTTTAGACGTACTGCCATCCGACTATTGGCGTACAACTCAGGCATTCTCATGAACGAGCTATCCGCTGAGCTGTCGGGATGCTACACACCGTTTAGGGGCTTCGTAAGGAGGCGCGCGGTGCGTTGCTCAAAGTGCCGCTCCGACAATCCGGCGGGCAAGAAGTTTTGCGCAGCATGCGGCACTGCGCTCGTTGTTCTTTGCGCGAAGTGCGCCTCGGAGAATTCGGCCTCGTCGCAATTCTGTGGTGATTGCGGCGAGGCGCTGAATGCTTCCACAGTTGCTTCCTCCAACGAGGCTTTGGCCGCCCAGGAAGTCTCCGATGGTGAGCGCCGCCAGCTCACGGTGATGTTCTGTGATTTGGTTGACTCGACTGCGCTGTCGGGGCAGCTCGATCCCGAGGAATTGCGCGAGGTCATCCGCACCTACCAGGCAGCTAGCGGCGAGATCGTCGAACGGCTCGGCGGTTACACAGCTCAGTACGTCGGCGATGGGCTGCTGATTTATTTTGGCTATCCATTTGCGCACGAAGACGATCCTCAACGAGCCTTACAGGCGGCCTTGGAGATCACGGCAGAGCTGCCGCGCCTGAACGCAGGGCTACGAAAAAGATTGGAAGTGATGCGTGAGCACTCGCTCCAAGTCAGGATTGGCATCCATACTGGCTTGGTGGTAGTAGGCGAGATGGGAGCTGGCGCGCATCTGGACCCGACAGCCATCGTCGGGGAAACGCCAAACATCGCAGCACGCCTGCAAGCGCTTGCGCCTCCAGATTCAGCGGCCATCAGTTCGACCACCCATAAGCTGGTCCATGGGCTTTTCGTCTGTGCCAGCATGGGACCCCAAATACTGAAAGGGATCGCCAAGCCGATCGAAGTGTATCGCGTGCTCGGTGCAAGCGGGGCACACAGCCGTTTCGAGGTCGTAACCAGGGCGGGCTTGATTCCTCGGGTAGACCGCGAAGAAGAGATGGCACTTCTCGGGAGATGCTGGGAGCGGACCAAAGAAGGCCAGGGCCAGGTGGTTCTGCTCAGCGGCGAGCCTGGCATTGGAAAATCGCGCCTCGTCCAGGAAATCAAGGAGCAAGTCGTTCGCGAGGGATGCATACAGGCAGAGTTCCGGGCTTCGCCGTATCATGAAAATACCGCTTACTACCCAATAATCGTACACTTGCAGCGGTTGCTGGATTTGCAGACTTCAGACTTACCCCACCAGAAACTAGACAAGCTGGAGCGGAAGCTGAGCGAGTACGGGTTTGCGCTACCAGAAGCGCTACCTCCCTTTTCCGCATTGCTTTCACTACCCGAGCCGGCCGGCTATCCGTCGCTAGTCAATTCGCCCCAGCGGCTACGGCAGAAAATGCTGGACTTGCTAATGGTGTGGTTGTTGAAAGAGTCGGAGCGAAGGCCGGTATTGACGGTGTGGGAAGACCTTCACTGGTATGATCCATCGACGCTGGAAGCCTATCATCTTTTAGGTGACCAGGTGGCAAAGGCACGCATCTTTGTGCTTGCGACCGCGCGCCCGGAATATGTCTCGCAGTGGGGAACGCGCCCCCGCTACACGCAACTCACGCTTGGGCGCCTGCAGCATCGCCAAGCCGAGCTGATGGCCAGCGAGGTGGCGGGACAAAGCAGTTTGCCAGCGGACATCATGCAGCAGATCGTCGGCAAGACCGACGGCGTGCCGTTATTTGTCGAAGAACTGGTCAAGATGGTGATGGAGTCGGGAATACTCGAGGAGCGACGTGGACAGTATGAATCGTCAAGTCCGTTGCCGCCACTTGCTATCCCCTCTACGCTGCGCGATTCGCTGACGGCTCGCCTCGATCGACTCTCGGCTGTTAAGGAGGTCGTGCAGCTCGCGGCCACGTTGGGGAGGGAGTTCAGCTATGAATTGATCCGAGCAGTCTGGCCACTGGATGAAGTGGCACTGCAGAAGGGGCTTGCAGCCATGGTAGAAGCCGAACTTCTCTATCAAAGCGGCGTCGCCTCTCAGGCGAAGTACTACTTCAAACATAGCCTGATTCAGGAAGCCGCGTATGAGTCGGTCCTAAGGAGCAGACGAGAGCAGCTCCATCTGCAAATCGCTCGAACTCTAGAGGAACAGTTTCCCGTCGTCGCAGAGACCGAGCCTGAGTTGCTGGCGCGTCACTGCATGGCGGCCAACCTGAAGGAAAAGGCGATCGTCTACTGGCAGCGCGCCGGCAATATGGCGGTGAGACGTTCCGCCAACAAGGAGGCCATCAGCCATCTCACCACGGGGCTGGAGTTACTCAAGACTCTTCCCGATGGTGCCGAACGCGCACAGCAGGAGCTTACGATGCTGGCGAGTCTGGGTGCTCCACTGATCGCAACCAAAGGCTACTCGGCTCCAGAGGTCGAAAGAACCATCACCCGGGCCCGCGAACTCTGCCAGCAGTTGGGCGAGACACCACAGCTTTTTCCGGTGATGTTCAAGCTGTGCGCATACTATCTGCTACGTGGAGAGTTGGAGACGGCGATTGAGATCGGTGAACAGATGCTGCACCTGGCCCAAACGGCGCAAGATCCGGACCTTCTGTTAGAGGCCTCACTACGGACTGGGGTCCGCGCTTTTCTATCTCGGGGAATTGGTCCTCGGCCCGCGAACATTTTGAAAAAAACGTAACGAGATTTACGATCAAAAACAGCACAGCTCGCATGCATTCGTTTATGGGCAGGACCCCGGGGTATTCGGCCTCTCCGTCGAGTGCGCGGGTGCTCGGGTACCTTGGCTATCTGGAGCAGGCGGTTACCAAGGTAGAGCAGGCGCTCACGCTCGCGCAAAATCTTGCTCATCCTTTCAGCCTCGCATCTGCTTGGCATTGTGCAGCAGAAGTCCATCGCCAGCGGGGAGAGGCGCAAGCAAGCCTGGAGTGCGCGGAACGGGAACTTGAGCTCTCGCGCGAGCAGGGATTTCCCCTCTGGCTCGCTCTCGCACAAATATATCGTGGTTGGGCGCTAGCCCGGCTCGGCCATTATGAGGAAGCGCTCGTGACGATCCCGAAGGGCATAGCCGAGCTACCGCGCCACTGGCGCCGAGATGGCGGTGCCGCGCTTCCTGGTCCTGCTGGCCGACGCCTACGGCCAGGCGGGTCAGGTCGATGAAGGCTTCGTGTGTCGGCCGAGGCGCTCGCCACAGTGCAGCGCAATCGCGACCGCGGTTCGGAGGCCGCGGACCTTTACCGCATCAGGGGAGATCTGCTGCTTGCCGCCTCCGCCGAGCATCAGACGAGGCCGAAGCAAGTTTGCGCCGCGCGTGGACATCGCGCGTGGGCAGCAGGCGAAGTCGCCCGAACTGCGTGCAACCATGAGCCTGGCTCGGCTACTCGATAAACGCGGCGATCGCAAGGAGGCCCGCGCGATGCTGGCGGCGATCTACGGCTGGTTCACTGAGGGCTTCGACACCGCTGATCTAAAGGCGGCCAAGACACTGCTCGAAGAACTGAGTGCCTAGGCGTAGATGCGGTGCTCTGAGTGCGACAGGGGGAGCTCGCGTCGACACGGTTCTCTTTGTAAGAGGAGCGACGCCGAAGTTTTGCACATGGCACTCGCACCTACCACGGTGAAGGAGGCTCTCGTGATGGATGACGAGTCGCTGGAAAACATCGTTGCTGTGGCACTTCAGCGAATTCGCGCCAGTCTCGAACGCGGCACGCCGTTCATGGCGGAGCGGTTGTTGAACATGGATGGAGAGCCTGTGGCCAGCCATTCTTGGAGGAGTATTGGACGCTATCCGATAGGCTTTCCATTCCTCCTCGCGCCGTGGTGGCTGGAAGAAACTTTGCGTCGGAAATCAGATTCATCCTTTCAACTGGAACTAGTTTACTCTGCGATAAATATGTACTACCACACTGCGCCTGACCGACAACATTATGGATGGCGACGTACCCACCGATCGGACCTTGCTGCCCGCACTGGGCTTTTTTCATACCGAATTTCAGAGACCGTATCATCGCTACTTCGGTCATGAGCATCCATTTTGGGATTACTTTACTGAGGTCTGGTTCCATTCAGCCGAAGTTACGATGCTTGACGGTAACATGTCAGAATTCGATTTGGCGCAATTTCGGGAGATAGCCGGACAAAAGACCTGTGCCGCGACAATCCCTTTTGCCGCCGTTTGTTATAGATATGACCGAACAGACGTGCTGCCGGCATGGTCACGGTTTCTCGAGCATTATGGCTGGTGGAGCCAGATGTTGAACGATACGTTCGACTGGCTGAAGGACTCGCAGAATAACGCTGGGACGTTTTTTCTCTCGGAGGCCCGGCGGCGTAAGTATCCAGACGAATCACTGACCGAGTGGGTGATCAGAGAAGGATTCGAATGGGCGATGGAGACGTTGGAGACGTGGATGGCTGAGTTGCGAGAGCTTTCGCGCGACCTTCAGAACCCCGCGATTGCGGAACATTTGGATGTGCGTGCGGCGGCCTTCGCGAAGAAAAAGGCCAACTTCTCTGAAGGTTTGCAGAGCCTCGCCGAATTGCGCTCTGCGTTTAATCGCAGCGGTTAAATGTCGTCAGGGGACCATAGCAGTCCGAACGATCCGACGATCTCGGGCGAAAATATTGCGTTTGCCTTAATACTGTTTTCGCCGTATGAGATTTTTAGCGGGTTTGCACAAGAGTACTTTCGCAAGTGTTCCTGTTTTTGTTTCGCTTCGCCAGCCGGCAGGAGGTCAAACATGGCAACCTTCGAAGAGTTTGTTTTGAAACTGATGACAGATAAAAACTTCGCTAATGACTTGCTTTCGTCGACTTCGACCGCAGCCACGAGAAAAGCCGCCCTAACCGCGATGGGCTTTAATCCAGCCGCGATAAGCGCGGCCGAGGCCGTGGTTAACACCCCCGGCTTTAGGGCCAATTTAGACGCCCTCATAACCAATATGACGCTTGCCCCAGCAGGCGTAACGACTGGTCAGAGCCTCCGCAACTGAGGAATGACTCTCTCTTGGCTCCGGGCTTTTTCCATTACAAGCGCTGGAGCATTCAGTCCGCTCTGATCATGGTCGTATCGGAGCTAGGCGAGAGATCGTTGTGATGAAGACTCCACGCCTGGCTCTTGGGCGAAGCGTCTGTGGAGCAACTCCAGAGCGTCCGGAGCACCCGCATACATTTGCTTTGCGATGCTCGTCTGGAAGAGCAGCGTTATGCCCATCGGCGAGGCGAGCAGGCGATCGCGGTAGTCCTGGAACGAGAAGTCAGAGCGCTGAAAGGATCGAACGAGATACTGCGCCGCGATTGCTCCGTACCGTAACGCATAGGAGATGCCCTCCCCAAATGTGGGTTCGACGCCGGCCGCATCTCCGACTAGTAGAACGTTCGGCTGGGCATAAATGCCTTCTGGGCCGAACCAGCGCTCCGGATGGGCTGACCACATCGAGGGCTGTGCAAACGCAAACGGCGCTCGGCCCTTCAGAGACCCTTCGAAGACCCTTCGAAGACCTTGTTCAGCTTTGCCGGCAAGCGATCGGGGTAGACGCGGCTATCGAAAATGCCACGATTGAATGATCGAACCCCAGCGACCAGACAGGGGAAATGCCAAACATAACCTTGCAGACCTTGGGCAACCGGGCTGAAATCGAAAACCGCAGTGTCAGAACCAGCGTCGAGCGGGTTTTCGCTTAGTACCGGAGTTACAACCTCCAAGAGACGGGACATCCTCGGCCTCTCCCGGAGATTCATAGCTCTACGCACGAGGCTGGAAGCGCCGTCCGCGCCGATTAGCGCTCGAACGCGATAGCGTCCGCGAGTGGTTTCCACCATCAGCCTTTGGCCGCTCCGCTCGAAGCGCTGAAATGCCTCGCCTTCATTCAGCGTCAGTCCGCGTTCCACTGCGGCTCGTGCGAGGGCATGATCGAACTCGTAGCGCCGGACCACGCGGAACGCGTTGCCGGGGCTCCAGTGGAGCCGATTAGGGCCAAATACGTAATCAACATGCTGGATCGGGACCGATGGGACGTGAAGGTCGATGCCAAGGTCGCACAAGATCTGATCTGCCTGTGGAACGACCCCGCCGCCACACAGCTTGTCCCGTGGATAGACGGCCTTTTCGATCAGCAGCGTTCGTGTGGCTAGATCCGGGTCCTCACGCTGGAGATGGAGCCAAGTCGAGAGACCAGCGGGCCCGCCACCCACAATGAGAAGGTCAAGCTCCCGCGATTCCATAGCCCTCTCCCCCCAAGTTCCATGAGGCCTATCGCATTCATGCTCCGGGTAGAAAGCTGGTCAGGCGCCGGGTCGGAAGACGCTGAGGCTCCGGCCGGTAACCTCGAGGCCAGCGTCCGTCGCCTTGGGTCGCTGCGAAGCTTGCACTTGATGATCCTCTAAGCCGGAACCACCGGGCGCCAGGTGAAGATCACCTGGCCGCGCGCGACGTAACAATCGAGATCGTAGTGACACAGGCCGAGCGCCGCGCGGCCCAGCCTGAAGCCCTCGATCACGCGCAACAGCATCTCGGGTAGCACCTGCGCGACTTCGCTCATCCGTCGTTCAAGTTGCCGGCGTTCGAATTGCCGTTGGGCTTCGCGCTCAGCTCCACCGCGACGCATCCGGCCCCGCGATGGCGCCCGACCGCGTCGGCGCCCGTCTCCAGCGCCGCGCATCCGAGGCATAGCACCACCTGCTCGCCCGATTCGGCGGCCCGACCGAGGTCGTCGCCCAGGCGCGCAAGAGCCGTCGCACATTCGTCCCATCGCTCGTGGGCGCGCTCCGTCGAATAGCGCCGGATGGCCCGTGCGACGCGGCTGAGCGCGGCCTCGCCCGCGCCCGGTCCCAGCGTGAAGACGCCATCCTCGTCGATCCGAAGTCCGTCCCGCAGTCCCTCTGCCCCCACTCCCTCTGCGAACGGTGCGGCGAACTGTTCGGCGAGGAACTCGCGCAGGTTAATCGGCAGGGCGCATTTGAGATTTAGCGGTGGCGAGTCGGATGACGAATTGCGGGTCGAATTACGAAGTCTGGCGGGGCGGGAGCGATGGTTGAAAATTCGCTCGCGGCCCAGTGGATCGATGAAGGCTGGCCGCAGGAAGCCGGTGGTAAAGCCTTCGATGAATCGCGAGATGTGTGCCTCTCTACGTCCCAAAGGTCCGGTCCGCAAGGTACCAACCTCCTATGACTGTAGCGCCGGGAGCCCTGGCTTCAACGGCGGCCAACACACGTACGGAGGCCGGGCGGAGTTGAGCCCCGGCCGTTCTTCAAGCCACCACGATGTCGCGCGAAATTTACTGCGGAAAGATTTTACCGGGAGATTTACCGGAACATTTATTGATAGAGCTTCGCGTCCGCCGGTCACGCCGCAGGGCCGTGACTGGAGGTTCCGCGCCGTCGTATGGCGTCCGGGATTACCCCCGGCGGGAACCGCAGGGTCCGATAGTGGAAAAGCGACGACTCCGTCTCGCGTCATGCGACGAGGCCCTTTTCATCATCACCACCAGCCCGCTCGACTCCCCCCAACCGCACCGCCCGTCCACTCCCATCATCCTGCCGAGCGGCGACTCGTGGTACCTACGCGACCCTGGCCAACCGGTGCCCATGTGGGCGTCGTTCGCCAAGGCCTGCGTTGCTACAGGCTGTACGGCGACATCAGCTAAATTTGCGCCGGACAGGAAACTGTTTAGCGCGCGAGCGCGCGGTGGGCAACGAGGTCATGCAAAATCGATCTGTGATCCCGAACTTGACATTGAGCGGTACGCGTGAGCCGTTTCGCGCGGCCGGCCAAGCCTGTGGGCCACGTGTATGAGGGCAACTAATGGGGATCGATCCCGCGGGCGCAAGTTCGCGTCACCGGCAGGGCGACCTCGAACGTCGATGCCTCAAGCGGGGACGGCGTTTGTCGCATACGCGACACGCGCAGCGGTGCTCCGCCGGGAGCGTGGGCCGCAATCCATCGCGATGCGAGAGATAAGGTCGTGAATTAAGAGAACAAATCGATCCGGAGGCCGCGCTTGATCGATCAACTGTTATGCGCCGTAAATTTTTGTCGCCGCGGCCGAGCCCGGGAGACCGGTTCTGACGTACTGCCGCGCCATCGGCTCACTTCGGATGGGAGTGGATCGTGAGAACCTGGTAAGCGTCATCCTCGATTCGGAAATAGAACCGCCACGAGCCAGTAACCCGGGCTTGCCAGATATCGCGTGCCTGATCATATTTCTTTGCTCGTAGCGATGGATGGCGCAGCTTTTCAACGAGCAAAAAAACCTGCTTTCGAAAAGCGCGCTGGACCTCCGCTGGAACTGCGTCGAACTGGCGGGCAAAATTGGCGCTGTAGAGACTGGAGGCCGGGGGCTTGCCGTTAGCTCGATTGACCTCTGACGGAGGTCCGTTTTTACGGGCCGTACGAAGCCGCGCTTTAGAGCCTCGACGAAGCCGTTAAGCGAGAGCGCGAGCGGGGCTTGGGAAGTATCGGGATTCCCCGCGGACCTCGCGTCAAGAAGCTCCAATCGCTCTAAACGGCAAGCCCTTGGGCGCAATAGGATCCCTCCGGGCCTGACCTCCGCCTCGATGAAGTCGCCTTCCTTGATTCCGGCGGCGTCGCGGATTTTCTTTGGAATAACGATCCGGAACCGTGGACCAACCCTGGTGGTGGCGCTTCTCATAATCGTATTGTGGTCCCATTGTGGGAAAAATGGGAATGACCTGTCAAAGCCTACGGCTCCAGCCGTTCCATCATCCGCGGGAACGGGATCGTCTCGCGGATATGATGCAGCCCGCAGAGCCATGCCACCACCCGCTCGATTCCCATCCCGAACCCGGCGTGCGGCACCGAGCCGTAGCGCCTCAGATCGAGGTACCACTTGAGCGGTTCGACCGGCAGGCCGTGCTCGACGATGCGCGCGCGCAGTGTTTCGTAGTCGTCCTCGCGCTGGCCGCCGCCGATAATCTCGCCGTAGCCCTCGGGCGCCAGCATGTCGACGCATAGCGCCACCTCGGGCCGCTCGGGGTCGCGTTTCATGTAGAACGCCTTACACTCGGCCGGGTATCGATGGACCATCACGGGGCGGTCGAACTCGGCCGAGAGCGCCGTTTCCTCGTCGCCGCCAAGGTCGTCGCCCCATTTGACCGCCAGCCCCTTGGCCTTGAGCCGCTCGATCGCCTCGTCGTAAGAAATCCGCGGATAGGGCGTGGCCGCCGCGCGCTTGAGCGGCTCGACGTCGCGCTCGAGCGTGACCAGGTCCGCCGCGCGCCGCTCGAGCACCCGGCCCACGATGTAGCTGACGAAGTCCTCGGCGAGCTGCATGTCCTCGATCAGGGTATAGAAGGCGACCTCCGGCTCGACCATCCAGAACTCGGTCAGATGGCGCCGCGTCTTGGACTTCTCGGCGCGGAAGGTGGGGCCGAAACAATAGACCTTGCCCAGCGCAAGCGCGCCGGCCTCCGCGTATAGCTGGCCGCTTTGCGTTAGATAGGCCTTGCGCTCGCCGAAGTAGTCGATTTCGAAAAGATTGGTGGTGCCCTCACACGAGGTCGGGGTCAGGATCGGCGCGTCGAACAGCACGAAGCCGCGCTCGTGGAAGAACTGGCGCGCCGCCGCGGCAACCTCGTCGCGCACGCGCAGGATCGCGTGCTGGCGCGCCGAGCGCACCCAGAGATGACGCAAGTCGAGCAGGAAGGCGACTCCGTGCTCCTTGGGCGTAATCGGATAGTCGGTCGCGGGCGCGTAAGTCTTGAAGCGCTTGACCGTAAGCTCGAAGCCGCCGGGCGCGCGTTTGTCTTCGCGCACGACGCCGGTCACCTCGAGCGAGGTCTCCTGCCCCAGGTGGTCGGCAGCGGCGAACGCGTCGGCTCCGACTTCATTGAGCAAGGCGACGCATTGGCATACTCCGGTGCCGTCGCGCAGTAGCAGGAAGTGGATTTTGCCGCTCGAGCGGCGATTGTAGAGCCATCCCTTGAGCGTCACTTCCTCGCCCGCGTGACGGCCCAGTTCGTCGATATAGACCCACGCCATGGAGCTATTTAAGCAGATTAGCGCGCCTTGGCGAGCGCTCGCGAGCCGCGGGGCCGGCGGTGGCTCACCCGTCGTATGGGTCTCGGCGGCATTTTTATGCACGTGCGGCCTTAATCTCGAAGCGCACGCCCTCGCGGCGTTGGAGAAAGCTGACGATCTCGAAAAGATTGTCGGCGCGCGGATTGCCTGCCGGACCCAGCATTCGCATGAGACTTTTAGACGGGATGTGCGTTGCTTCGGCGAGGTCAGAGAATCCTACGGTCGCGTTTATGTAATCCCGCAGGATGGTTTTCGCCGTGGCCACGTCGCCGGCGAGCATGGCCTCGATTCCCTCGCGGAGCAGTTCCTTTCGGAACTTGGGATCTCGCTCGACGCTAGCGCGAATAGTCTCTTTGAAATCGCGAGTCAGAGGCATGGCACTTTCTCCTACTTCCTTCGTTTGTAATCCCGCCAGTTGGCCAGGGCAGCGTTGATGTCCCGCTGCTGGCGCCTTTTCGTGCCGCCGCCAAGCAGGATGACGAGCGCCTCACCGTCCTTGCCGAAGTAAATCCGGTAACCGGGGCCGAAGTCGAGCTTGTATTCGAATACTCCAGAGCCGATACTCTCGACGCTCGAGAAATTCCCGGGCGAGATCCGGGTCACGGCCCGTTGTTATCTTCGCAGCGCCCTGAGCATTCAGATTCTCGAACCACGCCGCATACGGGCTGCGGCCTTTGGCGTCGACATATTCTCGAACATCAAGCACATACTACGGTAACACAATTGTTACCATTATCAATGACCGAATTCAGAAGTGGATCGAATCAGGAACGCGGAACGCCACGACCACGAGCATCACGGTAGGTCCGTAGCGATCGGCTGGCGGCTCGTTTGCGAAACACCGATAGAGTAGCCTTGTCGGCGATGTCGACGATGCCGACGGGAGCGGGATGAACGGGCTCGACTATCTGATTCTGGCGGCGATCGGGTTGGGCGCGCTCTTTGGCTCGGCGCGTGGAATTCTCCGAATCGCCTCGTCGTTGATCGCGCTGGTCGCGGCGGCGTACCTGGCTTCGATCTACCATCAGGCGGCCGGCGCCTACCTCACCCGCGCGTTCTCGATGCGGCCTGGCACCGGCGCGACGCTGGGGTACATCGTTATTTTCCTCGCCGTGATGGTTATCGTTGCGTGGGGCGGCGGAAAACTGGCCCAGCTTATCCGCGCCGTGCACATGAGTTGGGCCGACCGGCTCGGCGGCGCGATCGTTGGCGCGGCGCTCGGCGCGCTGCTAGCCGCTTTAATCGTGGTGGTCGTGACCGTGGCGCTCCCGGCCGACACGCCTTTGGTCCGGCAATCGCAACTCGCGCCGCGCGTGCTGGACTACAGCCATGATCTGGCGGGCTTCGTCCCGGTGGAAGTCCGCGACGCCTATTACTACCGCGAGACGCAGGTCGTCACGTACTGGAACCAGCATAAAACAACGCCGCCCGAGTCCACATCGGGACCCGCGGCGGCGCCGTAGTAAACCGGTCTTCGTAGCAGACCGGGAGGATGTTAGACGAGCGCGCTGTCGACGGCGCGGACTAGATGACTCTTCGGCACGGCGCCGACGATCTGTTCCTTAACCTGGCCGTTCTTGACGATCAGCAGATTGGGAATTCCTCGGACGCCGTAACGCGCCGGCGTTTCGGGATTGTCGTCGACGTTTATTTTGACCACCTTGAGCCGGCCGGCATACTCGCCCGCCAACTCGTCGATGAGCGGAGCGATGGCCCGGCAGGGCGCGCACCACGGCGCCCAGAAATCGATCAACACCGCCTTGTCGGACTTCAGGACTTCCTGGTCGAAGTTCGCATCGGTGACATGGTTTACTAACTCACTAGCCATCGGAACTTTACTCCTTACCGCTACGTTACACCTTAAAGCTAAGGACGCCCAGCGGAGCAGTCAAGGCGCAAACGCCTGTCGAACCAGCTAAATCTCCAGATGGGCGCATTTCAGCAGATAAGGCCGGTTGCGATTTCGAAGCCTCGCTCGCGAGCCTGGGTTGACGCCTCGCGACCGCACGGGCATTCAATCATTTCATAATGGAACACTCGAAACGGGTTTTTGAGACCTACCGGGCGCGTCGGAGTTCCGGGACTCGCCGGATTTGCCGCTTCCGCGTGGCAACCGTTGCGGCGGCGATCGCGCTCGTCGTTACTGGCGTCCTGGCTGGCGGCGCCGCGAGGGTGCGTGCCGCGATCGAGCGGGTCGGCGCGCCGGCGCCCGACTTCACTTGCGAGCGATGTCTTAACCACGCGCCGTTCAAGTTGAGCGATCTGCGCGGCAAAGTGGTGCTGGTCGACTTCTGGGAATACACCTGCATCAACTGTATCCGCACCTTCCCATACCTGCGGCGCTGGGACCAACTCTACCGTCCGCTGGGGTTGGTGATCGTCGGCGTGCATACGCCCGAGTTCGAGTTCGGCAAGAATCCCGAGCGGGTCGCCGACGCCACCAAGCGCTTCGGCTTCGATTTTCCGGTCGCGATCGATAGCGACTACAAAATCTGGTACGCGTTTCACAACGAGGGCTGGCCAGCCGATTACCTGATCGACAAGAACGGCAATATCGTCTACACGCACATGGGCGAGGGCGAGTACGGTTTCTTCGAGCAGAAGATCCAGGAATTGCTGAAGCAGGTCAATCCAGCACTCGACTTCGACCAGGCCAAATTCAAAATTCCGGAGGACGAGAACGTCGAGCTTAGCGGCGGCGTCTGTATGCGCGCCACGCCGGAGACGTATCTTGGATTCGCGCACACGATGAACATCGCGAATCCCGGCGGCGAGGACCGCGCCAGGCAGACCGTCTACGCGGCTCCAGCCGACGTACCGCTCGACGATTTCGCGCTCGATGGACGATGGCTCGCGGCGGCCGAGTACGTGCATCATGAGGCGGACGCAAAGCCGCCCGGCGATTCGGTCGCGCTGCACTACCGCGCCAAGTCGGTCTACCTGGTGGCCGGGTCCGACGACTCGCGGCCGCGACGGCTCTATGTAACTCAGGACGGCAAGCCATTATCCAAGGCGGCATGGGGAGTCGACGTGCGCGCCGCGAGCGACGGCCGGACCTACGTCGAGCTCGGCGGCAAGCGGATGTATTACCTCGTGAACAACAGCGAGTTCGGCGGCCATCTGCTGGCGCTCTATGCGCTGGAGCCGGGCCTCTCGCTCTATTCGTTCACCTTCGGCAATAACTGCGAGAATAAATTCGCGCATCGCTAAGCCCGCGGGCTTCCAACGAGGCCCAAGCGGAAGAGTGCTGCATCTTTGTGTCGTTGGTCTTTTCCAGTTTTGTCCCGTCCATAACCCGCGTTTTATTGCGCCTGCGCCCGTCTCACAGCAGAGTTCATCCGCCTCACGCAATCTTTAGTAGATAGCAGCAATTTACTGATACGTAGCAGGACGCACTCGTAGATGACGATTTATGATGTAAAATCACGGATCTAAGACTCTATAGACACTAACTTGCCGCTGGTGCAGTATTATGTCTCAGCTGGTGCAGTATTACGCATCAGAAAGACTATGGTTTCCCGGGAAGTTGGAGAGGAACTGGTCTACCCCTCATTGGCTGCGGCGTGTCTGACCGCGGCGGTGGTGCTCCTGCTGAGCGGTACCGTGGGACGTTTTCTGATGGACCACGATGCGGTGGAGCGCTTCATCCGCGAGTGGCTGCCGTTCCTGCCGCCGTTCATGCAGGCACTTCCCCCGTGGGCACGCGAGGCCCCGTTCATCTTCGGCGGTATCGCGGTGGCTGCGATCGTGACGGTCCGGCTGCTGGCGGGTCTCTTACCGGGTGTGGCGCTCTATCTGCTGGCCGTGGCAGTGGCCTGTGGGGTAGCGCTCGTGGCGCCGCCGACGCGTTTTCCGGTCGGAACCGAGGACTGGATATTCGTCTGCTATCTGATCCTGACGGCCTTCGTGGGCGGTGCACCCAAACCTTACGAAGACCAGATCTAAGTAACGCCAGATATAGCCGCCTCCGTTTGAACGCGCGCCAGCTTGACAGCGGCGACGGCCTCATGGTCTACCAGCGGATCGAGCCCGGCATAATCCAGCAGCAGCATCGAGCAGTATCCGGCAGCGTCTGAATCGGACTGCCAGCACCGCTGCCGCGCTCGGCGCGATGCCGCGAGCTAAGGGCTCGCCACAAAACTTTATCAGGAGGACTGCGACGATGAAGGCCGCCGTATTCCATGGTCCCAAGCAGCCGCTGGTTATCGAAGACGTCGAGATCGACAAGCCGCTGGATCGCGAAGTCCTGGTGCGCACCGTCGCGAGCGGTGTTTGCCATAGCGACCTGCACTTTGTCGACGGCTACTACACGTTTCCCGCTCCCGCCGTGCTGGGCCATGAAGCCGCGGGAATCGTCGAGGAAGTGGGCAAGGCCGTGGACTACGTGAAGCCCGGCGACCACGTCATCGCCTGTCTCTCGGTTTTCTGCGGCTATTGCGACGATTGCATGTCGGGCCATCCCAACCGATGCACCAACCGCGCGGCGACGCAGCGGCGCAAGGGCGACAAGCCCCGCCTGTCGCTCAACGGCCAGCCGATGCGCCAGTTTGCCGACCTCTCGACTTACGCCGAGAAGATGCTGGTGCATGAAAACGCGCTGGTGAAGATCGGCAACGACATGCCGCTGGACCGCGCCGCGCTCATCGGATGCGGCGTCACGACCGGGGTGGGCGCAGTGCTCAACACCGCGCGCATCGAGCCCGGATCGACCGTGGCGGTTTTTGGATGCGGTGGCGTCGGCCTCGCCGCGATCCAAGGGGCGCGAATCGCCGGCGCCCGCATGATCATCGCGGTCGATCAGTTCGAATCCAAGCTCGCGCTGGCGAGACGGCTTGGCGCGACCCACACCGTCGACGCTTCCCATACCGACGCGGTCAAGGCGATTCGCGAGTTGGCGAGCCCGGGACAGCCCTCGGAGCCGGTGGTCGCGGGGCTCGGTGTGAGCGGCGGCGTCGACTACTCATTCGAGGCGGTGGGACTGAAGAAACTCGCCGAGGACTGCTTCGACTGCATCAAGCCGGGCGGCACCGCGACGATTATTGGCATGATCCCAGTGGGCCAGAAGGTCGAACTCGATGGGCCGAAGTTCCTCACTGAGCGCAAAATCCAGGGCACCAACATGGGCTCCAACCGCTTCCGTATCGACATGCTGCGGTACATCGATTTCTACCAGCAGGGCCGCCTCAACCTGGACGACATGATCACGCGGCGCGGCAAGCTGCCCGACGTCAACGAGGCCTTCCGCGCGATGAAGGCCGGCGAGGTCGCCCGCACGGTTTTGATGTTCGACTGAAATAGCAGGAGAGATGAGATGAAAGCCGCCGTTTTCCACGGACCCGGTAAGCCGCTGAGCATCGAGGAAATCCAGATCGACGAACCGCGCGAGCACGAGGTGCTGGTGCGCACGGTTGCAACCGGCGTCTGCCACAGCGACCTCCATTTCGTCGAAGGCCTGTGGCCCCATCCCACGCCCGCCGTGCTCGGCCACGAGGCCGCCGGCATCGTCGAGCGCGTCGGCTCGGAAGTCACGTATCTGAAAGCCGGCGACCACGTGATCTCGTGTCCGTCGGTATTCTGCGGGCGCTGCAAGCAGTGCAACTCGGGCCATCCGTACCGCTGCACCAACCGTCCGGCGGTCCGGCGCGCCAAGGGCGACAAGCCGCGCCTTTCCAAGGACGGCGTGATGATTCGCCAGTTCAGCGATCTTTCGACCTACGCCGAGAAGATGCTGCTGCACGAGAACGCGCTGGTGAAGATTCGCGACGACATGCCGCTCGATCGCGCCGCGCTCATCGGATGCGGCGTGACCACGGGAGTCGGCGCCGCGCTCAACACGGCCAAGGTCGAGCCGGGCTCGACGGTGGCGGTCTTCGGTGCGGGCGGGATTGGACTTTCCGCGATCCAGGGCGCGCGGATCGCCGGCGCGGCGATGATCATCGCGGTGGATATGTTCGAGCACAAGCTCGCGACGGCCAAGCGGATGGGCGCGACCCACACCGTCGACGCATCGTCGACCGATCCGGTCGAGGCAATCCAGAAACTGACCGACGGCGGAGTCGATTACTCGTTCGAAGCGATCGGGCTGAAGAAAGCCGCCGAGCAGTGTTTCGACGCGCTCGCGCCTGGCGGCGTCGCGACCGTGATCGGGATGATTCCCGTGGGGCAGAAGGTCGAAATCGACGGTCCCAAGCTGCTCACCGAACGCCGCATCCAGGGCTCGCTGATGGGCTCGAACCGCTTCCGCATCGATATGCCGCGATACATCGATTTCTACCTGCAAGGCCGGCTCAACCTCGACGACATGATCTCGCGCCGCGGCAGGCTCGAGGACGTGAATGAGGCGTTCCGTGCGATGAAGGCCGGCGAGGTGTCGCGGACGGTGTTGATGTTCGATTGATTCTCCGCAGACTGCACTAGGAAAAAGAGGGCCGTTCACGAACGGCCCCTACGAATCCGGCGCTCCAGTGTAGGGGCCGCATCGCGCCACGGCCTAGGACGGATTTGACGCCACGCGATTACGACAAGGGCATGTGGAAGGATGAATAACGCACCCATCAACGAGGCGGCTTACGGGAAGCTTCTCCGCAAGGCTTTGCCTCGCCCGATTCGCACCGAGAAGGACAATGAGCGCTACCTTCAGGTCGTGGAGCGCCTGATGGACCTCGGCGAGCGTTTGACGCCCGAGCAGCACGAGTTGATGGAACTGCTGGTGACGTTGATCGAACGCTTCGAGGCCGAGCGCTATTCGCTGAGCGCGGCCTCTCCCGTCGAGGCGCTGCGGGAATTTATGGAAGCGCGCGGGATGAAGCTCGCCGGCCTCGCCGCGCTAATCGGTTCCAAGGGTGTGGCGTCGGAAATTCTAAGCGGCAAACGCGGCCTCAGCAAAACCAACATCAAGCGCCTTGCCGAGCATTTCGTCGTCTCGCCGGAAGTCTTTCTGTAGCGCGTCACATTTTTGCTCGCGTTCTCAACACCGTGTACCTTTTCGTGTTGGGTAAAACCAATCGAAGGGGGGCGCGTGATGGATTTCCTGCTCTATCTGTCGACCGTGGAACAGATCGTCATCGTGACAGTCGTTTTTTCCGGACTCAGTGTTCTCGGACTCTACATCGTGCGGATCCTGGTGCCGCTCGAGACGTTGAAAAAGAACCATGAAGTAGCTGGGTTCACCTTTGGAGTGTTGGGCGCCTTTTATGGATTGCTCCTGGCGTTCGTGATCGTGGCCGCCTGGGAGCGCTTCGATCGCGCCAATGCGAACGTTCAGGAGGAGGGAGTCGCGCTAATCTCGTTATATCGGCTCTCCAAGGGCTACTCAGCGCCGACGGGGAGCGACCTGCAGCACGCGATTCGCGCGTACACGCATCGGCTGATCGACGTCGAATGGCCGGACATGGCGAACGCGAACTTCGCCAGCATCGACGACTCGGTCGGCACGCTCTCGCTGTGGCAAATTGTCGCGACCTATAAGCCCGAAGATTCGCGCCGCTCTTTGCTGCTCGATAAGAGCTTTGACCAGCTCTCGAAGCTTACCGAAGAGACTAGCCTGCGTTATCTATATTCGAAGGAGAATCTGCCCTCGGTGGTATGGCTGGTGATTTACGCCGGACTATTTATCACGATTGGTTTCAGCTACTTCTTCGGCCTCGAGACATTCTTTTCGCAAGCGCTGATGTGCGCGGTTTTCTCCGCGCTTTTAGGCCTGACCATACTTGCGATCCTCGAGCTTGCGCATCCGTACCAAGGATCGGTCGTAGTGTCGTCGCAACCGCTCCAATACGCGCTCTCACGCATGGACGATATGGACAAGGTCGCAGTTGGGGGCGTCGGTCAGGATCCGCGCCGACCCCAGTTAGGTCCTCTCACCGCGCGCTGAATGACCCGTAACCCGCGCCACGTCAGACCAGGCGCATTTCTTTCATCAGCGCGTGCAGCTTCTCGGCGGGGCCGGGCGACATCGGGGTTAGCGGCATCCGCATCTCGGCCGTGCATTTGCCCATGAATGCGAGCGCCTGCTTGACCGGGATTGGATTGGTCTCGACGAAGATCGCGCGCACCAGCGGCAACAGCTTGTAATGGATCTCGCGCGCCCGCGCGAAATCGCCGGCGAGCGCCGCCGCCGCCAGCTCGTGCGTCTCGCGCGGCATGATGTTGCTGACCGTTGCGACCACGCCCTTGCCCCCGAGCGCCATCATCGGCAGCGTGAGCGCGTCGTCGCCCGAGAGGATCGTCAGCCGGTCGCCGCACAGGCGCCGGATGTCGGAGACCTGATCCATCGAGCCCGAAGCTTCCTTGATCCCCACGATATTGCGGATTTCGCACAGGCGGGCGAAGGTCTCGGGCGCGATATTGGAGGCGGTGCGTCCGGGGATGTTGTAGACGATGAGCGGCAGGTCGACCGCGGCCGCGATCATTTTGTAGTGCCTGAAGATGCCGTCCTGGGTGGGCTTGTTGTAGTAGGGCGAGATCATCAGCGCGCCGTCGGCGCCGGCCTCCCGCGCGGCGGCGGTGAAGCGGATTGCCTCGGCGGTGGAGTTCGAGCCCGTGCCAGCCACCACCGGTACGCGCCGGCGCGTCTGCTCGATGACGATCCTGATCACCTGCTCGTGCTCGGAATGAGTGAGCGTGGCCGATTCGCCGGTCGACCCGCACGGGACCAGACCGTCGATGCCGCCCTGGATCTGGAATTCGACCAGTTCGCGCAGCGCCTGCTCGTCGACCTCGCCGTCGCGAAAAGGAGTTACTAAAGCCGTCAGTGCTCCGTTGAACATTGCTTAGCCCTCCAGGCTCACGCCAGGCTCACGCGACGACCGGCACGAGTTCGCCGTCGCCTACTTCGACCTCGCCACTGAACACCTCGACCGCTTCGCCCGTCATCATCACGTGGTTGGCGCCTTCGCCCCGCTCACGCCATTCGATTCCCAGCTTTCCGCCGCGCAACTCCAGCGTCGCGCGCCGCTCGGCCCGACCGGTCAGCACCGCCGCGACCAGCGCGGCGCAGGCCCCCGTGCCGCACGCCAGCGTCTCGCCCGAGCCGCGCTCCCATACCCGCATCCGCAGCCGGTCGCGCGAAAGCGGCAGGATGAACTCGGTGTTGACGCGGCGAGGGAAGAACGGATGATGCTCGAACTGGCGCCCGACGCGGGCGAACTCGGAGTCCTCGAGCGCGAAGACCGCCTCGTCATCGACGAACACTACGCAATGCGGATTGCCCATCGAGACCGCGGTTATCCGCCAGGTGCGGCCGCCAACTTCCAGCGAATAGTCGACGACCCGGCCGTCCGCGGCGACCGGGATTTCGCGCCCTTCGAGAATAGGCTCGCCCATGTCGACGGTCGCCTCGCTGACGCGACCGCCGTCGACCTTGAGCGCCACGGACTTGAGCCCGCAGTCGGTCTCGACGACGATTTGATTTTGCGGATTGCGCGGCCGCGCCGCGCGTTCGTAGTGCAGCCGCGCAACGCATCGGATTCCGTTGCCGCACATCTCGCCGCGGCTGCCGTCGGCGTTGTACATCTCCATCCGCACGTCGGCGCTTTTCGAGGGCGCGAGCATGATCAGCCCGTCGCCGCCGATGCCGAAGCGGCGATCGGAAAGCCGCCGCGACAGCGCCGCGGGATCGGCCGGACGCACGCGATCGGCAATGACGTAGATATAGTCGTTGCCGCAACCGTGCATCTTGGTGAAGCCGAGCTTCGCCATCAGGCGGGTCCTCCCGGCGGCAGGCTGACGATTTTTTCGCCGCGCACGAGGTCCTCGAAGCTTTCGCGCTCCCGTACCACGTGCGCCTCAGCGCCATCGACCATTATCTCCGGCGCGCGCGGGCGGCTGTTGTAGTTAGACGCCATTACGAACCCATACGCGCCCGCGCTCATCACGGCCAGCAGGTCGCCGTCGCCCGGCGCGGGCATCTCGCGCTCGCGCGCGAAGAAATCCCCGCTCTCGCATACCGGCCCCACCACGTCGGCGGTTACGACCGGCGCGCCCGCGCGCCGCTCGGCCGGCAGAATCTGATGGTAGGCCTCGTACAGCACGGGCCGGATGAGATCGTTCATCGCGCCGTCGACCACGATGAAGCGCTTGACGTCGGTTTCCTTGACGTAAAGCACGCGCGTCACCAGCGCGCCGGCATTGCCGACCAGCACGCGGCCGGGCTCGATAATTAGCTTCAATCCGAGCCCGCGCAGCGGAGCGAGCAGCGCGGCCGCGTATTCCGAGGGCGGCGGCGGCTCTTCCTGATAGGGGATGCCCAGACCGCCGCCCAGATCGAGGTATTGCAGCGCCACGCCGCTCTCGCGGAGCGCCTTGACGATGACCGCGACCTTGTTCGCGGCCTCGGTGAATGGCGAAGTGTCGGTTATCTGCGATCCGATGTGCGTGCTGAGCCCGACCAGATCGAGATCGGGGAGCGAGCGCGCCTCGGCGTAATATTCGTGCACCTGGGCGAGCGGAATCCCGAACTTGCTGTCGCGATGGCCGGTCGAAATGTGCGGATGAGTTCCCGGGTCGAGGTCGGGGTTGACGCGCAGGCTGACCGGCGCGCGCCGGCGCATCCGGTTGGCCACGATGGCCACGCGATGCAGTTCGGGGGCCGACTCGACGTTGATCATCAGGATGCCGGCCTCGATCGCGGCCTTCAGCTCCTCGTCGGTCTTGCCCACGCCGGAAAAAACGATCTTGCGCGGGTCGGCGCCGGCCTTAAGGCAGCGCATTAGCTCGCCCACCGACACGATGTCGAAGCCCGAGCCCATCGCGGCGAACAGCTTGAGCACGCTGAGATTCGACAGCGCCTTCATCGCGTAGCAGATCAGATGGTCGGTGCCGGCGAAGGCCTCGTCCATGACGCGGTAATGGCGGCGCAGCGTGCGCGTGCTGTAAACGTAAACAGGGGTGCCGAAGCGCGCGGCGAGGTCCGAAATTGCGACCTCCTCGGCGAACAGCCGATTGTCCTTGTAGGCGAAGTAGTTCATGTATGAGACCGGGCCGCGGGTCGCAGTGCGCGCACGGCCGGGTAGCCATCGTTTTTATCACAGGCGCGCCGAATCGATAAACCGGCATGCGCCAGTCAAGGTGACCCTCGACGCGTCCCGACTCATCCCTGCAAACGTGTTTTTATGGCGTCGGCGCCGGCAGGCCCGGAAGCGGCGCGGGCATCGGCAGCTTGAAGTTCTCCGGCGTAAGCGGCGGCTTTGGCGGCGTGCGAGTCTGCAGCACGACATTGGAGGGGTCGCTCTGATAGCCGTCGGTGGTCTCGGCAATCAGCGTATAGCGATAGCTATGGCCCAGCTCCGCGGTGGTATCGATATAGGCGAAGCGGCGCACTTTCTGGAAGCGCTCCTGGTCACTTATCGGCAAGTCGGCGATATCGGCGAGCGATCCGTCGCCCTCCGAACGCATCAGGCGGAAGCCCGCCAGGTCTTTCAACGCCTTGCCGCCGCTGTATTTCATCGGACGGCTCCAGGTCAGCCGGATACCCTTGGGGTCCGGCTTGGCCGTAAGATCGTTGATCCGATCCGGATGGGTCAACTCGGGCGGAATCGGGCGGCTCTTCGCGCCACATCCGGGCACGATCGCAATCGCCATCACCGCCGCAGCCACAATCCACAACCGCTTCATCGCCTTTCGAGCCTCCTCAAATAACGACGCATCGCCGCCGCCGCGGGTCCCCCGCGAAGATTTCGCGCGCGCACCGAGCCTTCCGCGCTCAGGCCGCGGAGCACGTCGCGGCCGAAAGCGGTGCTGTGGCGCCGCAGGTCGGCGAGCGTGAAGTCCTCGAGCGAGCGCCCGGCGGCGGACGCCTCGCGCACCAGGTTGCCGACGATCTCGTGCGCGCGGCGAAAGGCGACGCCGTGGCGCACCAGGTACTCGGCCAAATCGGTCGCCAGTGCAAAGCCACCGGCCGCCGCCAGCATCGCGGCCGCGTCGAATCTGAGGCGCGGCCACAAGAGCGTAAGCAGCCGCAGCGCTGGCTTCAACGTATCGAGCGCGTCGAAGGTGCGCTCTTTGTCTTCCTGTAGATCGGAATTATACGCGAGCGGCAGCCCCTTGAGCACCGTTAGCATTGCCACCAGGTCACCGATCACGCGCCCGCTTTTCCCGCGAATCAGCTCGAGCAGGTCGGGATTCTTTTTGTGCGGCATCATCGAGCTGCCGGTGGAAAATTCGTCAGGCAGCGCAACGAAGCCGAACTCGGCGGTGCTCCACAGGATGATCTCCTCGGCCATGCGCGACAGATGCACGGCGCTTAGCGCAGCGGCGGCGAGAAAGTCGACCACGAAGTCGCGGTCGGAAACCGCATCGAGGCTGTTCTCGCTGATCCGCTTGAAGCCCAGTTCGCGCGCGACCGCCTCGCGATCGATGGGCAGTGTCGTGCCCGCCAGCGCTCCCGCTCCCAGCGGCATCACGGCCGTGCGCTCCAGCGCCTGGGCGAAACGCTCGCGGTCGCGCGAGAGCATCTCAACGTAGGCGGCCAAGTGATGGGCCAGCGTGATCGGCTGCGCGCGCTGGAGATGCGTGTAGCCGGGCATCACAGTGTCTAGATGGCGATGGGCGAGCGCGATAAGCGTGCGCCGCAGTTCGCCGGCGAGCGCCATCACCTCGGCCAGTTCGTCGCGGAGATAGAGCCGCAGGTCGAGGGCGACCTGGTCGTTGCGCGAGCGCGCGGTATGCAGTTTGCGCCCGGGCGCGCCGATCCGCTCGGTCAGGCGGCGCTCGATCGCGAGATGGATGTCTTCGTCGGCAAGCTCGAAACGGAAGCGGCCGGAATCGATCTCGCGCTCGACCGCGCGCAGTCCGGCGACGATTTTGGCGGCCTCGGCGCGCCGCACCAGGCCGGTCCGCGCAAGCATCCGCGCATGCGCGATCGATCCCCGGATGTCATGGCGGTACAGCCGCCGATCGAACGGCAGCGAGGCGGTGAAGGCTTCGACCTCGGGCAGACGCGCGCGCGCAAAGCGGCCGCGAATCAGGCCCTCGGAAGCATCGGGGCGAGCGCGCGCCGTTTTGGCGGCGGTGTTTGTGAGCGATGCCTTAAGGGCGATGCGTGGGCGGCGCGCTTCCACAGAGAACTCGAAGGATCCTCGAAAATCTTCGAGTAGTTTGGTGTCGCCCAATACAAAGAGCAAGCGCGCCGGCGCGCGAATCGATCGCGCGCCCGCTCGAGATGGTGCCCAATCCTATCCGCTGCGCGCCGCTAAGCTTTTGCCCGGCCCTATCCACATGAGTAGGCTTGTTTCCCATGGACAAGACGGCCATCCAAACCCACGTCGAGCGGTTGTGGGATCAATCGATCCTGCCCGAGCTCACCGAGTACATCCGCATCCCCAACAAGTCACCGGCTTTCGATCCCGAATGGCGCGCCCACGGCTATATGGAACAGGTGGTCGCGCGTTTCACCGAATGGGCCACGCGCCAGCCGATCAAAGGCCTGGCGCTCGAGGTGATGCGGCTGAAGGATCGCACGCCGCTTTTGTTTATCGATATTCCCGGAGCCGCGGGCGAGTGCGTGCTGCTTTACGGCCATATGGACAAGCAGCCGGAGATGACCGGATGGAACCCGGGTCTGGATGCGTGGCAGCCGGTGCTGAAGGACGAGCGCCTGTACGGACGCGGCGCCGCGGACGACGGCTATGCGATGTTCGCGTGCCTGACGGCGATCGGCGCGCTACAGGCCCAGTCGATTCCGCATGCGCGCTGCGTGATTATGATCGAGGCCTGCGAAGAAAGCGGCAGCTACGACCTGCCGTTCTACATCGATCATCTGGGCGAGCGTATCGGCAAACCGAGCCTCGTGATCGCGCTCGACTCCGGTTGCGCCAACTACGAACAGTTGTGGTGCACGACGTCGTTGCGCGGGCTGGCCGGCGGGACGCTCAAGGTCGAGGTGCTCACCGAGGGCGTTCATTCGGGTGACGCCGGCGGTGTCGTCCCCGACAGCTTCCGGATCGTGCGCCAGTTGCTTAGCCGCCTGGAGGACGAAGCGACGGGCGAAGTGCTGCCGGCGGATTTTCACGTTGAGATTCCCGAGGCTCGCCGGCAACAGGCCGTGGCGGCCGGCGCGGCGCTCGGCGAGAGTCTCTACACCAAATTTCCGTTGACGCCGGGCACGCGCCCGCTCAGCACAGACCCAACCGAGCTGATCCTCAATCGCACGTGGCGGCCCGCGCTATCGATCATCGGCGCCGACGGCCTGCCGCCGCCGGCCGGCGCGGGCAATGTGATGCGTCCGATGACCGCGGTAAAACTTTCGCTGCGGCTGCCGCCGACCTGCGACGGCCAGTCCGCGACGCGCAAGCTGCAAAGCCTGATGGAGCAAAATCCGCCCAACGGCGCGCACGTTAGCTTCGAGAGCAACTGGGCGGCGAGCGGTTGGGATGCGCCCGCGCTCGCGCCGTGGCTCGAGCGATCGCTTGAGGAAGCGTCGCAAGCTTATTTCGGCAAGCCGGCGGCATACATGGGCGAAGGTGGCACGATCCCGTTCACCAACATGCTGGGCGAGCGCTTTCCTGAGGCGCAGTTCCTGGTCACGGGCGTGCTTGGTCCGCATGCGAACGCGCACGGCCCCAACGAGTTTCTCCACGTCCCCACCGGCAAGCGGGTCACCTGTTGCGTGGCCAGGGTGATCGCGGACCATTTTCGCAGTCGCTAAGCTCGCCGCCGAGCCGCGCATCGTGACCATCGTCCGGCAACGGCGCGAGGACGCGTCCTCGAGAGAGCGTGGGAGGCGAGCGCACCGCGGCGTTAAGGTTTGCCGCGCTTCCGATGAGACGATATATGAATCGTGCGATTGCATGCGATTGAAACTCCGCTCCGCTCCAAAATGAAAATGCTCGTGCAGGAGAATGAACATGGCCGGGGCTGTTAACAGACCATCCGAAAGCGCGGCGCCCGGCGCGGCCGCCGACGCGAGCCAGAAGATCTCGGGCGGCAACCTGGTTGCCAAGGCGCTCAAGAACGAAGGCGTCGAGGCGATCTTCACGCTGTGCGGCGGCCATATCATCGACATCTACGACGGCTGCCTCAACGAGGGCATCAAGATCATCGACGTGCGCCATGAGCAGGTCGCGGCCCATGCCGCCGATGGCTACTGGCGGGTCACCGGCAAGACCGGATGCGCGGTGGTCACGGCAGGGCCGGGCACGACCGACGCGATGACCGGTGTCGCCAACGCGTTTCGCGCCGAGAGCGCGATGTTGCTAATCGGTGGCCAGGGCCCGCTCGCGCAGCATCGGATGGGCTCGCTGCAAGACCTCCCGCACGTCGACATGATGCAGCCGATTACCAAGTTCGCGGCGACGGTGCCGACCACGGAACGAATCGCCGACATGGTGAGCATGGCGTTTCGCGAGTGCTACAACGGCGCGCCCGGACCGTCGTTCCTGGAAATCCCGCGCGATGTACTGGACGCCCGCGTCGATCTCGCCCGCGCGCGCATCCCCGCCGCCAACCACTATCGTGCGTCGACCAAAAGCGCCGGCGATCCGCGCGACGTCGAACGGCTCGCGGACATCCTGGTGAAATCGGCGCGCCCATGCGTGCTGCTCGGTACCCAGGTCTGGACGTGCCGGGCGGGCGCGGCGGCGATCGAGTTCTGTCGGCGGCTGAACATCCCGGCCTACATGAATGGCGCGGCACGCGGCACTTTCGCGCCCGGCGACCCGCATCATTTTCATCAGACCCGCGGCTACGCCTTCGAGAAGGCCGACACGATCGTGATCGTCGGCACGCCGTTCGACTTCCGGATGGGCTACGGGCGCAGGCTGCGCGCCGACGCGACGGTGGTGCAAATCGATCTCGACTACCGCACGGTTGGCAAGAACCGCGACATCTCGCTGGGCATCGTCGGCGATGCCGGCGCGATCCTGTCCGCGGTAACCCAGGCCGCAAGCGGCCGCGTCGACAATGGCGCGCGGCGGCGCGACGGATGGCTCGGCGAGTTGCGCGATCAGGAAAACAAAAGCGCCGAAGCGATGCGCCCGCGGCTGCTCTCCGACGCGCGCCCGATTCATCCGCTGCGCCTGGCGCACGAGATAAACCAGTTCCTGACCGACAACACGATCTTCATCGGCGACGGCGGCGACGTGGTCACGTTTTCGGGCGGCGTGATTCAGCCCAAGACGCCCGGCCACTGGATGGATCCCGGACCGCTCGGCACGCTGGGCGTCGGCACGCCGTTCGCGATGGCGGCGAAGCTCGCGCGGCCGGAAAAGGAAGTCGTCTGCCTGTTCGGCGACGGCGCGTTCGGGCTTACCGGATGGGACTTCGAGACCTGCGTGCGGTACGGGCTACCGTTCATCGGAATCGTTGGCAATAACTCGCACATGAACCAGATTCGCTACGGGCAGACGGCGAAATATGGCAAGGCGCGCGGCGAGGTCGCAAACTATCTCGGCGACGTGCACTTCGAGCGGTTCGCGACGATGCTCGGCGGCTACGGCGAAGAGGTTCGCGAGGCCAAAGATATCGGGCCGGCGCTCAGACGCGCGCGCGAATCCGGCAAATGCGCGCTCATCAACGTATGGATCGATCCCGATGTCTACGCGCCGGGGACCATGAACCAGACGATGTACAAGTAGCGTGCCCGGACGGGCTCGACTCATTCACGGCAAGGTTAAGGCGAGGAAGTAGATGGACAAGGCGCTCTCGGGTGTGCGGATCCTGGATATGACGCACGTGCAGTCGGGCCCGAGCTGCACGCAGATGCTGGCGTGGCTCGGCGCGGATGTGATCAAGGTGGAACTGCCCGGCCGCGGTGATATCACGCGCGGGCAGCTTCGCGATGTGCCGGGCGTCGACAGCCTCTACTTCACGATGCTCAATTGCAACAAACGCAGTATCACACTGAATATCAAGTCGGCCGAGGGCAAACGTATCCTCGACGAACTGATTAAACGCGCCGACGTGCTGGCCGAGAACTTCGGCCCCGGCGCGCTCGAACGCGAGGGCTTCACCTGGGAGCGTATCCGCGAGCTCAACCCGCGAATCATCTTCGCCTCGATCAAAGGCTTCGGCGCCGGCCCGTTTGCGGATTGCAAGGCTTACGAGACGATCGCACAAGCGATGGGCGGTTCGATGAGCACCACCGGGTTTGAGGATGGGCCGCCGACCAGCACTGGCGCGCAAATTGGCGACTCCGGCACTGGAATGCATATGGCGGCGGCGATTCTTGCCGCGCTTTATCAGCGTACCCGCACCGGGCGCGGCCAGCGCGTCGAGGTTGCGATGCAGGACTCGGTGCTCAATCTGTGCCGGGTGAAGCTGCGCGATCAGCAGCGGCTGAAGCATGGGCCACTGACGGAATATCCCAGCCGCAGCTTCGGCGACGAGGTGCCGCGCTCGGGCAACGCCTCGGGCGGCGGACAGCCGGGCGCGGCGCTGCACTGCGCACCGGGCGGCGCGAATGACTATTGCTACGTGATCATCCAGCCCCAGGTCTGGCCGGTGCTCGCGCGCATCGCCGGCCGCCCCGAACTCGCTGACGACCCCGCCTACGCCACGCCCGAGGCCCGCATCAAGCACCTCGATGAAGTCTTTCGGCGTGATCGAGCAGTGGACGATGCGTCACAGCAAGCACGAAGTTATGCGAACCCTGATGGAGGCCGACGTTCCGTGCGGGCCGATCCTCTCGATGAAGGATCTGATCGAGGATCCCGCCCTTGCCCGGCGCGGGATTGTCGCCGACGTCGAGCATCCGCAACGCGGCACCTTCAAGACCGTGGGCTGTCCGCTGGTGTTGTCCGAGAGCCCGGTCGAGATAACCTCGTCACCGCTGCTCGGTGAGCATACCGCCGCGGTATTGCAGCGAAGTGATCGGATGCGATGACGCGGAGCTGGAACGGCTGCGCGCCGAAGGCATCATCTAGTAGATAGCGCAGATCAGGCCGGCGGACATGCGCATCACTTGATTTTATCCGCCGCGGCCGGCGGCAGTGCGGTCATCGCGTCGAGGCCCAAGTGCCTGCGTGTGAGCTCAGCCAATGCGCGAGCCGCCGGATCGGAACTGCTTTCTAGCCGTGCGACCGTGCCGATTCGGTCCTCCACCGGCCGATTCTGCCCCATTTTGAATTTGCCCTCGATTCGATCGATCTCGATCGCGAAGCCGACGATCGCCTTAAGCATCGACGCCTTGAAGTCCGCGGGCAGGTTTCCAGGCCACGGCTTGGCCATCCCCGCCTCGTAGATGCCGACCAATCTATCGACCAGCGCGGATAACTGTGCCGCGTCATGGATCGCACGGGGAATCCCGTAGACGTGGACGGTCGCGTAATTCCAGGTGGGAACTGCGGGCGACGTTGCGTACCAGCTTGGCGAGACGTATGCGTGCGGCCCGTCGAACATCACAAGGCATTGCCGGTCGCCGTCAAACGAGCGCCATTGTGGATTGGCGCGCGCGACGTGGCCGAGCAATGTCCCGTGGCGGCCGCTTGTCCGATCTAGTATCAGCGGAAGGCGCGTCGCGATTGGTTGTTCGCCCGCGACCGTGACCAGTGTTCCAAAGCTGTAGGTCTCGATGAACTCGTGGAGTGTCGACGAGTCCGTGACCTCGAACGTCTTGGGTACATACATCCGCGCTTCTCCCGACCTGTGGTCTCGCCACAAGTAGACTCGGGAGAGCGCCTGCATTCAATGGCGCCGGCCGCCGGCTTTAGGAATGCGTCGCGCCGTGATTGTCGGGTATCGAGTGGCGGCGCGGCAACACCGCCCAGAAGATGCTTCCTTGGCCGACCTTGCTCGTGACTCCGACTCGGCCGCCTTGCGCCTCCACGATCTGCCGGGTTAGGGACAGGCCGAGACCAGTACCCTGATGGCGCTTACTGGAGGAGGAATCGAGCTGGTGGAATTCGATGAAAAGTTTCGACAAGTCGTCGGCGCGGATGCCTTGGCCGTGGTCCTCGACCTCGAGGCGAAACGAGTTGTCGCTTTCGGGGCGTAGCCGAATCGTGACGTACGCGCCGTCGCCATTGAACTTCAGCGCATTTGAAAGGTAGTTGTACAGCACCTGCCGTAGCTTGCCGGAATCAAGCACCAGCTCGCCCAGGTTCGGGGCGACCTCGGTCTCGATCCGGATGTTTTTTTCTGCCGCCACGCCGCGGAGCACGCCACGAACCTCCTCGACCAGCAGTGCAGGCTCGATCGGCTCGGGCGTGAATTCCATATGTCCCGATCCGACCTTGGCGAGGTCGAGGACGTTGTTGATGAGACTCAGTAAATGGCGCGAGCTGGATAGGATGTCGCCGAGACTTTGCTTGTATTCGGCGGAAGTCGGAGCGATGCGTCCAGAGTAGAGCAATTGGCTGAAACCGATGATGCCGTTTAGCGGCGTTCGCAATTCGTGCGACATGCTAGTCAGAAAAACCGATTTGAGCCTTGATCCTTCCAAGGCTTCGTCACGCGACCGCGCCAGCTCGACCTGGGCCCGTTCCCCTTCCCGATTTGCACTTTCGAGCCGCGACTGGGTTGGGACGGCGAGCGCCCTGAACATCAACGGGACCAGCACGACGGCGCAGACGAGCGAAGCAATTGCGATTACCGCTTTTGCGACGCCCGCAGCCCCATAAGCTGGGTACCAAATCGTCACAACGTCGAGTACTTCAATGGTGCCGCAGGAGACGATGAACGCGCTGAGCATCCAGAAGATCGAACGAAATGGCAGATCGCGCCGCTTGATGATGAAGCCGATCAACAACAGCGCAATTGAGTAATAGGCCAGCGCGACTATCGAGTTCGATACTACGGCCACCAGCTTGCACGCCTATCCTGAACACTCCTGAGTGAATAGCCGCCAAATAACAGGCTTCGCTCCCTCGGGGGTTCGACACGCATCGCAGGCTATTGAGTCAGGGACACTTCAAATCTTGGAGAGAGCGCCAACCTCACTTCTATCGCTTGACGGCTATTCAAGCGAGCGGAGATCGGTCGCCTGCGGCACCATAAAGGAGCATGCGGGAGACAGACGCTATTGGCTCGCCGCAGGCGCAACAATCGCCGCGACGTGGCGCTCATGATGCGCAAGCAAAGCCGACGAGGCTGAAATTGTGTCTCACAACTTCTACCAAGCGTCGCAGCCGTCAATGCACCGGCGGGGTATTGGCGAGTAACGCCGCCAACCCGAGCACGCCAATCAGCAGGATCGATTCGATGCCCACGTTTCGCAGCAGGCTCGCTTGAGCCGACGACTCTGAGACCGCCGGCATCACCCAGTAGCGGTTGTAGGCGCCGATAAGCAGCACAAGCATCGCGGCGCAGATCTTATCCACCAGCGTCCGGCCGTATGCGGCGTCGATAAGGCGATGCGGATCGGCGCCAAGCGAATAGTAAGCCGTGTAGAGGCCGCTCAGAATCAGTATCGTGACGGTCCATCCCGCTACGCTCGAAACCCGCGGCGCAGTTTGCAGCACCCAGGCGGATCCAAGATGTCCGCGCACGGCGCCAAACCAGAGGCCGAGGATCGCCCCAATCCACAGCGCCGCCGCAACTTCATGTATGAAGTAGACGATGACCGCGATTGTGCCGCGATCGATCGCGTGGCTGGAAAAGCTTACGAGCAGAAGCAGCGCACACGCCACAAGACCCAGTACAACTGTTTTCGATCGCCCGCGGCCGGGTGTCCACGGGATAACCAGCAGCGCCAACGTCAAGGGAAAGCTCCACGACCATACGTGCCCGAAGTGCGTCTCGCGAATTACCTGCGGAAGAAGGGGAATCGCGGCAAGCAGAGAAAGATCTCCCATATTCGCGGTGCCGACGATCAGAACGAGCGGAGAGAAAAGGACCGCCACCACCCCGAGTCCGCGCCATAGCGGCGTTAGCGCGTTAGCCACCTCTTCAGACTGAGTATCCGGCGCCAGCAGCAGAGCAAACGCGGCAGTGCCTAAGATCAGTATTTCCGCCACCAGCAGGGGCCACGCGACGAGCGCTCGCGCTCCGATCTGCGTCATCAGGCGCCTCCCGCGACCGTGAAGACGTAGGAACCCTCGGTATGATGCGAGTCAATACAGACGACGCCCCACTTCACCGTATAGTCACCCGGCTTGAGGTCGGCGACCTTCACCGACAGCGTGAGTGCGGTGGGGTCGACTTGGGGCGGACCTATGGTTTCGGGCTTGCCGTCGGGGTCCAGCACTTCCAGTTTGGCAAACAGCTTCTCTATCGGAGCATCGAATTTGATCGTGACCTCGGATGGGGGCGCGGAGAGCCGCTGGCCGGCCGAGGGAGTTTCCTGCTCGGGGAATGAATGCGCCGAAGCCACACGCAAGCCGGTTACACTCGCGGCCAAAAGTAACGCAGCGCTGAATATCAACAACTTGAATATCTTCATCCGGGGAACCCTCGATTGATCGTCCAGTTGCCGATCTTTGGAAGTATCGAGTCATAAAAGATATCGAGTAGGCCGACGACTGCGGCGTGCGTCCCGGGTCTGCTCGCGTTGTTGAGCGCGAGCTGCGTGCCCAGAGCCAGCTCGAAGTGATAGCTGACATAGGCAATACCAGGAGTCGCCAGTATGGTGGGGAAGGTCTGACCGGAAGGCCCCGTGATCAATTGGTCGTAGTTGAATTCGTTGAAGAGAAACAGGTTTCGAAACGGCGGCTTCAATCCGATGTCCTGGACATTGTTGCTCAGGTACGGAAGCGAGTACTCGATTACAGCATCGGCAAACATATGATGACTGGTGTGTCCGCCCAAGGCAGGGACGTAGCCGAAATCGCTCTGAATACCGAACGGTCGAAGATATTTCAGCACCGGCCAATTCGGAAGGTCGCCCATGCCCTTTTCCCATAAAAACACCGGGCCGAAGCTCGTATGACTTTGCGCCTCGATCGGGGTGTTGCCTGCCGGTAGCTGCAGTTGCGCGGCTATCGTCAGCATGAACTCATGCTTCAGCGAATAGTAAAATGCGTACTTCCCAAACAGCGTGAGGTCGCCAAACCCCTGCATACCGCGATCGTTGAATGGTGAAACGTGGCTCCAGCCGCTGCCGCCGCCTACGCTGAATCTCGGCACATAATCGTCATCCGCGTAGAGAACTTTCTCTATCGAGAATGCGATGCTGTAAGTATTTGCATCGCTGCTTTTGACCCACGATGGTGCGAGGATATCCAGCTCATTCGCTGGCGTCGGGTCTTGAGTGATGAGCGGCTCCAGAAAGATGTAATCTCCCACTACTCCGTGTGCGAAAGCAGCGGTGGGTACCGCAATAGCCAGCATCAGCGCGAAAGCGCAGACGTATTTCATAGCCGTCTCCACGGCCGTGCGCACGGCCGCCTCCGAGTCGCCCGCGGCCCACGCGCGAACAAGAGTCGCGCGGCGCCGGCGCGACGCCACATCCGCAAACGTAAATGCCTGATTCGCGCGTCTAAGCGCGCGCTTTGGGAGGTGGCGGATCGGGAGCGTCGGCCGCGCGCGCGCTAAGCGAGGTTCTCGGCACAGAATAGCGCCCGGATTCAGGCAGGAACTGTGCGACGGTCGGAAAGCCGGGAATGATCGCCATCACCGCCACCGGTGAATGGCTGAAACTCTGCGCGGGATGGCAGATGTCCAGCGTGAACATCACTTCGGAGCTGTGCACCACCACTCCGAGCGTAAGCGGCATCCCGCCCAGCAGCACCGCGAGCGCCACAATCGCCGCGGCGGCGCGGTTAGGACGCCTCGTGCTCATAGCCGGACTCAAAACAGTGCCGCTCCAGATTTGAGATCGGAAACTTTGACCTCGACTCGAGAGGCATCTTCATGATGAGGCAGGCTGACCGGCACGCACGAGGCCTCGCCCTTCGTCATGTGGTCGATTGGATAGCGGTTGCCGCAGAGCCGGCAAATCAGCATCCCGTGCGAGACGTCGTAACCCTGGTGAAACTTGTAACACTGGCGGCAGGCGTCGAAGACCGCGCGAACCTTGCCGTCGTTGCCGCGCGCGAGCAGAAAACGCAGCCGCTCGCCCGCGCGATCGCGATAGCAGAACAGGCGCGCGTCGCCGCCCTCCAGCCGCGCCATCGAGACCGTCAGCATCTCTGCGCCCCGAAGCTCGGTGCAGCGCGGCCGCAGGATCGGCAGCGCGGCTACGATCGCGACCACGGCGATCAGCGTGCCGAGGGCGAGTTTCTTCGGCCCAAGCTTTTTTAGCCAAATTCTGCGCATCGCCTAGCCGTCATCGCTTACGCGTCAGACTTAATCGTCGCGCGGATAAAAGCAAGCAGAGGTTAGCGCCGCGCGGCGCGTTTGGGGTCCCGACCCCGGTTCGCATTATACTGCGCTTCGGCAAGCGACGCGTCGGCGCTGCGAACTCGCGCACGGCGCGGCGACCGCAAGGAGGAAACATCACCGATGCGCCTCGTCACATTCGAGGATGAACCCAAACGCAATCGTCTCGGCGCCGTCGCCGACGGCGTCGTGGTCGATCTCAACGCGGCCTATCGCGCGCTGCTGGAAGAGCGCGGCGAGCGCCGCGCGGGTGAGCTTTCCGTCGAGGCCGTGCCGCCCGAGATGCTGGCTTTTCTCGACTCCGGCGATCGAGCGATGAACGCCGCGAGGGACGCGCTCAAGTTGATTGCGCGCCTTGGCGCCGACGGCGCACGCGAGCGCGGGCTTGCCCGCCGTGCCGAGTCGGTCCGCCTGCGCGCGCCAGTGCCGCGCCCGACCAAGCTCATCCTGGTGGGACTCAACTACCGCGACCACGCCGAAGAGGCCGGGATGAAAATCCCCGAGGTGCCGACCATCTTCTCCAAGTACGCCAACTGCGTGATCGGGCCGGGCGACGCGATCAAAATTCCCAAGGTCTCCGCGATGATCGACTACGAGGCCGAGTACGCTTTCGTGATCGGCCGCGCCGGCCGCGACATCACGCCCGATCGTGCGATGGACTACGTGGCCGGCTATACGATCGTGAACGACGTGAGCTGCCGCGATTACCAGATGAAGACCGGGCAATGGATGATCGGCAAGACCTTCGACACTTTCGCGCCGATGGGCCCGTACCTGGTGACGCGTGACGAAATCGCCGATCCCCACAACCTCGAGATTTCGCTCCAGCTCAACGGCCAGCGCATGCAGCACTCCAACACGCGCAATTTGATCTTCAAGACCGAACACCTGATCGCGTTTCTCTCCCAGGTCTTCACCTTCGAACCGGGTGACGTCGTTTCGACCGGCACGCCGGGCGGCGTCGGCTTTGCGCGCAAACCGCCGGTCTTCATGAAAGCGGGCGACCGCGTGCGAATCGAGGTCGAAGGGCTGGGCGCGCTGGAAAACCCGGTCGAGGATGCGTAAACGCCGCCGGCGTACGGCGCCGCCGCGATCGTGATTCCATGAATTCGATCGAACAACGCTACCGTGCGCGGACCCCGGCCTCAGCGGCGACAGGCGCGCGTGCCGCGCGTGTGATGCCGGGCGGCGACACGCGCAGCGTCACGTACTATAGTCCCTATCCGCTGACGATCGCGCGCGGTCAGGGGCCGTTCCTGTGGGACATCGACGGCAACCGCTACATCGACCTGCTCGGCAATTACACCAGTCTCGTCCACGGCAACGCCTATCCGCCAATCGTCGAGGCGATCGCGCGCGCGAGCGCACAGGGCACCGCGTGGCCGGCGCGCAACCAAGCGCAAATTGAACTCGCGGAACTTATCTGCGAGCGCGTCGTCTCGGTCGAGCGCGTGCGCTTTTGCAATTCGGGCAGCGAGGCTGGGATGCTGGCCGCACAGCTTTCGCGCCGCGTAACCGGACGCAGGCAATTGCTGATGGCGCGCCAAGGCTATCACGGGTCATACGACGACCTCGAGGCCGAATGGGCCGGCGAGGGCGGACGCACGATGCTTGCCGAATACGGCGACGCGGCGTCGTTCGAGACGATGCTCGCGCGCCACGGCGGCGAGATCGCCGCGGTCTTCCTCGAACCGATCCTCGGCTCGAGCGGGATTATCGCGCCGCCGCCGGACTTCCTGCCGCGCGTCTCCGACGCGGCGCGTCGCGCGGGCGCGCTGTTCGTTACTGACGAGGTGATCACGCTGCGGCTGGGAACCGGCGGCGCGCAGGCGGCGGCCGGGATCGCGCCGGACCTGACCATGATGGGCAAGATCATCGGCGGCGGGCTGCCCGTCGGTGCGCTCGGCGGACGCGCCGATCTGATGGCGCATTTCGATCCGGCAGAAGAGCATCCGATGCATCACTCCGGCACCTTCAACGGTAATCCGCTTACCTGCGCGGCGGGCGTGGTCTCGGTGCGCGAACTCAACGCCGAACGCATCGCCGCGATGGATCGGATGGCGGCGCGGATGCAAGTCGGAGATGGAACGCTCGGCGGCGGCGCTCCGCCTTCCGTTTTCGATGCGCCGGGCCGGCTCGCTGATGAACGTCACATTCGAGGGACCAGCTGCGGGCGGCGTGCATAGGCGGGCGGCGCGGATGATGGAGAATTTCCATCTGGCCGCGCTCAATGAGGGACTCTTCTTCGCGCCGCGCGGACTAATCGCGCTCTCGACGGTCATGACCGACGATCTTATTACGGAGATTTGCGAGCGTGCGGCGGCGGCGCTCGGCGACGTCGCCAGGGAAACCAATCCCATGGATTGAAACCCGCGATCGAAATGGGCTGGCGCGTTGTGGGGTACGCTACGGCGCGCGCGTAGAGGGGGGAACGTGGCCACGATACGAGTCTCGATCATCAACGAGAGCAAACTGGTCGCAGCGGCCGAGGTACAAGCGGCGGCCGCGGCGTTGCAGCGCCAGGTGAGCGAGCATTTCGCGCCCGCATGGGGCGTCGACGCGGCGCTGAGCTTCGTCGCGGCGGGCACCAAGCCGCTCCCCGGAAGCTGGTGGCTGGTCATCCTGGACGATTCCGACCAGGCCGGCGCGCTCGGCTATCACGATCTCACTGACGAGGCGATGCCGCTCGGCAAAGTGTTCGTCAAGACCGCGCAGGATGCCGGGGTCAAATGGACAATCACGGCGAGCCACGAACTGCTCGAGTTGCTCGCCGACCCGGCGATCAACCTCACCGTGTGCGCGACCGAAAACAACAACCTCGTGCTCTACGCCTATGAAATCTGCGACCCCTGCCAGGCCGACGAGTTCGGCTATGCGATCGACGGCGTGGCGGTATCCGATTTCCTGTTCCCGTCGTGGTTCGAGACCTTCCATCGAAGCGGCGTGGTCCCGCTCGACTATGGCGGGCGTATCAGCGTGCCCTTCACGCTTCTGCCGGGCGGCTATGCCAACGTGCTCGACACCGGTCATCCGGCGGGCGCGTGGACGGAAAAGAAAGGCCCGGCGGCGATGATCGCAGGCGCCCGCTTTGCCGAACGCCCGCTGGTTCCAGGCTCGCGCCGCGAGCGGCGCCGGCGCGGCGCGGCCGCCTGGGTGCCGAGCCAGTTGACAAGCCTGCTCGCGAAAGTGCCCACGACGCCGGCCAAGGCCGCGGCCGCCGCAGCAAGCGCCGTACCTGCGATCGCGGCGGTGGCACCGGCGTGGCCACCACCGTTCAAGATGCCGCGGCTGCTGCGGATCGTGGATGCGGCGGGCAGGTCGCTGTTACATCTGGAGACCCCGAATGCCGCGACCAAATCCGTACCCGACGAGATCAACCGGGTACTCGGTAAACTGCAATCCGCCAATCTGGCCGGTAACGCTCCGCCGCGCAGCCAGTCGGTGATCGCCGCGCTCAACGCGGCACTCGATCAGACCGCGGTGGCGAAGCCCACCGACCAGCTCAAGGGCTCACAGCCACACGAACTGCAGTTATCGCTGTTGGCGGCGGCGATGAGTTCCGGAGCAATGACGACTTCCGCGGCGCCGCCGATCCGGCCGCTAAGCGCATTGGATGCGACCGACTTCTACCAGTACGGAAATTTCGATCCGGGATGGCTGGCGACGTTTTTCCATCTGCTCGATTCGCGGCCCGCGCCGTTTCCAACGCATACGGCGCGCAACATTAGCCCCATCGTGCGGATCGACAATGGCGTCACAATCGCGATCACCGGCGACTGGGGCACCGGCGACGCCTCCTCACGCAGCATCGCGCAGCGCATCACCGACCTTAAGCCAGACCATACGATCCACCTGGGCGACATCTACTATGCCGGCGCCGAAAACGAGGTGCGCAGCAAGTTCCTCGCCTTGTGGCCCGCCGGCATCAGCGCGAGCGCGCCGTCGTTCGCGCTCAACGGCAATCATGAGATGTACTCGGGCGGAGTCGGCTACTTTCAGATCGCACTGACGGATCCACGGTTCAAGGCGCAGCAGGGGCTGAGCTACTTTTCGCTGCAAAACGATCACTGGACGATAATCGCGGTCGATACCGCGTATTTCGCGCGCAACTTCTACCTCGACGGAGCACTGGACGCGGATGTCCAACTGCCGTGGATGGCGACGCTCACGCGCGCCGCGCGCCAGGCCGGCCGCCGCGTCATCCTGCTCACGCATCACGCCGGCGTCGACGTCGAACCGGCCGGCGCGACCGTGAAGGTGACCGTCGCGGATATTTGGAACCAGGTGTTGCACGCGACTGACGGCGGCCCCGATTACTGGTACTGGGGCCACGTTCATGCGGGTTACGCGCTTGCGCCGTTTCCGATCGGCGGCGGACGGAGCCTGATGGCGCGATGCGTCGGGCATTGCGGTGTGCCGTGGCTGCCGTACAGCGCGGAGAGCGGACTTGGCGCTAACGGCTTCACGCTCGAATGGGGAGAGAACCGCAAGGCCAACGACGTCGAGGAACCGGCGCGCGCGCTCAATGGCTTCCTGGTGCTGCGGCTGAGCGGCAATCAGATCGTCGAGGAGTTCCGCGACGAGAACGGCACCCTGCGCTGGCGCCGCGGGGGAGGAGGTTAGAAGCGCTTGCTGGACGTCTCAGCTAGGCTTAGCGCTTGTGTGCGGAGGAGTGTGAGTTCTCCGAACTCCCTCCCCCGATTGTCTTTGGGGGAGGGCTGGGGTGGGGGTCTAGGCGGTCCTGAATTTTCTGTGAGGACCGCCTCTGCCTGGAAGGCGGCGCTGCCGATCTCGAAGAGGTCTCGTTATTTGCTCAGTTGTCGCGTCGGGGGATTGGCGGAGCGCAACGAAAAAAGACAGAGCGAGCACGCGCCGCAGAGGACAGGCAACCGGCGCCTGCTCGTTCGACCCCCACCTCAATCCTCCCCCAAGACACTGGGGAGGAGGCCAGAAAAGCTCGACCCGGCTGACCGCAAAGGTTCCCGACCGCCTCTCAACCCAACTGAGTACTAATCAGCTTCGTCGCACTTTTTGCACTCGAGCTCGATACCGAGCCGGCTCTGCCTGCCCTCCGCGGTCGTCACCCACGGACGCTGCTGCCAGGGCGGACGATGGCGTACGTGTTGAGTGTGGCCGCACTGAAGCTCGGCCACCCAGTCGGCCTGCTCGTCCTGATGGAAACCTACGATTTTCTGTTTCATCGCGAGCGCGCTTAAACTGCGAATTACTTGCCCGACTTGTCCGCCGCGCCGTCGCCAAACATCGACTGCTGTTCCGGCGCGTCCGGGGCGCTCTCGATTTCATCGGGGCTGAACAGGCCGCGCCGCTCGGCGTAGGGTTTGAACTTGGCGTAGAGCTCGGCGAGCTTGGCCTGGTAGTACTCGACGTTTTCATCGGGATTGGCCGGGTCGTACTCGGCCGCAAGACGCGCCGCAGCGCTGACCTTGACCTTGGTCCAGCGGCCCGCGACGTAGTAAGAAATCTGGTCGCCGCTTAGGTACGGGCGTCCGGCCTTGAGCGCCAGTTCATAGGCGGCCGAGACGTTGCGCCGCTTGCCACCGATTTTGTCGCGATAGGTTTCGGGCGAGTCCTGCAGCGTCTCGGTCTTCATCAGGTCGCCGATGCCGAACGCGTGGCGCGCCAGGCGCTCGCGCCAGTCCTCGTACAGCGCAGGGATTTCGTCGGCGCGCTGCTCCAGCATCAGGTGGAACATCTCCTCCATGAAGCGGCGCTGAAACCGCTCGAGCCCGCGCGAGCGCAGCCCCGAGCCGCGAATCGTCATCTCGCCCGCCTCCTCGAGCAGGACGTAGTTCTTCATCTTGTAGGAGAACATCGCCGGGTAGCGCCCGTCGATCTCCAGCCGCACGCCCTCGGGCATCACGGCGCCGATCCGCTCGACCAGGCTCTGTTCGCCGGCCTCGTCGTCAACTCCGGGCGGCGCAACGAAGTAGATACCGTCGGTGTCGACCTCGATGACCTGCGCGCCGGAGTCCTCCAGCGCGACGACGGCGGCCTGGATAAGCTCGCGTCCGCGGCGCGTCACGGCGTTGGCCTGGACGAAATCGTTGAAGTGGCCGAGCGAGAAACCGAGATAGCCGTAAAATGAGTTGATGAGAATTTTGAACGTCTGCTGAAGCGCCTCGAGGTTGCGGCGCGCCGTGCCGTCGAGTTCGCGCACTGCCGCCTTGGCCTGGACGCGGAAGCTGCGAAGATCGCCCAGCGTTTTCAGGAACACGCCGAGCCGGTCGCCCGCCGGCGCGTGCCCGTAATGCAGCATCAGCGAGGGGTACAGCGAGGTCACGTCGCAATGCAGCACGCGGCGCGCGACACCGCATCGGCGAACCTCGGTATAGCCGCCCATCACCTCGCTCGGCTCCTGCGGGGCGGGAATCGAGTGGCGAGCGGCCAGGTAGGCGCGCATCAGCAGCGCGTCGATCCGGGTCGCGTTCCCACGCAGTACCACGTTCTGGTAGGAGTACGGAAAAATCTGCGCCTGCACGAAGTAGCTGGGCGCGAGCAGGCCGGCCAGCGCGGCGGTCTCGCGCACGTCGCCAATCGCGTAGGCGAAAAGCTCCTCGGGGCGATGGTCGAAATAGTCGCTCACGCGCGCGGCGTCGATATAGACGCGGTCGGCGGCGGCCACGTGAAAATGCTGCGCCAGTTCCTTCAGCCCGAAGCCCTCGAGCTCGCGGCTCGCGATATCGTAGTGCTGGGCGAGAATCCAGGTGTCGATCAGGCTGCGCCCGCGGATGTCGTAACGGCGGTACGCGATCGAGCGCTCGGCGATTTGCAGGCGCGAGGCGCGCGCGCTCATCTCGCTGCGGTCGCGGCCGAGCGCGAGTTTCACGCGATGGCGCCGGGCGCGCGCTTCGAGATACTCCAGGTCGAAGCGGAACAGGTTGTGGCCCTCGATCACGTCGGGGTCGCGCTCGGCGACGATCCGCACCAGTTCCTCAAGCATCGTGCGCTCGTCCATCGCGTCGCCGCGCAACACGCGCTCATAGCCCGCCGAATCGCTGAGCGCGATTGCGATCACGCGGTCGCCCTCGCGCGCCGCGGTCGGGAACTCGAAGCCGGGACTGATGTAGGTTTCGATATCGAGCTGCATCCGGCGCAGCTCGCCGAATTCCATCCCGATGAAAAACGTGATGCCGCTCAAGATGAGGTATTGTTCGACCGGGTCCGCGAGCACCAGGTAGGGAGCGTCGGAAACGCCGGGCGCTTTGCCGGTGAGCCGGCGCAGATGGCGCCGCGCGGCTTCCAGCGCGTCAAGGCGGTCGAAGGTCGCGAGCCATCGAAAACGGAAGTTGCCTTCCAGCGGCTCTACCTTGTACGGCGCACCGAGCCCGTTGAGCATCCCGGGCTCCGCCAGCAGCGCGAAGAGCTTGAGCGGACGGCGCTCGCGCGTGAGCGTGGAGCCGACGCGGCGGAAAATCTCGACCTCGGCCGGAGCGACGACCTCGACCGCCACGATTCCGGGTTCGGCCGGGTCACCAAAGAGCAGCCGGTTGTCGTAAAACTGCCGGCAGATCTCGTGATAACGGCTCATCGCGGGTTCCGAGCAGGAATTGTGGCTCGCGCGCGGCGCGCATCACAACCATAGGCAAGATAGCGCAGTCTGCGCTCGTTCCTCGCTAGAGAGCGCCCAGCCATCCCAGGCCCGCGATAAAAGCCGCGTAAGCGGCCCCCCCACGATCAGGGTCGGCGTGCCCAGCTCGCCATCGCGCAGGTTGACATAGAGCAGCGCGGCCGAAAGGATCGCGATCGCGCCACCCAGCACCTCTGGCGGGCTCAGATGCCAAGGCGTGAAGACCAGGCCCAGCGCCACCGGTATGCAGCTCTGAAAAACCATCGCGCCCGTGATATTGGCTAGCGCGAGGTTATCCTTGCCCTGGCGAATCCAGACCACGGCGTTGTATTTCTCGGGCAGTTCGGTGGCGAGCGGGCTCAGGACAAGCGAGAGCACGCCCGGGTTGAGGTTGGCGTGGCGCGAAAGAAAAACGATCTGATCGACGAACACGTACGCGCCAAGCAGGATCGCGACAACCCCGAGCAGAACCTGCAGGGCGGTAGTCCAGCCGCGCGGGTCAGCAGGATTACCCCCCAGCAGCAGTTCGAGATGCAGCCCATGCTCGACTTCGGTCTCGGCGTCGCGCTTGAGTCTCAGGATTACCACCGCATAGCTTGCATATACGGCCAGCAATATCGCTCCGACGGCGTAACGCGCGATTGGCGGCAAACGGGCCATCCCGAGCACGAGCGTCCCGGCAAACACCGGCAGAAAGAAGCCGAGGTCGCGCCGGGCGTCGACGCGGGGGACGCGGAGCGCGATACGCCCGCGCCGGTTGCGAAAGCCGAGCGCCGCCACCCCCATCACGAACAAGGCGATAGTCGAAAGCATCAGCGGCGCGCCGACTATTGCGCCCACGCCGACCTCGCTATGGGCGCCCGGCACACCGTGGCTCATCAGCAGCGCGACTGCGGGAATCAACGTCTCCGGGAGCGCCGTGCCGACGGCGGCGAGCAGGCTGCCGACGGCGGCCTCGGAAAGACTCAAATGATGACCGGCCCACTCGACGCCATTGGTGAACATCTCCGAGCCGGCCAGGATGACGGCAAAACTGACAATCAGGATGGCAATATGAGTTGGCAAGGTACGCTACCTCGGGCTCGTATGGCTGACGGAGCCGTTTATGCAACCGGCTGCGGCCCGCCAGCGTTATGATCTTTGAAGGAAGCCATCAAGGCAGGCAACGCCGCGGAATCTCCCGGATGCGCGAAGACAAAATAATTGCTAAATTGGAGTTGCGGGGTTGGATGGAGGGTAGCTGAGAGGCGCGGAATCGAAAAAGAATTCCCTCTTTGACTTGCCCGATAATGACCCATATAATGGGGTGCTTTGCCAGAATCGGCCTTTCTTATTCAGTTTAATCTTTCCGAAGTGGCGCGCAGCGGGTGTTTGCTAGGCCGTGGTCCGCGTGCCGCAAGCCCGCGAATTGATCGACCCGCCGCCGCCAGCCGGTGCCGACGGCCAGGACGGACGCTAATAGCATGAAGCAGAAGTACGAAGGGAAGGATCTCCAGGGTTTGGTCGACCTCGGCCGCGAGCAGGGTTACCTGACTTTCGACCAGGTCAACGATTTCCTGCCGCAGGACGTGGCTTCGCCCACCGACCTGCGCGCCGCGCTGGAGAGCTTCGAGGACATGGATATCAAAGTCCTCGAGGAAGTGCCCACCGAGGGTGCCGAGGGCGAGATTGACGCGGAGCCCGAAAAAGAGGCCGAAGAAGAGGCTGCCGACGCGGCGGGCGATTCGTCCGACCCGGTACGGCTCTACCTCAAGGAGATGGGCAACTTCCAACTGCTCTCGCGCGAGCAGGAGGTCGAGATCGCCAAGCGGATCGAGGCCGGCGAACAGGAGGTCGAAGAAGAGGTCCTCAAGTCGCCCGTCACGCTGGATTTTCTAATCGACTTGGGCGACCGGATCGAGGCTGGCGAGGCCGACCTTCGCGACATCTTCGAGGAAAGCGAAGAGCCCGCCGATCCCGACGAAGAGCGCGGACCCGAAGCCAACGAGAAGCTGCTCAAGAAGCTGCACGATTCCACAAAAAAGCTTAAGGACTTGCGCGCTAAACTCGAAGAGCTGGAAGAGGAATTGCGCGAGCGGCCCGGGCCGCGGCGCAAACCCAAGCTCGAGCGCAACTACGTGCGGATGCGCGAGCGGGTCAAGGCCGCCTTTACGACGATGGGGCTGTCGCGGCACGTGCGCGAGGCCGTCATCTCCGAAATGCGCCATCAGCTCGAGCAGTTTCGCCAGGCCCATCAGATCGTGGAGCATTACGAAGATGCGACCGGCCGCTCCAAGACTCAGCTAATCAAGGAGGCGGCCGAGGCCGAGGACCGCCGCCACGTGCTCAAGGTCAACGGTACCCGCGAGAATCTGATCGACATTGCCGCTCGCATCCGCGAGGCGCAGCGCACCATGAAGGCAGTCGAGCGGCGGGTCAAGGCGACCGGCGAGGAGTTCGGCCGTTCGATCGAAATCATCGCAGCCGGCCAGCATAAGAGCCGTCGCGCCAAGAAGGAATTGACCGAAGCCAATCTGCGCCTGGTCGTGAGCCTGGCCAAGCGCTACACCAACCGCGGGCTGGGTTTCCTCGACCTCATCCAGGAAGGCAACATCGGCCTGATGCGCGCAGTCGACAAGTTCGAGTACCAGCGCGGCTATAAGTTCTCGACCTACGCGACGTGGTGGATCCGGCAGTCGATGTCGCGTGCGATCGCCGACCAGGGCCGCACCATCCGCATCCCGGTGCACATGGTCGAGACGATCAACAAACTGCTGCGAGTCACGCGGTTGCTGGTCCAGCGGCTGGGCCGCGAACCGAGCCCCGAAGAGATTGCCGAGCAGATGGAGATGCCGCTCGACAAAGTCCAGAAGGTGCTCAAAATCGTCAAGGAACCGATCTCGCTGGAAACTCCGATCGGCGACGAGGAGGAAAGCTCGCTCGGCGATTTCGTCGAGGATGAGCTCGCGCCTTCGCCGGTGGAGGCTGCGATCCAGGGCAACCTGGGCGAGCAGACGCGCAAGGTCCTGGCGACCCTGACGCCGCGCGAGGAGCAGATCCTGCGCATGCGCTTTGGCATCGGTCAGAAGACCGACTACACGCTGGAAGAAGTCGGCAAGCAGTTCGCGGTGACGCGCGAGCGGATCCGGCAAATCGAGGCCAAGGCGCTACGCAAGCTGCGCCAGACCGGGCGTTCGCGCAACCTCGAAGGATTCATGGAGCGCGAGTAGCGGCCGCGGCGCCCCCGGGCGGGCGCAACGCGCTCACGGCGTGTGTCGTGAGCGCGCTCCGTAGACCGCGAACGATTTGCCCTTCCATAACAGCTCATGGCCGTCGAGCGCGCGCTGGATATCGGGCCACCAAACCAGCATGTTGCCGAAGCCGGGGCTGATTACCACTACGATCCGTTGCGCGCCATCTATCTGCCGCATCAGCCGCGCGAGCTGACCCGGCATCAACTCTCCCGGAGTGAAATGGTTGGCGAACGGCGGCTCGAAGCGGGCCGAGAGCAACGGCCCGCATCCCATCGCGGTCAGCAGCAGCGCGCGATGGCCGTCGATCGCCCGCTGCGCCTGTTCCCAGTCCCGCACTTCTTCGGATGACGCCCACATCCCGGCCGTGACCGGACTCGGCGCCGTGGTGCGCCATTGACCGGCGATTTGCGCGAAATGGGAGACGTTGCCCAGCAGAGCCATCACGGCAAGCAGGCCTGCGATTCGCGCCGATTGCGGATCCCGGATGCTGGTCGCGGCGACGCCCATCACCAGGATGTAGCAGTAGTAGCGCCAGCTCACCTCCGAGCCGAAAAAGATGGTGACGAACGTCACGTGAAGTATCGCGCAAGTCAGAACGAATTCGTCGGCAGTGATGTCGCTGGCGCGCGGCGCCGATAACAATCTCCGTCCCGCCCGCAATCCCGCAACGATTAGCCACAAAGTCGCGGCAATCCAGAAGCCGACTACGGAAAAGAGATAGTAGGGCAGCCCCAGATGCGGCTGATACCAGAAATCGCGCCCGACGCCGCGAAAAAAGCCCGATGCCTGGTTATGATGCGCCGCCATTCCGGCCAGCGGCAGGATAGTCTTTGCCAGCGCGAGCGGCCCATAGACGGCGGACAGGATGAGTATCAGGACGGCGCCGGTGATCGCGGCCGGCGTGACCGTGCGTGATACGTTCGGCCAATCGATCGAAGAGCCCGCAGCATCATCCAGCGAGCCGCGGTCATCATGCGGCCGCCTGCTCTCCCACAACAATCCGAGCAACAGCACGAAGCCATAGAGATACGCCATGCTGGGATTTACGAAGCATGACGCCGTGGTGAGCACGAGTGCGATCGAGCGCCTTTGTGCAGCCTGCTCCGCCAACGCATTGGATAGGAGCGCGGCCTCCAAAGCGTAGGTCAGGGTGAAGGTTGGAAACGCAAAGGGCAGCGCGACTACGAGCAGGACGATTCCGAGCGTGCCCAGGCGCAGCGCGGCGGCCATCCGCGCGATACCGATCGCGACCAGCAGCGCACAGACGACCATGATCGCCTCGTTCCCCTGCGGAGTCGCGCCGAAGAGCGCAAACCACAACTGCGCCAGCAGGATCGGCGCGAGACCCCAATGGTAGCCGAAATCGATCGCCGGGCGGCTGCCGTGCGCGACCAGGTACGAGATCGAAAGGAAGTCGCCCCGATCGCCGAACGCGTTGGCGTCGAAGCCGAGATCGGTAGGCAGCCGAAACAGCGCATACGCCAGCGTCTCCGCGCCGAACAAGCAGCCGAGCCACATCGCGCTGCGGCTTCTCGGCGGGGACCATAGTGCGTCGCCGAACAGCAAGCCCGCGCGTGCCGGCGAGGATTCCGGCTCCGGCGCGCTAGCCAATCGCCCGAGCCTCACGCAGGCGGGTCAGCTCCTCGAGGCTGAAGCCGCGCGCCGTCAGGACTTCGGTCGTATGCTCGCCGACCAGCGGCGGCCGCGTGACGTGGCCCGGCGTCTCGGAGAGTTTCACCCCGAGGCCGGTCGTCATGATCTCGCCGCGCACTGGATGGGGCAGGCGCAAGAGCATCTCGCGCGCCGCGATCTGCGGATGATTGAACATCTCCTCGATAGTCAGGATCGGACCGGAGGGGATGCCCGCGCGGTTGAGGCGATCAATCCAGTGCGCTGCGGTATTTGATGCGAGCGCGAGGTTGATCTCGGCGGTCAGCGCCGCGCGATTCTTTATCCGATCGCCCAGCGAGGAGAAGCGCGAGTCGTCTTTGAGCTCGGGGCGTCCGATCGCTTCGGCCAGTGCGTGCCACATCGTCTCGTTGCCGCAGGCGATATTGAAGGGCCGATCGGAAGCCGCGTGGACGCCGTGCGGCGCCGCGAGCGGATGATGGTTGCCGGCCGGTCCGGGCGTGCGTCCCGTGTCAAAGTAGATACCCGCCGACCAGCTGAGCACGCTGACGATCGCTTCGAGGATCGAAGTCTCGACCCGCTGACCGCGGCCGCTGCGATGACGCGCCTGGAGCGCGAGCAGGATGCCCTGCGCGGCGAAGATTCCGCCCAGCAAATCGCAGATCGCAATCCCGACGCGCATCGGGCCGGTCTCCTCGGTGCCCGTCACGCTCATCAACCCGGAGAAGCCCTGCGCGATTTGGTCGAACCCAGGCGTATCGCGCATCGGACCGCTCGCGCCGAAGCCGGAGATCGAGCATCCGATGATGCGCGGATTGCGCGCGGCGAGCGTTTCGTAACCAAGGCCCATCGCCTCCATCACGCCGGGACGAAAGTTGTCGATCACCACGTCGGCCTGATCGGCAAGACGCAGCATCACCTCGCGCCCGGCCGGCTGCCGGAGATCGATCTGCACGCTCTTCTTGGAGCGGTTGGTGCTCATGAAGAAGTAGCTATCCTTCCCGGTATAACCTCCCATCTCGGAGCGCGCGCCTTTGACCGGCTCGATCTTGATGACCTCGGCCCCGTAGTCACCGAGAATCTGCGTGCAAAACGGCCCCGCCAGGTAGCGGGTAAGATCGACGACCGTGATTCCGGCAAGCGGGGCAACGTCCGGCATCGCGCTTGGCACCTCCTCATAACGATCGCGGCAACAATATCGCGGCAACAATATCGGATGACGCGGCGGGGGAAAACCGAGCCCCTCGGGGCGCTGCGCGTGACGGATGACAGCAGGGCGGCGCGGGTGTTAGCATCGGGCATCTCGACCCACGGAGGACGCTATCGTGGCGGTGATGCGCATCGGACACGTTTCGGTTCGAGTAACGGACATCGAAAAAGCCCGCGACCATTACTCCAATGTGATCGGGCTCATCGAAACCCATCGCGAAAGCGGCGGTACGACTTACTACAAGGCCTGGGACGAATGGGATCGCTACAGCGTGATCATCACGCCTTCGGACCACTCAGGCGCCAACTATATCGCGTACAAGGTAGAGCGGGACTCCGAAATCGACACGTTTGGAGACGCGATCGCGAAACGCGGTATCGAGGTCGAGCAACTCAAGCCCGGCGCGATCCCATTCGTGGGCCGCGCGATCCGCTTCACGCTGCCGAGCAGCCATCGGATGGTCTTGTTCGCGGAGAAGGAAGCGGTGGGCAGAAGTGTCGGCGCGGTCAATCCTGATCCATGGCCGGACGACGTCAAGGGCGCGGGCGCGATGCATCTGGACCACTGCCTGCTGATGGCCGAGATCGAGCCGTCTCAAGGCATCAACCGGGTCGCCGACACCTGTCGCTTCTTTACCGAAGTGCTCAACTTCCAACTGACCGAGCAGGTGATGGTTGGTCCGGGCAACAGTGTCCAGGCCGCCGCGTTTCTTTCCTGCACGAGCAAGCCGCACGACATCGCGTTCGTTGGCGGTCCGCGTCCAGGCTTTCATCACTTCGCTTTTTATCTCGATAACTGGAACGACGTCCTGCGCGCGGCCGACGTGTTATCCAAGCATCGGGTCAAAATCGACATTGGGCCGACCCGCCACGGCATCACGCGCGGCGCGACTATATATTTCTTCGACCCCTCGGGTAATCGCAACGAGACCTTCGCCGGGCTGGGCTACTTCGTGACGCGCGATATGCCGACCATCACCTGGACCGAGGAGCACCTGGGCGCGGCAATTTTCTATCACGGACGCGAGATAAATCCCGACTTCACCAACGTCTACACCGAGGCAACCTGAGCGCAGCTTCGCCAAACTTTCGCGGTGCTTTCAGTTCGACTCACCGAGTCGCCCGGAACCTGCGGGACGGTTCGGAGATTTGTTATTGGCGAGGACCTTATGAGGAGGAAGTCCGCGCCCGTGCACTTGATCGCCATGATTGGCGCGATCACGTTCGCTCTGGGAGCCGGAACCCTCTTCGCCGGTGAGCGCGCGGCATTCTCGCAAAGCAGCGCCTCGTCTGAGGACACTCCGGTGGTGCTGGAGCTTTTCACCTCCGAGGGATGTTCGAGTTGCCCGCCTGCCGACGAATTGCTGAGCAGGCTCGGCGCGTTAACCACCGGCGTGATACCGCTCGCCTACCACGTCGATTATTGGGACAGCTTGGGATGGTCGGACCCGTTTTCGTCGAGTCAATGGACGATGCGCCAGGTTGAGTACGTTCGCGCGATGCAACTGAGCGGCTCGTACACGCCGCAAATCGTGATCAACGGCAGATGGCAATGCGTCGGCTCCGATCCAAACCGTATCGCGCGTGCGATCGCGACCGCCCGCGCGACGCCGCCGCCGGGCGTGGTCACGGTGCGCGCGACGCCGCCGGCCGCGGGCTCGCACAAGCTCAACGTCAGCGTGAGCGCGCACATCGTGCGCACGGCTGGGGACAAGTCGCTGATCGTGGTGGTCGCGATCTACGAGAACGGGCTGATGGCCAAGATCGACGGAGGCGAAAACAGGGGCCATCGGGTCAGGTACGACTACACGGTAAGAAAAATAATTCCCGCGTTCGAACTGCGCCCGACGGCCGGCTCCGCGCTGGAGAACGAACTCAGCGTCGACCTCGATCCGTCATGGAAGCTCGACCATCTCGGCGTGGCGGCATTCATCCAGGACGAGACTTCGCTGGCGATCGACGGCGGTGTCGCGCAATATCCAATCGCCAAAACCAAAAACTGATCGCCTGAATACGTCGCGGCGGCGCGCGCCGCTATTCGACCGTCACCGATTTCGCCAGGTTGCGCGGCTGGTCGACGTCGGTGCCGCGATAGACCGCGATATGGTACGCGAGGAGCTGCAACGGCACAGTCGTGAGCACCGGCATCAGCATCCGATGTGTCGTCGGGACCTCGATTATCTCCCACGCGACCTCCTCGAGCTCGGGCGTGGGATGGTCGGTGATGGCAATGATACGGCCGTTGCGCGATTCGACCTCGCGCAGGTTCGACAGCGTCTTTTCGTAAACGTTGTCGAACGGGATGATCACCACCACGGGCATCTCCTCGTCGATGAGTGCGATCGGCCCGTGCTTCATCTCGCCCGCCGAGTAGCCCTCGGCATGGATGTAGGAAATCTCCTTGAGCTTGAGCGCACCCTCCAGCGCGACCGGGTAGTTGATGCCGCGGCCGAGATAGAGGAAGTCGCGCGCCTTGCCATACTTGCGCGCCACGCGCTCGATCTGGCGCTCGCGCTTTTCCAGCACTTCCTTGATTTGCGCCGGGATCGCGAAGGCCGGCTGGAGCATCGCGTTGACTTCGCGTTCGCTGAGCCTGCCCAGGCGCGCGGCGAGATGGATCGCGAACAGATAGAAGGCTTCGATTTGCGTCAGGAAGCACTTGGTGGTGGTGACGCTTATTTCGGGGCCGCAGCGGGTATAGAGCTGCGCGTCGGCCTTGCGCGCGATCGAGGAATCGACGGTGTTGGTGATGGCGAGTAGATGGCATCCGCGCTGGCGCCCTTCTTCCAGCGCGGCCAGAGTGTCGGCGGTCTCGCCCGACTGCGACACCGCGATCATCATCGTGCGCGCGTCGATCGGCGGTTGGCGGTAGCGGAACTCGGCCGAGTAGTCGACCTCGGCCGGCACGCCGCAAAGCTCCTCGATCATGAATTTGCCGATGAGCGAGGCGATCCATGAGGCGCCCGCGCTGACCATCACGATTCGCCCGATCGCTTCCGGCCCGGCCGCCGGCAACAGCTCGCCCTCGAAGCGCACGGCGCTGGAGCCGGCCGCCGCGCGTCCGCTCAGCGTATCGATCCAGGCCTGCGGCTGCTCGGCGATCTCCTTGCGCAAGTAGTGCTGGAAGCCGGCCTTGGTGGCGGCTACCGCGTCCCATTCGATAAGCCGCGGCGCGCGTTCGATCGCCACGCCGTCGAAAGTCATCAGGCGCACGCCATGCGCGGTGAGCTCGGCCAGTTCGCCGTCCTCGAGCACGAGAGTGCGGCGGGTGTGGCCGAGGATCGCCGGGATGTCGGAAGCGACGAAGTTTTCGCTGTCGCCCAGCCCGAGCACCAGCGGCGTCGCGGTCTTCGCGGCGACCAGCTTGTCGGGCTCGGTCTCGGAGAGCACCACGATCGAGAACGATCCGCGCAATTCGAGCACGGTCTGGCGCACCGCCTCGGTCAGCCCGAGGCCGGCACGCACTCGTTCCTCGATGAGATGCGAGATCAGTTCGGTGTCGGTCTCGGAGCTAAGCTTGTGGCCGCGCCCGGTAAGCGTGGCGCGCAGTTCGACGTAGTTCTCGACGATGCCGTTATGAATTACCGCGACCGGACCGGCCTTGTGCGGATGGGCGTTGCCCTCCGAGGGGCGGCCGTGCGTCGCCCATCGCGTATGGCCGATTCCGATCGATCCCGTAAGCGGTGAGCCGTCGAGCGCGCGGCGCAGATTCTCGAGCTTGCCGACCGCGCGGCGGATTTCCATTCCGGCGCCATTGATCGTCGCAACACCGGCCGAGTCGTAACCGCGATACTCAAGCCGCGCGAGCGCGCCGAGCAAAATCGGCACCGCCTCAGACGGGCCCACGTATCCGATTATTCCGCACATCGAAGTTTCACCTTTCCCGGCCTACCCATAAGTTTGCCGGTCCGGGCGAGGCGGCGCCAGCGCTAATCCGAGCCCTTTCCGTCGGCGCGATCACCGTGGCGGCGGCGCCACTCGGCCGTCCATCCCGGCTTGATCTTCTGCGGATGATGCGAAACGCAGAGCGCGCCGTCGGGGACCTCGCGCAAAATCGTGGTGCCCGAGGCGACGTAGACGTCGTCGCCGACCTTAACCGGCGCGACCAATTGCGTGTCGCATCCGATCATACAGCGGCTGCCGATCCGCGTGAGATGCTTGTCGTAACCGTCATAGTTGACCGTGATCACGCCGCATCCGATGTTCGTCTCGCGGCCGATCACGGTGTCGCCCAAATAGCTCAGATGACTCGCCTTGGTGCCCTCGCCGAGCCGCGCCTTCTTGGTCTCGACGAAATTGCCGATACGGTTATGGCCTTCGAGCTCGGTACCGGCACGCAGGTTGGCGAAGGGACCGATTTCACAATGCGGCCCGATACGGCATTCCTCGGCGCGCACGCCGAGCTTCAGATGGCATCCGTCGCCGATCTCGACATCGCGCAGATATGCCGTGCCCTCGATCCGCACGCCTGCGCCGACTTTGCTGCGGCCGAGAATCTGCACGTTGGGGCCGACGGTCGAGTCGCGCCCGATTTCGACCTGCTCGCCGATATACGCGGTCGCCGGATCGACGATCGTCACGCCCGCCTCCATCAACTTGCGATTAACCGCCGTCCTGATCTCGGCTTCCATCTCTGCCAACTCCTTGAGTGAATTTATTCCGGCGAACTCGGCCGCGTCGGGCGCGCACCAGGCCTGCACGGCAAGGCCGCTGCGCCGCGCGATCGCCACCAGGTCGGTAAGATAGTATTCGCCCTGCGCATTGTTGGGGCGCAACTCCGCCAGCGCTGCGCGCAACACGGCCGCGCGCGCGAGGTACACGCCGGTGTTGACTTCGCGGATCGCAAGCTCGGCGGGCGTCGCGTCGCGCGCCTCCACGATCGCCGTCACCGCACCCGCGTGGTCGCGCACTACGCGCCCATACGCACCCGCGCCGTCGAGTGTCACGCTGATGAACGATACGTCCGCCCCCGCGCGCCGATGCTCGGTGATGAACGCCTGCAACGTCGCCGGCCGGACCATCGGCATGTCGCCATAAAGGATTAGCACGTCGCCGTCGAAGCCCGGTGGGAAAGCCTCCAGGCCGCATCGCGCCGCGTCACCCGTGCCACGCTGCGCGGGCTGCCGCGCGGCCTCGACGCGCACTCCCGGCACGCCAGCGCGCGCGGCCGCCGCGACCGCCTCGCCCTGATGGCCGACCACAACGACCAGCGGCGCGGGCGCAAGCGGCACGAGCGAGCGAATCACGCGAGCGATCATCGGCTCGCCGCCAAGCTCGTGCAGCACCTTGGCGCGCGCCGAGCGCATCCGGGTGCCAAGCCCGGCGGCCAGGACGATCGCCCCCGATGCTGTCGTCATGTTTTTTTCTTCTTGAACAGCGCGTCGAGCCGCTCACGCGCCGCGCGCTCCGGCGACGGCCGGGACGATGCCGGCTGAGACGATGCGGCAGCGGCGCCGGCGTTGGGCGCGAAGTACTCGCAGAAATTCGAGCGCTCCTTGTCCACCACCCGCTCAGCCATCGTCTCGCGGCACTGATTGTTGTAAGCCGGATCGTAGAGCGAGCAATTGCGGCATACGTGCAGCGGCCGATCGCATTGTGGACAATGCGCGTGGAACCCGACGCGCTCGATCGTCTCGACCTGATGGCCGCACTTCCAGCAGTTCATCGCAGGCAGTTCACGGTACGTCTTCGCGCGATACCATAAGCGGCGCGCCGACCGTGCTTTTGCGCGTTGCGCCCGCTTGATAGCATAGCGTTTGGATTAGACCCGAGTCGATGCAGGCGGAAATAGAGTCATTCGCGGCGGCGCTGGGCAAAGCCTCGCGCGCGGCCGACAATACGGTATCGAACTATCGCCGGGACTTGTGCGATTTTCGCCGCTTTCTGCTCGAGCGCGGGACCGCGCCTGCCTCAGGTGGCGAGGAAATCGACCCCGACGCGATCACCACCGATCATATCCGCAGTTATCTTTCCGAAGCGATGAGAACGCTAAGCCGCGCCACCGTCCAGCGCCGCCTGTTCGCGATCAAGGCGTTCTTTCGCTGGCGAGAAACGATGGCATCGCCGGCGAGTCCAGCAAGCCCGGCGCGCGCCCTGCGCTCGCCGCGCACTCAGCGCCGCCTGCCGGCGATTTTGCCGGAGGACGACGTGCGCCGGCTGATCGAAGCCGATAGCGAAGACGGGGGGCCGGCCGCTTTGCGCGACCGCGCGATCCTCGAAACGCTCTACTCCTCGGGTCTGCGCGTGAGCGAGTTGGTCGGCCTTAACTGGCGCGACCTCGACGACGAGGTCGGGATGGTGCTGGTGCGTTCGGGCAAGGGCAATAAGGATCGGATGGTGCCGATCGGCGAACCGGCGCTCGACGCGCTCAAGGCGTGGCGGCGCGCGATGCCTAAGGCGTGGGAACTCGACGGCCCGGTGATCACCAACCTGCGCGGCGGGCGGCTGACGACGCGTGCGGTCGAAAATATCCTGGCCCAGCGTATCGTGGCGGCGGGACTGGGTTCGTCGATCACGCCGCACGGGCTCCGCCACTGCTTCGCGACGCACATGCTCAACGCCGGAGCCGACCTGCGCTCGATTCAGGAGATGCTCGGCCATGCGAGCCTCGCCACCACGCAGCGTTACACTCACGTCAGCGTCAAGCATCTCAAAGAGGTTTACCGCCGTGCCCATCCGCGCGCCTGAGCCCGACACCGTCATCCGCGGGACGACGATCCTGTGCGTGCGCAACGCCGGCCACGTGGTGGTCGCGGGCGACGGCCAGGTCAGCGTCGGCCAAACCATCATGAAGCACGGGGCGCGCAAGGTGCGCCGATTGCACGACGACAAGGTGCTGTCGGGCTTCGCCGGCTCGACCGCCGACGCGCTGACGCTGTTCGAAAAATTCGAGGGCAAGCTGCAGGAGTTCAACGGCAACCTGCGCCGGGCGGCGGTCGAGATGGCCAAGGACTGGCGCACCGACCGCGTGCTGCGCCGTCTGGAGGCGATGCTGATCGTGGCCGACCGCGAAAGCTCGCTCCTGATCTCGGGGCTGGGCGACGTGATCGAGCCGGACGACGGGATCCTGGCGATCGGGTCGGGCGGCAACTACGCGCTGGCCGCGGCGCGCGCGCTGGTGCGCCATGCTCCATCGATGAGCGCGCGCGAGATTGCGGAGAGCGCGATGCGGGTGGCGGCGGAGATCTGCGTATACACCAACGATCGGTTTATAATTGAGGAATTGTAGAGCCGGCGCCGCCGGCGCACGCCTGTCGGAGAGAGGCGCGCGGAGAAGGCGGCGCTATCAGTTGATGAAGGAACGATGGCAAGTCCGTACGTGATGACTCCGCGCGAGATCGTCTCGGAGCTCGACCGCTATATCGTGGGGCAGCACGACGCCAAGCGCGCCGTGGCGATCGCGTTGCGCAATCGATGGCGCCGGCAAAACGTCGCGCCCGAACTGCGCGACGAAATCGCGCCCAAGAATATCCTGATGATCGGCCCGACCGGGGTCGGCAAAACCGAGATCGCACGCCGCCTCGCGCGCCTGGCCCAGGCCCCGTTCGTCAAGGTCGAGGCCTCGCGCTATACCGAGGTCGGCTACGTCGGCCGCGACGTCGAATCGATGATCCGCGATCTGGCCGAAATCGCGGTCAAGATGGTGCGCGAGGAGGAACGCGCGCGGGTCGCGATCCAGGCCCGCGACGCCGCCGAGGAGCGCCTGCTCGACATCCTCTATCCGCCGCCCACCAAGGTCCGTCGCCCGGTCGGACTCGCGCCTGACGCAGCCGCAGAGGGCGATTCGCACGCCGACACGCGCGAGAAGCTGCGCAAGCTGCTGCGCCAGGGCCATCTGGACGATCGCGAGGTCGAAGTCGAAATCAGCGCGCAGTCCACCCCGATGGTCGAGGTGCTCGCGCCGCAAGGGCATGGAAGAGATGGGCGCGAACATGCGCGAGCTGCTGGGCCAGTTCATGCCTAAGAAGTCCAAGCGGCAGAAGGTCAAGGTGCCGCAGGCGCTTGAGCTGCTCACCCAGGAGGAAGCCGCGCGACTGGTCGACATGGAAAAGGTCGCACACGAGGCGATCAACCGCGCCGAGCAATCAGGGATCGTCTTTATCGACGAGATCGACAAGATTGCCGGTCGCGAAGCCGCTCACGGCCCCGATGTCTCGCGCGAGGGCGTGCAGCGCGACCTGCTGCCGATCGTCGAGGGCTCGACCGTCAACACCAAGTACGGCGCGGTGCGCACCGACCATATCCTGTTCGTCGCCTCGGGCGCGTTCCACACTTCCAAGCCCTCCGACCTGATTCCCGAGTTCCAGGGCCGCTTTCCGATTCGCGTGGAGCTGCGCGCGCTCACCCGCGAGGACTTCATCCGTATCCTGACCGAGCCCGAGAATGCGCTGACTCGCCAGTACGTCGCGCTGATGGAGACCGAGAACGTGCATCTGACGTTCACCGGCGACGCGGTCGCGGCGCTGGCCGAAATCGCGGCCGAAGTAAACTCGCGCTCGGAAAATATCGGCGCGCGCCGGCTCCATACGGTGCTCGAACGCCTGCTCGAGGAGCTGTCGTTCAGCGCGCCCGAGCTCACCGAACGCACCGTCACGGTCGACAGCGAGTACGTTCATCGGCGGCTCGACCCGATCGTCAAAAACGAGGACCTGTCGCGCTACATTTTGTAGCGGCCTGGTTAGCCCTGTTTAGGATGCAGGATCCAAACACGATTGCGTCGGTACTGGTCGAGGCGCTGCCCTATATCCAGCGCTTTCACGGCAAGACCTTCGTTATCAAGTACGGCGGCCACGCGATGGAGGCGGCTGACTTGCGCGAGAGCTTCGCCCAGGACGTGGTGCTGCTGAAGGCGGTCGGGATGAACCCGGTGGTGGTGCACGGCGGCGGCCCGCAAATCAACCAGCTCATCGAGCGCTTGGGGCTAAAGTCGAGCTTCGTGCGCGGGATGCGGGTGACCGACGAGCCGACGATGGAAGCGGTCGAGATGGTGCTGCAGCGGCTTAACAAGGACATCGTCGCGCTGCTCTCGCGCCATGGCTGCCGCGCGGTTGGGCTCTCTGGCAAGGATGGCGACCTGATCGTCGCGCGCAAGCTCGAAATGACCCTAAACGACGAAGCCGGCGTGCCGTCCAAGGTCGATATCGGACTGGTCGGCGAAGTCGCCGAGGTAAATCCCGAGGTGCTGCGCACGCTCGAGACCGCCGGCTTCATCCCCGTGATCGCGCCGGTCGGCCATGGCCGCGACGGCCTGACCTACAATATCAACGCCGACGTCGCCGCCGGCGACCTCGCCGCCGCGCTCGGCGCGGAAAAGCTCATATTGCTGACGGACGTCGAAGGCGTGAAGGGTAAGGACGGCAAGCTCATCCCGACGCTCACCGTCGGCGAGGCGAAAAAACAGATCGCGGCAGGCGCGATTAGCGACGGGATGATCCCGAAGGTCGAGTGCTGTATCGCAGCGCTCAAGGGCGGCGTCGGCAAGACCCACGTGGTTGACGGACGCACCCCGCACGCGATCCTGCTCGAGATTTTCACCGAAGCCGGCGTGGGCACCGAGGTCGTGGCGGGCGCTTAGACCGCGACGGCGCGAGCAGGCGCTCCGCGTCGCAAGAAGGCCGAACCGCCGGGGCGAGCATTCCGCGCCGTCCTGTGGCATACAGCTTAGGCGGCCTGCCGAGTTCCGCGTCCCCCTGCTCGAGAGCAAGCGGCTGGACGCGGAGTGGCCGGTTTGCCACATAGCCAGGAGATCCAGGAAGAACTACGATGAACAACGCTGAGATCGTCGCCCTCGCCCATCAAAATTTGATCAACACGTACGGCTGCGTGCCGCTCGCCTTCGTGCGCGGCACCGGCGCCTATCTCTATGACGCCGACGGCAACCGCTACCTGGATTTTTTCTGCGGCCTCGCCGTGACTTCACTGGGGCACGGCCATCCCCGCGTGGTGCGCGCGATCAAGGAACAGGCCGAGAAGCTCACGCACGTTTCCAACGTTTTTCACACTGAGCCGATGGCGCGGCTGGCGGCGCGCCTGTGTGGCCATTTCGGCGACGGGCGGGTGTTCTTCTGCAACTCGGGCGCCGAAGCCAACGAGGCCGCGCTCAAGCTGGCGCGGCGCTGGGGCCACGACCGCGGCGCCGGCCGCTTCGAGGTCGTCTCGACGCTCGGCTCCTTCCACGGCCGCACCTTTGGCACGCTGAGCGCGACCGGCCAGGAAAAATATCACATCGGCTTCCAGCCGCTGGTGCCGGGCTTCCGCATGGTTCCCTATGATGACGTCGAAGCGCTGGACAAGGCGGTCCACGACGAAACGATCGCGATTATGCTGGAGCCGATCCAGGGCGAAGGCGGCGTGGTCACGCCGCGCCTCGACTACCTCAAGCGCGTGCGCGATCTGTGCGACCGGCGCAAAATCCTGTTCATCCTCGACGAAGTGCAGACCGGCATGGGGCGTACGGGCAAGCTTTTCGCCTGGCAGCACGTCGGGGTCAAGCCGGACATCATGACGCTCGCCAAGGCGCTCGGCGGCGGCTTGCCGATTGGTGCGATGATCGCCAAGAGCGAAATTGCCCAGAGCCTCACGCCGGGCAGCCACGGCTCGACCTTCGGCGGCAATCCGGTCTCCTGCGCCGCGGCGCTGGGCGTGCTCGACGCGCTCGAGCACGACGGCGCGATGGAGAACGCGACCAGCGTCGGCGGCTACATGCTCGAACGCCTGCGCACGTTCGCCAAGGGCTGCCCGCGAGTGGCCGAAGTGCGCGGCCTGGGCATGATGATCGGTATCGTGCTGCACGGCGAGGCCAAGAGCGCGGCCGACGCCTGCCTGCGCGAGCGGCTGCTGGTCAACGCCACGGCTGAGAACGTGCTGCGGCTTTTGCCGCCGCTCACGCTGACGCGCGACGAGGCCGACGCCGGGCTCAAGATAATCGAGCGCGCGCTTTCCGCCGCGCCGGCGGCCGCATCGGCCTCTACACCAACCGCTACACGATGACGAAGGGCGGGGCACAGCGCCGGCCCGCGCATCCCACGAGTGCGGCGCGCAAACGGCGCCGGCCGAGCGCCAAGCGCGACTTTCTTGACCTGGGCTCGCTCAGCGCCGATGAGCTGGCGCGGCTGCTCGGGCTGGCGGCGCGCCTGAAGGCCGAGCTCCGCGCGGGCCTGGAGCATCCGTACCTGCGCGGCCGTACGCTCGCGATGATCTTTCAGAAGCCCTCGCTGCGCACGCGCTTAACCTTCGAGACCGGAATGGCGCAGCTTGGCGGCCACGCCATCTACCTCGCCCCGCAGGATATAGGGATCGGCGAGCGCGAGTCGGTCAAGGACGTGGCGCGCAATCTCTCGCGCTGGGTCGACCTCATCATGATTCGCACTTTCGCCCACGAGATCTGTGTCGAGCTGGCTCTGGAAGCCACCGTGCCGGTTATCAACGGACTCACCGACCTGCTGCATCCCTGCCAGTTGCTGGCCGACCTGCTGACCCTGCGCGAGCGTTTCGGCGATCTGAGCAAGCTGCGAGTCGCCTACGTCGGCGACGGCTTCAACCTGGCGCAGAGTTGGATCGAGGCGGCTGCGCTCGCGCGTTTCGAGTTGCGGCTCGGATGCCCGCCGGGATATGAACCGCAGCGCGAGTTCGTCGAGCGGATGCGCCACGATAAATTTGGCATCCTTACGCACGATCCGGTCGAGGCGGTGCGCGGAGCCGACGTCGTATATACCGATACCTGGACTTCGATGGGCCACGAGAAGGAGGCGGCAGAGCGCCGGCGTGACTTCAAGGCCTTTCAGGTCAACCGCGAACTGCTCGGCCACGCGCGCCGCGGCGCGGTCGTGATGCACTGTCTGCCGGCCCATCGCGGTGAGGAAATCACAGACGAAGTTCTCGACGGTCCGCGCTCGCTGGTGCTCGATCAGGCTGAAAATCGCCTCCACGCGCAAAAGGCCGTGATGGTATGGCTGCTGCGCCCGGCGATAATCGGCACCACCGATGCGTCCGGCACTACTTAAGGCGCGGGCGCGAATGCCTTAAGATGTCGGGGTGGCGACCACCGAAATAAAAAAACTGGTGCTCGCATACTCGGGCGGGCTCGACACGTCGGTCATCCTGCGCTGGGTGCGCGACTTTTACGGCTGCGAAGTGGTGGCATACTGCGCCGACGTCGGCCAGGCGGAAGAAACCGCGGGGCTCGAGCAGAAGGCGCTCGGGACCGGCGCGAGCAAGCTCTATTTAGAAGACCTGCGCGAAGAGTTCGCGTGCGACTTCGTCTTTCCGATGATGCGCGCCAACGCCGTTTACGAGAGCTACTACCTGCTCGGCACGTCGATCGCGCGCCCGGTGATAGCGAAGCGCCAGGTTGAAATCGCACACGCCGAGGGTGCCGACGCGGTTGGCCACGGAGCGACCGGCAAAGGCAACGACCAGGTGCGCTTCGAGTTCACCTTCGCGCGCCTCGCGCCGGAGTTGAAAGTGGTAGCCCCGTGGCGCCATCCGCAATGGCCGTTTCGCGGACGCGCCGATATGCTCGCATACGCGGCCGAGAAAAAAATCCCGGTGCCGGTCACCGCCGAAAAGCCCTACTCGATGGACCGCAACCTGGTCCACGTGAGCTACGAGGGCGGCATCCTCGAAGATCCGTGGCGCGAGCCGTACGACGATATGTTCCGGCTCACCGTTTCGCCGCAAAGCGCGCCCGACACGCCCGAGTACGTCGAGGTCGAATACGCGGGCGGCGATCCGGTGGCGATCAACGGCAAGCGATTTTCTCCGGCCGCGCTGATCGAGCGCGCCAACGCGATCGCCGGACGTCACGGCGTCGGCCGCGTCGACCTGGTCGAAAACCGCTACGTCGGGATCAAGTCGCGCGGCGTGTACGAGAGCCCGGGCGCGACGATGCTCCTGCACGCTCATCGCGCGGTCGAGCAGCTCGCGCTCGACCGCGAGACCCTGCATCTGCGCGACTCACTCGTCCCGCGCTACGCCGAGATGGTGTACAACGGGCAGTGGTTCGCGCCCGAGCGCGACGCGATGCAGGCTCTGGTCGATCGCGCGCAGCAAAGCGTGACCGGCGTCGCGCGCCTGAAGCTCTTCAAGGGCGGCGTTTCGATCGCCGGGCGCAAGTCACCCAATTCGCTCTACGACCCGTCGCTCGCGAGCTTCGACGAGGCCGGCGGTTACCAGCAGGCCGACGCCGACGGTTTCATCCGCCTAAACTCGATGCGCTTGCGCGCGCTCGCGCGGCTGGGCCGTCCCAAACCCGAGGGCAGCCGTTAGCCGGTACGCTGCGCCATGGGCAAAGTGATCCAATTCAGGCCCTCGCGTCCGACGCCGCGGCTGGTGCCGCGTCCGGGACAGAAATGCCCCAAGTGCAATCACAAGATGGACGTTCACATCACCCATCCCAACGGCGTGACGAGTTGCGCGGCGCGCGGATGCTTCTGCCGCATCGCCGCCCCGCGCTGACCCGGAAGACCTTTACCCGGGTGAGATTCACCCTTCTATCTGCCGGCGCGTCTCTCCAACTGTCTGCGGTCTGATCGATGATTTGGCTCGCACTACGGATGTCCCTTCACAATCGGACCCGGCTGGCGGTGACGCTGGTTGGAGTCATCTTCTCCTCTTATTTGACCCTAACCGAGGTCGCTCTCTATATCGGGATGATGAAAAACGCCACGGCGGTGATACGCCACGCCGGCGCGGATCTTTGGGTCACATCCAGAGGTATACGAAACTTCGACTTCGCCAAGTTGTTCCCGGAAGATCGCGTGAAGCAGGTACTGGCGCTGCCGGATGTGCTTTGGGCACGACCGATCATGCTGACGTGGGGTTTTCTGAAATTAGCCGACGGAGCCCAGGAGCAAGTTGAAATTGTCGGATACGATCCCCTTAGTCTGGTCGGCGCTCCCTGGAAAATGGCCAAGGGTAGCGCTCGCGACGTCCGGGGCGGTCCTTTCATCATTCTCGACGAGAGCGCCGCGCGGCATGTTGGCGATCTGCGGATTGGAAGCTCCTGGGAGTTGAACGACACTCCGGTCCGGTTGATCGGTATATCGCGCTCGGCAAAGACGTTCACTACGGCACCGATCGTGTTTACTTCGTACTCGTTTTCGCAGGAGGTATCGAGCGATGTAGTGTGGCGCAACAGCACCGCTTTTCTTGCCGTCAAGTTGCGCCCTTCAGCTGAGAGCGCCCGAGTTGCTAGTCATCTCCGCGAAGAGTTGAAAGACAACGATGTCCTGTCCACCAATGACTTTGTCAAGCTGACGGTATTTTACTGGACAGCCGAAACCGGAATAGGCGCGGCGTTGTGCCTGACTGCTTTGCTAGGCTTGATAGTCGGCGCTGGTGTCATTGGTCAAACAGTTTTTGCCAATACGATGGAACACATCGCGGAACTTGCCACGCTGAAAGCGATCGGAGCATCGAACGTGGACCTGGATACTATTATTTTTGGCCAAGCGGTGCTGGACGCTGGCGCTGGTTATTGCATTGCCGCTGCGCTCGCTATCCTTACTAAGCCGGCGCTTGAGCAGACCGGAGTGTCACTCGCACTCGGCGTGCCTCTCATTGGCGGCTTGCTGGTTCTGATATTAGGGATCAGCGTCGCGGCGGCGTATCTTTCGATCCGACGGGTGCGCCGACTCGACCCGGCGATTGTTTTCCGGAGCTAGGATGAGCGGACGCCTGGAAGCTCTTGACGTCTCGAAGACCTACCAACGGGGGTCAATTGCGGTTTCTGCGGTTCAATCGGTATCCATGGCGGTTGACGAAGGACAAATCGTACTCGTTATGGGACCTTCAGGCTCCGGAAAGACTACCCTGCTCTCAATCCTGGGCTGTATTCTTCGACCAACCTCCGGCTCCATATATCTGGATGGAACGGCAATCAGCGAATTACCCGAATCCCGATTACCCGCGATACGCAGATCGCGCTTCGGGTTTGTCTTCCAGACTTTTCACCTCTTCCCCTTCCTGACGGCGCTCGAAAATGTGGAGATCGCGATGCGCTTGCAAAGAGTTCCTCGCAGCGTCAGCAAGCCGCAGGCGATGGATTTGTTAGTGCGATGCGGTTTGGAACAGCGGGCCACGTTCTATCCCGAAGATTTGAGCGGAGGCGAAAAGCAACGCGTTGCTTTCGCCCGCGCGCTAGCCGGGAACCCTCAGTTCGTGTTGGCCGATGAACCCACGGCCAATCTCGACTCCGCGACCGGTGAAGAGGTATTCAACATGCTGCGCCAGTGCGCAAAAGAACTGAACAAGGGAGTAGTGATGGTTACGCACGATCCGAAAGCGCAGCGTTTCGCCGATCGAGTCTTTAGTATGACTGACGGCCGAATCAGCGCGTCGGCCTGAGCAAAAACGGCTGCGTCCTCGAGTTACCTTGGAGCCGTTTCGATCGTAGTCCATTCTGATCCTTCTGTGACCCTTCGAGTTTGCAATACACCGGGAGCGATCCTGATTGCACTCGCGCTCTTGCAACCGCTGCGCGCGCTCGCCGCGCCCGATCCGATGACCGAGACGAAAACTGCCATCAATCAGGTGGTCGCACTATTAAAAGACCGATCGCTCGAATCGAATCCGGCCACTCGGCGCCAGCGGCTGGATGATGCGGTCGACACGCATTTCGATTTCGCGATGATGGCGCGTGCCGCCCTCGGCGTCCACTGGAATGAACTATCCGAGCAGCAGCGCAAGGATTTCGTCGAGTTGTTCACGCATCTGTTTCAGGTTTCGTATATCACACGGGTCGAGAGTTATTTCGTCCAACCCATCGTGTTCGTTAAGGAGTCGATCGAGGGCACCGATTACGCGCAGGTAGATACCAACATTCTCAACCCGGCCGGGCAGGACCCGACCAGTCTTAATTACAGGTTGAAGTTCGAGAACGGCCGCTGGCTGGTATACGACGTCATTGTCGACAACATCAGTATGGTAACGAACTATCGCAACCAGTTTGCCCGCGCGCTGGACAACGCAGGCGTCGATTCCCTGATGGACCATATGCGGTCCAAGCAGAAAGACCTTGATGCCGGACACACGGAATAGCCCGGTGTTGTAGTCATCCTAAAACCGGATTCGCCACGACGTTGTATGAGCCGAAAAGCTGAAGCATCTTCAGTTAAGGCGAGGCGCGTCTGAACTTCGCCTCGGCGTGCTGTCTGCCGTGCCGGCCGGGACCCACGTCACCTGCCCTTGCGTTTTGACATCAACGTAGACCGTGTCGGCGCAGCGAAAGATTAGAAGGCTCGGGTTCTTCAGGCCCCACGCGACATACGGTACGGCAAAATGGGCAGTGGCGGTGAATCGGTCGCCGCTCGGCTGCACCGTAATGTTGAGCGTGATTTCATGCGGCTTGCCATGGAGCGTCAGGATGCCGCGAATTGCCGCCGGGAATTCGCTCTGCCCGGAGCGTTGGCCTTCGGCGTGTTGCGGCATGAAAGTGATTTCCGGATAGCGTTCGACTTCCAGGATGCTGTCTTTCATTTCAGTGTCGCGCATATGGCTGCCGCTGTCGCCACTTGTGGCGGAGACAACCACGCTTCCGTCGGCTTTGCCGGTCGCAGGATCGATTCTGATTATGCCACGCGCGAGCTGAAATGTTCCATTGGTCACGTGCGGCCAACCCTGGAGCGTGTAATCAATATGAGTATTCGCCGGATTCAGTTCCAGTACAGCTTGTCGAGCGTTCGACGGGGTAGCCAGACTTTTCGAGTATATACTGAGTAGTATCGCCAACGTCAGTCCGAACGTGGCGCAGAATCTGCGGATAGTCACCCTGGTCAACTCTGGCATTATCAATACGGATAGTCGCGGCCACCCAGCCCATTCGCCGCCAGCAGCCGCCAGGCAAAGCCGACGACGTCCAATGAGGCCGCCGACGGCTGTAGCGCGCCCACGTGAACCGCCAATAGCCGGTTGAACGTGCGCGGCCGGCAAGACAGCACGCGCAGCGCGCGGCGCCGCATGCCAGCGCGGCCACCCAGCCCCAGCATCAGGCGCGACATCAGCCGGGGCATCCGGCTCATTCGCTGATGGGCCGCCTGGTATATCGTGAGGTCGTCTTTCGACAACGCCTCGGCCAGAATCGTTGCCTGCCGGAAGGCCAGCGCAAGGCCTTCTCCGGTGATCGCGTCGACCGATCCGGAAGCATCTCCGATCAACGCGAGCCTCCCGCAGATCACGCGGCGCAACCGGGTGGACACGGAGATCGCCCCTCGCGTCGAGCCGGTCGGTGTCGCACCGGCAAGCCGCCAGCCAAGTTCGGGAAACATCGTCGGCAAGTCCGCGAAACGCAAGCCGGCCCTGGAGCCGATCAGCGCGATGCATATTTCGTTGGGTCCGACCGGCGTTATATAGGCTTGGCAGCGATCGCGCCAATGGACTTCGACGAAGTCGGTCCACGGTGTGACGCGAAAGTGCTGACGCAGCCCGACCCGCATCACGCTGCTCCACGCCGGTTCTAGCGCGGCCCATCGCCGTACCCGCGAATTTGTGCCGTCCGCGCCGAGCATCCATCGGCAGCGCACGGTCCGTCCGCTGGCTTTGACCGTGCTGGCGTCGATTGCGCTCACCGGCGTCGCCCATCGCAGTACCACGCCTTCCGCCAACGCGCGCTCGATGAGTAGCTGATGCAGTACCGGACGGCGAATGCCCAGACCATGGCCCTCGGGAAAGCAGGCCTCGGCCGATGATCCATCTTCCACGAAGCGGATACCGTGGAAAGGAAAACCGTCATTGATGGTCGTGGCCGACTCCGAGGCGGGCGAGCGCCGCCACGCCGTCGGGCATCAGGCCCTCGCCGCATGCTTTGTCGATCGGCGGTTGCGCACTATCGGCGACGACAACCTCGAAGCCCCGCTTGCGCGCCGCGATTGCTGCGGCGAGTCCGGCGGGTCCGCCGCCGATCACGAAAACGTCGGTCTGACTCGGCAACTCGTCCATCGCCTCACCACCGGACGAGAATCATCTCCGAACAGAAACCAGGGCCCATCGCCAGCAACACGCCGAGCGTCCCGGGCGCGGGCCGATGCTGCATCATCACGTCTTCCAGAACCAGCAGGACCGAGGCCGACGACAGGTTGCCGCAGCGCCTCAAACATTCCCACGACGGATCGAGTTCGCGATCGCCGAGCCCCAGCGCGTCCTGAATAGCCTCGAGTACCTTGGGCCCGCCTGTGTGAATTAGCCAGTTGCCGATGTCCGCGCGGGCAAGGCCCAAGCTCTGGAGAAACGCGTCGACGTCGCCCGCGAGATGGCGCTTGATTATCTCGGGCAGCCGCGGCGAAAGGACGATACGAAAGCCGTCCTGCGAAATGTTCCAACCCATCACGTCTTCAGAATCCGGGTAGAATGCCGAGCGGCATGCCACAATGTGCGGTCCCGCCGCCTCTGCAGATTGCGCCTGGTTGGCCGTTCGCTGCGAGCCCGTCACGATCACTGCCGCGGCGCCGTCCCCGAAAAGCCCGGTCGAGATCAGGTTGGCGGTCGAGATATCGTCGCGCTGGATAGTCAGCGAACATACCTCGACAGCCAACAGCGCGGCGGCATGTCCGGGATACGCCAATACATAGTCGGCGGCGCGTGTCAGGCCAAGCGCGCCGCCAACGCAGCCCACACCGAAAATCGGGGTGCGCTTTATATCGGACCGCAGCCGCATCAGGTTTATCAGCCGCGCGTCGAGCGACGGGCTCGCGACGCCGGTGACGGAAACCACGAACAGCGCGTCGAGGTCCCGGCGCTCGAGGCCGGCGCGTTCGAGCGCACCATCGATCGCGCGCGCGCCCAAGTTTTGCGCAACCTCGAGCCATGCGGAGTTGGTCTCGCCCCAGTTCCCAAAGCGCGCATATTGCTCTAGCGGGAAGGCCAGATGGCGGTACTCGACTCCCGCGCGAGTATGCAGACGGTCCAGGAGCTCGGGCCGTGCCAGGCTTCCGTTCCAATGGTGCTTGAGCGCGGCGGTAATGGCCTCCTGAGGATAGCGATACTCCGGGAGTGCGCTGGCAACGCCGGCAATCCTGCTCTGCGATATTCCGCCCTGCGGCGAGACTCGATTTACCTCGCAGCCCATCGAGTGCGTAATGCCCGTAAACAATGTCATGTTATTGCTAATCCTTGTCGCGCCAGTTCGCGACCAATGGGGGCGAGAGTCTCACGCCGTTGAGCTTCCAAAGTGCACATCGAGGTAAAATCATGTGAATTGGCAGGAAGCTCAAATGCTGGTCATCACGCGGCCGGCAAGCTGCAAAGCTTCAGACCAGAACGACGCCGAGGAATGCATCAGATCCACGACTTTGCCGATCGCCTCGATGTATTGCTCGAGCTGCGCATCTTCTATTACCAGCGGTGGCGCGACCTTGAGCACCATGAAATTGTTGCCGCAGATTTGACTGAGTATTCGATGATCGCGGAATAACCGCATCACCACCACCTGTCCGAACATCGCGGGATGGATCCTGGCGAACGCCTGGAATGGAACTCGCAGCCGGAACCGGCGTGGCGCCCTGAACTCGATCGCGCTCAGCAGGCCGAGTCCCCGGATCTCACCCACCATTTCGTGCTTCGCGAGGCGCGCGGTAAGCCGTTGGCGCAGCGCTTCGCCGGCGCTGGCGGCGCGCTCGCCGAGCCGCTCGTCCTCAAGCACGTCGAGAGTCGCCAACCCGGCGCGCATCGCGAGACTGTTTTCGCTGTATGTCGAAGTGTGAATGACCGCGCGCTTGAGCGAGCTGTACACCGAGGTACTCACTGCATCCGACATCAGCACCGCGCCGCATGGAACCAGGCCGCCGCTGAGCGCTTTGGCGAGCACGACCATGTCCGGTTCGACCGCAAAGTGATGGGCCGCCAGGAAGCGGCCCGTGCGGTACATCCCGGTCTGCACCTCATCGAGCACCAGCAGCGTCCCGTGGCGCCGGCAGAGCGCCTGCGCCTGCTGGAGATATTCGCGCGGCGGTACGAGCACGCCGCTTTCCGCCTGGATCGGTTCGAGGATGAAGGCGGCGAAGCGCCGGGTGGCGAGCCTACGCGCCAATTCGTCGAGGTCGCCGAAGGGAACCGCTTCGGTGTCGGGGAGCATAGGGCCAAAGCCCTCGCGCCAGAAGGGGTTCGACATCAGAGAGAGTGCGCCGCAGGTCAGTCCGTGAAATCCCCCGGCGGCGTACAAAACGCCCGGCCGCGCGGTGTGCGCGCGGGCAAACTTAAGCACGGTCTCGATCCCTTCGCTTCCGGAGGAATCGAAGAAGGCCTTGGTGAGGCGGCCGCCGGCGCGGTCGCACAGACGCGCGGCGAGTTCTCCGGCCACGTCAGAGACGTGACTCTGGAGCATCGCAGGGCCATTGCGGTCGAGTTCGTGTTTGAGCGCGGCGATCACACGGGGATGATTATGGCCGACATTGTGGACGCAATAGCCGGAAATGAAATCCAGAATCCGCCGCCCGTCGGTCGTATGGAGTTCGGCGCCGATGCAGCGCGCATACTCGACGTTCATCTGCAGTACATCGAGCAGCCGCACCCATTGCGGGTTCACGTATTTTTCGTAGAGCGTTTCGCGATCCGCGACGCGCTTTGCTTCCAACATCGAACTTTTCCTCTCGTAGCTCGGGCCTGCGATGCTGTTCGTTCCGTGCACAGGCATTAACGCCTTACGGCGATGTCGGGTCGTCGAAACAGGCGCCGTTGGCCGAAAATCAAAATGTCGACACAGGATCCTTTAGAGGTGGAAGTGCGGACGCGCGGAGGCGTCATCCACTTTCACATTCATCCGAAGGATGTCGAAGAAGTATATTTAGTACGATTTATTCGACGATTGTAAAGCGTTTCGGAGATGTGCGGCCTGAGGTCTATGGAATTGAGAGCCATAATCAATATCAACTCCGCTCTACTATAATCGATGAGATGGTATATCGTGCGAAGGCGCCAATTGTTGCCACAAGATCCATGGCCTGCGTCGCCGCGTCCATCTAGAGAAATGCGCTGGACGTTCGCGATGGTTGCAGAATCTGTAACGCCGCAGCGAGCGAGAAAGTGGATTGGAGCAAGTTGCTTGCCATCCGATCGGTAGCCCCGCTGTAGATTGTCATAGGTTTCCGCCCTCATTTTTCCAACCCAAATGCCTGTTCGTCCGAAAATTTGAGCGCGGCAAGCGTATCCGTACAAAATTCTGAACGTACTTTGAAAGGTAACGGCTTACTTTACGAAAGGGACGCGACGATCGTTGGTAAATTATAAATCCCGTGCTCGTTCCGGCTGGGCATCGCATTTGCGTTTGCGTTGGGTAGCGCGGCCGAGGGTCTGGGTCGCCGAGAAATGCTTCGTTCCAGGAGAATGCGTGGTCTGAACGCTGAATATGATGCCTCACGATAAACGGACCAGGCGTTTCTGGGAGCCAAGGCTACGTGCGACAACGAGCGACGACGGCGGCTCCGATCCCGCAGCAAATGACTACCAGTGTTTTCGACGCCAGGAGATGTTCTTTGCTCCTCTCAATCTCGCTCTAATCGGCGCGCTTCTGACGCTACAAGAGATCTCCAGAATCGCTCGCGGCAGACCCGCAGCGTCAGTCGTCATAGTCTTAGCGGCCGGCTTTGCGGTCCAAGCGGCTTATGTCACGTGGCTATACAGCCAGACCGCCCCGCTGTCCCTTTCAGAGCGCAACGTCTTGACGTTCTGGTCGCTTGGATTCAACTCAGTGCTCGCGATTGTCCTCACCTCTCTGACTATTCGCGGGGACACGGCATACTATGCCCTGATGCTGGTTCCGATACTTGAAGCCGCGTTTAGGCTCGGTCTTGGTGCAACAATCGCGGTGGTCGCGCTGGCGGACTTCATCAGTTTCCTGGGAGCATATGGGATGCGATTTGGTGAGTATATCGAAGCCGGAGCGATGGCGGCAATTTACACGGTAATGGGAGTGCTCGTATGGCTGTTGATCAACAATGCGCGCGAACGAGAGGCAAGGTTCGTACGCAACCTGGAGGAACTCGAGCGCACTCGACAGCAGCTTTTTTCTGAAGAAAAGCTTGCCGCGGTAGGCCGACTATCAAGGGCAATCGCGCACGAAATCCGTAATCCCGTGGCAATGATTTCCAGCTCGCTCGCGACTGCGACACGTGCCGGGCAAGGAGAGGCCGAACGAAAGGAAATGTTTGCGATCGCGGCGAAGGAAGCCGCGCGTCTCGAGCGCTTGACTAACGACTTCCTGGTATACGCGCGCCCGCGCGCAGCGCAGATCGCTCGGGCGAATGTTACCGATACTCTCAACTACGTTGCGTCCGTCACTCGCGCTCACGCGGCGAACAAAGGTGTGGCGATCGATGTCCATGTGCAGAGCGATATGGAGGGCAATTTTGATCCGGCGCAGATTCAGCAGGCGCTATTGAATTTGGTGCTCAACGCGATCGACGCGTGTAAGGGTGGCGACTCGGTTCGGCTACAGGCGCAAACGAAATTACCTGGCGCTATACGCATTGATGTCATCGATCCGGTCGGCCCGATACCCGAGGAAGCCGTTACCCGCATTTTCGAACCGCTATTTACTACGAAACAGGGCGGGAACGGACTCGGCCTTGCCATCGCGCGCAATATCGCCCGGGCGCATGGGGGCGACATCAAGCTCAGAATCAACGAACCGGCACAGGTTTGCTTTTCGATTGAAATTCCCGCGCTTGCCAGCGGCTCAGCTGGGCCGCAGAGAGTCTGAAAATGGGCAGGATATTGGTGGTCGATGACGAACCAAGCATGCGGCGAATCCTCGTTTCCAATCTGAAGCAGGAACAGCATGAACTGATGGAGGCGAATGGTGTCGCCGAAGCCCGGCGGGTTCTCGCGGAGCGCCGGTTCGATGCTGTCATTACGGATCAAAAGATGGGCGACGGAGAAGGCTTGGAGGTTCTCGCCGCGGTGCATGAGACCGACCCTGCCTTGTCGGTGGTTTTTCTAACCGCCTTCGCGACAATCGAACTCGCAGTCGAAAGCATGCGGCGTGGAGCGTTTGATTTCGTAACGAAGCCCTTCCTGCCTGAAGCGCTACTCGCGTCTGCGGCTCGCGCGGTCGAGCACACTCTGCTCTTGCGTGAAAACGAAAGGCTTCGCGACACAGTCCTTCGGCTCGAAGGTTCGTCGGAGATCACCGGGCGAAGCGCCGCTATTCGCCGGCTTCGAGAGCAAATCGCGCGCGTAGCGCCAACCAACGCAACGGTTCTCATCGCAGGCGAAACGGGGACCGGTAAGGAATTGGTGGCCCGTGCGATTCATCACAGCAGTCCCCGATCCTCAAAACCCTTCGTGGCCGTGAACTGCGCGGCGTTTACCGAGACGCTCTTAGAAAGCGAACTGTTCGGGCACGAGCGCGGGGCATTTACCGGCGCTAGCCATGCGCGCGAGGGCCTGTTCGAGGCGGCTCATGAAGGCTCGCTCTTCCTCGACGAGGCGGGTGAGATGTCAATGGCGGCCCAAGCCAAGTTGTTGCGTGTGCTGACGGACGGTTTGGTGTTGCGAATCGGTTCGACCAAGCCGCGCCAGGTCGATGTTCGTCTGATCGTTGCTACGCATCGCGACTTACGGCAACGAGCACAGGAGGGTCTTTTTCGAGAAGATTTATACTACCGGCTCGCCGTAGTGCCACTGCCGGTTCCTGCTCTCCGCGAACATCTGGAAGACATACCGGAGTTGTGCACGCTCTTTCTGACTCAAGCCGCCCGCGATCTCAAAGTGTCACCCCGCAAGCTCAGCGCCGACGCGACGCGCGCGCTGATGAACTACGATTTCCCCGGCAACATCCGCGAACTCCGCAATCTCATCGAGCGCGCGTGTATTCTCTCGACCGGCGAGGAAATCACCGCGGAGAATTTTCCTGTGGCCGCGTCAGTCTCCGCTCCAAGTGACGCGACGCCGCGCACCCCAACGGCGCTCAACCCGGATCATCTTGCTGAGCTGATCCCCGAGACTTCTGATCTTCGAGAATTTCTAGCGGCGGTCGAAACGGCAATCATCCAGCGATCGCTTAAAATGACCGGCGGTGCGCAGGCCGAGGTGGCGCGGCGACTTGGTCTCTCGCGAAGCCATCTTTCCTACAAGCTGGCAAAGCACCGCATCAAGAGCGCTACGAGCTGAGGGCGCAACCCAGGCCAGGCCGGGAGGCAATAGGGCGCCAAGCTGACGCTTGTGCCCTGTTTCGATATCCGACGGAGTTTGTCCGAAATTTCGAACATCGGTGTTCAAATTCTCGGACGCACTTGTCGCGGCCTACCCATCCTGGCAGTGGAAAGCCTCTGAATGCCGCCCCATTAGTCGATCAGCGGAAGGCATGGGCCTTGCTTCGGCATTCGACGATCGAGCGCCGCTCCACATGGAACTAAATCCATAATGAGTCGCCTAAAGATCTGGAGGGTGTTGGGGCTGGCGCTGCTTCTCCGCACCTTATTCCCGATACTCGGATATTTTTATACGCGTGACGCTACTATTGTCTACACACCTGACACAGTCTCCTATATTGTGCCGGCCCGCGAACTGATCGCGCATCACCGGTTTTTTTCCGACGGAGCACCGGAAATCATTCGAACACCCGGTTACCCTGTGCTGCTCACGGCTGGTCTGCTGTTGGGCCGCCTCGAAGCTGTCACGATCGCACTTCAGATCTTACTTAGTTGCTTCACGGTGTACATGGTATATCAGACAGCCTGTATACTGTTCGAAGGCGAGTGGATAGCTCTCATTGCCGCGACGCTGTATGCGATAGAGCCGCTTTCCATCTTATTCACAAGCTTGCTCGCTCCTGAAACCCTGTTCACCGCGGTTGTAATGGTCGGAGTCTACTATCTTGTGAGATACCTCAAACGGCAATCGCCGGCAGACCTGCTCGCCTCGGGGGGCGCTCTGGCCGCCTCGGTGTATGTTCGGCCGGTAGGCTACTTTTTGCCAGTGATAATCGCCGCCGGGCTGACAGTGTGGGCTGTGGCCACGGCTCACCAGAACAAGCAGCGCCTCATCGTTCACACCATAGCCTTCGTCATCGTTTCCTTTGCGCTGACCGGTCTATGGCAAGTCCGGAACGAGGCCGAGACTGACTACTCTGGTTTCTCAGCTATCGCTGGCGACAACATGTACTTCATACTGGCCGCATCGGTCCTGGCCGCCGAACAGCATGTGCCCTATTACGGGATGAGGGACCGCTTGGGCTATCAGAACACGCGCACTTATTTCCATGATCATCCTGAGCAGAAGACCTGGTCTGTAGCGCAGAGAATCAATTACCTGAATCGGGCCGCCGAGCACATTTTGCTTGGCAGCTCCTTGACCTATGCTTGGATTTACTTTGACGGCATCGTTCGAGGCACCTTTGATCCTGGCTCTACCGAGTTTCTGAGATTCTTCGACCTCTATCCAAAGGACGGCGGTCTTCTGACAGTTGAGGTCGATAAGGGCAGAATCGCAACTATCGAAGCACTCTACGCCAATCGACTCCTCTTTTGGAGCACCGCCATGATGGTCCCGGTGCTGCTGATATACCTGTCATCCGCGTGCACAACACTCTGGGGCTGGGTGATATTGGACCCTTCGATTCTCGCCGTGTTCTTAATAATAGGCTACTATATGGCTGTTGCGGGTGGGCCCGGTGACTGGGGCCGGTTCCGCCATCCCGCAATGCCTATCATCTGCGTCCTGGCTGGGTATGGCCTATACGCGTGCGGAGCCGGTCGAGCCGCTACCATTGGAATTGGCTAGCGCACGTCGGTATCGAAAGAGATGTTTCCCAATCTATCGGAGCTATTGGACCGGCGTGCCGGCTACTCTCTCGATCGTCACGTTCCCGTCCTCACTCACAGTAGAACCGCGTGAGCTCGATTTTAGCGCCTCGAATCTCGCCGCGAATTCCGCGTCACCGAGCGTGAAGCGCAGCGGGCGATCTACCGTCGAGTAGTGAAACCTCTGGCCCTGATAAACATTGGTCAGGGCCCCGCCGAGCGCGCCGCTCGCCGCCTGTTGCCCCTGGCATTGGAGCTGCCCGACCAGATCGTTGTTATCGCAGTTGACCGCCGGCGCGGCGAGCGTCACCTGGCGGATGGCGAGGTCCTCGCCCTCGCAGTGGAGCGCGGCGTTGTAGCTGACATTTCCGAGTCCGACTTGTCCCGCGACCGTCATCGTATTGTCGCCGCCCGAAGCGCTGATATTTCTGGCGGTCAGCGTCTGCGTCATGCCTTGGAGCTGAAGCGGGATCTCAAATGAGGGTGCGTATAGCCTGAGCAGCGCGTTGATGAATCCGTATTGCGCGTCGGCCACCGCGTTGGCGCGTGCGGGTGCGTCGGCTATCTCGGCTTCGAGCACGGGGTCGCGCTTCAGGTACGGCTCGGGATTGCTCACGCGGCCGGAGGGAAAAAGGGCCACGACGACCGACGATTCCAGGAAACCGATCGCGACGTCGAACCGGTTTTCCTGGCCGGGCGGCGGTAGGATATGCAAATTCGAGGTCGCGAAGCTTTTGAACTCTCCGAGCTCTTTGAGCGAGGGCGGCGGGCTTCCGCTCCTGCTCGCGCCGGCCGCGTCGGCGACCACGAAACGCAACAGCCACGGTATCCAGGTGACATGCGCTTTCATTACCTCGACCCACTCCGGCGCGCCCTCGGAATGCGCGAGCCTTTGGGCGATCGCGGGCAGCGGAGCCTGGCAATCGGCCGTCGAGAGCACGTTCGATCCCACCGCTGCCGACTCAGGATAGGCGGCGCCGAGCGCCCACCCGCCGCCTTGCCGATCGCCGCCACAATACACCAGGCCGGCGATCTTGATCTTCGAAGCGCGCGGGCCGGCGCGGCCGGCCGCAAGCTCGACGGTAATCGGCACCAGTTGTCGCACGACGTCGGGGATCAACTCGGGCATGATTACAACGCGCGCGAGCGGCTTTTCATCCGCGTGCGCCCGCGCGGCGCCCAGGCCGCATGCCAGAACGGCCGCTAAAGCGCTGACCAGGAGCCATCGCGCGCGATTCATCTGCAACCCCGCATCTCCATCACGCCTGCCGTTCCAGCCTGTCACAAGCGCTTAGCGAGAGACAGTCACAATGCGAATGCACAAGCGCAGTCCGCCATCGGGTATGCTCTGATGGCGCAACGTTAGCGTCGGTTCGGGCGGATTTGACCAGATGAGAAAGGGCGTTCAGTGTGGATGGGGTCTCTGCAAGCGATGACGACCACGCATAAGCGCGGAGTCCTGGTGGCGGTCGCGAACCCCGAAGGAGTCGCGCCGCTGATGGCGATCGCGATCGCGGCCAGCGATCCCGACGACGAACCGCCCCCGCGCGTGCTCGGGCTGGTAGGGCAGCGAGCCGGCGGAGCGGGCGGCGACGCGCCAGGGACACAGGCGCAAGCGCCGCTTCCGCCGCCGCCCGCGTTGACGGCGGCGATCGAATACGCCGCGGGCGCATGGCGTGACGATCAACGCGCAGGCGATGCCCTCCAACGCTCCGGCTCTCGACATCATCAATACCGCTCGCACGGCCGAGGTCGCGTGGATTCTTTTGGGCTACCATCGCGCGGCCTCGGGCGGCGACACGCTGGGCGGGGTCGTGCGCGAAGTGTTCGTCGAGGCGAAAAAGGTGTCGATCAACGTCGGCGCCTTTATCCAGGGAACCGATCGCCCGTTCGAGCGCGTGTTCGCGGCGATCGACGGGGGGCCCGATGGCCGTGCGGCGCTCGAGCTTGGCGCCCGCATCGCGCACAACAATCGATCTCGGCTGCGTGCGCTGCTGATAGCCAACGAAGCGCTGGCGATCAGCGCCACTCAGCCGGACGCGGTGCTGGTCGAACTGATCCGCGACGCGCGGGCGCGCCTGGGGCGGCTGTTCAATACCGACGTGCTCACCCGGCGGAGCCGTCAGCAATTGTTCCGCCAGAGCCCCGGTCGGCTGCTGATCGTGGGCAAGAGATTCGCCGATGAGATCGGACTGCCGCTCGACGAGGTTCCGGACGGTGACCGTTGCTTGATCGTCGTCCAGGGCGCGCATTGAATTTTCGCGCATTGTGTTCTAGAGATCGGAAATCGGCCGGCGCCCTGTTCGCGCGCTAAGGCCGCTCAACAGAATTCGCGGGTGTATCGATACGCGATCCTTTCATGGAGGCATCCGAAAATGTTGGACCTGCTGATTCGCGGCGGTGAAGTGGTTACTCCCCAGGGCGTCGGTAAGTGGAGCGTCGGCGTCCAGGGCGAAAAGATCGCTTTTATCGGAACCGATGAGCATGCGCCCCAGGCGGGACGAACGATCGACGCCGGCGGCAAGATCGTGGTACCGGGAGGAATCGAGCCTCACGCCCATCTCGATATCTACGATCTTACCAATCCCGACGCCGGTGTAAGCACACTTGGCCCCGAAGAAGATACTCGCGGTATGGCGTTCGGCGGAACGACTACGCACCTGGACTTCTGCTTCATCGAGCCGGGAATGGATATTACTCAGGGGATCGAGACGCGGGTGGCGCGATGGAAAAAGCAATCATATGTCGATTACTCTTTCCATGTCGGCCTGATGGGCGCTCTTCCGATCAGCGTATTCGATCAGATCGGCGATGTAATCAAGCAGGGATTCCCAAGCTTCAAAATCTTTACCACGGACGTGATGCCTCCGCATCCCAAGCGCGTCAGGCTGCGGCTCGACATGGGACGTGTGCAGTTAGCGATGGAGAAGGTCGCGAAAAACGACGGCATCATGGTCGTGCACGCCGAGGATGACGACCTGGTCCAGTTCAATTACGAAAAGTTCGCCGCCGAGGGCAGGACCGAAGGATGGAACATGAACCTGGTCCACACCAAGCTCTCCGAAGAGCTCGCCTTCGATCGGGTAATCCGCCTGGCCCGCGCGAGCGGCGCCGGAGTGTATTTTGTACATACTTCGGCGAGTGAAGGCGTGGAAGCGGTGGCCGAGGCTCGGGGGCGCAACCTGCCGATCTACTGCGAGACGCTGCATCACTATGCGTGCTTTTCGGCCGATGACTACAAAACGCCTCGCGGCTTTTGCTACCACACCTATCCATCGTTGAAGGGACGCGACGATAATAAGGCGCTGTGGAACGGACTGATTAACGACGCGGTATCCACCACCGCAACCGACGAGTTCCCGACCTCGCTCGATCACAAGCTGTCGGGCAAACGAATCGACAACGTGACCGGCGGAAACCTGGGCGCCGAGGCGCGGATGGGAATCGTTTACACGGAGGGCGTGGTGAAGCGCGGGATGACTCTGCAGCGCTTCGCTGACGTGACCTCGACCAACGCGGCGCGCATCCTTGGCCTCTATCCCCGCAAGGGAGTAATCGCCGCGGGCAGCGACGCCGACATCGTGCTCATCGACCCATCGATCAAGAAGAAGCTGACGCGCGAGGACTTCCACGTGAGCGACTACAGCCCGTGGGAGGGATGGCAGGTCGCAGGATGGCCGGTGACTACGATCTTGCGCGGCAAGGCGATCGTCGAAAACGGCAAGCTGCTGGCAAACCTGGGTTACGGGCAGCTGATCGCGCGCAAGGTCGATCCGGTGGTGTTGCGCCGGCCGGCTGCGTGAGACCGGCGGGCGCCGCACCTCCCAAAACCTGTGCACACCTCAACTCGCTTTTCGCAGGTCTCGGTTCTCTGCAGCACAAAGGTCAGCCCGCCCGCGCGATGCCTTAGGTCTCGCGCCTGATGTAGGCTGGAGAGGCCAGCGAGCATGCGAATCGCGTTAGGTTGACCCCCGCGTGAGGGAAGCCATCCTGCGATTGAGCATGAGGGTGAAATCTATGACCAAGAAAGCAGAAGCGGCGAGGCGCAAGCGATTTCTTGCAAAGGCGTATAAACGCTTGACCGACACGAAGGCCAAGCTGATCGACGAAAGCCAGGCGACGCTCCGGATTGAGCGGGAAGGTAACAGAGATGATTGCCTGGATAGCAGCGATCTCGCCTCCGAGGAGACTGGCCGCGAGTTGTGCACCATACTTTCCGCGCGCGAGCGGACCAAAATCGAGCAGATCAATGATGCGCTCACGCGAATCAGCGACGGGAACTACGGCTTATGCGACAGCTGCGGTTTCGAAATCGCAGAAGCGCGTCTTACCGCAGTGCCCTTCACGCGCCGTTGCTGCGACTGTCAGCAGGAGCAGGAGCGAGACGCGAAGGTTCGGCGGCGCCACGAGCACACGGAAGATCGGCTCCCCGCGCTCGGTTCGGTCAGCACGGGCGACGACAACAACGCGGACCTCACGAGCAGACCCGGCAATGTATTGAACGCTTAGGCCGGCCGGCGGCCTGTCATCGGGAGCTCGATGGCGAGGCGCTGCGGAACATCTCCAGGAAAATTCCTTTGACCGACGACGGTGCCACCCATCCCGTGCGCGTGGTTCTTGGGGCATTGTGATCCGGTAAGGGCTCCGCGCGGAAAAGTCATTCAAAAGACACGGCTTTAGTTCCCTCGATTACATTTCATTTGCTTGTTCGCTGCTCGAGGCATAGCGTTCCTCATAGTTCCCTTGGGTGCAATTTTGAATGGAACCCGAAATCCGCCAGACAATGATTTCGACAGGTTGAGCCGGCTCAAACCGTTGTCGTGGCTCTCCGCTTCGGAGCTGGGATTACTGGCCGGAGCGCTTGCGCTCACCAACTTCAAACGGCCGCAAGTAATCTTCCGCGAACCCGCACTCGCGTCCGACGCGCATATCCTCTTACAAGGCATCGCGCGCATCACTTGCCGGAACACCCGCGGCGAGCGCGTCACCGTCGCCTTGCTTCCGCCGGGTCCGATCCCTGAGTTTCCGTCGCTGCCATTTAGCCGGTTCGATTTTCGCTGCGAGGCCTACAACGATTGCAGGGTCGGCAGCCTGGCCTGGAATGATTTCAACGGAATCACGGGAAATAGCTCGGAGTCAGTGTTCAAGAAATTTCATCAGAACGATTTGCAACAGTGGTACCGGCTGCTGCTGCGCAGCTCCAGTTTTCTCAACCTCGGCCTTCACGAGCGTATTGCGATCACGCTGCTCGAACTGGCCGCCGACTTCGGAATCACGGAATCGCGCGGCGCGCTTCTGAAAGCATCGTTCAGCCACCAGGACATTGCCGATCTCGTCGGAGCCTCGCGGCCCAGAGTCACCGAGCACCTGGCTCAATTGGAGCGCGAGCACCTGGTGATTCGTCAAGGCCGGCAATTGATCGTGTGCGTTGATGAGATCGGAAGTGCAATCACCGTCGCGCCGTCGAGCACGCTGGGCTTACAAGCATATTCACTCAGAAAGGAACACCCCTTCGCGGCGTGAAACAAGCCGCCAATGTTCTGGAGGTCAGTCTCCGGTTCCACCAACCGTCTACCCCGACCCGCCGCCTTTGATACCGCCAAAGCTCGCGGACGGTATCAGCGGCACCGCGCGATAGAAACATTTACCGTTTGGTCCGGTACGATTTACTGAATGCTCCGTGCTTGATTCCACCTTATTGCTGTAAAAACAAGGTTCGGCGCTCGTTTTCATGTGCCTAAGCGATGGCACAACGGTTGCTGCATTCGAAAGCGCCGCAATGCGCGGAAGCTGATGGAAATGCAACAACCGCTTCCGCCCGTTTCAATCGTCTGGGCATTCGCATCGTAGTGGTGAAGATGCCGGGACTCGACGCAACCGTGTTTTCTCCGCCACCGCGCGAGCGCGCCACCTCGTATGCCGGGCGGCTCATGATCGCTGCGGCCCTGGCTGTCATCCTCCTTTTCAGTCTGCAGGTCGACGAAACCAAGATGCTGCTGGCGATCGGCGGCGTCGGTGCGTTGCTCGTCATTGTGTATGGTCTGCCATTCGTCACGCGCCATCGTGACTGGCTGATCTGCGCCTTCGTGCTGGTCCTTCTCATTAATGGCATGTCGTTTCTCGATCCGACCGCGCGCGTATTCTTCCACTATGGTGCGCTCGTGTTGCTTTGTTTTCCGGTCATCGGCACGGCGGTTCGCTCCGGCATCTTCCGGAGCGGCGGCTTCAGACTGTTCACGATCTACTTCTTATGGGCGGCATTTACGATCACCTATTCGCTGGCTCCCGAATACTCTCTGGCCCGGCTCACCGAGGCACTCCTGATTCTGGCCGCCCTTGCGGCAATCGTGCTCGACGTGCGCGAGGCCAACGGTCCGACGCGTCTGTTGTCTCACCTTCTCGTGGGTGCCGGGATAGTACTCGTTCTGAACGCGGTCGGCGCCTTGATATTGCCTCACAGCATCACGTGGCAGAGCCCGTTCGAAAGCTACACACCCGACCAATTGGAGAGAATGCAAAAGCTGGGACTCTCGCCGGATGGCCTGGACCGCTTCAGGGGGCTTCTCGGCGGGCCGAACGATTTGGGCGGGCTGATGCTCATCGTGGTTGGGCCGGCCCTCGTGTGTTGGCGAAGCGCGAGCCGCCGCCAGCGCGCGCTTTTGGTGGCAATGATTGGGGGGGCGGTGTCACTGGCGGCGCTCGCCGATTCGCGATCTCCGTTTCTCGCGCTGGCGATTGGCGTCGCGCTCTACTCGGTATGGAGGTGGCGGGCGCGCGGGGTCTTGGTATTGGCGACAGCCGCCGCGGTGCTCGGTGCAGCTCTCATCATCTATTCGCACGGTAACCTGGCCGAATACATGGGACGCGATGTGGGTACCTTGACCGGCCGTACCGACATCTGGAACTTCGTAGTACAGCAAATAAAGGATCGACCCATCTTGGGGTATGGGTATGCGGTATCGGGAGCTATCTTCCAGAGCTCGTACTTCCCCATTTGGTGGGGCCCCTGGGACCTCGGGCCGCACAGTTCACTGCATAATGGGTACCTTGATCACGCCGTTGGAGTCGGCATACCTGCCACCCTGCTATGGCTTTTCATCATCCTCGAGCCGTGGGTATTCGTGTTCCGTCAGCCCGGCGATGCATGGAACCTTAAAGCGATGTTCCTGCTTATAGTAATACCGATCCTGATCAATAACTTTTCGGAGGCTTTGCTGGGCGATTTCACCGAAAGCGTGGGCATCCTCTTCGGCCTGGTCTGGGCGCTTGGCGAACGCTACCGCTTGCTTGCCCTGCAACGAGCCGACACCGTCCGCGCGGAAACACTGGAGAGGCTGCCAGGGCCGCTAATCGCATTGGCGGAAGCCGGTCAGGTGCGCTAATTCGCCAACGGTAATTCGCCAACGGCGATTCTTTTTACGCGCGACGATTAAAGCACGGATCACTCCAGAGTCAGTTGATATGAGGCATTCGGGTTGCCGACGACGAAGTCTGCTCGGGCGAGCGCTCCTTCGTCCCCTAGTGGTGGTTGTCGCAGCGTCGGCTTGCGCTGTCGTTATGTTTTCAACCGGCGCAGTAAGCGCAGCAGGCGGACCGGCGCATTTCGTTACGTTGCCGCCGCGCGCGCCGTTGCCCTCGGGACAGGCCTGTGCAGCGGCGATACCGTCGACCCCGGAGACGGTAGCGACCAACATCCCCTTCAACCAAACGATGCCGACGCCGTCGCAGCTTGCCGAGTTCTACAGACACCCGGTCTTCGGGGAGAATCCGCCGGCCTCGGACTACTTCCGCGTCGATGGCCATTATTCCGGTTCGACTGACATGATTTTGCGTTGGGCCGCATGCAAATGGGGCATCGACGAGGATGTTGCTCGCGCACAAGCGTGGACCGAAAGCAAATGGAAGCAGGGTGGTCCTAATCCTGGCGATGGAGGCGGCGACAAGCGGGTCTCGCAGAGCCAATGTGTGCAGGGCGCGTTTGCGGCCTTGTGGAATTTCGGTTGCGAGAACTGTTGCTACCAGTCGTGGGGGATTCTCCAGACCAAGGTCTACTACGAGTGGGGCACTTGGCCGATGATTAAGGATTCCACCGCCTTCAATGCCGACTATCGCTACGCCGACCAGCGCGCCTGCATGAATGGAGACTATGCGGGATACTTCGCGAGCGCCGCACAGCAGCCGAATACATACGCCGCCGACATCGCCAGCGGCGATATCGACCGCGTCTTATGGGGATGCATCGGCATGCACTATTCTGGCGGATGGTACACCGCGCATTCCTTGGGGTATATCAGCGAGGTTAGAGGATACTTGCCAACGAAACCATGGATGGCGCTTCGTGGATCCCCATGACTGCGCGGCCCGGGGAGTTCAAAGGCGGTTGAATTTCTTTTTATGCCGGTAAGAATTGCACGGCGCGGGCGAAGAAGCACGGGAAAGTGGAAGTGGGCGGTCGGAGGGACAAATTGCAAATAAACAAAAAGCGCGGTATGACGTAACTTAGCGATCGTGCGCCGCCATCTGACCGCGATCAAGATCGGGGGCCTCGGAAATCCGTTGGCACGATCCGCGCATACGACAATGCCCGGGCATGCGTTCCCATGCATGCATTCGCAAACCGGGTCGTCTGCCCAACGGAGTTTCTCTATGAAACCGCTGCTTCTTATCGGGGCACTAGTCGCTCTTCTGGGTATCGTGACCCTGGCGTTCCCCGCCTTTCGGACCAGGGATACGAAGGATGTCGCGAAACTCGGCGATGTAACTATCCAAAGTCATGAGAACGTCCTGCATGTCATCCCTCCCATTGCGAGCATCGCGGCGATCGTGCTGGGTGGCGGCCTGATGGTGGCCGGCGTCGTTCTAAAAGGCAGAGATTGAAGCTCTCTTGCCAGTGAGCGCGCGCATTCCCTCGGCTACGTATCGACTTCAGCTTAATGGCGAATTCACGCTCGTCGACGCAGCTGGAATAGTTCAGTATCTCGACCGGCTCGGCGTCAGCGACTGTTACATCTCTCCAATTACGCAGGCCCGGGCGGGCAGTCCTCATGGCTATGACGTGATGGATCACCGAAGGATCAATCGGGAGCTCGGTGGCGAGGACGGATTTCGCCAATTTGCCCGCCAGGTCCAGCAGCACGGCATGGGCATCATCGTCGATACCGTGCCCAACCACATGTGCATCGCGGACGTTTCCAACCAATGGTGGTTTGACGTGCTCGAGAACGGACCGAGCTCTCCATATGCGTCTTTCTTCGATATCGACTGGAAGCCGCCCAAGGCTGACCTTGCAAATAAAGTCCTGCTCCCCGTGCTCGGCGATCAGTTCGGGCATGTGCTCGAAAATGGTCAGATTTCGATCGCCTACGGAAAGGGCGCTTTCGAAGCTGCTTACTACGACCACGTTTTTCCGCTCGCGCCGCGCACCTGGACCGCAATCCTGGAACCAGCCCTCGCACGGCTGACAACCGAGCTGGGCGAGTCGAGCCGCGAGTCCATGGAGCTAGCCAGCATAATCACCGCGCTCAATCATCTTCCGCTGCGCACGGAAACCGACCCCGCGAGGGTCCGGGAACGCCAGCGTGAGAAGGAGATCGTCAAGGAGCGGCTCGCCGCGTTGATGGAAGCGAATGCGTCCGTGCGGTCTGCGGTTGCAGCGTCGGTCGCGGACCTCAACGGGATTAAGGGTGACCCGCACAGCTTCGATCGCCTGGAGATGCTCCTGGATGACCAGGCGTACCGGCTGAGCTTCTGGCACGTCGCGGCTGACGAAATCAACTATCGCCGCTTCTTCGACGTCAATGACCTGGCCGCGATCCGTGTCGAAAACCCCGACGTTTTCAGAGCTACGCACGAACTCATTTTGGGGTTGATTCGTGAGGGACTGGTCAGCGGACTGCGGATCGACCACGTCGATGGCCTCCGCGATCCAGGACAATATCTACATACGCTTCAGAACGAATGCACAGCTGCGCTTGCCCCTATCCCGTGCAAGACGGACAGCAGGCCGAGCGATCCGGAGGCGCGACCGCTTCCTTTTTATATCGTGGTTGAAAAGATTCTCGGCGCGGATGAGCGATTGCGTGCGGACTGGCCGGTGCATGGCACTACCGGATACGAATTTCTAAACGATCTAAATGGGCTCTACGTTGACCGCAGCAACTCTGAGCGGTTGATGGAGTGTTACTTGAGCTTCAATCATCATCGGCGCGAGTTTTCCGACATCGTCTACGATTGCAAGAAGCTCGTGCTGCGCGCGTTGATGTCTGGAGAGCAGAACGTGCTCGCGCGCAAGCTCGACCGCATTTCGGAGCAGCATCGATGGTCGCGTGACTTCACGCTCAACAGCCTCGGCCGCGTGCTGGCCGAAGTAATTGCCTGCTTTCCTGTTTATCGCTCGTACGTAACCTCCGAAGGTTCGGTGAGCGGCGAGGATCGCCGCTACGTAATGGCCGCGGTCAATGCCGCCAAGCGCAGAAACGCCGCGCTCAGCGAATTCACCTTCGACTTCCTTGCGGCGGTGCTGTTGTTGGATCATCCCGAGGGCCTGGACGACGCCGCGCGCGCGGAACGGCTCGACTTTACTTTGCGCGTCCAGCAGCTCACCAGCCCGGTGATGGCGAAAGGATTCGAAGACACCGCGCTCTACCGGTTTTATCCGCTCGCTTCGCTGAACGAAGTCGGCGGCAATCCAACCTCGAGTGGCGTCGCGGTCGAAACCTTTCATGCTCGCAACGAGCGCAGGCTCAATGAATGGCCGCACGCGCTGTCCGCCACTTCGACGCATGACACCAAGCGCGGCGAGGACGTGCGCGCGCGAATTAACGTGCTCTCGGAAATGCCCGACGCCTGGGAGCGGGCGGTGCGGCGATGGCACGGGCTTAACGCTCCGCTGCGCCTCAAATGGGAAGATATCAGCGTCCCCGATGCCAACGAGGAATACTTTTTTTACCAGACGCTCGTCGGAGCCTGGCCGCTCGAGCGGATGACGCTTGCTGAGCATGAGCAGTTCGTTGGGCGTATTCAGGATTACATCCTTAAAGCCTCAAAGGAGGCCAAGTTCCGCACAAGCTGGGTCAGCCCGAACGCCGCTCACGACAAAGCGCTCGCAGAGTTCGTGCGCGCGGCGCTCAAGCTCAATTCGGCGAATTCTTTCCTCGCAGATTTCGTGAGTTTTCGCCGGCCAATCGCGATGGCCGGAATACTCAATTCACTTTCGCAGACCGTGATCAAAGCAGGGTCGCCTGGAGTTCCTGATTTTTATCAAGGCGCCGAGTTGTGGGACTATAATCTGGTCGATCCGGATAACCGCAGGCGGGTGGACTTCGCGATCCGCTCGGCGATGCTCGAAGAGATCATCCGCGAGGCCGATCGCAACCAGGTCAAGCTGGTGGAAAAACTCCTCGACAGCCCGCAGGACGGGCGCATCAAGATGTATGTGATCCATCGCGCCCTGCAATTTCGCCGCAACCATCCTGAGTTGTTCGCGAGCGGAGCATACGTGCCGCTCGAGGCCGCCGGCGAGCGCGCGCGTCACGTGATCGCTTTCGCGCGGCGCGCCGGGCGCGACAGCGTGATAATCGCCGCCGGCCGTTTTTTCACCGAGTTGGGCACCACCGCGGGTTCGTTTCCGGCGGGCGCGGTGTGGTCAGGCACGGACGTCATACTGCCGCCCGACCTTGCGCCGCGACGCTACGTCGATCTGTTTACAGGTTGCACGATCGACGTGCGCGTGGAGGAAGGTACGGCGCGGCTATCGATGGACGAAGCGTTCGCGCGAACGCCAATCTCGATGCTCGTGCCGTCGGATTGAGAGGACGCCGTTGGATTCTCGAACGAGTCAGGACCGGATTTGGCGCCTTGAGTTCGGCGCCAGTCCAAGCGAAAAAGGAGTTCGCTTTCGCGTGTGGGCGCCGCTGGCGGCCCGTCTCTCCGTATGTGTCACCAGTCCGCGCCAGGCGGTCTTGCCGATGGATCGGGATGCGGATGGCGTCTTCACCGCATTCGCCGACCATCTTGCCCCCGGCGCGGAGTACTACTATGAATTTGCGCCCGGCCGCCGGCGTCCCGATCCGGTTTCACGGTTTCAGCCGCACGGCGTTCATGACGCTTCTCAAATCGTCGACCCCAACGCTTTCGTCTGGACCGATCGCGATTGGAGAGGGCGTCCTCTGGGAGATTTCATCCTCTACGAGCTTCATACCGGAACCTTCACGCCCGAGCGGACGTTCGATGGCGCGATCGGCCGGCTTCCATACTTGCGCGAGTTGGGCGTCACGGCGATCGAGCTTATGCCGGTCGCGGCGTTTCCAGGCGCTCGCAACTGGGGTTACGACGGCGCCTATCTTTACGCGCCGCATGCCGCGTATGGCGGACCACTCGGACTCAAGCGCCTGGTCGACGCTTGCCATCGCGAGGGCCTCGCGGTCGTGCTCGACGTCGTTTACAACCATCTGGGCCCGGAAGGAAATTATCTTGGCGAGTACGGCCCATACTTTACTGACCGCTATAGAACGCCGTGGGGCGCGGCCATCAATTTCGACGGTCCGCAGAGCGATGACGTCAGGCGATTGTTCATCGACAATGCTCTGTACTGGCTGACTGAGTACCACGTCGACGCCCTGCGGCTCGATGCCATTCACCAGATCTTCGACTTCGGCGCGGTTCACGTGCTCCGCGAGATGGCGGAAGCGTTTCATCAGCAGGCACGCTTGCTCGGACGCGAGGCGTGGCTTATCGCCGAGAGCGATTTGAATGATCCACGCGTGATCAATTCACCCAGGATCGGCGGTCATGGGATCGACGCTCAATGGAACGACGACTTTCACCATTCACTGCATGCCCTGCTGACCGGTTCCAGGAATGGCTATTTTGCCGACTTTGGACGGATCGGAGATCTGTCCAAGGCTTTAACTGACGGATTTGTCTATGACGGCCGCCGCTCGATCTATCGCCAGCGCCGCCACGGCGCTTCATCCAAATCGAATCCCGGCCAGCAATTCGTCGTGTTCAATCAGAACCACGACCAGATTGCCAACGCGGATGCGGGGAAGCGGCTCTCTGCGCTACTTACGTCGGAGCAGCAGAGGCTCGCGGCCGTGATCCTGATGTGCGCGCCGAATCTCCCGATGCTCTTTATGGGCGAAGAGTTCGGAGCGTCGGCGCCGTTTAACTATTTCACCAGCTTCGACGACCCCGCGCTGGCCAAGGCTGTATCTGAAGGACGCCGGCGTGAATACGAGTCCTTCTTCAGAGACCGGCCCTTCCCGGATCCGCAGGCGCCCGAAACCTTTGCCGGCTCGCAAATCGACTGGGCGGAGACCGCACGATCGCCGCATCGGGAGTTCCTCGCTGTCAACCGCGCGCTCATCTTGCTGCGCAAACAGAATCGCTGTCTGTCGAACTGCCGTAAAGACCTGACAGAGGTTGATTTCAACGAGGACGAACGATGGATGCTCATCCGGCGCGGTGATTCGTCGAGTGGAAACGCGCTGCTATTTTGCAACTTGAGTCCGGAGACCCGAACAGTACGAATGCCACGCGACGCTTCGGGCTTCGAGCTGGTGCTCTTTACGGGCGAGGAGCGATTCGGTGGTACGGCTGCGGCTCCGTCGCCGCCCGCGATCCTCGATTCTTCCTCAGCCGGAATCGAGATCGTCCGGTTCAGCGCGGCACTTTATCTCGGCGGCACCAGATCCAAATAGTTATTGCATAATATCGGGACGTCTCATTGCCAATAATGTTGAGCAAGAATCGGGCCTCGTCGTCGATGACGCAGAATCACATATTAGAAGGCAATAAGGCCGTCACACAATTTATTGGAGGGTTCGCTCTCACCGAAGAACGCCTCGCCAGCGGCATCAGGTAGACCTTCCAATGAAAAAACGGACCCGTTTTTTTCCGTTTACTTACGCTCGTTTGACTGTCAGCATGAGCGCCTGGACCAATTCCAGTCATCGCGAATCGCGATGACCTCCTTTTCAGGAGATCGATTGAGTGCGCCCAATCTTTTGCTGGTTGACGATAACGACGATGTGCGGGAAGTTACCGCGTTGTTGTTGCGCGATGGCGGATACAGCGTGATCGAGGCCTCCAGCGGCGTTGCCGCGCTCGCCGCGCTCGACGCCAATCCTGCGATAGAGGTGATGATCGTCGATTTTTCAATGCCCGGGATGTCGGGAATCGAGCTCCTCGAACGGGTGCGCGCCAAACGCCCGGAAATCAGGGCGGTATTCATTACCGGCTACGTCGATCACACGTGGCTCAACGGGAAGCTTGCCGACGAAATCGTGGTCACGAAGCCTTTTACGATGGACGAGCTTGCGCCCGCAGTGCGCAAGGCGTTGAGCGAACCCGACGTCTGAGCGGCTCGGCAATTACGCATAGCCGGCGCTCCAGCCTCCAGAGCGCTTCGGGCGCTCTCTAGCCGCTCCGTTAGCGGTCCGGGCTCAAACCCTGAGCCGGCATACGTGCGTTTCTTTCAAGCGCCTGGAAAAACCTTCCACCAATCGTTACCTCGACCGTGCATCGTGCAATTCATAACAGGGTTTTTTGGCGGCACAGTTGTTGCTGCTCCTTAGTTCCGGTCGCCAACAACAACGATCTCTGCCGCGGGCAGATGAAAGGGGTAGACGCAATGAATCAGGATCAAGTTAAGGGCAAATGGAATCAGCTCAAGGGCGAAATCAAGAAGAAGTGGGCAAGGATGACCGACGACGATTTCCTGGAAGCCGAAGGCGATATTGACAAGCTCTCCGGCAAGATCCAGGAGCGGACCGGCGACCGGAAGGAAGACATTCGTAAATGGCTTAACGAGCGTTACCAATAGTTACTTGGGATGCGGTTGCGGCCTTCAGCGACGGTGCGTTACCGTTGCTCAAGCCGCGCTGCACCACTCAATTCGGAGTGAATAAATGCGATACTTGGTGGCATGGCTTCTCGGCGTACCTATTTCGGTTCTTGTGTTATGGTACGTAATCACTCATGTGCTGTAGCGTTTTCAAACTAGTGATTCGAAGCCCCGTCAAAATAAAAGATTAGATACTGCTCGAAGGCAACGCACATATTCTCGCAATATCAGTCCGTCACGCAACTCAAAAATGCAGGACGGCCGCGCTTGCGACCCTAATTTTGCCAAGCCTCTGAGCTAACCAGGGATCGGCCGTCAATGTGACAGACGCAGTTCCGTATATCGATGCAGTGGGATGTCTGCGCGAATCCACTTTCCTGGTGACTTCCGACGGCATCGTGTCCGATGCCAACCCCGCTGGCCTCAGGATGGTAGGACTGGCGATTATCGACCAGAATCTTCGCCTGGCCTCTCTTGTGGAAAATTCCGAGACCGAGGTGACCGCGCTGCTTCGCCTTGGGACGGAAAGCCGTTCCGCAATCGGGGGCGAGATTGTATGGCGAACTCCTAAGGGGCCTAAAGCCTGTCAAATAATCGCTTGGTGTGCGCGACCGGCTGATGAAGCCCGCGCCGCCCTGATAATCATCCGTTGTGATTCTGATGACCAGCCGGTTAACCGTATACGGGAGCTTAACGAACAGCTGGATATTTTGAAAAGTGAGTTGGTGGCGCGGCGACAGGTTGAACGTGGGCTGGTCGGAGCGCTCAAGGCGCGGGATGACTTTGTCGGCATAGCTGCTCATGAACTGCGTAATCCGCTGAACGTCTTTCATTTGACGCTGCAGCTTTTGTACCGGATGCCTCAGAAGTCAGGGAACGATATACGAGGAATACTGGACAAGCTCCGGGTTCAATTGAACCGGATAAATTCACTGGTTGATCATTTGCTCGATGTCACCCGAATTCGTGCAGGCAAGCTCGAGTTGGAACTCGAGAAATTCGACTTGAGCGAGTTGATAAAAGAAATCGTCCGCAGATACTCCGAGCTGCATCCTGATATTCCTCTCATGGTTCGGGTGAACGGCGCGGCAGCGGGCACTTGGGATAGGTTTCGGATTGACCAGGCCGTGTCAAACCTTATTTCGAACGCGATTAAGTACGGCCTGCGCAAACCGATTACCGTGGCAGTCTCGGTCGACGACAAGAAGGCGTGCGTGGCGGTGCAGGATCAAGGAATCGGGATCGCGCCGGATGATGCCGAGCGCATTTTCGAGCGTTTCGAACGCGCCGTATCCCAATCGAACACCGAGGGTCTGGGACTCGGTCTCTGGATTGCCAAACGTGTCGTGGAAGCCCATGGCGGCCTGATTATTGCCGAGGGGCAGGCAGGCCGTGGCGCGATCTTCACCATACAGCTGCCTCTATCAAAGGAGCAGCATGCTTGAAAAAGAACAGCGTCAAGTCACGGGCACTGATGTCATGGACACTCATACGATTTTGGTGGTCGAAGACGAAGATGAATCGCGGCAGGTCCTGATGCAGATTCTTGAGCTCGAGGGCTTCAATGCTGTTGGAGCCAGCAACGGCGTTGAAGCCATGGACTATCTGCACACGTCGGACTTGCCGTGTCTGATCATTCTTGACCTTCTTATGCCGGTGATGAACGGCAGACAATTTCGTAACGCACTTTTACAAGTTGCGGAGCTGGCCAAAATTCCCGTCGTCGTGGTGAGCGCCCTTGATAGTTCCGCCGTCTCAGATCTTGGAGTGGTTAGAGCCTTCAGGAAGCCTTTGGATATTGATGCCCTGTTGAGAATCGTCCGAGAAAATTGCTGATGCCTAGTGAAACGCGGCAAACCTTGTAGTCGCGCGAAAAAACGAGCCTCGAAGAGGCGAAGTTTTTTTCCGCCTCCGAATCGTTTGAAAATCATTAAGAACTTGCGTACTTTAGGCTATGAGAAAGTTCTCAATCAGTCCGCGCTACTAATCGAGAGCGGTCCTTACTTTGTATATCAGATGATTTCTCAGGACACGCATCAGATTCCCACGATGCGGCAGCAGGCCAGAAGAACCGGTGCACTTCGTCCAGTTTTACGAGAACGACAGCTTCATCATCGAGAAGATCTCTCGCCGAGCAGCCAAGGCGCTAAAAATCGGCGGCTCGTGTGTCTTGGTGGCGACCGGGCGGCATCTCGCGGACTTGGAAGCCCGGCTTCATCTGCTCGGAATGGATCTCGAGTCTGTCCGCGCCCAAGGACGATATGTGGCGCTTGACGCGGTCGACACCCTGGCCAGGTTTATGGTTGATGGGTCGCCGGACAGAATCGAATTTAACAAGGTGGTCGGAGACGTAATAGCCAGAGCCACGCGCCAGAGTCACTTTGTCTCTGTCTTCGGCGAGATGGTGGCCCTGCTTTGTGCCGAAAACAACTCCGCGGCTGCAATCCAGCTCGAGCAACTATGGAATGATCTCGCAAGGACATACTGCTTCTCGCTGTGCTGCGCATATCCGCTAACTGCATTTGCGAATGACTCGGAGGGAAGCGCGTTGCTTCAGGTGTGCGCGGAACACTCGCTCGCGCTCCCTGCAGAAGACCCCCTGTAAACGATGCGCCACCGGGCGTCACTGTCTAGCGGCGATCTTTAGCAGCGCAAAGCGCCCGTCGCCGAAATAAGGTGGTGCGGGAAGTCGCATAAGCGTGGAATGCCGGGAGTTCTCAGCCCGGCGCAGTTTCTTTTGTCTGCCGATCGAATCCTGGCAGGATGGCATTGACGAATCCGTTCTGCACGAACTGCACCAACGCCTGCCAGGTACTCACATTCGGGTTGTCGAGCTTTCCGGACAGGTCGACCTTGGTCGCGACCTTTTGGGTGGATGAATTCGTGACCACCTTGGCGGCCGCGCCAACGGCCATCTCATAAGCCTGATGTACGACCGATTTGTTTTTGTCCTTCGCCGGATCATAGACTTTCACATTAGTAAATAAGGGTTTCACGTAGCCCTTCATTTCGCCGCGTCGGACCTTCACTTGCGAGAAGACGGACAGTTGCCCTGACTGAACGTCAAATCTGCCGTAGGCGCGCAACAGGTTATTCAACGCCGGCAGGCTGGCGTCGCGGATCGCGAGATCGAGATCGAAGTCAGAACCTGCTTTCTCGGGGCGGAAATCTCCCCGGATAGTGGTTACTCCACTGTCCATGAATCGGCCGCGCAAGACCAAGTGTGCAGGGCCTTGGCTGAAGTGGTTGGATAAATTCGTCAGCTCAAGGTACAGATTCGAGATCGATAGCTTGTAGTGAGGATTCTGGGTGTCATTGATGTAAATCGCCTGGCTGTCAACAACTTCGAGCTTGTCGATTTTGATCAGCGTCTCCGGTTCGTTGTTGATTTTCTGGGTTCCCGCCTTCACCGCGGCCACACGGTGAGCTTCCGCGGCGGCCGTGGGTGCTGCATGGATATACGCGAATCGCGCGCCGGCGGTTTTGGCCTGATAGACTTCCACTCTCTCGACTTTCGGTCCGTACTCGACGTACCCGTCACTAGCTAGCGTGCCGCCCTCCACAGTGAAATTTATCCGGCTGAGCTCGGGCTTGAATTGTTTGAGCGGCACACTTTCCAGATGATAGCGCGCAGCGATGCTGGCGACTGGCTTGGTCAGGAAGTTCGCGCGTCCCTTGATGCTTGCCTGTCCCACATCGAAAACAGTTGCTTCGGCTTGTATGGGCGACGGATACGGTGTGGCGGCCGATCGTGTATTTCGGATGTTATCCGCAGTGACGTACAGATGCTCGAGCCTAAGCGGCCGGTTCGGATCCGTATCCACGTAAATGGCGTCACCGTCGTCAATCGTGAAATGGTTGATCTTGAAGGGGTAGATGCTTTCTACGGCGTCCTGCCATCCCTTTTTGCTCAAGGGCACTTTGTCGGTGTACTCAGTACGCAATTGTATAAGATCGATATGCAGCCGCGGATGAAAGAGAGACAAGTCTGCCACGACGTGCCCGGTGAACAGGTCGCGCCATTGTATCTCCAGGGTGAGGATTGGAAAGTGTGCGACGGGAGATTGTGGATGCGCTTTCTGGATCAGCGTGACGTCGCGCAAGGTGAGCGCGGCGTCGAGTATGTTCAAGTGCGCTCCGGCGACGTGGGTTTCATAACCTTTCAGCCTCGCGTTCAGGTTCCGTTCGGCCCACGAGCGTATCGTCGGATCCAGCAAATACGATACTGCCATCAGGATTGCCACAAACCCAACGACCCCCACCCCCAACCACGGTGCTAACCGCGCCCCGCGTGACCGCGGGGGATGCTCGGGCGCGGCTCGATCGTTCTCTTTCACGTCTCGGACAGGCATCGGCAGAGCCTCTTTGTTTCTTCAATCGCGGCGCGAGCGGTTGTCCGCGACGTCATCGCCGGCCAGCTTGCCAATCATGATGATCAGAGGTGAATTCGGTTTGAGCGGTCGGCCTCGGTAGTCGCCCAACGTTTGTTCGACCTCGAATCCCGTGTGAATGAAGAGCAACTGCAGTTCTCGCGGAAAAAAGACGTGGCCCGCAAAGTCATCGATATAACCGTCGATGGCGCGTCCGTTCTGGTACTTCTCGTACAAAAAGCGCGTTTGCGCGCACTGTTCATGGCTTAGATAGCGAGAGGTCTTCCGCCGGATGAACCTGACCCCGTCGGATTCATCCGACTTATCCACGTCGATCTCCACCAGGGCGCGCGGCGGAACGTTGAACGAGTCCGCGAATGTGGCCATGTTGGGCATGGTTATTTCGACCACAAATCGGCCGCCCGGTCTGAGATTGCGCCGACATTGGTTCCACACGGTGAGCTGGTCTTGAAGAGTGAGCAGGTGACTGATCGACGAGCAGGGAATCACGATGAGGTCAAATGCCGACTCCGATTGCCAGGTTCGCATGTCGCCCTGTATCAGCCGGAGCCTTTCACGTACTTTAGGCGGGGCCTCAAGCAGACGTTTTTTAGCCGTCTCGAGCATTTCGGCCTGACTGTCCAGGCCGGTTACGTCAAAGGCCAACTGCGCTCCCTGCTCTGCCAGAGGCAAAGTGATTCTGCCCGTGCCGCAGCCCAGCTCAAGGACCTTTCTGGGTTGGAGCCTCCGCACCAGCGTCACATAGAACTCTACGTCCTCGCTGTCGCCCAGGTGCTCCAGGTCGTATTCTTCGGGATGCCTATAAAGATCGCTCATATTTGACCTGTCGGGGCGTGCGAGTCTGGGCGAGCCCGCGATCATCGGCCCTCCAAAGGAGGACCCTGATGACCGCGGTTCGATCAACACGCTCAGCTCAATCGATGACGACTACCTATCCGGCTTACTGCCGGCTTACTGACTAATCAGGTTCGGTCATGGAGGTGAATAAGTCGTGGTTGACCGCTTCTGTACTACGCCATCCGGGCTCGAGGTAGTCGTCGTGGTAGTAGTCTCCGATGACGACGAAGGCGGAGGCGTCACAACCGGCCCCGGGGGCGGCGCTGCGCCATACTCGGTTGTGGTGGTGGTTTCCCTGGTGGTGGTCGGAGCGCATGCCGTGCAAACACCGACGGCCAACGCGCCAACAGAGATGATCGCCCACGATTTCCAGTTTTGCATTTTTCTTATTCTCCGAAAAAACCGGACGATTTCCCCGCGTTCTTTAGCGCGAGGGAACTTTTGCTCCCGACTTGCGGGCTTCGGACAGGCCAATAGCGATTGCCTGTTTGCGGCTCTTCACCTTTTTGCCTGACTTCCCGGACTTGAGTTTGCCGCGCTTCATTTCATGCATCGCGCGCCCAACTTTGGAGGAAGCCTTCTTGCTGTATTTTCGGGATTTACTGTTTGTCGCCATTGTCACTAACCGTAATAGGGGTTGTTTAACGCGCAGTTTCATAAAAAAATCGGCCGCCAAGGCGATCAGCCTTGTCGTTTTCTCGCCGATAAACGAAATCATGACGGCCTCTAGACTCAACCTGACTATATGAAAATCCCGTGCCGACGGATTCTAATCCTGTCCTGGTTGGCTATCGCTTGAATTTGTGAGGCATGACCGCGCGTATTGCGCTCATGGTTTGGCACAAATTACTTTTGCAAAAACAGGTTTGAAATAGCTGGACTGCGATGGGACCTGTAGACACGCGCCGAACCAGGGTTTCGGCGCATCGAAAGCCCCGATTTTCGGTCCGCGTCTTTTCGGTCCACGTCCTGGAAGCGGACCTTAGCCAAGCGGCTTAGGGGATTTGTCCGGAGCCCGGACTACTCTTCTTTGAGGTGGTTGTAGAGGGTCTTCAACGACACGCCCAGAATTTCCGCGGCTTTTGCCTTATTGCCGCCAGTAAATTTAAGCGTCTGCAGAAGGAGCTCGCGTTTAACCGCGCTGAGCGACATCCCCACGTGCACATCCAGAGCGGGATGGCCGTGGCCATTTTCAGGCTTGAGGCCCGCAGCGAGGGGAGGTTTGGCGCTCTCTGGCATATCGAACGTGATCTCCTCCGGCAGGTCTGCCGTCGAGATCATCGGCCCGCGCGTAACGATGAGCGCCCGCTCGATCACATTGCGCAACTGCCGCACGTTGCCGGGCCATCGCTGAGCTTTGAGCAACTCGAGACAGTCAGCTTCCATGCCCACCACCGACTTGCCAGCGGCCGGGGCAAGTTGCTGAAGGAAATGTTCGATCAGGATCGGGACATCCTCGGCCCGCTCGCGTAGTGTCGGAAGTTGGATCGTGAACACATTGAGTCTGTAATAAAGGTCCTCCCGGAACTTTCCGTCGCGAAGCTGCCCCTCCAGATTGCGATTGGTCGCGGCGAGCACGCGCACGTCGACAGGAATTTCGACACTGCCGCCGAGGCGGCGAACCTTCCGTTCCTCGAGCACCCGCAAGAGCTTCGCTTGCAATTCCGGCTTCATCTCGCCGATCTCGTCGAGGAGCAGAGTTCCGCCGGTTGCGAGTTCGAAACAGCCCTCGCGGCGGCGATCGGCGCCAGTGAAGGCCCCGCGCTCGTGACCGAACAACTCGCTTTCCATCAGGGTCTCGGGCAATGCCGCGCAATTGATTGCGATGTAAGGACCGCTGGACCGCGGAGACAGGTCATGAATAGTGCGCGCCGCGAGTTCCTTTCCGGTGCCGCTTTCACCCACGATGACGATCGACGCACTGCTCGGCGCCACTTGATCGATCGAGGCCATTACGCGGCGCATCGCGAGCGATTGCCCGATCAATTGTCCCAGTTCGCCGGCGTCCATGAGGCGGCGGCGCAGAAGCTGGTTCTCCTTGCTGACGGTCAGATGCGTGCGCAAGTTGTTGAGCAGCACTTCCATATGATGCGGATCAACGGGCTTGCGCAGATAATCGTAGGCTCCGAGCTTTATCGATTGAACCGCGTCTTCGATATCGCCCTCGCCGGAGATCACGATAATAGGAAGCTGCCAGCCGTTCGCACGGATTTCGCGAAGCACCGCCAGGCCGTCCTTTTTCGGCAGCCTCAGGTCGAGCAGAAGGATTTGCGGGTCGGAGCTTTCAATTAACTGCAAAGCCCGCTCGCCATCTTCCGCGTTGTCCACCCGGTATCCCCACGACGAGATCAAGGTGGACCATGCTTCCCGCGCGTCGGCGTTGTCCTCGACGATGAGTACTTTGATGCCGGCTTTCATAGTGTTCGCATTCGCTGCTGAGCTGACGCCGTTGCGGGCGTTGATGTGTGCTCGCTTCTTCCAGATAGGTTCGTAGGGTTGGAGACACTTGGATGTTTCTCCGACCCCGCCCCGTTAGAGGCGAAAGTTACAATTTTCGAGATACAGATGCGAACGGTCCGCGTGTTCTTGACCCGCCCCGACCGAACAGTTCGCCTGATCGCGACGATACCAAAATACAAGCATCAATGGTGCCATTCGTTCAGCTTTGGTAGGCGTCCATTAGCCTTAGTAGGCATCCCAAAACAATCATGAAAGTGCGCTCCGAAAAATTGCGGCTGTGAAAAGTTTGTAAAATTTTCATTACTGGCCGCAATCCGGTTTTTACTTCGATTGCTCAGCGATCCGCCTGACAGCCGACGCTACGTATTCAATCAGACGCCCGAGATCCAGGGGCTTGACCATGCATACTTCAAAACCTTCCTGGAGCGCGCGCCGCGCATGTTGAGGATCGCTCAGACCCGGTTAGTGCGATCGAGACAATTCTCCCGGCTTTCTTCGCTGGATGCTCGTTCAGCGATTGCATCAGGGCAAATCCATCCCGTCCGGGCATTGCGATGTCACTTATCAATACGTCCGGAACCTGAGCCCGATTGCTGTCAGGAAGTCCTGCGCAGACTCCGCAGTAACAGTAACCGCACAAAGCCTTCGCAGAAGTTCCGCGAGCGCCTCGCGCGAATCGCTATGATCTTCAACGACGAGGATCTTACTCCCTTCAAGCGTGCCCGCCTGTGCATTCGAGATTTCGGAACCACCCTGCTGCTCGGGCCGGGCTTGCACGGTCTGCAGCGGCAGCGTCACCGAGAAGGTGGCACCCTTGTCCACCCTTCGCGCTCGGCTCTGATGCGCCCGCCGTGAAGTTCGACCAGCTTGCGCGCTATGGCAAGTCCGAGACCCAATCCGTTGTGCCCTCTGGTAGTGCTGCTGTCGGCTTGCCTGAACATATCAAACACGAAGGGCAGGAACTCGGTGGCGATTCCCTTGCCGGTGTCGCTCACGGTCAAGGTAACCTCGCGCACGCCCGGCTCGAGGCTGACACGGACGCGGCCGCCCGCCGGAGTGAATTTCACAGCGTTGGACATGAGATTGGAGATCACTTGTTGTAGGCGTTTGGAATCTCCATTGACGCGAAGTGGCGGTCCGTTGCATTGCCATGCAGGTTCTTGGCTTCGGCCCGCGGCCGTATCACATCCAGGGCGCTTTCGATGAGCGGTGTCAGATTGATCTGACGAAGCGTGAGGTGAACCTTGCCCTTCGCGATTCGTGACAGATCCAGGATTTCGTCGATCAGCGAGACTTGCAGATGAACGTTGCGCTCGATGGTCTCGAGCGCGCACTTCGAGCCCGCAGCGTCAAGGCTGCCGCTCTGCAGCAGGTTGACCCAGCCGACAATGGCGTTTAGCGGATTGCGCAGCTCGTGCGACACCGTGGCCAGGAATTCGTCCTTGATCCGGTTTGCCCCTTCCGCCTGAAGCAGCGCCTGGTTCTCGACCGCTATGTCGGATGGCGGTGAGAATCCAGCCGGTGACCGCTTCGGTATCGTCACGTTGCAGGATGCCGCGTCCCAGATGCCATCGGTAGAGGCCGTCGCTTCTGCGAATTCGAAATTTGAGTTCGAACTGGCGACGGTTGGCGATCGAGTCATTCCATAGCTGCGCCAGATGTTCGCGATCTGTCGAATGGACCGAGTGCGGGCAATAGCTATGCCGGATGCGCACATGACATATCTAGCTCTATTTGGAATATCTTCAACAGGTAGGTTTTACAAAATGGCGTCCTCAGGGTCGGAAGGTTTAGGGCTCGAAAAGCAACAGCTACAAACTTACCGGCATAAAGACCCCGCGCACTGTCGCGGTTACAAGGAAACGTTCGTCAGCAAATTTGGGCGATGGGCGGAGTTTCCTCGACATATTTCAGCTCTAAGCCCCACAAATAACGCTCGCCACTGTCTACTGGCACGGCGGTTGCTGAAGGCATCAGTCGGCGTCGACGACATACTGGAGGCCCATGTACTACCGACACTTCCGCCTGACGGGTCCGCCATTCGAAGCCTTAGCGGGTCCCGAAGCTCTCTACCTGAGCCAAGCTCATCGCGAAAGTCTGGCAGCCTTGGAGTGGGGTCTGCTGCACGAACCAAGCGGCTTTACGACGCTCACCGGTGAGACCGGAACCGGCAAGACCACGCTGGTATCTTCCATACTTGCGCGCAATTTTGCCCAGCTGCGCGCCGCATATGTGATAAATCCGAAGCTCTCGTTTGAAGACATCCTGCGGGTCGTCCTCGGGCAGTTCGGCATTGCATGTATGGAATCGAACAAGCTGGATCGCATCGAGGCATTAGTCAGCTTCCTCGGCGCCCGCATGCCTAACGAGCGGCTGGCAATAATCGTGGACGAGGCGCAGGGCCTGAGCGAAGACGTTCTCGAGGAGCTCCGCCTATTGTCGAACTATGGCCAGCGGATCGGAAAGTATCTGCAACTCGTCCTGGTTGGGCAACCGGAACTCGCTCTGCGCCTGAAGAGCCCATCGCTGCGTCAATTTAATCAGCGGGTGGCCGCGCGCTCGGTGCTCAACCGGCTGAGTTTTGTCGAGGCTCATGAATACGTCGGATATCGGTTGCGCGCGAGGGACGGACGGTCGAGGGATATTTTCGATTCGGAGGCTCTCGACTATCTGCTTCGCCACAGCGCTGGCATTCCTCGACAGATTAACGTTCTATGCCATAACGCTATGCTGCTGGCGTATTCTGCCGGAGCGCCGCTAGTCGATCTCAAGTCCGCCAGGGCGGCAGTGGCCGAGCATGGCGGATCGCTATTAGGCGGCGCATGGACACTGACTATCCCGTCCAAGGGAGCGCAGCCTATATATGTTGGTGTCGCCGCATTGGCGCTGTTGCTCCTTGGCGGGTATGGCTATAGAGCCGTGCCTACGCAGGCGCCGCGGACCAACGCCGACGCATCGGCAGCAGTTCCTGCGCCAACGGCGCGGATTATCGGCGGCGCATCGATCAACGTTGCGCGAGAATCCAAGGCAGCCTTCAAGGCCACAGCCAAGGCCACAGTTAAAACCGTGGCGAAACAAATAGTCGTAAGTGTCCCTGCGCTGGCAGCCCCACCAGTCAAATGGGCAGCCGCGGATACGAGTTCAGAAAACGGATCGCCAGGAACTCCACGGATCTCGTCGACGGTACTGACTTCTACCGCCGAGAAGGCACCACAGCAAAATAGTGGAATACGAGAGCAAGATATTGCGAACCTCGTCTTGCCCGCCGCACTGCCTGCTCAGCGGGCCATGAAGCAGGAAGATAGTCAGCAGGAAAAGAGCCCGAAGGAAGAACCTTACGAGCAGCGGAGGGTCCAGCCACCGGTCCACGTGTCAGATTTTTCCGTCGAGCAGGAAGTCGATCAGCAGCGCAGCATTTTGGTGAAGTATGGAGATACGCTCGAAAAATTAGCCTTTCGATATCTTGGTTCGCGGTACGCACTCAATGAGATCATAGACGACAACCCGCAGATAATTGATATCAACAGAATATATCCGGGCCAGAAGATCTATTTGTCCCGGTCGGGACATACGAGTGCCGGCCGAGTTGCGTCGCACTCCTCGACCTCATTCGCCGAAACCTCGCATGTCGATGACTCCGGTGTCCCTGGTTCCGCGAGCGCTGTAGGAAGTGACAGCCGCTGAGGTTTATCCCAGGCTCGAGTTTCTTGCAGCGCGTTAGTCCAATGCGTTCGGTTCAACGGCGGATGTACTATCACCCATGCCGGATGGCCGAGTTTCGTTTTCGGCCCAACTCTTAAAAGAGCTTTGGGCCTCATCGAGTACGGCCATCCGGCCTCCATCCCATAAGCTTACGGCGCGTAGGTAGTGGTCGAACGCTGCCGCACGCTCCCATCATCAGACTGCGTAGTGGTACTGGTCGTTGTGCTCTGGCCCGGCGGCTCCGACGGCGCGACCTGTGCCGGAGTTTCGGTTTCAGTTTTGTGGTAACTGAAGCATCCGGTCGCCAGGACCATTGAAAGTCCTGCAATAGCCAGCGTCATGGTATGTATAAGCTTCCGCATCATGTGACCTCCATATATGCCACTGCTTCAGACGAAGTGAGAATCTTTGTTTGTTCGTCCGTCGATCACTGAAATGTGCACCTCTTGTGCCAACGCATAATGGTGATCAAAGGACGTAACGCCGCAGCATGCTTGAAAATTTGTCGCACGCGTTCTGACTACGAACAAATTCGTTACACCTGTTACTTCGACGAAATTCGCGCCTTAGTCCGCGATCGCGCGATTGCGTTATGGTAACGCACTTACCGATCGCGCGTTGCGCGGGTAAAAAAATTCCCTACCGTGCAGCGTTTGAGCGCAGCTAGGACGTCAGTGAATGCGAGTCAGGATTTTTGTGTCTGGGTTTCGCCGCCGAGAGGGGACTCGCCGGTAAACTCGGAAACCGGGCGATACTCGGTGCTCGGCGCGAGCGGCGGATTGCGCGACGGATCGAGCGGCGGGAGACGGGCCTCCCGTTTGGCGGCGACTTCCACGAGCGCGGCGTCGGGCCGCCACGGCTCGGCGTCGCTGTTGCGCACGGCGGTGCCGCGAAAATCGTAGCGCATCCAGTAGACTGTGCGCATCGTGGCGCCCGCCGGATCACGATGCAGATCCGCGTAGATCCATTTCTCGTTGAAGAGGACGCCGTCCTCTTCGCGCTCGCGCGGATCGTCGAGGCTGCCCTCGGTGCGGTCGGGCGTGCCGAGGATTGCGACGATCGCGTTGCGGGCTGGCCGATGCTCGTTCATACCTCGAAGCTCTCCGGAAAGGGGCATCGATGCTCCGCGATGTGGGCCTCGAAGTCAGCGCGGAACTGCTTGAGAAACGCGCGCGCGGCCCACGACGCGCCGTCGGCGAGCGCGCAGATGCATTTGCCGTCCATGAAATCGAAGGTGTCGGCCAGGGTCTGCAGGTCCTGCGGCGCGCCCTCGCCGCTTTCGATCCGGCGGAGCGTCTTGTAGGTCCATCCCGTGCCCTCGCGGCACTGGGTGCACTGGCCGCACGATTCGTGCTCGAAAAAACGCGCGACCACCAGCGCCGTGCGCACCATGCAGGTGCGGTCGTCCATCACGATCACGCCGCCCGTGCCGATCAGCGTGCCGGCCGCGCGCAGCGATTCGTGATCCATCGCGACGTCGATCTGATCGCCGCGCAACACCGGCATCGAGACGCCGCCCGGAATCACCGCCTTGATCGCCCGGCCGCCGATAACGCCGCCGGCGTGCTTATAGACGAGGTCGCGCAGCTTCACGCCGAGCCTCAGCTCGAAGATTCCGGGATTGTTGACGTGTCCGCTCACGCCGAACAGCGTGTGGCCGGAGGCATTCTTGACCCCTTCGTCGAGGAACCATTGCGCGCCCCGCATCACGATCGCGGGCACGTGCGAGAGCGTCTCGATATTGTCGACGGTAGTCGGCTGGCCCCACAATCCGACTTGCGCGGGAAAGGGCGGACGCTTGCGCGGCTGACCCTTGCGCCCCTCCATCGATTCCAGCATCCCACTCTCCTCGCCGCAGATATACGCGCCGGCGCCCTGCTGGATGGTGATGTCGAAGCGGCGGTTGAAGCCGAGCGCGTTGTCGCCGAGAATTTTGGCCTCGTACAGCCGGCGGATCGCCGCGCTCATCGCCGCGAACTCCTCGACGTATTCGCCGCGGATGTAGATGAAGGCCGCGGTGGACTCCATCGCCATCGCGGCGATCATGATTCCCTCCAGCGGCAGAAACGGATTGCGCGCCATGATCTGGCGATCCTTGAAAGTGCCGGGCTCGCTCTCGTCGGCGTTGACCGCGAGGTAGCGCGGCCGCGCGTCGCGCGGCGGCATGAACGTCCACTTGAGCCCGGTGACGAAACCGGCCCCGCCACGGCCGCGCAGGTTAGAGTCCTTCACCAGCGTGGCGAGGTCCTTGGGACGCAATCGCGCCCGCCTTGCGCACCGCTTCGAACCCGCCGTGCCCGCGGTACTCCTCGAGGGTCAGCCAATTTTCGTCGCCGCGCGGCAGCAGGTAACCCTCGACACCCTCGGGAACGCGCGAGATAACCGGCGCAGGGCGAAACGCCGCGCGCGCCGCGTCGGGTGACTCAAGCAGGCTCGCAGCGAATTCCGGCGTGACGTTTTCGAGGTAAGGATTGCGATTTACCTGCACGACCGGCGCGGTCGCGCACGACCCGAGACATTCGACTTCCACGATCGCGAAGCGGCCGTCGGGCGTCGCGGTGCCCGACTTTATTCCAAGCCGGCCCTCGAGCTCGCGCACCAAGCCGCGCGCACCACGCAGGCAGCACGGCAGGTTGGTGCAGACCTGGATGACCGCCTGCGCGGGGGGCAGGTTGAAGAGCGAATAGAAAGACGCGACCTCGGCGACTTCGTTGGGACGCATCCCGAACAGCGGCGCCACCTCGGCGAAGGCCTCGGGGCCGAGCGCGCCCAGGTCGTCGCGAGCGAGGTAGATCGCCGCGAGCAGCGCGCCGCGCGGGTTGGGGAAGCGCGCCTGCTCGGCGCGGATCTTTTCCTGCGTTTCAGCCGACAAACCCATCGTGTTTCATGCTCGAGCTGTTGTCGCGGCGACGGCGCGCTAGCGGTCGCACTCGCCGCCGATCATGTTGATCAAGTCGAAAGTCGGCACCACGTCGGCCAGCATCCCGCCGGTGATCATTTTCTCCAGCGCCGACATATTGGAGAAGCTCGGCGCGCGGCATCGGCACTTGTACGGCTTCCCGGTGCCGTCGCTCACGATATAGAAGCCGAGTTCGCCGTTAGCGCCTTCGACCGCGTGATAGACCTCGCCCGGTTGGATGAGTCCGCCCTCGGTGACCAGCTTGAATTGGTCGATCAATTCTTCCATCCGGCCGAAGACCTTGCCCTTGCGCGGCCAGCGCACGCGAGGATCGTCGGAGTTCACCGGTCCGCCGGGAATTTTCTCGAAGCACTGCGCGATCATGCGGCGGCTCTGACGTATTTCTTCCAGGCGCACCAGGTAGCGATCGAAGTTGTCGCTGTGCTCGCCGACCGGAACGTCGAAATCCAACTCTCCGTAAACGAGATACGGATGCACGCGGCGCACGTCGTAGGCCACGCCGCCCGCGCGCAGGAGCGGACCGGTCACGCCGTGCCCGATTAGCATCTCGGGCGCCAGATGGCCGGTGCCCTCGACGCGCTCGCGAAAAACCGGATTTTGCGTGAGCAGCTTGTCGGCGTCGCCGAGCAGGACCAGCGAACGATCCAGACGCTCGCCGGCGAAGCGATCGAAGCCCTCGGGCAGGTCGGCCGAGACGCCGCCGATACGGATGTAGTTGGTGGTGACGCGCGCGCCGCAGAGCGCATCGAGCAGATCGCACATCAGCTCGCGCGCCTCGAGCAGGTAGAGAAACGGCGTCATCGCCGCCAACTCGAGCGCCATCGCGCCCAGGCACAGGAAGTGATCGCTCATGCGCGAGATTTCGCCCGCGATCACCCGGATGAAATCGCAGCGCGGTGGCGTGCGCAGATCCATCAGCTTCTCGACCGCGAGACAGTAGCCGACATTGTTGAGCATCGGCGAGCTGTAGTTCAGCCGGTCGGTATACGGGATGTTCTGGTAGTAGTAGCCGGTCTCGCACTCTTTCTCGAAGCCGCGATGGAGATAGCCGACCTGGATGTCGGCCTTGACCACGCGCTCGCCGTCGAGGTCGAGCACCATCTTGACCGTGCCGTGGGTCGCCGGATGCGACGGGCCCATCTGCATCCGCATCAGCGGCGTCAGCAGATCGCGCGACGGATCGGCGGGTGGCAGGTCAGTGGGGACGGCGCGGTTCGTTGGCTCCCGGTCCGACATAATCTTGAATCGGTTGTTCGTCGTGTTTGGCGTAGTCTTTGCGCAGCGGATGGCCTACGAATTCGTCGTAGAGATAGATGCGGCGAAGGTCCGGATGGCCGTCGAAGCGGATGCCGTAGAGGTCGAACGTTTCCCGCTCAAGCCAGTTGGCGCCCGGCCATAGCGCACTCAGGCTCGCGATCACCGGATTGTCCTCGGGCACCCGGCACTTCACGCGCAAGCGATGGAGCAGGCGGGTGGAGACCAGGTGATAGACGACGGCGAACCGCGGCGCGTCGCCGCGCGCGGGGAGGTTGACGCGATGGCGCCACTCGGCGCGCTTGCGCACCAGATTGTGGTTACGATCCCAAACCTCAGGCGCGTTATGAAAGCCGTCGGGCTGACCGAAATAATCGACGCAGGTGACGTCGAGCAGCAGATCAAAGCCTAGCTCGGGCGAGTCGCGGAGCGCGCGCGCCACCTCGAGAATATTCTCGCGCGCGACGTGGATGCAGTCGTCGCCGCGAAAGCTCTGATGCTCGGTGACCAGCGGGCCGAGCCGCGCGGTCACTTTCTGCAACAGCGCGGAAAGCTCGGGCGGTGCGGGTGTTTTTGGTTCTTCGGCGGCGCTCATCGGTTCTTATGCAGGCTCTTATTCGTAGTGCCCGCGCAGAAAATCGGTGCGCGTCTTGAGGCGAGCCTGTGGCACCAGCAGATCGGCCTTGCGCCAGAGCGAGCCGCGGCGCGAGTAGCTCGCGATCTCGACCTCGCGGCTCATCACGATCGCCTCTTCGGGGCAGGCTTCCTCGCACAGCCCGCAGAACATGCAGCGCGACATGTCGATGTCGAAAATTTCGGGGTAGCGCTCGACCTCGTCAGCAGTCTCGGCGGGAAAGATCGTGATGCAGGTGGTGGGGCAGGCCCATTCGCAGAGCCCGCACGCGACGCATCGCTCCTTGCCATTCTCCATCTGCACCAGCACTGGCATCCCGCGCATCGCCGGCGGCTGCACAAATCGCTGCTCCGGAAAATAAACGGTGAAGTCCTGGCGCCCGCGTATGAAGCCAAAGAGGTTGCGCAGCAGATGGGCCATGGCGACCCACAGCCCCAGCAGCACCGCTCGCAACGAATACGGCGCGATCAGGCTGGGCGACGGCCGCGCGACCTTTACTATTCGAACCGCCATCTGGCTCGTTTCATTCTGTCCGGAGGACAGTCCTCACCCGTTTTCCAGTATCAGCTTGCAGTATCAGCTTTGCAGGATTCAGATTGCAGTTTCAGGGTCACAGTATCAATCTCGCCGTATCAGTTTTAGGCCGGCGACGGTCGCGCCCTGGGCGCCGCATGCTCGCCCGAGACCTTACCGGCCTTGACCGGGACCCAACCACCGCGTATCGCGAGCATCGCGGGAATAAGCGTCGCCATCCCCGCCACGGCGACCCACATCCAAGCGGCCCATCCGTAGTGGCTCGAAACATAAGCGACCAGCGGACCCGAGATAGCTATCCAGCCGCGATAAATCAACTGGAAGAACGACCATCCGCTGGCCTGCAGTGCGGGCGAGATGTCCTCGAGCAGTTCCGAATATTGCGCGCACCACGGGATGAAGGCGAACGCGACCAGCCCGCCAAGCAGGAACATCACCGCGCCGAGTTGGAACGGCGGCAATGGATTGGAGAACGTTCCAATCCACCAGATCAGCACCGCAATAGCCGCGACGTCGCCGATCAACACGAGGGGCTTGCGTACCCGCAGCTTGTCCGAGAGCAATCCGGCCGGCACTAGCATGAACAGGTTGAGCAGCCAGAAGTACGACGCCATCTTGGCCGCCTCAGCCGGACTGTAATGAAACGCCCGGTTGAACATCACAGGGAAAAACGTCTGGCTCGTGATCGGCAGAGTCAAAAAGGCCACGGCGCCGACCACCAGGACCCACACCTCCCAGCGGCTCAGCAACTCCCTGAAGGCCGCACCGCCGCTCGCCGGAACTTCCATCGGCACTTCACGCAGGTGCTCCGCGGTAGAGGTGGCCGCCGTCGTCTCGCTCTCGACGATGGTCAGGCGCAAGTTCGGATGAAGATCCTTAAGCCACAGCAGGACAGGGATGTACATCACGATCGACAGCAGTCCCATGATCCAAATCTGCGATTGCCAGGTGCCGAAGATAGGCAGCGTCTCGCCGCTGATGAAGTTCCACAGAAAGATGCAGCCGACCGCGCCGACCGTGAGCAAGCCGAAAGCCGCACCGCGGCTCACGCGCGGCGACATATCGCGGGTGAGACCGCCGAGCGCGCCCCACATCAGCCCCGCCGTCAGATTCATCGCGCCGCGGATGATCACGAAGGACCAGAACCCGGTCATCAGCAGATTGGCGAAGGTCAACACGATGATGATCGCAAGACATACGTCGATGACGATGATGCGGCCGTGGCGATCGGCGAGCGGGCCGCCAATCATCGCGGAACCGCCGGAGAGCAGCACCGCGAACAGCAGAAACACGGTGAAATTTTCCAGGCTGAAGTGCAGCGTCGGAATCCACAGCGGCAACAGCGGCGCGAACTGGAATTCGTAGAAGGAGACGATCGTGGCGAGCACCGTGAGCATCAGCATCGCCCACCGATGCGCGCCGACCGGGTAGGTCTCGAGCGTGCGATGAGTCGCGAGGTAGCCTTTGAGGCCGCCCAGTTCAGAAACCGCTGCGGTCGCCATAGTTTTTTGTCTCCCTGCGGTTGTTCGCCGGCGGGCAAGGCCGGTTCGCAAACACAGAGTGCGTCAATTGATCGCCCGACGGCAAGCGATTCAGAGGTCGCCCGGGCGCCGCTCGCCCGCGCCGTCCAGCATCGTGCCGCTGGCGCCCAGGGTCTCCAGCGAAATCCCGGCGAAGCGCGGATGCGTGCGCCCTATCGGCTCCCACATCGCCTCGGCGTCGAAGCGGCGCTCACCGCCATCGATCGCGTTGAGCAGGCGCGTGAAGATATCGCCATCTCTGAGCCATCCCGGCCCCGTCTCGATCGCCTGGTAGATGCGCTGCACGCGACCGGCATGATTGATGAACGAGCCGTCCTTCTCGGCGAAGGTAGTAGTGGGAAACACCACGGTTGCGGCGCCAAGCCGCGGGTCGAGCTTCAACGTTTGCACGATCAGCAATTCGAGCCGCCCCAGGATAGCCGCGAGGCGCCCGGGCGCAAGCGCGTCGAGCACATCGAGCAGGTCGTTCGGATCATTACCGCAAAAGTAGAGGCCCTTGAGCTCGCCCGCTTCCAGAGCACGCATCAGCTCGCCAATCCCGTCGTCGTCGCCGCTCACCAATCGCAGCTCGCGCACGCCGCGCGCGTTCGGCGCCTTTTCGGCCTTGATTAGGAAATCATCGGCGGGACCGCGCCGCACCGCCATCGCGAGCTTGCCCGCACCGGCCGCGCGCATCAACTCGCCGAAGCAGAAATTCTCCTCAACGGTGAGATGGGGCGAGACGACCGCGCCCATCGCGCCGTCGCCGTGACGCGCCTTGAGCTCCGTGATCGCCGCGGACGCGCGCGTGAGCGCGTCGCGCCACGTCGACTGGACGAGCGCGCCGTTCTCCGCGAGCATCGGCGTGCGCAGGCGATCGGACGCGTCGACGAATTTGTAATCCAGCCGCCCCTGGTCGCACATCCAGGTGTCGTTGACTGCGTCGTTGCGGCGCGGAATCAATCGCCAGATGCTGTTGCGATACTCCGAGACCATGATGTTGCAGCCGTTGGCGCACCCGGGGCATACGCTCGCGGTCTCCTGGAGAAACCACACGCGGATACGATGATGGAAGTCCTTGCTTTCGAGCGCGCCGACCGGGCAGATGTCGGCGGTGCAGATGGAGTAGTTATTGTCGAGACGGCGGTCGTAGATGTCGAGCACAGAATGATCGCCCAAATTGAAAACCGCGAGCTCACCGGTCTTGCTGATTTCGCGGCAAAAGCGCACGCAGCGCCGGCACAGGATGCATCGTTCCTGATCGAGCAGCATGCGTTCGCCGATGTCGACGCGCTTTTGATGCTTGCGGCGCGGCTCGAGCGTGCGCGCGTAGCGGCTGCCAAAGCGCATCGCGTAGTTCTGCAGCCAGCACTCGCCGGCCTTGTCGCAGATTGGGCAGTCCAGCGGATGGTTGATCAGCAGCAGTTCGAGCACGCCGCGGCGCGCCAGCGCTACCTCCGGGTCCGCCGTATGCACGATCATCCCGTCGCGCACCTGCGTGTTGCACGAGATCTGCAGCTTCGGCATCCCCTCGATCTTCACCTGGCAGAGGCGGCAACTGCCGTCGATGCTGAGCTTGGGATGGTAGCAGTAGTGCGGGATGTCGAGCCCGGCGTCGAGCATCACCTGCAATAAGGGCGTGCCCTCGGGCGCTTCGAGCGCGCGGCCGTCGACCGTGACTTTCACGATCTTGGGTGCGTGCGGAACGTTGGGCTTCGCCGCGCTAGTCGAGCTTGCGTCCGCTGCCATGGAGACTGGACCACAGATGTGGCTGACGTTCGTTCTGGACGCGGTACTGCAATTTGATCAACCCGTCGAGCACGGCCTCGGGACGCGGCGGACATCCGGGGATGTAGATATCGACCGGGATGATGCGGTCGATGCCCTGCAGCACTGCGTAGTTGTCGTAGGGACCTCCCGAACTGGTGCAGGCGCCGAAGGACATCACCCACTTCGGGTCTCCCATCTGCTCCCAGACGCGGCGCAGGATGGGCGCCTGGCGCTGGGTGATGGTGCCGACCACCCACAGCAGGTCGGCCTGGCGCGGAGTGAAGCGCGGCAGCGCGGCGCCGAAGCGGTCGAGGTCGTAGCGCGGGCCGGCGACCGAGAAATATTCCATCCCGCAGCAGGCGGTGACGAAGGGATAGGCGAAAAAGGAGTACTTGCGCGCCCACTGCACGGCGTCATTCAGTCGCGTGAGCGCGAAGCTTTCGGGAAAGGCCCCGCTCTCGTCGTTGAGCGAGTGCCGCGCGAGTGCGCCGCGCACCATGAAGGCCGAAAATCTGCGTTGCCGTTGGGCCATATTGTAAAGTACCGCTGCTTTCGGATTCATCTTTCGCGAAATGGCCCTCGAGGGCAAGGCCAATCGATTTGCAATCGCGGCGTTATCGGTGGTTAGAAACGTCCAGGCATTTCGAGCGGAGAAATTCAGAAGGGCCAGAAGACCCAACGAGAAATCGGCGCGGCTTTTCCTGCGTAGGGGCCGTTCGTGAACGGCCCTCTGCTCCCGTGCGCTCGCGCGAGCGTTAGCGGCCGCGGCTGCGCCGTTCGCTCTCGGCCAATTCGAGATCGGCCTCGACCATCATCTCGATCAGGTGCTCGAAATCGACTCGCGGCTGCCATCCTAACAGACGCCGCGCCTTGGAGGCGTCGCCCTGCAGCAGATCGACCTCGGCCGGGCGCAGGTGACGGGGATCGGTCTGGATGTACTTGTGCCAGTCGAGCTCGAGCAGCTCGAACACGCGTTCGAGAAAATCCTGCACGGAATGGGTTTCGCCGGTGGCGATGACGTAATCGTCCGGCTTCTCCTGCTGCAGCATCATCCACATCGCTTCGACGTAGTCGCCGGCAAAGCCCCAATCGCGGCGCGCGTCGAGGTTGCCGAGCGCGAGCTTGTCCTGCATGCCGAGCTTGATGCGGGTCGCGCTGCGGGTGATCTTGCGGGTGACGAAGTTCTCACCGCGCCGCGGCGATTCGTGGTTGAACAGGATGCCGTTGGCGGCGAACAGTCCGTAGGCCTCGCGATAATTGATGGTCTGCCAGTGGGCGTAGACCTTGGCGCAGGCGTAGGGGCTGCGCGGATGGAACGGCGTGGTCTCGCGCTGCGGCACTTCGGCCACCCGTCCGAACATCTCGGACGAGCCCGCCTGGTAGTAACGCGCCGCGCGGCCATGGCGCTTGTTGTGATCGCGCAGCGCCTCCAGCAGGCGGAGCGCGCCGAGCCCAACCACGTCGGCGGTATATTCGGGCTGATCGAAGGAGATGCGCACGTGCGATTGCGCGGCGAGGTTATAGACCTCGTCGGGGCGCACCTGCTCGATGATCGCGCGCATCCCGGTGCCGTCGCCCAAGTCGCCGTAGTGCAGTTGCAGCGGCGAAGGACCTGGGCCGAAGCCCTTGCGCATATGGTCGATACGTCCGGTGGCGAAGCTCGAGGTGCGGCGCACCACGCCGTGCACTTCGTAGCCCTTTTGGATGAGAAATTCCGCGAGGTACGAGCCGTCCTGCCCGGTAACCCCGGTTATCAACGCAACTTTAGCCATCAACTTTATTTCGTGCCCCGTCAGCGCCGCTTAGTCGCCGGGGACGAGACGATGCGAGTCGCTGTCGAAGTGCTGGGTGGAGAACTCGTATAACTCTGCGTCCTCCAGCGCTTCCATCTGGTGCACCAGCCCCAGCGGAACGTCCATGCACTCGCCGGCGGAGAGTTCGAACTCCTCGATAACTTCGGAGTCGGGTGATTCCTTGACGCGGACTTTGAGCCGGCCCGCGCGCAAGTAGAACGATTCGGTTTTGAGCTTGTGAAAATGCAGCGAGCAGCGTTTGCCCTTGCTAATCTCGAGGATCTTGCCGCAGTAGAGATCGCCATTGACGATCCACACCTCGCGCCCCCACCCCTTGGGCACAATCCTCACTGGCTTGCGTGCGCGGTTCATCACTGTCGCAGCCCCTTTTTAGACGCTCGTCCTGACGCCCGGCCAGACGCCTAGACGCCAAATCCGGCAGCTCCGCTGCATCCACAATGCCAGAAGATGGCTATGCACACTAGCGTCCTGCGGCAAAAAAGCCTTCGAGAGCCTGCGCCGCGGCGCGCCCGGCCCTTTGAGGCTCCTCAGGCGATCGAGGGCCGTACGACAGACCCCGGCGGCGCCTCGGTGGCCGCAAGCTCACTATCGCTCTTGTTACCGGGCTTGTTATCGCTTTTGCCATCGCCCCTGCCATCGCCGTTAGAGCTGCCGTTTGCGATGGCCGGTACGAATTCGTTGACTTCGATCGAGAAGCGCTGGAGCGGCATATGATGGGCGTCGGTGAAAGCCTTGACCATCGTGAGACGGTCCTCGCTGATCGCGTCGGCGGCGATGAGGATCCGGTGAAAGCCAGTAGCGGCGTAAATCCGCGGCAGATCGTCGAGCGAACCGAGCACCTGGTGCCCATGTACCAGCTTACCGTCCTTGAAGCCATCGTCGTCCACGAAACCGACGAGCCGTACCCGGCGGTCGCTGCCCGAGAAGATGTAGCGCACGGCGGCCTCGCCCATCCGTCCCGCCCCGACGACCAGCACGCGCTCGGTCGGCAGTGCGAACAGCGCGAGCGTGCGCCGCTGGATCTGAAACGACATCCGCGTGAACACCAGCAGGTTGAACAGCAGCACCACGTACAGGACGGCGACCGAGCCCGAAACCTCAAGCCGGATGAACATCGAGGCTATTGCGACCAGGAAGCCGGCCAGCAGCGAGCCGTTGGCAAAACGGATGATGTCGGCGATACCGGCGTAGCGCCAGATGCCCCGGTAGACGCCGGTCAGCGCGAAGGCGGCGTAGGTGGCGGCGAAAAATATCGGAGTGGTCCCCATCATTGACAGGAGCAACGCGTCGTTCAGCTTGAAATCGCGGCGCAACAGGCATGCGCCAAAATAGGCCGCTGGGATCAATGCGAAATCGAGCACCGCCTCCGCCAGGCGCCGCTTGTAACCGAGGGTCAGGATGTAGCGGGCGAGGCCCTGCAAATAGCCGTAGGCCACGCCCGGCGCGCGGCCCTCGAAAGTCAGGTCAACCATGAACAGCCCGATCACGCCGATTCCCGCGATCACGAAAGGCAGAACGCTCAGCACATAGGGATGCGACAGCAGGCTCTCGCCCGCCGCCAGCAGCGCGCCCGTCACCGCCAGAGCCCAGCTTACGGCCACCGCACGCGGCACGGTCAGCCCCAGCATCAGCAGGCGATGATGCGAATGGTCGAGGCCGCGGCGCGAAATCGGATTTCCCGTGGCCAGCCGTGACACCGTAACGATGGCGGTGTCGAGCAGCGGCACTAGCATCACCAGCACCGGAAAGACCGCGATCGAAAGATGCGAATTTTGTTGCAGCGCGGCCCCTCCAAGCGCTAACGCGCCCAACAGGAAACCCATCGGCAGCGCGCCGCTGTCGCCCATGAAGATCGATGCCGGATAAAAGTTAAATAGCAGAAAGCCGCTCAACGCCGCCCCGGCCGCCAACGCCGCGCACGCCAGCGCCACGTCGCGTGACCACCATGCGACGACGCCTACCGCGCCCATCGCGGCAATTCCAACTCCGGCGGCCAGTCCGTCGAGCCCGTCAACCAGGTTGAAGGCGTTGATCACGGCGACCATAAAGAAGCCCGCCAGCCCCAGGTTGACCAGCGGCCATCGCGTGACCTCGGGCGCTCGCGGTCCGGCCCACAGGAAAAACGCGACCACCGCTATCTGTGCGAGCAACTTGCGCGACGGCGTCAACGCCACCGCGTCGTCGAGGGCCCCGACCGCCAGCATCGTCAGCATCCCGGCCACCGTCCATACTGGCAACTCGCCCACCAGGCCGAGCGCCGCGATGACGGCAACCACAATCGCAACGCCGCCGAGTACCGGCGTCGGCTCCGGATGGCCCGACTCTTCACAGGGCGGTGCGACGATGTTCAAACGCCGGGTGAGCGTTCTGACCGCAGGCGTAAGGGCGACAACCAAGCCGAAGGCGGTGACGGTGCAGATGCTAAGCTTCTCGGTAATAGCGGTCATTAAGCTAGTTCAGCCGCCCAAGTTGCGAGACACACGCGAAAAGAGAGCCCCTATGCCGAAACAGGTGGTTTGAGGATTTATACTCCGCATAAAAGTGCCCTGTGTGGCAAGATGTCCGCTGATGTCTCAACAGCCATGTAGGCGTGTTTTAGACATGTTAAAGCAACTTGAATATACCTCAAGCAGCTATATTATGCAAATCAGGAATAGCCAAAAACGCGCCGTTCCGCGTGAGGCGGCCCCAATCAAGCAAAGCCGGTCGATCGATCGCCCTTGCGCGATCGTCCTTGCGGGTTTCCCCTTACGGCGCCCTTGGCGTGAGGAAGAAAAGCAGACTAATCAGGGCGCAAATCGTCGGCTAGTGCGGTTGCGAGCGGGCCTTCGATCGGGACCCGCAGCGAGAGATGCGGATGGTCAACTTCGATCGCGACCTTGCCCGCGGCCGCCAGCTCTCCGAACCGGCCAGCGTCGGCGCCGAGCGGAAAACCGATGAATTGGACGGCGCTTATCTGGTCGGGTGACATCTGGCGCTCATCGAAGCGCGCGCCGATACGGCGCCCGTCGAGGACCATCCACAGATGCCGCTCCAAACCCACCAGGCGCGCGAGTTCGGCGTCGCGCTCGACCGGCTCGGCATACTCGATGAGCAGGGTGGCGGAGAGTTCGCCCGGACGCGGGAGAAGTTCGTTGTAAGTCTCGACCTCGGCGTTGATCGCGGCGTCCTCGAAGATGCGCTCGGTGCGCAGGATTTCCTGGATTTGATACCAGATGGTCTGGCGGTTCTCGAACATCAGCGTGAGATGTGGGCCCACGGCGAGGCGGCGGCGCGCCTTCTCGGCGATGCACAGCGGGCGCAGCAGCGGCCGTACGCGATCGTAAGTCGTCACCGGTAGCACTTCGAGCGGAGTTATGGGTTTCACGGCTCTGACTCCTCGGCGGCCGGCAGCTCTGGCGGCTCCGGCGGCGGCACTGGCTCGGCGAAGCCGTCGGCCTCGTAAGCCCGCGCCAGTATTTCGATCGGGTTGAGCGGGCGCACGCCGATGGCCTGCTCGATCTGGATCGCGGCCAGCGGACAATCGGTGGCCAACAACTGCGCGTCCGCGTCCTTGATTCCCGCGAACGCCTTTGCGCCCCACTTCATCGACAGCTCGAAGAACTCCTTCTTCATCGCCCAGGTGCCGTCGTGCGCCGTGCAGGCGTCTACTGTCACGACCTCCGCGCCCGGGATCGAACGGATGAGATCGCGCGAGCGCAGCCCGACGTTCTGGGCCTTCAGATGGCACGGCACGTGATAAGCGACCTTGCCCGGAGTGGTGCGAAACTCGCTATCGAACTTGCCCCCGCGCCTGAGCGCGTAGAGCAACTCGTGCGGGTCGGCGACGGCGGCCGCCACCTCGCGGCCCTCGGCGGTGTCGAGCAGCTCGGGGTATTCGCTGCGCATCATCAGCGAGCAGGTTGGATTGATCGCGGCGACCCGGTATCCCTGGCGCACCAGCGGGAGTAACGAGGCGACGTTCGCGCGCGCGAGCTTTTGCGCAAAGGCGACGTCGCCGCCGTCAAGCGCCGGCATCCCGCAGCAGTTCTGCTCGGGCGATGCGATCGCGCATCGATTGCGCGCGAGCACGGCGACCAGCGCGCGCCCCGGCGCCGGGTTGTAGTAGTTGACGAAACAGGTATGAAAGATCGCGACCTTGGCCGTAGGCTCGGCGGGCGCGGCTGGGATACCTGTGCGTTCGAGCCACGCCTCGAACGTTTCGCCGGCGAACTCGGGCAGTTGCTTGGCGCGCGAGATGCCGAGCATCTTCTCCATCATCGCGCGCTGAAAAGGGCTCCGGCAGGCCCAGTTGGCGAGTTTCGGAACCATACTGCCGAGCTTGCCGAGGCGGTCCGGATTGCCGAGCATCTTTTCGCGCATGCCCAGCCCATGCTCGCGGCCCTCGACCGCGCGCGCCCGCAGCATCAGGCGCGGGAAGTCGAGCTGGAACTCGTGGCCGTCGTGCGGCGTGTACGGGCATCGCACCTCGCACAGCTTGCAGCCGTAACACAAATCGATCACGCGCTGCTTGTGCGCCGCGCTCAGGCTGCGCACATCGCCGTCGGTCTGGTCGAGCGCGCCGAACAATTCCGGGAACGATGGGCACAGGTTGAAGCACAGCCGGCAGCCCGCGCAGATGTCGAAGACGCGCTCGAGTTCCTGATCGAGCTTCGCGCGCTCCCAGTACTTGGGCTCGTTGGGATTGTAGGTAAGAGCGTCGGTCGGTCGCGACTGGATACGGTTCATTGAAACGGCTCTCGGATGGCGAATCGAAGTTGCGGTCGAGCAGCGGCGGCGGCTATGCCGGCACAAGCCCGGCCCGCCAGGCGCCCGATAGCGCGTCCGGCGGGCCGGAATCCTGATCGACGTGAAGGCGCCGGCGCGTGCGCGCGGCGCATATCATGTACAAGCGTCCTGTTACAGCGTCGTGGTCGCTTTCTGGAAACGCCCGGCGTGCGACTTCTCGGCCTTGGCCAGGGTCTCGAACCAGTCGGCAATCTCGGTGAAGCCCTCTTCGCGGGCGATCTTTGCCATCCCGGGATACATGTTGGTGTACTCGTAGGTCTCGCCGTGGACGGCCGACTTCAGATTGAGCATGCTGTCGCCGATCGGCTGGTCGGTGGCGGGGTCGCCAACCTGCTTGAGATAGTCGAGATGGCCGTGGGCATGTCCGGTCTCGCCTTCGGCGGTGTCGCGGAACAGCCCTGCAATCTCGGGCTGACCCTCAACGTCGGCGATCTTGGCGAAATACAGATAGCGCCGGTTGGCCTGGCTTTCGCCGGCAAAAGCATCCTTGAGATTGGCGTGCGTCTTGGTTCCCTTCAGACTCTTCATCGTTATTCTCTCCCTGAACGTGTGTGTGGTTCATAGCAGGCGGCGTAAATTGCTCCGCACGTTTGCGCGATACGTCATCGCGAGGCTACGGAACGGCTCAATCGCTCGACCCTGAACCGCCCGAACCTTCGGATGGTTCCCTGCGCGCCGATTTTGCCCCCGCCTGCCAGATGATAATTATTATCATCCGGCTCCCGCGACCGTCAAGCCGCTAGTGAGCTGACGCCAGTCTCGCTGCGCCGGGCCGCCGCGACGACGGTTAATATTAGCGAAACCGGTTACATGGCCCTTGGTTTAGGTGCGCTTAGACAGTAACCTAAGTTACCAAAAGCAAAACTCGTGCGGTGACCACACGGCTCACGTAGTCGGGTCCATAACGATCTTCCATTGATCATTGCACGCGAGCGATGCGGCGATGGTCGACCAAGACATAAAAGACGCCAGCAATGCGCGCGACGATTATGCTCTTCAACAGTCGGTCATCGCATCGCTGAGCCAGCACGCGCTGCTCGGCGGCACTCTGCAGCAACTGTTCGACGAAGCCACCCGTCTGGTGCGCGAAACACTGCAGGCTTCGTATGCCACCGTGATGGCGCTGCGGCCGGACCGCGAGACGCTGGTCGGCAAGGCTGGCTCCGGATGGGAAGCGGACGTGGTGCGCACGATCGTGGCGGAGGTTGGCGCTCGCTCGGATGCCGGCTACGCGATGCTGGTTAACGCGCCGGTGATCGTGACCGACTTCAGCAGCGAGCAGCGCCTGCGCAGTTTGATCGCTAAACGCTGGGAGTTGCAGAGCGGCGTGACGGTGGTAATCCACGGCCGCGAACATCCCTTCGGCGTACTCGCCATCCACGACGCGCAGCCGCGCCCGTTTAGCCATGACGAGGTGGATTTCCTCCAATCGGTCGCCAATATCCTGGGCCTCGCGATCGGGCAGCGCCAAACCGAGGAGGAGGTGCGCGCGAGCGAGCGCTACTTCCGCTCGCTCATCGAAGACACCAACGATCTCATAGTGGTCTTGGACCTGGAGCACCGGTACCAGTTCGTCAGCGCTTCAGCGGAAAGGATTCTCGGCTACAGGGTCGAAGAGTTGGTCGGCAGGAGCACTCTCGATTTCTGCCATCCTGAAGAGCGCGAAGCGGTTACCCAGGATCTGCGGCGCATCGCCGAGCAGGGCGCGGAGGAGCGGATGCTGCGCGCCCGACTCCGTCACAAGGACGGGTCGTGGCGGGTGGTGGAGTGGAGTGGCCGCTCCGCGCTGGACGTCAAAGGAGCATCCTGCCTGGTAGCGAATGGGCGTGACGTTACCGCGCGCGAGCGGATGCTGAATGAGCTGCGCGATAGCGAGCGGCGATTTCACGGCATCTTCGACAGCAGTCACGACGCGATCGTGATCGCGACCCCGGACGACGGCCGAATCGTCGACGTCAACAGCGCCTTTAGCCGCATCTATGGCCACAGCCACGAGCAGGTGTTGGGCAAGGATCCGCAGGCGCTCGCGCTGTTCGCGAATCCGGAGGATTATCGCCGCCTCGCGCGCGAACTCCGCGAGCGCGGGGCGCTGAGCAATTTCGAGACCGATCTGCGTACCGCCGACGGCAGGACCGTGCCCACGCTGCTCTCCTCGGTGATGGTCGATCTGGGTGTCGGCGTGCGCGTGGTATCGATCCTGCGCGACATCAGCGAGCGTCGCGCAGCCGATCTCGAGCTGGCCCGGGCGCGCGACGCCGCCCTGGAGTCGACGCGCCTTAAATCCGCCTTCCTCGCCAACACCAGCCACGAGATTCGCACCCCGCTCAACGTCATCCTGGGATACACCGATCTCGTCGGCGAGCATCTGGCCGATATCGGCGACCATACCCAGGACGCCTATCTCGAAGCGCTGGGGCGCGCCGGGCGCCGCCTGCTGAAGACCATCCAGCAGATTCTCGACTACTCGCGGATGGAAGCCAGGGCGCTGACGCTCAACCCCTCGGCGATCGCGCTCGCCCCGTTCATCGAGGACCAGGCCAACGATTTCAACGTGCTGGCGGCCGAGAAGGGACTCAAGCTGCGGCTCGAGATCGCGGAATCCGACGCCACCGTGCGCTTCGACGAATACTGCCTGCAAAGTGCGCTGAGCAACCTGCTCCAGAACGCGATCAAGTTCACCGACCGCGGCGAGATCGTCCTCGGCCTCGATCGCGACAGCAGCGGCACGCTGAAACTCGAAGTCCGCGACACCGGCATCGGCATCGACAACGACTACATGCCGCGGCTGTTCGAGCCTTTCTCGCAGGAGCAGACTGGCCATCACCGGCGCTTTGAGGGTGCGGGATTGGGCCTGGCCTTCGCGCGCAAGTGCGTCGAGCTTGCCGGCGGGCAGATTTCCGCCGCCAGCCGCAAGGGCGAGGGCTCGACCTTCACGATCGCGTTCCCGCGTGCGTGCGAAATCCGCCGCCGCCGCCCTTAGGCCGCGTCGCAAATCGAGGCGATCTTGAACTAAGAGCTAGCGCGACGCGAGCGCGAGCGGCGAGTCGGCCGGCGCGGAGCTTAGCTCGCGCTCCAGCGCCTCGATATCGGCGGCCGAAAGGCTGAAGTAACGCGCCTCGGGATGATGAAAGACCATCGCGCTCACCGCGCTCTCGGGATCCATCATGAAGCCCTCGGTGAGCTGGAGGCCGATCCCGTGCTTGTCGACTTCGAGCAAACGAAAAAGCTTCTCCTGGTCCTCCAGGCGCGGACAGGCCGGGTATCCGAAGGAGAATCGCTTGCCGTGATAGTGCGCCTGATGCAGCTCCTTCATCGTGATCCCCGGCGGATCGCCGAAGCCCCACATCTGGCGAATCTTCTGATGCAACAGCTCGGCGAAAGCCTCAGCCCCCTCCAGCGCGAGGATTTGCAGGATATGTGAGCGCAGGTACTCGCCGCGATCCTTCCATTCGTCGGCCAGCGCACGGACACCCGCGCCGATTGTGGTCACGAACATACACAGGTAGTCGGTTTTGCCCGATGAACGCGGGGCGACGTAATCGGCAAGGCTGAGGCCGGGCTCGTCGCTCTGACGGCCGAAGATCAAACTCTCGAGCACCGTCTTGCCGTCGGAGGAGTAGATCATCACGGTGCGGTCGCCGTCGGAACGCGCGGGAAAGAAGCGGTAGATCGCATTCGCTGCGATATCCGCGCGCCCGAGCATCACCTCTTCGACCTCAGCAACCGCCGCGGTTAATTCCTTCGCACGCGCGTCGCCGCTGGCGAGCGCCGCCTCGTAGTTGCGCAGCCCCAGGTGTCGCGTATAGAGCATCACCGGGTTGATATAACGGAAGACTTCGGCAAGGTCGTAGCCGCGCACGACGTGCGGCTTCAAATCCGGCGGCAGCGGGATCTCGACGTCCTGGCGCACGCTGGACGCGCGCCGGCCGGCCATCGGCGCGGGCGCCGCGGGCTTCGCCGCGCTCGCGAGCAGCTTTCGCGTCTCGGCCTCCAGATTTTTGCGCAGCGCGGCGCGCCGTTCCTCATCCATCAACTGGTTGGCGAGGTCCAAACCTTCCATCGCGTCGTTGGCGTAGGCGACCATTCCGCCGTACTCGGGCGCGATCTTCATCCGCGTAAAACGCGCCGATAGCGCCGCGCCGCCGACCAGGATCGGGCATCCGATACCCGCGCTCTTCAAGTCCTGCGCCGTCGCCACCATCATCTGCGCTGATTTCACCAGCAACCCGGAGAGCCCGATCGCGTCGGGGCGATGCTCGTTGCAGGCCTTGATCAATTCCTCGGGCGGCACCTTGATGCCCAGGTTGACGACCCGGTAGCCGTTGTTGCTCAGGATGATGTCGACCAGGTTTTTGCCGATGTCATGGACGTCGCCCTTGACGGTCGCGAGCACAATCGTGCCGCGGCTTGCGCTGTCGGCCTTCTCCATGTGCGGCTCGAGATGGGCGACCGCGGCCTTCATCGCCTCGGCCGATTGCAGCACCTCGGCCACGATCATCTGGTTGGAGTTGAACAGCCGCCCGACTTCGTCCATCCCCTTCATCAACGGGCCGTTGATGATTTCCAGCGCCGAGCGCGCGCCGAGCGCTTCGTCGAGGTCCTCGACGAGCCCTTCCTTGGAGCCTTCCAGGATGTAAAGCCCCAGGCGTTCGTCCAGCGGCAACGAGCGCCGCTGCTCGACGTTGGGCTTGGCCTTGCGCGAGCGGAAATAGCCGGCAAAGGCCGCGATCGGATCGTCGCCGCGCCACCAGATCAGATCCTCGGCCAGGCGGCGCTCCTCCTCGGGCACCGAGTGGTAGCGCTCGAGCTTCTCGGAGTTGACGATCGCGAGGTCCAGCCCGGCCTGCACACAGTGATAGAGCATCACCGAGTTCAGCACCTCGCGCCCCGCCTCGGGCAGGCCGAAGGAGACGTTGGAGATGCCGAGCACGGTCTTGCATCGCGGCAGCGCGGCCTTGATGAGCGCGATGCCCTCGATGGTCTCGACTGCGGAACCGATATAGTTGCGGTCGCCCGTGCCGACCGGGAAGACCAGCGGATCGAAGATGATGTCCTCGGGCTCGACGCCATAGCGTTCGGTCAAAATTTTGAACGAGCGCTCGGCAATCGCCAGCTTGCGCGCGCGCGTGATCGCCTGCGCCTGCTGCTTGTCCTCGTCGATACAGCCGACCACCAGCGCCGCGCCGTAGCGGCGCGCGAGCGGGACCACGCGTTGGAAACGTTCCTCGCCGTCCTCGAGGTTGATTGAGTTGATGATCGACTTGCCCGGCGCGCGCTTAAGCGCCTCTTCGAGCGCGACCGCGTCGGTCGAATCGATCATCAGCGGAACTTTGACTTTCTTGACCTCAATTTCGAGAAAGCCGGTGAGGTCGGCGATCTCGTTGCGGTCGGGATCCTGCAAACAGACGTCGAGCACATGCGCACCGCGGCGCACCTGCAGGCGGCCAACCTCGGCCGCTTCCTCCAGCTTGCCCTCGGCGATCAGGCGCTTGAACTTGCGGCTCCCCAGCACGTTGGTGCGCTCACCGACGATCACCGGGCGCGTGTTTTCGTCGATCACCAGCGCCTCGATCCCCGACACCACCGAACGGCGCAGGCTCGAGGGTTTGCGCGGCCGCTTGCCCTCGGCCATCCGCGCCAGCATCCGGATGTGCTCGGGCGTCGTGCCGCAGCATCCGCCAATCAGGTTGACCCATCCGGCGTCGACGAAGCGCTCGAGCTTGCGCGCCAGCGATTCGGGCGACTCGTTGTAATGGCCTTCCTCGTCGGGCAGGCCCGCGTTGGGCACGCAGGCGACGTCGAAGCGGCAGATCTCCGAGAGCGTGCGCAGATGGTCGGTCATGAAGTCGGGGCCGGTAGCGCAGTTCAGCCCCATCCAGATGAGCCCGCGATTGGCGAGCGAGGTGTAAAAGGCCTCGATATCCTGCCCCGCCAGCAGCGTGCCCATCGTCTCGATCGTGCCCGAGACCGCGAGCGCGACCTCGACGCCGGTTTTCGCGATCGCGCGCTCGATTCCGACCAGGCCCGCCTTGCAGTTGAGCGTGTCCTGCACGGTCTCCAGCAAAAGCAGATTGACGCCGCCCTCGATGAGGCCCTCGGCCTGCTCCTGGTAGGCGTCCGCGAGCTGGTCGAAAGTGATGCCGCCGGTGACCGAGATGGCCTTGGTCGTCGGCCCCATCGAGCCCGCCACGAAGCGGGGCCACTTGGAGGTGCTGGCGGCGTCGGCAGCCGCGCGCGCGATCGTGCCGGCCAGGCGATTTATTTCGCGCGCGTGTTCGGCGAGGCCGTACTCGGCCAGCACGACCGAGGCGCCGCCGAAAGTGTTGGTCTCGATGAGATCGGCGCCGGCGTCGAGGAAACTGTCGTGCAATTCGCGGATTTTGTCGGGGCGCGTGCGGACCAGGTTCTCGTTGCATCCCTCGAGCTGCGGACCGCCGAAGTCGGCGGCGCTCAGATGCATGTTCTGGATGGACGTCCCCGCCGCGCCGTCGATTATGACGATCCGGGAGGCCAGTCGGTCGCGCAAAAGCCCGATTCGGTCCGAAATGCTCTTCATGCCTAAGAGAAGAGGCCCGGCGGCCTCGGCCTCCAGCCTATCCGAGCGGGGCGTGACGGGCAATTTCGCGCGCCCCGATGCGCAAACGTTTTGTATTTACCGCGCAATTGCTGTAACGGATCGCTCAGTTGCCGCAGTTCGTCGCAAGGGTGTCAAAAGCAGGTTGCGGCGCCGCGGGAACTTTGGCGCGCCGGGCGGGTTCACTAATGCTGGACACGACGCGCGGCGCGGCGCGCCGCCCAGTCAAGGAGAAACAACGATGATTCCGGCCTGGCTTTCGATGTTGGACGCGATACTCGCGGCAGTGCTGCTGGGAGTCGGCCTCCTGGGAGCCCATCTCGGCATGGTCTTGCCGATGGCCGGCTTCTCGATGTTCCTGCTGAGTTTTGCAATGGCGATCCTGGCCCTTTTGTTCGGACTGGTCGGCTTGGCGCGCACGTCGGCCCCTGAGCGCCGGCCCGGGCGGCCCAAGGCCGTCGCCGGTATCGTGCTGAGCCTGCTGGTCGCCGTCCCGGTCGGTTTCACGATGTGGCGCTGGATGTCGATGCCGTATCCGGAGATCAACGACATCACTACCGACTACACGAACCCGCCGGCGTTCGTCCGTCCGCCGGAGCTGTCGGCCGATTCGATGAAGTACGACCGCGCGAAATTCGAGCCGGTTCAAAGCAAAGAGTATCCCAAGCTCGATCCGCTGCGGCTCGACGAAAAACCCGAGGACGCCTTCGCCAAGGTGAAGGCGGGGGCCAGCACGATGCCGGGATGGATTATCGTGTACGACGATCCGGCGACGCACACGATCGAGGGCATCGAGATCTCCAAGCTGTTCCGCTTCTGCGACGATTTCGTGATCCAGGTGCGGCCCGGCCCCGACGCGAACAGCAGCCTGATCGAGATGCGGTCGCGCTCGCGCGACGGCACCGGCGACTTCGGCGTGAACTACAAACGCATTCGCGGTTTCTTCGCGATGCTGAAGCCGGGCGGCGGCGAGGCCGGCGGGCAGCCGGCGTCGCCGTCGTAGCGCGTTCGTGGGGTGGCCGCCGCAGCGAAGCTGCGGCGGCCACCCCGCGAACACACGGCACTCCCGCCAGCGCACCGTCCGGGGTTGCGGCGTTTCACGCCGCAACCCCGGACGGCGCGCGCTGCGCTGCGTGGGCTGATGCGCGCGCTGCGCCCTTAGGGGCGCAGCGCGCGCATCAGCCGGCGAACCGCGGTTTCGCGCGGTTCGTTGACGGGGTTGACGAACACGATCGCCGTACCGATCCCCGGCGCGCATAGCTCGGCCAGCCGTTCGCGCACGCGCTCCTCGGACCCGACCAGCAACGTCGCGTCGATCATCGCATCGCTCACCGCGGCGAGCGCCAGCGCGGCGTCGCCACGCGCCGCGCGAATCGCCGCAATCTCGCGCTCGAAGCCCGCTTTCGCCATCATGTTGCCGTAAAAGCGCAGCGCCCCGTAGCGCGAGAGCAGCGTGCGCGCCGGACGGCGCGCCGCTTCGAGGTCGTTCGCAATAAACGCGGTCGCGAACAGCGCCGCCTCGACCTCGGCCGGGTTGCGCCCGGCCGCGAGCGCGCCGTCGGCGAGCTCGCCCATCGCTTCGCGTACGCGGGCGGGCGGAAAGAAATTGAAAATCACTCCGTCGGCTATTTCGCCCGCCATCCGCACCATCGGGCGCGACACGCCCGCCAGGTAGAGCGGCAGCTTGCCGCTTATTTTGGGCCCGGTGCCGCCGCCTTCGAGCATCTTGCGCAGCGTCGTGACGGTCTCGCGCATCTTCGCCATTGGCTGCCCCATCTCGATCCCCAGGCGCGAATTGCCCTCGCCGTGGCCGGTGCCGAGGCCCAGCATGAAGCGTCCGCCAGTGAACTGATGCACGGTCGCGGCCTCGTTGGCCAGGAGCGCCGGATGGCGCAGGTAGATGTTGGTGATCGCGGTGCCCAAACCGATACGCTGCGTTTGCATCCCGAGCGCCAGCGAACAGGCCACCGAATCGTTGTTGGCTTCGGTCATGAAGACCGCGGCATAGCCCATCTCCTCCGCGTCCCGGGTCCATTCGACGATCTTTTCGAGCGGGCTGTCGGGCATTACCGAGAATGCAAGCGCCGTCCTCGCCATCGCACTACGTCCTTTCAGGTTTTGGAGCGCCGCATGTGCGCGCCGCATGGATCGTTAGCCTGAACCCTCCGGGCTCCGCAACCGGCTTGATCTCTGCCACGAGCGGGCGCGATAAAAGAGCGGACGACAACAAAGAAATGGACAGTTACGATTTCATCGTCGTAGGCGGCGGTATCGCGGGGGCCTCCGCCGGATATGAGCTGGCCGCGCATGGCCGGGTGCTGGTGCTCGAACGCGAAAGTCAGCCCGGCTACCACACCACCGGCCGCTCCGCCGCGCTCTTCGTCCAGACCCATGGGCCCTCGGTGATTCGCGCTCTTAGCCGGGGCGCAAAAAGCTTTTTTCTCGACCCGCCGGCGGGATTCGCCGAGCATCCGCTGCTGACGGAGCGGGGGATGCTCCTCATCGGTCGGGCCGATCAGTCCGAGCTGCTCGAACAGAATCTGGATCAATCGTCACGTCACATCGCTGGCGTTCGCAGCTTGGACCCGAAAGAAGCGTGTGCGCTCGTGCCGCTGCTGAGGGAGGACTACCTCGCCGGGGCGGTGCTCGACCCCGAAGCGATGGACATGGACGTGCATGCGATTCACTGGGGCTTCATCCGCGGGATGCGCGCGCGGGGCGGCAAGCTCGTAACCGACGCCGAGCTCCGGGGCCTCGAGCGCACGGGCGAAGCCAATTCCCATGGATGGATCGCGAGGACCGCGGCGGGCGACTTCGCCGCGCCGGTCGTGGTCAACGCGGCGGGCGCATGGTGCGACGTGGTGGGCGCGATGGCCGGTGCGGCTCCCATCGGCCTGGTGCCAAAGCGGCGCACCGCGTTCATTTTCGATCCGCCGCCCGGCGCTGACATCGCGAAATGGCCATCGGTGATCGACGTCGGCGAGGAATTCTATTTCAAGCCCGACGCGGGCAAGTTCCTCGGCTCACCGGCCGATCAAACGCCGATGGAACCGTGCGACGCGCAGCCCGACGACTTCGACGTCGCGCTCGCGGTCGACCGGATTCAGCGCGCCGCGCGCATTCCGGTCGCGCATATCAACCGCAAATGGGCGGGCCTGCGTTCGTTCGTGGCCGACGGATGCCCGGTCGTCGGCTACGATCCGCGCGTGGAGGGATTCTTCTGGCTGGCCGGGCAGGGCGGCTACGGAATCGAGACTTCGCCGTCGATGGGTCGGCTCACCGCGAGCCTTGCGCTCAGACGCGGCGTTCCTTCCGACCTCGCCGAACAGGGCGTTACAGAAGCGGCGGTTTCGCCGGCGCGCTTCGCCTGCGGCTAACTTTTGAAACTAATGCACTCGTCCGCCAGCGCTCGACTAGGTGCGAGGACGATAAGAACCGGTGCTCGGGGACACAGGCGCTCCGCCCAGATAAGCCGCCGAGAACGCGAGCGGCGCCGTACCAGCTGCCGTATCGGCGTGTGAGACTGATGCGGTCGGGCCGGGCACTGCGGCTTGCTTATCGCGCGACATTGCCGGCTGCGGCGCTAAAGCCGCTGCGGCCGGCGCCTCAGTCGAGGTTGCAGTCACGCGGTCCAACGTCCGACCGACGGGCGAGGCCGCTGCCACGACCGGTTGGGTGGCTTCCCGATGCGCCTCGCGGATCGCCTTGTCCATCCAGTCCTGCGCCCAAGCCACTTCCATCTTGCCGTTTTTATCTAGGGGCAGGCCCGCGTAGCGCGCGCAATCCGTGAAACTCTTGAACGACAAATCCTTCTCCAGGCCAAGGATGCTATTGGCTTGCGCCCGTGTCAGAAGGATCGGCCCGTCCCCCGCGTGCGAGAAAGATGGGAAGAATTCTTCGACTCCCGACTTCTCGTAACAGCCCGCGTCGCGCAGTCGATTCTCGACCCATTTGGCTTCGGCGATATGCTTGTAACACTGATCCATAACCATGTCGTGTCCGCATCCGATCATGTGAAAGGTTTCGTGACGCGCGACCTTGGACGGCGAGAACCACGGCGACATCAAAACCTGATTCAGGCTTGCAATCCGATCGACTACGTACCCCCGCGTCATCGTGTAGTCGTCGACCTCGCCGAGCACTTCGGGAGCGCCGTACAGCTCGGGCACCGACCACGCCACGTCGAGCACGTTGCGGTTGACGAAGTACATCATGCGATCGCATCCCGGTGGGATCTGCCGCATGGCCACTTGATGGCCGATCTGCCAGTGGAAAAATTGATCTATCGAGCGCGGGAGGCTCGAGTACGAAACCATCTTGACCGAGAGGTTGTACTTCGACGCTTGGTCCTGATTCCAGTAATCCGCGAGCGTCGCCTGAGCCTCGCGCTGGCTTATCCCATCGTCGAGCAGCGCGCACACCCGCAGCGTTTCAGGCGGGCCAAAATCGGTCTGCGCACGCACTTCGGGCCTGTCCATGCCGATGCTCGTCACGAAGCATCCGCTCGTCCCCAACAGGCAAACGCCCAGCGCGAGAGACGTGAGTAGAGTTGTAGTCCTGCCCAGCATCGTAATCCCCCTGCGTAGCCAAAGGTGGCGATCGCAGGCGGGCATAGCGCTAATTTCGTGCCACAAATCGAGAGCTGGGCACCGAACGTCATACAGGAGATGGCAAGTGTCAAAAGGTTAATTCAGCTGCAAACCGGAACTTATGCATAGTGATAACGTCACAAATAGCAGATTGCATCTAAAAGAGAGCGCAAGGTGGTCGTCAGAGCAGTAGCCGAAAACTAAGCTCGCTTTCGCCCAGATAATCCCGTGGCCGCGCCGCACCCTGCCGTTGCACCGTCGCAACGCCGACGGGCGGAATTAGAATTTTGATTTACTGAAGTCGGTACGCGAGCGCGAGTCCGCAGTAAATCGTCCGAGCCTAAAATTCGCAAGGGCGCTCAGAGGGAGTCCAGACTGAGTCGATGACAACTGCGGTAGCTCAGAGCTATCCAAGACCAATAGCGCCCGACGATTCGAAACCGGCGCGGCGGGCCACTTTTACTGGCCGGTCGACGGAGTTGTCCTGTGAGCGTGGTCCGAGCCGCTCCCCAACCCAACTGCGAGTCCGATCGCGGTGCCACCCACCAGTACGGCTCCCGCGCCGACCCAAGGTGCCGGATCCCATGCTGCTGCTCCTGCAGCCGCTGGTGCTGCGGCCGGATCGCAGGTGGTCCCTGGCTGGGCCGTGGCTACCGCCGGCGAAGTCGTCGAAACCCCCCAGTTAAGGCAGATCCCGTCGGGGCCAACATAGGAAGCGACGGTCTGACCTTGATATCCGGATGAACCCGGATCGAGAGTGAAGTTGTAATTGCCGGGCTGCAGGCCTTGAATGTCATAGACTCCGCCGCTGCCAGGCGCGCCTTGGCCGATCACATGACCGCTGGCGTCCTTCACGATCACCTGGACGCCGCTTAGTGGTTGCCCTTGCGAGCTTGCCACCGTCCCGCCCACTGACGCCGCGAAGGCCGCGGAAGACACACTGACGAAAAATATAACTGACAGTAGTACCGACCAGCTCTTCCCCATTATCCTTCCTCCCCACACACGCGGACGTCGTGCCGCGCGTTCGCCCCATGGCGGAATCGGCTACCTATGTTCGATCAAACCTGTCGCGAGCAAAAAACTCTCGCGAACAAGCAGACCCGCACGAATTAAAATAAATGTTGCTTCGGAAGGTGCGTCGCCGCTCGCAGGTGAGCACTTTCGAACGGCTGTAAATTCAATATTGTCCACCACCACACCCGCCCTCCACAAAACATCCAACCGGAGAAAGCCTCAGACTTCCCCGCCGCAGCCTACTATATAAGTAAATGTAGCGTAGCGGTCAAGCTTGCTAATTAGACATCGCTTAGCGGGTCTACGGATTCTCTGAGGTTTTTTGAGGTGGTTTTCAAGCAAACCACGATGTAGGCGCGCTGTTCGTGACTGCGAATCGTGAGCGATTCACGCGTCGTATACGCCTGGCGAGCGAGCCGGTTTTCAAACGGAAGACTAAGATTTTGAAGACTGGGATTTAAATGCGTCGGCGAGTGCAGGGAGAATTACTGACCAGTCGGCAACCAAACCCAGCGTCGCGCGTTCGAAGATCGGCGCTTCGGCGTCGTTGTTGATCGCGACCACGACCTCGGCGCGTTTGATTCCCACCGTATGGTTGGGAGCGCCGCGCACGCCGATCGCGAAGTATAGCCGCGGATCGATCGCCTTGCCGGTCAATCCGACCTGCAACTGTCGCGGCATCCATCCCTGATCCGTCACCCGCCGCGTCGCGCATATCCCGGCGCCCAGCACGCGCGCGAAATCCTTGACTGCCGCGACGCCCTCGGGTCCGCCCACGCCCATGCCGACGCCGACCACCACGTGCGCGCCGTCCAGCGGCGCGATCGAATTATCCAGCAGCGAGTGCATCGCGGTCGTTCGGCCGCGCACCGCCGCGAGCAGCGGCCGCACCGTCTCGACCGCCGCCTCGCGCGTGCTGTTGGGCGCGGCGAGTTCCAGCACGCCGGCGCGCACCGTCGCCATCTGCGGAAAAGTCCTGGACAGGATCGGCGCCACGATGTTGCCGCCAAAGGCCGGCTTGAGCGCGACCATCCGTCCCTCGGCGTCGAACTCGATACCGATTGCGTCGCCGGTGAGTCCCAGGCCCAGGCGCGCCGCCAGCCGCGGTCCCCAATCGCGGCCGCGCTCGCTCGCGCTGAGGAGCACGCCCCACGGCGTCCGCTCGCGCACCAGATGCGCCATCGCTTCGGCCGCGGCCTCGGGCGTGTACGACTCCAGTACCGGATGATCGAGCACCACTACATGGTCGGCGCCATAGCTCGCGAGCAACTCCGCGTGACGCGCGAGTGCAGCCGGAAAACCCACCGCGACCAGCGCGCCGCCGAGCCGAGCGACCAGTTCATCGCCGTGCGAGAGCAACTCCAGGCTGGCGCGCGTAACCGCGCCCGCAAGATCGGTTTCGCATGCGACCCACAAATCACGCCCGCGCGCCGGCTTGCGTATCGCCGCGCCGACCGGGCGGCGCGACTTCTCCTCGCGCTTAAGCGCGCCCATCGCGTTCAGCGCCGCGACCACTTCGCGCGCCGCGCGCTCGGGGTCGGCGGCGTCGATCATGCGGCACGCGGGATGGCTGGTCTGGACCGCGCGCACCTCCTGCACCCAGGTCGGCGATCCGGCCGCGCCGAAGTGCGCAAGGTCGGAATCGAGCGCGGCGGCGCGCACCGTTTCGATCGGCTTCGCCCCTGCCTGCTCGGCGGCTTCCGGTTTCACGCGGATCGGTTGTGCGACGCGCTCGGCGCAGGTCAGCACTGTGGGCATCGCGCATTCGACCTCGTCGTAGCCCTCGTCGCTTTCGCGCTCGGCGGCGATGGTGCGGCCTTCGATACGAACCTTGCGCACGCCGGTTATCTGCGCGACGCCGAGCAGCTCGGCGATCTCGGGACCGACCTGTCCGGTCTCGGCGTCGAGCGAGTACTTGCCGAGCATGATGAGGTCGAAATTCTCGCGCTTGAGCCATTTGGCAAGCGTGCGCGCGGTGGCCAGCGTGTCGGAGCCGGCGAACGCGCGATCTTCCAGATGGACCGCGCGATCCATCCCCATCGCCAGCGCGTCGGTCAGCGCCCCGCGCGCCTGCGGCGGTCCCATTGTGACCACCGTCGCGTGGGCGCCGAGGCTCTGCTTGAATTCCACCGCGAGCGAGATCGCGCGCAGATCAAACGCGCTTATCACGTTGATGCCGTCGCGCCGGATGGTCTTGGTGATCGGGTCGAAGTTGGCGTCTTCGACTAGCGGAATCTGCTTGATACAGACGGCGATCCTGAGCACTGCGCTGACACTCCTTGCGATTGCGCGATCGGGGCCGGTTGGCGATGCGCGAGCGTAACCGAGCCGGGCGCGCCGATGCAAGGCAGGCTCCGCCACAGGCGTGCCGGCCGCTTACGGCGACGCTTGCGATCGGATAGCTTCGCAGGTGCAAGATTTCGCTGAAGACCTTGCCGCGCGTGTTATTCGGATGTTTGCCGGAATATTTAATCGGATGCGTGCCTGGCCGGCTGCCGCAGCGCTCGTGGGCGCGCTCGCGATCGGCGCCGTCGGCGCTACCGCGGCGCCCCCGATGCGTATCGTGTCGCTCGCGCCTGGCGTCACAGAAATCCTTTTCGCGCTGGGCGCCGGTGGCGCGGTGGTCGGAGTCTCGCAGTATTGCGACTATCCGCCGGCGGCGACGCGTCTGCCCAAGGTCGGCACCTTTCTGACGCCCAACGTCGAGGCGATCGCCGCGCTGCGCCCCGATCTCATCATCGGGCCGGGACTATCCTCGAGCCGGCGCGAGGTCCGCACGCTCGAGGCGATGGGCTATCCGACCATGACCGTGAACGACAGCTCGCTCGACGGAATCGAGCAGAGTATCGCGCTCATCGGTGCGCGCACTGGAGAGGAGGAAGCGGCGCGCCGCCTGCTCGGCGCGATCCAGGCTCATATCGATGCGGTCCGCGCGCGTCTTGAGGGAACGAGGCCGCGCACCGTTGTGATGCTGGTGGGGCATCTGCCGATGGTTGCGGTCGGGCGCGGCACGTTTCTCGACGACCTGCTTCATCTGGCGGGCGGGGACAATATCGCCGACCTCGCGATGCAGAATTGGCCGCGGCTCAGCATCGAATACATCATCGCGATGCGGCCCGAGGTGATTCTGGACGGAGCGATGGGCAGCGACGCAAACACGCCGGCCGGTTTTTGGGCGCGCTATCCCACGATCCCGGCCGTCCGCGACCATCACGTCTTCGGCTATCCGGAGGACCCGATGCTCCATCCGGGCCCTCGCGTATGGCAGTCGCTGGAGATTCTGGCCCGCCGCATTCATCCGGAGGCTTTTACTGCGGCATCCGATACGCAGGGCGCCGCGCAATCCGCCCAGGGCGCTTCGCAATGAAAGTCCCGGCCGGAATATCCGCGCAGGCCACCGCTGCGAGTACCCGTCGCGCGGCGCAATCGCCGGCCGTGCCCGAAGCTTTCTCCGGTGCGCATCTGACGCGCACGCGGATGGCGCTGACGCTCGGCGCGCTTACGCTCCTGGCGCTGCTGAGTGCGATCGTCGCCGCGACCTTCGGCAGCGTCCATATCAGCCTGGTGCGTGCGCTCAGCGAGCCGCTCAGTCCAGACCATGCGATCTTCGTGAGCGCGCGCCTGCCGCGCGTGCTGATGGGCGCGGCGGTTGGCGCGGCGCTGGCCGCGGTCGGCGCGGCGCTTCAGGCTCTGGTGCGCAATCCGCTCGCCGAGGGCGGTATCCTCGGCATCTCGGGCGGCGGCGCGTTCGGCGCGATCGTCGCGCTGGTGTTTGTTGCGGGCCGCGCCGGCGCGGTGGCGACGGTGCCGCTGTGCGCCTTTGGCGCGGCGCTGCTCTCGACCGTCGTGGTCTATCGATTGGCGGTGGTCGACGGACGGCTCGAGCCGTTCACGCTGCTCCTGGTCGGCGTGATCTTCAACTCGATTTGGGGCGCCGCGATTATGCTGCTCAATAGTGTCGTCAACTACTACTACGTCCACGACATCGTGTTCTGGCTGATGGGCAGCCTGGAGGCGCCCACCTACGGCGAGGTCGCTATGGTGACGGTGCTGGGCGTCGGGGGCTTCGCAGTGCTGATGGCGCATGCGCGCGACCTCAACCTGCTGAGCCTCGGCGACGAGGCGGCGGGCGAGCTTGGCGTGGATGTCGATCCGATGCGCCGGCTGATCTTCGTCGCGACCTCGGTAATGATCGCGGCAGCGGTCTCGGTCAGCGGCATCATCTCCTTCGTTGGATTGATTGTGCCGCACATGTTGCGCCTCGCTTTCGGCGCCGACCATCGCCTGCTGTTGCCGGCGTCGTTCCTGGGCGGCGCGGCGTTCCTGGTGCTCGCCGACCTGCTCGCACGAGTCGCGATTTCGCCCACGGAATTGCCGGTCGGCGCGATAACCGCGCTCTGCGGCGGCCCGTTCTTCATCTACATGCTGCGGCGCGAGGGACGCGGCCCGCTCGCGCTGTAGCCTGCGCCTCGATCAAGGATTGCGCCCGATGGCCAGCGCTCAAGATACGCCGCGAACCGCGCCGCAGGCCTCGGCCACCGTCTCGGGCGCGCCGGCGCTTCGCGCCTCGAACCTTGTCGGCGGTTACGGCGAACGGGCCGTGCTGCACGGCGTGTCGTTGGCGGTCGAGCCGGGCGAGATGCTCGCGATCGTCGGACCCAACGGCGCGGGCAAGTCGACCCTGCTTCGATTGCTGGGCGGTTCGCTAAAGCCGTGGCAGGGCACGGTCGAATTGCTCGGCGCGCCGCTTGCCTCCTTCGAGCGGCGCGCGCTGGCGCGCCGCCTCGCCTTCGTCGGACAGGAAAATTCGGTCGCCTTCTCGTTCACTGTGCTCGAGGTGGTGCTGATGGGCCGCGCGCCGCATCTCGGGTCGTTTCATTTCGAGAGCCGCGGCGACCTGATGCTCGCGCGCGAGGCGCTTGAGCGCTTCGATCTGCTCGCTCTCGCTACCCGCCCGATCCAGGAACTCTCGGGCGGCGAGCGCAAGCGGGTATTTCTCGCGCGCGCGCTCGCGCAAGAGCCGCGAGTGGCGCTGCTCGACGAACCCACCGCTCATTTGGATCTGCGCCACGTGGCGGAAATCTTCGCGCGCTTCGGCGAACTGCGGGCCGAGCGCGGTCTTTCCGTGGTCGCGACGCTGCACGACCTCAACGCCGCGGCGCTCTATGCCGACCGCGTGTTGCTGCTCAAGGACGGGATGACGATGGGCTGGGGCGCGCCGCATGAGGTCCTGACCGAGGAGAAATTGCGCGAGGTTTACGAGACCGAGGTCTACGTCGGACGCAATCCGGCGACCGGCGCGATCGCGGTTCTGCCCGGCGCGATCTCCGCGCCGGTAAGACAGTGAAACAATGAGACGTTCATGTGCCGCGATTCTTCTTGCCGGCTGGTACCTGATCGCTCCGCCGATGTACCAATCCTACAACTCCAAGCACAAACTTCTCTCGACGCACGCGTACGTCAATGCGCCGCTCCCGGCGTGGACCAACTTCGGCACTTACCCGACCCGCGAGAAATGCGAAGCGCAACTGCACAACGATTTTGACGACGCTGCCAAGGCGGCTCCGGGCAACGACGCGCGCGAGCGGGCGCTATGGGAAAGTTCGCGCAACGCGATGTGCGTGTCCGCCGCCGATCCGCGTCTCAAGCAATAGAGGCGATCAGTCGGAAACAATGTCGTCCAGGTGCGAGATCATGAAAATTGGAGTGCCGTAAATCGACCTCGCCGGCCTCCCAGGAGTCGACGGAACCGCTGGCACTTCTCGCAGGAAGCCCAGCGAATTGGCGATCGAGATGTCGTCGATCGCCGCGGAAGTTCCCGGCTTCATCGAGGGAAAGGCGCGCGTGAGTTTGATCGGGTCGATCGGCACCGATCCGATCCTTTCCAACTCAAGCCGCTTGAAATGAACCGGAGAGCAGGTTCCCGGCCTTCTCAGAACCCAGGATGTAATGGAACGCAGCATCGCGAATGCTGGCTTCTCGGGCGCCGGCGCGGAGATCATCACCGGCGTATACCAGGTGAGAAAATCGAACGCGCGGCCACGATCGACGACGACCATCGCGCCCCAGCCGTCGTGCTTCCAGCCGGGTATCTTGTCCTTCGACGCGTAATAGCTGTTGATGCAATCTTTTCCGGAAGTTGGATAGACCAGGCAATCTCCGACCTCCATCAGAAACGGCTGCGGCCGCTTGAGCACCGTTCGAGGTTTCACGCTGTCGGCTGCCGCAACGGAGAGGCGCGCACGCACTTCCGCCAGCATCTTTTGCCGCTTCCTGAGATCCGCCGGACTCATCCCGAGCTTCGCGTGCATCGCGAGGTCGCTGCCGTCGTCGATGATCGACAGGGCTTTTTCACGAACGCGGCCGCAGGCGATCGCGCGCCTGGCGAACTGGTCCGCGACCACCAGCCAGAAAATCGTGTGCTCTTCGTCATTCGGATTGTTTGCCGCACCCGGCTCGGCTGCGCAGAGAATCTCGACGAGGCGGTCGCCGTCGAACGGCAGCCGTGCGACCGCACGGATCGTGCTCCGCAGATCCATCGCAAGATCGCCCGAATAAAGTCCGGTACCCCACGTGCCCATCTTGCGGGTCGCCTATTTTGATCGCGAGGGCAGGCGCACGATGCCCTTCGCGCGCACTGACAATTCGCCGTCCTGGTTGGTCGCGGTCTGTGCGATCTCCGCGCAGTTCGCGCCATCTTCCGCAAAAACTCGCGTAACCTCGCCGTTGATGTAAAGCGTGTCGCCGACCGGATTGTGGCGGCGAATCTCGACCGACAGGTGGCGCAGAAATCCGGCATCGCCCATCCAATTGGTCAACTGATGCGACATCCAGGAGCATCGCTCCGGCCCGTAGTCGTACGCCGCCGGCGTTCCGACCAGCGTTGCGAGGTCGTCCTCCCAATGCACGCGTTCGGGAACGTCGGGGATGCCAAACTTGTTGGGGATGCCGACGCCGGGATGCTTGCGCAGTTGCTTCCACGCAAGCTTGTTGGCGCGGATATAGAGCCCGCCCCATCCCTGCGCGAAGGCGATGAAGCCGGTGACCGTCATCGGCCCCTTCGCCATCGTTTGCAATTTGTCGCCGACCTTCACGTCCTCGATATAGCGCGGATTGGCGCCGCGAATTTCCTCGGCTTCGTAGAGCGCGAAAATTTTCGCCAGATCGTCGCGCGAATAGTGGACCGGCTCTTTCTTTTTGACCTCGTCGTACTTGGTGCCGCGCTCGCGCGCGGTGTCGCGCTCGGTGCGAAAGCACCAGCTATCGCCCTCGGCAACCATCTCGCCGCGCTGATTGTAAAATTCGCAGCGGTAAATTTGCTGGATCGCGCGGCCGGCGAAACGGGTCTGATGCTCGACCAACTCCTTGAGCCACGCCTTGGTCGTGAACTGGTCGCCAAGCAGCATCGGGCGATGCCACACGGTATCGATGCCGGCGAACATCGCGTGCACACCTGGCAGGCCGCCAACGTAGCCGCTGAACGAGCGGTTGAGCGCGAAGACGAATGAGGGCGGCGCTGCGGTGTGTCCCTGCGCCTTCGCCGCGTATTCCGGCTCGCACCACAGCGGATTGTCGTCGCCGATGCCGTGGGCCCAGTGGCGGATATTGTCGCGCGTCGCCTCGTAGCACCACGGCTCGAGCGAGTCCTCGATCGGCACGCCGACCAGTTTGCGCAGGTCGGCGAAACTCTTGTCAGTGATCAACGAAAAGCGCTGCTGTTGTTCCGCCATTTTTGCGTTGCTCCTTTCCAAGGTCATCTCACATTTATCTTCATCCAGCCTGCCAGTCGCAAACGCGATCGTGGTTTGCCACACGAGCGCGGTCGGCGATAACATCCGCCTACGACTGAGCAAGGAGGCGACGACGCCATGGCGCAAGAACCGTTTACCGTTGCGATTCCGGACGAAACGCTGCGCGATCTGAAAGAGCGCCTGAAGCGCACGCGCTTCGCGCCCGACTTCGCCAATGACGGATGGCAGTACGGCACCAACCTCGATTACTTGAAACGCCTGGTCGAGTATTGGATCGACGGCTACGACTGGCGCCGCGCCGAGCGCGAGATCAACTCCTTTCATCACTACACGACCCGTATCGAGGGCATCCCCATCCACTTCATCCACGAGCCCGGCAAGGGGCCGCGTCCGATTCCGATCATCATGAGCCACGGATGGCCGTGGACGTTCTATGATTTTCACAAGGTGATCCGTCCGCTCGCCGATCCTGCCGCCTTCGGCGGCGATCCGGCCGACGCGTTCGACGTCGTCGTGCCGTCGTTGCCGGGCTATGGATTTTCGACGCCGCTTACGACCACCGGAATAAACTACTGGCGCACGGCGGATTTGTGGGTCGCGCTGATGCGTGACGTGCTGGGCTACAAAAAATTCGCCGCGCAGGGCGGCGATTGGGGCGCGCTGGTTTCCGCGCAACTCGGACACAAGTATGCGGAACTCTTATACGGAGTCCATATCCATCTGATGGTCCCGTTGACCGCGTTTTTGGGCGGGATGCCGGATCGCTCGCTGTACGGACCGGGCGAGGAAGGATGGTATCAGCGGACCGCCACGTTTTTTACCGAGGGCAGCGGCTACTCCGCAATCCAGCTCACGCGTCCGCAGACGATCGCGTTTGCGCTCAATGACTCGCCGGCGGGCTTGTGCTCGTGGATCGTGGAGAAGCGCCGCGCGTGGAGCGATTGCGGCGGCGACGTCGAGAGCCGCTTCACCCGCGACGAGTTGCTCACGACGATGACGCTTTACTGGGCGACTCAGAGTTACGGGACCTCGGCGCGCTACTACTACGAGGCGATTCACAATCCGTGGAAGCCCTCGCACGATCGACAACCGGTGGTCGAGGCGCCGACCGCCGCCGCGGTGTTCACCAAGGAGATCATCTTGATGCCGCGGCGCTGGGCCGAGGGCTACTACAATCTCAAACGCTGGACGGTGTTTAACTCGGGCGGTCACTTTGCCCCGATGGAAGAGCCCGCTAAGCTGGTCGAGGATATCCGCGCGTTTTTTCGTCCGCTGCGCTAGACGCGCGCGTTTTGCAGTTGACCAGCCGAAATCCGCCGCCCCGGCATCGCCCGCCTCGCAAGCCGCATCGGGCTGCGACAGATTCGGCGGCGCATCCGAAAGAACCTCGCCCGCGCAAACGGCTCGGCGACGGCCGTCCGCTCCATCTGATCTTCGACGCCGACGATACGCTGTGGGACTCCAACATCCATTTCCTCGAAGCCGAGGCGGAGTTCGTCGCCGGACTGGCCGCGGCGGGCGTCGGCGAAACGGTGGCGGTGCGCGCGGCGATACGCCGGCGCGAACTCGAAATTATCAGGAGCCATGGCTATGGGCGCGAGCCGTTCGTGGTGCTGATGCGTATGGTCGCGGCGGAGCTTGCGCCTTCACGCTCGCGTGAGACGCTCGGCGCCGCGGTTGAGCGGATCGCCGCCCATTTCCGCGAGCGCGAATGCGAGTTGCTGCCGGACGTCGAGGCGACGCTCGTCGAACTTGCCGCGCGCCATCATCTGACGCTATTTACCAAGGGCAACCCGCGCGAGCAGTTGCGCAAGCTCGAGCGCTCCGGACTGCGGCACCATTTCAGCCACGTCGAAGTGTCGCCCGAGAAGGACGAAGCGGCGTACCGGCGGCTGGTCGAGGCGGCGGCGCTCGACCGCACGCGCACCTTCATGATCGGCAACAGTCCCCGCTCGGATATCAACCCGGCGCTGCGCGCGGGCCTCCGCGCGGTGTTCATCCCGCATCCTCATACGTGGGAACTGGAGCACGAGGAGATCGACCTGGCCGACGAACGCGTCACCGTGATTGCTAACTTCCGCACCCTGCGCGAAATATTCTAGAATAAGGATTCTGATGGCGAGGGCTGATTCTACCGCGAGTTTATCGGGAGCGCAGGTTGCCAGGGAGCAGCCGCGGCGTGGGCGCGGTCCCAAGCCTCCGATGGCTTTCCGTCCGCTTCATCGCATCTGGCGCCGCACGCTCGACGAAATCGACGTCGCGCGCGTCCGCTTGCCCGTGCGCGGACTGCCCGCCGCGTTGGAAGGGATGGTCGCCTGCCAGTTGAGTGATCTGCACGTCGATCGCGACGAGGACCTCGAGCGCCTCGTGTTGGCGGTCGGCGCGGTGAACGCGCAGCAGCCTGACCTGGTGTTCCTGACCGGCGACTACTTCACCGGGCCGCAGACGATGCGCCGCTACCTGGCGGGATTTCGCGAGGCGGTAAGCGCGCTCAAGCCGCGCCTGGGCGTTTTCGCGGTCGCCGGCAACCACGATCATTGGTCTTCGGTCGAGCGGATCACCGAGGCGCTCGAGCAGGCCGGGGTGCGCGTGCTCGCTAACGAGAGCCATCGCCTGCATGTCCGCGGCGAGTCGCTGGTGGTGGTCGGAATCGACGACCTGTGGTCGCGGCGCGCCGAGCCCGCGCGCGCCTTTGCGCAGGTGCGCCCGGAGGAATGTACGATAGTGCTCGCGCACAACCCGGACACCGCACTGTATGCGCGCCATCTCAACCCGGGCGTGATGCTCTCGGGGCATACGCACGGCGGCGTGGTGCGATTGCCGTTTTACGGCTCGCCCCTCAAGCTGCTGCGGATCGGCAAGCAATTTTACGCGGGGCTGAATCGCTATCGCGATTTTTACATCTACACCAATCGCGGCCTGGGCACGTATTGGCTGAGAATCAGGATCAACTGCCGGCCCGAGGTTTCGCGCTTTCACCTGACGACGCTTGGCGACGGGGCTCGAGACACTTCCGATGCGCCAGTCAAATCCGCCGGCAAAAACGGCGCGCATGCCGCGACGCCGGCGCGCCCGCGGCGCCGCCCGGTCCGCCGCCGGCGCGCATCGTAGCAGCTGCTCCGTTGCGGCGATCGGGCCGCGGCCATCTGCTGAGTATCTGAAAAATGGATCGCATCACCGTCGCGATCGCGGGCGGCTCAGGCTTTATCGGCCGGGCGATCGTGCGGCGGCTGGGCGACACGGCTCGCGTGCGCGTGCTGACGCGCAATCCCGACGCGGTGCGCGCGCGCCTGGCCGGAACCGGGGCCGAGTTCGTCCGCGCCGACGTGACCGACGCGGCCTCGCTGGAGGCGGCGATCGCCGGGGCGCGAGTCGCAATCAACGCGGCGCAGTTCGACGGCTATCCGATCGAAAAGCCGGGGCGCGGCCTTACCTTCGAGCGTGTCGACTACGGCGGCACGGTCGCGATGATCGCGGCGGCGCGCAAGACCGGCGTCGCGCGCATCATCTATATCAGCGGCGCGGCGGCCGACGAGCAGAGCCGCCAGCCGGGGTTTCGCGCCAAGGGCCGCGCCGAACGCGCGATCCGCGAATCCGGCCTCGAGTTCACGATCTTCCGCCCCGCTCTGGTCTATGGTGCCGATGATCGCGTGACCAACCTGATAGCGCGCGCGATCAGGTACGCGCCGGTTTTCGCGATACCGGGCAGCGGCAAGCAGGTGGTCCAGCCGGTCTCGGTCGACGATCTTGCCGCGTGCGTAGCGATGGCGGCAATGGGGCGCGGACGCAACGCCACGTTTGCGATCGGCGGGCCGGAGCCGATGAACTTCGATCAGTTGATCGAGTTGATGATGGAGCTGAGCGGCCATCGCAGGCCCGTCGTGCACGTGCCGAAGGCCCTGATGCGGATGGCCGGGATGCTGGGTGAGATGCTGCCGCGGCCGGTATTCTCGCGCGACGCGGTCGATTTCCTGCTCGCCGACAATCCCTGCGACAATGGCCCGTTGATCGGGGAGTTCGGTATCCGCCTAACGTCCGCGCGCGTTGGAATGTCCTACCTCAAACCGAAAGCGTGACCATCAGCGCGCGCGCTTTCCGACAACCTACGCGGCGCGATGCCAGCCGCTGCCCTCGTGGCCGAATTGGAACAGCTCGGGATGGAGTATCTCGGCGAGGATTTCCAATGACTCGGCGATCCGCGGTCCCGGCCGGTTGAAAAACTGGCTGCCCTCGGCGACAAACACCCGGCCCTCGCCCACCGCGCGCATCGAGGTCCATCCGGCGCGCGCGGCCAGCGCGGGCAGTTCCTCCATCGTGTGCCGCATGTTGAAGCCGCACGGTGCGACCAGGATGACGTCGGGATCGGCGGCGAGCAGCGCGTCAAATTCGAGCCGTCCCGAGTGCTCGCCCGCGCGTCCGAACAGATTGTGGCCCGCCGCCATTTCAACCATCTCCGGCATCCAATTGCCCGCCGACATCAGCGGGTCGAGCCATTCGATGCATGCGAGCGTGGGGCGCGAGGCGGCCCGGCGCGCGCGCGCCGCGACCGCGTCCATCCGCGCCATCAGCCGCCCCACCAGTTCGGCACCGCGCGCGGGCTCGCCCAGCGCGCGAGCGACGCGTTCGATGTCGGCGAAGATGTCCGCGAGTCCGTAGGGTGCAAGCGAGACTATCTGCGGGCGTCCACCGAGCCAGTTTCCGACCGCATCCTCGACGTCGCGCTCGCTGACCGCGCATACTTCGCACTGCGACTGGGTGACGATGACGTCGGGGGCCAGCTCGCGGAGCTTTTGCGCATCGACGCGGTAGACCGAGAGCGCTTCGCCGACGATGCGGCGTACCTCGCGGTCGATCTCGGCGCTCGGGCGCTCGGGATTGAACTTGGGCTCGGTGAGCGCGGGCAGGCGCGTGACCGCGGCCGGGTAGTCGCACTCGTGCGAGCGGCCGATTAGTTGCGATTCGAAGCCCAGCGCGCAGACGATTTCGGTCGCGCTGGGAAGAAGGCTGACGATTCGATGCACGCGAGACTCCTTGGCTCTGAGCGATAGCGTCAGACTACTGCGCGTGCCTCCGTCTGTCATCACGGCGCGAGGCGTCTTCGCGCCATTGGCGTGATCGGCGCAGGCTGCGCTATAGAACGGGCACAGGATCGTAAAACGGTGTGACAGCCAACGGGAGGATCGAACAATGCTCCACGTACATTATTTCATCACGCGCAAGGCCGGTATGACCGATGCGGAGTTTCATCGCTATTGGCGCGAGACCCACGGGCCGATCGCAGCCAAAATTCCGCAACTCCATCGCTACGTGCAAAGTCATCGCATTCCTGCTTTCGGCTCCAACTCGCCCTACGACGGCGAGGCCGAGGTGCTGATCGACGGACTCGACGCGATGGCCGCGCTCAGGCAGAGCCCCGAATATATCGACGGCGCGCTGGCCGACGAGCGCAAGTTCATCGATCTGACGCGTGTCGAGTGGATGGTGACGCGCGACCACGTCGTGCTCGACGGGCCGACCGGCGGCAAGCTGGTCAAGGGCGTGTGGCAACTCGCGATCAAGCCCGGGATGGCGCTCGACGAGTTTCGCAAGTACTGGCTCGAAGTGCACGGGCCGATGGCGCTCAAGCTGCCGGGCATTCGCCGCTACGTGCAGTCGCATCTGATCGACGAGTCTTATCTCTACGCCGCGCCGCGCTTCGACGGCGTCGCACAGCTATGGTTCGACAGCGTCGAGGCGTTCGCTGCGGCCTTCGCGTCGCCGGCCGGCAATGACCTGATGGCTGACGGCCGCGTGTTTATCGACGCGCCCCGGATGACGTTTCTCATGGCGCAGGAGCATATCCAGATCGCGTCACGCTGAATCGGGCGCTCGCATCGAGCTGAATTTCCGGAGGTACTTAAGATGGCAGGGCTTCTGCATGGCAAAGTTGCATTGATAACTGGCGCCGCGAGCGGGATCGGCCGCGCCACCGCGATCGCCGCCGCACGCGAGGGCGCGAAAGTGCTGGTGGTCGACGCGGTCCCTGCCGGCGAAGATACGGTCAAGCTCATAAAGGAGGCCGGCGGCGAGGCCGCCTTTCACAAATGCGACGTGACGCGCGCCGCTGAGGTCGAGGCGACGGTTGCCGCCGCGGTCAAGCTTTTCGGCCGCCTGGATTGCGCGCACAACAACGCCGGCATCATCGGCAAGTCGCTGCACACCGCCGAGGACACTGAGGAGAATTTCGATCGCATCATCGCCGTCGACCTCAAGGGCGTGTGGCTGTGCATGAAGTACGAGATCCTGCAGATGCTCAAGCAGGGCGCGCGCGGCGCGATCGTGAATACCGCCTCGGCCGCCGGGCTGGTCGGCTCGCACGGGCAGCCGGCCTACACCGCGGCCAAGCATGGCGTGATCGGACTGACCAAGGTGGCGGCGCTCGAGTATGCGCGCCACGACATCCGCGTCAACTCGGTATGTCCTGGCGTGATCGACACCGCGATGGTGGCCGAGATGGTGACGGGCCATCCGCGCCTGCGCGACCGTCTGATCGCGGTCGAGCCGATCAGAAGAATGGGCAAGCCCGAGGAGATCGGCGAGGCGGTGGTGTGGCTGATGTCGGACTACGCGTCATTCGTGACCGGCGCGTCGCTGCCGGTCGACGGCGCCATGACAGCTCAATAGTTATGACCGCGCAATAGATATGACCGCGCAATAGCTATGTCGCGCAGCATCCGTGACTGAGTAACCAGGGAGTGCACCATGGACCGGCTCAAGGGAAAGAACACGATCATCACCGGGGCGGCGGGCGGTCAGGGCCGCGTCGCCTGCCGGATGTTCGCCGAAGAGGGCGCGCGAATCTTGGCCAGTGACGTTAACCCTGGCGTCGCAAAGGAAATCGAAGCGCTCGCCCCTGGTGCGATTACTTACGTAGCGGCGGACGTGACCAAGGCGGACGGAATCCGGACGATTATCGACGGCGCGCTGAGAGCGTTCGGCGGGCGAATCGACGTGCTCTATAACAACCACGGCGTCATCCTGGGCAAGCCATTTCTCGAAACCACGCCCGAGGAATGGGACCGCGTGCATGACGTCGATTTGAAGTCGGTATATTTCCTGAGTCAGCGGGCGGTGCCTGCGATGCGCGGGGGCTCTTCGATCATCAATATCTCGTCGGTCGGCGGGCTGGTCGCGATGCAGAACATGTCGGCTTACTCGGCGGCCAAGGGCGGAGTGGCGATGCTGACCAAGGGCATGGCCCTTGACCTGAGCTCGCGCGGGATCCGGGTCAACGCGATCGCGCCGGGAGCGATCGACACGCCGATGCCGCACAACTTCGTGAAGGACCTGCCCGACAAGGAAGGGATCTGGGCGGCGATCGAAGAGCGTCACATGATGAAACGGTTCGGGCAGCCGCACGAGGTCGTCGCGCTGGCGGTGTTCCTTGCCAGCGACGAATCGAGCTTCATGACCGGCAGCGTGGTGACGCTCGACGGCGGCTGGAGCGCGTTTTAGCTCGCGGCGGCGCGCTCAGCCCGGAAGCGAGAAGCCGTAGACCCGCGCGCAGTTCTCGCGCACGATCTTTCGCCGGTCGGCTTCCGGAAGCGGAGCGAAATCGCGCGCCAGCACTTCCATCGTGTGCGGCCAAGTCGCGGCCTGATGCGGATAGTCGGTTGACCACATGAAATTATCCGCGCCCAGGAAGCTATAGATCTTGAGCCCCAGCGGATCGTCGATAAAGGTGGCGAACACCTGGCGGCGGAAATACTCACTGGGCTTGAGCGATAGCAGAGTCCCGTAGCCCTGCTTGAAACGGCGGTAATACTTGTCGGCGCGCTCCAGCAGATGCGGAACCCACGCGATGTCGTTTTCGGCCGAGACTAGTTTCAATTCCGGAAAGCGCTCGAACACGCCGCCGAAGATCATCGAGCAGATCGAATGTTGCGCCTCCTGCGTGCGGATGACCATTCGCGCGTAGAGCTCTCCGATATCCGTCTCGTCCTGCTGTGCGGTCTTGGTCCTCCCGGTCAGCGTATGCAGCGAGAGCGGCATCTTGAGTTCTTGCGCGGTGGCCCAGAACGGATCGTAAGCGTGCTGGGTATATGGCCGATCTTCGGGCGGCGCGGCCCAGATGAGCGCGCCTTTAAGTCCCATCTTTGCGCAGCGCTCGAGTTCGCGGCGCGCGCGATCGACGTCGAATAGCGAAATCATCGCGAGGCCGGCGAACCTGCTCGGCGCGTAACTGCAGAACTCCGCGAGCCAGTCGTTGTAAACGCGAAAACAGTCTTCCTGGAACTCCGCATCTTCGATCCAGAACAGAACGAAGCCCATCGTGGTGTAAAGCACCGCCGCTTCCACTCCGTCGAGCTCCATGTCTTTCAGGCGCGCCGCTGGATCCCATCCGCCCGCCGGTGCGCTGTCGAGCCCGGCCTCGAGAAATTTCTTGTCGAATGTCTTGCCCGCGGCGAACGCGCCTGAGATGCGAAGCGGCGGCAACTGCTCGCAGGTGAAGAACAGGCCCTTACGCGCGCCGGGGTCCTTGATGATTCGCGGCGCGCGATCGCGAAAGCGCTTGTCGAGCCCTTCGGTCCACAGGCCCGGCGGTTCGAGCATGTGCGCGTCGGCGTCGATTATCTTTAGCTTTTCCATTTATGGCTGTGAGGTTCGCGGCTGAATAATCGCGCGAGGCGCGTGGCTAGAGTTCCAGTTCGATCACGCGGCGGTCGCGCTTTTTGAGATCGAGGAATTCGATATATGGACGTGCGCCAGGCGCCTTCTCGGTGCCGACTTCGGTTTCGAGGTCGGTAGTGCCTTCGCCGGGATTTTTGCGCGTGACGTTGATGAACTGGCATTCCGCGCCGAGCGCGACCACGTTGTGCCAGGTGCCCTTGTCGATGAATGCGGCCTGGCCCGGCTCGACAATGAAGGCCGCGAGCTTTTCGTAGGCCACCTCGAAGCGCTCGTGACCCTGCTCGCGGTTGCGCGGCGCCGGCGCCACGATCAAAGCCATCGATCCGCGCACCGGAATGAAGGTCTGGTTGTACGAAAAATGCACCGCCATCTGCGAGAGCCGCCGCGGATTCACCGGCCGCTTGAGCGTCAGCAGTTCGATCGCGACCCGTCCTTCGCCGGGGTCGACCTCGGGAAAGACCGGCTCCTTGTCTTCGAGCATCCGGCCGAAGGGCCGAAACGCCTCGGCGGTGATCGGCTCGACTTTAACTTTAATCGTTTCTTCCATCAGGGCTCTGCCCTCCGCGACCGGTGCGCCGCGCGGCATCGGAAGCAAAAAATCATTCGGCCAGCGTGTCGATTCCGATGTCTAGCAACTCCAGATTGGTTTGACAACGAACGCTGCGCCGGCGCATACGTCGGAACTGATGACTTCCAGCAATCCGATCGCCGGCAGTCCGAACCGGCTCAAGCTCGGAGTTTTCGGCCTCAACGTGAGTAGCGGCTGCGCGATGACCAGCGCGGCCGACACACTCAAGATCGAGTGGGATGAGTCGGTCCGGATCGCCCGCGCCGCCGAGGCGGCGGGAATCGAAGCGCTGGTGCCGGTGGCGCGATGGCGCGGGTTTGGCGGCGCGACCAATTTCAACCATCGCAGCTTCGAGACGCTGACCTGGGCCGCGGGCCTGGCCGCGGCGACCGAGCGTATCGGCATCTTCGCCACCGTGCACGTGCCGACCGTGCATCCCGTGCGCGCGGCCAAGGAAATCGCGACCATCGATCACATCTCGCGCGGCCGCTTCGCGCTCAATATCGTCGCCGGATGGAACGAGCCCGAGATTCGGATGTTCGGCGTGTCGCAGCGCGAGCACGATCAGCGCTACGCTTACGCTGACGAATTCACGACTCTGCTCAAGCGCCTGTGGACCGAGAACGGATTCGATTTCTCGGGAGATTTCTTTAAGGTGCCCGGCGCCTATTCCGAACCTAAGCCGGTGCAGCGGCCGTGGCCGCTGATCATGAGCGCGGGCAACAGCCCGGCCGGGCGCGATTTCGCCGCGCGCCATGCCGATCTGAATTTCGCCCTGGGCCCCGACCTGACGACGCTCGCGGCAACCTGCGCCGATATCAAACGCCTCGCGCGCGAGCGCTATGGGCGTGCGCTCAGCGTGTTCACGATGGGCTACGTGGTCTGCCGCGAGACCGAGCGCGAGGCGCTTCGCTATCGCGACTACTACGTCAAGGAAAAAGGCGACTTCGCCGCCGCGCACAATCTTCTGGAGACGTTGATTCCCAATTCGCAGAGCGCGCTTGGCGATCAGTACAAGGCGATGATCGAAAACTTCATTGCCGGCTACTCCGCCTTGCCCCTGGTCGGAACGCCCGAGCAGGTGGTCGACGGAATGATCGAGATGGCGCGCGCCGGATTCGACGGCCTCACACTCAGCTGGGTCGACTACGACGAGGGTATCGCGCAGTATCGCGACCAGCTTCGCCCGCTGCTCATCCAGGCCGGCCTGCGCGTCGAGTAGAGACGCTCGCCGGCGCCGGCGATCTTCTTGTCCATGCCGATGCGGACGCAAAAACGCTCCGCTGGGCGAGATCCTTTGCTCACACTCAGTGCTAACAGATTATGTATAGACTCACCTAGGAGTGTCTTGACACTAATTGCATTGGGATAGTAACTTGAGATGCGGGGTGTCCCCTACGGGGGAATGGCAGCGCCGGGGGCTGGATGGGCCGTTTGACGACCGCTCCCAACCGTTGTGGCGTGCCAGGAGTTATGCGAGAGGAGTCGCAGAAGTCCAATGTACTATAGCCATTTTGGTCTTACCGGGCCGCCGTTCCAACTCACTTCATCGCCTGCCCAGCTCTACATGAGCAAGGAGCATCGGGAGGCTTACGCCGCTCTGGAATGGGGCCTGCTGCACGAACCGAGCGGCTTCACGGTGCTGATCGGCGAGGTCGGCACCGGCAAGACGACGCTCGCGCTGGCGATCCTCGCGCGCGAGTTCGAAAACGTGCGCACGGCTTATCTCGCCAATCCCAAGCTGACCTTCGAGGAGATGGTGAAGGTCATCATGAAGCAGCTCGGGATCAAAAGCCGGAGCAAGAGCAAGCTCGCCGACCTGGAAGCGGTGAACGATTTCCTGTGCGCGCTCAGGCCAGGCGAGCGCGTCGTGATCATGATGGACGAGGCGCAGGGGCTCGGCGACGAGACGATGGAGCAGTTGCGCCTGCTCTCGAACAGCGGAAAAACCGACGAGAAGCAGCTTCACTTCGTCTTCATCGGACAGCCTGAGCTGTTGCGCCGGCTGACTAATCCGTCACTGCGCCAGCTCGAACAGCGGATCGGCGCCAAGACTGTGCTCAATCCCCTGCAGCGGGCCGAATGCCGCGAGTACATCGAGCAGCGCCTCAGCGCGGTCAACGGCACCACCGAAAGAATCTTCAAGTCGGGCGCCTTGCGCTACCTTATCCGTCACGGCGGCGGCATCCCGCGGCGCCTCAACGTGCTCTGTCACAATGCGATGCTGCTTGCGTACTCCGGCGGCGCCAGGATGGTCGATACGCGGATGATCGAGGCCGCGGTTACCGAGTACGACAGCCTGTTCTCGACGATGCAGTCGCAGGCGCCGGGCGAAAAGGGCGCGCCGGTTCGCCGATGGCTCGGGCGGGCGCTCGAAGCCGTCAGCGCTCAGAATGCTGGCGCTCGCGCGCCGGCTTAATCCGCACGAGATTCACGCCTTCGATGACGAGCCAGAGAGTGCGGACGCGCCGCACGCGGACGACGACGCGCTCGAAAAGACCGGCGCGATGGCGCAGAGCAGCCAGGTCTAGGCCGTAGATTTTCCGCGCGGCCCGGAGCGCTCCGGCCCCATGAATGGGTTGAGCGCCTCGACCGCTTTGTCGAGCCTCCCGATTTCATCGCGCACCGCGTGCACGCGCTCGCCGACCGGCTTGCCCAGCGCGGCGTCGCGGCGCAGGAGATCCAGCTCCGAGCTGATCGCGCTCAACGGGTTGCGAATCTGGCGCGCCACGTCCGAGATCACCTCGCCGAGGCTCATCAGCCGATCCGAATGGTCGACCACGTTGCGCAGGCCGCGCACCGGCTCGAGGTCGCGCAGGATCACCAGCATCCCGGGCGCCGGCGGCTCAAGCCCCAGCGCCAGGACCGTGACCAGGAAATGCACCCGATGCGCGCCGTCGTCCATCTCGATCGGCACGTCATGGACTCCCTGCCCGGCGTTGCGCGCGATCTCGACTACTCTGACCAGCGGGTTGTCGTTGCCGAGCAGCCGCGCGAGCGTTTTGCCGTCGGCGATCCCGCCCGCCGGCAGTCCGATTCGGCCCTCGGCCTCGGCATTGGCGAACAGCACCGTCCCGTTTACGTCGAGCACCAGCACCGCGTCGCTGATCGAATGAAAGATGTTCACCAGCTGGCCGCGCTCAGCCTGCCACTGCGCGTGGTTGAGCCGAACCTTCTCCGAGAGCTGGTTGAACTTCGCGGCCAGCACGCCCAACTCGTCTGAGCCGGCGACCGGAACCTTGACTTCGTCGTCGCTCACGGTCATCTGCTCGACACCGCTGGTGATCGCGGCGAGCGGACGCAACACCAGTCCGCCGAAGAACAAGGCGCCAATCAGGCTCAGCGCGATCGCGCATCCGGCCACGACCAGGATTTGTCCCAACGCGCGATGGAGCTTCGGCGCGATCAGGCTGGTCGAGACACCGACCGCGATGATCGCGATGGGCTTGCCGTTGAACTGGACCGCGCGGTTCATCTCGTAGTTGTGCGCCGCCCACAACGCGCGAATCGCCCCGAGCGGCCACCATCCGCTGGCGATCGACTGAAGGTCCTCGAACGGCGGCGGTGCGCCCGCAAACCCCGACTTGCCAATCGACGTGGCGGGCTCAGCGGCGAAAATCGTGCCGTCCGGTTTCTCGATTCGTAAGTAGACGACGCCCTTACCGAAAGCCTGTGCGGATCCGATGAACGCGTGCAATGGTTGGCTATCCCGCAGGGCCGCCATCGCATCCTGGCCCGCGCCGCTCGCCGCGCCGCGCACCTGTTCGAACGTCAGATCGATCAGCAGCGACGCCGTGTCGCCCAGGTCCGTGACCATCACGGCGATCGTGCGGTCGAGCTCGAGTACGGTGACGGCGATTATCGGCGCAATGAGCAGGAGCAGAAAGACCGCCGCGAACTTTGCCCGCAGGCTCATCTATATACGGGGCGGCTAGGTGAACATCGCCGCGAGGCCCTTGGGCCGCACCAGCTTGCCGGCCGGCTTCAACTCCGCCGCCAGCCGCTCGAGCCGCTCCTTGAAGGCCTTGAGTTCTTCCGCCTGCCGGCGCTCGAACTCGGCGCGATCGAGCTTTAGCTCGCCGCGCTCGAAAGCCTCGCGGGCGCGCTTGCGCGGCCCCCAGAAACCCTCGAACACCTGGCGCATCTCCTTGGCGATGGTGGAGTTGGGAACCCATGAGCCCTGGCACGACGGGCAATGGAAGACCACGCCGGCGTGGAAGTTGCGATAGGGCACGACGAAAGGCTTGTCGCAATCCTTGCAGATGAGCGGCACGTCCCATCCGAGCGGATCGAATTCGTCGATTGGCTGCGGCTTGGGCGGCGGTGGCGGCGGCGGCTGAGGCGCGGCCGCCTTGACGGCGGCCGACGCCCCAGCCGCCGGAGCCGGCTTCGCCGCGGGGGCGCGCGCCGCTTTACGCCTCGCCCACCGCGGCAGGCTGGGCAGCGCCAGCAGGAGCAGCAGCGGCGGGAGGTTTTACCGCCACCGCCGCCGCTGCTTCTGCTGGCGGAGGGACGGAGGAACTCGTGCCGGCGCCTTCGGCGCCGGCGCGCGCATCGCCCGCGCCCTTCGCGGCGGACGCGCTGTGCGCGTCCGCCGCAAGGGGCGTGGCGCCGGCGGGCGCGGCAGGCGCGCCAGTCGGCGCGCCTTGCGACGCGTCGCTCTTGTCCGGTGGGGCGGTCTTGTCTTGTGTATCCTCGGGCGTCATCGATGCGTTCATTCGCGCTCGCGTGGCGCTTTCCTGCTGGCAACTTATCAATGGGTTGCCAGCCCATCAATTATGACACCATTCGCAACTATGGCAGCACTCGCAATCAGCTTTTAACCGCGGGCCGCTTTTGACTATGCTTGGGCGAGCTTTGGCCCCGGAGGTTCGAGCGCCCGCCAATGGATCTCGAATTCAGACCAGAAGAAGAGCAGTTCCGCAAAAAGCTTCGGCAGTGGCTCGAAGAGAACGTGCCGCTAAGCGGCTTGCGCGGCGCCGATCCCAATGCCACGCGCGACAAGGCCGCGATCGAAAAGGCCAGGGCCTGGCAGCGTCGCCTCTACGACGGGGGTTATGTCGCACTCGCGTGGCCCAAAAAGTATGGCGGCCAGGAACTGGACCCGGTGCGCCAGTCGATCGTCAATGAGGAGATGGTGCGGGCGCGCGCGCCGGGTCTCGTCGGCGGGATGGGAATCTCGATGCTCGGTCCGACGCTGATTAGCTGGGGCAGCGACGAGCAGAAACGTCGCTACCTGCCGAAAATTCTCACCGCCGAGGAAATCTGGTGCCAGGGCTACTCGGAACCCGGCGCGGGCTCGGACCTCGCCGCGTTGCGCACGCGCGCCGAGATCGTTGGCGACGAGTTCGTAATCAACGGACAGAAGGTTTGGACCTCGGGCGCCCATTACGCCGACATGATGTTCTGCCTGGTGCGCACGGATCCCGAAGCGCCCAAGCATCGCGGCATCTCCTACGTTCTCGTCGACATGCGCTCGCCCGGCATCACCGTGCGTCCGCTGATCCAGATGACCGGCGCGCACAATTTCAACGAGGTTTTCTTCGACAACGTGCGCGTGCCGCGCGAAAACCTGGTCGGCAAACTCAACGAAGGATGGCTGGTCGCTAACGCGACGCTCTTTCACGAGCGCAACATGCTGGGCTCGACCACCACGAGCCAACAGTCGATGGCGCGGCTGATTGCGCTCGCCCGCTCGGTCCATCGTAACGGCCGCCCGCTAACCGCCGATCCGGTCTTCCGCCAGCGCCTGGTCGATCTCGAGATGCGGGTCGAGGCGATGAAGTACCACATGCTGCGCCAGCTAACCGACCAGGTGCGCGGACGCAATCCGGGAATCGAGGCAATGATCAACAAGCTCGCGGGCACCGAACTCAACCACGACATCGCGACCGCCGCGATGGAGGCGATGGGCGACTACGCGATGCTCGCGCGCGGCGAGGAAGAGGCGATGGACCGTGCGTTCTGGCCCTACGAATGGATGTTCTCGCTGGGCCTGGTGATCGGCGGCGGTACTTCGCACATCCAGAAAAACATCATCGCCGAGCGCGGGCTTAAGATGCCCAAGTCGCGCTAGATCGGCACGGGAACTTAGACGGGAAGCCTGAAATGGATTTCGGTCTTAGCGACGAGCAGCGCCAGTTGCGCGAGAGCGCCCGCGAATTTCTGACCAACGAATGTTCGCCCGCTTACGTGCGCAAGACGATGGCCGACGAGGCGGGCGCGGCGCGCGAACTGTACGCGGCGGTAGCCGACCTTGGATGGAACGGGCTGATCGTGCCGGAGCGCTATGGCGGCGCGGGCATGGGCATGCTTGACATGGCGGTGCTGCTGACTGAAACCGGCTACGCCGCGATGCCCGGTCCGTTTCTGTTTTCTTCCGCGCTCGCGGCCAGCGCGCTCGCGCATGGCGGGTCGGACGAAATCAAAGAGCGATGGCTCGGCGCGCTCGCCGCCGGCACGATTATTGGGACGGTCGCGATTACCGAGCGCAACGACTCGCTCAATCCCGCCGAGATGGCGACGAGCGCGCGGCGCGAGGGCGCCGGATGGGTGCTCAGCGGGACCAAGATGTTCGTGCCGTACGCGCACGCCGCCGGCTTCATCGTGGTGGTGGCGCGCACCGGACCGTCGCCTGCCGACATCGGCCTGTTCGTGGTGGAGACCGGCGCTCCCGGCGTGCGTATCAGGATGCTCCACGGCCTCGACCTCACGCGCCGCGTGTGCGCGCTCGATCTCGACGCGGTTGTCGTGACGTCCGGCGCGGAATTAAGCGGCGGCGCGGCGCTCTACGCGCGGCTGCTCGATATCGGCGCGGTCGCGATCGCCGCGGACTCGCTCGGCGGAATGGATCGCGCGCTGGAGATGGCGGTCGAGTACTCCAAGGTGCGCGAGCAGTTCGGCAAGCCGATCGGATCGTTCCAGGCGCTAAAGCACGCGGCAGCCGAGATCGTTGCCGAACTGGAACCGGCGCGCGCGCTGCTCTGGTACGCAGCCTATGCGCAGGATGCCGGAACGCCGGACGCGCCGCGCGCCGCGGCGATGGCCAAGGCGCTGCTCTGCTCGATCTATACGCGGGGCACCGACCGCGCGGTGCTGATGCACGGCGGAATCGGCTTCACCTGGGACCACGACATCCATCTGTGGTTCAAGCGCGCGCGCTTCAACGAATCGTTCCTCGGCTCGCCGGTCTACCATCGCGAACGCGTCGCGGCGCTCGGCGGATATTGAATATCGGGTGTATCGGGTGAAATTCGACCTCTTCTACCAGTTGCCCTCCGCGGACTCGCAGAACCCGGCCGCGCGCTACCGCGAGCTGGTGGCCGAAGCGGTCGAGGCCGACCGGCTCGGCTTCGACACGTTGTGGCTGGCCGAGGTCCATTTCACGCCGCGCTTCTCGCTGATGCCCGCGCCGCTCCTCCAGCTCGCCGCGATCGCCGAGCGCACGACGCGGCTGCGCCTGGGGATCGCGGTCAACCTGCTCCCGCTGCATCATCCGGTGCGCCTGGCCGAGGAGATCGCGACGCTCGACGTGCTTTCAGGCGGACGAGTCAACTTCGGCGCGGGGCGCGGCGCGTTTCCGAGCAACTACCATGGCTACGGCGTCGACATGGCGACCAGCCGCGAGCGCTTCCAGGAGATGCTCACGTTCATCAGGCGCGCGTGGACCGAGGATCGCCTGGATTTTCGCGGGCGGTTCTATGAAGTCGAAGGCGTCGAGGTGATCCCCAAGCCGATCCAGCGTCCGCATCCGCCGTTTCGCCTAGCCGCCAACAGCCCCGACACGTTCAGCTTCGCCGGCGCCAATGCCTATCCGATTTTCGCCGGTGGACCGGTGAATCCGATCAACGTGCTGCCGGAGCGGCTTGCGGTGTATCGCGGCGCGCTGGAGGCGGCGGGCAGGAAACTTCCTGAGGATTGGCTGGCGGCGATGTTCCTCACATTCCCAGGCAAGGACCAGGCCGCGGTGCGCGCGACCATCGGACCGAGTCTCGAAAATTACTTTCATACCATCACGGAAACTATCCGCCCCGAGAGCCTCGCGCAGCCCGACGAGTTCCAGCGCGTGGTCGAGCGGATGCGCGCGATCAAGTATGAAAACGTGGATTCGCTTATGGGCGTGTTCGGCGAGCCGCAGCGCTGTATCGACCGGATCGCCGCGCTCAAGGAACAATTCGGATTTACCCGGATGGTCTGTTGGTTCGAGATCGGCGGTCTGAGCGGCCATCGCAATTTGATCGAGGCGATGCGCCTGTTCGCCGAGCGCGTGATGCCGCACTTCAGCTGAAAGCGCGAGCGTGCGGCCCCGTTGCGCTCAGCCGCGGTGTCGGCTGCGCCGCTGAGCGCGCGCTATCAGCATGCGCGCTCAGCGGGGTCGCCGCGCGCTCCGCCGCCGCTCGCGCCGTTGCCCAGCGAGCGCAGGATGTCGGTCTTGGTGACGATTCCCTCGAGCGTTGCGTCGTGTGAAATGCCGAGCGATTGCGCGGCCGAGGTCACCAGCAGAATCTGTGGCGCATTCTCGCCCGCGAGCAGGCGCATGGCCTCGTTGAGGTCGGTGTCCGGCGTGATCCAACGCACGTTGGTATCGGCGATTTCGCCCACCCGCGTCCGCTCCCAGCGCTCCGCCGGAACTTTGCTGAGCGCCCACGCCGCCACGGTGCCGATGGTGCGCGCGCCATCGTAGACCGGAAAGACCGCATAGCGATGATGGGCCGCGACGCTGTCGGCAAACGCGCGCAGCGTCGAGGAGGCCTGCACTCCCACCACGTGGCGTTGCATCACGTCGCCGACCTTCATCCCACTGAGCTCGCTGATGCGCGCCGCCTGGTGAAGGCGTTGGTCGCCCGAGACTGAGGCCTCACCCGAGACCGCATAGGCAACCGCCGCGCCGATGAGCGTCGGTATGATGTAGGAATGGCTGCCGCTGGTCTCGGCCACGAACACCACCGCTGCCAGCGGTGTCTTGTAGCCTGCAGCGATGAACGACGCCATCCCCACCGCCGCAAACAGGTCGCCGCGGGTGGAACCTACCACCAAGTGGGCAAAGGCCTTGCCGATTGCGCCGCCGGTCAGAAATAGCGGCACGAACATCGCGCTCACTCCGCCGCAGCCGAGCGAGAACAGCGTCGCCAGCAGCTTCGTCAGCGCAAACGCGATCAGCTCGCCCGAGCCGCGCGCCTGATTGAGGATCATGTCGACCGCTTCGTAATTGGGGCCCAGCGGAATCAGCTTGCCGGGATAGAGCGTGACATACGCCAGGCCACAGATTCCCGTGAGCAGGCCACCGATCAGCAGCTTCACCGTGTGCGGGGTGCGCAGGTTGACGAAAAAGTTTCGCGTGCGGCGGAAGCCGTTGGCGAAGTTCATCGCGATGAACCCGCAGATTACTCCCAGCAGCGCCGACCATAGCAGGTCGCTGTCCGAGAATGGCGTGACACCGCCGAAGGCGAACAGCGGCGCGGTCCCCATGAACGCGACCAGTACCGCGTAGGAAACCACCGAGGCGATGAGCGAGGGTAACAGCGCCTCATGCGCGAGGTCGTCCTTGTACGGCATCTCGAGCGCGAAGATGAGTCCCGTGAGCGGCGCGCGAAACACCGCCGCCATTCCGGCCGCCGCGCCGCTGATCAGCATGATGCGCCGGTCGCGCGGCTCGAGCTCCAGCCCCAGCCGCTTGAGCGTTGTCCACAGCCACGACCCGATCGCGCCGCCACCGTAAATGCTCGGACCCTCCAGCGCCGCGCTGCCGCCGAAGCCCACCGTGGTGACCGCGGCGATCAGTTTGTACCAGAACGGATGCATGTCGATGTCGCCTTGATGCTCGTGGTACGACTGAATGATCTCCTCGGTGGAGTGGCGATCCGGATCGCGTGTCAAAAATTGCATGATGAGTCCGGTGAGCAGAAAACCGAAGAGCGTCACGGGAATGATCGCGCTGTGATGGTCGAGGAAGAAAGGACGTATCGCGGCCCAGATGCCGCTTAGGATCAGCAGCGCGATGCCCGTGATCACGAGGCCGGACGCTACTCCCAATAAGCGGCGCGACCAGCAGCCACTTCTGGATGTCGCGCGAGTAGGTCGCGGCCAGATCCTCGCTGACCAGCGCCGAGCACTTGCGCATCAGCGGATTGTCGAACCATCGCGAATTCTTGATCGACGCCAGCAAGTCCACCCCGAAAAACCTCCTGCCCTTGATAGTCGTCGAAGCCGCGCATCGCGTTAGAATCCGGTCAAGGTTGTGCTGATGTGCAACAGTTGTTGCGATAACGACTCTGCGGCCGTCTCACTCGCGACCCGGAATTCCGCTGCGGCGCTCAGATCTGAAGCGACGGTCCGACGATGTTTGTTCTTTATAGCTAGTCAAAAGCGAATTATAGCTGACTTTCTCGATGCTTTGGCCAGGCCCCGCGCTCACCGCAAATCACACGGCGCCATGTGAAAATGAACATAGATTGCGCCAAGCAGAGGACGATAATCACACCGCTATGGCACGGCAATTGTATTAGAAATCTGTAACGCGGAGCGTACCCGCGGCGGTTTGCGGCCCTGAGTCGCGTTACTTCTGCCGCGATTAATGTATAGTGCTGGATGCGAGGCCGTATGGATATGGATACCAATGAGCAAGCGCCGCCTGAATTCGGCGTCCGGGTTTTCCTGGTCGAAGATAATCCCGAGCACTCCTTTATCGCGGTGACCGTAATTCGCCAGGTGCTTGGCGATGCGAGCGAAGTTATCGTGGCCGAAAACGCCGACGAAGCGGTCGAGTTGATCCAGCAGTTCACCGACACCGATCGCCCCGACCTGATGCTGGTCGACCTGCGTCTGCCCGATAACGGCGGCTTCGCCGTGCTGTCGGCGGCGCGCGCGCACGACCCATGCTCGCACGTGCCGATGTTCGTGATCACCAGCTCGCTCTACGATCTCGACATCGCGCAGAGCTACGAGCTCGGCGCCTCGGCGGTTTTGTGCAAGCCGCTGTCTCGGGCGATCCTGAAGGAAGAGCTCGCGCGCATCGGCGTGATTCCCAGCAAGCCGGGCTCGGCGCCCGCTTCGTCCTGAATTTTCTCGAAGCCGCGTCAGCCGCGCCGCTTATCGGCGTGAGCGTGACACCGCCGCTTCTGCTTGCGGTAATGTGTCCTTACAATTCAGGCCAGCTTTGATTCCACGGCCGCACCCGCTCGTAAGCATGCGCCGCCTGCAGCACGAGGTCGTCGCGATGGCGTTCGGCGACGATCTGAATTCCGCACGGCAGGCCGCCTGCGGTCAGTCCGGCGCGCACGGCGATTGCTGGATGGCCGCTTAAATTGAACGGGTAGGTGAACACCAGCGCCGCCAGCGGATCGGGCAGGCGCTGCCCCTCGATTTCCGTCGGCGGTGGCCCATTTGCGGCAAACGCCGCCGTGGCGCTCGCTGGGGTCAGCAACAAATCGTAGCGCTCGAAGATGCGGCGCGCCCAGTCGCTGAACTCGGCGCGCACGCGCTGCGCCTCGCCGTATTCGCGCCATCCGGTTTTCATTGCCGCCTCGGTATAAGCGACGAACGAGCGGTTCATATCCGTGCGATGCTGCGGCAGGACACCGGCAAGCTGCGCCAGAAGCTGCGCCGCGCGCACCGTGGTCCACGCGCCTGCGGTCTCGGGCACCGGGTCTTCGATCGTTTCGACCGCGCATCCGAGCTCGCGAAACGCGCCCGCCGCGGCCTCCGCCTCGCGCAACACCTCGCGTTCTACGGCGTGGCCGAAGTCGGGATGAAACGCGACGCGCACGCGCGCCGGTAAGTGCTCGAGCGTGGCGAGGTAGGAGATGCCCGGATGGGGTAGCGAGTCGGGGTCGGCGGCATGATACCCGCAGGCCACGTCAAGAAAGAGTGCGGCGTCGGCAACCGTGCGCGCGATCGGCCCGACCGACGAGATGCCGTTGAACGACTCCATCCCCATCCGCGGCCCAGCCGGAATCCTGCCATGCGACGGTTTGAGTCCGACGCATCCCGTGTACGCGGCAGGCAGCCGGATCGATCCGCCGGCGTCTGACGCGGTCGCGATCGGAACCATCCCGCTCGCCACCGCCGCCGCGCTGCCGCCTGACGATCCGCCCGGCGTGCGTTCGAGGTTCCATGGATTGCGCGTCAGGCCGAAGAGCAGGTTGCGGGTGAACGCGCTGTGGCCGAACTCGGGCGTGTTGGTCTTGCCGATCACGATCGCGCCCGCGGCGCGCAGGCGCGCGACCTCGATCGCGTCCTCGACGGCGAGATTGTCGCGAAATGCCTTGGAGCCGAAGGTGGTCGCCATCCCCGCCACTTCCTCGAGGTCTTTGACGCCGATCGGCACGCCGGCGAGCGCCCCAACTTCCTCGCGCCGCGCGACCCGCTCGTCCATCGCACGCGCCTCCGCCATCGCCCGCTCCGCACGCATCGCGCAGAAGGCGTTGAGTTTGCCGTTGAGCGCCTCGACGCGCGCGAGGGCGTGCGCGACAGCCTCGCTTGGTTTGAGTTCGCGTTTGCGGATGAGCGCGGTCAGTTCGCACGCCGACTTGAAGTTGAGTTCTGCCATCGCGGCCTCACCTCTGCATAGCGCATCGTCGAACACCCTGGATGCGGGGACTCTAATACCGCGCGCAGACTTGATTGAAAAGGCCGGGTTGAACAACGTGGTTGAAGAGCGAGGTCCTTGACAATAACCTGCGTCCATTGTAATTAACCATCAGGTTATTTAACCGTATGGTTCATCAGCAGCCAGCGTCCGACCGCTTGAGCGCCACCTTCGCCGCGCTCTCGGACCCCACCCGGCGCGCGATCCTGGCGCGGCTCGCCGCGGGCGAGACCTCGGTCTCCAAGCTGGCCGAGCCGTTCGAGATGAGCCTTCCCGCCATCTCCAAGCATCTCAAGGTGCTCGAGAGGGCCGGGCTCATCGCGCGCGGGCGCGAGGCGCAATGGCGGCCCTGCCGGCTTGCGGCGGGTCCGCTCAAGGACGCCTCCGACTTCTTGGAGCGCTATCGTCGTTTCTGGGAGGAGAGCTTCGATCGACTGGAGGAGTATCTGCACGAGCTGAAAATACGCGAGTTGAAAATCAAGGAGAAGAAAAACAATGGCCGCAGAAAGTAGCTTCGTCACTCAACCTGAGGAGCGCGTGCTCGTGATCCAGCGCGTCTTCGATGCGCCACGCCATCTGGTCTGGAAAGCCTGGACCGAACCCGAGCGCATGGTCCGCTGGTTAGGTCCTCGAGGCTTCACAACTACCGTGCTTAAGGCGGACTTCCGCCCGGGCGGCGCTTATCGCTTTCACATGCGCTCGCCGGAGGGCACCGAGCATTGGCAGCAAGGTGTCTATCGCGAGCTCGTGGAGCCGGAGCGACTGGTCTCCACCTATGAGTGGGCGGATGCGGAGGGCAAACCAACCCGCCCGGAAACGGTGCTGACGGTGACCTTCGAAGACGATCATGAGAAAACGAAGCTGACCTTGCATCAGGCCGTCTTCGAGTCGGTCACGGCGCGCGATCTGCATAATGGGGGCTGGACCAGCACCCTGGACCGCCTCGCCGAATACCTGGCGAGGGCCTGAGGGAATCAACGCGACGCAAAGGATGAAAGTAACAGCGCCATGGAAAATCCGCAGGAATATTATCAGCAGCATGGGCCGATGACCTCGGTGGATGCGCATGCGGCGGACTTCAGTGCGCTGCCCAGAGACGTCGCGGCGCTATGCGAAGTCATACAGGGCGTGTTGATTCATCGCGACATGGCGGCCTTCGCTTATGGCGTGACGTTTTCCGACGAGCGCAAAGATGACGCGCACATACGTCCGATCATCGATGTGCTCGCGCGGATTCGCGCGCTCGACAATCGTCCGCTGAACGTCGCGCGCGAGCCGGGCGATCGGATGGCCGGCGTCTGCCGTCATTTTTCGCTGATGCTGTGCGCAATCCTTCGCGAGCAGGGTGTTCCAGCCCGTGCGCGAGTTGGCTTTGGCGCGTACTTCACGTCGGGCAAGTTCGAAGACCATTGGGTATGCGAGTACTGGAACGCCGGTCAGGCGCGCTGGACATTGGTGGACGCGCAGCTCGACGCGGTCCAGCGAAAGGTCTTCCATCCCGATTTCGATCCGCTCGATGTCCCGCGCGATCGCTTCATCATCGCCGGCGACGCGTGGCAGATGTGCCGGGCCGGGCGTGCCACGGCGGATCGCTTTGGCTTGTCCCACGTGCCCGGTCTCAGCGGGGCGTGGTTCATCGCGGGCAACGTGTTGCGCGACCTCGCGTCGCTCAATCGGATGGAATTGCTGCCGTGGGACGTCTGGGGATTGATGCAGATGAGCGATGCGGGGTTGCTCGAGGGCGAGAAAGGCGCGTTGCTCGATCGGGTCGCCGCCCTGACGCTTGCGGGTGACGGCGCGTTCGCCGAAATCCGCGCAATCTATCAGGACGATCGCTTGCGCGTACCGCGGGTGGTCTTCAACGCGTTGCGCAACGCGCCCGAAACGGTCGAGGCTGCGCTTTCGTAGAGAGCGCGCGAGAATTACGCGAGATGACACATGCGCATTCGTAGAGATCATTTGGGCGCTGCCTTCGAAGTGTGGGCGGGTGGACAGAGCTGGTTCTGGTGCCTGCTCAATCAACGTCGCAACGGCGGCGCCATCGGAGCGGCTGCGACCGAAGCGGACGCCATACGCGAGGCGTTCGTGGCGATTGAAGAGATGTCCACGCAGCAGCGTGAAGATGCACGGGCCGTGCCTCTTCCTGCTTGCCCGTTTTTCACATCGGTCATCGCGTGCGACACGTACCGACAGATCTGGGCCGACCGTCTGGACCGCGTCGCCGAGTACCTTCTCGAATCTGTCTGAATTGCAACTGGAGCAAAGGAACATGGAACGGGAGAATAAATCGACGAAGGGCGAATTCCTCATGACGCGCACCTTCGACGCGCCGTGCGACCTCGTGTTCAAATCCTGGACGGAACGCGAGCGCCTGATGCACTGGTGGGGCCCGAAGGGTTTCACGATGCGCGCGTGCAATATCGATCTCCGACCGGGTGGTGTGTTCCACTACGGCATGCAGGCGCCGGATGGCGGCGTGATGTGGGGTAAGTGGATCTTTCGCGAAATCGTCAGGCCGGAACGCTTGATCTTCGTGGTTTCGTTTTCCGACGAGGCTGGCGGCGAGATGCGTCATCCGTGGGCCCCGGACTGGCCGCTGAAAACTCTCTCCACGTTGAGCTTTTCGGAACATGACGGCCGAACGACGCTCACCGCGCAAGGGGTCCCTCTGGACGCGTCGGAGTCCGAGCGCGCGGCTTTCGAGGCCGGCCACGAATCGATGCGGCAGGGATGGAGCGGAACGCTGGATCAGCTCGCGCAATATCTGGCGAAGCCTTGAAGCAATGTCTGGCGAAGCCTTCAGGTAAGACAACCAACAAGTGTCTCATTTACCGACAAATGTCTCACTAACCGACTAAGTAAAGGGGTGCACTATGCAATTGAATCCTTATCTTCTTTTCAACGGCCAATGCGAGGCAGCATTCAAGTTCTATGAAAAAGTTCTTGGCGGCAAAATCGAAGCTATGCTCCCTCACGAGGGCACGCCGGCCGCGGAACACGTGCCGCCCGAGTGGCGTAAGAAAATCCTTCACGCCCGCCTCAGCGTGGGTGACGAGGTCCTGATGGGCTCCGACGCTCCGCCGGATCGCTACGAGGCGATGAAGGGATTCTCTGTGACGATTGGTGTCAACGACCCCAAGGAGGCGGAGCGCATATTTCATGCGCTGGCGGAAAAAGGATCGGTGCGGATGCCGATCGAGAAAACCTTCTGGGCCGAGCGTTTTGGCATGCTCGTGGATCAATTCGGCACGCCGTGGATGATCAACTGCGAGCAAGCCGCCTGACGCCTCGACCCGAATAGAATTTAACGCAACACGACTGAGATGTAACGATGAAGTCAAATCGAGTTGTTTCACAAGAAGAGGTGCTCAGCGCGGGAAGCAGCGGCACCACAGAATCCGCTGAACGAGTACTCGTGATCGAGCGCATCTTCGACGCGCCGCCGAACCTTGTGTTCAAGGCGTGGACCGATCCCAAACAGGTAGCTCAATGGTGGGGTCCGAAGGGCTTCACCAACCCGGTCTGCGAAATGGACGCGCGGCCGGGCGGCGCAATTCGAATCGTCATGCGCGCACCCGACGGCGCCGAACATCCTATCACTGGCGTCTTTCGCGAGGTCGTGGAGCCCCAAAGACTGGTCTTCACCAGCGTGGCCCTGGACGCGGCGGGCAATCCTATTATCGACGGGCTTACGACCGTCACCTTTGCCGAGCACGGCGGCAAGACGAAACTGACCCTGCACACAAGCGCGGTCGCTCTCAACGGCGTCGCGGTCTCGATGCTCGAAGGGATGAAGCCGGGCTGGACGCAAAGCCTCGACCGTCTCGCCGAACATCTGGCAAGGTCCTGATCGAATCAGCGCATCGCCACGGAGATAAATCCATGAAGCCGAATCGAGTTGTTTCACAAGAAGCGGCGCTCAGCGCGGGAAGCAGTGGCGCCACAGAATGCGCTGAACGAGTACTCGTGATCGAGCGCATCTTCAACGCGCCGCCGAGCCTTGTGTTCAAGGCCTGGACCGATCCGCAGCACCTGGTCCACTGGTTTGGTCCGCGCGGGTTCACCTTGCCTTCGTGCGAGTTGGACCTGCGGCCGGGCGGCGCCTGGCGAAGCTGCATGCTTTCCGGCGAGGGCCGCGAGCATTGGGTGCGCGGCGTCTTTCGCGAGATCGTCGAGCCGGAGCGGCTGGTTCTCACCTGGGCGCATGAAAATGAAGACGGAACGCCGGGACACGAAACGGTGATGACGGTGACCTTCGCCGAGCAAGGTGGAAAAACGAAGCTCACCCTGCATCAGGCCGTTTTCGAGTCCGTCAAGGATCGCGATTCGCATCGCGGCGGCTGGAACAGCTCGATGGAGCGCCTCGCGGAACATCTGGCGAAAGCCTGATCGCGGGAGGTAACGATGGTGATGGCGACGAACGAAAAGCTTTCGCCCGCCGCCGGCGATATCCTGCTGATGGTCGGAACCGTCAAAGGCGCTTTCATTTTTCTGAGCGATCGGCGCCGCGGCGATTTCAAAATGTCCGGTCCGCATTTTGCCGGACAATCAGTCTGGTCGGCGGCGTTCACTGGCAACGGTGTGCCGCGAATCATCGTCGGCAACAAGAGCAATCATTGGGGCGCGATGGTCAGTTGGTCCGATGACTTCGGCGCCACCTGGAACGAACCCACCGAGGGCAATATCAAGTTTCCCAAGGGTAGCGGCGAATCGCTCAACGCGGTCTGGGCGCTCGAGGCCGCGACCGCGCTGGGGCCAGAGGTGGTGCTGGCCGGAGTCGACCCGGCAGCGATGTTCCGCTCGGACGATCGCGGCGAGACGTTTCGGCTGAACGAGGCGCTGTTCAACCATCCCGACCGGCCGAAATGGAACCCGGGCTTCGGCGGACTTTGCCTGCACTCGATTCTCGTCCATCCGCAGGATCCCAAGCGCATGTACGCCGCGATTTCGTCGGGCGGGATCTATCGCACCGACGACGGAGGCGATTCGTGGACTGCGTGCGTCAACGGCTTGCGGGTGCATCCCGATGTTCCCGGCGCTACGCTTTGTCCACACAAGCTGCGCTTCGACGCGGAAAACCCGTCGCGCATGTATCTGCAAAACCATCCAGGAGTCTATCGCACGGACAACGAAGCGCGGTCATGGGTCACGATCGAAAACGGCCTGCCGTCGGATTTCGGCTTTCCGATGGTCGCGCATCCGCGGCGCGGCGGAACGATTTATAATTTTCCGCTGACCTCGGACGAATTCCGGGTGCCGCGCGATGGTGCGCCCAGGGTCTGGCGCTCGCGCGACGCAGGTGCGTCGTGGGAGGCGCTCGGCAAGGGGCTTCCCGAGCGAGAGGGATTTTTCACCGTGCTCCGCGACGCGTTCTCGGCGGACACGCTCGATCCAGTGGGCCTCTACTTTGGCACGCGGGGCGGTCAGCTCTATGGATCGATCGACGAGGGCGAGAGCTGGCGCGCGATAGCGGAGTTTCTGCCGCCGATCCTGTGCGTCAAGACGGCGATCGTGGATTAGCGATGCGCGTGCATATCCCGTCAGCGTTGCGCAGATGGACCGGCGGCCGCGACGTGCTCGAACTGCCGATCGCGGCCGATATACGGATGACCGCCGCGGAAGTTATCGAAGCTCTCTCGCGCGAGCATCCGGGTATCCGCGACCGTGTGCTCGACGAACAGGGCGAGCTTCGCCGCCACGTGAACATTTTCATCGACGGCGAAAACGCGCGCTTTGCGGGCGGGCTCAAAGCCCAGGTCGGTGCCGCCTCCGAGATGTGGATTCATCCCGCGCTGTCCGGCGGCGCGCATCACTGAGCAGCGCGTCGCCGCGCGCGTCACATCAGCTTGTAGGCGCGGGCGACGTTCTCGCCGAGGATTCCGCGCCGGCCCGTCTCGCTCATCGGCGCCACCATCCCGCGTAGCTCTTCAAGGTAGTTGCCGGGATGGTCGGGATGCGGATAGTCGCTGGCCCAGAAAAATTTGTTTTCGCCCACGTTGCGCATCATCCCGGCGATCGTACGCTCGTCGGGATCCGCCGAGATGAAGCATCGCTCCTTGAAATAGTGTGAAGGCTTTTCCTTAAGGCGCACGGTGCCGCCCAAAGACGTGCCGCTGTAAATCGCGTCGGCGCGGTCGAAGAAGTAGCCGATCCATCCGGCGCCCGACTCCAGCACCACCACCCGCAGGCCCGGAAAACGATCGAACGTGCCGCACTGGAAGAAAGTCGCGAAGGCGTGCTGTACGCCTTGGCCGGCGAACAGGTCGTAGTACCAGACCGCCCAGCGGAAATTGTCGAAGCGATGGTGCACCGCGAAATCGGTCGGCTCAAAAGTCGGATGAACCGCGAGCGGAACGTCGAGGTCCTGCGCCGCGGCGAACACGCGGTCGTGCGCCTTGTCGCCATGCGCGACCTTGGTGATCGTAAACGGTGCGACGAACGCGCCCTTGCATCCGTCCTTCACCGCGCGCTCGAGTTCGGCGGCGGCGGCCGCGGGATCGCCGAGCGAGAGATGCGCGATCGGAATCAGGCGCCCGTCCGAATCGCGGCAGAAATCCGCGATCCAGCGGTTGTAGGCGCGGCAGTAGGCGGTCGAGATTTCCGCGTCGAAGCTCTCGGCTTCCCACATCAGGCCGAGCGTCGGATAGAGCACCGCCTTGGCCATCCCTTCGCGGTCGAGCAGCGCGACGCGCTCCTTCATGTCCATCGTGCCGAACGCCGCGCCCGCAAGGTACGTGTCGCCGGGACCCGGCATCTGGTAGCGCAACTCCTCGGGCGAAAGCTCGCCGCTCATCGCGCGCTCGCGCATCCGCGCCGCGTCCGCGACTTTCTTGCCCATCCCGCCCAGCGTCGCGAGCTGGCCGCGGCGGCATAGCCGCGAAATCTTGCGATCAATCTCCAGGTACTCGTAGCCGTCCTGGCCGACGACGATCCGGATCGCACGTTCGCGATACTTCGGCTCGAGGTAACGCTCCCACAGATCGGGTGGTTCGAGAATGTGCCCGTCGGCGTCGATGACCGTGACTTCGGAAGGCATGCGTTTTCTCCTCGGCGGGGCGCAACGCGCTCCCCGTCTGTAACCCAAGACTAGAAAATCGCCACCGGATTTACCGGCGACGCGGTTCCGCGCTCCAGGATGAGCGGCAGCATCGTGAACATGAATTCGTAACGCGAAAGGCGTGCACAGGCGGCGCCAAGCGCGTCGAGTTCGGCGTTGTCGATCAGATGCACGCCCATCGCCACCAGCATCCCGACGTGAATCGGGAAAATCAGCTCGTTGCCGTAGCCGGTCGGGAGCACGTCGCTCACCCCGTCGCATCCCAGCACCGCGATCCGCCGCTCGTGGAGCCACGGCAAGCAACTCGGATCGAGGCCCGGCATCCCGTCGTTGCGGCTGTCCCACGCGCCGAGCTTCTTCCGGCGTGCCATCCGCCCGGTCCGCACCAGCAGCACGTCGCCTTCCTCGACGCGCACGCGATGCGCGCGTTCGGCGGCGTCGAGGTCCTCGGGAAAGACGCGCTCGCCCAACTCCATCCATTCGACGTTCTTAAGGCGCGCGATGTCGAGCAGCACGCCTCGGCTCACGATCCCATCGCGCGCGACGTCGATCCCGCACTTGCGCGTGCCCCAGCGTCCGACCTCGCTGGAACTGAAGCCGTTGTACATCTTGCGCTCCCAGAACACGTGGCAAAGCGCGTCGAGATGGGTAAACGCCATCCCGTGCGGCGCGATCGCGAAGTAGTCGAGCGCGGCGGCCAGGCCGGGCCCCGAGTAGAGCATCACGTGCGTGACCGGCGTGGGATTGTCCGGCCCCGACGTGGTCGCGAGCGGCAGCGCCATCGAGACCGTCTCGCCGCTTTGCACCAGGCGGCCGGCGGCAGCGCGCTTTTGCGGCGTGATGAAGTTGAGCGCGCCGCGTTCGTCGTCCTTGCCCCAGCGGCCCCAGTTGCTGAGCTTCTCAAACAGGCCCTTCACTTCGGCGGCGCTGAGCCTGGGTGTGGTGGTGCCCATTGGCTTCTCCCGTGATCGGCTCTCCCGTGATCGGTTTGCTCAAGTAAGTCCAATAGCACGCGCCGGTTGATACCGACTAGCTGACGCGCAGGTGATATGCGAGGTGATATGATCGACGGCAACGGCGATGAGGCCGTGGGCTTAGGCCGCCACACGCGGGAGTTTCAAAAAAATTGGGCAATCGCGATATCGAAGCGGCGCGGACTTATCACGCGACGACTAAACATTCGTACACCAGCGTGCGGACCGACGGGCATTTTCTGGACTGGGAGAACCGCCCGATGCCGTACAAGCTCTACCCCGAGGTGTCGGGCCTCGCGTTGCCACGCGACTTGAGCCTCGCGCGAGTTCCGGCGCTCGAGGCGATCGCGGCCGGTGATTCGCCGAGTGGCGGGGGCGAACTTACGCTCGAGGCGCTGACGCGAATCCTGTTTTGCGCTGACGGGCTGACGCGCCGCACCAGGATCGGCGGCCAGGACTACCACTTTCGCGCCGCGCCGTCCGCGGGCGCGCTTTACCCGATCGAAATTTACGCCGCCGTCGCCGAAACGGGCGAACTGGAGCAAGGGCTCTATCACTTTTCTCCCGCCGACTTGCGCTTGCGCGGATTGCGCCGCGGCGACTGGCGCGGATTGATCGCGCGCGCGGCGGCGGGGCGTCCCTCGCTCCTTCGGGCGCGCGCGGTGCTCGTGCTGAGCGCGATCTTCTGGCGCAGCACGTGGAAGTATCGCGCACGGGCCTACCGCTACTGCTTCTGGGATGCCGGTACGATACTCGCCAACCTGCTCGCCGCCGCGGCGGCCGAGGGGCTCTCCACCGAACTGGTCACTGCTTTTGCCGACCCTGATATCGAAGCGTTGCTCGGGATCGACGGTGAGCACGAGGGCGCACTATGCCTGGTCGCGCTCGGTAGTGGCGCCGACGCGCCCGCCGTCGAGCCGGAATTGCGGCCACTCGGTCTCGAGACGATTCCGCTCTCGCGCGAGGAAGTCGGCTATCCGGACCTGGTGCGGATGCATCAGGCGTCCCGCTTGCTGAGCCCCGACGAAGTGGCCGCCGTCGCCGACGCACGAGTCGATTCGGTACCGCTGCCGCCGGCGTCGCCGGCGAACGCGGTGAAGCCGCACCTACTTGATGCAAGCGCGGGGCTGAGTCTCGGCGAGACGATTCTAAGACGCGGATCGACGCGAGCATTCGCGCACAAGCCGATCAGGGCCGAGGAGCTGGCGACGATAATGGCCGCTTCGAGCCGCCATCCGCGAGCCGACTTCCCGCCGCTCAGCGATACCTATTTGATCGTGAACGCAGTTGACGGGATCGAGCAGGGCGCATACTACTACCGGCGGCAAAGCGGCGAGTTCGAGTTGCTCAAGGCGGGCAATTTCCGCAGCGAGGCCGGCTACCTCTGTCTTGAGCAGCCGCTGGGCGCCGATTGCTCGGCGTTGGTTTGTTATATGGCCGACCTCGAGCGTGCGCTCGGCGCGCTCGGCAATCGCGCGTACCGCGACGCTCATCTGGAAGCCGGATTACACGGTGGCCGGGCCTACCTGGCGGCCTACGCGCTGGGACGCGGCGCAACCGGACTCACTTTTTACGATGACGACACCGCGAACTTCTTAGCGCCGCATGCCGCCGGGAAGAGCCCGCTCCTGATGGTGGCGATCGGCGTGCCACGCTCGTCCGACGACGAAACCTGATCCGGGCGGCGCGCCTGGCGCCCTAGCGCCGCTTGCGCGATGCTCGCGCGCGCGCCTGCGGCGCTCGCGCGAGCATCGCAGCCGTCACGGCGGCCGCCGCCTCGACCGCCGCCGTCATCATCTCCAGCGTCATGCTTGGGGCCTGACGATGGCGCACCGCCTGGCGCGCGGCATATGGCAAGTGGATGAACCCCGCGGGAATCTCGGGCCGCGCGCGCAGCGTATGCAGCGTCGCGTACATCACCGAATTGCACACGTACGCGCCCGCGCTCAGCGAGAGCGCCGCCGGGATTCCGCGGCGCTCGAGCGCGCGCAATATCGCGCGTAACGGGAGTCGCGCGAAAAGCGCGTCCGCCCCGCCGCGGACCACCGGCGTCCCGGAGAGGCCGCCATCGCTTTCGCGTCCGGCGCGGCGCTCGGCCAGATTGATTGCGACCTTCTCCAGCGAAATCGCGGGACGCCCGCCCGCCTGTCCCAGGCCGAGCACCGCTCGTGGACGAAATCGCCGAATCGCCGCCGCGATCGCGCGCACCGCACGCGGCGTGCTGACCGGCAGCTTTACTACCTTGACAACGAGCCCGCCAATCTCGCGGCCATCGAGCTGCGCGGCGACCTCCCAGGACGGATTGCTGCGCTCGCCGCCGAACGGCTCGAAGCCGCTCAGCAGCAACACGCCGCGCGCGCGGCCTGCTTGGGCACGCTGTGCTTGCGAGCGCGGCGCGCGCTTCATTTGCGGCGCGGACGCTCGATCGGCAGGTCTTCGCGGTTGCCCCACTCGCCCCATGACCCGATGTAGTTACGCACGCGATCGAACCCCGCGAGCTTGAGCGCGTAGTACGCATTGGCCGAGCGATATCCGCCCTGGCAATACGCAACGATCTCGGCCTCCGGGCGCAACCCCAGCCGCTCGAAGGCGGCGCGCAACTCGATGGGCGGCTTGAAGGCGCCGCTTGCGGCTACGTTGTTGACCCAGTCCAGATGCACCGCGCCGGGCAGCGCTCCCGCGCGCCGCGCGCGCACGCGCTCGCCGAAGTATTCCTCGTCGGTGCGAACGTCGAAAATCCGCACGTCGGCGCGGCCGAGCCGTTCGACGAGGTATTCGTTGGAGGCGAAAATCTCCTCGCGCGGCGCGGCCGCAAACGCGCCTGGCACGATCGGCTCGACGGCGGTCGTCAGTTCCGCGCCCGCCAGTTTCAGCCCGCCGTCGAGGATGCGCACGTGCCGATGGCCCATGTACTCGGCGAGCCACGCCGCGCGCGTCGCGCGCATCCCGGAGTCGTTCTCGTAAAAGACCAGCGTTTCGTCACCGGTGATGCCGAGTGCCGAGAAGATCCATTCGAGCTGCGCGCGAAATTCGCGCATCCCGGACTCGCCGGTATCCGCGTGGTGAAACGGAAACGGATCGAAATGACGCGCGCGGCGTAAATGGCCGGCGCGAAAGTCGGCCGCCGGACGCGTATCGACCAGCACCACGTTCGCATCCGCACGATGCTCACCGAGCCAGCGCGCGTCGACCAGGATCTCGTTTTGATCTCTCTGCTCTCCAGCCATCATGTTCCTCTCATCATTAATAACGTGGGGCGGCGCTATCGGAAGCGTTACGACGGTTCGATCTCTTTGGCCGGCGCTGCGCTGCCGACCGCCTCGGCGATTGAACGCAGCCCGTCGCGCGCGAGCAATTCCAGCAAGCCTTCCTTGATTTGCCGCACCACGCCGGGCCCCTCGTAGACCAGTCCCGTGTACAATTCAACCAGGTTCGCGCCAGCGCAGATCAGTCCGTAGGCGTCCTCGGCGTTGAAGACCCCGCCAACTCCAATTATCGGCATCCTGCCTCCGGTGCGGCGGCGAATCTCCGCGACCATCGCGCGCGCCCGCGACTTTAGCGGCGCTCCGCTCAGCCCGCCCTCGTGTTCCGTCTGCACGCCGACGGCCTGACGCGCGGTCGTGGTATTGCACGCGACCAAGCCGTCGACGCCGTTTACGGAGACCGCCTCGCACACCGAGGCCAGCACCGGCGCGTTAAGGTCGGGCCCCAGCTTCACCAGCACGGGTCTCCGCGGAGTGAGCTTGATGGCCTCGGCCAGAATTGCGACGCATCAGGGGCGCAAGGCGCGCCGCCGATTGCCAGTCGCGCAGCCCCGGCGTGTTCGGCGAGCTCACGTTGATCACGATAAAGTCGGCCATCGCGCCCAGCCGCGCGACCAGCGCCGCGTAATCCGACGCCACGCGCTCCTGCGGCGTGTCCGTGTTGGGCCCCAGGTTTAGTCCGAGGCGAATTTTCAAGCCGCGACCGCGTAGGCGTTGAAGCTGGCGCGCCGCCGCTTCCATCCCAGCGCTCGGAAAACCCAGCCGATTCACGAGTGCGCGATGCTCGGGCAGACGCCACAGGCGCGGGCGCGGATTGCCGGGTTGCGCCAGCGGCGTCACCGTACCCAGCTCGGCGAAGCCGAAACCCACTGCCTGCCATCCGGCGACCGCGCGAATATCCTTGTCCATCCCGGCCGCGAGCCCGATCGGGTTGGAAAACCGGATGCCCCACGGAGCGGTGGCCAGCGCTGGCGGGTCAGGAGCCGGCTTGCGCAGCATCGCGAGCGGCCCCATCATCGCGAGCGTCAACCGATGCGCACGCTCGGCGTCGAGTTGGAAGAGCAGCGGCCGCAGGATGCGGTGGTAAGAGGTTTCGAGGGGCGGCGCCATGAGCGGGAATCTAGGAGTCTCCGCAGCGATGCGCAATGGCAGTCGGAGCTATCTGTTGATGGAGTTGATAACGGCGCGCGCGGCGATTACGTTCCCCGCGCGGGTGAAATAGAATGGAAGCCAGGTTGAGTGAACCCAGGAAGAGACGGACGAGAGCGCGATGACGACGACGAACAACAGCCGGGCCGAGATGCAGGTCAAGCTTATCGACTACGCGAGCGACCCGCTGGAAAAACTCTACGCGGCGTTTCGCACGTGCTACTCGTCGGATTCGCCGATCGAGGTCTGGGAGAAGATCAAGACCGAAAAGATCAGCCACGAGCGGGTGCGCGAGTTCATCACCGAGCGCCTCAAAACCGGCCACGCCTCGCCGCTGGAGCAGATCGTGTTCTGGTTCGCGATCGCCGGCGTGTCGCGCTCGCTCTCGCATCAGTTCGTCCGCCATCGCATCGGCATCAGCTTTGAGCAGCAGAGCCAGCGCTACGTCAAGTTCAAACAGGATCGGCTGGCCTTCGTGATGCCCGAGTCGTGGCGCCGCGCCGGCATGGAGGAAGAGTTCGCCGGGCTGCTCGAACGCACCTCGGAGCTTTACGCTCGCGCGCTCAAGGCCGGGATTCCCGCCGAGGACGCGCGTTTCGTGCTGCCTAACGCGGCGCCGACGAACTTTCACGTGATGGTGAATTTCGCCGAGATGCTGCACATCTGCGACCTGCGTCTGTGCGTGCGGGCACAGTGGGAGATCCGGCGGATGGTGGCGATGATGCGGGCCCAGATAAAACACGTGCTGCCCGAGATCGCCGTGTTCCTGCAGCCCAAGTGCGGCGAGAACCGGATGGGCTATTGCGACGAATCGCTCGAGGACTGGCAGAAATGTCCGCTGGGCCGCGTGCGCCCGCATAAATCCAGCCTCTTCGAACTCTACGAACGCCACGGCACTCGCAAAGCCGAGGCGCTGGGCGAGGCAGAATTCCGCGCGGTCGAAGAGAAGGAACTCCTGTAGCCAAAACTTCTCCGCCCGTGCGATGAGCGCGCAGGCGAATGCGCCCCCCTGGAATCGGATAGTGGCGAATATATTTTGCAATATATTTCGCAACCGGGGCCGCAAATAAGTCCGCAACCAAATCCGCAACTAAGTCCGCAACTATTCTGATGGACGGCGATTTCGATACGGCGGCCAGCCGCTTGCGCGCGCTGCGCGCCGCGATGCTCGGATGCGTGCGATGCGACGCGCTGGTTGGATGCCGTACGCAAGTGGTGCCGGGCCACGGCGCGGCGCCGGCGACGGTGGCGTTCGTGGGGTTGGCGCCCGGGCGCCTGGGCGGCGACCGCACCGGAATTCCTTTTAGCGGTGACCGTTCGGGAGAACTGCTGCGCTTGATGATCGCGCGTGCCGATCTTGGGCGCGTCTTCATCACCAACGTGGTTCGATGCAATCCGCGTGACGGGCGCGGACGCAATCGCGATCCCAGCGCGCGCGAAATCGCCAACTGCCGTGACCATCTGACTGCCGAGCTCGCCGCGGTCCGTCCGCGAGTCGTCGTCTGTTTGGGAGCCGTGGCCTGGCGCGAGACGGCGGGGCACGACGCGCCATTTCGGCCGCGCCGTCCTGCCGCACTCAGCGGCGGCGGCCTGCTGCTATATCCGATGTACCATCCGGCTTACATTGTGCGCGGCGCTTACTCGGTCCAGGCCTACGCGCGGGATTTTGCGCGGCTCGGACGGCTGATTAGCCGATTGGCAGGGGCGCGCAGACACACCGATGCAACGTCGGCCGGGCAGTTATTCCGCCAGTCCAACAGCAGACCGATTTGGGAATGATTTGAAGTCTTCACCATCCTCTGACCGGGCTCCGGTCATAACAGCCGGATGGTTGAAGCAGTCAGGCTTCCACGTCCAACCCGTGCGGTTTGGGCCAGGACGAGATCGGCATCGATATGTAGTCCGGCGGTGTGACGAATGCGGCGCGATAGCTATTCGCGCCGCGAGTGCGTCCACCAAGCCGGGTCGCTCTAGCGGTCGCGGCCCCCGCCGCCCCCGCCTCCCGGGCGCCGCTCGCGATCGTTTCCGCTGCGAGCTTGCGCCTCGTTGACGCGAATCGGGCGTCCCTTGATGTCTCTGCCGTTAAGCTTTTTGATCGCCGCCTCCGCGGCATCATCCGAGGCCATCTCGACAAAACCAAAGCCGCGGGACCGATTGGTCGCGCGATCGATGATGACCTGGGAACTGTCTACCTTACCGGCCTCCGAAAACGCGTCCTGCAGGTCCTGATCGGTGACAGTCCAAGCTAGATTCCCCACGTACAGTCTACGACCCATTCTAAAACTCTCCTACTCACCCTTGAAACCAGATGCTCAGCGCGTAGCGCGATCCTGCGCGTCTTTCCCTAAGCAAAATGATCGCCGGAATCCTCCCGATAAACCATTCCAATCTCAAAGCGGCTATCGCGACACACGTTGCGTCAAAAATAGCGTACTTTTTATAGCACTGAGCCAAATCTAAGCATAGCGTGACCATAACATGGCGCGTTATAGCATTTTGTTGCTTTAAGATGCTTAAGCGTTTGCGAGATAGAGTGCCCGCAAAATCGTTGTGGCCTTGTGACTTTCACACCGTGCATCCTTTGGGAAAAAGAGGTCGGCGTGCCTCTTACCCTGTTCATCCAAATCGATGTCAGCGAGTTCGACTCAGACCTGAGACTTCGTACTCGACTTTGTTTGCGAGCAACGTTCTTGCAAGTTCTCGAACGATTCGGGCGAATAGTTGCAACCGGACGGCTCAACGATCGTACTAAGCACCACGGCAACACGGTAGTCGCGTTATAGAGCGCGGAGCGAGGCCGCGTCGCTCGCCAACGGCGAGCCGGAATTGGGTTTCACCTCGTTGCTCATGCTATCTATGCAAGTAAAGTCAGCGCAGATATCCCGCGCTGCTTGATGTATTTGGCGATAGCCATGAACTACTAAACTCTGTAGTATAAATGCATAGGTCCGGCAAAATGCTTGTGGATCGGATGTCCCTTGTGTAGCGTGATACCGATTTACCTTTTGCCGAAACTCATTTGTCCAAGGAGACTATTGGATGCCACGAAGGAAAGGCTCCGCATCGACTGCGTCCGCAATCCGCCAGGTTCGGCGACAGGCCGGCGCAGTGCTCGCCAAGTTGCGCAAAGATATCCGCGCCATGGAGACCGAGCTCGCTCGCCTCAAGCATGATGAGGATCTATGGGAACGGCTCGCCGGACGCGGCAGTGCACGCGGCGCTGTTGCCCGTGCACCACGGGCCGCGAGCGCCGGTGGCGGTGGTGGCGGCGGCGGGCGAATCAACTGGCGCAGCGTGCTCGCGCAGTTGCCCAAGCAGTTCAAGGCGTCCAATGTTCGCCAGATTCGTGGACTCAAGGACAAGCGCCCGTCGGAAATCTTCGCCGCGATTACGCGCTGGATCGAAGCTGGGTTGGCCAAGCGCAAGACTCGCGGAGTCTACGAAAAAGCCTAGCGCGCAAACCGCGTCACCATTTTCGCATTGCGCACTGCCGCGGCAGTGCCGGAGCCATGTGCCGCCGCACAGCGGTTACGGCACTGCCGCGAACTTACCGAAGCGCGCCATCCGCGCGAAATATATACTTTGCTGCGCGATTGAGATTCACGCGAGAATCCGGGTGCGCCTGCATGCAAAACGCGCCAAGATACACACGCGACTGACGCCGGCTGATTTCAACTGATCCGAAATGGCAGTAAATACTATCGAATGGCGTAATGACGCGGTTCGCATGATCGACCAGCGTTTGCTGCCGGGGCGCGAGGTCATCCGCGTTTACCGCGACTGGCGCGGCGTCGCCGAGGCGATCCGCACGATGGTGATTCGCGGCGCGCCCGCGATCGGTGTCGCGGCCGCGATGGGCGTGGCGCTGGGAATGCGCGGATTGAGCGGCGCGCGCGCCCGTACGCGTTTTGCCCAAGTCGCAAATGGGCTCCGCGCGACGCGGCCCACCGCAGTTAACCTGGCCTGGGCGGTCGAGCGGATGGGCCGCGTGGTCGAGGCCGGCCTCGCGCTCGACGCGGCGCATCTTTTTCGTCGCCTGCGCGACGAGGCGCTCGCCATCTACGAGGAAGACCTTGCCGCCAACCGTTCCTTGGGCCGTTTCGGCGCGACGCTGCTCGCGGACCCCTCGACCGTGCTTACTCACTGCAATGCCGGTGCGCTCGCCACGGCGGGCTACGGCACCGCGCTGGGCGTGGTGCGGGCCGCGCGCGATGCGGGCAAGAAGGTCGTGGTCATCGCGGACGAGACGCGGCCTTTTTTGCAGGGCTCGCGTCTGACCGCGTGGGAGTTGCACAAGGACCGAATCCCGGTGACGGTCATCGCCGACAACATGGCGGCGAGCGTGATCCGAAACGGAGGCGTGAGCTGTGTGGTCGTCGGGACTGATCGTACGGCGGCCAACGGCGACGTCGCGAACAAGATCGGTACCTATCCGCTGGCCGTTATGGCTAAGCGCCACGGCGTCCCGTTTTACGTCGCCGCGCCGCTCTCTTCGATCGATCTCGATTGTCCAAGCGGCGCCGAAATTCCAATCGAGGAACGATCGGCCGACGAAATAACTCATCTCGGTGGCAAGCGGATCACGCCCAAGGGCGTCAAAGTCTTCAATCCCGCTTTCGACGTGACTCCGGCCGAGTTGGTTACGGCGATCATTACCGAACGCGGAATTGCCTACCCGCCATACGTGGAAACCCTGGCCGCGCTCAAACGCGGAGCCTGATTCGATTGCAGCGCGAGTATCTCTTGCCGATAAAAATAGGTACTCCATACCAGTGAACAGGCACAGGCCCCAAGGTAAGCGTCAAATCAGCCGAGCCGTCTGCATCAGCCGCGCCGGCCAAGTGCTCGCGCGAGTCCGTCGCCGAGCAGGTTGAAACCCAACACCGAAGCGCCGATCGCCACGGCCGGTGCAGTAGTCAAATGCGGCGCCACCAGCAGGAACGCGCGCCCGGCGTCGAGCATGTTGCCCCAACTCGGCGCGGGCGGCAGCGCTCCAAGACCCAGGAACGAGAGCGCGGCCTCGGCGATGATGATTCCGCCGACGCCGAAAGTCGCCTGCACCGCGACCGGGCTAGCGAGGCCGGGCAGCAGATGACGAAACAGCAGGCGGCCTGGGTGCGCACCAAGCGCGCGTGCGGCCTCGACGTACTCGCGCTCGCGCAGCGACAGAACTTCGCCGCGGACCAGTCGCGCATAGCCAGTCCATCCCATCGCGCTCAGCGCGACTACCAGGTCGACAAGACCGGGGCCAAGAATCGCGGCGAGCGCAATCGCGAGTAGAAAGCCCGGGAACGCCAGGACGATATCGACCAGGCGCATTACCAGCGAGTCGACGCGTCCGCCCGCCAGCGCCGCGGCGCCGCCGACGATGCTGCCGGCGGCGAGCGAGAGCACCACCACCGTGGTCGAGACCATCAGCGAGAGCCGTGCTCCCCACAGCACGCGCGCAAGCATATCGCGCCCGAGCGCGTCGCATCCGAGCCAGTGGCTGCGGCCCGGCGGCGCAAGCACCTGCGTGAGATCGATCGCGAGCGGATCGGCGCGCACCAGGAGCGGCCCGAACGCGGCCGCCAGCGCGAGCATCGCGACGATCGCACCGCCCGCGACGAGCGATAGATTGCGCCGCGCCATTTTTCATTCCCCCAGAGCTCGCGGATGCGTCGCAATCAGCATTGCGAATGCCGTCAGTCGCGCGCGAGGCGAATCCGCGGGTCAGCTATCCCGTAGACCAGATCGGTAGCCATGTTGACCACGACGTAGCTGAGCGCGAAAGTAAGAACGCATCCTTCGACCAGCGGATAATCGCGCGCGGTTATCGCGGCGATCAGCAATCGCCCCATCCCCGGCCACGAGAAGATCATCTCGGTAACGATCGCGCCGGTCAGCAGCGCGCCGGCCTCGAGGCCGAGGAGCGTAATCACCGGCGTCAGCGCGTTACGCAGTCCGTGGCGCATCAACGCGGCAAACGCGCTCAGCCCCTTGCTGCGCGCGGTGCGGATGTAGTCGGCCTCGCGCACCTGGACGAGACTCTGGCGCAGCATTCGCGCAAGGATCGCCGCCAGCGCGGTCCCCAGCGTCACCGCAGGCAGCACCAGATGCGCCAGGCCGCCACGCCCGGTCAGCGGAAACCATCCGAGGTCGAGCGAGAAGACAATCATCATCAGCGGGCCGAGGCAGAGATGCGGCACTGAGATGCCGAGAATCGCAAAGCTCATTGCGCCCATGTCGGCGGCGCCGCCCGGGTTGGCGCCGGCGATGAGCCCGAGCGGGAAGGCAAGCACGATCGCGACCAGCAATCCGGCGCCCGCCAACTCCAGCGTCGCCGGGAACCGTTCGGCGATTAGCCGCGCGACCGGCTCTTTCATCGAAATCGACTGGCCGAGGTCGCCGTGAGCGAGTCCCCACAAGAAGCTCGCGTACTGCGCGGCGATTGGACGGTCGAGTCCAAGTCCGTGGCGCATTCCCGCGATGTCCGCGGGCCCCGCGGTGTCGCCAAGCATCGCGACCACCGGGTCGCCGGGCACGAGATGGATGAGCGCGAAGGTCAGCGTCGCGACGCCCAGCGCGACCGGAACGAGCGCGACGAGGCGGCGGAGGAAGTAGCCAATCACCTGCGCGCGCTCCCCGCCTCTGGCGTAATCGACACGGTGGCAAGCGAGCGCAAGCTGCCGTTGGGGAACGGCATGAAGCCCTTGACGCGGCGATTCATCACTACCACGTTGTCCATCCACCACAATGAGACGTACGGCAGGTCCGCGGCGGCGATCTTTTGTACCTGTGCGTAAATTTCGTGGCGCGCGATGGGATCGAGCGTCACTTCACCCTGCTCCAGCAAGCGATCCATCGCGGGATTCGAGTAACTACCCCGGTTCGACCCGCTGGGCGGCGTCATTTTCGAATCGAATACCATGAAGTATTGATGCGTGAGGTCGTTCGCGACCCAATCGAGCGAGGTCAAATCGAAGTTGCCCTTCTGTATATCGCTATAGAACGTCGCGAACTCGTTGGTCCGGATGTCGAGCGTGATCCCGATCCGCCGCAGCATTGCCTGGATCGCTTCGCCAAGCCGCCGCCCCTCGGGTGTGGTCTTGTAAACGAACTTTAGATCGCGCATCCCCGTAGGACCGATCGGATAGCCGGCCTCGTCGAGCAGCCTGGAGGCCTTGAATGGATCATATGGATAGCGCTGCACGTCACCGTTGTAGGCCCAGTTCTCCGGCGCGAGCATTCCGCTCGCGACGCGTGCGGTGCCCTTATATAACGAGCCGACGATCGCCTCGCGGCTGATCGCATAGGCAATCGCCTGGCGCACGCGAAGGTCGCGCAGATGAGGATCGCGGAAGTTGAATTCCAGGTAGTAGTATTCGCTCCCGGGCGACTGATTGATCACGAGGTCGGGCCGCATCCCGAGATAGCCGAGCAGGTCGGGTTGAATATTGTTCTCGGCCAGATCGCAGACGCCCTCGGCAAGCTCCAGCGCGCGGACCGTCGGATCGGGGACTACCTTGAAAACGATTCCGGGGATGTTGTCCGGCGCGTGCGCGCGGGCCGGATTGCGCGCGAGCACCAGCGCCTCGTCGCGCGCGAAGCTCGCAACCTCGAACGCGCCGCTGGCGGCGGGCCATCGCGGAGCACCTTTGCCTGGCAGCGGCGTTCCCTCGGGCACCACGCCCATCGTCGCCATCTCCAGCGCTGGAGCATACGGTCCTTTGGTCGTCATAACGATCGTTGCGTCGTCGGGCGCAGCGATCGCGGCGAGCTGCCGCAGTCCGATACGCTTGGGCGAGACGCTGGCAGGGTCGAGAATCGAATCGTATGTATATTTGACGTCGCGAGCGGTGAGCGGCCGCCCATCACTGAAACGCAGGCCGCGGCGCAAATGGAAGACCAGCGTCGTGGGCGATGGCCGCTCGAAGCTCTCGGCCAGGTCGCCGAAGAACTGTCCATGCGCATCGACTCTGACCAGCGCATCGAAGACCAGCTCGCCGATGCGCGAGGAAATCGCATCGGTTGCGAACCGCGGGTCGAGCGCAATAGGCGACGTTTCGATGTCAACCTGGAGATAGCCCGACGGAGCCGCCGGCGCCGCGCGATGGCGGCCGCGGACGGTCCAGACGAACGCGGCAGCGACGAGCGCGATCACCACGGCCACGCGGCCAAGAGCGAAGATCGCACCTGGCCAGGATGCCTGCCTGCTCGTCGTCTCGCTCATCGGGTGCGACGTGATAATAGCACAAGCATGCTGCGCATCAGCCGCGACGGATGAATCCGGAGTAGGAGGACATACGAATGGAACAGGGATGGCGCTCCAAAATCGTTTTGCGCAAGGGCGACCTGACCGAAGCGGCTGTCGACGCGATCGTCAACGCGGCCAACACCGATCTGATCCTGGGCGGTGGCGTGGCCGGAGCGATTCGCGCGAAGGGGGGACCCTCGATCCAGGCCGAATGCGACAAGCTGGGACCGATTCCGATCGGCGAGGCGGCGATCACGGGAGCCGGCAAGCTGTGTGCGCGTTACGTCATTCACGCGGCCTCGATGCGGCTTGGCGGACGCACGAGCGAGACGGCGCTGCGCGACTCGACGCGCAATTCGCTAAAGCGCGCGGCGGAACAGGGGCTCAAGTCGATCGCCTTCCCCGCGATCGGCACCGGGATCGCCGGCTTTCCGATCGAGCGATGCGCCGTGGCGATGCTGGAGGAAATTCGCGACCATTTGCGCGCAGGGACGCCGCTTGAACGGGTCGAATTGGTGCTGTTCGACGAGCATGCGCTGGGCGATGTTTCAGGACGCGCTCGCGAAGATAGTCGACTGAGACATCTTCTGCGATATTTTCAGCCTAGTGCGCCGCCGCGGGGCCGCCACTTGAACGTTGGCCTTTGCGCAACAGCAGAAAGCCCGGGATCATCAGCGCCATAACGACTGCAAGGATCCGATAGATGTCGTTGAAGGAAAGGATCGCGGCCTGCGCCTGGATCGCGTTGTAAATCGTCCCGAACGCCTGATGCTGCCCGCTTATCATTTGCGGCAGGTAATTGAAGGACGGCGCGCCCGGTATCCGCGGCGCGCTCTCGCTTAGCTTCCAGGCGTCGAAGATCGAGAGATGCTCGGCCAGGCGCGACTGGTGAATCTGCTCATGGTCGACCAGCATCGTGGTCATGTAGGCGATTCCGATCGCGGCGCCCGTGTTGCGCATCATGTTGTAGAGGCTCGCGGCGTAGCCGATCTTCTCGCGCGCCACGACCGACAGCGAGCTTGCCGAGAGCGTCGGAAAAATCATTCCCATCCCGAGACCCATCACAACGCTCGGAAAGACGACGACCCCCAGGCTGACGTCGAGGTCCCAGCCCGACATCGTCCACAGGCCCATCGTCATCAGGATGAAGCCCACTCCGACCAGCGGCCGGGTGTCGAAACCGCGGCGCGCAATCTGCCCAACCACCACCATCGACAGCATCGTCGCAAGACCGCGCGGCGCCAGCACCAGACCGGCCTTCCACGCCGTGTAGCCCATGAACTCCTGCAGGAATATCGGCATCAGCAGGCCGGTGCCATAGAGCACTGAACTCATCGCAACGATCAGCACCAGTCCAACGCTGAAAACCTTTATTTTGAGGATTCGCAGATCGAGGATCGGGTCGGCGATACGCAGCTCGTTGATCGCGAGAATGATTAGAGCGGTTGCACTCAGCAGGCTGGTCCATACTACCCAGGGCGAGGCGAACCAGTCGGCGCGCTGGCCGCGGTCGAGCACGATTTGCATCGCGCCCAATCCCACTACCAGGCAGGCGATACCCACGTAGTCGACCTTGGCGCTGCGCGCGCGATGCTGGCGCAGGAAGGGAGGATCCTGGACGAACGCCGAGACCATCAGGAAGGCGATGATCCCGATCGGCACGTTGATATAGAAATTCCAACGCCAGTTCCAGTTGTCGGTGATCCATCCGCCGAGCGTCGGGCCCATGATCGGCGCGACCATCAGGCCCACGCCCCACGTCGCCATCGCGAGCTGCTGCTCGGCCGGCGGAAAGGTCTCCATCAGGATGGCTTGCGACGACGGCACCATCGCGGCACCCGCCGCACCCTGGATCAGGCGAAAGACCACCATCTGATCGAGCGACGCGGCCGCGCCGCACAGCGCCGAAGCGACCACGAAGACCGACACCGAGATCATGAAGTAGCGTTTGCGGCCGAAGCGCGACGAGATCCATCCGGTCATCGGGATCATGATGCCGTTGGCGACCAGGTAGCTGGTCAGCACCCACGCAATCTCGTCGACGCTGGCGGAGAAGCTGCCCTGCATGTGCGGCAGCGAGACGTTGACGATCGAAGTGTCTAGCACCTCGAGCGTGGTGCCGAGCATCACCGCCAGCGCGACTAGCCACTTGTGCGAAGGTGTGGCGGGCTCGGCGTGCGCCGCCCCGATCGGTACTGCTGCTTCCATCCGGAGGCGCTATTCGGCGTGCGAGGTCATGACCTGGGTCTGGGCCTGGTTCCGGGCGCGCCTGAGGCCAAGAAACGCCGGTACTACCACGAGCATCAACACGGCCATGATCCGGTACAGGTCGTCGAACGACAAAATTGCGGCTTGCGCCGTCACCATCTCGTACACTCTGCCGAGGCCCTGCTTCTGGCCTGTCACCAACTGTCCCATGAAGTGAAACTGCGGGCTGCCCGGCATAAGCAAGCCCCGTTGGCTTAAACGCCACGCGTCGAACACCGATAGATGCTCTACCAGTCTCGATTGGTGGACCTGCTCATAGTTTACCAGCATGTTGGTGAGATACGAGATGCCCATCGCGGCCCCGGTGTTGCGCATCAGGTTGAACAGGCTCGCCGCATCACCCATCCGGTCGCGCGGTATGTTCGCAAATCCCACCGCCGCGAGCACCGGGAACAGCATTCCCAGGCCGGCGCCGACCACCATGCTGTCGACCACGACCACGTGCATGCTGACGTCGAGGCTCCATTGCGCCATCCACCAGAGCCCAATGGCGGAGAGCAGGAAGCCGAGCCCGACCATCGGGCGTGTGTCGACCTTCAGCCGCGCCACCTGTCCGACCGCGAACATCGAGAACATCGCGGCCCCCGCCCGCGGTATCATCATCAGCCCGGCTCGCCACGCCGTATAGCCCATCAGCTCCTGCAGAAAAATCGGCATGAGTAAGCCCGTGCCCCACAGCGTCGCACTCAACACCATCATCAGGAGCACGGTCAGCGCGAAGACCCGGTCCTTGAGGATCCGCAGATCGATGATCGGCTGCGGAAATAGCAGTTCGTTGACCACCAGCGTCAGCATCGCGAGCGCTGCACACGCGGTCGCCGCTACCACCCAGGTCGAGGCAAACCAGTCGGCGCGCTGGCCGCGATCGAGCACGATTTGCGTCAATCCCAGGCCAATCACCAGGCACGCGATGCCGACGTAGTCGACGCGTCCGCCGCTCGAGCGGCGCTGGCGCAGGTACGGGGGATCGTGCACGAACGCGTAGACCATCACGAGGGCGACGATCCCGATCGGAATGTTGATGTAGAAATTCCAGCGCCAATTCCAATTGTCGGTAATCCAGCCGCCAAACGTGGGTCCGAGGATCGGCGCGATCATCAGGCCCACGCCCCACATCGCCATCGCCATCTGCTGCTCTTCGGGCGCAAAGGTCTCCATCAGGATCGCCTGCGAGGACGGAATCATCGCCGCGCCCGCCGCGCCCTGCGCAAGTCTGAACAGCACCATCTGCCCCAGCGACTGCGCCGCGCCGCATGCCGCCGAGGCGGCGACGAAGGTCGCCACCGAAGTCATGAAATAGCGCTTGCGGCCGAAGCGCGCGGAGATCCAGCCGGTCATCGGGATCATGATGCCGTTGGCGACCAGGTAGCTGGTGACCACCCAGGCGATTTCATCGACGCTGGCCGAGAAGCTGCCCTGCATGTGCGGCAGCGAGACGTTGACGATCGAAGTATCGAGCACCTCGAGCACGGTGCCGAGCATCACCGCGAGCGCTATCAGCCACTTGTGCGGGGCGACGGGACGCTCTTCGGCGACGGGAATCGGGGTTGCGCTGGCCACGCGAGACTACCCCGCCGTGAGCCGCTTCCAGCCGGCTCGGCCACACGCAGGTGAGTTCGCGACGGTGCCTGTCCCCCCCATCGACGGCCCTGTCCTCCCCCGAGTTTCCTCTCAGGATGCACAACTATGCCCCAGCGGTCGCGACTTGAAAAGGCGCCGGCGTGTAGCCCGCGCTTTCCACAACTTCGCCCGCCACGCCTTGAAGCTGTGAAGTGATCAGACTGTGCGATGCTGACAACGGCGCCTGCGCCACGTACGCTTTCATCATGCGTCTGGCCGCGATCGATGTCGGTTCGAACTCGGTCCACATGGTGATCGCGGACGTGCGGCGTGACGGGCACTTCGAGGTTATAGACCGCGTCAAGGAGATGGTGCGGCTGGGACGCAACACGTTCACCAGCGGCAGGCTGGCGCGCGAGCCGATGGAACTGGCGGTGCGCGCGCTCAAGAATTTCGCTCGCCTGGCCAAGGTGCGCCGGGTCGATCGGATTCGCGCGGTCGCGACCAGCGCCGTGCGTGAGGCACAAAACGGCGAAGCCTTCATCGCGCGCATCCGGCGCGAGACCGGCCTCAGGGTCCAAATCATCTCGGGCGCCGAAGAGGCGCAGTTCATTTTCAACGCCGCCCGCCACGCGCTTGGACTGGAAGGCGGGCCCTACCTGCTGATCGACGTCGGCGGCGGCAGCGTCGAGTTGGTGCTGGTGCGCGATGGCGAGGCCCTATGGATGGAAAGTCTGCCGCTCGGTGTCGCGCGGCTGACCGAACGGTTTCTCACCTCCGACCCGCCTGACCCGGCCGAGGTGCGCAGGCTCGAAGACCATCTGCATCGCAAGCTCGATGCGCTGCTGCGCAAGGCGCGGCGCGCCGAGGTGGTACAGGCGATTGGTACCTCGGGAACCATAAACGCGCTGGTCGCGATGGCGCGGGTGGCGCGCGACGGCGAGCAGGATCGGCTCCATGGCCTGAGCATCCCCGCGACCGACGTCACCTGGCTGCGCAACCGCCTGCTCAAGCTCTCCGCCGATGAGCGCGCCGAACTTCCGGGCGCGGACCCCAAGCGGGCCGACCTGATGCCGGCGGCGGCGGTGCTGGCGGACTTCGTGCTGGAGCATGCGGGCGCGCCGGAGCTGGTCGCCTGCACGTGGGCGCTCCGCGAGGGCATCCTGCTGAGCATGGTCAACGCGGGTGCGCGGGGACGCGGCACGATCGAGGCGCGCCGACGCTCGGTGAGCGCACTGGCGCGGCGATTCGGCGCGCTCAACGGGCACGGGCCGCAGGTGGCGCGCCTGGCGCTCAAGATTTTCGACGCGGCCGCGCCGGCGCTCAAGGCCGGACCGCAGGCGCGCGAACTGCTCGAACATGCGGCGCTGCTCCACGACATCGGGCGCGTCATCGACCACGATCGCCACAACCGTCACACCTACTACCTGGTCAAGAATGCCGAGCTGTTGGGCTTCGATCCGCTCGAGATCGAGATCATCGCGCAGGCTGCTCGTGGTCATCGCAAACCCTCGGCTCGACTCGATTCGCCGGAGTTCCGCGCGCTGAGCCCTGCAAAACGCCATTTGGTCCGCTCCATCGCGGCCGTTCTGCGGTTGGCCGATGCGCTGGACCGGAGTCACTTCAGTGTGGTTAAAGATATACGTATCCGACGTTCACCAGATCGATTTACCATCACAGTTGATGCTGCCGGTGGGCAGGCAGACCTTGAGTTATGGACTTGCGAGAGAAGATCGGACCTCCTGTCGAGGCTGCTGAGCCGTCAAGTAACGGTCAGACGCCAGGCACAGCGGGCAACCGTGCGCCCGAGGCGGGCAACCGTGCGCCCGAGGCGGGCGGTGGCGCGGGGCGGACGGTAAACGGCCATCGGCGCACGCTGCTCAGCTCGCCCCATCCTTATCCCGGCCGGCTGATCGCGGTCGAGGGGATCGACGGGTCGGGCAAATCGACCCAGGTAAAACTGCTGGAGCGCTGGCTGCGTGCGCGCGGCTATCCGGTGCATTTCACCGAGTGGAACTCTTCGCGGCTGGTGCGCAACTCGATGCGCCGCGGCAAGCGGCGCAACCTGCTCACGCCGAGCACCTTCAGCCTGCTGCACGCGGTCGACTTTGCCGACCGCTTCATCTACCAGATCCTGCCGCCGCTGCGTGCCGGGATGATCGTGCTGGCCGACCGTTACGTTTACACCGCCTTTGCGCGCGACGTCGCCCGCGGCGTGCATCCCGACTGGGTGCGCGGAGTCTATCGCTTTGCGCCGCGTCCCGACCTCACGTTCTTTTTCCGCGTGCCCATCGACATCTCGCTCGAGCGCCTGCTGGCCGGACGGGCCAAGCTCAAGTATTACGAGGCCGGGATGGACCTGGGACTATCGACCGACCTGGCCGAGAGCTTTCGCCTCTTCCAGGGACGTGTGCTCGAGATCTATGATCAGCTTGCCCAAGAATTCGATCTGCGGGTCATCGACGCCAGCCATGACATCGCCGGCCAGCAAAAGGTCGTGCGTCGGATGACCGGCGAAATCTTGCGCGAGTACGATCGCCAGCGCGCCCGCAACCACCATGGCAGCTCAGCCGCCGCACGCTAAACGATGGCACGGCCACGGCCTGCCCTATCTCGATGAGAAGCCGCTGCCCGGCCATCTGATCGTGATCGAGGGCACCGACGGCGTAGGACGCTCTACCCAGGTCGAGCTTCTGCGCGGATGGCTCGAGTTGGAGGGCTATGCGGTCAGCAACACCGGATGGACTCGCTCACCGCTGCTCTCGGCAACTATCGCCGAGGCCAAGGCTGGCCATCAGCTCACGCCGATAACCTTCAGCCTGCTCTACGCTGCCGATTTCGCCGACCGCCTCGAACACGAGATCCTGCCGGCGCTGCAAGCCGGCTTCGTCGTGATCGCCGATCGCTACATGTACACCGCCTTTGCGCGCAATGCCGTGATGGGCGCCGACCCGGAGTGGACCCACGAAGTGTTCGGGATGGCGCTGGTGCCGGACCTCGTTTTGTATCTCGAGATCGACGTCGACACGCTCGTGCCGCGCGTGGTCCGCGGCAAAGGGATGGACTACTGGGAGTCCGGGATGCATCTCGCGCTCTCCAGCGACATCTTCGACTCTTTCCAGAACTACCAGCGGCGCATCATCGAGGAATATAATCGCCTCGCGCGTGACTTCGGCTTCATCACCATCGACGCCCGCGAGTCGATCAACAAAATCCAGGCCGAGCTACGCGCACACGTCTCGGACTACCTGCGGCGCGCGCAGAGTAGCGTCCTGCCGCAGCCTGAAAACCCGTCGTCACCGCCATCGCTCCAGCCCGCGGTCCAGCCGCGCAAGGTATAGGCGGAAGGCATAGGTCAAGAATTAAGCGATGACTCCCGTCAGTCCAGCGCGTGCGCACGCTGCCGTACCATCGTCGTCCGATCCCGCGGTCAAGGCGGCAGCGGCGGCGATAGCCCTTCAGCTACGCGCGATGACCGCCGAGCACGACAAGGCCGTGACCGGCGACGTCGAAGCGATCCATCGGCTGCGCGTGGCAACGCGGCGCTTGCGCGCCGCCTTGCGGATGCTTCGCGAGGTCGTGCCGGACGACGAAGCGGAGAGCGCCGCGGACGAACTGGGATGGCTCTGCGGCGCTATCGGCGCGGTGCGCGATCTCGACGTGCTCGCGCAGTTGCTCCAGGATCGCGCATCGCGTCTCGAATCCGACTTCATTCGCGCGCTTGCGCCGCTCTCCGACACGATTCGCCGTCAGCGCGCGATCGAGCAGGAGCGCCTGGTCGCGGCGCTCGACTCCGAACGCTGCCGCGGCCTCGTCCAGCGCCTGGGCGCGATCGCGCCCGGGCCGGCGGCCGACAGCGTCACGCTCGGCGCGGTGGCGGCGCGGCTGGTGCGTCCCGCAGTTGCGCGCGATGCTGCGCGCGGGCGCGGGACTCGACGAGGCCTCGCCGCCCGAAACCTTGCATCGCCTGCGCGTGCGCGTGAAGAAGCTGCGCTACGCTCTCGAACTGCTGCGTATGGTCGGCGGCAAGCCTGCGCGCAAGGTACTGCGGCGTCTCGAGCGCGTGCAGGAGCGCGTCGGCATGTACCATGACGCGGTGACCGCCGCCGCCTGGCTGCGCGGATGGGCCGCCGAGTCGCGCGACGCGTCGGCCTTGATGGCGGCGGGCGCGCTGATTCACTCCTTCGAGCGCCGCATCCGCCGCTTGCGCAGACGCAGCCTGAAGGCCTGGCGCCGCGCGGAAATGGACGAACTCGCTCGCGCCGTCCTCCAGGAACTCAACAGCGCCGCCGCCCAGGCGCGGCGCGCGGCCAAGCCGCCGCTCGTCCTGGTCCCGGTGGCCCGCGCCTCATGACGCTCTACATTTTGCGTCACGGAGTGGCCGAGAATGAACCGCCTCCAGGGGGCGACGACGGCGCACGCCGGCTGACCGCCCGCGGGCGCGAGAAAGTGCGCGAGGCGGCGGCCGGGATGCGCGCGCTAGGACTCAAGTTCGACGCTATCCTCACCAGCCCCCTGCCGCGCGCCGCTGAAACCGCGGAACTGGTCGCCGCCGTTTGCGCCGGCGGCCCGGCTCCCGAGGTCTTTGCCGCGCTATCCACCGGAGTCGCGCCCGCTGATACGGTCGCGGCGCTCAAACCCTACGAACGGCACGACCATCTGATAATCGTCGGGCACGAACCTGGGCTGAGCGGCATCGCCTCATTGTTGCTGACCGGCTCGGCCAACAGCGTGAGTTTGGAGCTCAAGAAGTCGGGAATGATCGCGCTCGAATTGCACGACGGGATCGAGCGCGGCGGTGCGCAACTGCTGTGGATGCTTACGTCGCGCCAGTTGCGCCGCCTGGGCAAGTAACCGCGCCGCGTTTCGCAGTATCAACTAGCTATTCGGTTGCCTCCTCAGGATCATCCTGAATATCTTCTGTCGATCCTCAGAGTTCGCGAACTTATTCCGCAAGGTGCCGGAGAAGTCTCGACCCGAGGGCTGTCTCTCGCGCGTCATCCTGAGGGTTGTGCGAATTGTCTGAGCGAAGCGAGTCCGCTTCGTCGCGTGAAGTTTTTCTTCTGTCATCCTGAGCGCGAGCGCTCGCGCGAGTCGTACAGGACCCTCAACGGAATACCTCTTCTGAGGCCGTCTAACGGCACTTCTGCGAGAGTCCTGATAGTGGATTTACGCGAGGAGGACCGCGCGGATCCTTCGACTGCGCTCGCAGACTCGCTTCGCCGGATGACAGAAGGAAACCAGTTCACCGAAGAGACAGGCTGCTTCGCCAGGATGATCGAAGAGCGCTTAGTATTCCGACGCTCCGAATGAATTAACAACTCTGAGTCGTTACACTATTTGATATAGAACGCTTCGGGGGCCGGACGATAGACGCGCGCCAGCCACGTCGGACGCCGAAGTCCGCCGGGCCCCGGCGCCGCGCGCGTCATCTCGAGCCATCGGCGATATACCTCGTGCGACTTGCGCGTATCGACGAAGATGTCGCCGTAGCGATCCTGCGGCCCTGCCGTGCTGACCGTCACTTTCTGATGCCAGCAGTGCTGGCCGCTTATCGGGTCGGGCTGTACCGGGAAAATCAAATTCTGATGCACGCCGGCGTCCTGCCACCAGATGCGGCCCGAGTCCGGGTCGGCGCTTTCAAACGGCTGCACGCCATGCACCTGGCGCATCGTCCAGGTCCCCTCTTCTTTATGGCTCAGCTCGACCAGCCCGCTCGCCCATCGCTCTCCCCCGCTATCCTCCTTCAGCCGCCAGCGTCCCAGATGATGCGAGCAGGCGATCACGCCCGGCCGGATCGATTCGGTTACCCATACCTTGTCGATAAAATAACCGATCTCGGTCGCGACCTTCAGCAGCCCGCCGGTGTCGACGCCGAAGCGCCGCGCGTCCTGCGGATTCAGCCACAGCGGATTGCGATTGGATATTTCGTATAGCCACTTGGCGTTGCCGGAGCGAGTATGTACCAGCGTCGGGAGGCGGAAAGTCGGCAGCAGCAGCATCTCGCCGCGCTCGCGATCGATCTTGCTAAAGTGCACGTGGCTTCTGATGTAAGTAGGAACTGAGTACTCAGGCCATTTCCAGTCTTTCAGCGTCTTCGAATAGAACTCGAGCTTGCGTGACGGCGTGGGAAAGCCGGCGCAGGCGCGGCCGTCGATCTCGACCCCAACCGCGGACCCTCCACGCGTGATGACCTTGCTTGTGGGATCAATCGTCGCGCCCTTGAGGTCGTCCGCCGAGAGCGGTTTTTCGTGAACCCGGTAGGAGCCTTCCTCGATCAGGAAGGCACCGTACTTGCGCATGTACGCAAGCGGAGTGAGCCCTTCCTTCGCTGCCGCCGCCGGCAGGCCGGGCACGCTGTTCTCGAAAATCCAGCGATAGAAATCCTCGACGGTCAGCTTTTCTCCCGCACGATATGGCGACTCGAAGTATTTGCGGATGCCGAGCGCGCCGTCGGGGTCGATTCGCCATGACAGCTCGATCCAGAACTCGTCCTCTTCCCAGACCTCGCCCAGGCCGGCCTCGCGATGGGCCTCGTAGGTGAAATTGAAGCGCTTGCCCGCGCGCTCCATCGCGACGCGTGCGACCGGCTGGCGAAAGCCGATCCAGCGCGCGGCGTGAGTCTCCTGGCTCAGCAGGTCATGGCGTTCCGGCCCATGCCCCATCGGCAGCACATAGTCGGCGAATTGCGCGGTCTCGCTCCAGATTGGCGTAAGGCAGGCGTGGCGCTCGATTTTACTTTCGTCTGTGAGCGCCTCGATCCAACTCATCCCGTCGGGATTCGTCCACACGGGATTATATACGCGGCTGAAGTAGGCGCTTATTTTGCCACGGCCCTCTTTCAGAAAATGTGGAAGCAGGAAGCTCATCTCGAAAAACGCGAGCGGGAACTCGCGCGGCCACGTGAGCTCGTTCCAGACCTGGGCCGGCGGCGGCATCATCGGCGGCGCGGGCACGAATTTGTTGGCCGAGTTTGGCGCGGTGCCGCCAGGCGCGTCGACCGCGCCCATCAGCACCACCAGCAGTTCGAGCGCACGCGCCACTTGCCATCCGCCCAGGTTGCCAGCCGCCGCGTTACGCCAGACGTGGGTTGCGAGCGCCGACCCAGCGCGTCCAATCTCGCGCGCGACGTCGACGATTACCTTGGCCGGGGCACCCGACTCACGTTCGGCGAACTCGGGCGTGTATTCCGCATAGATCTCGCCGAGAACTTCCACGAACGTTTCGAAGGTCTGCGCGCGCTCGGGATGCTCTTCGCGCAGAAACTCCTCCCAGTTGACCCAGCGGCGCAGGAACTCGCGGTCGTATAATTGCTCGCGCAGGATCACGTGGCACATCGCCAACAACACCGCCGCCTCGCTGCCCGGCCACGTCGAGAGCCACCAGTCGGCCTTGGTCGCGGTGTTCGAGAGCCGGGTGTCGATCACACAGACCCTGGCTCCGCGTTCCTTGGCCTCGATAATCCGTTGCGCGTGCGGATTGAAATAGTGGCCGGCCTCGAGGTGCGAGCTGAGCAGGAGAATGAAGCGGGCGTTGGCGTGGTCGGGCGACGGCCGATCGGCGCCGTGCCAGAACGCGTAGCCGGTGCGCGCGCCCGCCGAGCATACATTGGTGTGGCTGTTGTGTCCGTCGATTCCCCAGGCGTGCAGGATGCGCTGATTGTAAATCAGTTCATGGCCGGGGCGGCCGACGTGGTAGAGAATCTCGTTGCGGCGGCCTTCGACCAGCGCACGGCGGATTCGCCCGGCGAGATCATCGAGCGCGTCGTCCCACGTCACGCGCTCCCACTTGCCTTCGCCGCGCCGCCCCGCACGCCGCATCGGGTAGAGGATTCGCTCGGGATCGGTGACCTGGTTGATCGTCGCGGGCCCCTTGGCGCAGTTGCGGCCGCGGCTCCCCGGATGCGCCGGATTGCCCTCGAACTTGCGGATCGTGAAGTCGTGCTTGTCGACGTATCCGAGCAGGCCGCATCCGGCCTCGCAGTTGAAGCATACGGTCGGCACCAGCGTGTAGCGCTTCTCGACCTTGCGCGGCCACGCGGCGGGGTCGTACTCGACCCAGTCGTCCCATCGCTCGACGGGCGGAAACGCGCTGAGGCCGCCCGCCGGCGCCTCCAACTCCATCGCCGCCGGATTTAGCGGCCGCATCTCTTCTTTTGCCGCGGCCATCGTTGGATTCTAGCTGAGCGGGACGGCCTGGCCGGCTTCTATCCAGAGGTTTTCGAAGCGTCCATAGCCCGACCAACGCGAGCATCGCCGCGCTGGCCGCCGTCGGGCCGCCGCCTGTGCGCAGAGTCGTGCCGAGCAGAATCAGCGGAACGATCGTGCCGATCAAAACCACTCCGATCCAGAAGCGAAAGCTCAGCTCCCCGCGCGAGATGAGATCGGCGGCGCGCCTGAAGTCCTCGCTCATCGCGGGCAGCGTGAGTTCGATCAGGATCATCGCCAGGCCGACCGTCAGCGCTGCGAGCAGAACGCGCGTCGGTCGCAAGAATCGTGGCGGGCCCCGCGCTGAACACCACCGCGGCGATGATCAACAACGCCGCGCCGCCGATCAGCGCCTGCACCAGCAGATGCCAGATGAAAACCGGGCTCTGCCACAGATCGCGCGCCTTGGCCTGCGCGAACAGAAAAGCGGAGTAGCACGCTGAGCCGATCGCGAAAATCGCCGTCGCGGTCGTCAGCGACGAAGGAACCGAACCGGCAAACCAGCCGCAGGCGAGCCACGCCGTCGCGAGCGCGCCGTAAATCATCAGGATGTACGTGCCCCAGACCAGCCACGAGCGAAAGTTGGGCTTGGTAATCAGAGTAGTAGAAACGCCACGGCTGCTTAAGGTCGGCGATCAGCAGCACGACCGTGATGCCGAGAAAGAACAGCGCAAGGATTGGGCTGACGACTTGCAGCAGCATTCCATCTTCGGCCCCGCGCTCCGAGTCCCGAGCATCAGCGCCGCGACCATCAGCACCCCCGCCGCGATCGATTTGGTCCACAGATACGCGGCCGGAATCGCGCCCCACGGCGCCCCATGCGGGACGTCGTAGACGATGCGCGCCGAGCCGGGCGCCGCGTCGGCGGCGCCGTCGCCGGTAGCAGGACGCCTGCCGTCGAGCGGATTATAGTCGGCCCACATCGAGCCGTGCTGCTCCGGCCGCATCATCGAGGGTTGCAGCAGGTCGCCCTCGATGCCGACGTAAAAGAGCTTGGGCTGCGTGCCCTTGTACGCCTTGCGCGTTGCGACCTTTCCAGTGGCGACGATCCGGCTGACGCGGCTTTGCGGATCGTCGAGGTCGCCGGTCATGATTGCCTGCGTCGGACATACGACGACGCACGCCGGTTCGAGATTGGCCTCGACGCGATGCGCGCAGAAGTTGCACTTGGCGGCGGTGCTGGTAGCTGGATCGATGTAAAGCGCGTCGTAGGGACAGGCTTGCATGCAGGATTTGCATCCGATGCAGCGGCTGTTGTCGAAATCAACGATGCCGTTGTCGCGCTTGAACAGCGCGCTGGTTGGGCAAATCTCGATGCATGGCGCCTGCTCGCAATGGTTGCAGCGCATCACGCCGAAATGGCGGCTGGTGTCGGGAAAGGAGCCTTTCTCGATGTACTTGACCCAGGTGCGGAAGACGCCCACCGGGACTTTGTGCTCGTCCTTGCACGCAACCGTGCACGCATGGCATCCGATGCATCGGTCCTGGTCGATCACGAAGCCGTAACGCACACGCGAGTCCTCTGCGCAGACTTAAGCACAGGGCTTTGCGCAAATCGATGACGAAACCAACTAAAAGATTCCCGCCCCGGGCGAACCCTGGCGCGAATCCGGCGCGGCTCCGTCTTACTACAGGACCGCTGAAGCAGTTAAACAGTCAAAGAAGTGCGGCCGGCGCGCGCGAGTTTACGGCTCCCAGAACGGCACTTCGGTGATCAGAGTCAGGCCGCGGTTGGTATGCGAGCGCGCGCTCACGGTGCCGCCGTTGGTCTCGGTCAGCGCGCGCGCGATGTACAGCTTCCATCCCATCGAGCCCATCCCCTGGCGATCCTGGATCGGCCGCTCGAAGAGATGGGAGAACTGCTCATGGCTCAGTTGCGGACCGGTATCCTGAACCTCGATTATAACCTTGCCGCCACTCAGGAAGGTGCGCAGCACCACTTCGCCGCTTTCGGTCCGCTGGATGCCGTTGCTCAGCAGATTGGCCACGATTCGCTCGAGGTGCAGCGGATCGAGGCTGCCACGCGGCATGCCGCCCAACTCGGTGCGCATCCGCAAGCCCTTAAGCCGCGCCTCGCGGCCGTAAACGTCGGCCACTTCCTGCACGATGACGTTGGGATCGATGACCCGCGGATGCGGCTGCAGGTTGTCCTCTTCGAGCAGGTACATATCGAGCACGTTCTTGACCAGCAGATCCATCGCGCGCGAGGTCGAGCCGACGCGGGCCAACAGATGGGTGGTTTCCTTTTCGCTGAGCTCGTCCTCCTCGAGCAGCGTGACCAAGCCGACCAGCGTAGCCAGCGGATTGCGGATGTCGTGGGTCATCGTGCCGATCTGGCGCTCACGGAACTTGGCCGCCGCCGCCAACTGCTCCATCTGCGCGCGCAGCTTGCCGCGGTAGCGGTCGAGAAACACCGCCGTGAACCATGACAGCACCAGCGCTGCGACGAAGCCCAGCCAACGGTAAACCGTGTACTGGTCGCGCGAGGGCACCGCCAGTTGAGCCGCGCCGAACATCGCCAGGCATCCCAGGTTCAGCATCCCCTGCCATCGCGGACCCCACATCACGAAGGCCGCAGTGGCGAACGGGCACAGGATGATCGCGATAAAAGCCAGTTCGGGGCTATGGCCGAGCGAGGCGATTCTGATGAACAACGCGATGATGGTGACGCAGGTGGCGAGCGTCCAGGCCTTCCAGTAGCGGCGGAAAATGCTCAGCCAGGTTAATCCGAAGAATAGCGTGATGATCGCAAAGGCAGCGTAGTGATACTGGGTCAGCCCATGCTGACCCACCTGGAACACCACGACGGCGCCATAGGCGAGCAGGAAAAAGATCGCGATCGGCCCCGCGACCTTCAGCGTGCTGATGGCCTCGGCGTCGTGATCGATCTCGAGCAGAACGCGGCGGTCGGCTGCTACCGGGCGCCGCGGACCCAGTACGATTCCTGCCTGCTCCGCACCGGCTTCGTCGACCGCAATGACCTGAGCTGTTGCCATAATCCCCCCCTCGGGGATGCTCAGGCTCTAGATTTGCCGATGGCGCGGATGGCTTCAAGCGCCTCGGCCATCATTTGCAAGCCAAAATTCACGTCTGCGGCGCCCATATTCAGGGGCGGCGCCAGCCTCACCACCCGCTCGGCATTTAGCGTCCAGTTGATGATAACGCCGCGTGCCAGCGATTCGCGCACAAAAGTCCGGGCTGTCCCCGGATTCACAAACTCTATTCCTATAAGTGCCCCAATGAAACGCACTGCCGCAATCTCTGCCGAAGCAATCCGTCGCAACCCCTGCGCCATTTCTTCGCCAAGCACGTTTGCCCGTTCCCAGAGCCGCTCATTGACGATGACCTCGAGCGCGGCAAGCCCCGCTGCACACGACAGCGGATGACCGCCGAAGGTCGTGATGTGGCCGAGCGGCGGATCGTGCGCGAGTTCTCCGATTAGCCGTTCGGAACCGCAAAACGCGCCCAGCGGCAGACCGCCCCCCAACGCCTTGGCCATCACCACCAGGTCGGGCACCACCCCGAAGTGCTCCATCGCGAACAGCCGCCCCGTGCGGCCCATTCCCGTCAGCACCTCGTCATAGATCAGTAACGCCCCCACCCGGTCGCATCGTTCCCGCAGCGCCCGCATGAAGACCGCCGAGGGTATACGCACGCCGCCCTCGGCCTGCACTGGCTCGACCACCACCGCGGCGACCGTCGAATCGATCGCCTCCAGCGCAGCGGCGTCGCCGTATGGCAGATGGCTCACGGGGCCGGGCAGGGGTTCGAACGGCGCGCGAAACGCGGGGTTTCCCATCAGCGCCAGCGCGGCCATCGTGTCGCCATGATACGCGCCGTCGAACGCGACGAAGCGTGCGCGGCGAGTATGCTTGCGCGCCGTCTTGAGCGCGCCCTCGATCGCCTCGGCACCGCTGTTGGTGAAATAGATGCACTTAAGCGGAGCCGGCAACAGTTGCGTCAGACGCTCGGCAAGCCGCACTTGCGCTTCAATAACGTATTCCCCGTAAACCATCACGTGCAGATGGCGGCGGGCCTGCGCGGCAATCGCGCCGAGCACCGCGGGATGTCCGTGTCCGAGCGCCGATACCCCGATTCCGGCGATCAAATCGAGGTAGCGGCGTCCGTCGGCGGTGTAAAGCCAGGAACCCTCGGCGCGTACGACCTCAAGGCCGATCGGCGCTGGAGAGGTCTGCGCGACATGGCGCAAAAAGGCTTCGCGCAACGCGCTCATCGTGCCGCCCCTCGCAGCAGTTCGAGCATCGCGCCGCCCCCGTGGGCCCAGTCAAGCGGCGGCGATTGCATCCGCCCCGGCTCGCATACATATGAGACTCCGAGCAGGCGCAAACCGGCGTCGAGGCGAACGCGAATATCGGGTGGCGCCGACAACGCGAAGGCCTCGAGCCGCCCGGCGGCCGCGCCCAGGCGCTCGCCGAGTTCGTCCGCGCCTTTAAGCGCGCTGACGAACACGGTGCGATAGCCGGGCGAGGCGGAAAAGCCGGCGGCGCCGTCGTAAATGACGGTCCATCTCATAGATTCGCTCATAGATTCGGTCATAGATTCGCCCGGCGTCTCGCCGGGCGGACCTATGAGCCGCTCGCCCTCCCATAGCGCGACGTCGTGGCCGCGACCGCAATCCGGGCGCTGCGCGAGCGCGCGCCATCGCGCGCGCTCGCGCAGCGCCCGGATTGCCGCGGCGGCGTCCAGCGGGAGCCGCGCCGGCGCCGGAAGCCGGCGCGCCAGGCGCTCCAGCGCACGAGCGAGGTGCGCGGCGAAGCCGCGCGCCTCGCCCGCGTCGCCCACCACGAACACGTGATGCGGCGAGAGACATCCGCGCTGCTCGAACAGCGTTACGTCGCGGGCGAGTCCGTCCGCCGCCGCCTCGGCGGCGGACGGACTCGTCCCGGGGACCACCAGCGCACCGCTTAGCCGGCTGCCGAAGCCGGCGAGCGTGCGGCGCGCGCCGCACGCCGCAGCGGCGGCGCTCAGCGCTGCGATGGAGGCGTCGTCGCCGTAGGCGACGACGCCTCCATCGCAGGCGGCCCACAACTCACGCATCGCGGCATCGTCGCCCCGGCCGAAATTCACTACCGCGACGCGCGCCGCGATCGTTGCGTCAACCTCAGCAAGCGTGCGCATGAAATTGGCGAAGAACAACGGCTCGCTGCTCGCGCTTTTGATTAGCAGTCCCGCGCCAGCCAGAAGCCCCGCACAGACTTCATGGATGCCGGCGCCCGGAACATTGCCCGGCATCAGGAAGCCGAACAGGCGATCGGTGCTCGGCAGCTTCGCTGCGAGTGACTTCAGAGACGAAGCTGTAACCGGTTCGAGCAGCGCATCGAGCGATTCGTCGAGCAACGCCGGCGTCATCCCAAGGGCGGACGCGAGTCCCGCAACAGTCTCGCGGCGTGGCGCGAATTCACGTTTGCGCCACCGTTCGGCGGTATGGCCGAGCGCCGCCGCTATGCGATCGGAAGAGCATCGCACGGCGCTCCGCATGCAGGTTGCGGCCCGCGCTATCGCGGCGGTCGCGGAAACCGGTGCCGGCGAATCGGCGGCGCGGTGTTTGTTGGCAGGCGAGCCCGCCAGTGCCGTATCTGATGCTGTGGCGCGATTCATCTATGCCGTTTGGCTGGCCGCACTGCCGCTGCGCTTGTCAACGCTCCCTCGCGGCAAACTGCTCCATCCCGAGTGCACAACCGCGCGCCTCGCCGTCCTCAGCACGGCCGAGCACTCTGACGGTCCCGTCCTGTATAACTCCCAGGTCTCCGGTCAGAATCGCAGATATCGAGCCTACGTTGGCCAGGTCGAAGAATCGCAGTAGACCCGGATTGCCATCCGGAACGCGTTTGAGACTGGAGGGATCGACTGCTGCGACATCGAGCCAGGCTGGTCCCAGCTTGCGGCGCTCGCCGAGACGCTCCTCGGACGAATCCCTGCGGCGCGAGTCGCGAGAATTTTGAGAGTTCGAAAAGCTGCTAGAGTTCGAAGACTTGCGAGAGTTAAAGGACGTCGCATCGTACAGTTGCGAACACATCTCGGTCATCCCGTATTCGTTGATTACCATCGCGGGATCGAGTCCGAGAAGCGCCTGCGCATGTTCGACGACTTGGCCAGCGCCGAGCGGGACAGTCTGCCCCTTGGCGCCGCCGGTATCCATCAGCCGCGAACCCGGCGCAAGCGTAAGCTGCGAACCCCGCGCACGCAATTCCTGGAACAATGCTCCAAGCGCCGCCGTGGTCGCCATTACGCAGACCGGCTGGCTTTGACGCTCGGCCAAGCGCAGAAACTCGAGCGCCGAGCCAATTTCCACCCCTTTGCGATCGGCTGCGCAGAGCGCGCCGTCCGCCCCGAACTCCTCGATCATCCAGCTTATCATCTGCGCCAGTGACGACTCCGGCATCCGGTCGGCGGTCGGATGAAGGCTGAGCATCCGAATCCTCGCTCGATCGGGAAAAAGCATCGTTCTTAGATGGCCCAGCGCCGAGGCGCGATAGATGTCGATATGGGGGACGCGATGGCGCCCGCGTTCATCACGCCCGGCGGTCGTGCCGCTGGTCATGAAGACGCGAGCGTCCGCAGGCTGCGAGCCTGTAACCGTACCGGACAGTTCAGCGTACTTGAACGCGGCAGTGCTCAGAGCGGGGATCTCGTCCAGCGAGCGCACGCCGTCCGGACGCGCTTGGCGCGTCAGGCAGTACTGGCGGTAGGGAGCAACTGTATCGAACTGATGGCGAAAAACGTGAAGCGCAAGGCTCTCGAAGCGCGCCTGTTCGGGTGCGTGGATGAAGGCGCGGACCTCGTCGTAAATCGCCATGGGGGTAGTGCTGTGCCATCCTGTGGGCAAGCCAATGTCCAAAGCAGTGCAAATGATGGCATCTGGCAGCGACGGTATTCAATCCCGCGCTGTATTCTGTTAATAAGGGGCCGGGGCTGTGTGGATGTGGTGGGGTGCTTCAGCCGGTATTACGGGACATCAATGAAAAAATTTATCGCGGGTGTGGTAGTAGGCTTCGTGCTGAGCTGCGCGGGGGTGTTCGCCGCGCCGAGTTTCGATCACAACGGTACGTACTGGAACCAGCTTAACTCGTCGGCCAAGAGCGGCTACGTCAACGGCTACAGTGACGCGATGCAGGTCAGCGTCGGTAAGCTCAATGTTCTGACAACGGCCGCCGATCTCTTCCATTGGAGGGGCGCCGACAGGATTATCCATCAGCTGTCGCACGAGCTGGCGCTCTCGGAGCTGAAACCGGCGGAAGCGGTGGAGCGCCTAGACACGCTGTACGCCAATCGAAAATATTCCGAACTCGACCTCGGCACCGCGCTGCAGGTTCTCGCGATTGACAGCACCGACCAGGGCGCCCCGCGCGTGACTGAGAAAAAGTAGCTTCGCTTCGCGAGCGTCGAATCCGTGCGGCCGCCGATAGCAGCGCTGTTTTTCCATCCCTCAGGATTTTGCAAAGTCCGCCGGTTTTGCCGGCGAGGCTGGGCCGATTGCCGCATTCATGGTAGCATCGCCGCGCTGCAAGCCGGCGCGCGTGAGCCCAAGGAAACTGCGATAAGAAAGCCGCGATTGCGACGAGCGTGCGCCGCGCGGCGGCAAGCGCCCGGCTGCACCGATGACGCAAGAGCTCAAATTCTATTTCGCCTACACTAGCCCCGTTTCCTATCTGGCCAACGATCCGGCCTATGCGCTCGAACGCTCGCATGACGTGCGTTTGCGTTACATCCCTTATGGCGTGGATATCCGGGGCGTCTATGGTGACGTGCCCACGCGCGGCGAGCGCGACCGGCGAAAGCTGCGCTATCTGTACCACGACGCGCGCCGGATGGCGCGCGAGCGCGGCGTGGTGATCTATCCGCCCAAACAAATTTTCAGCGCGCGTCGCGCGTTTTACGGCGGCTTCTGCGCCGAGGACCAGGGCCTGTTCCGGCCTTACTCGGACCGCGTCTACCAGCGCTTCTTCAAGCACGAACTCCAAGTCGAAGATCCCGAGGCGCTGGCTGCGATCCTCGAGGAAGTCGGCGCCGACACTGCCATCTTCCGCCGTTGGATCGAAGACGAGGAGAGCGAAGCCAAGCCGCGGCTTAAGCGAGGCTTCGCCGAGGCGGCGGCGGATCACGTCTTCGGCGTGCCCACGTTCGTGGCCGATGGCGAGCTTTTCTGGGGTTACGACCGGATGCCGTGGCTGATCAAAAAATTGGACGCGATGAGCCTGCGCCGCTGAAAGAGGTCCGTTCGCGAACGCCCCTACAAAAAGCGCCCTACAAAAAAAGCGCCCCGATGCCGGTAGGGGCCGTTCGTGAACGGCCCTGCTGATCTTTTTCTTAGAGGATATCGGGCCGGCAGCTACTCCGATCGCGCTCGAAGCGATTCGGCCGTCTCCATCAGGAACCCTTTGAGGTCCGTCGTTCGCAGCCCATCGATCGCGACGCGGCTAAGCCACGGTAGCGCGCGCGCATCGGCGGTGACGAACGTGTCCGCGGCTGCGGCGCCACTTGCCGCGTGCATCACCTCGTTCGCTTCCTCGGCGCGCGCGGGCCGTCCTTCCAGGCTGAGCGCGCAAGCGAGCGACAACGCCGCGCCCACCCACATCCTGACGCTCTTCAGCGCGAGTATCGCTTCGGTGCCTCGGCGCCTGAATTCCGCATCGACGCCGGCGCGTTCGGCGAGCGCCGCTCCCGCCTCCGGCGCGTGGCGCTCGAAATACTCGTCGAAGGCGTCCGCGGCGGGCGGCGGCGTGAAGCGCGTGCCGCATTCGGCGAGAAACTCGCCAAGCCCCGCGACGAATGCTTCCCGCTCGCGTCGCGCCTCGTCGAGCGCCTGCGCGAAGTCCTCGTTCAATTCCTCGCCATCGCTCTCGAGCAACTCCGAAATTCCCGTGGTCACCGCGTTCTGCATCGCGCCGTGCAAAAACGGACGCGCGGGATCCGCGCCCGCGGCAAATGCGCGGAGGTCATCGCCGAGCAACTGGCCGCAGGGCTTCAGCAACACGCGCCAGTTGCTGATCGAAAGCAGCAGACGGAGCTGCGCGGCCATCGCTTGCGGCGAGGCCTGGCGCGCCAGGACAATCTCTTCGAGATTGTGCAGCCCAAGCGGAATCGAAACCGTCCGGCTGTAGATCGCTTTGCGGAGCGCCCCGATATCGGCCGCGGTGCAATCGACCTTGCGATAAAGATGGCCGAAGGCGCTGCTGGCGAGATAGGCGACCATCGCGCGTTAGCGGCTCAGTACGATGTGACGATGCGGCGCGCTGCTTAGCGCCGAGGCAAAAGCGTCGGCGGCGCTGCTGATGTAAGGTTGCGGGAATAGTCCGATCGCGACGGTGCCGGCCGCGGCGATCACCAGCGCCGCGACAAGAGCAGGCCGTGTGCGCAGCGCCACCGGCTCCACGCCGCCCTCGCGCGCGTAGATCGCGATCAGCACCGACAGATAGTAGTAGGCCGACATGACGCTGTTGATTACCGCGATGATCGTCAGCCACGTCAGATGAGCGTCGATCGCGGCGGAGAAGATGTAGAACTTGCCGAAGAAACCGGCGAGCGGCGGCACTCCGGTCAGCGACAGCATGAACAGCGCCATCGCGGCGGAGAGCCATGGATGGCGCGTCGCGAGGCCGCGGTAGTCGGCGATATCGTCATGCGCCGCGCCGCGGCGCTCGAGCGCGACGACCACGGCGAAAGCGCCCAGGTTGGTGAAGGCATAGCCGAGCAGATAGTAGAGGATCGCGCCGCCGGCGCGCGGGGAGGCGACCGCGGTCATCCCGACCAGGATGTAACCGGCGTGCGCGATCGCCGAGTAGGCAAGCATCCGCTTGATATTGGTCTGCACCAGCGCGGCCAGATTGCCCGCCGTCATCGTCAACGCCGCCACCACCCACAGCACCATCGTCCACTGCGGGCCGAGCGGCCCCAGGTGGACCATGAAGACGCGCATGAAGCCGGCGAATGCCGCGGCCTTCACTCCCACCGCCATGAAAGCAGTCACTGGCGTCGGCGCGCCCTCATAAGCGTCGGGCGTCCACATGTGGAAGGGCACCGCGGCGACCTTGAAGCCGAACCCGATCAGCATCAGGCCGACGCCGGCCAGCAGCAGCGCGTTGTCGGTCGCCGGGCGCGAGAGCGCAGCTTCGATCGGCTCGAGCTTGATCGAGCCGGTGGCGCCGTAGATGAGCGCGATACCGTAGAGCAGGAAGCCGGTGGAAAACGCGCCGAGCAGGAAATACTTGAGCGCGGCCTCATTGGAGCGCGGGTCGCGGCGCAGGAAACCGGCGAGCGCATAGACCGCGATCGACATCGTCTCGAGGCCTAAAAAGATCACGATCAGGTCGTCGCCCGCCGCCATCAGCATCATGCCGAGCGCCGCGAACATTATCAGCGCGTAGTACTCGGCGCCCGCCAGTCCCTGGTCGGCGGCGTACTCGACCGACATCAACGCGGTCATCGCGGCGGCGAACAGGACCAGCAATTCGAAATAGGCGGTGTAGCTGCTCACTGAGAGGGCGCCCGAGAAGGTCAGCGACGGACGCCCGCCGAAGAGCAGCAACGCCAGGATGGCGGCGAAGACGAACAGCGCGATCGACAGGATGCCCAGGCCGCCGCTATCCTCGTCGTCGATCTGCACGCCGGCCAGCAGCACGCCCATCGCGCCCGCCGCCACCACGATGAGCGGCAGGATCGGCACCCAGGCGAAGTTGATAACGCTCCAGTTGAACTGCGTCATTTGGCGGCCACGGATTTGGGATCGAGCAGCGCGGCGAGAGCGCGCGCGTCATGCTGGCGGCGGTCGATACGCGCCTGGGCGGCGTGGACGCGGCCGAGCAGCGCGCCCACCGACGGCTCAATGCGGCTCAGCAGCAGCCGCGGATAGAGCCCCATAAAAAGCATCAGCACCATCAGCGGCGCCATCACCGCAATTTCGCGCCCGCTCAAGTCAGCCATCGTTTCGTTGACGGCCTTGGTGATCGGACCGAACCAGACGCGCTCGTACGCATAGAGCATGTAGAGCGCACCGAGGATGAGGCCCACGACGGCGATTTCAGCGGCCAGCGATTTGCTTAGATAGGTGCCGACCAGGATCAGGAACTCGCCGACGAAGCCATTGAGCCCGGGCAATCCGATCGACGAGAGCATCACCACCATGAAGACGGCGGCGAAGATCGGAACGCTCTTCCAGAGCCCGCCAAACTCGGCGATTTCGCGCGTGTGACGGCGCAGATAGATCATCCCGATCAACAAAAACAGCCCGCCGGTTGAAATTCCGTGGTTCAGCATCTGGTAAATCGCGCCCTCCATCCCCTGCGGGTTGAGCGCGAAGATGCCGAGCATCACGAAACCCAGATGGCTGACCGAGGAGTAGGCAACGAGGCGCTTTATATCCGGCTGCACCATCGCGACCAGCGCGCCGTAGATGATTCCGACGACCGCGAGCGCGAGGAACAGCGGCGCCGCCTCGATCGCGATCTCCGGAAAGAGCGGGATCGCGAAACGCAAAAAGCCGTAGGTCCCCATCTTCAGCATCACGCCGGCCAGGATGACCGAACCCGCGGTGGGCGCCTCGGTATGCGCGTCGGGCAGCCACGTATGCAGCGGCCACATCGGAACCTTGATCGCAAAGGCGAGCGCGAACGCCGCGAACAGCCAAGTGGCCTCGCGATGGCTCAGCGGCACGCCATAGAGCGCCGGCAGATCGTAAGTCAGATGGCCGAGATGAGCGCGCGCGGCGGTCACCAGGTAAAGAATCGCGACCAGCATCAGGATCGAGCCGAGCATCGTGTACAGGATGAACTTGAAGGCGGCGTAATATTTGCGCCCGTGCCCCCAAATTCCGATCAGGAAGTACATCGGAATCAGCATCAGTTCCCAGAACACGTAGAACAGAAACAGATCGACTGCGAGCAGCGCGCCCAGCAGCCCCATCTCCAGCACCAGCATGAAGAAGCAGAACTCGCGCGGCCGCGTCTCGATATCGCCGCCGCCCGAATAGAGGATCGAGAGCGAGAACAGTACCGTGGTCAGTAGCACCAGGAAGAGGCTGATCCCGTCGATCCCGAGGTGATACGAGATGCCGAACTGCGGAATCCAGGAGTATTGCTCGACAAACTGGTAGCTGGCCCGTGCCGGGTCGAACGCCGCGAAGAGATAGATCGAGATGGCGAGCGGGATGAGCGAGAAGATGAACCCGGCGCGCCAGGTCGCGCGCGCCTCGGGCTGCGCCAGCACGAACAGCGCGCCCAACAGCGGCGTGAAGATAACAGCAGTCAGCCACGAGCCGCCCATCAGCGCACCATCACCAGGTAAACGTAGTAGGCGACGATCCCCACCGCGCCCAGCAGGTACACAAACGCGTAAACCTGGACGTTGCCGGTTTCCGAGCGCCGCGTGACCTCGCCGGCCTCCTCGACCCCGAGCCCGGTGCCGTCGACGATTCCGTCGATCAGGCCGTTGTCGACGCCGCGGCTCAGCACGTTTTCCGAACTCCAGAACAGAAACCGCCCGAACACCAGGTTGTAAAGTTCGTCGACATAGTATTTGCGCACCAGCAACTGGTAGAGAGCGCTCGCGCCCGAGGCGATCCGATCGGGCAACTCGGGTTGGCGGATGTAAAAAAGATAGGCCAACAGGAAGCCGACCAGCGTGGCCATCAGCGCGGCCAGCCCGATCGCACTGGTGGCGATGCCCTGCGCGGCCTCGGTATGAAACGGACCGAACACGGGCTTTAGGAAGCGCGTGAACGCGCCGCCCCAGAGCCATCCGTTGGGTAACTGCACCCATCCGCCGATCACCGAGAGCACGCCCAGTATTATGAGCGGCACGGTCATCACCGGCGGCGACTCATGCACGTGCTTGTCGGGCGCGACCCGCGAGCTTCCATGGAAGGTCAGGAACAGCAGGCGGAACATATAGAACGCGGTAAGCCCGGCGGTGACGACACCGATGAGCCATAGCCCCGCGTAACCCGCGGCAAGCGTGCGCTCCAGGATGAGATCCTTGGAGAAGTAGCCCGAGAAGCCGGGCACCGCGCTTATCGCGAGCGTCCCCGCCAGCATCGTGGCGTAAGTGATCGGCATCCGCCGCCAGAGCGCGCCCATCCGCGTCATGTCCTGCTCGCCGTCGAGCGCATGGATTATCGATCCGGCGCACAGGAACAGCAGGCCCTTGAAGAACGCGTGCGTCATCACGTGAAAGATCCCGGCCGCGAACGCGCCGGCGCCCACGCCCATGAACATGTAGCCGAGCTGGCTGATAGTCGAGTAGGCGAGCACGCGCTTGATGTCGGTCTGGACCATCGCGACCGTGGCAGCAAAGAACGCGGTCACAGTGCCGATGACCGCGACCACGTACATCGCGTCGGGCGTGAGCGTGTAAAGGAAATGCATCCGCGCGATCATGTAAACGCCCGCGGTCACCATCGTCGCGGCATGGATAAGCGCGCTTACCGGGGTCGGGCCGACCATCGCGTCGGGCAGCCATACGTAAAGCGGAATCTGCGCGGACTTGCCGGTCGCGCCGAACAGCAGCAACAGCCCGGCCATCGTCGCCACCGGCGCAAGCATCGCGCGATGGGCCTGCAATTCGGCGAAATTGAGCGTCCATACTCCCTGCGCGGCGAGCGCGGAGAGGATCGTCAGGATGCCCAGGATAAAGCCGGCGTCGCCGACGCGGTTGACCACGAAAGCCTTGCGCCCGTTGTAGGCGAACTGCGCGTTGTCGTACCAGAACGCGATCAGAAGGTAGGAGCACAGGCCCACGCCCTCCCAGCCAACGAACATCAGCAGCAGGTTGTCGGCCAACACCAGTATCAGCATCGAGAGCGCGAACAGGTTCATGTAACCGAAGTAGCGCGCGTAGTCCTTGTCATGGGCCATGTAGCCGACGGAGTAGAGATGGATTATCGCGCCGACGCCGCTGACGATAAGCGTCATCACGGCGGAGAGTGCGTCGAAGCGGAGCGCGATCGCGGTATGGAACTGGCCCGCGATTATCCATGGCCACAGCGTCACCTCGAGCGCCGCGCCCGCCGGCATCGCCAGCAGCCGCGCAAAACCCCATAGCGCGATCGCAAAGGCGAGGAAAATCACTCCCGGGCCGACGAGATTGACCGCGTCCCGCCCGGCGCGATTGCCGTAAAAGACGTTGAACAGAAAGCCCAGCGCCGGGAACAGCAGGATCAGCGCGAGCGCGGGAAATTGAGCCGTCATGATATAGCCGTCAGGTTTGAGCCGTCAGATTTTGGTTTGCCGCCGCGCTGTTCCCTTTCACCAGCGCATCAGGTTGAGCTCGTCCGCATTGACGGTTGCACGGTTGCGGAAGACCGAGATGATGATCGCAAGGCCGACCGCGGCCTCGGCCGCCGCCACCGTCATCACGAAAAACACGATCACCTGCCCATCCATCGAGCCCAACCGGCGCCCCAGCGCGACGAAAGCCAGGTTGACCGCGTTCAGCATGATCTCGATCGACATGAAAATCACGATAGTGTTGCGGCGCAGGAGCACGCCCGCCACGCCGATCGTGAACAGCACGGCGCTCAGCCCGACCAAATAGCTCATCGGAACCATCGTCAGGCGCCCTCCGAGTGGGCCGATGCGCCGGCCTCGGCAGCAACGGCTTGCGCTCGTGCAGCGGCGGCCTGCGCTTCGGCAGGCATCCCGCCGATTTGCGCTCCGGCCGTCCGCGCCGCGGCGGCTTGCGGCGACGATTCGCGGCGCGCGAGCGCTATCGCGCCGACGATCGCGGCCAACAGGAGAACAGAGGTTATCTCGAAGGAGATCAGGTAGTCGGAAAAAAGCGTCGTCGCGAGGTTATCGATCGATCCATAGCCGGCCGGTGCGAGCGCCCGGGCGCCGGCCGCGCTGGGCGCGTGCCACAGGAGCACGAACAGCTCGGCCACCAGTGCCGCGAACAGCAGCCCCGAGAACGCCTTGAGCGCGAGATGTCCCGGCGCGGTGCGCACCTCGGCTTGCAGGTTGAGCAGCCAGATCACGAACAGGAACAGCACCATGATCGCGCCGGCGTACACGATCATTTGCAAAAAGCCGACCGCGACCGCGTCCAAGCCGATGAAGAGCACCGCGATCGTCAGCAGCGTCACCACCAGTGCGAGCAGGCAGTGCACGGGGTTGCGCTGCGCGACCGTGCCGATCGCGGAGATAACCGACAGTGCGGCGAGAAAGATGAACACTCCAATCGTCATCTCAATTCAATGCGCCCCCGAGACAAGCACCACGACGATCGCGGTGACGACGACATTCGCGAGGCCGAGCGGCACCAGCCCCTTCCATCCCAGGCGCATCAACTGGTCGTAGCGCAAGCGCGGGAGCGTCCAGCGGATCAGAATCTGCAGCCAGCAGAACACGATCGTCTTGATCATGAAGGAGACCACGCCGAGAATCGCGACCAGCAGTTGCGGCAGCCAGAGATGGGCGCCGCCGGGAAAGTGAAAGCCGTCGCGATAGAGCCACGGCACCTGCCATCCGCCGAAAAAGAACACCGTGATCAGCACCGCGACCAGCACAATTTCGGCGAAGTCGGTCATCATGAAGACTGCCTGCTTGCCGCCTGAGTACTCGGTGAAGTATCCCGCGACCAACTCGGACTCTCCCTCGGGCAAATCGAACGGGACGCGCTTGGACTCCGCCATCCCGGCCGTGAGCAGCATCAGGAACGCCACCGGCTGCAGGCAGATTCCCCAGCGCGGCAAAAATCCGAACCACACTCCGCCCTGCGCATGGCACATCGCCTGCAAATCGAGCGTCCCGTAGGTCATCACCACCGAGATGATCGCCAGGCCCAGGCCGATCTCATAGGAAATCATCTGCGCGGACGCGCGAATACCGCCGAGCAGCGCCCAGCGGTTATTCGAGGCCCATCCGCCGAGCGCGACGCCGTAAACGCCGATTCCGATCGTCGCCAGGATGTAGAGCGCGGCGGCATTGATATTGGCCGCCTGCAGCGTGATCGTGCGCGAGCCGATTTGCACCACGTCGCCGAACGGCACCACCGCGAAGGTGATTATCACCGGAAACAGGGCGAGGAATGGCGCGAGGGCGTGGAGAAACTTGTCCGCGCCGTCGGGCACGAAGTCTTCCTTGGTAAAAAGCTTCAGCGGATCGGCGAGCAGCGTGTTGACCAGGCCCAGGTTGGGCAGGCCCATCCGCTTGCCGAGCCCGGTTATCGAGGCGCGATTGGCGCCGATACGGTCCTGGATAAGCGCGCTGCCCTTGCGCTCGACCCACAGCAGGATGCCCGCCAGGTTGAGGACCATCACCACGACGATGGTCGCCTTGATCGCTGCGATTAGAAGGTCAATCAGCACGGCCGGCAAGCTCGTCGACAAGCTAGTCGATAGGTCGGGCGCTGAAGGCCGGGCAGCGCTCGGTCTTCGTCGAGCGCGGCGGTACAAAAGCGCACTTTAGAGCTGGTCGCGGCCGGCTGCACTATAACCTGACCTTCAAACGGAGAATTTTCCGTGTTCAGAGAGCTAATGGCCAATCGAGAAATCTTAAAATAGGTAACTCAAATCGCCTGCCCGCGCCAGAGCGCCGGCGCGGACCGGGGCGGCGGACGCAAAACTTGCGGCAATCCGGAGACTGGGCTATGGTCCGCCCGTCGGCCCGGGGACGCCGAAATTTAATTGTTGCGACACCAAATCGTCACACGGTTGAGTGCCGCGCGCGCCCGAGCGGGCGCCGGCGGCGACGGAGCGCGCGCGCGATGAGAGTTATCGCGGGCGAGGCTCATGGACGGCGGCTCCGCGCGCCGCGTGGATTGACGACGCGGCCAGCCACCGCGCGCGTGCGGGCCTCGATTTTCTCGCGGCTGGCCGCGCGCACGGATCTTAACGGGGCGCGCGTGCTCGATCTCTTCGCGGGCAGCGGCTCGCTGGGGCTGGAGGCGCTCTCGCGCGGCGCGGCGCGGGCGGTTTTCGTCGACTCCTCGCGCGCGGCGGCGACCGCGATTCGCGACAACCTGCGCGTGCTCGGCCTTGGAAGAGCGCGCGGAGGTGATAGTAGCCGGTGTTGAGCGTGCGATCGCGGCCCTGGGCGCGCGCGGCGAGCGCTTCGAGCTGGTGTTCGTGGACGCGCCGTATCGCGACGATACGAGCGCCGCGGTGCTGCGGGCGCTTACGGACGGAGGATTGCTTGGCGTGGACGCCTACGTGGTCGTGCGGCAGGCAGGCCGCGCGCCGGAGATCTCGCCGGCGGGACTCGAGGCGATCAATTGTGCAACCCTGGGCGATCATCGGATCGCCCTTTACCGCGCGCCGGCGGCGCGCTAGCTCAAGTAGCGGCGTGGCATGGTGAACAAAGGCAAGGATTCGGTACCCAGGTGCGCGATCTACCCGGGGACGTTTGACCCGATTCACAACGGGCACATCGACGTCATCCGCCGCAGCGTCGCGATCTTCGACGAAGTGATCGTCGCGGTGGCCTACAATCCGCACAAGGACCCCGCGCTGTTCTCGCCCGACGAGCGGGTCGAGATGATCCGCGAGACCATCCGCGACCTCGAGCCGCGAGCGCGGGTCGACAAATTCAGCGGCCTCTCGGTCGACTACGCCCAGCGTATCGGCGCGCACATCATCATCCGCAGCCTGCGCGCGGTGACCGACTTCGACTACGAGCTGCAGATGGCGCACATGAACAACCAGATGTGGCCGCAGGTCGAGACCGTGTTTCTGTTCGCCAACCCCAAGCTGTTCTTTTCGGCCTCGCGGCTGATCAAGGAGGTCGCGAGTTACGGCAAGCGGCTTCCGGAGCTGGTGCCCGAGCTGGTGATGAACCGGCTGCGCGCCAAGCTCAAAATCGACTGAGCCCGCCGCGTCTGCTAGGCTTGGCGGTCTCGCGCCCCACTTAACCGGCGCGCCATTTTGTCCGCCAGGAATAGGTGATGCTGAAGCTCAACCGCAGAGTAGCCGCGATCAAGTCGTCGGCCACGTTGGCGGCCGACGCGCGCGCGACCGAATTGAGGGCCGCCGGCGTCGACGTCATCCCGCTGGCCGCCGGCGAGCCCGACTTCGACACCCCCGAGCGCATCAAGGAAGCCGCGCGCCGCGCGCTCAGTGCGGGGAAGACCAAGTACACGCCGGTGTCCGGGACGCGCGAGCTTAAGGACGCGATCCGCCTCAAGCTCAAGCGCGACAACCACCTCGACTACGAGCCGGCCGAAATAATGGCCTCGGCTGGAAGCAAGCCGGCCGAGTACAACATCATCGCGAGCCTCTTCGACGAGGGCGACGAAGTGATCGTGCCGACGCCGGCGTGGGTCAGCTTCGTCGCGATGATCCAGCTAAGCGGCGCCGAGCCGAAATTGGTCGCTTGCCCGGAGAGCAATGGGTTTCTGCTCGATCCGGAGCGGCTGCGCAAGGCGATCGGACCGCGCACACGCGGCATCATGCTCAATTCGCCCTCCAATCCGACCGGCGCGGTTTTCAGCGCGGAGCAACTCGGCGCGATCGCGCGTGTGCTGGTGGAGTTCCCCGAAGTATGGGTGATGTCGGACGACGCCTACGAGCATATCGGCTACGTCGGGGGCATCCCGCACATCTTCGAGATCGAGCCGCGCCTGAAGCAGCACGGGGTCGTGTTCAACACGCTGTCGAAGGCCTACGCGATGACCGGATGGCGCATCGGGTTCGCGGCCGGACCGCGCGAGGCGATCGGCGCGGCGACGCGCCTCCAGAGCCAGAACAGCGGCAATCCCAATTCGATCGCGCAGGCCGCCGCGGTCGAGGCGCTGACCGGACCGCAGGACGAAATCGCCACGATGGCGGCCGAGTTCCGCGCGCGCCGCGATCTCGTGGTCGAGCGGGTGCGCCGGTTGCCCGGCTTCAGCCTGCCCAACGTGCCCGAGGGCGCGTTCTACGCGTTTCCCAACGTGTCGGCGATGCTCCAGCGCGAGTACAAGGGAGCGCCGATCGGCGACGGCGACCGGCTGGCCTCGATCATCCTCGACGACGCGCAGGTCGCGATCGTCGGCGGCAACGACTTTGACGCGCCCAATCACGTGCGGCTCTCCTACGCGACCTCGCGCGAGAAGCTCAACCAGGCTTTCGATCGAATCGAGCGCCTGGCGCACGAGATCATGCGCTAAGAGATCCTGCGGCTGGAGAGAAGAACGGCGGCTCGCTAACGGCGCCAGGGCGCGGGCAACTCGCCGGTGCGGATGAAGTGCAGGTAATCGGCGAGAATCTCGGCGTGATCAAACGCAAGTGGCGCGGGCGGCGCTTCGGGCGCGAACAAGCCGATCCCCTTGGCATCGTCGTCGGCGCGCGGCTCGCCATGCGCCCGTCCGACGTAAACCACGCTAACTGTGTGGCCGCGCGGGTCGCGGTCGGGACGCGAGTAGACGCCGAGCAGCGCGCGCAGCTCAACCTCGAGTGAGGTTTCCTCGCGCAACTCACGCACGGCGGCATCCTCGACCTTCTCGCCGACCTCGACGAAGCCGCCGGGAATCGCCCATCCGAAGGGAAAGTTGCGTCGCTCGATCAGTACAATATTGGTGCCGATTTCGGCGATCACGTCGGCCGCGATTGGAGGACATACTGGCCTGGGCATATTTTAAGATTAACACTCCATGCCACGCGACGCATCGATCGGCACGCGCCGCGGGAGAAGGATAGCGGCATTTGACAATGGCTCGCGCGGACCACAAAGTTCTGGACTGAGATGCAAGTCGCACGGCTTTACGATTTCGGCGATATCCGCGTCGAGCAGGATCCCCGCCCCGCGCCCGGCCCCGACGAAATCCTGGTACGCGCCCGCGCCTGCGGCATCTGCTCGGGCGACATCATGCCCTGGTACATCCGGCGCAAGGCGCCGCTGGTGCTGGGCCACGAGCCGGTCGGCGTGGTCGAGGAGGTCGGCTCGGCGGTGCGTGAGTTTCGCCGCGGCGAGCGCGTCTTCGTCCACCATCACGCGCCGTGCTTCGAGTGCGCGTCGTGCCGGCGCGGCGAGTACGTGCAATGCGCGACCTGGCGCGCGACCAAAATCGTGCCGGGCGGGATGGCCGAGTACTTCGTGGTGGGCGCGCATAACCAACGCGACACGCTGCGCCTGCCCGAGGAAATCGGCGACGCCGACGGCGTGCTGATCGAACCCGCGGCGTGCGTGGTCAAGTCGCTCCGCCGCTCAGGCCTAAAGCGTGACGAGAGTATGCTGGTCATCGGGCTCGGGATCATGGGCATGATGCACGTAATGCTCGCGCGCCATCTCGGGGCCGGGCGCATAATCGGCGCCGACCTGTTCGAGACGCGCGCGCGCCGCGCCGTCGCGCTGGGCGCGGACGCGGGCCTGGTGGTTTCGGGCGACAACCTGGTCGAGCAGGTGCGCGAGGCGACCGGAGGTGCGATGGCCGACGTGGTGATCGTCGGCCCCGGAAGCGGCAAGGCGATCGCGCAAGGCATCGCGGCGGCCGGCAAGGGCGCGACGGTGGTGCAGTTCACCGCGACCCCGCCCGAGGACGAGATGACGCTTAAGCCGCACGATCTCTATTTCAACGAGACGCGGCTGGTGCCGAGCTATTCCTGCGGACCCGACGATACGCGCGAAGCGATGGCGCTGGTGGAACGCTCAGTGTTGCGCGCCACCGACCTGGTGACCCATCGCTACCCGCTCGAGCGCGTGACCGAGGCCTACGCGATGGCACAGAAGCCCGAGTCACTCAAAGTGATCGTCACGTTCCAGGAATAGTCGGAGAAGCCGCCAACACAGCTACGTCCGGCGAGCAAGGCGAACCTCAGTGCGCGGTCGCCTGCAAACACCTGCGATCGAACGAGTATACGAATAGCTACTCGACGGGCGACCGCGCCGCGACGCGCGCTGGAGCGAGACCACACACAAGCGAGACCACACACAAGTAAGAGGGCGGTCGTGAAACCGCCCTCTTACTATGCGCGGGTTGAAAAACTACGGAGTCGCCGGCGGTGGTGCCGCAGGTGCCGGAGCCGGCGCAGGCGCGGCCTCGGCGGGAGGAGCTGCTGGCGGAGCTTCGGTCGTGTGCATCACATGATGATGAACATGGTGCATCACGTGATGATGCATCATGTGATGGCCACCGCCCTCGGTCTTCATCGCGATCGCCTCAGCACGATCCGCAGCGGCCTTCGCATCAGCCGCGGCCTGCTCGGTGCGCGTAGCGGCAGCCTGCGCAGCGGCGGCCGACTGTTGCGCCGAATTGGCGGCAGCTTCAGCGCTCTGTGCCGAGGACGCGGCCTGGGTGGCCGCCGCCTGCGCCTTCTGCGCGGCGTCCTGTCCACCACATCCAGCAAATAGCGCGAGAGCCAATGCAGCCCCGGCCAACCCGATCATCTTCGAAGTTTTTAACCCTTCCATCCTTATTCCCTTCCCTCCTTACAAGTCGGCGACGAGCCGCAACGTGGATCGTCTCAACAGTTAGTCACATCCCCAACCGAACTGCCATGCCGGATCGGTAACGAGAATAACAAATTTTACACAAGTTGGAAGCGGTCGCAGTCAGCATCTCTTATATCTCGACCCGCTCCAACTCAAGTTCAGCTTGTACCTGTCCCTACCCCGGCCGACGGCCCAATTCGAACCGTGCAAGTGCGCGAATTAGAAGTCTTCTTCGCCGGTATATTCGCTGCCCATACCGCCCATACCACCCATGCCGCCCATTCCTCCCATGCCCGGCATCCCTCCCATTCCTCCCATGCCACCCATGCCCGGCATACCACCCATCCCGGCGCCCGCCGGCATCGTGGGCGCAGGTGCGGCCTTGCGCGGCGTCTCTGCGATCGCGGCTTCAGTAGTGAGCATCATCGCGGCCGCGCTGACCGCGTTCTCCAGCGCCGAGCGCACGACCTTGGCCGGATCGATCACGCCGGCCTTCACGAGATCTTCGAATTGCCCGGTGGCGGCGTTGAAACCGAAGTCGCCCTTGCCCTCGATGACTTTGTTGAAAACCACCGCGGCCTCTTCGCCGGCGTTACGCGCGATCTGGCGCAGCGGCTCGCCCATCGCACGCGCAACGATATCTGCGCCGGGCTTGCGCTCGGGGGGCAGCTTCAGCGCTTCGACTTCTTTGACCGCACGCGCCAGCGCGACGCCGCCGCCCGGGACCACGCCTTCCTCCATCGCGGCCCGCAGTGCGTGGACCGCGTCCTCGACGCGCGCCTTGCGTTCCTTGAGTTCGACCTCGGTGGCCGCGCCGACCTTGATAACGCCGACGCCGCCGACCAGCTTGGCCAGGCGCTCTTCGAGTTTCTCGCGATCGTACTCGGAAGTGGTCTGGGCAATCTGCGCGCGGATCTGATTCAGGCGGGCCTGGATTTCGGCCTTCTTGCCCGCGCCGCCGACCAACGTGGTGTTGTCCTTATCGATGATTGCGCGGCGGCACTTGCCAAGCTGGCTCAGTTGGACGGTTTCGAGCTTCAGCCCCATCTCTTCCGCGATCACCTCGCCGCCGGTCAGGATCGCCATGTCGGTCATCATCTCCTTGCGCCGATCGCCGAAGCCCGGGGCCTTGACCGCGGCCACGCGCAGCGTGCCGCGCAGCTTGTTGACGACCAGCGTGGCGAGCGCCTCGGCCTCGACGTCCTCGGCAATGATCAACAGTGGACGGCCCGCCTGCACCACGCGCTCGAGCAGCGGCAACAGGTCGCGCATGCTGGTAATCCGCTTTTCGTAAAACAGGATCAGCGGCTCGTCGAGCTCGACCGTCATGCGTTCGGGGTTGGTGACGAAGTAGGGCGAGAGATAGCCTCGGTCAAAGCGCATGCCCTCGACGAGATCGAGCACGGTCTCCAGGCCGCTCGCTTCCTCGACCGTGATCACGCCTTCCATCCCGACCTTGTCCATCGCGTCCGCGATGATCTTGCCGATCGCCTTGTCGCCATTGGCCGCCACGGTCGCGACCTGCACCATCCGCTCGTGTTCCTTGACCGGCCGCGCCATCGCCTTGATCACTTCGGCCGCCTTGACGACCGCGGCCTCCATGCCGCGCTTGAGTTCCATCGGCGCCATCCCGGCGGCGAGCAGCAGGATGCCCTCGCGCAACACGGCGCGGGCGAGCACGGTGGCGGTGGTGGTGCCATCGCCCGCGACGTCGGAGGTTTTCTGGGCGACCTCGCGGATCAGCTTGGCGCCCATATTTTCGAACTTGTCTTCGAGATCGATCTCCTTGACCACGGTGACGCCGTCCTTGGTGACGATCGGCGCGCCGAAACTTTTCTGGATCATCACGTTGCGGCCCTTGGGGCCGAGCGTGACGCGCGCGGCGTCGGCGACGAGGGAAGCGCCCTTGATGATCCCGGCGCGTGATTTCTCATGCAGGCGGATGGTTTTGGCTGACATCGAAAAAATCTCCGTAAAAGAAGCTTGGGGCTATGCGCACAATGTTAGGCCGAAGCCGGCTCGGCAGTGCCGGCTGAAACATAAGCATGCTGGGGCGCATTACAACTAGTATCACGCTTTGTACCCGATCACCGAGCGTGCAAGGATAGGCTCCAAGGGATAGGTTCGGTGAGTACAACTCCATCAATCAAAGCGCCGGCGGTCTCGAACCAGGCGCCGGCTTCATCAAACCAAGCGGTACGCCACGCCACCCCGGTGCTTGCGATACTCCTTGGCGTGGCGGCACTCGTTCCAGTAATCCCGCGAATCACGTCCGCTGGCTCGCGAACACCTCGCGGGGCAATTTCGCCGCGCGCCAGAGCATCGCAAAAACTTGTGGCCACTTCCCGATTCGTCAGGGTCACCCAGCAGATGCTCGCCCAAGATCAAAATCAAGACCAAAATGATGATGACGACACCGGCGACAGCACTGCCGGCAACGGGGCATCACCCGACGAAATTCAAAAGTACGTCGCGGTCTACCGCGCGATGCAACACAACCACAGTATGACGGTCCAACAAGCCGCCGCGGCTCAGGGACTGACCGTGGCAGCTTTCCGCGACCTCGAGCGCCGCATCGAGAGCGACGACCTCGCGCGCGACGACGCCCGCCGAGCACTCGCCGCGCCTGCCGACGGCGCTACGCCAGCAGCAGAGCCAATGGAGCGGCGCTAAGCCGCCACGTCCGCCCAATCGCCGTCGGATGGCTCAAAGGCGGCGGAAGAGGAGCGGGATCCTCTTTCGCCAGACATTGAATTGTTATTTCGATCGTTACTTCGTAACTGAAGACGCGAATGCCGCTTCGAGGCGGGCCACGGCGTCGTTGGCGCGCTTGACCGAATCTTCCGCGCCAGCAGCCGCCTCCTGGGCGGTCTTGGCCGACTGGGCTGCCTGGTTAGCCGAGTTTTGCGCATTCGTCGCGGCGGTGGCCGCCTGCTGCGCGCTGGCCTCAGCCTGCGAAGTCGCTTGATCGATCTGCGTCTGATAACTGCATCCGGCGGCGAACACTCCACCGAGCGCTAAGATTCCGAGCACACTCGCCAACTTCTTCATCCGAACCCACCTCCTGGCTAAACCGGTAAATCGGTTCCAATATGTGAAAGCAATCTAACAGCCTCGCGCGTCAGCGCGAAACGTCTACGGCCGTAAAATTGTGCTCATGGTTACAAATCAATCTGTTCAAGGCAAGGCCGATCGACATGCCGCTGCACGGGGCGAAGCCTTGTTTCGAGCACCGGTTGACATCCAAAACTGGCGATGGGTATCGTCAGTTCGAATTCCTTGTCGAATTCCTCGCAACCACTATCCCCGACTCCGCCCACGCTCGTGTCGACAGACATCATCAGCGAAAAAAAAAGCCAGGGTGAGACGGCACCAGCGGCAACCGACGGCAAAGTCGCCGCGAGCCCGGGGCCTGGGGCCGAGGCGAAGCCGGCCCCGCCGTCTTCCGCCGCCGCCGGCGTCGCCCCCGAACGCGGACCGGCCGTTCCTGATCGGGGACCTCTCATTCCTGATCGAGGACCTCTCATGATGACCGCGATTCCGGGTGGCGGCGCGAGCGCCTTGCCCGGGCCGCTGGAGGAGAAACGCTTCGCCGGCGAAATGGAGGGCGACTTCGCGGCCGCGATCGCGATGGTCGAGCCCGGCGGTCCGGCGGGCCGGCGGCGCAGCCATCGCAGCATCTGGGGATCGCTAATCAGGCTCCTGCGGCTGGACAGACTGCGCGGCCCTGCGACCCGCGCGGACAGGCACGTCGCCTTCGACGGCTTTAGCAATCCGATGCACGACGAAAAGATCGAGCGCGACCGTCGCTACGGGACGGTCTATACGGTCGTCGAATACGCCAACGCCTATCTGGTAGGCATCGAGATGCCGCGGCGGATCCCGGACTCCTCGCTCAAGGAACTGTGGAAACTGCCCGACGAGATGCCCGACTACGACTATACGGTCACGCTGCACGAGAGAGTGCTCGCCGTCCGGGCGGGAGTGCGCGGAGACGCGATGCGCCGGCTTTCGTATATCTCGGCGTCGTTTCCTTCCGACTTCCTGACCCGGATAGAATTCGACCAACCGGTCACGTCCTTCAAGCATTGCCTGCTCGACAAGGTGCTCGAGATAATAGTCTTCAAGGCCGCCGGCTCCGAGACCGTCAGCCGGGTCGCCTAGGACGAGCGAGGAACGGCTTCGGCGGGAGGCGACGCGAGCCGACGCGCTGGAGGGGCGGCCGATGACGACGAACGTGAGAGAGGCCACCGTGCGCGATCTGTCGCGCATTCTGGAGATCGAACGGCTGGCATTCCCACAGCCGTGGAGCCTCGATTCGTTCAAGCGCGAACTGATGCTGCCGTTTTCGCGGATCGTGGTGGCGGCCGCAGCGGATGCGGCTCAGACTTCGCAGGCCGGCACCCGCAGCCAACCTGCAGGCTTTCTGTGCCGATGGCTGGTGGCCGACGAATGCCACATCCTCAACGTGGCGGTACATCCTGAACTGCGGCGCGGCGGTATCGCGATGGCGCTGATGGCGGAAGCAATAAGCGAAGCAAAGACGAAAAATATCCGCCTCGTGACGCTGGAAGTACGCCGCTCGAACGTTGCCGCCAGGAGCCTGTACCGCAAGTTGAATTTTGAAGAACGGCGTTTGAGGACGAACTACTATGGGCCTGGCGAAGACGCGATCGTGATGGAACTCCATCTCGACAGCACCCGGCGCGTCCATCAATAGGCTGCAATAGTCCGCCCGGCCTGGAGATTTATCGGCCAGTTACCCGCGAAATTCGGCGGGGTTACAAAACTCTACTGGTTGTGTCATAATGTGGGCGTTGAGCCAGCGCTGATCGGCCTGTAGTGAACCGCTGTCACTAACCGGACCGAAATCCATAACGCCTAGCGGCTCGTGAAAGAACATAGATGATGAATCTGCCGTTCAAAAAGGGCGAGAAGGTGGTTTACCCGGCCCACGGGGTCGCCGTCATAGAGGATATACAGAGCCGGGTCATTTCCGGGACTGAGCGCCGATTTTACATGCTCAAGATCCTCGGCACCGAGAAGATGACCATCATGATCCCGACCGAGAACGTAACCCAGGTCGGGCTGCGGCGAGTGATCGGCAAGGACGTGGTCGATAAAATTTACCGGATTTTGCGCACGCGCAAGGTCGATGCTGACACGCAGACCTGGAATCGGCGCTATCGCGAATACACCGAGAAGATCAAGACCGGCTCGCCGCTCGAGATCGCCAAGGTCCTGCGCGACCTGCTGGTGCTCAAGGGCGACAAGGAACTGTCGTTCGGTGAGCGCAAGATGCTCGACACGGCCCGCAGCCTGCTGGTCAAGGAACTCTCGATCGCCAAGGCTCATCCGGAAGAGAAGATCATGGAAGAGCTGAAGGTCATGTTTGCCAATTAGGTTGCGCCGCGAACCGGGTGAGTTCGCCAGCTAGCGCGAACGCGTCGACGCAAGCGAAACACTCAACGGGGACCGGAAGCAATTCCGGTCCCCGTTTTTTTTCCTCCGTTGTTTTCTCGCACCTGTGCATTTTGACGCCTGGTACATCTCGACCGCGCGCTTTGCCCTCGCGCGCGGCGCCCGATACGCTCGATAACGCCGCGGCAACCGACCTTCGCTCGGCCGCGCGCTCGCGAATCGACGTCATGCGATGCTCCGCCATAATCGTCGCCGCCGGAAGCGGAATACGGCTTAAGCAGGACGCGCCGAAGGCCTTCGTGCCTCTGGGCGGAAAGCCGATGCTTCGTTACTCGCTGCGCGCGATCGCCGCGCTCGAGCAGATCGGCGAAGCTGTAGTGACGGTGCCGGCCGGGATGGAGCGGCGGGCGCGTGCCGAAGTCGAGCGCGCAGGGCTCGAAATTCCGGTCAAGCTGGTCGCGGGTGGCGCACAGCGGCAGGACTCCGTACGAATCGCGTTGGGGTTCACCAGCGCCGAGAGCGAAGTCGTCGTGGTGCACGACGCGGCGCGTCCGTTCGCGACGTCCGCCCTCTTTGCCGCCTGTATCGACGCGGCGCAGCGCGCCGACGGGGCGATCGCTGCGATCGCGGTCGCCGACACGCTCAAGCGCGTCGAGAGCCGCACGATCACGGCGACCGTCGCGCGCGAGGAATTGTGGCAGGCGCAAACGCCGCAGGCGTTCAAGCGCGCGGCGCTGGTCGAGGCGCACGATCGCGCGATACGCGAGCGATGGGCCGCGACCGACGACGCGGAATTGATCGAGCGATGCGGCGGGCGGATCGAAGTGGTCGAAAGCTCTGCCACCAATCTGAAGATCACCACGCCGGCCGACCTCGAAATCGCCGAAGCGCTCGCCACGCGAATCTTCGCGGGCTAGAAAGAATTCGGAGGGATCATTTTGAATTCAAAATGATTCACGGGGAAAAGGATCCATCGCTTCGCGCAGATCTTTCGCTGACGCCCAGGATGACAGAAAGTGAACCTCTTTTGCTGTCACCTGAAGAGGCGGGAAATGTAAAAGGCTCAGCGGATCGGAAACCCTCTTTTTCTGCGTAGGGGCCGTTCGTGAACGGCCTCTTTCTCAGCGAGCGCCGGGAGACGCCGGTGAATCAGCGGGAGCCGCCGCCGCCACGCCCTCGTTGAGTGAGCCCGAGCGGAAGCCCTTAAGATCGACAGTCACGAAGCGAAAGCCGAGCTTGCGCAGTTCGCGATCGACGCGCTCGCGCGTGGCCGGTTCGAGCAGCCGCGCGATCTCCGCCTGCTCGACCTCCAGCCGTGCGACCTCGCCGTGATAGCGGACGCGCGCGACCCGAAAGCCCATCGCATGCAATAGCCGCTCGCCGCGCTCGACCTGTTCGAGCCCCTCAAGCGTGATTCGTGTCCCGTAGGGAAACCGCGACGAGAGGCAAGGCGAGGCCGGCCGATCCCACGTCGGCAGCCCCAGAGCGCGCGACAGTTCGCGAATTTCGGCCTTGGTCAATTCGGCCTCCACCAGTGGATGGCGCACGCGCTTTTCGCCGGCGGCCTTGATACCGGGGCGATAATCGTGCAGGTCGTCCAGGTTGAGCCCGTCGACGATCTCCTCGATTCCGAGTTCCCCCGCCTTGGCCTCGCAGACCGTGAACAGGTTGTGCTTGCACAGATAGCATCGGTTGAGCGGGTTCTCGGCGTAACCGGGGACGTCGAGTTCATTCGAGTCGACGACCAGGTGGCGCGCACCGATCATCCGCGCCATCTCCAGCGCCGAGCGCCGGTCGTCATCAGGCATCGTCGGCGATGTCGTGGTGAGCGCGAGCACGCGCTCGCCGAGCGTGTCATAGGCAACGCGCAGGACGAAAGTCGAGTCGACCCCGCCCGAGAACGCGACTATCACCGACCGCATCGGGGCGAAAATCCCGCGCAGCCGCTCGAGCTTGAACGAAAGCTTCGCGCTCATCGCGCTCATATACCCTCGGCCTGGAAAAGATCGGTCGTCAGGTAGCGCTCGCCGGTGTCGCAGAAGACCGTGGCGACGACCTTGCCGCGGCCCAGGCGCTTTGCGACCTGCAGAGCCGCGCAGCAGGCCGCACCCGAGGAAATCCCGACCAGCAGACCCTCTTCGCGAGCGAGGCGGCGCGAATGAAGCGTCGCGTCCTCGTCGCTCACCGCGATAATTTCGTCATACACGCTGGTGTCGAGATTTTCCGGTACGAAGCCGGCGCCGATTCCCTGGATTTTATGGAAGCCGGCCTCGCCGCCTGAGAGCACCGGAGAATTTTTCGGTTCGACCGCCACGATCAGCGGGCGGCCGCCGAAGTGCTCACGCAGGTAGCGCCCGACCCCGGTGATCGTGCCGCCGGTGCCGACGCCGGCCACGAACGCGTCGATACGCTCGAGCTGGCCGGCCAGTTCAGGACCGGTGGTCGCGTAATGGACGTCGGGATTGGCGTGGTTCCTGAACTGCTGCGGCATGAAGAAGCCCGGGTTGTCGCGCACCAGTTCCTGCGCCTTGGCGATCGCCCCGTGCATCCCGCGCGTGTCCGGCGTGAGCACCAGGCGCGCGCCATACGCCGCCAGCAGCGAGCGACGTTCCTCGCTCATCGTATCGGGCATCGTCAGGATAAGCTGATAACCCTTCACGGCGGCCACCAGCGCGAGCCCGATTCCGGTGTTGCCCGAGGTCGGCTCGACGATAGTTTCGCCGGGTTTGAGCCGTCCCTCGCGCTCCGCCGCTTCGACCATCGCGACGCAGATCCGGTCCTTGACGCTGCCACCGGGGTTGAAGCTCTCGAGCTTGGCCCATACTTCGGCGTCGTCCTTGCCTGGCAGGCGATTGAGCCGCACCACGGGAGTGTGACCGATAAGTTCAAGCGGCGAGCGCGCCACGCTGTTCGGCATAAAGGCGATTTTAGCCGTATTCGCTCCCGTTTTGCGACCACTTTATCTGATACCTCCGCGCGGCGGCCGTCGGATCGACGGCGTGGACGATAGGCCAGGGGCGGCAGGATGGTGGTAAAGCTTATCGGCGATGGTATCGCCGACACCGAAGCGGGTCGCGCAAACGGAGCGCGTGCTGGTGATCTTTCCTGGCGCGCTCGGCGACCTCATATGTCTGGGGCCGGCGCTGCGCGCGCTCGCGCGGCGCCATTATGACGCGACTCTCGAACTGATGGCGCGCGAGGAACTGGCGCGCTTCGCCGTCGATCATGTTGGTATCGCGCGTATCGGTATCGCGCGTATCGGTATCGCGCGGAGCCATTCAATCGACCGGCGCGAGGTCGCGGCGCTCTTCGCCGAAGAACCCGACCTAACCGAGGCTGGCCGGTTTTTTCGCCCTTTCACGCGCATCTACTCGTTTTTCGCCGCCGCCGACGCGCGCTTTCGCCGCGCGCTCGAAGCGGCTGCCGCGCCCGGCGTCGTCAGTTTCCACGCCTTTCGTCCCGCGGCCCCCGGCCACGTCGCCGCGGGTTACCTCGACGAGATCGGCGAGCGCGGCGAGCCGCCGGACGTACCTCTCGACGCGCATATCGAAGTGCTCGCGGACGATATCGCGGAAGCCACGCAGGCGCTCGCCCGGCTCGGCCTCGGCGATACGCGTTTCGTGCTGCTCTTTCCCGGCAGCGGGAGTCCCCACAAGAATTGGCCGGCGGAGAATTTCGCTGCGCTGGCGAGCGCGCTCCCGCCGCCGCTGCGAGCGCTTGTCGTGCTGGGTCCGGCGGAGAGCACGCTCGAGCCACTGTTCGTCGAGCGCGGGATTGCGCGGCTTCGCGATCAGCCGCTGGGCACGATAGCCGGGTTGGCGCGCCTCGCGGCTGGCTTCGTCGGCAACGATTCGGGCGTGTCGCATCTGGCGGCCGCCGCCGGGGCGCCCGGAGTCGCGATCTTCGGGCCGACGGATCCAGATCGATGGCGTCCGCTCGGTCGGGTCAAAGTTGTGCGGGCTCCGAAGCTCGCCGATCTGGCGCCTGCCGAGGTGGCGTCGGCGCTGCGCGAGATAATAGGGATGCCTTGAAGGAGAACGGCTTGAACACGTGCTTAGACGCGGGCTGAAATTCTGGCGTTGGCGCGCAGCCATGTGGCGAAGCCGGTTTCTTCTAGAGTTCCGTCCGCGAGGGCCAGGATGGCCTGCGTGGCGTCTTCTTCTCTCGCACTGAAACGATAACCGTTCATCTCAAGGAACAGGACGCCAACGACAAAGCCGGTGCGCTTGTTGCCATCGATAAAAGGATGGTTGCGGATAATTCCGGCGGTGTAGGCGGTGGCGATATCGATGAGGTCGGGTTGGTCGCCATAAGCATGGAGTTGTTGTGGCCGGGCGAGCGCGGATTTCAGCAGGTTGGCGTCGCGGACGCCTGCGGCTCCGCCGTGGATCGCGAGGAGACGGTCATGAAGAGCGACGGCGTCGTGCTCGTCAATCCAGATAGGGTCAGAGGAGGCTCGGTCACTTGGCAAGAGCGCGCAGCGTGTTGCGGTAGCGGCCGATGATATTCTCTGCTTTCGTCATTTTTTTTTCGAAAGCAGGATCATAAGGCGTCAGTTGATAGCTGCCATCCGATCCTTCGATCAGGAACAGGCGTTCGCCGTCAGCCGTTTGAAGTCGGTTGATGGCTTCCTTGGGCAGCACCACGCCGAGAGAATTGCCGATTCTGCGGACCTTGAGCTCGATCATCGTAAACCCCTTATTGTTATAACAATGGTAACCACTTTTTTGAAGAGAGCAAAAGAGACTGTTCAAGACTTAGACGCGATTGACCTTCGCGCGGATATTTGAAGGGTGCGACAGGAAGTATTGATGCTTAGATTCGGACTGAGTATGGGCGCGTTGACTGTAAAAATTGCGCGGCGTAGCCTCAAAAGCGAGCCGAGCCGTTGCGGTCCCCCGCGTGCTAAATTACCTTTGATTTTGTTGGAGTTCTTACCCACAAAAGGAATCTATGTTTCGTAGCGCCATCAAGACAACTATATTGCTCGGCGCCCTGACCGGGCTTCTGATTCTGATTGGAGGAGTATTCGGCGGACGAAGCGGCATGGAGGTCGCTTTCGTCATCGCGCTCCTGATGAATTTCTTCAGCTACTGGTTCTCGGACAAGATGGTGCTGAAGGCTTATAACGCGCAGGAGCTCGACGCCGCCGCTGCGCCCGAGCTTTACTCGATCGTCCAGGAGCTGGCGCAGGAGGCGCATATCCCGGTGCCGCGGATGTATCTGATTGATACCGACACGCCCAACGCCTTCGCCACCGGCCGCAGTCCCCATCACGCCGCAGTCGCCGTGACGCGCGGGATACTGCGCATTTGCAGCCGCGACGAACTCAAGGGCGTGCTTGGCCATGAACTCTCTCACGTGATCAATCGCGACATCCTCACCAGCTCGATCGCCGCGACGCTCGCCGGCGCGATCATGATCCTGGCCTCGATGGCGCGATGGGGCGCGATTTTTGGCGGCTTCGGCGGCGGCGGCGCGACGACGACCGGCGCGGCGGGATGGTCGAGCTGCTGCTGATGGCGTTTCTGGCGCCACTTGCGGCGACCATGATCCAGCTCGCAGTATCTCGCACGCGCGAGTACCAGGCCGACGCCAGCGGAGCCCATCTCACCCATCATCCGCTCTACCTTGCCAGCGCGCTGCGCAAGCTGGAGGTCGCCAACGAGCGCATGCCGATGGACGCCGGGCCGGCGACCGCCCATCTGTTTATCGTCAATCCGCTGACGGCACAGCAGGGCCTCATGAGCAGGCTCTTTTCAACCCATCCGCCGCTCGAAGAGCGCATCCGCCGCCTCGAGCACATGGCGAAGACAGAGGTGGTCTAGGCCGATGGCATCCGAGGACGAGAACTCCAAGGGTTTCAAAATTCAGGACCGCCGGCGTTTCTCGGCCGAGGGCGACCTGAAGCCCGAGTTCAGCGGCGCCGACGAACCAGCCGCTGCGAAGCCCGAAGCGCCGCGGCCGGGTGGACCGCCGCCGAGCGCCGGGGCACATGCGTTCGCTCAACAGCAAGCGTCGCCTACTGGGCAGCAAGCCGGCGCGTCACAACCGCAGCAGGCGGCCGCAGCAAAAGGATACGCCGCTGCGCGATCGGCGGCGGCCGGTTCCCATCCATCCGAAGCGGGCGCGCAGATGGGCGAGATAAATTTCGGCGCCTTCCTGATGAGTCTCTCGACCGAAGCGCTGGTGCATCTGGGCGAGGTCGCCGATCCCTCCAGCGGCCAGGAGCAACGCGACCTCGCGATGGCGCAGCAGCTTATCGACATCCTGGGGATGTTGCGGGAGAAGACGCGGGGCAACCTCGACCACGACGAGCAGGCGCTGCTTGACGCGATTCTCTTTGACCTCAGAATGAAATACGTTGAGATCGCTCGCCGGCACGGCTGATTCGCCTGGGTCCGGCTCAGCGTGCGAATGCCTTCGAAGTTCGGGAACGTCACCATCCTCTTTTGCGCGGCGCTGATGCTGCTACTGTGCGGCGCCCTGGTGCCGAGCGCCTTCGGCGATCAATTCTGGCACGAACTCACGTCGCGCGCGGCGAAGGCCGAGACCCTGCCAGACTTCGTCGCGCTGGCGGATAAACTTGGCCCCAGCGTGGTCAATATCTCCACCGAGCAGGCCGGGCCGGCAGCCTCCGAGAGCGAGGGCGGCGGCGACAGCGGCGGTGGCGAAGGCGGCGGCAGCGAAGGTGGCGGCAACGAGCCGTTCAACGAGTTCGGCGAGCCGTTTGGCGAGCCGCACGGCCGCAGCCTGGGCTCCGGGTTCATCATCAATGCAGCCGGCTACATCCTGACCAACGATCACGTTATCGAAAACGGCCGCGAAATCATCGTCACCACGATGGACGGGAACCAGTACAAGGCTACGGTCACCGGGCGCGACGCCAAGACCGACATCGCGCTGCTGAAAATAAATGCCAAGCACGATTTGCCAGTGGCGCCGCTGGGCGACTCCGACGAGGTGAAAGTTGGCCAGTGGGTGATGACCATCGGCGACCCGTTCGGCTTCGACCACACGGTCACCGCCGGTATCATCAGCGCCCGGGGCCGCTTCATCCCAGGCAATTACGACGAGTTCCTCCAGACCGACGCCGCGATCAACCCGGGCAACTCGGGCGGTCCGCTGATCAACATCCGCGGCGAGGTGGTGGGAGTGAACTCGGCGATTTTCACCCGCACCGGCTCCAACACCGGGATCGGCTTCGCCATCCCGGTCAACCTGGTCAAAGAAGAGCTGCCGCAACTGCGCGAGCATGGCAAGGTGGTGCGCGGATGGCTCGGAATCTACGTGCAGCGGGTGACGCCGGCGATCGCGGACTCGATGGGGCTCGAGGAGCCGCGCGGCGCCCTGGTCGCGGAGGTGCTGAACGAGGGGCCGGCCAAGAGCGCCGGGGTCAAACGCGGCGACGTGATCGCCGCGTACAACGGCATGCCGATCGAAGACTCGCGCGAGTTGCCCTTGATGGTCGCGCGCACGCCGCTCGGCCATAGTGCGACGCTTCGCGTCATCCGCGACAAGAAGTACCTCGAGCTGCCGGTTACGATCACCGCCTCGCGCGAGGCCCATCTCGTCCCGGTCTCCAAGCAGGCGAACAAGGGTAATGCGGCGTTCGGCCTCAGCGTCAAGGATCTCGACGCTGCGCTCGCGCACGACATGGGCTTGGGCCAGAGCAAGGGCGTGGTCGTGTATTCGGTACAACCCGGCAGCTCGGCCGACGTGGCCGGCGTGCGCTCGCGCGACATCATCGTGGAGGTCAACCGCCATGGCGTCGGCAATGTTGACGCCTACCAGCGTGCGCTCAAGTCGGGCGGGGGCAGGGCAGTGCTGCTCCTGATCAGGCGTCACAATAGCACCGTTTTCGTGCCGCTCGAACCGGAGGGCTAGGCGATGCGCGGCCGCGAGTATGCGCCGGGCGCAAACGCGCGGGGGGCGGAGCGATATTGGCGGCGATGAAACGCGCGCTCAAAATAGTCCTGTTCAGCGTCGCGGCGATCCTGCTCTTCGCCCTGCCGCCTTTGATCTACGAATTCCTGAGCTACTACCACGCATTGGAGAACGAAGTCGTCACGCGGTTTTCCGGCAAGCGCTGGAATATCCCCTCGCGCATCTACTCGGATTCCTGCTTCGTCTATCCGGGCCAGAGCCTCGACGACCTCGGCTTCTTCCAGCGCCTGGCGCGCCTTAACTACCATCGCGTCGCTCCCGGCCAAATCGCGTCGCGCGGCGAGTACTCGCTCGATGAACACAAGCATCGGCTGACCGTTTTCCTGCACAGCTTCGCCTATCCCTATTCCGACTTCGCGGGCGAAGCGGTCGAAATGACCCTGGGGCCGCACAACACGGTGCTCGCGATGCGCGACCCGCTCGGCAGCAAGGCGCTGTTCTCGGCCGAGCTCGAGCCGGAGCTGATAAGCGGAATTTTCCAGGGTAGCTGGCAGCAGCGCCGCCTGGTACCGCTTGCGCAGATTCCGCCCGCGTTGATCGACGCGATCCTCGCCGCCGAGGACCATCGCTTCTACGAGCATCACGGCATCGACCTGGTCCGTATCGTCAAAGCCGCCTGGGTGGACTTCTCCGCGCATCGCGTGCGCCAGGGCGGCTCGACCCTGACCCAGCAGTTGATGAAGAATTTTTTCCTGACCAGCAAGCGCGACTGGCGGCGCAAGGTCAAGGAGATCCTGATGGCCTACATCGCGGAGCGCCAGTATTCCAAGGACCAGATCCTGGAAAACTACATCAACGACATCTACCTCGGGCAGCGCGGCCAGGAGGGAATCTACGGCGTGTGGGAGGCCTCCGAGTTCTACTTCTCCAAGGAACCGCGCAATCTGACGATCGGCGAGATGGCGACGATCGCCGGGATGATAAGCTCGCCCAACCGCCTTAACCCGCTGCATCATCCGCAACTCGCCCAGCAGCGGCGCGATGAAGTGCTGCGCCTGATGCTCGCCGATGGCTATATCAGCAAGGCCGCCTACGACAGCGCCGCTATCGAGCCGTTGCATCCGCGCGAGGTCTTCGTCGAGAACAACGACGCGCCCTACTTCGTCGACTACGTCAAGCGCGAACTGGCCGAGCGCTATCCGCCCGACGTGTTGACGGGCGAGGGGTTGAGAATTTTCACCTCGCTGGACGTGCACGCGCAGAAGCTCGCCGAGAAGGCGGTGCGCGACAACCTCGACTATCTCGAACGGCGTTACCCCTCGCTGCGGCGCAAGGAAAAGAAGGATCAGCTAGAGGAGGCGCTGATCGCGGTCGAGCCGCAAAGCGGCAAGATTCGCGTGATGGTGGGTGGACGCGACTACCGTGAAAGCCAGTTCGATCGTATCACCCAGGCCAAACGCCAGCCGGGCTCGGCTTTCAAGCCGATCACCTACCTGGCCGCGCTGCAGGAAACGCTCGACGGCGGCCCCGCGCGTTTTCTGCCGACCACCTATATCGACGACACGCCGTTCACCTGGAGTTACGGCGACATGAGCTGGAGCCCCAAGAACTACAAGGACCGGTATTTCGGCCGGGTCACGCTGGAGTTCGCGCTCGAGGAGTCGCTCAACTCGGCGACTTCGCGCCTGGCCAACCAGATCGGGCTCGACCGGGTGCGCGCGATGGCCGAGAAGATGGGCTTTGGCAACCTGCCCGCGTATCCGTCGATCGTGCTGGGCGGAATCGAGGTCACGCCGATGCAGATCGCGCAGGCCTATTCGATCATGGCCGACTACGGACTCGAGGTGCAGTCCTACGCAGTCACGGCGGTGGTCAATCAGAGCGGCAAAGTGATCGAGGGCCATGAATTGCAGGCGCGCCAGGTGCTTTCGCCGCAACTCGCCTACATGATCGACTTCATGCTCGAACAGGTCATCAACCACGGCACCGGCGAGGGCGCGCGCAAGCGCGGCTTCATCCGTCCCGCGGCGGGCAAGACCGGCACCACCAACGACTCCAAGGACGCCTGGTTCACGGGCTTCACGCCCAATCTGCTCGCCGTCGTGTGGACCGGCTTCGATCAAAGGGAAGAACTGGGACTGACCGGCGCGGAGGCCTCGCTGCCGGCCTGGACCGATTTCATGAAAGCCGCGACGGCCTCCCGTCCGCCGCTGGACTTCGCCCCGCCGCCCGGTATCGTGGTGGAGAAGGTTGACCCGCTGACTGGATACCTCGCGGGGCCGAACTGTCCCGTGGTATTGGAGGGAGCGTTCCCGGCGGACCTCGCGCCGACGCAAGTCTGCCCGTTCCACGGTCGCGGCGGCACCACGCCGGCCGCGGTCAATACGGCAACGCCCGGCGCGCCGCCAGCGCCTGGAGCGCCGGCGCCGGTAGAGGGCAACTGGGAACGCGTGCCGAGCAACACGAGCGACATTAACGACTGATGAGAGTTGAGGCAGATTTCGCGCGGCGGGTCGTATCGAGGCCCGCCGCGACGATTGCACTGGCGTGTGCGCTGGCGCTGGCTGGCTTCGCGTGCCCAGCGGATGCGGCCGCGACGGCCGCATCCGCTGGGCACGCGCCCACCGATGCGCCGAATGCGCACGCCCCGGCGCGGCGGCGGCGCCGCTGCCGTCGCGCTCGAAGAGCAGAGCCTGCCACCGGAGGACTTGAGCTCTCCGGTGGCATCGCCAGCGGCATCTCCGGCGGCGTTACCCGCACCGCCCGCGGGCTCGCAGAGCCCGGGCGGCGCGGGTAACGCCGCTCAGGGCGGCGCGCAAGCGCCGGTCGCACCTGGGGCGACGCTTGCGCCCGCGGCGCAAGCGTCGCCCCAGGGCTCATCCGACGACGAAGGCGCCGGCGGCGGGGGCTCAGGCGAGGGCTCAGGATGGACGCGCGTGCCGGCCGAGGCCGGCGGCGCGTCCGCGTCCGGCTCGGCTGGCGCGGCCGCCGTGACGGGAGCGCCCGCCGGAACGGCGGGCGCTCCCGTCGCGCCGGGCGAACCGGCGCCCGAGGCCACGCCTACCGAAGCGCCGCCGCCCTACGAGGTCGGCTCAGTCCAGGCGACCGCGCCGGTCAGCGATCAGCCGCTCACCGGGCTCATCGCCAGCACCAAGGACCAGCCGGCGCTCAACGCCTCGTTGCGCTTCGCGGAGCAGGGGCGCAAAGCGCTCGAAACCTCCAGGCTCGACGACGCGATCCGCGACCTTGGACGCGCAATTTCGATCGATCCGACCGATCCCTACGCGTACTTTTATCTCGGCCGCGCCTACATGCTGAAAAAAGACTATACGCAGGCGCTCGCGTTCTTCGGCCGCTCCGAAGTCGGACTGCGTGCGGTGCCCGCATGGCTTGGCGAAGTAAAAAGTTTCGAGGGCGTGTGTCTCGAGGAGCAGGGAAAGTTTCCCGAGGCGGCTGCGGCCTACAAGCAGGCGCTCGACGCTGCGCCGGGCAACCTGATGGCGCGTGCCGGATACGGCCGGCTGAGCGAGAATCTCTCCGATGCTAACGCGGGCGACGCGGCGCCGCCGCCACCGCCCGCCGACGGTGCGGCGCTCCCGGCGCCCGAGGTCAATTTGGCCCCGCCCGCTCCGGCTGAAGCGGCGCCGCCCCCGGCGGACTCCGATCACTCTGATTCGGGTGCCGACGCGGGTGACGACTCGGGCGTCGATTCAACCGGCGCTGCCGCCGGCCGGAGCAACGGTCCGGGCGCGCAAAGCAACCGGTAAAGCAGGAAACAGTGAAATCAGTGAAAAGTGAAACAGTGAAACAGTGAAAAAATGCTGATCCTGGGAATCGAGTCTTCGTGCGATGACGCGGCTGCAGCGGTTATCGAAACCTCGCGCCCCGGCGTCGCTTCGATCCGCTCGAGCATCATCGCCAACCAGGACGAGATCCATCGCCGCTACGGCGGCGTCGTTCCGGAACTGGCCTCGCGCAACCACGTCGTCACCATCCTGCCCGTGATCGAGCAGGCGCTCGAGGCCGCGGGATGCGCGCTCGGCGACCTTGGAGGTATCGCGGTGACCCGCGGTCCGGGACTGGTCGGCTCGCTGCTGGTCGGCCTGATGTGCGCCAAGGGGCTCGCGCAAAGCCTCGGCGTCGCGATGGCCGCGGTCAACCATATCGAGGGGCATCTGCTTGCGCCGCTGCTGGAGCATCGCCTCGCGATGCCGTTTCTCGCGCTAGTCGTGTCGGGCGGGCATACCGAACTCTTCGTGGTCGAGGACTTCGGCCGCTATCGCCGATTGGGCCGCACGCGCGACGATGCCGCCGGCGAGGCGTTCGACAAGGTGGCCAAGCTGATGGGCCTTGGCTATCCGGGCGGCCGAATAATCGACGAGCTTGCGCGCCACGGGAACCGCAAGCGAGTGCGCATTTCGCGCGCCCACGTGCGCGGCGCGCCGCTCGATTTCAGTTTCAGCGGAGTCAAGACCGCGATTGCGACGCTGCTGCGCACGGAAGCCGGCGCCGCGCTCTCGCGCGAAGACCTGGCGGCGAGCTTCCAGGAGGCGGTGGTCGATATGCTGGTGGGGCCGGCGATGCACGCGGCGCGCGAGACCGGCATCGAGGTGATCGCGCTCACCGGCGGCGTCGCTGCCAACTCGCGCCTGCGCGAGCGCCTCGCCGAGACGGCGGCCGCCGAAGGCCGCAAGGTCATCGCGCCGTCACTCAAGTTCTGCACCGACAATGCGGCGATGATCGCGATGGCCGGAAGCTACCGGCTTTTGCGCGGCGAGCGCGACTCGCTCGGCGTCGACGCCGAAGCCGCGCTCACCCTGTAGGCGCGGCCAGGCGATGGGAACGCCACGAGTGATACGCGCCGGGCGCTCCGCGCGCACGTCGCCGTTCGCCGTGGCCGCCGAGCTCGAAGCGGCCGGCGTGCGGCCGCGCAAATCGCGCGGCCAGAATTTCCTCATCCAACCCGCCATCGCCGATCGGATCGTCGCCGCGGCCGCAATCGCGCCCGGCGATGAAGTGGTCGAGATCGGCCCCGGCCTGGGCATCCTGAGCGACAAGATTCTGCGCGCCGGAGTGCGCCGGCTTTGGCTGGTCGAACTCGACGCGCGGCTGGCGGAGCGGCTGCAGAGCGCGTTTGCCGGACATCCAGCCGTGCGCGTGGTATGCCGCGACTTCCTAGAGGTCGAACTTGCGGAACTGGCCGAGCGGCCGCCGGTCAAGGTGATCGGCAATCTGCCGTTCAACGCCGCCGCCGCGATCCTGCGCCGGCTCGACGAGATGCGCGGCGCGATCGGGCGGATGGTCCTGATGTTCCAGCGCGAGGTCGCCGAGCGCATCCGCGCGCGTGCGGGCGAGCGCGCGTACTCGGCGCTGAGCGTTTTCACCGCGCTCTACTGGGAGACGCGCGAGCATTTCCGCGTCCCCGCCGGCAACTTCCGTCCGGCGCCGCGTGTCGACGCCGAAGTTATCGTCTTCACGCCGCACAAGATTGCGCCGTTTGCGCCCGCTGATGAAGCTGCGCTGCTCGGTGCGATTCGCGCCGCGTTTTCGGCCCCGCGCAAGACCATCCGCAACGCGCTCGCTGGCGCGCTCGACGCCACGCCCGAAGCCGTTGCCGGCGCGCTTACCCGCGCCGCCATCGATCACGCCGCGCGGCCCGCCACGCTTTCGGTCGCTGACTTCGTGCGCCTGGCCGACGCGCTCGAACGCGCGGGCGCGATCGCTCGTGCGCCGGCACCGACGGTGCCCCGCGATGCCTGAACTGCCCGAGGTCGAGTCGCTCAGGCGAATCCTCGCGCGCTCGGCGGTCGGCCGCACTATCGAGCGCGCGCGCATCGCGGAGCCGCGTCTGCGGCGCAAGGTGGCGCATGACTTTGCGGCCGGCGTCGAGGGCCGGCGTATCGAGCGCCTTGGCCGCCGCGCCAAATACCTGATCATCGAGCTTAGCGACGGCGCCGCGATGATCGTGCATCTGGGGATGAGCGGCAGCCTGACCCATCGCGGCAAGGACTTCGACGACGCCGAATTCGCCGCGCGCCACGACCACGTCGAGTTCGCGCTCGACGATAGCACTCGCCTTGTCTACAACGACCCGCGCCGCTTCGGACTCATCCGGCTGGTTGCACGCGGGGAACTCGCCGCGGCGCCCGAACTCGCCGGGCTCGGTCCCGAGCCGCTCAGCGCCGGCTTCAATGCGGAGTATCTCTCGCGGATGGCGCGCGGGCGGCGCGCCGCGATCAAGAACCTCATCATGGATCAGCGCGTGGTCGCCGGAGTCGGCAATATCTACGCCTCCGAGATCTTGTTCCGGGCGGGAGTGCGGCCGACGCGCCGCGCCGCCAAGGTGACGCGCAAGGAGATCGAACGTATCGTTGCCGCAACCGCGCCGATTCTGCGCGCCGCGATCGGCAGCCGCGGCACCACCTTTCGCAGCTATCGCGATTCGGAAGGACAGCCGGGACGATTCGCTGAACGCCTGATGGTCTATGGGCGCGAGGGCGAGCCGTGCCGCGTGTGCAAGAGCAAGATTCGCAACGTGACGGTCGGCCAGCGCGCGAGCTTTTTTTGCCCGCGCTGCCAGCGCTGACCCGCGCGCGGTTAGCCGGCGTCAGGTCGTCGCATCAGCTCGCCCCCCGCGCAGGTAAAACGCGATCGCGTCTTCGAGGCGGTCGTTGCCCCAGAACAGTTCCTTGCCAACGATCATCGTCGGCGCGCCGAAAATTCCGTGCACCACCGCCCATTGATTCTGCTCGCGCAGGCGCTGCTTATTCTCCGGCGCCTCGGCGCGCTGGATCACTTCGCGCGGCGGCTGACCGACGGTGGCGAGAATCTCCGCGATGGTTTCGGTGCGCGAGATCTCGCGGTCCTCGCCAAAGTTGGCGCGATAGACCGCGCGCACGAAGCGCGGACACCAGGGCTCCTCGGCCGCCATGCAGGCGACGCGCGCCGCCAACAGGCCGCTGCGCGGGAACTTGCTCGGGCGGCGAAACGGAATTTCGTACTTCTCGCAAAGGCGCTCCATGTCGCGCCACATGTATTGGCCCTTCAGTGGATAGAGATTGAATGGCGAGTCGCCCCATCCCTGCGACGCGAAGATCGGCCCCAGCAGAAACGGACGCCAACGCATCGGCACGCCCGCCTTCGCCGCGACCTCCTCGATCCGCGAGGCGGCCAGGTATGAGTAGGTGCTCGCGAACTCGAACCAGAATTCCAGCGGTTCCTGTTCCATATCTCCATGCCTACGCAGTTTGGCCGAACGATAGCGAATCGCCCGCGCCAGGGGAACGCGCGCGGCGCGGCGCGATAAGGCGATGGTGGCTGGCGGCGCGCCGTCGCCGGCCGTAGAATGTTCGTGTGATGATCGATATTCGGGTTCGTACGGGCGAGCGCGTGCAGCTGGTCGATATCACCGGCGACGTCGCGCGTGCGGTTGAACAAAGCGGCGTGGATAGCGGGCTCTGCAATCTCTTCGTTACCCATACCACCGCCGCCGTGATCGTGTCGGAAAACTGGGATCCCGACGTCACCTCCGACATGTTGCGCCATCTCGAGCGCCTGGTCCCGCTCAAGGGCGACTTCCGCCACGCCGAGGGCAATTCGCAGGCGCACATTCTTTCGGTGATGCTCGGTACGTCGATCAATATTCCGGTGCGCGAGGGCAAACTCGCGCTCGGTCGATGGCAGGGCGTGATGCTGGCCGAGTTCGACGGTCCGCGCGAGCGCACGTTGGTAGCGAGCGTCGCCCGGCTTGATCGATAGCGGAGGGGCGCGAGCGGGGAGAACAGGCCGAGGGGGGCGATGGAGCAGGTTCCTGCGATTTTCGGCGACGTGGCCGCGCTCGCGCTGGGAGCGTGCGTCGGCAGTTTTGCGGTGACGGTCGCTTACCGCTTGCCGCGCGACATTTCGATCGCGACCCCGCGATCGTTCTGCGAAAGCTGCGAGCGTCCGGTCCCGTGGTGGGCCAACATCCCGATCTTCGCCTACCTGGCCTCGCGCGGGCGCTGCCTGATGTGCGGGGCGCCGATTAGCGCGCGCCACCTGGGCGGCGAACTCGCGCTCGCGCTGGCCGCGCTCTACCTGTACGTGAATTTTCCGCTGGGTGATGCGATTGCGCGCTTCGTTTTCATCACCGCGCTGTTCATCTCCTCGCTGGTCGACTACGACTGGCGATTGATCCCCAACCTGATCACGTTTCCCGGCGTCCCGGTGGGTTTTGTGCTGGCCGCGATGTTCATGCCGGAAGTCGGATGGAAAAACTCGCTCATCGGAATTACTCTCGGCGGCGGAGTCCTGTTTCTAACCGGCTTTCTTTACCAGATGGTGCGCGGACAGGAGGGCGTCGGCCTCGGCGACGTGTTCCTGCTCGCGATGGTGGGGGCGTTCATCGGATGGCAAGGCGTGTTGTTCACGCTGTTTTTCGGCGCGCTGCTTGGATCGGTCGGCGGGCTCGCGGTCGGGCTTTTTGGAACTCCGCGCGACGCGCCCGAACTGCCGCCGAGCATGCGTGAGGCCGCCGGTGCTCCGGCGCCTGCCGCCTCCAGCGTCGCCGGAGCGCAAGCCGGCGCGGCAACCGCTGCCGCGCATGCTAGCGCCGCGGCGGCCCTCTCAATCGATCCGCAGGCGCCAGACAGCGCGGCGGCGGAAAGCGAGGAGCACACGCTGCTCGCGACCGCAGTTCCATTCGGACCATTCCTATCGGCGGCCGCCGGCTTCTACACGCTCTTTCAACCGCAGCTCACAAGCTGGTATCTATCCCGCTGATGGCCGCCGGCATCTTCATCACGCTCGAGGGCGTCGAGGGCTCGGGCAAGACCACCCAGGCGGCGATTCTGGCTGACGAACTCCGCCGGCGCGGGCGGCGCGTGACGCTCACTCACGAGCCCGGCGGCACGCGCGCGGGCGAGGCGATCCGCGCGATTTTTCTCGACCCTGCGGTCTCGCTGGGAGTCGCCTCCGAACTGCTGCTGGTGTTGGCCGACCGCGCGCAGCATGTGCGCGAAAAGCTGCGCCCCGCTCTGGAAGCTGGCGAGATCGTTATCTCCGATCGCTACTCCGACTCGACCACCGCCTACCAGGGCCACGGCCGTGGCTTCGACCTCAAGCTGGTTGACGAGCTCAACCGCCTCGCCAGCGACGGTATCCGGCCCGCGCTCACGATCGTGCTCGACTGTCCGGTCGAGATCGGGCTGGTGCGCACGCGCGCCCGCGCGCGCGGCGACGTGCGCGGCTACGACCGCTTCGAGGGCGAGCAGGTGGATTTCCATCGCCGGGTCCGCGAGGGGTTCATGACTATCGCGCGCGCCGAGCCCGACCGCGTCACGGTAATCGATTCGACGCGCGAGCTCGCGGTCGTCAGCACCGACATTCTGATCGCGGTCGAACGGCTGGTGGGCCACTGATGCCGCTTGACGGGGTGCGCGGCAACCGCGAGACGATCGAGCGGCTCAACGCGGAACTTCTCTCTCGTCCCTCGCACGCCTATCTGCTGGCGGGTCCGCGCGGAGTGGGCAAGGCGATGGTCGCGCGCGGCTTTGCCCATGCGCTCCTGTGCGAGCGCACGCCGGGGCCCGGCTTCTGCTGCCGAGTCGAGAATTGCCCGGTGCGCGAGGCCGGAAAATCGACGCGGCGCGGACGCGGCGCCGAACGAGCGGGCGCCTCAGCGGCCGCGCGATGCGAGTGTTGCGCGTCGTGCGTGCAGATCGCCGCGGGCGTGCATCCCGACTTTATCGCCATCGCGCGCGCCGAAGGCCGCAGCGAGGTGCTGATCGAGCAGGTGCGCGAGCTTATCGCCCGGCTGGGCACGCGTCCGAGCCGCGGCGCGCGTCGCGTCGCGATTATCGACGACGCCGAGACGCTCGGCATCCCGGCCCAAAACGCGCTGCTCAAGACGCTCGAGGAACCGCCCGGCCATACGATCATCTTCATGGTCGCCGAAAGCGAGCGCGCGCTGCTCGACACGGTGCGCTCGCGCCTGCGGCTGGTGCGCTTCGCGCCGCTGGAGGTCGGCGATATCGAGGCGATCGTCGCCGCGCGCGCCGGGGTCGACGCCGAACGCGCCGCGGCGCTCGCGCGGCTTGCGCGCGGCAGCGCCGGCCGTGCGCTAAAGCTGGCGGGCGGCGCCGAACCGCCGATCGGCGATCTTTTGAACGCGCTTGGCGGTGCACGGCGCCTGGACTTCGCCCAGGCCCAGGCGCTGGCGCAGGAATTCTTCGCCAGCCGCGAGCAGGCGGCCGAGAACTTCGAGTTGATCGCGCGGGTGCTTGAGGAAATACTGTGTCTCAAGCTGATGCGGACGCCGCCGGCGGCGGCCGCGCCCGAAATCGCCGAGACGATGACGAAGATGGCCGAAACTTTCGCCCTCGACGCGCTGCTGGTGAGCCTCAAGGGCGCAGTTGAGGCGAGCGCCGCGATCGACGAGATGGCGAATCCGCGGATGCAGGCCGAGCAGTGGTGGATGACGGTGCGCGACGCACTGGGGAGCCAATAGTGCCCGAGCAGATCGACCCGTTTGAAGGCGCACCGGAACTGCCGCGGATTGTCGCGGTCAGCTTTCTCGCGGTCGGCCATCTATATAATTTTCTCGCCGGCGGACTCACGCTCCGGCGCGGCGACCGCGTGGTGGTCGAGGGCGAGGCCGGCGTGCGCATCGGAAAGATCGAAGTCGAGCCACACGAGCCGTCCCGCACGCTCGATCTGCGCGCGCTCCGCCCGGTGCTGCGGCTGGCCGAGGCGGGCGACGTCGACAGCGAGACCGAAAATATCGACCGCGAAGCGGCGGCGCGGCGGCTTTGCCTGCATCGCATCCGCGAGCGCAATCTCACGATGAAACTTATCAACGTCGACTACATGCTCGACGGGCGCAAGGCCGTGTTCTACTTCACCGCCGAGAACCGGATCGATTTTCGCGACCTGGTGCGCGACCTCGCTAACTCGCTGCGCGTGCGGGTCGAGATGAAGCAGATCGGCGCGCGCGACGAGACCAAGGTGACCGGCGCGGTGGGCCCGTGCGGGCGCGAGCTGTGCTGCTCGTCTTGGCTGCGCGACTTCGAGGCGATCACGGTCAAGATGGCGCGCGAGCAGGGACTCGCGCTCAATCCGTCGCGGCTGGCCGGGATGTGCGGGCGGCTGAAGTGCTGCCTGCGCTACGAATATTCGACCTATCTCGAATTGCGTCGCGGCCTGCCCAACGTCGGCAAGCGCGTACAATCGGTCAAGGGCGACGGCAAGGTGCTGCGCCAGAACATCCTCAAGCAGACCGTGTTGATCCAGCGCGAGGAGGACGGCGGCGTGGTCGAAGCGGCGCTGCAGGATCTGGTGGACGCGCGCCCGCAGGCTTGAGCCGCACCGTCTCCGCCAAGTAGCATCGGAAAGCCTTGCTCGCGAGCGTTGCCGAACGACGCGCGCGGAGCGGCCCAGGAAAAGACCGCATCCCCGATGGCCGAGCGCATCCATATCACGACGGCGATTTTCTATTGCAACGGCACGCCGCATGTCGGCAGCGCCTACGAGGCGCTTGCCGCCGACGTCTTTGCGCGCTACCAACGGCGCAAGCTGGGCCGCGAAAACGTGAGCTTCTTAAGCGGCACCGACGAGCACGGCGACAAGATTCGGCGCGCCGCGCTCGCCCAGGGGTTCACTCCGCAGGCCTACACCGACAAGATGAGCGCGCTGTTCGACGAGGCCTTCCGCGGGCTCGGCGTCAGCTACGACTACTGGGTGCGCACCACCGACGAGGTTCATCAGAAGTGGGTGCAGGAGATGCTGCGGCGCACGCATGCGCGCGGCGACATCTACTTTCGCGACTACGAGGGGCTGTACTGCGTCGATTGCGAGCGCTTCTACACCGAAAAAGAACTGCTGCCCGGCAACGTCTGTCCCACGCACAACCGCCCCGTCGAGCTCATCAGCGAGGGCAACTACTTCCTGCGGATCGAGAAGTATCGCGAGCAGGTGCTCGAACACATCCAGCGCAATCCCGATTTCATCCGCCCCGAGCGCTACCGGAAAGAGGCGCTCAACATGCTGTCGGAGCCGCTGACCGATTTATGCATCTCGCGGCCCAAGGCGCGGCTGGATTGGGGAATCGAGTTGCCTTTCGATTCCAACTACGTCACCTACGTCTGGTACGACGCGTTCTGGGCGTACGTGAGTCATCCCGCGACCAACGATCCCGGCTTCGTCGAAAAGGTGTGGCCCAACACCGAGCATTTCATCGGCAAAGATATTCTGAAGACCCATGCGGTGTATTGGCCGCCGATCCTGCTCGCGGCCGGGCTGCCGCTGTTCAAGCATCTCAACGTTCACGGATGGCTCAATTTCGGCGGCGCGCGGATGTCCAAGAGCTCGGGCAATGTGCGCGACCCGGTCTCCTACGAGCAGGCTTTCGGCGCGGACGTGCTGCGCTACTTCCTGATGCGCGAAGTGGTTTATGGCCTCGACGGCGATTTCTCCGAGGAGCGGCTGGTCGAGCGCTACAACGCGGAGCTGGCAAACGATCTCGGCAACCTGAGCAGCCGGGTGCTCACGATGGCTGCGCGCTATTTCCAGGGCGAGATAACCGCGACGCCAGGCGCGGGCGGCGAGGAAATCGATCGCGCGTTGTGCGAGGCGTTTCGCGCGGCGCCCGCGCGCGCGGGCGCGATGGAAGACGAGCTCGCGTTCAATCGCGGACTCGACGCGGTATGGCAGGCGCTGGATGCGGCCAACAAGTATATCGTCGCGACCGCGCCATTTACGCTCGCCAAGGACCCGGACAAGCTGCCGCGCGTCGCACAGATACTCGCCAATCTGCTCGAGGGGCTGCGCGTGATCGCAGCCACGCTGGAGCCGTTCATGCCGCGGCAGGCGGCGAAACTTCTCGACCTGCTCGGCGTCGACGAGATTGCGGCGGATGCGCCGTTCGGGGCGGGGCTCAAGCCCGGCGATCGCGTCAAGCCGCCGGTCGCGCTCTTTCCGCGTATCGACAAGACCGACAAGACCGACCGCGCGTAGGTTTTCCGGCCCGCGGTCTCGCAACCCGATCGGGACCGAGCACCGAAGCCGATGAGTCCGTTCACCTGTGCGATGCGTTACTGAAATCTGTGTCGGAGCTGCTCGATCGGCTCGTCGACCACGATACTAAAATCGCTTTCGAAACAGACCTTGGTTTCCGCCCGCTTTGATCCGTCCTGCGCCAGCGACTCAACCCCCTCGAAGTATGCGATCCGGTCGCTGTTTATCCAGACTGACTGTCCACCCTTGTTAAGCCTCACAAACGCCATCTGCCGCTCCACCCCTTTCCTGAATTGGTCACCTCCACGCAGGTGACCCTTCAGCCTGAAAGATTAGCCGCGCACAATCAACACCTGCGGGTTCCGTGCACGATACCGCGAGCGATTTGCTACGGCTGAATGATTTGGGTGATTTTAGAGCTTAGCGGCTGCGTCGATCCACTTGCGGGCCGCGTCCTCGATTCCCTTCGCGGCTTCCTCGGGCGTGCGCGGCGCGCGCATATTGACGATCACGACCTCGTCGACCCCGGCGTCGCGATAGCGCGCAAGATCGTCGGGCGTGATCGGCTTGGTATAGGGCGAGACCGCGAGCTCGACGTCGGAGCGCTTGCGGCCGTTGGACTTGAGCAGCGACTCGATATGGCGAATCTTGTCCGCCGCCTCACCGGGATCAAGATTGAAGCCGCACCATCCATTGCCGTACTCGGCGACGCGGCGCAACGCCGGGCCGCTCTCGCCGCCGAAGAAGACCGGCAGGTCAGCCCCGCGCATCGGCTTGGGAAAGCTGCGGACGTTTTCGAAATTCACGAACTCGCCCTTGTAAGAGCTTAACGAATCGCCCCACAGCCGGCGCATCGCTTCAATATACTCGCGGGTGCGATGCGCGCGCCGCTCCCAGGGTATTCCGAGCGCGCGGAACTCCTCTTCCAGCCAACCCACGCCAACGCCCAGAACGAAGCGGCCCTCGCTCAGCGAGTCGAGCGTCGCAACGACTTTGGCCAGCACCAGCGGATTATGCTCGGGCACCAGGCAGATACCGGTGGCGAGGCGAATTTTGCGCGTCACCGACGCCATCGTGCACAAAGTCAGGAATGGATCGGCGATCGGCGCGTCGGTCGGGGCGGGCAAGGTGCCGTCGTCGCGGTACGGATAGCGCGAGGCGTAAGAATCGAGCAGCACCACGTGCTCGGGCGCCCACAGGGTCGAAAAGCCGACGCGCTCGGCGTTCTCGGCGAACGCTTTCATCACCGCCATCCCGCCGACCCGACCCGACACGAACGCGAAAAGTCCGACCTTCATGTGACACTCCTTGCGCGCGCCGTTTCAGCCTTGCCCATCCGGCGTCTCACCATGAAATATTCCTTCGTCATACACAACGGCCTTCATGACACGCACTTCTCTGATCGATGTGATAGTAAAGGAGAGCGAGCGTTCAGCCGGGCTGAGACGCTCGCTCTCTGTTTCGAACAACGATTAACAGTTAGCGATTTTTGTGACTTTGGCGGCCCGCCTCGGCGTGCTGCTCCGGTGAACCACCTCGCGTTTTCTGATCGGTCTCGCGATTGTGCGAACCACCGTTTCCGGAATCCTTACGGTCGCGGTCATCCGAATGGCCGGCGTTTTTATGACTTTGCCGGCCAGCTTCAGCGTGCTGTTCAGAGCTACCGCCTCGTGTGCCTTGGCCGTGCGAGCCGCCATGTCCGGAATCGCGGTCATTTTCCATGTTGCGGTCATCTGACTGGTCGGCGTTTTTATGACTCTGCCGGCCAGCCTCAGCATGCTGCTCGGAACTACCGCCTCGCGTGCCTTGGGCGTGCGAACCGCCGTGTCTGGAACTGCGATCGTTTTCCTGCTCCATCGAATGTCCGCCATGAGATCCCTTCTCGTGCGATGCACGTCCACCCTCACGAGCGATCTCACGCTGCTTCTCCGGATCCATAGAACCAAAGCCACGATTGGATGTGTCCTTCTCGGCCATCTTAGGTCTCCTAAAAATTGAAATTTTTTCGGGATCGAACGCTTTGTAAAGTTGGGACCCTAACAAAGCGTTCAGCTGAAGACGTTCAAGTCCTGTGCCGAACGCTAAGCGAAGGGGCGCCTGCGTAAGGCTTCACATATTGGGCGCGCCGACGAGACTTGAACGGAGCCAGACGGAAAAAGGTTCTGGGAGTTTCTACTCCGCGTGAGTTTTCTACAGACGGGCTCTCATGTGCAGCATCAATTCGCGCGAATGCTCGATTTCCATGTGCAAAGATTAACGTGAACGCGGGTGACGTTATGCCAGCGTGTGCGGGTAGCCCGACGTCAGCCGCGGCATCGCGAGACCCACCTTGCCGAGCCGCCGCTCGAGCATCGAGAGATACAGCTCGGCCAGCTCGCCGTTGTCGCGCGCCTTCAGCCCGAAACGTATGCAATCGTAGCCGAAGCCGCTGCCGGGCGGCCCGAAAAAGTTGGCCGCCGCCGGCAGCCACTGCTTGAGCGCCGCCGCCACCGCCTCGGGCCCGAAACTATCGACGGCGATTGCGAGTTCGCCCACGGCGAACATCTCGTGCTCGGCCTCGTCGTCCAGGATGCGCTCGGCGGCGCGTGCGTGCGGCGCGTAGCTGGAATCCTTGTAGTTGACGCCGATCATCAGCAGTCCGGTCATGTCGAGGCTGAGCGAAGCCATCAGCAGGTCCAGCTCGCCGGCCGGGCTTTTGGCAAAGCGCAGCGGTGCCTCGAACGACGGCGCCTTGAGCGCCGGGATCATCGCGCGGTCGGCTTCCTCCTGCGTGACGCCGATTTCGCGGAGCGCCCGGTAGACGAGCGCCGCGTGGCGGCATTCCTCGGCGAGATTTTTTTCGATCGTCGGGCGGAGCGATTCGTTGGTCACCGTGTCCAGCGCGCGTTGATAGCCGAGCGCGGTCAGTTTCTCGGCGAGCGCGTGCGCGGCGAGCAGCCGGATAAGACTCTTGATGTAGTGCGGATCGACGCGGCGGAGCCGTATGTCTTCGGCCTCGATCGTGCGCGCGGGAAATTGACGCCCGAGCGGCATCGTGGACCTTTTTCCGTCCTCCTTTCAGCTCGCGTGAGCCGTCATTCAAGTCGAACGGCAAATCATACCGCAAATCATAGCGCGCAAATCATGCCGCGAACCGACTCGGCCGCAGCTATGCCCGCATTCCTTCGCGCGAGGGCAAAATCACGGTGGCGCTGCCGATCGTGGTCTTCTCGCCCTTGGCGTTTTCCAGCCAGATTTCGCAATCGACCAGGTGGTCGCGTCCCTCCGCATACTTCTTCACGACCTTGCCCTTGCACACGACTTTGGAGCCCGGCTGATCCATCCCGCGATACTGCACCGCGAGCTTGCGCAGCCATCCCTCGTGGCCGGCGAAATTGGTCATCATCTGGCCCAGGAAGCCATTTTTGAGCGCGCCGTGCAGGATCACGCCGGGCAGATTGTTATTGAGCGCGAAGTCCTTGTCGTAGTGAATCTGGTAGAAGTCGCCCGAGGCGCCGGCGTACTTGACGAGTTGCTGGGTGGTGGGATTTTTTTCCAGCGCCGGCACTTCGGATCCGGCTTCGAGATCTTCCCAGTAGGTCTGCTTCGCCATCTTCGATTCTCCCTCGCCAGTCTCGCGCGACAAATCCCGCGCGCGGCTCAGTACCGGATCACGGTCGAGCGCTGCAACGCGCAGAGTTGATTGTAATGGTTGGTGTAGCTGGTCTCGACCGTGATGAAGACCATCGCGCCGAGCCGGCCCGCGCTCTCGCGGATGTCCGCGATCTTGGAGACCACGCTGATTCGGTCGCCGGGGCGGATCGGCTCGAAGTACTCCCACTCCGAGCCGCCGTCGAGGCCGCGAAACTCGCCCATGCCGATTTTGATTTCCGGAATCGCGGCGCCGAGCGAGCGGCAGAAGGTCGGCGGCGCGATCATCCCGCCAAAGCGGGTTTTGCGCGCGGCGGCCTCGTCGTTGAAAAGCGGGTTGGGATCGCCGATCGCCTCGGCGAAGCGGCGGATCGCGCCGCGCTCGACCTCGACCACGCGCGTCTCGCTCTGCATGCCGATCTGCTTGCGCACCTCATCGGTTACGTACTTGTTCGCCATCGCTCGAGTCCTTTACTTTGGTGTCGCTGTGCGGGGTTACCTTGGTGTCGCTGTTCGGCGCCGCGCACTACTCAGTAGTCACCCACAATTTTGGAATGATCCCAGCTCGCCCAGCGCTCCGGATGAAAGCGCATCACGACCCGCTTTTGCACGCGGCGCACCGCCGCCGGATTGTTCGGGTCGGCGCCGGTAAGTCTCAGAACCTCGGGCAGCGCCGCCGGACCCTCGATCAGCTCGACCCGCCCGCGGACCATCACTCCGCTGAGTTCCTTGTAAGTGGCGCCGCTTTCGACCAGCACGGTGGCGCGCGGATCGCGCTTCAGATTGACGATTTTCTGCGCGCGGGCGTAACTGGTCATCATGATCGCGCCGTCCTGGACGGTATACCACATGGCCACGACGTGCGGATAACCGTCGTGGCCGTTGGTCGCAAGCGCGCAGCTATGATGCGCGGTGAGGTAGGCGAGCGCCTGCTCGGATGTCATCTTGATCGAATCGCGCTGGTTCATCGCATCTCCCCGCGGCAGGCGAGCGTTTGGCGCGGCCGCGCCCGCTGTTGTCTAATATGGGCACTAATATGAGTCAGGCCGACGCGCAAAGCGAGTAGCCCGCAACATAGACGCACGGAGGATGCCCGATGGCAGCGAAACTCGAGAAGTCCGAAATCGAGCGGCGGCTGAGCGCGCTCCCCGGATGGGAATTCAAGGACAACGCAATCAGCAAGCTCTATCGCTTCAAGACATTCATGGATGGAATCCGGTTCCTCAACCAGGTGGCCGAGATGGCCGAGGCGGCCGACCATCATCCCGACGTGAAGATAAACTACACTCGCATCACGTTTTCCTGCTCCACGCACGACCAGGGTGGCGTGACCGAGAAGGACTTCAAGCTGGCGTCTCAGATCGAGGAGGCGTACAAGGCTTACGCGGGATAATTTGCACACGCGCATAATTGTCCCGAGCGGAACAATTTTTGCGCCCGGCCGCTAGCCCTTGCGCGGAACATAGTAGTGCGAGCCCGTCACGGTGCGGTCGATTTCGCGCAGCAGGTCTTCGAGGTCGCCCGGGTCGTCGACGAAATCGATCTCGGAGCTATCGACCACCAAAAGCGGCGTCTCGTCGTAGTAGAAAAAGAAGTCGCGGTACGCGGCCGAGACGCGCTCGAGGTACTCCATGCTGATATGGCGCTCGAAGGTGCGGTTGCGCTTGCGCAGCCGCTCGGCCAGGACCTCGACGCGGGCGCGGATATAGACCACCAGGTCGGGCCGGGCGAGCTGTCCGTCGAGCAGGCGATAGACGCCCTCGTAGAGCACCAGTTCGTCGGGATCGAGATTGAGGCGGGCGAAGATCCGATCCTTGGCGAGCAGGTAGTCCGTGACTGTGGCCTGGGCGAAGAGATCCTGCTGGGCAAGCTGGCGCTGCTGGTTGTAGCGGGTCAGCAGAAAGTAGAGCTGGACGGGGAACGCGTACTTTTCCGGGTCCTGGTAGAAGCGCGCGATGAACGGATTGCTGTCGGTATCCTCGAGCACGATGCGCGCGCCGATTTTCAGCCCCAGCGCCTGCGCGAGGCTGGTCTTGCCGACGCCGATCGGCCCTTCAATCGCGATATAGCCGCCGCCCCGCCTCATCCGGCCGCCGTCTCGGCAACCGCGCTAATCGGCCGGCATCGGGAGCGGGAAATGCACCCGTTCTTTGGCCACGCTCAGCAACTCGACCGAGGCGCCGTTATTCGCAAAGGCGCCGATTATCTGCTCGACCAGCCATTCGGGCGACGACGCGCTGGCCGTGACGCCGAGCGCGCGCACGCCGTCCAGCATGTCGGGACGCACGTCGTCGAGCGAATCGACGAGGAACGCGCGCGCGCCGCGCATGCGCGCGACTTCAACCAGGCGGTTGGCGTTGGAGCTTTGCTTGGAGCCGACCACTAAAATCGCGTCGCTCTGCTCGACCAGTTCCTTGACCGCATTCTGGCGGTTCTGGGTCGCGTAGCAGATATCGTCGGTCTTGGGCGCGACCATCGCCGGGAAACGCCGCTTGAGCGTCTCCATGATCTCGCGCGTGTCGTCCACGCTGAGCGTGGTCTGCGTAACCGCGGCCACCCTCTCCGGGTCGGGAACCTCGGCCACCTCGGCCTCCTGCACGCTGCCGACCAGCAGCACGCGGCCGGGCGCGACGCCCAGCGTGCCCTTGACCTCCTCGTGGCCCGCGTGACCGACCAGGATCACGCTGCGGTCCTCGCGCGCGTAGCGTTCGACCTCGAGATGCACCTTGGTGACGAGCGGGCAGGTGGCGTCGATCACGCGCAGACCCCGGTCGCGCGCGCGCTCCCATTCGCTGGGGGCGACGCCGTGCGCGCTGAAGATCACGCGCTGGCCCTCGGGCACTTCGCCGAGCTCTTCGACGAAAATCGCACCCTCCTCGACCAGCGCTTCGAGCACGAAGCGGTTGTGCACGATCTGATGGCGCACGTAGAGCGGACGGCCGTAGGTGCGCAGAGCGCTGCGCACGGCCTCGACCGCGCGGTCAACGCCGGCGCAAAAGCCTCGCGGCTCGGCCAGGATTATTTTTTCGACGTGATGTTCACCCAGAGGCATCAGGGCTCCTGCTTAACGGATGCTGGCCGGTCGGTCAACCTAACCGCCCGAGCGGGAATGTGCGACCTCTCGATTGTACCAAAATCCAAACCCGTGGCGTTGGCCGTCGTCTTCTTTTTTCTACAAGAAAGCCGACCAAGGTGTTTTGCAATTCGATAAGCTATACCTTATTATTCAATCATGTCGGATTGGTCCGTCGACGAGCACAAGACGGCCGGAGGCCAATCGCATTTCGCTGAGTTCGTCGCCAGTCTGGCCGACCCGAAAGACGTTAAGGACGCTGCCGTTTTGACCGGAGCGTTGCGTGCCTTAGGTAATCAGCTACGTGAGCCACGGTCGAAAGCCCTGGACGGCGGGCTGTTCGAGCTGCGCGGCACCAGGGTGCGAATATATTACGGGTTCTTGCCGGGACGACGCGCCGTGCTGGTTGGCGGCTACGTAAAGAAGCGGACCGACACGCCATCAGGCGTGCTTCGGCTGATGCGCGCGAGATTGAAGGAGGCCCAACATGAGTATGAAAAATCCAGGCTTGGCACTGCTGGAAAGAAAAGTTGATGAACTTGGGCTGCGGCGTGAAGTCGAAGATGAACTCGCTCAGATTTTGATCGAGCACAAGATCGCGAATTTACGCAAGCGTCGCGGGCTCACTCAAGCGGCGCTGGCAAGACGTTCAGGGGTCAGCCAGCCGATGATCGCCCAAATCGAATCGGGCAAGCTCAACAATCTGACACTGAAGACGCTGGCAAGGACTGCACGTGCATTGGGCGCGAGCCTCAAGATCGATTTGGTTCCGTGCTCCGAGTTGGGCCGGCGCGGACCGGCGCGCTATTAATTGGGGGCTGGCGGATGCGACGTCTGGCAGCCGATCCACACTTCGCCGCCCTCGAAATATTCCTTCTTCCAGATTGGCACGACTTCCTTCAGGCGGTCGATCGCGAAGCGACAGGCCTCGAACGCCTCTCCGCGATGCGCCGCCGAAACCGCGATCGCAACAGAAGTCTCGCCGATGTTGACCAGGCCGACGCGATGGCTTATCGCGATACGCACGATTTGCCATCGCTCGCCCGCCTCGCGCGCGAGCCGGTGCATCTCGCTGAGCGCCATCGGCTCGTAAGCCTCATACTCGAGGCGAATCACGTTGCGCCCGGCGTTGTCGGCGCGCGTGGTCCCGGCAAAGGTGACGATCGCGCCGGCGTGCGGATCGGCCACCGCGCGCTCCAGCGCCACGACGTCGATCGGTGCGCGGCCGATCGCGATCGGCCCCATCCATTTCGGATGGCTCGGATCGCGCGACCCCCCGGCGCCGCCGCTCACGGGCGGGATGAACGCGACCTCGTCGCCCGGGCGCGGACGATAGTCGTCCTGGACGTATTCCTGGTTGACGGCGAAGCCGACGGAGTCGCGATGGCCCTTGAGCGCGGGGAATTCTTCCGCCAGGCGCTGCCACATCTCCGCGACGGTCGCGCCGTCGGGAAATTCGCGGCTTAGCTCGGAGGCGCCGGCGCGCTCGCGGAGCGTCGCGAACAATTTTATCGTGATCCGATTCATTGCCGATTCATCTTGCGATTCTTAAGCGGCGGTCAGAGTTTCAGCAGATGCGCCATGTGACCAAGCTCGGGGATAAGCAGCTTTTCCATCGCGAGCCGGCAGGCGTCGGGCGAACCCGGCAGTGTAACCACGATCTTGCCGGCCGCGACTCCAGCCAACGCCCGGCTCAAAAACGCCGCCGATCCGATCTGCTGATAGGAAAGATAGCGGAACAATTCGCCGAACCCCTCCAGTTCTTTGTCGAGGAGCGGACGAACCGCCTCGATGGTCGAGTCGCGCGCCGCGATTCCGGTCCCGCCGTTGACGATGATCGCGTCGAGGCCTTGCAGGTTGTCAAGCAGCGCCTTGCGGATGCGCGCGGGATCGTCGGGCAGGACCGCGGAATACTCCACGCGATGACCAGCGGCGGTCAGGAGGTCGCGGATAAGACGGCCGCTCTCGTCGGTTTCGGCGCTGCGCGAATCGCTCGCGGTCAGCACACCCACCTTGAGGCTCTTATGGCCGTGGCGATGATGCTCTTCTACGGACACGGGAAAATTATATCACCACCCCGTATCATCACGAGCCATTACCGACGAGCCATTAGCGACGAGCCATTAGCGCAAGCGCAGGTTGAACGCCTGCGGTCCCTTGTCGCCGGGCCGCACGTCGAACTGCACCTGGTCGCCCTCGCGCAGGTCCTCGAAGTAGACCTTGGGCGAAAGCCGCGAGCGATGGAAGAAGACTTCATCGGTGCCGTCGTCGGGCGTGATGAAGCCAAAGCCTTTGTCCTTGATCACTTTTTTGATCGTGCCGAACACAGCGTCCTCCGCGGGGGCCTCGCGCCCCTTAGGAGTTGAGCTTAGGCGAGCCGCGCCGTATGTAAAGAGGGGTCGGATGGGCGTGGAGGTGGCACCTTTGCTTAAGTCGATTGGGCTGGCGGAAATCGAGCGCATCTTCGCGATAACCGACGCGCTCGGAATCTCGCGCGAGGCGTTGGTGATTCCGCTTCGCACCGAGCATCCAGGCCGCGTGCGCAAGCTCGGCGCCGGAAAGCTGGAAATCGTGGTCGATCGCGACGCCGGTTTCGATCAATGGCTCAGTCGTCTTGAGGCGGAGGTTCGGGCGGTCTGGCCGGTGTCGCTACCGGACTGAGTTCGATAAGGCGCGCGCCGTGATCGACCATCTGCCCGGCCTCGACGCAAATCTTCGCCACGATCGCCGGGCTCTCAGCGTATAGCGTCGTCTCCATCTTCATCGCTTCGAGCACGATCAGCGGATCGCCGTGCTCGACCGGCTGGCCCTCGGCGACCAGCACCTTGAGCACTTTGCCCGGCATCGGCGCGTCGATTTCCGGCGCGGCGAGTCCTCCCGCGCGATGCGCCGTGCGCCCTTCGACGACCATGAACTCGGCCGCGAGCGGGCCCGCGGCCACTACGATGGAAGATCGCAGCCGTGCGCCTGCGACGCGAACGCGCCGCCCGCCCAACTCCACGATCGCGCTGCCGTCGGGCATCGGCGCGACCGTCGCCGCGACCTCGCGCCCGTCGATAGTGATGCGAATTGCACGCGGAGCGTCGGCATCCGTATCGTTTTGCCTGTTTTGCGCGAGCAGTTCGACTTCGAACTCGCGCGCGTCGCCCTGGCGCTTGAGTTTCATCTTACCGTTCGCCTCGCCCCCACGGCTCGAAGCCCGTGAGTTCCGCCCACGGCGAACGCCGGCCATGCCCGGAAGCGCGCGCCGCCGCCAAGCGCGCCGCGCGATGAATCCGCCGACGATACCGAGCGCCGCGCCGAGGCCGCCTCCCGCGGCTATCGCGGCCGCGACCAGCAGGCACTCGAGCGCCTCGCCATCCAGACTCCATCGCGGAAAAAACTCCTCCAGGAATCGCGTCGAGAGCCGCGCGTTGCGAAACGCCTCACTCGCGATGACCTCGCGCAGAAAGGCCGCCGTGTTGGTGACGCCGAGCAACGAAAATTCGCCCAAGGCCGCAACCATCCGGCCGCGCGCCTGCTCGCGGTCGGCGCCCCAGCAGATCAGTTTTCCCAGCAAGCCATCGTAGAACGCGGTGACCCGAGCGCCGGTCACAAGATGGGTGTCGATACGCACGCCTGGTCCCGCAGGCAGATTCAGGTAACGCGCGTCGCCGGTGGCCGGGCGGAAATTATGCTCGGCGTCCTCGGCATAGATGCGGCATTCGATCGCCACGCCGCGCGGCGCGGCTGGCTCGCTGACGCGCTCGCCCATCGCGACCCGCAGCTGCTCGGCGACCAGGTCGCATCCAAAGCGCATCTCGGTCACCGGATGCTCGACCTGGAGGCGCGTGTTAGCCTCCAGGAAGTAGAATTCGCCGCCGTCGACCAGGAACTCCATCGTGCCCGCGTTGCGATAGCCGGCCACGCGCGCAACCTTCAGCGCCGCCTCGACCATCCGGCCGCGCAGGCCGTCGTCGAGTCCGGGGGCGGGCGACTCCTCGATGATTTTCTGATGGCGCCGCTGGATCGAGCAGTCGCGCTCGCCGAGCGCAACGACGACGCCGTGTTGGTCGGCGAGAATCTGCACCTCGATGTGGCGCGGATGGGCCAGGTATTTCTCGAGGAACACGCGCCCATCGCCGAAGGCGGCCTTGGCCTCGCGCGACGCCGCCGCGAGCGCCTCGGCCAGGCCCGCTTGCGCCTCGACCAGGCGCATTCCGCGGCCGCCGCCGCCCGCCGCCGCCTTGACCATCAGTGGAAACCCGACGCGAGCGGCAAACTGCTCGGCCGTGCGATCGTCGACCGTCTCGAGCCCCGGCACCACTGGAACGCCCGCGTCCGCGGCCAGGCGCCGCGCCGCGACCTTGTCGCCCAGCGCCGCCATCACCTCCGCCGGAGGCCCGACGAAGACCATCCCGGCCTCGCCGACGGCGCGGGCGAACTCAGGGCGCTCGGAGAGAAATCCGTAGCCAGGGTGAATCGCGTCGGCGTCCGTCGCACGCGCGGCCTCGATGATCGCGGCGATATTGAGATAGCTCTCGCTCGCCTCGGGCGGACCGATGAGGCGCGCCTGGTCGGCCGCGGCGACGTGCGCAGCGTCGGCGTCGGCTTCGGAGTAGACCGCGACGGTGGCGATCCCGAGCAGGCGAGCGCTGCGAATTATCCTGAGCGCTATTTCGCCACGATTGGCAACGAGCAGCTTGTTTAGCGGGCGGCGCTTCATTCTGCACGCGAGCGTAGCACATGGCGGGCGTGCCGCCGCGCTCGGCGAGGGGCGCTCGGGCGGACGCGCGCCAGGTCCGGTTTCGGTGCGCAAGAAAAAATTTTCGAAGAAAATTTCATCACGAGTAGTCAAATTCATTGATCGACAGGAAGATTTCATTATCTTGGTAAGTCCGGCGCGCGCGTGCCGTCCGTCTGGCCATCGCGTCGAAGGAGAAAATTCTGAATGAGGGAGCGCTAGTTCAGGAAATGGAAGCAACCGACATTCGTACTGTTTACGACTTCCCCGTCGCCGGCCATCTCTGCAGTGATGGAGTGGTGCATTACGTCAAACTGACGCGCCGTTCCGGCAACCCCAAACCGCAAGGCGTCTGCTCGCATTGCCAGACGACCTTTCAGTACGAAAAGCCGCAACGCTCCCGCGTGCGGCACTACGGCAGCGAAGGCGCGAGTCATTTCTAGGCCGCTAACGGCCCTGCTCAATTCATTCTAACGACGCTCGTGCGGCCCGTTCGCGCGAGCGGCAGCTAGCGAGCGCCCGGAGTTCCCGCCGGAGCGGTATCGATTTGTTTGGGCGCGGAGCCATCCGCACTTGACGGCGTTGCCGGTGCGGCCGCGGATGACGGTGGCGCAGGCGTCGCGGAGTCATCCGGCGCCGTAAACGCCGGCGGCTCGGGCCGTTCGAAGACCGGCTGCGGTTTAACCGCAGGCCTCATGCTCACCAGCAAAACCTCGGGGCCGCGATAGTAGCGCGACAGCATCCCGCCGACGAATGCATAGTCCCGCAGAGGGTCGAACCACATCCGGATAGTCGGGACGAACGGCTTCAGGAATATGTTGAACCATCCGAACACCGGATGCGCGTCGGCTTTGGCCAACTCGCCGTCATGCGGGCGAAAGCTCCATGGCGCCCGCGCCAGATCGGCGTGCAGAGTCAGGACGCGCGGGCCAAGCGCGCAATCGAAGACATGGATATCGAGATCGGTCGCTCCTTGGCGGAACTGATCCGCTATCGGCACCAACACGCTCGCGCCGGCGTAAGTGTCCGGGGGAAATTGCAGGGCCGCAGTCTCGATCGTGCCCTTGCCGTTCTCATATTTTGCGCAACTGGCTTTGCCGGTGACGGCGTCGGCGCTCGCATTTAGCAGCGGGGCGCCGTGCGTATCGAAAAAATCATGCTCGTAACTAAGCAGCCGCGGAAGGTCGCCATCGGTGGTCTTGAGCTTGTCGTGCTCGACATCGCGCTGGCCGTCGATAAATTCGTTGCGCCCCTCGATCGTCACCATGCCGTCATGCTGCGTGACGGTGTAGTGCGCCCGCCCCAATAGCTGCGCGCCAGTCGGGTCGTAGATGTACAGGTCGGAGTTCAGCGCAGACGCTCCGGCCTTGGCGGGAGCAGCCGCGGCCGCGGCGTTCGTCCCGATGCGGAGGCCCGATAGCAGCGCCACGGCGAATATCGCGGCCGCTATCATTTTTCTCGTCTTCACCACGTCATTTCCGATTCGCTATCCGCGTAACTACGATCCTCGCTGCGATCGTTTCACTTGCCCGGCATCCGGGAGCCTGATCCCTCTATAACATCTGCCTCTTATGGACGAATCAAGAATGTTCGCCCGCCGCCCCAGCGCCGACGCCAGCCGATGATGTTCGCGTTTCCGATGCCGGTGACGATCTTTGAAGACTAGGACGTCGCGGGAGAGAACGGCGCGCGCTACGCGCTCTTGTTGGGCGTGAATAGCTTGGAGAACGCCTGGATCGAGGCCGGCGGATGCCGCAACGCCTGCAGGATCTCGCTCACATGTTCCTCGGATTTCGTCCCGACCAGCGCCACATTGATCCCGGGCGCCGAGCGGACGAATTGCAGCGCACGCTGCGCGTCGGTGGTCAGTCCCTCGAACGCCTGCGCCATGATCGGCGGCAAGCCGCGCGCAAGCCGCCCCTGCAGCAGCGCAGCGCTGGCGCATACCGCGATGCCGAAGCCGACCGCGGCGCGCAGCGCCGTGCCGCGCCGGTCGGGAAGCTGCTGATTGGCGACCGTCAGCGCCTCGGGCATCGCCAGGTTGAACGGGAGTTGGATCGCGCGGAAGTGATGGTCCCGGCCGGCGATTTCGAAGGCGATCTTCACCAGTTCTTCCATCTGAAGGTACTGCGGTTCCTCAGGGCCGAGGCGAAATCCGCTCCAGGTCGCGGTGCCATAGACTCCGATTTTGCCGGCGGCCACCTGCTGTTCGAGGAACTCGAACGCGCGGCGCATCCGCTCGAGAAACTCGCCCCGCTCGATACTGGCGAGCTGGGTTTCGGGGTTGTGAATGTAATAGATGTCGATCGTGTCGAGGCCCAGGTTGGCGCGGCTCATCTCCAGCATCGCGCCGAGATAGCGCGGCGTCATGCAGTGCGAGCCCTCGACCAGCTCGCCCGGCCCCACCAATCCGCTGCTGACGAACTTCTCCTCGAACCACGCCCGCGGATTGGGCGGCATCGTGCCGTCGAACGTGACGTAACCGCCCTTGGTCGCCACCACCACTTCCTCGCGGCGCAGTTCGCCAGCGCCGACCAGTTCGTCCAGCACCTTGCCGATCGTGCGTTCGCCGCGCTGGAAGCGGTAATTCACGGCGGTATCGATCAGGTTGATTCCGCCCAGCAGCGCGCTCCGGATGGATTGCGCGTAGGCTTGGTCGGTCTCCTCGTCGGGCTCGCCCAGGTAAGTGCCGATTCCGACCGACGAAACGCTCAGCCCACCAAGCATCGGGCGGAAATTTCCGGGCAACTCGGCATGGCGGCGGGCGTAGGCAAGCGTGTCCTCGGCCGTGGCGCGGTTCTTCAGCATGGCGGGTCTCCTTGGCGCCCCGCGGCCTCAGGCCTTGGGCGAACTGATTTCTAAAGGGCTGATATTCGGTTCAAACAGCAGCTGGATGACGTTTCCGTCCGGGTCGCGAATATAGAATGAAGCCGAACCGTCGCGATGCTGGCGCAATGGATGAACTATATCCAACCGCTCCGTCTCGGCCCATCGCCATCCCGCTTCCAGATCGGCGACGCTCGCCACGATGAAGCCGAGATGGTCGAGCGCGCCGGCGCTGGCGTCCCCCGGCGCCCCGCGATGGAGCGCGAGATTGTCGCATCCCGAGCTCAGGTAGGCGTTGTCCGGATCGGGTTGCCATACCAGGCGCATTCCGAACACCCGCGCGTAAAACTCGGCCGCGCGAGCGACGTCGTTCACTCGCAGCGCGAGATGGCGCATGCCGCGATTGGTAATCACTCCAGTTCCTTGCGGTAGCCGAGCACGGCCCACAGCGGATCGGTCTCGCCAGAGCTGCGGTCGATTATCTCTATCTTCTCGAAGGCCGCGCTGTGGGTAAAGTAGTAGCCCACCAGGTCCACCCGCTGCTGCTCGCTCGCCTTCGCCCAAATCGCCACCGCCTTGGTCGGAAACATCCGGTTGGAAAACGTCACGATGAATGGTGCGCCCGGTTTCAGCACGCGTCCGACCTCGGCGAAGACCTCGAGCGGATGGATGAGATACTGCACGGACACGGTCAGCACCGCGCCGTCGAACGACGCGTCCTCAAACGGCAGTTGAGCCGTGCGGTTGAGATTGTGCGTCACAATTTCCGTTAGCGCGGGATTGTCTTCCATCTCGGGCCGATTCAATCCGAGCCCGACCACGCGCGCCGGTTTCAACTCGGGCGGCAGATGCGATCGCCAGCTACTCATAAGATCAAGAATCGCGCCGTCGCGTGGGAGACGGCTTAAGTAAATTTCGCCCACGGTCCTGATCGCGGCGTCATCGATATGCACGACGAAGCGCGGCGCGAGATAGAACAGCTCGTCGTCGGAGTCGTCGAGACGGCGGAAGAACTCAGGTTGAAGATGGGTCGGCACGGCGAAGTTATCCCGGATCGGTGGAGTATACCACGATCGTACGATTTATGAGCAAAAACAATGGCTTATGGTGAATTGAAGCCAAAGGCGAATAATCGCGTTGACATAAACAAAGCCTGACGCCTAGAGTAAAACGATTTTCCAAATCGGCTCGATCCGTTGCTCGGTCACGGCGGCGTTCGAGGAGAAGTTCGCCATGGTCAGGCGCAACAAAACCAACTACGTCATCCAGTCAGTTGCTCACGCTCTGGACGTGCTGGAACAGTTCTTTGGCGAGGTCGACGAACTCGGCGTCACCGAACTTTCCAAGCGCCTGAAACTGCACAAGAACAACGTCTTCCGTTTGCTCGCCACCCTGGAGGCGCGCGGCTATATCGAACAGAACCGCGCGACCGAGAACTACCGCCTCGGAATCAAGTGTCTGCACCTGGGACGCCGCTATATTGACCACATGGGACTGGTGCGGCAAGCGCGCCCGATCCTTTCCGACGTGGCACATCGATGCCGCGAAAGCACTTTCGTCGCAATCATGCGGCGTGAGGGCGTGGTGCCGCTGGAATCGGCCGAGCCGGGCGATCGCATAGTGCGGATCACGCCGCCGCTCGGCCAGCCGCTGCCGCTGCATTGCACGGCGGTTGGCAAGGTCCATCTTGCCTTCGACCTCGAACAGCAGTTGCGCGCCAACCTGCCCGAGCAACTCCCGCGTTTCACCGACCGCACGATCGTGGACCGCGCGCTGCTCTTCGAGCAGCTTGATTCGGTCACGCGCGACGGCTTCGCGATGGAGACGTGCGAGTTTTTCGAGGATGTGTCGTCGGTCGCGGTGCCGATTCGCGACTACACCCGCAGCGTTGTCGGATCGCTCGCGGTTGCGGGGCCGGCCTACCGCATCGGGATCGAGCGCATCAACACCGAGATCGCGCCACTAATCGTGGAGGCCGGCCGCGAGCTCTCGCATCGCCTCGGCTACAACGAGTAGCGCCTGTCTCCCGCGCACGCTTGCGCGCGCAAGAAAACCGCTCAGTAGGGATGACTTTGATGCTGGGTCTCGGATGGCTCGGTCTCACCTCTGTCCGGTTTGACCGCACCCGTGAGCCATTGTTAGTTTCTTTTGCCGCCCCACAGGGATGCCATCCGGACCTTGGGCGGCGCCCGTCAGCCACATCTAGGAATGTTCGGCTGAATACACCCGGAGTGAAACTGCCGTGAAAATTCTGGTTTCCGTAAAACGTGTCCCGGACCCTGCCACGACCATCCGGATCCTCCCCGACGGCTCGGGAATCGCTACCGACAACGTGAAATGGGTGATCAACCCCTTCGACGAAATCGCCATCGAGGAGGCGCTGCGGATCAAGGAGAAGCAGGGCGGCGCCGACGTCGCGCTGATGTCGATCGGCCAGCAGACCTGGCAGGAGCAGTTGCGCACGGGGCTCGCGATGGGCGCCGACCGGGCGATCCTGGTGCGCGCGGACCAGCCGCTCGACAGCCTGGCGATCGCGCGCGTGATGGCGAAAATCGTCGCCGACGAAAAGCCCGACCTCGTAATCATCGGCAAGCAGGCGATCGACGACGACTCCAACCAGGTCGGCCAGATGCTGGCCGAGATGCTCGGATGGCCGCAAGCGACGTTCGCCTCCAAGGTGGACATAGCCGGCACCAAATGCACCGTGGTGCGCGAGGTCGACGGCGGCCTGGAAACGATCGCCTTCGACCTGCCTGCCGTTATCACTACTGACTTGCGACTCAACGAGCCGCGCTACGCCTCGCTGCCGGGGATCATGAAGGCGCGCAAAAAAGAACTGAAGGAAATCCCGGTCGACAGCCTCGGCATCGACCTCACGCCAAAGCTCAAGATAAAGACGCTCGCCGCGCCGCCCAAGCGGCAGGCCGGACGCAAGGTCGGCTCGGTCGAAGAGCTGGTCAGTGTGCTGCACAGCGAGGCCAAGGTGATTTGACGCGGCGCGCTACGAGCGCGGCGCACACACCACGCATGTATCTGCGTTCGCCAGATGGGCGGGCGCACCGGAGTGAATTCGAGATGGCTGACGTACTGGTCTTTGCCGAACATCAGGCGGGACATTTTCCAAAGACGACACTGGTTGCGGTCAACGCCGGAATCGAGCTAGCGAAAAAGCGCGGCGGCGGCAAATGCGTTGCCGTGATCGCCGGTGAGAACCTCGACGGCCCTGCCGCCGAGCTGGCGAAATACGGGATGAGCAAGGTCGTCGCGCTTGAGGACCCCAAGCTCGCGCACTACCTGGCCGATCTCTACGCGCAGGCGATGACCGCGCTCGCAAAAAGTCTCGGCGCCGAATACGTGCTCGCGACCGCGACCGCGATGGGCAAGGACCTGATGCCGCGGGTGGCGGCGCGGCTCAACGCCCCGATGGCCTCCGAGATCGTTTCGATCGGCGATGACGGCACGATGGTGCGCCCGATGTATGCCGGCAACGCGCTCGCGACGGTCGAGATGGAGGGTCCGATCAAGGTCGTCAGCGTGCGCGCCACCGCGTTCGATTCGGCCAAGCCCGGCGATTCCGCCGCTCCGGTCGAAAAGGCCAAGCCCGAGCTCGATCCGGCCGGGCTCAAGATGCAATTCGTCAGCTTCAACGAGACCAAGAGCGATCGGCCGCAACTTACCGAGGCGCGAATCGTGGTCTCGGGCGGGCGCGGCCTCAAATCGGGCGAGAACTTCAAGACCGTGCTCGAGCCGCTGGTCGACGAGATGGGGGCCGCGATGGGCGCGAGCCGCGCCGCGGTCGATGCCGGCTTCGTGCCCAACGATCTGCAGGTCGGGCAAACCGGCAAGGTGGTCGCGCCCGAGCTATACGTCGCGGTCGGAATTTCCGGCGCGATTCAGCATCTGGCCGGAATGAAGGATTCCAAGACCATCGTCGCGATCAACAAGGACGAGGAGGCGCCGATTTTCAACGTCGCCGACTATGGCCTGGTCGCCGACCTGTTCAAAGCGGTGCCGGAGATGGTCGAGGCGCTAAAAAAGGTCAAGCACTCGTAGCGCCGGACTTCCTAGCCCCGCCTTGTCCGACGCGGCGCGCGGGCCGCGAGGCGGCGCTCCGCCGCCTTCGCGGAGACGGTTCCCTCGCGGAACGACTTTCGTGCGCGATACGCCTTCGCGCGCGGATTGAATTTCGCGCACCGAGGGTGATTTAAACTTCTAGCGGATGTGTCGTTGCGCCGATCCGCCTCGGCGTCCGGCGTCCGTAACCGGAGCCTCACATGAACCAGGAAGTCACCCGCGAAATCCTCTGGAACGTCCCCGTCGCATTCAGAATCTTCCTTTATGCGATGCTCATCCCGCTCACCGCCGCCTTCGTTTACGAAGAGATGCGCTGGTACCGGATGGTGAGTCTCGGCCAGCCCGTCGACCGCTCCGACCAGCCGCAGCGCCGCCTGTGGCTCCTGGTGCGCGACACCGCCGGGCAGGGCAACGTGATCCGCGAGACCTGGGGCTGGCTCCATTACGCCTTTTACGTCGGATTTCTCGGCCTCTTCACCGGCACGACGATATTTTTTTCAATGACGAGATCGCCGAGGCGGCCGGATTTTTCGGTTTTCCCTATTACTTGGTGGGCATGATGGAGGTTCTATGATGACGGGAATTCTCTTCACTCTTTGCATTTTGGCTGCCGTGGGCGTTTTTTTCTACCAGCTCTGGCGCCGCTTTCAGCTACTGCGGAGCGCTGTCCCCGTGTCCCGCTTCGATCGCATCCCCGAACGCATTCGCGCCGTGCTTGTCTACGCCTTTGGCCAGAGGAAATTCGTGCGCAGGAATCCGGGAGCTGAGCGGTCCGCCGGGTGGATGCACTTTTTCATCTTTTGGGGTTTTCTCATCCTCGGGATCCAGATCATCACGATGTTCGGCCGTGCCTACTCCGACTCGTTCGTTGTTCCTGGCTTTAGCCTAAATCTCCTGGGCGGCCCCTATATGTTGCTCCGCGACCTCATGGAGGTGGCTGTCCTGTTTTCGGTTGGGGTGGGGCTTGTGCGATGGGGGATCACGCACGCGCCTCGACTTTACGGCTTTCTTCCGCCCGAGAGTCGCCTTCGCGAGAAATCGCACTGGGAGGCCTATACGATCCTGCTTTTGATCGCGACAGTCATGGTGACAGGCCTCGTGTATGATGGTGGGCGAATCGTTTCTCACCCGAACAACATGCAGTTCGTTCGGGAGGCGAAGTGGGAGCCTCTCTCAACCCTCGTAGGTCTTGGCCTGGCGAAAGTGGGCACGAGCTTCGCCTTGCAAGCGAGCGACGTAGCCTGGTGGATGCACAACCTCGTCATTCTCGTCTTTTTGAACTTACTGCCGCCCTCGAAACACTTCCACATTATCACTGCAATCCCGAACATCTTTTTCGCGAAACTCGAGCCCAAGGGGCAGCTCTCGAAGCAGGACCTCGAAAATGATTCCCGCTTCGGCACCTCGCACATCGATCATTTCACGTGGAAGCAGGTGCTCGACATGTTCAGTTGCACAGAATGTGGCCGTTGCTCCTCGAATTGCCCCGCCACCGCAACCAATAAGCCCCTGGCTCCGCGTCAATTGCTACTCGATCTGAGGGACTACCTCTACCAGCATCAGAACGAGATCATTGAAAAGAGGAGCCACCCAGGCAAAGGGGATGGCACGGAACCCTTGGAGGTCGGAGAAAACATTGTCGGTCCCGTCATCCACGACGACACACTGTGGGCTTGTACCACCTGCCGAGCCTGTGAGGAGGCCTGTCCTCCGATGATCGAGTACGTCGACAAGATCGTCGACATGCGCCGTCATCTGGTGCAAGAGGAGGCCCGTTTCCCCAAGGAGCTTACCCGCACCTTCAAGAACATGGAGACGCAATCCAATCCGTGGGGGCTCGATTCCGGGCAGCGGTTCGAGTGGGCCGAACGGATGAACGTCCCGACCCTTGCCGACAAGCCCGACGCCGAGTTCCTCTACTACGTTGGCTGCGCCGGCGCCTTCGATGATCGCAACAAGAAGACGACGCAGGCCTTCGTCCGCGTACTGCAGAAAGCAGGCGTAGACTTTGCTTGCCTCGCGCGGGAGGAACCTTGCAACGGCGAAACGGCCCGTCGGCTCGGAAACGAGTACCTTTACCAGACGATGGCCCAAATGCTGATCGAAACCCTCAACAACTACAAAGTTCGTAAGATCATCGTGAACTGTCCCCACTGTTTCAACACGATCAAAAACGAGTTTCCGCAATTCGGTGGTTCGTACGAGGTCATTCATGCCTCCGACCTCGTGGGGCAATTGATCGCTTCGGGGCGTCTCAAGATCTCTGAGGAATTCCCGAAGCGGACCGTATACCACGACTCTTGTTACTACGGCCGTTACAACGACGTATATGACGAGCCACGGATGTTGCTCAGCCGCGCGGGGGCCGAGGTTCACGAGATGCAACGCCACCATGAATTCGGCATGTGCTGCGGTGCTGGCGGAGGGCGGATGTGGATCGAGGAAGACCCGGATAAACGGGTGAATCTGCTCCGTACCGAGCAGGCGCTTCAGACTGACCCTGAGGTCATCGCGGTCTCCTGCCCTTACTGTATGACGATGCTCGGCGACGGCATCAAGGCCAAACAGCTAGAGGAGAAGGTCCAGACCCTCGACGTGATGGAAATCGTCGACAAGGTCACCCGGAGCCGTGATGCAGAGTCCTGAAGAGACCTTCTTCGTGCAAGAACCGCACGTTGTGCTGCGGCGCGGGCGGCGGATGCTTCTGGAAGGAAGAGCGCGAGGTTTCGCGCATCAACCACATGCGCTTCGATCAACTGAACGAGGCGAAGCCCGAGACGCTGGCGGTGGGATGCCGTTCTGCATGACGCAGATGGAAGACGCGATGAAGGCGCGCTCGATGGAAGAAAAGATGCGCGTGCGCGATATCTCGGAGCTGATCGCGGATTCAACCGGCGCGGTAGATAGTAAGTGAGTAACGAGTCAGGGCAGCTCAGATCCCTCTAATCCTTCTGTCAGATAGTCGGGCCGGGTCAGATTCGGATTGATCCCCTACTCCCTCCCCCAATTAGTTTTGGGGATGTTACGGATGTTGACGGATAGCTGCCCAAAGCATACCCGAGCTTGGGGGTATTTATGGGAGAACTGCCAGTTTCTTGGGACGACTTGGTTGTCTTTATTTTCGGCGAATGCGTCGGACTGCCGCTGTCCTATTCAGGCTGGGACCACTTCGTGAACGGCGACCTGAACAAGGCCGTTCTTGGGGTAGGCATCGGCTTGCCCGTTGAGCTCGCAGCGGCGACCTATCATTGGTGGAAACGCTGGCTAAGAGAATCTGGGCGTTCCTGGACGCAGCACAATGCCGAACGCTGGTGGCCAGTCGGTATTCTGTTTCTATTAATTTATGTTTGCGGCCCTACTGTCGTTCGCAGAATAACACCGTGCGTGAACACCACGTCTTCGGCGCCTTCGCCGATTGCAATGCGATTGTCGCGCGACCAAGTAATGGAAGCCGATTTTGAAACGTACCTAGGCTCTTGGAACATCTGGTACGAACTCAACCGAGTAGCTCAAACGCCTTGTAGGGTCAAAATAACCGTGCCAGAGGACCGGGGCTTGTTGCGCAATGAGATAAAGAGCTTTTTAGAACACACTATGGTCAAGTGCGAAATAGTAGACGACGAGCGCGATAGTCGTCCCGACTTGTACGCAAACCCCTACGCGTCTCCAACGCCAACAGCACCCCCCAATGGGGTTACTATTCATCGGCTTGAAAATTCACAGAACGGTATCCATCTACAGCAGGCGCTTAACTCAACTGGTCTTAAGGTGAGACCGCTGTTCGCTTTTCCTCCGAACGTACCGACCGATGTCATTTGGATAGAAATCGGCAAAGGATCGCCGTGGCAATAGCGGAAGCTCAAATTGAATCGGCCCGCTGGCGTCGCTTCCAGTCCACTGAAGCGCGCGCCAGTCGCTGCGCTTCAGCTTCAAGCCCCCGCTATCGCCTTGCCGAAGATATCGGCTTCGCGGCGGTTGTTGTGACGGAACTGGAACTCCGCGAGATAGAGCGGCAGATATTTCTTGCTGACGTTGTGGTAGGTGCCGACGATTCCGCGCTTGAGCAATGCCCATTAGTTTTGGGGGAGGGTCGGGGTGGGGGTCTATGCGGTTCTGAATTTCTGTGAGAACCGCCTCTGTCCGACGCGATGCTCCCCTATCCGAGACGCCTCGGATCGAGGCACAGTCGCTGTGCCTCGCCGAGTGTGAGAAGCGCGCACACTTCGTCGAAAGATCGGAACGAGGAAGCGCCGCAGAGAGAAGTTCGGCGCTTCCGCGCTCGACCCCCACCCTAACCTCCCCCAAAACACGGGGAGGAGTTAAAAATCGCTCGAAAGAGACTAGCCGCCCCAACCGTACCATCGCACCTGCCAGGTGAAGAACGCGACGAAGACGATCGACACCACGATCAGAATTTTCGTCAACTGATCGAGCTTGCGCGGCACTCCGAGCGCGATCAGCGTCAGCAGAAAAGGATATATCTCCACGTAGTAGCGCGCGCCGAGTTGCGCGAAGCCATTGGCGTACCACAGCATGCTGGGTCCCGCGCATAGCGCTCCCGCCAGCGCTACCAGTATCGTCGTGGGCCGCAGAAAGCACGGGCGCAGCGCCAATATGAAGGCCGGGCTCGTGAGCATCAGCCCCTGGCCCAGGAACTCCGGATGGACGTATGGAAACTTGTCGCTGTAGCCCGGCGCCATGAAGAGCACCGTGTAGAGATTGAAGGGAAAATGGCTCAGCGCGAGCGGCCCGCCGGGACGCGCGAACCGGTATTTGTCCTGGCTGTACCAGAGCCACATCCCGATATCGTACGGCTCGCCGAAGCGCGCCTCATTGAATGCCACGAACACCGCCAGCGCCGCGCCCATCCACGGCAGCATCGACAGCAACTCGCGCGCACTTCTCCCGCGCACCCATAGCAGGCCCGCGTATAACGGCCACGCGAAAACCATGTCGTAGCGCGCCAGCGCAGCCAACGCGGCCAGCAGTCCCACCATCCACGGTCGCGCCTCGCCGAAAATCTCAGCGAGCGCGCCCAACGTGAATGGTATCGAGGCAAGCACGACGAAGTCCCACGAGCTGCCAAGCGTCGCCTCATACCAGAACGTCGTACCGACGCCGAAGAAAAGCGTCAGCCATACGCGCGCCCCAACGCCGAGGCCGATCTTGCCCAAGAGCCGCCACACCAGGCCGAGCGAGACCGCCCCGACGACGACCGAGATCGCGGTCTGGTTCGCCGCCAGTCCCCAGATAGCCACTGCGGGAAGAGTCATGAGCGCGGCAAGCGGCGGATGCAGCAGGTAGCTCTTGCCATGCCACACGATGTGCTCCATGTAGCCTGGAGCATCGACCCACGTGCGCCCGTGCAGGAACGCATACGCTTGCTGCACCGGCTCGGCGTACGGCGTGGGCGGCGAGATGGTTGCGGCGTAAAAGGCGAGGAACAGAACTCCGACGGCAAAAGCGGCCCATCCGTCGGAAGCGAGCGCACGTTCGAGAACGCGCGATCGTGCCGAGGCGACCCGCGGCGTCCCAGCCGCGAGATCCGCGGCTAATCCCGCGAGCGCAAGGACGAGCGCCGCGACCACCAGCGCATCGGGCAATTCGTGCTTGAGCCACGGAGCGATAACAATGTCAGCCAGCGCGATCAGCGCGGCCGCGATGAAAAACCATCGCGCCGCGTCCTGCGTGCCCGCAGCTTCCGCGGCAGCCGCGGTTTGCGATTCTTCGACAGCGGTTAGCGACAGAGCGTCCATGTAAGCTACATCAGGGCGGCTGGTCTCTCAGCACTCAGGAGACCGTGCCGCACCCGCAGAGCAGCATGCACCGAAGTTCATTTCCGGAGATCGGCGAGAAACTCGAGCATCGCGCGGTTGACCTCCTCGGGCTTCTCTTGCTGCGTCCAATGGCCCGAGCCCTCGATCAGAACGGTCTTGCGCAGATTCGGCACCCACATCTGCATCCCGTTCGCCATCTCCGGCCGCAGCACGATATCCAGTTCCGCCGTAATCATCAGCGCGGGTTGGCTCACCTGCGCCGGCAGGCCGGCGCTTTCTTCCCAGTTGCGATCGATGTTGCGATACCAGTTGAGCGGCCTGCGAAAGCCGCTCTTCTCGAAGGCCCGCACGAAAACCTCAAAGTCATCGTTGCTGAGAAAACTGCCGTGCGGACGATCGCGCAGATGGTCGAGCACGCCGCCGCCGGCCGGGCCGAGCACGCCCGAGGGCAGTTTGCGCAGTTCGGCGAAGTCGGCGCCCTTGAGGAATTCGCCGCCCTGGTAGAACGAGCGCAGGCTCCGGCGCACGTCGCGCCCGAGTTCCTCCTCGGCCACGCCCGGCTCCTGGAAGTAGACGATGTAGTTGAAATTGCCGGCCGCCATCGTGCGGATGAAGTCCATCGGCTTCACCGGCGTGCGCGGAAAGAACGGAGTGTTGAGCGCGATCACGCGTTCGATCCGCGCGGGCGCCATCAGGGCCGCGTTCCACGCCACGAAGCCGCCCCAGTCATGGCCTACGACTACGCATTTTTCGATCCCCATCGCGTCGAGCATCCCGACCAGATCGGCGACGATCTCGCGCTGGGTATAGGCCTCGATCGGCTCGGGACCGCCGGTGTCGCCGTAGCCGCGCTGGTCGGGCGCGATCGCGCGCAGACCGGCGCTCGCCAGCGCGCGCATCTGATGGCGCCACGAGTACCACAGTTCCGGAAACCCGTGGCACATCACGACCGGATAACCCTCGCCGGCCTCGGCGACGTGCATCCGGAGTCCGTTGGTGTTGACGAAGCGGTGGCTGAACTCGCTCATCGGCAAAGACCCCTGGCAAAAGATCTCTAGAAAAACCTCTGGAAAGACCTCTGAAAAACTGTCGGCGACCTCCAAGGCTAGCATGCGGACCGCGAACTGGCATCGACGGCCTTTGACTTAACCGCGACCGGTGATGGACGATGGGCCAGCCGCGCCTGCGAGCGCGAGGCAATCCAGTACCGCCCGAGGAAAAGCCGATGGCCTTTACGGTGCAGCCGGACAGCTTCCGCTTCGAAAACGAGTTCCGCAGTGGCGTCGCGGGCAAGCGCGTCCTGATAACCGGTGCGGGCAAAGACGGCGGCCTCGGCCAAGCCTTCGGCCTAGCGGCCGGCCTCAACGGGGCCGCGAGCGTCGGCGTGCATTTCCATAGCAGCTACTCCGACGGCTTCGACCTGGTCAAAGCGCTGCGTGAGCTGGACGTAAACGCGTTTCCGGTGCAGGCCGACGTCACCAACATGGGCGACCTGTGGGCGACGCGCAGCTACGTGATCGAGCAGATGGGCGGCAAGCCGCCGAACCTGATGATCTGCAATTCGGGATTGACCGAGAAGGGTTACGCGCTGGGCCGCGCACTGAAGGAAATCCCCGACGAGTCGCGCGCGATGCGCCGGGCGCGAGTGCGCCAGCACTTCCTCGACAGCTTGCACGAGTCGCGCCTCGTGCTGAATACGAAGATCGACGGGTTCCTTGCGTTGACCCATCTGTGGGCGGGCGAGGCGATCTATCACAAGGAATTTTTGCAGCTCATCTACGTCTCCTCGCGACAGGCTATCGATCCCGGAGCCACCGTGCCGGGCTACGTCATCAGCAACTGGGGCGTGCTGCAACTGCCCAACGTGCTCGCGGTCAACCTCGGGCAGAACGCAAAGTTCGTCTGCTCGTCATGTATCCTGCTGCCATTCGTCCGCACCAGCATGACCGACCAGTACGCGGACAATCCCAAGGTGTTTGGGCGATGGCAGCCGCGGATGCTGGAACCGAACGAGGCGGCCAAGGCGTTCCTGCAGTTGCTGGCGCGCCCGCAGGCCGAGCTCGATAAGGGCCTGTTCGAGCTGATGGTTGATGGCGCGCCGGACAAGGTCGATGTGACCTGGAAGCGCGTGGAGCTTGCGGTGCGCGAGGAGGCGATGGAATGGAGCAAAGGCGGCAGTTTGCAATTCCATGGCCAGCGCCAAGCGGCGAAGGAATAGCGCCGGGACGAACGACGGAGGTAACCACGTGAATCGAGAATTCGAATTCAAACAACTCTTGCGTGCCTACCGCGGCGGCATAATCGGCGAAGCGGCATTCGAGCAGGAGATGGCGCGGCTGGAGACCGGCGGCGCCGGGGAAACCAACGGCGCGAATGGCGCCGGCTTTCGCGCCTTTGGCCGCACCTACAAATCCGAGCGCGCGGCCGTCGTCAGCTTTATCGACAAGGTTTGCGCGGGCGAAGCAAATGGGGCCGAGGCGTTTCGGCGCTGGGCCGAAGTCTGCAAGACCGAATGTATCCGTAGCGGGCTGCGAATCGTGGCCGAGCGCGAGGCATACCATGCGCGCGTGTTCGAGGCCCGGATGCGCGATCTGGGCGCCGAGCTACGCGCAAGCGCCACCGAAGAGGGGCGCAAGTTCACCGCGTTCCTCGCCGATCCTAAACGCACGGATGCCGAGAAGCTGATGCAATTCGTGGGCGTCGTCGGCGATCCGGACGCCGCGGTAAAACCGATCCATGATTTCGCCGCACTGCTCATCGAGGACCTCGAGACCAAAGAGGCGCTGCGGCTCTTTGCCGAGGACGAGCACTCGACGGCTAAGTGGATGCACGACGCGTGCGCGGCGCTGAACGCCGCCGCGCCCGTCGCGGCGGCACGTCCGTCCGCGCCGGCCAGGCCGGCGCGCGCGAGCTAGCCGCGGCGCAGTGGAAGCCCAAAGCGGCAGGAGCGGACGGCCAGACGGCCGCCCGCTCCTGCCGCTTTTAGCCAGATGAACCCGCGGGAGGCGGCGCCCCGACGGGGCGCCGCCTCCCGCGCGCATCGAAAGCGGACGCGGCGGGACGCGCACCCAAAGGTGCGCATCCCGCCGCCGCCGCGTGTCGCATTACCCTCCGCGCGCGCTTACTCGGGCGCTTTCGCGCCCGAGGGCGGCGCGCCGGCGTTCGCGCCCGGTCCGGCTCCGCCGGCCGGCGGGATGCCCGGACCGCTCATGCCGCGGCGCTCGTAGCCGGCCGGCGCACTGAATGTGTCGGCGGGCAGATCGCGCGTCTCAAGTTTCGTTACCACGGTTTTGGTGGTTTGCGGCCCCTGCTTGGCGATCATCTCCTTCAGCTTGACGGCCTGGTCGGGCGTCAGTCCGGGCATCGTAAAGCCCGCGTTGACCGTGCGCGTGGAGTCCATCGTCAGCGGAATCCCGCTGGGCATCTTGCCCGCCATCGCTTTAGCGTTCTTCAGCTTCGCGCCCATCGCCTGGGTGAACTCGGTGAACTCCGCGGCCCCCGGCGCGCTGGTCGAGAAGCATCCAGAAGTTGAAACCGCGGCCATCGGGGTCTTGCCCGCACCGCTGTATTCCTGGCAGCCGTAATCCAGCACTTTGGAGGATTTGCCGGTCTTCTGAAAATTGAGGTCGAGCTGCTGCGCGGGATTGCTCGACATCCCATGCGGCGGAAAAGGCATCTCCGCATACGCCTTCTGATTCGGATCGATCAGCATCATGGTGCCCTTGTCGAGATCGATCACGAACACGTTGCGATCGCTGACCATCTTTTCCTTGTGCCCTTGCACCATTAGTTGGCGATTGTGGGTCACGGCGGGCGTGCTGCCCTGCGTGGTGGTTACCTGCTCGTCGATCACCACTCCAGCGCGCGCGATACCGCTAGTAAAACCCGCCGCCGTCAGCAGGCAGGCAAACATTGCAAGTGTGTGTTTCATAGCGACTGTTCCCCTGGCGCGCTGCTGATTTTCAAAACGCGGGGCGACCCACCCGTCTCGCGGTCGGCGCGCTCGACGACCAGCCGATGAAGGGTCAGGCTCGAAAGGCCAAAGAATACCCACACCATCTCTTTGAATCTGCGCAACAGTCCCACCGCAAAGCCGACGTCTGCCGGATAACCCAGCATCGCCATCACCAGCGCCTTGCCGCCTTCCTGGCTGACCAGCTTGGCCGGAATCATGAAGGTGACGCGCTCGATCAACTGGCCGAACACCTCGACCAGCACCGCGATCTGCCAGGTGGCGGGCTCGTGCAGGAGCAGCAGCAGGATATAGATCTCGAGCGGGCCGAGGCTCCACGCGGCCAGGTAGCAGAGGCACGACGCGGCGAGGCGCAAGCGATGGCGCGCGTGGAAATCCAGCAGCAGCGTGTCAGCCTCGGCAGCGGCGTCGCGCATCTCGTCGTTGGCGATACGGGTGAGGTCGAAATGCGCCGCCGCCCGCCACAGATGCGAGAACGGCCGCTTGATCTGGACGTAGAAGAAGCCCGCGGTGAGTGCGATCGCGAGCGCGAGCCCGCCCAGCGCCGGCCATAGCAGATGATGGAACCGGGCCTCGAAGGGCAGCACCGTCAGCATCCCGCCGGTGATGAATCCGACCTGGCCCAGCATCTCGGCCAGCGCCGCGACCACCACCGTCACCAACCCGGCCGCCATCGGCAACTTGTGCCGCACCATCATCGCCATCACGAACTGGCCGCCCAGCTGCGCTGACGGGGTCACATAGTCGACCGCTTCGCCGGCGATCCGCGCCGCAAACAGTTCGCCGAAACCGAGCGCGCGCGGGCAGTTCTCGATCGTCACCCGCCATCCCAGCGTGTTTGCCAGGCGCGCCACCGCCTCCAGTGCGACCGTCAGCAGTAGGCCCCATCCCGCCACGCGTACGTAATGCAGGACATCGGCCCATCCGAAGCGATGCAGGAACCAGACGTAAAAGCCCAGCGCCAGCAGGACGATCAAGGTTTCAATGCGTCGCATCAGATCAAAGCTGACCGATAATCAAAGAACAAAGCGAAGAACAAAGCAAAGAACAAAAAACGATTTGCCGCGCGCCGGTCCCGGGCTGCGCGGCATCGATTCATTCTTTCAACGCCACCCGCCAGAGGCAAGGCCGCGCCGCAGGCCGCTAACGCCGTTGTGCTCAGACCTTGAACCTCACGTGGATGATATCGCCGTCGCGAATCATGTATTCCTTGCCCTCGAGCCGGAGCTTGCCCGCCTCGCGCACCTTGGCATCCGAGCGCAGCGCGGCGAAATCCTCGTAGCTCACGATCTCGGCGCGGATGAAGCCGCGCGCGATGTCGCTGTGGATACGGCCGGCAGCCTCCAGCGCGGAGGCGCCGCGCGCGAGCGGCCACGCATGCGCCTCGGGCTCGCCCGCGGTATAGAACGTGATGAGTCCGAGCGCGCGATAGAGCGCGCTCACCAGCCGGTCGCGGGCCGGCGCGCTGAGTCCAGACGCGCTCAACATTTCGCGCTGCCCCTCGGTGTCGAGCTCCCACAACTCGGCCTCGAACGCCGCGGCGAGCCCGAACAATTCCATCCCGTGCGCCGCGGCGGCCTCGATCGAGCTTGGTGCGGGTGCCGCGCCGGCGCGCTCGGCGTCGCAATTGACCACCACCAGGGCGGGCTTGCGCGAGAGCAGCCCGAAACTCGCAAACACGGTGAGCTCCTGCGCGGTCATCTCGAGCGAGCGCAGCGGCTTGCCCTCTTCCAGCCATTCGACGCAGCGCTTTAGCGTCGCACGCTCGAACTCGGAGGCCGGGTTGCGCTCCTTGGTCAGGCGCTCGAGGCGCCGCTCGCCCTGGTCGAGATCGGCGAACACCAACTCGGCCTCGATCGCGGCGAGCGCGGCGGGCAACGCGGCCGGATTCTCGGCAAACGCGGGGATCACGATCAGCAGCGCGTCGAGGTCGCGGATGAGCGGGAGCAGGCTGGGATCGAGCGCGGCGCCCTCCTTCTGCTCCTTGGGGTTGGGCGCGAAATCGAGCACGGTGAGCTCGACCTCGACCCGCTTCTTGGAGCCATAGGTACGCTCGAGAAAATCCAGCCGCTCATCGGCGACCTTGATCTGGCCGGGGCGGGCGCGGTTGCGCCCCTCGCCTTGCCCGGCCAGCGGAGCAAGTCCGGTTAGCGCGTGGAAGACGGTCGATTTGCCCACGCCGCGTGCGCCGATAATTCCGGTCTTCAATAATGAACACTCCTGATCTCGCAAGACTTACATATGCGGCGCCTATGCGAAAGCGACCATTATTCGGCCATTCACAGGCGCTCGCCGGCGCGAAGCGATGCGATCCCACGCGGCGGACGAGACTGAGGGTGGGACAAGGTCAGACACGGAGCAGGATCAGTTTAGACAGGTGCGCCACGGAGCAGGCTCCAATTTAGAGGCCACGGATCAGGCTCCGGTTTAGAAGAGTACGAAGAGGAGAAGTCTTTAACCGGGGCGAGCGGTGGGTTAGTCTCGTAACCGCTTTCCGGCCGCGGAGGCCACCCTAGCTCAGTTGGTAGAGCAGCTGATTCGTAATCAGCAGGTCGTCGGTTCGAATCCGACGGGTGGCTCCAGAAACATCCAACAATATTAAATAGTTATCGAGATTGCCGATCCGCTGGTTCGGCCCTCATCGGTCTGTGTCCGTACCGTGTCCGTACCCGGCCGGACAACGGCGACCGAACCTCTCCGTAGGTCTGCTGACTGAAAATCAGCAGGACACGAACATCACAGCCACGATTGCGCCCCGACTCGATCGCGCGATTCACCGGCGCGGAAATTGCTGATGCTCAGAACTCACCGAGCACGAATTTCACAACAAGTGCTCGACCGCTAGCAACGAGGCGTCAGCATGGAAGGCAGCGTCTATCTCAAAGCGCGGCAGGAATGGGACGAGCGTTACGCTGATCTGGTTCTCGGCAAACGTAACTGGCAGATCACCGCCGCCGGCATGATGGCGATCACGCTGGTGCTGGCCTTCGGGATGGTCTGGGTCAGCACACGAAGCAAGTTCGTTCCATACGTGGTGAAGTCGACAAGCTCGGCTACGCGATCGGCGCGCCGAGCGCGCTCACCGAGAACACCGCGCGAATCAGCACTGACCGGATGGTTCGCTACGAGCTCGCCGCTTTCTTGCGAGCTCCTGACGATCTAGCCGCTGTTCTGTGCATTTCGAAGTTTTTAGCGGCCACGAGGTGCGGAGTCATCGAACACAGGGGAGCACGATGTCGTTCCGGCAGGTACGGCGGTGATTGCACGTCTCACCGCAGCCAGCGGCGCCCGATCATTGAAAGAGACCTTGCCTGAGGCTTCTACTACACCAAGCTTGTTCCAAAGTCCCGCCAGATCGTATTGAACCGCCTTCGCCTTCATTTGACCGTAGAGCTCTGTCAGCACCGGAACTCCCGTTGCTTTATCGCCAAGAGCCAGCACGCGCTCAAGTGGCCAACTGGTTTCCATGTTACCGCCAGCCGCGAGAATTGCCCTCAGCGCGTCCTGGAGGCCGTAGCGATTGTTGGTGCGCTCCCGTATCTCGACGTCCGCAAGTGTGCAGAAAAGAGCGCCACCCCAGTAAGTGCGTCCCCATGTGTGCGTGTGATCGAGACCCTCGTCTCCGGGCTGCGGCAGACCTTTGGGCAGACCTTCCACCAAGTCGTGCCATACGCTTCGAGGCTCAAGATTTCGCGCCTCGACCCGCGCAATCGGCTCGACATAAGTGGCGATCCCCTCCTCAATCCAGTGATGCTCTTCGGCAACCGACGGAAACGCCAGATGGACCATTTCGTGCGTCATGATCCAGTCGCGCTTGAGATCACCCTCGGTTGTGTGTTGACCCACGAGAACTCTTGTGTAGGCGCCATCGTAGGCCAGGGTTCTTCCGTTCAAAACTCCTCTCTGTCCCTCGACCGGCACGATTAGCAAGTGCAGATGCTTTACGGGAAAACGGCCATAGTAAGTTGTTACTGCACATGCCGAGGCTGAGATCCAGTTGTGAACCGCTACTGAAGGAATTTCCAAAGCGCCCGAGGCGAAGTTCACGTCGATCAGGCCCCCGCCGATCTTGATCCGAAATCCATCTATATCGGACGACGTCACATCGTGAATTCCTCGAGCCGCCGGGCTGATCCGTCTTCGCCGAAGTCATGCACGAACACCCCGAATTCGATAGTCCAGGTTGCGACTAATACTGCTGCAAGGGCGAAGACTACTCCGGGCCTGCGAGTGACCACCATCTCTCGCGCCTATCATGCTTTCGCGCTGGGACGAGCGGCGACCTCTGCGTGCCATCGGGCGAGATTTTTCTGCTCCGGCTTAATCGCAATTTTCGACACTTTGCCGAAATCGACCGCGATCATCGCCGTGATGTCTGCGATCGTGAACTTGTCACCGGCGATGTAGCGACGATTGGCCAGTTCTTCATCGAGCCACTTGAGGCCGTCTTCTGCGTTGAGACGTTGTGTCTCAGCGTACTCTGGAACCTGTCGAATACGCCCCTTGAAGAAGTCGTGGCGCTGCCTGAACGCGTCTGCAATTGGCTGAAGCACGGCGAATTCGATACGCCGGTTCCACATCTCCACGATCGCCTGGTCCTTCGCATCGATGCCGAAGAGTGGAGGGTTGGGATGAAGCTCCTCGAAATATCGGCATATCGCTACGCTTTCCGAGATACAGGTGCCGTCATCGAGTTCCAGTACCGGGACCGTCGCGAGCGGATTCTTTTTCCTGAATTCGAGGCCACGATTCACCGCCTTCACGATGTCGACTTCCTCGTAGGGAACCTGGATGCCCTTCTCGGCGAGAAAGACACGAACGCGGCGCGGATTGGGAGCGGTCGAAGTGTTATAAATTTTCATTTCTTTTATCCTGAGAACTCTTTGCTGAACGGTGCCATATTCGAAACTTTTTCCTCGATCGCCGAATCAACGGCGTTGGTACTGTTGGGCGCCAAAGAGCACCGAGAAAGTTTCCTTATCGTTCGGCTGCAGCGCCGGCCCATTCGCCATCAGGGCCATACCCTTCTGGACGGCCGGGCGAGCCTCCATAGCCTCATACCAACGTTTCAGATTCGGGAAGTCTTCAAGGTTCTGTCCCTGCAGCTTGTGCAGTTTGAGCCAAGGATATGTGGCTATGTCAGCTATTGAGTATTCGCCCGCCAGATAGGGAACTTCGCCAACGCGTTTGTCGATCACGCCGTAGATGCGCTTCGCTTCGTTCGTATAGCGATGGATTGCGTACTGGATCTGTTCGGGAGCATAGCGGCGGAAGTGATGCGCCTGGCCGAGCATTGGCCCGACGCTCGCCATCTGAAACATCAGCCACTCAAGAACTTTGTAGCGGCCGCGCGCGTCGGTGGGCATCAGCCCTCCGGTCTTCTCGGCGAGATAGATCAGTACGGCGCCGGATTCGAAAATCGAGATGGGCTTGCCGCCGGGGCCGTCAGCGTCGACGATCGCGGGCATCTTGTTGTTCGGGCTGATTTTCAGAAACTCCGGCTTGAACTGATCGCCCTTGCCGATATTAATGGGGATTACGTTGTAAGGAAGCCTCAGTTCTTCCAAAGCAATAGTAACCTTTTGCCCATTGGGGGTCGGCCAAAAATACACATCGATCATTTCGAATTCTCCTAATAGATGTGCTGTTAATCAGCTGCAGGTCGGGAAATTAGAAGTTACTAATGCCCGATCCCAATCCAGTTGCGGATGTGCCCGGCGACTGTTTCACCTGCGTCTTCTTGAATGAAGTGCCCGGCGCCGTGAATGATCAGAGGTGGCGCGACGTTGCGGAAAATCGCCCTCAGCTCGGGCTCCAATTTACCCAGCACTGGATCGGCATCGCCCCATGGAAGCAGCACGGGCAGTTCGAGCTGTTTAAGCCTCTCGATTGCGATCCGATTTTCGTAAGCTCCGGGATGATCTGGCCGGATCGGCACCAGACGTGGAAAAACCAGCGCCCCCGCCTGATAGTCGGGCGAGGGAAAAGGCGCTCGATAGGCGGCAGCCTCGGTGTCGGTGAGCGTGCGCATTCTCAAGACGCTTTGCACGATGCTGCCGGGGTCGAGTTGCCGCTGCCGCTGCGCATATCGCCGCCATTGCATGAAACCCTGGCCGATCGAGCGCCCGTCGGGCAATCCGGTATTCATCGCGACCAGGCGCGAGAAGCGATGAGGCGTCTCGCTCAGAACTCGCAGCCCGAGGAGGCCGCCCCAGTCCTGGCAGACCAGTGTGATTTGCTCGAGCTCAAGCTTTTCTATGAAACGTCGCAGCCAGCGCGAATGCGAGCGATAACTGTAGGCATTGTCGTTGACCGGTTTGTCTGAGCGTCCAAAGCCAATCAGGTCCGGCACGATCACGCGCCCGACTGCTGCCAGGGTCGGGATCATCCGGCGATATAGATAGCCCCAGGTCGGTTCTCCGTGCAGCATCAGAATCGGCTTGCCGTCACCGGCCTCGACATACGCCATCCGCAGACCTTCCATTTCCACGAAGCGAGGCTCGTAGGGAAAGTCCGGCAGGTGGCTGAAGCGCTCGGCAGGAGTGCGGAGCACCGAGCCCACTGGCCAGGAAGGGTCGCGTCGGTCATGTCTCAGCACGCGCGAGAGATGGGCGGGGTCCAGGCCGTCCGAGATCTCAGCAATCCACAAGCTGAACTCGATAAGGTCAGAGTCTATCTGGTGTTCCGGAGGCCGCGGCTCGTAGCGATCCCACATTCCGAATACCGTCGCCATCGATGGCCGTCCGCGTCCCAGATCGGCCAGCTCGAGCGCGTATAGATGGTTATGATCCGACCGCCAATAGACTCTTCCAGCTCGTAGTCCCACCGCACGTTCGATCGATTCCGCTACCCTGGGCCGAATGTCCAGTTCCTGCTCCCATAGGAGCGGATCGGCGCGAAGGTAAGACAACTCCTCAACGGTCGGAGTGACGAATTTCATGCTTCTGTTTCCAGCGTGCGCTTGAGGAAAGGAATGATCGTGGCCACCAGGTCAGGCCCGCGATCGTCTTGAAGGAAATGCGCCGCACGATCGAAAAGTATAGGCCCTTCGGCGTGTGGCAGCAGTTCTTTGAGTCGGTTCGCGTACTCGATCGTGAACACGTTGTCTTCGGGCGCCCAGAGTAGCAAGGTTGGCACATTTGCCAGTTCGGGTAGCCTACGCTCGATCATTTGCATATCGCTCCATCCGCGGTCACCGTCGCGCAATGGGATCGTCCGTGGCCAGGTCAGCACCACGTGATCTGAGTCAGGTTCGTCGAACACATGATGGTAGGCGCGCTTCTCGTCTTCGGTCATCGCCCGTCGCGTGATTGCGGAAACTCCGCCATGCGAGAGAACCTTAAAGCGCTTCATCAATAGCTGTCCGATCAGCGGAGCGTGCCAGGTGGTCCACGGGAGAGGAGACTGATGAAACTTGCCGATGTAATCCGTGAACAGCCACGTGTTCATCAGCACCATGGCGTCGAGCCGCTCCACGCGCTGAAGCGCAGCGCCGACGCCTTGCGGTCCACCCCAATCCTGGCCGACGATTACAAACCCGCGAAGCCTTAGTTGATCGATCAACGACACCAGGTCCGCAATATGATGAGCGAGCGTGAGGCCAGCATCGATACGCGGATGATCCGAGTAACCAGCGCCAATCCAATCGGGAACGATCACCCGGTAGCCAGCGCTTACCAGTGGTCCGACAAAATCCCGGTAAAGGAAGCCCCAGGTCGGATTGCCGTGCAGGAGCAACACCGGCCGCGCGTCCGCGTTTCCTTCGTCGACATACGCCATCGAATGGCCGTTGACACGGAGCGTCTTCTGCTCCCAACGGAACAAGTTCTTGAGCCAGTCCGGCTTTTCATTCATAGAAAGTCTCGGTGGCGTACATGCATTTCGGCCGCTCTCTTTGGATCCGGTGGAAGACCACATCCACTATTAACGCCTTGCAGCGACGACATTTGCGAGGCGCCGCAAAGGACCAATCGAAATTCTAAAGGTCGCGATTCTCGTAGAGACGCTAGTTTCACTCCCGACATGCTGCAAGGATCGCCTGTGTCAAGTCCTCGGGAAGATGGGCCTGTGCAGCCGAGCCTGCCAGAGCATTCTTCGTAATTGTGATTGCAGCCTTGAAGCCGCTGGCATAACGAGCGCATCGGGTGCATTCAGCACAATGCATTTCGAAGGATGCGCGCGCCCCTTCCGCGAGCTCTCCGTCCTGCCAGGCTGAGAGAGATTTGACGAATCGGCGGCAGGTAATCTGTGGCGTTTCGCTTGGCACGCTATAGCTCGGTGGTTTACCTTTGGATGCCGAAAAGGCGGTCGACGTTTCGCCGAAAGGGCTCTGTCATTCTTAAGTTGCGCCCGACGGAAGTACATCGCGCACCGCCATCACAGGGATGGCATCAGCAGCCACGATGATCCCGTCGGCCAGCCATCGCGCCATTAATCGACTAATCAGCGCCGCGCGATTGGGTTCTTCGATGCCAGCCTCCACAGCCTCGCAGACGGCAGCGAAGCTTGCCCCTCTTGAGACAGTGACGAGTGCTTCCCGCTCCACAGGTTCAAGGTTGCGGTACCTTACTAGCGCATTTTGTCTCCATACGAGCACGCTGGTCTCCTCATGCTCAGGGTCGGTCCACTCCCGGCCTTGCTCGACCGTATGCAGTACGTCGGATATTCGCCATTCACTGTGTACGATTTCGACGGCCGGATGCGTTCGCAATTTAAGCGCAGGCCAGTCCTCTGAAGGAACCGCTTGCAGAGTTTCGAGACGGAGTGCGGGGGCATCCGCCGCATGGAAGACATCGAGAATTGCTCTTTCGAGAGTGGCCAGGTCGGCGATGAACGGCCAACGTTTGGCAAACGGATGATCGTTGAGAAAATCCGCCAGATAAAGACCTGCGTAAAGTATTGATGGCTCAGTAGGCGGATGCTCCAGCAAGTACTCCTTAACCAGGGCCGCGAAGTTATCAGTCCCTAACACTGCCAGCGTGGTCGGAAAATCCTCACCGAGACACTCGAGCAATCGGTAAAAATAGGCGTTGGCGTAAATGCCTATCGCGCTCGGCCGCGCTCAGTCGCTCGTCGCCATTTATCAACGCCTCGAGCACTCCTGATGCCGGGAGACGCTCCGCGTCGAGGCTTTCATTGGTCCTTTCACGATCTGTAATGCGCCGGTAGAGGAAGCTTTGGAGTTCTTTCAAGTACATGCTATCGGACCGCATCCGGTATTTGCGAGATGAGCGCCAAATCACATCGGCGTCGCGCTTCGGCAGCGGCGGCGGCGAGCACTTCGAAGTCCGGTATGTTGTCGTCCCACTCGATCAGCGTCGGTACGCGGCCGAAGCGCTGCACCGCGCGCTCATATAGCGCCCAGACCTCCGGGCGAATCGGATGGTCGTGCGTATCGAGCAGGTAGCTGCCGTGATCGCTATGGCCGGCGAGATGAAACTGCATCACACGGTCGGCGGGCACAGCGTCGATATAGCGGAGCGGGTCGAAACGATGGTTAAACGCGCTTACAAAGATATTGTTGATGTCTAGCAGGATGCCACAGTCGGCCTCTTCGGCCACCGCGGTCAGAAATTCCCACTCCTCAAGCCGTGAAGAGCGAAACGCCATGTAGCTAGACACGTTCTCAATGAGGATCGTGCGCTCGAGAATTTCCTGGACTTGCCGGATGCGCTCAGCGACGTGGCGCACGGTCTCCTCGGTGTAAGGCAGCGGCAGCAGGTCGTGCAGATTGCGGCCACCCACGCCAGTCCAACACAGATGGTCCGAAACCCACGCCGGCTCAAAGCGGCGAACGGCCGCGCGCAACGTTTCGAGATAGGCGCGATTGAGCGGATCGCGTCGAGCCAATCGATAGCGAGACGCCATGCATCACGACCGGATAGTGGGCGCGCACGCCTTCGAGAACTTCCAGCGGCCGGCCGCCCTCGACCATGAAGTTTTCCGAAATGACCTCGAACCAGTCCATCGGCGGATGCTGTTCGAGGATGTGTACGTAATGCGGACGTCGCAGCCCGACGCCAAAGCCTAGCGGTGCAAAATCCGAGCGATTCATTGTTAGACAGATGACCCGGCGGAAGCGGTGGCGCAACGAGGGGGAGGCGCCGCGCGCGTCCCGCTCCCGCCTAGGTCTGTTAATCTTCGGTTAGTTCTTCGCTTCCGCCGGATGGCCGCCCTTGTCAGCACATTCCTGCGCGGACGCGGTGTTGACGAAGCCCTGGCCTTTACAGGCGTTTAGCCCCTTGCAGCTATGGTTTCCGCCTTTGCAGGAGCTTTGACCCTTGCAGCTATTGCCGCCTACGCATTTGACACTGGCCTGCATCGAGCCGCTCGACGAATCCTGTGCGAATACGGGGCTAGTCAGGAACATCGCCCCTACCGCTGCTGCCAGAACGGCACCCGTTAATGTCTTTCTATCCATGGTTCTCCTCTGCGTTTGAGTTAAATGATCGCGTTGTGCCAACCCTTCGCGTTGACTGTTCGCGACTTGTTAGATTCTGAATTTCGTCAAAGGTTTCTCGGGCCTGCCAGTAGAAAATTCCCCTTAGGGGCGGTTCGAGCAATGCGCGGTATTTCGGAACTCCTGGCTACTGCCGTCAGTTTAGATACCGTCAACTCCATCGGAGTTTCCGGTTGTTCGGCAATGGACTTACGGCATTCAATTCAATTGATTCGCCCGCGCTGGGACCGCCGCAACTAGCGGATTGTTTCATAGCTTAGATGCGTCTAAGGCGGCCCGGTTTCGTCATTTCCGTTGGAATACGGGCGGATTGCCACTAGAATCGAGCGTTCAGCAATCCTTGCCTATCGAGGCGGACTTCTCTCCGATGGGTGCGAAGCAATTCACGGTCCAGACCCCTTCCGACGACGCGGCGCTGCGCGAGATCGTCGAGGGCGTCGAATCGGAAATGGGAGACCGTTTCTTCTACGCGCTCGTCAAACACCTCGCGTCGGCACTCGGATGCCAGTACGCGTTTGTCTCCGAACTCTTGGGGGATTGTTCGCGGTTTCGCACGCGTGCGTTCTGGGGCCGCGGAAGTTTCATGGAAAACTTCGAAACCCCGCTCGATGGTACTCCCTGCGAAGCAGTCCTGAACGGCAAGTCCTCTTATCATCCCGAACGGATCTGCCAGCTCTTCCCCGGCGACGCCGGTCTCAAACGGTGGGGCGTTGAGAGCTATTGCGGCGTTCCCCTGCTTGATTCGTCCGGAATGGTCGTCGGCCACCTTGCGATCCTGTCCGAGGGGCCGATGTTGGACGGACCTCGCGGACTTGCGATCATGCGAATCTTTGCCTCGCGAGCTCTCGCCGAATTGGAACGCCTGCGCATCGAGGATGCACTGCGCCGTGCGAACGAGGCGTTGGTACAGAGCGAAGAGCGCTTCCGCGACCTGTTCGACGAGGCTCCGATAGCCTATGTGCATGAAGGACTTGACTCCCGGTTCATCGAGGCTAATCGCACCGCGATAAGGATCCTCGGCCTCAAGCCCGAAGAGGTCGCCGGAATGACCGGGAAGTCTTTAGTGCCCGATACGCCTGAGGCCCAGCGCCGCCTAAGCGAGTGGCTCGACTCGATGGCGCGCGGCACCGCTACCACCGGCACCGTCCTTGAGCTGCGCCGTAAGAACGACGGCAAGCCCGTGTGGATCCAGTGCTGGTCTAGGCCGGCTCCCGACGGCAGTTACACGCGCACGATGTTCATCGATGTAACCGACCGCGTGCTCATGGAGCGGGAGAAAGCGCGCCTCGAAGCTCAGAACACCTACCTGATCGAAGAGATCAAGGAAACGCACAACTTCGAGGAGATCGTCGGGCAGAGCCGGTCTCTCGCGGAGGTGATCGAAAAGGTAAAACTCGTCGCGAGCACGGATTCGTCGGTGCTGATTCTCGGCGAAACCGGCACCGGCAAAGAGCTGGTTGCGCGCGCCGTGCACTCAAACAGCGAGCGCAGGGATCGCCCGCTGGTCAAGGTCAACTGCGCTGCGCTTCCGGTTGGCCTCATCGAAAGCGAACTATTCGGTCACGAAAAGGGCGCCTTCACCGGCGCGACCGATCGCAGAATCGGCCGCTTCGAGCTCGCTAATGGCGGTACTATATTTCTCGACGAGATCGGCGAAGTCTCACCGGAGGTGCAACTGAAACTTTTGCGCGTGCTCCAGGAGCGTGAGTTCGAACGGCTGGGAGGCCGCGAAACGATCAAGGTGGACGTCCGCGTGATCGCCGCGACGAACCGCGACCTGCAACGCGCGATTGCCGAGGGTTCGCTCAGGCAGGATCTTTACTACCGGCTCAGCGTTTTCCCATTGCGGGTCCCGCCGCTCCGTGAGCGCGCCGAGGATATCCCGCTTCTCGTGCACTATTTCGTTGGCCGCCATGCAACACGAATCGGCCGCAAGATCTCACGCGTTCCGAAGGCCGCAATGGAACGTTTCGTCGCCTACCCTTGGCCAGGCAACGTACGCGAACTCGAGAACGTGATCGAGCGCGCCGTCATCCTATCTCCGGGCCCCGACTTGGAGGTCGCCGCGGAAGCTCTGCCGGCTCCGCTCGAACGAGCGGACGATAGCGACCAAGCGCCTCAGACCGACGAGCCGCAACAGGTCCGAGCTTCAGTCCATTCGCCCGATGACAGTCCGCTAACCCTCGAGGAGATCGACCGCACTCATATCGTCGAGGTCCTCCAGCGAACAGGTTGGAAGATCGACGGCGCCGACGGCGCGGCGCGCCTTCTCAAGCTGCATCCGAGCACTCTGCGCAGCCGGATCAAAAAGCTCGGCATCCGGCGTAGCGCCAGCAGCATTTCGTAGATCGGCTAAGTATCGCCGATTCGTTCGCCGTTCCGCGGAAGCGCCTCGTCAATCGAACTCGTGTGACTGGAAACCCGAGCCGCTCGGCTGGCATCTAACTAATCAGAGTCCGAACGATGAAGTCGAACCCGCGCGCGCTCCTGTCGGCGTGCGACGCCGGGAACATATTCAGTCAGAACAGAGCACAATGCTATCAACAGGCAACGCCCTCACGTCTGATATTGCTCATGATCAGACGACGCTTTTTCGATCAGATGGGCTGTGTTTCCCGCATCTAGTACCGACGACGTTGTGTCGACGCACCACAGCACCGAGATATCTCCGACTCGCCAGATTAAAGGATAGTCTGTCAGGGCTGTCCGAGCCTCAGGTCATAGCGCTCGGTCAGCTTTTGCCAAGCCTTCTCTGTGGCGAAGAATCGGCGTTCCATGTCTTCTGGCGAGAAGGGCATCGGGTCTCGAACGTTCAGATCAGTCATAGCGAGGCTTTAGCCAATCAAATCGCCCTCGAAGAATTGGAACACGAGCGCTTACTTCAAGATCTGCGTGGCTGTTGTCCCGTTCCCAACGATGTTGCGAGCACTTTGGCGCGGACGCGTCGATTTTTTCTACGGATGGCAAGCCGGGACCCCGCGATTCACTTCGCCAGGGTAGCGGCGCTCGACTCGGCCGTATGCATCGTACTCTCAACGCTTGTAAAGCCGCTTTCGCGCGCGACTGCACTCATCGAAATCTTCAACCGAATTCGATCTGATGAAGCGCGACATGTCAGGTTTTCGCGCTGGCACTCGTACGAGCTTGGAGCGGACACATCCCTGCTTGCGAACACTGCAGCTCGCATCCGCGGCGAACTTGTAGCTCTTCTCTACCCCCTCGGGAGCGCATTCGAAGACTTAGGCCTTGATGCGGACCATTTGTTTCGCAGAATCGCGATGCAGAACTCAGGCTCATATGAACAAGAACTCTGAAAATGTTCTGCGCAAATCCATGATATCACCTTCGGAATCGACACGATTCTGGAATCCGCGGATCTTCTTATGGGCCGTGCTAATCACCGGAATCCTTTTTGCGGCGCGCTATTTCGGTTCGGGATCGCTGCGCGAACTGCTCCACTGGATCTCCGGGCTCGGATCCACCGCACCCCTCGTGTTCATCCCGCTTTACGTCGTCGCTTGTGTGCTCTTCATACCAGGCTCGATTCTAACCCTCAGCGCCGGCTTCCTGTTCGGCTTGGTCCGGGGTTCAATATATGTGTCGGTTGCCGCCACCCTCGGAGCGACGCTGGCTTTTTTCGTTGGGCGGTACTTCGCGCGCCAATGGGTCGCGGCGACGGCTTGCCAACTACCCGAAGTTCAAGGCCGTGGACGAGGCCGTGGCCCGCGAAGGATGGAAAATCGTGGCGCTAACGCGGCTCTCCCCAGTGCTTCCCTTTCAACTTACTGAACTATGCCTTCGGCCTGACCAACGTTAGGGTGCGCGACTACATAATAGCCTCATGGGCCGGGACACTCCCAGGGACGATCCTGTACGTCTACCTGGGCTCGCTCGCTGGAGATCTGACGCGTGTAGCCACGGGCGAAGCGGAACGCACTCCGGCTGAGTGGGCGTTCTATGCAATCGGCCTCCTCGCGACAATCGCGGTCACCATCTACGTCACCCGAGTCAGCAACCATGCGCTCAAAGCAGTTTCCTGACAGAGAGGAGAACTGAAATGGCTGCAGCGGCATCCGTTTTTCTCGTCTCCGCGGCGTTCGACACCTTTGATCCTTGCCTCGGTCAGGAGGCGCGCCCCGTCGCGCAGGATTGCGTGCTCCACTATTCGCGCGGCCTTTTCGTCTTCTCGCGGCACGATATGAGGCCCGCGTTCGAGTAGTGTCACCTCGGCGCCAAACCGCCGAAGCATTCGCAACGCTCTCTTCTTCGGCCGTGACCGGATGAGCGCGCTGACCGTGCCATGGTGCACCTACACCGATCCGGAGGTCGGTCATGTGGGGCTTTACGAGCGCGAGGCGCGGAGCGCGGAATCGCCGTCACGACCTTTGTTCAGGAACTCCGAGACGTCGACCGGGCAGTGGTGGACGGCGAGGTGTCAGGCTTCGTCAAGGTTCACGTCCGCCAAGGTGGGGATCAGATCGTTGGCGCGACCATCGTTGCCAGGCACGCGGGCGAGATGCTCTCCGAACTAACGCTCGCGATAGCGCGGGGAGTCGGTCTGGGCGCGATCGCTGCGGTGATTCACCCGTATCCCACTCAGTCCGAAGCGATCAAAAAAGTCGCCGACGCGTTCAACCGCACCCGGCTCACACCACGGGTAAAGCGATTGTTTAGCACGTGGTTTTCCCTGACCCGGTGATCCAGCCCTGAAACATCCGCTTCCCACTGGCATCTAACAGAAGGCAAGCGCCGCCTTCACCGGTCGAACAAGAAAAACTTGGGGAATTGCCTTCTGGGTGAGCAAGCCGACGATCTTCAGATTCCTCGGTTGTTTCTTTCCTACTGGGTTTCCTTGGTGGACTTAGTGCTTTGTCTGAATCACCGCGATGCGAAGGAAAAAGCCATGACGTCTTCTAAGTGCTTAACATAGTCTTCCTGCTTGTAGCTGCTGCGATGTCTGCAGCTGGCCCGGCTCGGCCGTGGCAGCTCCTCGGCGGCTCCCGTAGCCGCCGGTGAATACCACGGACGGTCTCGCACTCAAGGGTTATGACCCGGTCGCCTATTTCACCGATGGGCACCCGACGAAAGGTGAGGACCAGTACAGCTTTCAGTGGAAGGGCGTGACGTATCGATTTGCTTCTGCGGAGAACCTGCAGCGCTTCAAGGCCGACCCGGAAAAATATCTCCCACAGTATGGCGGCTACTGCGCCTACGCGATGTCCCTGGACCGCATTGCCGACATAGATCCGTTCCGATGGGCAATCGTCGACGGAAAACTTTACTTGAACAATGGCTTTATCGCTCAAGATCTCTGGTCACTGAACAAAAGCGGGAACATTGCGTCTGCAGACCACAACTGGCCGCTGTATCCGAAGAAAGCCGAGGACAAGTAACGGTTAGTGGACGTCATAACCCAAACGCTCCGAATCGATGCCGAGCGCGAGGCCGCGCTTAAACTGGCCCGGAGATTTTCTTCGGAAAGTGCCGCCGTCCTGCCGTCGGCACAATTCTGGCACGATTCGCGCGCTTTGAAGGTTTTGGGAATGGGTACGGCTTTGCCGGGTCCGCCGGTATCAACCGCTGAGCTGTTAGCGCGGGTGGAGAAGCGGTTCGGCGTCGCCGTATCGAGTCGCGGAGACAGATTGGCTAGCCGACTCAAGATCGCAACGCGTCACATCTGCCGTGATTTTGAAGCGCGGCACGAGGTGCCGCGCCGGGGACACTCGAATCCCGATTTGGCGGCCGCGGCGCTGCGCGCGGCACTGAACGAAGCGCAACTCGATGTCGGCGACCTGACCTACCTTATCGGCCATACGACCAGTCCGGCTTGCCTGGTGCCGCCGAATATCGCACTCGTCGCCGACCGTGTCGGATTTACCGGTCCGTATATGGAGCTACGCCAAGCCTGCACTGGCTTTGCAAACGCGCTCGTGATCGCCCAAGGCCTCACTTCCGTCTCTGGGGTTAAGGCCGTTGCAATCATTGGTTCGGAGACTGGTTCGGTCTATTTCGACCCGCAGCGTGCCGGCGAAGACGTGAGCCAGCTGGTCAATCTCGTGATGATGGGAGACGGCGCTGCAGCGATCATCGTCGGCCCCGATGATTCCAGATCCGGCGCTCGTATATCGCGCAACTTCTTCGGACAGGTCGGCCGTGGCCGTTCGTCGGGCTTCACACTTCACGCTGGCGGTTCTGACGAACCCTTCATCGAAGGCGGGGCACTAGAGTTCGAACACGATTTCGCGGCAGTCCGGAATAGTGGACCAGAGCTCTTCTATCACGGAGCGGCAGCCGCGAGCGCGCTGGGGATCGGTGTCGAGACGGTGGACCACGTCATCCCACACCAGGCAAATGGGCGCATGGCGGAATTTCTGGGTCCCTTCCTTGGCATCGAACCGACGCGCGTATTCGTCAACGCCGGGCGTGTGGGTAACACGGGCTCGGCCGCGATCTGGCTAGCCCTTGCCGAGCTGCGGTCGATCTCGAACCCGGTGCTAGCGTACTCGCTCTGGGGGCGGAAGCGACTAAGTATATGTTCGGCGGGTTTCACTATGTTCACGGGTGAAAGCGTCGACGAGAACAGCGTTACGCCACCACTGGCTGGCGAAATTCTCGTCGCCGTGGAAGACGTGACGAAATGGTACGCGCAGCGCGTGGCCGTCGAGAAACTAACGCTCGCGCTCCGGGCGGGCGAGGTGTTCGGTCTCGTCGGAGCGAACGGCGGCGGGAAGACCACAACGCTTCGAATACTTGCGGGGATCCTCAAACCGGACAAGGGGCATGGACACGTGCTCGGGTTCGACCTCGTGAGCGAGGCGGGGAAGATCCGCGAGCGTGTCGGCTACATGTCGCAGCGGCTCTCGCTTTACGCAGACCTCTCGGTCTTCGAGAATCTGCGCTTTCGCGCACAGGTCTACGGATCGAATCGACCGCGAACCGCGGCAAAAATCGCGATAGATGATTTCGAATTGACGAAATACGCTGGGAGCGCTGCGGGGCAGCTCTCAGGAGGCTGGGCGCGCCGGCTTCAGCTGGCAGCGGCTCTAATCCATTCGCCGAGATTGATTCTCCTCGATGAACCCACCGCCGGCCTCGATCCCGTGTCGCGACACGAGGTCTGGCGGCGCATCGAGCGCCTGGCCGCTGAAGGAGCGGGAGTGATTGTCAGTACCCATGATCTAGCCGAGGCTGAACGGTGCTCCAGTGCCGCCCTTCTATCAGAAGGAAGAATTGTAGCCGCCGGTACCCCTGAGCAGATCGCACGGAGCACATCCGCGGACGCTTTCCTCCTCTCCGGAGCCGACGCACGCGAACTCGCACGACTCGTTGAAGCCGTCCCGGGTGTGATCGCAACCTATCCTCAAGGGCCGGGCTTGCGCGTCGTCGCCGACTCGGCAGCGGAAGAATGTCTGCGTCGCGTCGCGAGCGTCAACGACGCCGGCGTCGCCCGCGTCGCAATGCGGCTCGAGGATGCCGTGCTTGCGTCTTCCACACGATGTTCGCGGAGCGGAGTGTGACCGTTTCTGTTCGCTGGCGCCGCATCGCGCGTGTGCTTGCCGTGGCCCGCGTCGAAATCCTGCATCTCATCCATGATCGAACGACCATCTCGCTGATCCTGCTTGTTCCTGCGATCCAAATTGTGCTCTTCGGCTATGCGGTCAATCTCGATCCGAGACATGTGCCAATAGCCATTGCTGGAGACCACGGCGGTGCAGCGAATCAGGTCGACCGCGTCATCGGTGAAACTGGCTATTTTATGATCCTGGCCGACGGGCTCAAGCCGGGCGCCGCCGAACAAATGGTGGCCCAGGGCAAAGCGCTTGTCGGGATTGAGCTACCACCACAAGGGCGCTCAGACGCCGGTGCGGCGATTGGGGAACCGAAGATCGTCGTCGACGCGACCGATCCGGCGGCCGTGCGTCCGGCTCTGGCAGCGCTTGAGAACGTATACTGGCGGCACGCGGCGCAGTTGTATGCGATTGGTCCTATTTCCACGGCGAGCGTTGAATGGCTCTTCAATCCCGAGGGCCGGACGGCGTGGACGATCGTCCCCGGACTGGCGGGTGTGATCGTCATGATTAGCATGCTGATGTTGGGTGCTCTGACCCTGGTTCGCGAGCGCGAGCGGGGAAGCTGGGAAACGCTGCTCGCCACACCCGTGGACGCCGTCGACGCGCTGATCGGCAAACTGTCGCCTTACATCATCATCGGTACGGTTCAAGCAGCGGTCGTGATCTGCATTGCCAGGGTGCTTTTCAATTTACCGGTGACGGGAAACCTCTGGGCGCTACTCGTTGCGGTGCCCCTCTATTCCGCCGCCCATCTCATTCTGGGATTCGCCTTCTCGGCTCTCGCGGAGAGTCAATTGCAGGCAATCCAGGGCGCCGTGTTTTTCTATCTGCCATCGATGCTGCTCTCGGGCTTCATGTTCCCATTCCTGGGAATGCCGGCTTGGGCCCGCGGTATCGGGGAAACGCTGCCACTCACGCATTTTGTGCGAGCGACGCGCGGGGTGCTCCTCAAGGGCGAAGGCGGCTCTCTCGTGGCCCGCGAGATGGCGCCCGTAGCGATGTTCACCCTAGTAGCTGCGGCGCTCGCGCTTGCAGCCTACCGGCGCCGTATCGATTGAAGCGGAACCTGCGGAGACTCTGCCATCATGCAGAAATTTGATATCGTGCAAACGCATCAGGGGAATAGTCGCTGATGATCAATAGTACACGCGATACGCCGAGGCTTGGCGAACGGCGGCTTAGGCGAGCGCAGACGGTCGCCCCGGCCGCGCTGGCTATAATCGTCTGCGCTGCGATACCGGTAGTGCGAGCTGCCGAAAGCTATACCCAGTCGGTTGCGCAGAGCATCCCTTCGCCGAGCGCGCCACATATGACCGCTGCCGAGAAGGAGCGCGCGCTGACCGAGTTCATGCGCCGCGATGCGGCGGGTGAAAAGATCGACTCAAGCTTGCTGAAAGCGTTCATCGAGGCCCAGAACGAAGGTGCCAGGAGCGGGATCGCGATCGGTCAAACCGCTCCTGCGTTTGAACTGAAGGATCAAAACGGCCGCACTCACGCGCTCAAGAGCCTGATGGGCCGAAAGGGAGTGCTGCTGGTTTTCACTCGCAGCGCCGACTGGTGACCATATTGCCAGGCGCAGCTCGTCGAGCTGCAACATTCAGCCGGTGCGCTGGAGAAGAGTGGCCTCGGGTTGGCGTCGATAAGCTACGATTCGCCCGCTGTGCTTGCCCGCTTCGCGGACGCCCATCGGATAACTTTCCCGATGCTCTCCGACAAAGACAGCGCAGTGATTCGCCGTTATGGAATCCTCAATACCAACATCCCGCGCACTCACAAGTTCTACGGCATCCCGTTTCCTGGCGAATACCTGGTTGCGCCGGACGGGCGCGTGGCCGACAAGGTGTTTCTGCCGAGCTTCGAAGATCGCGCTACTGCATCCGAAGTTTTGTTGAAAGACTTCGGTATCCCCTCCGCCAGTGATCCGGTTGAGATAAAGAGCGACGTGACCCGAGCGCGAATCCAGCTCTCCGACTCCAGCGCCTTTTCCGGACAGGAACTCGCGGTGGCGGCTAATTTCTCGATCAAGCCCGGATGGCATATTTATGGTCAGCCGCTGCCGAAGGGCTACGTGCCGACCGCGATAAGCTTCGACGACGCGATGGTGGCCCGGCAATCGTTCGACTTCCCGAGACCGACGCCGATCAACTTCGTTGCGCTGGGCGAAACGTTGCCAGGCTACACGGGCGATTTCAAAGCGATTGGCAAGGTCCTGCTGCGTGAGAAACTGGCCGCGGGCGAGCACAAGCTCGCGGGCGAGCTGAAGTTCCAGGAATGCAACGATCAGATCTGCAAGCTGCCGCAGAGCGTACGGTTCGAAATACCACTAGCCATCGAGCCGACCAACGAATAACTCCGGCGACAAGTAAAAGGACGAGTAAAGAAGTAGGAGGTGCGCATGGCCGGATCACGTCAATTACATCTGGGTGCCTTCATGCGGCCGGTCAGCATCCACACCGCAGCGTGGCGTTACCCGGGCGGGCTGCCGGATGCGAATTTCAATTTCAAGCATCTCGAACGTTTCGCGCAGACGCTGGAGCGCGGCAGATTCGACGCCTTTTTCATGGCCGATCATCTCGCCGTGCTGAACATGCCGATCCAGGCACTAAAGCGCAGCGCCACCGTCACCTCCTTCGATCCGCTAACGCTGCTGCCGGCGCTCGCCGTCGTCACCGAGCATCTGGGGCTCATCGCCACTGCATCCACGACTTATAATGAGCCCTATCACGTGGCGCGGAAATTCGCTTCGCTCGACCATATCAGCGGCGGCCGAGCCGGCTGGAACGTGGTGACCTCCGGCAACCCGGACGAGGCTATGAATTTCGGCCTGAAGGAACACGTGGAACATGCGGCCCGCTATCGCCGGGCGCGCGAGTTCTTCGACGTGGTGACGGGCCTTTGGGATAGCTGGGCCGACGACGCCTTCATTCGCGACATGGAGGCGGGCGTATATTTCGATCCCGAGAAGCTTCATGTCCTGAACCACCACGGAGAGCATCTCAATGTGCGCGGTCCGCTCAACATCGCGCGTCCGATCCAGGGCTGGCCCGTCATCGTGCAGGCCGGCGCGTCGGAGGCGGGCCGGCAGCTCGCTGCCGAGACGGCCGAAGTAGTCTTCGGGGCCGGGAGTAATATCGCGAATGCTCGCGCTTTCTACGCCGATGTAAAAGGTCGCATGGAGAGGCTCGGACGCTCTCGCGACCATATGAAGATTTTGCCGGGCGCCTTCGTAGTCGTCGGTGACACGGTCGCCGACGCACGCGAGAAGCGGGCGCGGCTCGACAGTCTCGTGCACTACGACAGCGCAGTCGCCTCGCTTTCGATCGCGCTCGGCCACGATGTGTCAGGCTTCGATCCAGACGGCCCGTTGCCGGGAATTCCCGAAAGCAATGCGAGCCAGTCTGCACGCGAGAGGATCGTGGAGCTGGCGAGGCGGGAGAACCTGACGGTGCGGCAGCTCGCGCAGCGAGTCGGTGGCTATAGCGGCCTGGCATTTGTTGGGACGGCGAGAACGATTGCCGACCAGATGGAAGAATGGCTCCTCACCGAAGCCTCCGACGGTTTCAACGTCATGTTCCCCTACCTCCCCGCTGGACTCGACGATTTCGTCAATCGGGTCGTGCCTGAGCTGCAATCGCGCGGGCTGTTGCGCCGCGAATATCAGGGAACAACGCTCAGGGGAAATCTCGGGCTGCCACGCCCGGAGAACCGATTCTTTCCCAGCGCGACCGCCTAGCATCTATTTTCGGACTGTGACTCCCGATGGATTTGCATCAGTCAGGCGCGAACACAGACTAAGAATCGCGCTCCCCAGTAAATGGTTAGTGAACCGAATCGAGTAATCGCTGCAGGCTGCTAGTGTCTCCGCGAGTCGATGCGGTTTCCCCGGCTCGATCGTAAATCACGTTACCCTTGCTATCGATCGCGGTGATCGTGGGGATGTAGCCATGATAGTACTGAGACACCAACGTCTGCTGCTCGGTCGCTACGTTGTTGAGGTCCACAATCACAAAATGAATCCGATTGCGGAACTGTGGGTACAGCTTTACCAGACGCTCGGCCTCACGTGAGGTGTTCCAGCAATTAGAGGTCCCAAAGAAAATCACGGTCGCTTCGCCGGAAGCTATAGACCCTTCGGAGAGATCATCCCCTTGGATCGGGTAGTTCGGGCTCGAGTCATCATCAAAGGAAAGGTTTGGCGACAGTTTCAGGCCTGACGCCGCGTCGGCCCGGGGCACACGGGCGGCCGCCATCTGCACGACGAAGAGGAGTGCCGCGGCCAGAGGGATGGCGATCGTTCTTGATTTGCGCGCGACGAGATTAGCCCGACCGCCAGCATCGCTTCCGCGATCGAGACCGAGATGACTTCTGCGAAACAATGAAAGCCCAGTGCACTCCATGGCACATCCTTCTTGTGACAAAACCGAATTTGCGGATTGACTCTCTGCATAACCAATTCTGCCCGGAGCTTCGAAAGTTACAGACTCGCAGTTTCGATCCGCGGCACCTGTATGGCGCGCGGTTTCCGAATACAGTTGCTTGTCGAACGGTAGCGACATTTCGTAGATCCGCGAAATATCCCCGAACCGCTTCGCAGGAACCGCCGGACAATCACCCGGGTTGATTGATTTAGGTCGCCGATTCAAAGGATTTGGCCGGCGATCCGCTCAAGGTACGTGACTTGCTCTACTTCAGCTCGTGCTCAGAGTAACCACCTCGCAAAACAACGATTTGGTCGAGCTTCGCATTGAAGGGGAGCTCACGGAAACGACTACACAAGAGGTCGACAAGCTAAGCCGGAGCCATCTTGGCGCAGGGCGCCAGGTCGTCCTTCGGCTTGCGGGAGCAACCTTCGCCGATCGGACAGGCGTGGCGCTGCTTCGCAACCTCCAAAAGAGGGGAGTTATGCTTACTGAATGTTCAGGGTTTTTCTCAGAGCTTCTGCAGAGTAATCCCGAATCCTCAGTGGATCCACCCAGCCAACAGCAAAACGCTGACGGACTGGTTGCTCGTCTCAAGGCCCACGACGAGGAAGCGTTCGAAACGATGGTACGGCAGTACGGTGGCCGCATGCTGGCGACGGCCCGCCGACTACTCGGCAACGAGCACGACGCGAACGACGCAGTACAGCAGGCATTTATCTCTGTTTTCAGATCCATTGCTACCTTCAACGGGGAAGCGAAACTTTCGACCTGGCTCCATCGGATAGTCGTGAACGCAGCGCTGGCACAGATGCGATATCGGCGGCGTCGGCCCGAACTGCCGATCGATGATCTGCTGCCACGATTCGACGAAGAGGGCCGATGGGCCAGCGAGGTGGCAAACAACACCGAAGCGCGCGAGAACTCGTGTGAGATCCTGACAGACGGGCGCGAGACCCAGGAGATGGTACGGCGCTGTATCGATCGGCTGCCAACAGCCTACCGTGCGGTTTTAGTCCTGCGCGATATCGAGGAGTTGGACACCGCCGAGGCGGCCAAGATGCTCGCGGTCACGCCCAACGCTGCAAAGATTCGACTGCATCGCGCCCGTCAGGCTCTTAAGACTCTGATTGAACGAGAGCGCCGCCCGTTGTGATCGCGGCTTTTCGCGGCGGAATCCAAGACCAAAGGTTTACCATGCAAAATACAGAACCAGTTGGTGGAACGAGCTGGCCCTTGGTGGCGAAAAAGCGGATCGAAGAGACCATTCATCTGTTGAACGGACAGGAATGGATAGCGCAACTCCTGGTTCGAGTGTTCGTCGGCTACTTCTTCATGGAGACAGGATGGGCCAAACTCCACAACCTCGACGGATTCGCGCGGCGCTTTGCCGACTGGGGCATCCCATGGCCGCACTTCAACGCAGCCTTGTCGGCATACACCGAGTTTATTGGGGGCCTGCTTACGATCTTCGGGATCGGCACGCGGCTGGTGTCGATCCCGATGATAATCAACATGTTGGTGGCGATTCTCAAAGTTAATTTGATGAGCGTCAACACTCTCGACGACTTTTTTGAGCTTGACGAGCCCCTATACGCACTTACCTATCTCTGGCTGTTAATTTCGGGGCCAGGCTGGGTGAGCGTCGATTACGTGATAAGCCGCGTCCTGGGGCTCAAATCTTCTGCTGCGGAAGTATCACCGCGCCCGTCCAAAGATAGCGCCGTTCTGGAGCACAGCGCTGTTACAGTTCCATGAACTCGTTCGATGAGCAAGTTCGAAAGCTCTCGACACGCAGCAGGACTGTGACGCCGGTGCCCATGCTCGGAAGTGCTTTCCCTGGATTCGGCACCTCACGCAACTCGGTGGAACCTTTGACTCTTGGACTGGGTTGTCTCTTATACAGTGATTCGAAGGCCGGGATATCTGTGCGATGCGACTCTAGTACATTGCCTAGTGCCTCACATTGCATAGTGGCCTCTAAGGGGCTTGCGCAGGCGACTTGCTAACGCGACGAAAACAACGCTCAAAACGGATTCCTCAAAAGGAGCGATAAGGTATGCATCTGATGAAGTACACTGAGGGATGGACGCGGCGCCATTTCCTCAACCAGGTCGGCAAAGGAGTATTTGCGGCCGGAGTTTTGTCACCGCTGATCGATGTGATCGGTAAACATGGCACGGTCGAGGCCGCTTACCCGCCCGAGTTGCTGTCGATCGAGGCTTACACCAAGGGCAAGCTCAAGCCGGGCGACGTGCTCAACGCCGAGAACGTCGACATCGTTAAAGACCTGCTCGATCCCGGCGCCTACTACCAGATCAAACATGATGGACGGCTGGTGGATCTTGCGCCGACCGAGACGGACGTTACCAGGTTGACGCCGCTGCCGTACCTGCAGGCCACCTTGAGCAACAAGGGAAAGCACAAGATTTTTCCCGACGGCAACCTCTATACGCTCGAAGGTAAGCCGTGGATCGGTGGGAATCCCTTCCCGGAGCCGCAAGCGGCGCAGGAAGTATTGATGGCGAACACGCTGAGCTGGGGTAAACACGACACTCAAGCTCACGCAACACTCGATTGGGATACCGATGCCGACGGCAACGTCGAGTACCAGTACGGGTCCTTCTATGTGGAATGGCAGACGGTCGGACGTCTGACTCTCGACTCGCATCCTTACATGCCGGGCCACGAGAACCAGATCCGCTTCTTGGGCGGGACCGTAGTTTCACCCGCCGACGTCAACGGCACGGGCATCCTCCAGGTCTGGGCCTACGACCAGCGTCAGCTTCCCGGCTACTACGTTTACCAGCCAACCACCAAGCGCGTACGTTCCTACCCGGTGGACCAACGCTTCGAGCCGCAGTTTCCGGGCAACACGTTCTTCGTTTCGGAATACTGGAGCACGGGAGACCCGTTGCTGACGTGGGGCAACTTCAAATTGGTCGGCAAGGGCCCGATGCTCGCCGGAGCGCATCATTGCGCCGACCTCGACCAACCCAACTGGTTACATAAGACCTGCGGTGGCAAGAGCGGCGTCAAGTATTGGCGCACACGCATGGAACTGGTGCCGGAGGCCTACGTGGTCGAATTGGAGCCCGTCGCGTATCCGCGCGCGCCGATTGGCAAGAAGCGGATTTGGTACGATGCTCGGACGCTAACTCCGCTCACCATGATCAGCTACGACCGTCAGGGCAAAGTGTGGAAGCAGTGGGAAGGTGGCTTCGACTACTACGATCGTAAGCCCGGAATGACGTGGATCGAAGGGGTGCCCGAACACTTCTGGAGTTGGACGCACGTGCATGCGCACGATCTCCAGAGTAACCGGATGTCGCGCTTTTACTATGCGCAGACCGTGCCTGGCGGGTACCACGCCACTGTCGACGACGCCAGGTTGTTCGGCGACTTCTGCTCGATCGAGGCCCTGGAGCGTCTCGGTCGGTAGCCACCCGGGCCGAGATAAATGCCGCAAAAAACGTAGCCTGAGACCGCGACGCAACGGCCGTGCTTAGCGCCGGCCCTGCTTAGGCAGGGTCGGCGCCCTTTCTCCAACATCCAACTAAGAATATTTGCCACGACACAGGCTCAGGTGCACTAAGTGTCGTACTTACAGCTGTCACGGGCACTTGCTGCTTGCAGAAACCATTGGGAGGCTTGCGGCATCTAAGGAACACTCAAAACGACAGAGCCGGTCACGCGCCGAGAAGAGCCCTGCAAGAACCCGAAACGACGCAGAGAGTTTCTGAACGATGACGATTAAAAAAATACTCATCCTGGGCGGAGGCTTCGGCGGCATTTATGCTGCCATGAAGCTCGAAAAACTCATGGCTCGCCAGCCCGCATTGGAAGTGACACTGGTCACTAGGGACAACTACTTCCTGTTTACTCCGATGCTTCCAGAAGTTGCGGCAGGAGATCTCGAGTTGAACACCATCGTCAATCCGCTGCGTAAGCTGCTCAAGCGGGTGAAGACGTTTGTCGGAACGATTGAATCTCTCAATCTCGAAAGCCGGCGGGCCGCGGTCTCTCACGGCCTGGACGGTCATAGCCACGAGCTATCGTACGACCAGCTGATCCTCGCGCTCGGCGCGGACACCAACTTCTTCAACCTCCCCGGCGTGGAAGATTGCTGCATTACGCTAAAGACCCTTGGCGATGCGGTCACGATCCGCAATCAGCTCATTACGCATCTGGAGGAGGCTAACTCCGAATGCGCCGCCGGCGAGCGCCAGCCGCTTTTGACCTTTATCGTGGCGGGGGGCGGATTCGCCGGCGTCGAGACGCTCGGCGGGATCAACGATTTTATGCGCGAAGCGATTCGCTTCTATCCTAACCTGCGCCCGGAGTATTTGCGCTTTATTCTCGTGACTCCCGATGAAGTCATTCTGCCCGAACTGAATCAAAAGCTCGGCGCGTACGCCCAACGCAAGCTCGCTGCTCGTGGGGTGGAGATAATAACGCACACAAAGGTCAGCGCGATGAGTCACGGGGTCGTCGAGTTGACGAACGGAGATAGGATCCCAGCCAGCACCTTAATCTGGACTGCTGGCACGGCGCCAAATCCTCTGGTTGCTAGGCTGCCGCTACCCAAGCGCAACGGCCGCGTCGCCGTTGATGAATGCCTGGCGGTAGAAGGCTGGCCGGGAGTGTGGGCAGTCGGAGACTGCGCGTCAGTTTCCGACCTGAAGGGTGGATTTTATCCGCCCACTGCGCAGCACGCCTTGCGCGAAGGAGCGATCGTGGCACACAACGTAGAGGCGACACTCTACGGGCGCCCTAAGAAAAAGCCTTTCCGTTACGCTTCCCTCGGGCAGCTTGCCGCGATTGGCCGCCGTACTGGCGTCGCCAACATCTTGGGGGTAAATTTCTCAGGCTTCATCGCCTGGTGGCTGTGGCGAACGGTCTATTTAAGCAAGCTGCCACGACTTGAGAAGAAGGTCCGGGTCGCAATGGACTGGACTCTCGACCTGTGTTTCACCAAGGACTTTGCCTGCGTGACGACCCCATCACGCGCGAGCGGTCGGCCGTTTGTTGCTCAGCCTGGAACTATGCCGGCGACTTTACGCGCCGTCGCTTCATAGCCACTACTGGCTGGAATACAAGCATGAGCGCCTCCTTGTGACCCCTTACCGGCATCGGTTTACAGCTCCACAATTATCGGCTTTTGACTTAATTGCGCTGCTGATTTTAAATCAGCAGGGCATATGTCGAAAGTAAACGCAGAATCAGCAGGATTATGGCGAGCATACCACGCGAAATGTGTCAGCACTAGCTGCTCGTAATCAGCAGGTCGTCGGTTCGAATCCGACGGGTGGCTCCAGAAGTATCAAGCAAAACTAGCAATTTCTTTGAGACAAACACGGTAATACTCGCGTCGACCAGGCGGATTCTCCGCGAAGTCTCCGCGTCTGTCAAAATCCATGGATCGCTAAGCAGGCTTTCACCGCTGATCGCGGTGTCGAGAGCTGACGATGCCAGGCCCCTCCACAAAGTAGCGAAAATGGTCTCTCAGCTATCTATACGAAAGTAGCATCGCGGGGGTTAGCGAAGAGGATAACAAGTTGGCGCAAGAGCTTGAGGAAATCCATCAGGACTAGCGAAAGTTGATGACCTATTTCGATTTGTGAATCGAAACGTGCCGAGCAGATTTCAGCCCCCCCTGCTATTCTCCAACGTGGTCGATGAGGTTCTGGGTTATCCCGCTGTGGCCTGGCATCTGACAGTTCAAAGTTAGACCAGATTTCCAGGGATGCGAGAAGTGTCGGCGCAAAGAGGACGAGCAAAACCTATCCCGCCCAATTCTTGTGTTCCCTCGCGATCTGCCAGATCCAGAACGCCACACAAACCATAGACATAGCTCGGAACGGATAACAGGAAGCACACGTCGCCGTTTACGAGGAATCGATCCCGCTCCAATACCGTTTCAATCACAGCGAGGCCGAGCGACAGATCCAGACTCTCCAGCACGGGAAACCTTGAGACACTGCCCGTCGCGTTCCGTCTGTGCTCGAGATTGTTCCTCGCCATGCAAAGCTCAGCTTTTCTAATATCTTCCACACTCATCCTGTGCATCTTTGAGCGTAAAATCGTTTGCCGTCCCTGTCTGACACGTCGCAAGGTTTGGCAGCGTTGGCGAAGACTGACCGCGCCCAGATTCGGATACAAACTCGCGCAACAGGTCTTAGATTAAAACTATTTTACGTGACGTAGTCTATTTGCCTTATTCTGAGCTTATTCGGGCAAACGCACTGCGATGAAAAATACCCTACTTGACAATGCATAGGACGGTTGGTACTTCACAAATTGCTAATTCACATTTGAGCGAGTTCTCCGAATTAGCTGCATTTTTGGGCAGCGTAATGCTCACGCTTTCAGCAAAGAAAGAAGAGCTCTCAATCTATGCGCTCCTGTTCTTTGCTTAACTGGGCATTTGTTTGAAGGTCGCTCGGTATGTCTCTTGCTGCTCGAGGATTGAGATTCGTCTGAAGCGTATGAGGCCCGCGTAAAAAGGCCGGACTCCAGGTACTTTTTCGCTTCCTCATAAATGCTCGACCTTCTTCGAGGCCGGCTTTTGAGTTGTTTGGTGTTGGCTCCTCTCGCCAACAAATGGCGGACGCTCGGCTCGAGTTCGCAAGAATCTGAAAGCGAGCCTTTTTTGAACGTCGCCCGCGCTGCGTCCGCTTCAGTAATAAGCAATCGCTCGAATAGTATTTTCCCAGATACTCAACAATTAATTCAAAGCGATGGTGCTTTCGATTCCCGTACCCGGATGCAGTGGAACCGTATTTTTGAAGCATCAGTCGGAGCTATCCTGCTCGCGCTTTCGTTTGCTCAAGTGAATGAAAGATTGTCTGACCCGATACGGGTGAACCCACAATCCACACTGGCGCAATGACAAAGTAGATGTGGCACCCCAGAGGTCATCCTCCGATTCCATGGAAGTAAGATGTGAAAGTCGCTCAGAAGCGGCGCTTTTCCGTGCGGTGCTTTTCCTGGCCGCAAGTCTGCAACAGTGGTGTGTGTGGGGGAAGCGGTGAATTGGTATTTGATTCAGACCAAGCGAGGCAAAGAACGATGCGTGCACGACAAGCTGGCTACGATGGTGGCCGAGGTATTTTTGCCTATTCTTAAAACGCGCGCATCTCGTCAGGGCCATCGACGAGGGGCGTGGGGAACGTCGCCACTGTTCCCCAGATATCTCTTTGCTAAGTTTGATCTAGAGCAGCGATATTTCGATGTGAAGTATATGCCAGGCGTGGGTGGTGTGGTTTCGGCTGGTGCGGAACCCCTGACCGTACCACCCTTGGTAGTAGACGAGATCAAGCGTCGTAGCATCAATGGTGTCGTGGAGCCAGTGGAGGACCCACTGAGGAACGGCGATTGTGTTCGTGTGGTTGACGGGCCTTTCAAGGGATTCGAGGCGATTTTCGATCGTTACCTGTCGACTCCAGAAAGGGTCGCGATCCTTTTGAGTACGCTGGAAACCAACGGCCTGAGAATCGTACTTCCTGTGGATTCTGTCGCACGAAGGGAAGCCTGACGCCGGATGTTGTTAGTTACAATTCGCTTTTTTCGTGACCATGGGTTTGACCAGGACAATTCGGCTTTGACCTGAACAAAAGAGAGGCAAATTTTGCGGGCGCCGAAGGTGTTGGCGATGCAACTAGTCTGGAGAAGCGGTCGGGCGGGGATCAATGCAGCCTAATTTGTTCTCAGCTTCAGAAAAGCCACTCAGAATCTTAGTCGCCGGTGAAATCGTCCTGGATCGGTATATCTGGGGCACAGTCGAACGTATATCTCCGGAGGCTCCAATTCCGGTGCTGCGCCTGACTCGCCGCGAAGAGCGACTTGGTAATGCCGGGTTCGTATCCGCGAACCTGCGCGCGCTAGGTGCGGAAGTCAGCTTGTTAAGCACCGTCGGCGCCGATTCGGATGGCCGTACGGTCTGCCGGATGATCGATGACATAGGCGTTTGCCGACGCTCGCTGCTGGAGGAACCGATACGTCCTACGATTGTCAAAGAGCGACTGCTGGGCGCTGCCCAATCCGCACAGCGTGGTATCCAGCAGTTGCTTCGGGTTGATAGCGAAGATCCGCGGCCGCTAGAGGCGGAAATGGAAGCGAAGTTGTTGGCGCGCCTCGACGAAGAAATAGAGGCCGCTGACGGCGTGCTTGTATGCGATATCAATAAGGGGCTGCTCACTCGCCGTTTTCTGGATGCGATTATTCGCGGCGCGCGGACTCGAGACAAACCCGTGGTAATTGATCCGCGTCGATGCGAAGACTTTTCGATCTATAGAGGAGCCACGGCACTCACTCCGAATCGTTTCGAAGCCGAGCATGCGACAGGTTTGAGTCTGGCGCGGTCTGAAGACTGGCCTGCGGCCGGCCGGCGGCTGGTAGACAATCTTGATCTCGAGGCCTGTCTGGTTACGCTCGATCGTGACGGAATGCTTCTCGCCGAACGCGGGAGAAGCGCGCTGCATATAGAAACCATGCCCAGGGAAGTCTACGACGTCACCGGAGCGGGTGATGTGGTACTAGCCGTATTCGGGCTCTACCTGAGCGCCGGAATGAACGCGGCCGACGCTGCAACTCTGGCTAATGTCGCGGCATCGGTGGAGGTCACGAAGCACGGGACCGCTGTGGTCTCGCTCCGCGAGTTGATGCTCGCGATGCAGCACGGCAATGACAACACATACGGTAAGGCGCTGGGCGTTCAAGAACTGCAGGCGGAACTGGCTCAGCATCGGCAAAGTGGCCGTAAAATCTGCTTAACCAACGGCTGCTTCGACCTGCTTCATGCGGGACACATCAAACTGCTGGGATTTGCGCGGGCCCAGGGCGATCTGCTGGTGGTTGCGCTCAACAGTGACCGCAGCGTGCGGCAGCTAAAGGGCGAGGGCCGGCCCATATACTCAGCGGCTGACCGGGCCGAGATACTGGCCGCTCTGCAGGTAGTCGATTATGTCGTGACGTTTGACGAACCGCATGCGAACGACATTATTCGCAGCGTTCGCCCCGACGTTCTCGTCAAAGGTGCAGATTGGCACGGAAAGATAGTCGACGGGCAGGAACTCATTCAAAGCTACGGCGGAAAAGTGGTACTCGCACCGTTGTTGGAGGGCCGCGCCACCACCCGAACGATCGACAAGATTCTCGTCCGCTCTACCGGATCCGCCGGCGTCCAACGTGACATGCTGCGGGAAGCGTACTCTGAAGCATTAGAGCACAATCGTTAACACCTACTTTTTCCAGCTTTGCTGAAACCGCGCGCAAGTTGATCATTGAAGTACCAACAAGTCCTTTTCAGTTGAGACGTTTTCTCACAATGGCCGAGACGAGAGATCTGACCGCCGGAGTTCTCGTCCTTTGCGCCTGCCTGGCCGGATGTTTAAGTGGCTGCGCGGTCGACACTGGTGTTGGCGCGCAAGCGTCAGCCCCGAGCAATAACCGAGAATAAAAGGTCCTGCGGCACTCCTGCACTCGTTAGCCTCTGGCGTACGCGACAGTCTAGCACTACCGATGATTTTCCGATCGGGCCCGGAGACGTAATCAGTCTCTCAGTGCCCGAGGTAGAGGAACTCCAAAAACAGCAGGTTCGCGTCTCTCCCGAAGGTACCATCGGCCTTTCGCTTATCGGAACTATGGAAGTCGCCGGTATGACTGAGAATGATTTGAGAGCGGCTGTGCGCGAACGGCTTTTACCCTTCATGAAGTATCCACGCGTCGACCTGTTCGTTGAGCAGTACCAGACGCGAGAGGTCGCCGTAGTCGGTGCAGTCCAGAAGGCCGGACTTTACGATCTTGCGAACTCGAACCAATCGCTTATGGACATGATAGGCCGCGCCGGTGGCATGACCGAAGAGGCGGCCCAGAGAGTGATTTTCGTACCCCGGAAATCTGACCAAACGCCGATGGGAAACCGTAACGCGGGCTCGTTGGCGCGTACTGATTCTCTACATCAATTGGCGGAGAACGGTATCTCTGTGCCGGCGTCTGATAGTGAATCGACCGGCCTCACTCCAGCCGCTTTCAGGCCAAGCGAGACCTCGGGCTATATGGATGTGCAGGGCCGGAGCTGGATCGTACTGGATCTCGCCAAGCAGGAAGATCGGGCGTGTCTGGATCTTCCGGCGCGACCGGGAGACGTCGTGATGGTCCCGATCGGTGGTCAGGTCATGGTCCAGGGATGGGTGAGAAATCCGGGAGCATTCAAGATTGTGCCGGGGATGACGATCCTGGGAGCTGTGTCAGCCGCAGGAGGAGCGATGTTCAGTTGGACCGCCGAACTGCTACGCACCGATTCCGAAGGCAAGCAGGCCACGACGCAATTTAGTCTCTCCACGCTCGCGGACGGCAAAGGGTCCGATGTCCCCGTTCAGTCCGGCGATGTCGTAGTAGTGGAGAAATCTGCGCTGGGCGCCGTTCCTTATACGTTCTTCGAACTGTTCCAACACTTCGGCACCGGGCTGGGCTTTCCTCTTCCGTAGCACCTTTAAAAACCACGGCGAGACCGCAGCACAAAAACTTCACGCCGCCGCCACAGGTGTTTGTTCTACAGTACCGGCCCGAAATACCATCGCGGCTAATCGAGTTAATATGTCGGCACTTGCACCTTTCGGAGCATCGCGAGCGGATCACGACGATTCGATCGTTCTCCCGTACATGGAACGTCGGCTGAACGAACCAACGTCGCATGGGATGCGGGAAGGAATCGGACTGGCGGACTGCTGGCGAGTCATAAGACGTTTCCGGAGAGTAATCGCGATCCTGGTAGCCATTGCGTTGCTTACTACCGGGGGTGTGGTCCTTATGGCCACGCCCGACTTTACCGCCAGCAGTACACTACTGATCGAGCCGGAACCGCCCCAGGTCCTCGATATCAGAGATCTCATCAGCGAATCCGGAAGCACAGAGGACCACGATTACTACAAGACTCAGTACGATCTTCTGAAGAGCCGGGATCTCGCCGCCAAGGTAATCCGGGATTTGAATCTTGAAGCCACCGGGTTTTTCGGTGCACACCAGGAGCCGAGCCGTCTTGCACGGATCTGGTCGCAGGTGAAGGCGCGATATCCGCGCTTCTTCATACGGTTCGCCTCTCCCAGTTCGAGAAACGCAACGTTGAATGGCGTTCGTATGAGCTCGATTGACGCCTATCTGAAACGCCTCACAGTCGAGCCTAAAATCGGGACACGCCTGGTCCTGGTGTCGTTCAGCGCGCCTGACCCGCAACTGGCGTCTCGCATCATCAACACGCATGTTCTCCGCTACATTAGCCAAGGACTCGATTTGCGCAGTGAATCTCGCCGCTCCGCCGTGGATTTTCTGGAGAACCAGCTCGTCGACATCAAACGCCGGGTCCAACAGTCGGAAGCGGCGCTCAATACCTATCGTCATCAAAAAGGAATCGTTTCGTTCGACATAGGAGATACCAACAAGGTCGCTCAGGAACGAATGGAAGATCTGACCAAAGCTCTTACTGAAGCGCAAACCAAGCGAATTACAGATGAAGCGCAGATGCGCCAGGTTCGCGCCGGCGACTACGATTCTCTTCCGAAAGTAGTCATGAACCCCGCGATCACGGCTCTCAAGCCTCAAGTTAGCCGGCTTCAATCTCAATACGCCAATATGTCCTCGGCTTTCAATCCACGATATCCAAAACTTATCGAGCTCAAGGCGGAGCTTCTGCAGGCGAACAGCAGTCTGAACAGGGAGATCGCGGGTGTAGCCAAGGCAATCCAGCGTGACTACAAAACCGCAGTCGACCAGGAGCACGAATTGCGCGCCGAGATCGACGCCGAAAAGGAACGGGACCTGGCGCTGAACGACGCATCCCTGCAGGACGCAGTCCTTGCGCGCGAGGTCGAGACCAACCGCGAGTTGTACAAGAACGTTCTTCTCCGCATGCAACAGATCCAGGTCGGCGAACAGGCCCCGGTCACGAATATCAGCATAGTCGATCGGGCGGTGGCTCCGGCCGTCCCTTCCACGCCGAAAAAACGTCGCGACATGGCGATCGGCGGTTTGCTCGCCTTGGTGTGCGGCATCGTTTTGGCTTTCGTACTCGACCAACTGGATAATCGGTTGAAGACGAGCGAGGAGGTCGAAAAATATCTGCAGCTCCCCAATCTGGCCGTCGCTCCGGACTTCGCGTTGCTTGATGCGACCGGCGGGGAACATAGAGGCTTCGATAGACTGCGTAAAGTGCTGCCGTGGTTTAGCGCCACGGCAGGAGACACTCTCGACACCTACGTTCATCAGCCCGCAAGAGGAGAAGTATACCGCTCGATCCGGACGGCCCTGATGTTCTCCCGCGCCGGCGCGCCGCCAAATAAAATGTTAATGACGAGTGCTGTCGAAGGAGAAGGCAAAACATGGACCGCCCTTCATACGGCTCTCGCTTTCGCGCAGACTGGTGCCAAGACGCTGCTTATAGACGCCGATCTGCGCCATCCGCAATGCCACGAGATGTTAGGTGTCGACAATTCGGTCGGTCTGAGCGAAGTGTTGGTCGGACAGCTCGAATCTGCGGACATCATCCATTACATCGAAGAGCAAAGACTCTTTTTCCTGTCGGCAGGAACCCGCGTCCCTAATCCAGCCGAATTGCTTACGTCCACTCGAATGCTGGACGTACTTAAATGGCTCTCGGCTGAGTATCAATATATTTTGCTCGACTCTGCCCCTCTGATGTATGCAAGCGATACAGTCGGAATAGCGACAATGACAGATGGGGTGGTGCTGGTCGCGGCGGCTGATACTCCAAAACAAAACGTGCAGCGCGCGGCGGAAAGGCTGTCGTTCGCAGGAGCGAACGTGCTGGGAGTAGTGCTTAACCGGGTTAATATCCATCATCCTGACCATCGAGAGTATGTACGATATTACTTTTCTTATGAAAAAGCGGCTGAGAAGTCCCTGGCAAAACGCCGTGGTTCCAAAACCGCCGAGATGAGCCATTGAGAAATGTGCTTAGTTCAACCTCCGTGACCTGATGAAGAACATGCCCGTAATCGATTCGGAGTATTCGATTCCGCTACAGCGGGAATTGTCGCGGCCGGTACGTGTAGGCATCGACGGGCGCAGACTCGGCGCGCATCTGAAAGGTATCGGGCGGTACGTCTGGGAATTGTGTAAAGCACTCGATCGCATTCTGCCTGCGGCGCAGTTCTTCCTGTATACACCGAAGCCGGCAAACCTTCCGGCAATCTCGAGCCGATGGTCGATACGTGTCGATGATTCGCCATGGGGCCGGCGGCTGACGAACAATGCATGGCTAATAGCCAGAGCAGGCCTGATGTCGCGAAAAGACAAGCTTGACGCTTTCTGGGCAGGCACCGGGCTTTTACCGCTCGTGGGCTTGAGAGCACGCGGGGTTCTAACCGTGCACGACCTGGTATACAAGGTAGCGCCGAAAACGATGGACACTCGCGCGCTGTGGTCCACGCGTTTTTTCTTTCAAAGTAGTCTTGCCAGAGCCGACGCGATCGTCAGCAATTCGATAGGGACCGCGGAGCGTCTCGAAGCGAGTTTCCGCTATCGAGTGGCCGCTGTAGTTAGACCGGGACTTTCCGAGGTGTTTTATCCGCACTCCGAGAGCCGCACGCGATCAGTGCTGGAAAAGTTTGGCGTCAGTCGACCTTATCTGCTCAGTGTGGCGACCTGGGAACCTCGGAAAGGACTCGAAGGGCTGATTCGTGCGTTTCTTCGTATGAAGTCCCAAGGAATGATCGCCAATTACAGTTTAGTGCTGGTCGGCGATCGAGGCTGGAAGGACTCGTCGATCATTGAGCTCGCACGAAACAGCGAATCGGTGAAGAGTCTGGGCTTCGTCGATGATACATCGCTTGCCGCATTGTACAGTGGCGCAGACGCGTTCGTTTATCCCTCAACCTACGAGGGCTTTGGCATGCCGGTGCTCGAAGCCCGAGCGTGTGGTGCGCGCGTGGTTACCAGCGACATTCCTGAACTCCGAGAGGCGGGTGGTAACGACGCGATCTATGTTGCGCCCACGGAGCAAGGCATCTTCTCAGGCATATCGCACGCCTTGGAAACATCCGCGGCCAGGCCCGTCAACTGGCGGGATTGGAACTGGGCAAAAAGCGCGTCGGTCCTGGCACAGGTGCTGCTCGATTGCGCTCATGTAGAGTCGAGGCTTGCCCAACCGACGGCGCTGAACCGGGCTAACCTGGTTCGAGGCTAATTATCTCAGCTATGCAAGTTGTGGCCAGTAAAGCTGCCTCACGCGGTAGAAGCGATGCACGACCGTGGTTGACGCAGGCTTGCGAAGGTCTTCTAGGTTGTTTGCCCGCAGTATCTCGCGCGCCACGCAGTGTCCCGCTGCCGGCTGTACCGCGCCGCCTTCTGGTGGTGAAGGTTTTCGGGATGGGCGACAGCGTGTTGGTCAGATCGTTAACTCAGCATTTGACCGTTCGAAATCCAGAGATGGAGATCGGCGTTCTTGTTGGCCCGGCGACTCGCGAGCTGATGACGCTCGGGGCGGACTTCCGAGTCCATCAATACACACATCGCAGCCTCACAGCGCGCGCTGCATTCAAATCCTTGGGTGAGATTCGCCGCCATCGCTACGACGCGATCTTGAACTTCGAACAGCGTTCAACCGCCGGTTCAGCCTTTCTGGCCGCCACTGGTATTCCTTTTCGCGTAGGATTCCTGCCCATCGAGGAAAGTCCAAAGGCGCTGTTCCTCACTCACGCGGAGCGACTTCAGGAAGACCGTTCGATGTGGCAGTCCTTCGTTCGTCTTGTACAGATGATCGATCCTGGTCTGCCGGACACCGTGACGCCGGCTCCTTTGAGGTGCGATTCCTCCTCAGAGGCGTGGGCGCGTGACTGGATGAGCAGAAATATCTCGCGGTCCCGAACCGTTGCGATACATCTCGGAAGTCAGGACCTCGAGTTTCGCCGATGGCCGATCGATAGGTTCGTACAATTGGCGGAACGCATCCGCGCGCATGGTTCCGATCCTGCCATCGTGCTTACCGGCACACCGCCAGAGCGCCCACTCATTCGGGCTTTCATCGAAAGATACTCCGGTCATTCGGTCGATGCCTCCGATACGGGGACCCTCGAGAAAACCTCGTCGCTCCTCCGGCTATGCAGTCTGCTCGTCAGCAACGACACCGGAGTGATGCACCTGGCCGCTGCCTTGGGGACGCCGACGGTCGGTCTGTTCGGGCCAAACTCGCCTCGGCATTGGGCGCCGATCGGTCCGAGAGCGACGTACGTCTACGAAACGAAAGTGAGCTGCAGTCCATGCTTGAATTTGTACGCGAATCGTTGGCCACTTGAGTGCGCGAACTCCGAAAAGAGCCGATGCATGCTCGATATTCAAGTCGATTCTGTGCTTAACGCTGCGCGCCGCGTGATAGTGGGCAACTGGTTGGGAAAAGCGGAGAACGATGAGCTCAAATTGTGAGGTCTTCGTTAATATGCGATCGCAAACCGCCGGCCTCCGCGGCGTGCAGCGCTATACCGCAGAAGTACAGCGACGACTGGCGGATCGCCTCATGGCGGTTGCGCCTAACAAGCCGATGCAGGGAATCAAAGGCCATCTGTGGGAGCAGATCGCGCTACCCAGAATCGTCGGCAATGGACTTCTATGGAGTCCCGCTAATACCGGCCCTTTGAGTGTTGCGAATCAGGTACTCACTATCCACGACATCGGATCAGTGGAGCATCCGGAATGGTATAACCCGCTATTCGCCTTCTGGTATCGCTGGCTAACTCCGGAATTGATCAAACGCGTGCGCTGTGTGATTACTGTGTCTTCATTTTCAAAGGAGCGACTGCAGATTCTTGTTAATCCAGATAAATCGAAGATTGTAGTTATACCAGAAGGAGTGGATGCCCGTTTCTGCCCGCGTAGCGCCGATGAGATCGCCCGTATGAGAACGGCGCTCGGCCTTCCGTCACCTCATTACGTTCTCAGCCTGGGCGCCTTGGAACCGCGAAAGAATCTGCGCCGTCTTTTGACGGCATGGTCATCATGCGTGTCACGATTGCCCGAAGAGGTTTGGCTGGTGCTGGTCGGAGCCGGCGCGCCAGGCAACGTGTTCAAGACTCTGGATCTAGGTGAAATTCCTCGGCGTGTGCATGTTGCAGGCTATGTGAGCGATGACTGGTTGCCCGCTCTTTACAGTGGTGCTCTGGCGCTTGCGTACGTCTCGATCTACGAAGGTTTCGGGTTGCCGGCGCTCGAAGCGATGGCTTCGGGAACGGTGCCGGTCATAGCGGATAACACTTCGCTGCCAGAAGTCGTCGGCGAGGCCGGGATTGCGGTGGATCCTTATAACGTGGAGCAAATAGCATTTGCGATCGAACGCGTGATCGAAGATTCCGAGTTTCGGAAAACGCTGGAGCTTCGAGCAACTCGGCGCAGCCAGCAATTCACCTGGGAGCGCACTTCTGATCGCACCTGGGAGGTCCTGCGCGAGACCCTCGCGTCCTGAGAATCGTCCGGCTATCCCATCTTCTGTCTTGTCACTTTTATAAACGTTCGTAATCTGTATGCAAATCGCGCCGGAGAGATCACGTGCTCCGCATAAAATATGGCAGCGTCTATGATGGAGCGTTCTTCGCCGGACAGGTCGAGCAGTCTCTGCAATCCGCACGGGTCGTAGCACGCGTCATTTGTACACTGTTCGGCCCTCGTAGCGTAGTAGACGTTGGGTGCGGCTTGGGGGCGTGGCTGTTGGCGTTTAAGGAAATGAACGTAAGCGATGTGTGCGGCATCGACGGAGTCTATGTAAATCCCGAACGTTTGTTAGTTCCCAGACAGAGTTTTGTGTTTAGAGATCTCAGTAGGCCCTTTGATATTTCAGGCCATTACGATCTCGCTATGAGCCTGGAAGTGGCTGAGCATCTGTCCGCCGCCGCGGGCGAACGTCTGGTTAATGCGTTGAGTCAGGCGGCGCCGCTCGTGTTATTTTCCGCCGCGGTGCCTGGCCAGGGTGGGTCGCATCATATCAATGAGCAGTGGCCGTCGTATTGGCGTTCGCTGTTCGCGGCCAAGGGGTTTCGCCTGTTTGATCCCATACGGCCGCTGATTCGAGGAGAGAGTTCGGTCCGGTGGTGGTATCGACAGAACCTCATGATCTTCGCTTCTCCTGAAGGCATAGCAGCGCATCCAGCGCTGGGACAGGAGGTTCCGGCCGGCGAGGAACTAGAATGGGTATACGTGTCGCTGGTGAAAAAATCCCGTGATCTGCGATCCATGCTGCGCAAGCTGCCGGGCGTTCCCTGGACCTGGAGTTACCTGAAGCCGTGGATCCGAACGAGAGCCCAACAGACTTAGCAAGCAGACAGTAGGTCGGAGGTGGCCCCCATCTATGCTGAACAAATCAAAAGATTGTAAAACGTGCGCCGCAGCAAGTCTCGAGAAAATGCCTGGACGGGGACGGAGGAGCGTTCGTCTACTTGATCGTTATCTGGGAATACCACTGGTATTTCTTGCCGGATGCTATCGGCGCAAACGAGCTATTCCGGAGCGTCCGCGAAAAATCGGCTTGCTGAATACCGCGGCCGTCGGCGACACAGTCCTCATGAGCGGCCCTCTTTTGGATTTGCGCGCAGCTTATCCGCGCGTGGAGATTGTCTTTTTGTCGGGTCCGAACAATTACGAGGCCGCCAGTCTATTGGAAGGAGCGGATACCGTCATAAAACTGCCAGTGTTTAGCCCTCGTGAGGCAATCAGAGTAGTTCGCGAACAGAAGATCGACTTGCTTTTGGACTTCGGTCCGTGGTGTCGGCTCAACGCTCTTATAGCGATCTGTTCGGGCGCCGAATTTATTGCAGGCTTTCGTACCCGGGCACAGGGCAGACATTTCGGCTATGACGTAGTAGTCGAACATTCTCCCGATGCGCACGAACTGGAGAATCATCGAGGACTGATTCGCGCCCTGGGCATTTTGCCCAATCATTCGCCGTCGCTGCGACGCGAACAGGTCGCAGATCAGGATGTAGCTGATTGCTCGGATAGATTCGCCGTTTTCCATCTGTGGCCCGGCGGGAGCGCGGCGAAGCTGAAGGAGTGGCCGGTGGGACGATGGATTGCCCTGGCGGAGGACGTGGCTGCGGACAGGTACGACGTCATCTTTACAGGGGCAGCCAACCAGCGAGTGCTGAACGATATCGTGATCGCTGAAGTCAAGGGCTCTCTGCGGTCCCGCATGCGAAACGCGGCTGGAGCGAGCTTGCGCGAAACAGCGAGACTCCTGTCAGGTGCTGACCTCGTCGTTTCGGTCGATACCGGAGTGATGCATATGGCTGCGGCGCTGGGGGTTCCGCTGGTTGCGCTGCATGGCCCCAGCAGTCCGCAGCGTTGGGGCCCGGTCAGCGAGCGAGCGCTCGTTTTGGAGCCGCCGCTCGGCGGCTGCGGCTATCTGGATCTTGGCTTCGAACGAACGCGCGATGCTCCCGCATGTATGAACGCGATCAGTTACGGCAAAGTGAAAGCGGCGTGTGACGTCGTACTCGGAAAGGGACGCGCTGAGCAGTCCTTGCGGACACCGATCTACGCCTCATCTCTGCGCGGCGTTCCTCGAACTCTCCCGCCCGCAATCATTGAGCCTATTTTACCCGGGCGGCATGCGTGATCGCCAGAGTAGCCACACTTGTTCTCTTCAGTCGCGCCAACATAGTCGCATCGTAAATGTCAGCGAACCATTTCAAGGCGGATAAAATTGAAGGCGCCCTCGCCGCTACGCTCGACCTAGTCTGTCTTGGCGCTGCGTTTGCCGCCACAAGCCGGGGTGCTTCTTTGCTGAGCCGTTATGGCCTATTCGTATGGCCTCCGTCTACTTCATCGGACATCGCATATTGGCCGGGACAATACATAGTCCTTCTATTGTCTACTCTGATTGCGTGGAATCTGGTCAGCGGATACCTGAGTCTTCCCAAACCGGAGCAACTTGATCGGCCTGGCAAACGCTTCGGACGCCTGATTTCCACGGGACTGCCATGGATGGCTTCAACTGCTCTGGCGATTTTCTTTTTCAAACTGCGAGAGGTGAGCCGTCTATTCGTGCTCTCGTACGTAGTGCTCGCCGGCGTGCTGATCATGCTGCGCGATTGGGGCGAAATCGCGGCCGCGCGAAATATATTACGACGAAGGGGTATTCGCCGTACCGCGGTCATTATTGGCAATGGCACTCAGGCGAATTGGCTTAGGCAGTTCCTGTTGAACAACTACTGTCCGGAACGTTATGAGTTGATCCGGCAAGTAGATCCGGCTGACTCTGACTATCTCGTTACAAAACCGTCGGCAGAGTTGAACGGTCATCAGCAGGCTTTTCATGATGCCGCCGAGGTGTTTGTTGCGGCCGCAGATATCGGTGCCGACGCATCCGGCCTCTTTCCACGTCTGTTTGAGCGCGGAATCGAGGCTCATATAGTTCCGGGCATCTTCGATACCTCCATATTCAGGATGGCGTTGGGCAACTTCGGAGGGATTCCGGTGATCACCTTGCGCTCCGGCGCTGTTTCGGGTTTCGAGGCAGTACTCAAGCGCGCTGTCGATGTCGTTGTCACAACGATTTTGTTGGCGATCACCTCGCCCGTCATGGCGATTGTCGCGGCGCTGGTAAAATTATCCTCGCCGGGTCCGGTTTTCTTTCGGCAGGAACGCATTGGGAAGGGCGGCGACCGAATTCACATCTACAAATTTCGGACGATGCGTCGTGATGCCGAACAGGTTCTCAAGGCAGACCCGGATCTCTATCGCAAATATATCGCAAACAATTACAAGCTTCCCAAAGGCAAGGACCCTAGAATAACTTTTATCGGTCGCATTCTGCGCGAACTTAGCCTCGACGAAATTCCCCAGCTCTTGAACGTCTTGAAGGGCGAGATGAGCCTGGTCGGCCCTCGCCCCGTAGTACCCGCAGAGATCGAGCAGTACGGCGACTATGCTTCACTACTGCTCTCGGTGCGTCCCGGATTGACAGGCCAATGGCAGGTCAGTGGGCGCAGCGACATTGCGGACTATGCACGCCGGGTACGACTCGACATGGAATATATACGCGATCAGTCGCTCGCCCGGGATTTTCAGATTCTGGTCCAGACCGTACCTGCAGTGCTGTCCAGAGATGGCGCACACTGAGGAAAAAGCGTTCCCGCCATGCGACCGGGGCCCAGGGTGTGCCGCCCAACACAATCCACCTAGAGGTGAGGCATGGAAATTTCAAAAGTGGTTGAAAACGATGTGACAGAGCTGCGACCCAGGCTCGCGCGCAGGCCGGTACATATCGAACCCAAGGGCTGGGGCCGTGAAATATGGATCGAGAACAACTCGCAATACTGCGGCAAGATTCTCGAGATCCGGAAAGGCAAACGCTGCTCATTTCACTTTCATAAGCTCAAAACGGAATCGTTCTATCTTCGCAGCGGCCGTCTACGTGTCAGAGTTCAAACGTCGCCTGACGCAGAAGATAGCTTCTACTTCGAATTGCACGAAGGCGAGTGCATGGACGTCCGGCCCGGGATGGTTCATCAGATGGAAGGGATTGAAGACTCGGAGTTGTTCGAGTTCTCAACCCAGCACTTTGAAAGTGATTCATACCGAATCATGAAGGGCGACTGATCGCGCATGCTTTTTCCGGTCAGCGGATTGATCCTGATTCCGCTTACGCTCGCGGTGTACTGCTGCTCATCCTACCTGCCGGAGTGGGCTGTTTTTACTGCGGTGCTCCAGGGCGCTGCGTTGGTCAACGTCGGTGGCGGCTTCGCGGTTGGACTATCCCCGTATTTCTTTGTGGTGGCCTTGATCGGGACACTAGTCATACCTAAATGGGCGAGCGGCAGAATTCGCTTTATGCACCAAGAGCCTGCGGCAAAGCATATTCAGATTCTGGCGATTTTTATTATCTGGTGCGTGTTCTCCGCGTTTGCTCTTCCAGTTCTCTTTGAGGGAGTGCCGGTAGACTCACCCCGAACAGGCGTGGACCAGGGTTACTATATTCAATCGGCTCTGCACTGGACTCCCAGTAACATGGGTCAGGCGGGGTACATGTTCCTGAACTTCATTATGGTCATGTGCCTGCTGCAATTGGCCGAGCGCCCCGGACGGGTGAGCCGCGTCGTGAGCGCGTTTTCCTGGTCGGGTGTGTTTGTGGCAGCGGTCGGCACTTTTCAAATCGCGTGCCATCGGTTGGGCTGGCCATTTCCGTCTTGGCTCTTCAATAGCAATGAGGCATGGGCTCAAGCGCCGAACCAGTTCATCGGGATGGGATTTTCTCGCATGTCGGCGACCTTCGTCGAACCTTCGGATGCGGCCGGCTTTCTTGGGGCATGGTCGGTATTCGAATTGAGTCTTGCCATTTCCGGTGGACGGCGAAACGGATGGCACTGGCTATGGGCTGCGGTCGGAAGCGTTATGCTGGTTGAGACTACTTCCACCACCGGTTACGTCACGGCAGGAGTGATGTGGATAGTCATGGCGTGCGATTGCGGCGCGACGCTCGTGCGTCACGGCTGGATCAAGCTAAAAGCCAGCATGGCGGTGCTCGCTCTAGCAGCAGCAGCGCTTATAGCACTGGTTACGATGCCTTGGGCCTGGCTGCTGCTCGACGCGGTACTGTTTAACAAAGGATCGTCCCGTTCGGCATTGCATCGAACCTCCACGTTCGGCCGCGCGGTGGAGGTGTTTCAGCACAGCTGGGGCCTCGGGGTGGGTCTTGGATCGAACCGCGCTATGAGCGTGTTCTTCTACGTTCTGAGCAACCTTGGACTTCCGGGCACGTTACTCATGGTGTTCCTCCTGGTGCAGTTATACTCGCAGGTTCGGCAGAGGCTCAGTCGGCCTGGCATTGACCCAGAGGCGCGAGGATGTCTGATTGCGCTGGGGGGCGCGTTCGTCGCGAATCTTATTGCACTCGGCGTATCGGGTGCCGAGATTACTCAGCCGCGTCTCTGGATATTGTGGGGCTTGATTCTAGCTGCAGCGCGAGAAGACTGGCTGGCAGGAAGAGCCTCGAGCAGGACATGTCCGTCTCCACACAAATCGCAAGTGAAAGCCTCTGTGCAACCCGATCGGTCTCAATTGGCTCATACATAGAAGGTGTTCCTGTGTTTCAGGTGTCTGGCAGTTCAAAGCCGAGCGGGTACCTCTAAACAACCGGGCGTGAAATGCGCTGCGAAAGCGATAGATATGTCGGTGGCAGGCAAAGCCAACAACGTGAACGTCTTTGTTCTTTTAGGATACAACTTCGGCGCGAACAGTTGGGAGCGCAAACATGCGTTAGGACTGATTCCCGGCCTCAATGACCGTCTAGCTTACGGCTACTATCGGGCAGCTGGTGAAGGATGGGCGATTGAATATTCACACGATGACGAGGAACGTCTACTGGCGAAGTATCGCCGCTTGGTCCTGCGAAAGGTTCTGGGATTCGACTTGATTCATGTATTCCGAAATCGGCAACGCCTGCTGCGCGCGGATATCGTGTGGACCCACACCGAGCTCGAGCATCTGGGGGTGCTCGCGCTGTTCAAATTAATCGGACGCTGGCGCCGACGCCCCAAGGTTGTCGCAAATTGCATCTGGCTGTTCGATCGATGGCCCGGTCTTTCGCGGGTTAAGCGATTCATTTATCGCGCGCTTCTGAGAGAGGCTGATGTCGTCACGACGTTTTCGCCGGAGAATCTGAAGGCTGCGCAAAGACTCCTGCCTTCCGTCCGATGTGAATGCATATTGTGGGGCGCTCTGACCAATGGACCACAGCATCGAGAGGCCGCGACGCACCGGCCGCTTCGCATCCTGTCTCTGGGCAACGATATGCATCGGGATTGGCAAACGCTGCTCAGGGCTTTTGGGAATATCGACGGCTACGAGGTGAAAATCGGTTCTTCCAGGATAAATCAAAAGCTTATCGAAGGTATCGGAAATGTAGAGGTGATCTCGGCGACGACAGCAAACGAGATCAGGGCGCTCTACGAGTGGTCAGATTGTGTGGTCGTTCCGCTGAAGGCCAACCTGCATGCCTCCGGCATAACCGTCATTTTCGAGGCGATAAGTTCGGGAGTGCCATCCATATGTACTGACACGGGAGGTCTGCGAGCTTATTTTTCCGATAGTGAGGTGATGTACGTTCCGACGTATCGACCAGGCGCGATGCGTGAAGCGGCCGACGAATTGGCGGCGGATGACAATCTGCGGCTTGGGATGGTGACAAGAGCCCGGGAACATCTGATTTCCGCAGATCTGACCGCGCACGGATTCGCCAGTCGTTATCGGCGGCTCAGCGAAGAGTTGCTGCGGTCCGATTCGGCGGATTCGCGTGGCACTACGAATACCGCCGGTGCTCCGATGCAATGGTTTCGAAATCAAATATGAGGAACACCTATTGAACTCTGTCGAAGATGTTCTGGTCCCAAACGGCGACCAAGGTCGCTATCCGGTTGACGGGCCGGCAGAGCCGCAAGCGAATGCCGTATACGGCGACGCGACCGCGTTTGAAGCTGAGCGAACGCCTGTCTTGACTATTGATGGCAGTAGCGAAGCGGGCTTGGAGCTGCGCGATCTCTGGGCCCACCGCGACCTCTTTTACTTTCTCGCATGGCGCGACGTCAAGGTCCGTTATAAGCAGACCGCTCTCGGCGCCGCCTGGGCGATACTCCAGCCCTTGATCACGATGATCGTATTCACCCTGCTCTTCGGAAGGCTCGCTCGTGTGCCTTCGGAAGGTGAGCCGTACGCTATATTCTCATACGCCGGTTTGTTGCCCTGGAATTTCTTCACCTCCGCGATTACCAATAGCTCTAATAGCCTGGTCTCGAGCACCAACCTTATTACCAAAGTCTATTTCCCGCGGCTCTTGGTTCCGACCGCTGCAGTAGCCGCGGTTTTGGTCGACATCGCGATCGCTTCAATAATGTTGTTTGTAATTATGCCTTTTTACGGAGTCGGCTTTCACGCAGGTCTGCTACTGTTTGTACCGTTGGTCGCACTGACGGCGGTGGTCGCGGCTGCGGTGGGTATTTGGACGTCGGCGCTGAACGTAAAGTACCGTGACATCCGCTATGCCCTTCCTTTCGTCACACAGATATTGATGTTTCTAACGCCGGTCATCTATCCAGTGAGCTTTGTGCCTGATCGCTGGCGATGGATGCTCGCCCTCAATCCGCTAAGCGGTATCATCGAGGGATTTCGAGACGCGATTTTCGGTCGCCCATTTAATTGGGGCGGCTTATTGCTTTCAACCGCCATCACGGCTGCCTTGCTGATGGCTGCTGCGTACGTGTTTCGTCGGATGGAACAGGAGTTCGCTGACGTTATTTAAACGCGATGAAACCTATAATCAGAGTGAGAGGTGTGAGCAAGCGGTACCCCGTGCGGCAAGGAAAGACCTACGGCAGTCTGCGGGAAAGCCTTGCTACCGCATTCAAGGCGCCGTTGAGTCTACTAAAATCGCGCAATGGCAGCGATCGTCGAGCCGACAATTCCCACTTCCTGGCCCTTCACGATGTCAACTTCGACGTCGAACCCGGTGAAGTTCTAGGCCTCATCGGTAGCAACGGAGCGGGCAAGTCCACGCTGCTCAAAATCCTGTCGCGTATTACCCGTCCCACAGCGGGTCATATCGAACTTTATGGCCGGGTCCGCAGCCTGCTCGAAGTGGGGACGGGCTTCCATCCAGAACTTACCGGACGCGAGAACGTTTTCTTGAATGGGGCCATCCTCGGGATGCGTCGTAATGAGACGGCGCGAAGGTTCGACGAGATCGTCGCATTCGCGGAAGTAGAGAAGTTCATCGATACTCCCGTCAAACATTACTCCAGCGGCATGTACGTCCGCCTCGCCTTTGCGGTTGCCGCACACATGAAACCGGAGATTCTGCTGGTGGACGAGGTGCTGGCGGTTGGAGATCAGCGTTTCTGGCAGAAGTCGACTGATAAGATGCGCGAACTCAACGCGCGTGGCATGACTATCGTCCTGGTTACACACAACATGTGGTTGATTCAGACAGTCTGCACGCGCGGGATCTTGCTCGAGCACGGGCAAATTGTTGCCGAAGGACGTCCCCAACTCGTGATAGACGCCTACCGTCGCGCTGCGGAATCTTCACGACAGGAATCCGTCATCACAAGCACGCCCGCGAAGGGTGAAGCTACTGTTATGAGTTTGCAACTGTTGCCGCTCGGCGAATGGGCGTCGGAGCGGGAAGCCACGCCCGAATCCGGAGTAAGGCTGAGTTTCGTCGCACACATCCCGGCCCACCCGCGGGTGAAGTTCTTCATTCGTATCACGAGCCCCGACGGAATTCCTTTTTTTACCGTTTACAGCGAGCTGCAGACCGTTCCTTCCAGCCGTCGCCTCGCTTGCCAAGCGGAAATCCCTCGTCTGATGGTGATCGGCGGAGACTATTTCGTGTGGGCAGGCGTGTGCTCGGACCGGAGCCAGGAAGACATAGTGGCACAGGCGCATGTGCCGCTGTTCGTTAGCGATCTCGACGCGTCGCAAGCCGAAACGGGTCTTTTCTATAACCGGGCCAATTGGGAAATCGATCGCACCGGTTCTCAGTCAGGAGCGTAGAGTCGATGAGAGTTCTGGTTCATCACTCCGCAGGAATCAGAATGCGGCTGGCGTCCTTTCCGGCTGCCTCGGGCGTGGAAACAGGGCGGCGCGCGGCCAATCTGTAACGATAAGTCCCGAACGAATGATCGCGTTTGGTCGTCGATTGCGATGAGAATCGGCATAGTATCCACGATGGCGAGCGTCCCTTGGGGGGGCAGCGAAGAACTGTGGGCGAAGATGGCGCACCGCGCTCTGCAGACTGGCATTCATGTGAGTATATGCATTCCTCTTCGACCACGTCCTGACCACGAGAAACTCAGAGCGCTCGAAAGCGCGGGGGCGGATATATTCTGTATTCCAGATAGCCTTCTGCATCTGCGTGCGCACCAACTGTCGCGCGCCATTAATGTTCTGCATCGCGGGTTGGGCGAATATCTTCGTGAGCACCTGTCACCTCTGCCCAGGTTCCTTTCGACGCGACCTGACGTTCTCCTCATAAGTGACGGCGGAAGCATACCGGCCCCGGCGATTATCGACTCCGTACGGAGACGCTATGCGCCAAGGCCATATGTGATCGTGAGTCAAGCCAACCTGGGAGAGGTTCCGAACCCGACGCATCGCGCGAAAGCCGCCGCGCTTTATCAAGACGCTCGGTTCGCCTTGTTTGTGTCGGAGAGCAATTTGCGCGCTACCGAGCGGCAGTTGACTCGGAGGCTGGCGAACGCGCGGGTCATCAAGAATCCGGTGAATCTCGATCGTATAGATGCCGTGCCGTGGCCGGACAATAAAGCGGTCAGTTTTGCTTCGGTTGCACGGTTGAACACCTCAGCCAAAGGTCAGGACATCCTTTTCGAAGCGCTTAGTGCTACGCGATGGCGGAGTCGGGACTGGCACCTATGCCTCTATGGTAGCGGGGATGACGATGCCTACCTACACGAGCTCGCGACCTTCTATGGGCTCAACGATCGAATCGCTTTTCGCGGTCAGAGCGAGGACATCCGAGGAATCTGGCGCACACATCATGCCCTGATGTTGCCGTCGCGTGTCGAAGGTACTCCGCTGGCAATGGTCGAGGCCATGCTCTGCGGGCGGCCTGTTATTGGCACGGCTGTGGCAGGAATTCCAGAATGGGTGCTGGAGGGACGCGACGGGTTTCTGGCGGATGCCCCCGCGGTGACTTGCCTCGATGCGGCACTCGAAAGGGCGTGGCAAGAGCGCGGTCGCTGGCAGTCTATAGGTAGTAATGCCAGAGAGGATGCTTTGCGCCTGTACGATCCGCGACCGGATGAAACTCTATTGTCAATAGTTATAGAGGCCGCAGATAGGAGCGCCGGCACATTCGTGCTGCCGCGTGAAGAAGCGAAAATAGCCAGTGTCGACTGTGTCGCGAGGGAAGCTAGTCCCAGTGTTGGTATCGACCATAATTCCTGCGTTTAACGCGGAGCGGACCATCGCCCAGGCGATCGACAGCGCGCTGGCGCAGCGGTACAACAGCCACGAGATCGTGGTCGTCAACGACGGTTCCACCGACGCTACGGCCGAGATCCTCGAGCGCTACCGGGGCAGACTTCGGATCGTGAATCAGGAAAATCGAGGAGCAGCAGCGGCAAGAAACGCCGGAATTGCATATTCGAATGGCGAGTATCTAGCGTTTCTCGATTCGGACGATCTGTTTTTGCCTGAGAAGCTGGCAGTTATGACGGCAGCCTTGGGACGGACATTCTACGGCAAGCCTGGCTTTCAGCGAATACGGCTTCATGGACGAGAGTGGAACCGAATATCGGGAATCAGCGATCGGTAGTGGGTCGTCGATGGCGGCGCTCATGAAGAAACGTCCGTTTCCGATTGCTTCTCTTTCTGCATTTATTTATCCGTCGACATGGTTGGTACCCCGGAAGGTTCTTGCGCGTGCCGGAGGCTTCAATGAAGCGTTCAAAGGGGCAGGGTACGAGGATTCATGGCTTCTATTGCTACTACGTGAGCTTGGCGACTTCGTCCATGTGCCTGAGAAGCTGACCCTCTATCGAACGGCGGATGCCTCAGAAGCAGCGGACAAATACGATCCGGGACTGTCAGTGTTTGTCGATATGGTGAGAAGGCGATACGGGAAGCAAGGCAGAGACCTGATTCGGAGCGTGAAGAACACGCGCTGCCGAGCGTTGCTGTCGAAGATCGCTCATCAGATGGACCGCGGCGACCGAGCAGGCGCGATCCACAGTCTTCTGCGCATAGCGAAGTTTCGGCCAGCGTATTTCTTTAGTTCTGAATTTCTGACCCGACTGCGACTTTCTCAAAACAGACAGCGCGTTCGCGGTCTTGTTCTGGTGCCAACTCGCGCTCGTGAATAACCGGAAATGATCCAGGATTCGTCCGATATGAACGCGATACGTCACTCGTCGCCTGCAAAAGTCTCGACCATAATCGCTGCCTATAATGCTGAGCAAACGATCGCCCAAACGATCGAAAGCGCTCTGGCGCAGAACTTTGACAGTCACGAAATCGTGGTCGTGAACGACGGTTCGACCGATTCCACGGCAGCGATCCTGGAACAGTATGGCAACAGCATCAGAGCCATCACGCAGGCGAATCGAGGGGCGGCTGCGGCTCGGAACACCGGAGTAGTCCATTCCACGGGCAAGTACATCGCAATTCTGGATTCTGATGATTTGTGGCAACCCGGAAAGCTCAAAACGATGGTCGGCGCGCTCGAGCGCAATCCACACGCCACGCTCGCTTTCAGCGAGTACACGAAGATCGATGAGCACGGAACTGAATTCGAGGTATCATCGATCGGACATGCACCCTCGATGGAAGAAATGATGAGGAGCTTTCCTCCGATTCTTACCAGTACGTTGGTGATTCGCCGGGAAAGGTTAAACCGCTGCGGCGGTTTGGACGAGAAGTTCAAGGTGCAAGGCTTTGAGGATCTCTGGTTGCTATTACTTCTTCGCGAGCTTGGAGAGTTTGTCTACGTCCCCGACAAACTGACTCGTTATCGGGTCAGTGCTGGCGCAGAGAGCGCGGACAAGTATGTCCGCGGGTTTCCAACCTTTGTCGCGCTGGTCAGGGAACGATACGGCCGCGCTGGCAAGACCCTGATCCGCAGCGCTAAGAACATGCAATGCCGATGGATGCTTTCCAAGATCGCTCATCAGATGGATCGAGGCGATAGGTTGGGCGCTCTGACGACACTCGTTCAGATCGCCGGTCTGCGGCCAGCATATTTGGTTAGCGCGGAGTGTTTGAACCGATTGTTCCTTCCTCAGAATGTTAGACGCGTCCGCGAACTCACATGGAGGGCAAGTCGCGCTCGTTGTTAGCGCGTGCCCTGAGATCATTACGCATATTTTGGCGATTTCAATCCGCGTTACCGGTGGCGGCTCGTTGCGGAAAGAGTGAAAATGACTTGATCTCTGTCGGGTAGTTGGAAGGGTTCGATGTCCACAGGAATTTCGGTAGTAATCTCTTGCTATAACGGCGGAGCATCTTTACCCGCTACCTTGGCTCGTCTGAAGTCGCAGAGACGGCCAGGATTCCCTTGGGAAGTAATAGTTGTTGACCACGCTTCTACAGATGACGGCGCCGAAATGGCGCTGTCGTGTTGGAAGGAGGGTCCCGCTGACCTCCGCGTATTCAGGGAGCCACGTTCGCGAGCGCGATACCCTAGGGAGCGAGGACTTGTGGAGGCGAAGTACGACTTCGTTGCCCTCATTGATGACGATAGCTGGCTAGCGCCCGATTGGCTCGTACTCGCATACGAGATATTCAAGAACGATTCTGCTTTGGGCGCCGTTGGGAGCATTTGCGAGCCTGTCTTTGAGGTCCCTGTACCAGATTGGTTCAGCGAGTTTCACCGCGCGTATGGGGTACTTACGGATGCGGATCTGGAGCAGTGTGAAAAGCCGACTGAACACTTGGAAGGCCCCGGCCTCTGCGTTCGCAGGCAGGCATGGACGCAACTGATGCAGGGAGGTTTTCGCTCCTTGCTCAATGGGCGCTGGGGTGGTCGACCTCCCTGGTCTGGCGATACGGAGCTGACGTTGGCGATACGGCTTGCAGGATGGACGCTTCGCGTCGAGCCGCGCATGCGCCTTCAACGCCGCATGTCAGCACGAGATTTGCGCTGGGGATCTTTTCGTCGGCTGCGGCGTCGACATGAGGCATCCCAGGCGCTCCTCGATGCCTACTCAACTCACAGCCTGGCGATGAGTATGAGCTTCAAGCAACGACTGGGACAACTCTGGTGGTGCCAGGTGGGGCGGTCATTACTAAAGCTGATTCGCCGTCCAGACGCGGTACTCGCCGCACTGATCTCGGATGGCGAGAATCGGCAGGAAGTAATCGAGGTCGAGAAATGGTTCGGACGGATGCTTGGAATGTTGCGGCTGAGAGGTAAATACCGCTGGGCGCGCCGCCACATTCGCTACGCGCCTTGGCGACTTCGACGACGCGAGGAATATCTCAGACGGCCGCGGGAGTCGCGCGCTCAGAGTTGAAAATGTCGGGATTGCAAAACCGTTGGATAATGCGCCGTTACAATCGCTTTGCTGACGATCTTAGGGGGCCCACGCCAAGATTTCGCACAGGGAGGCGCCGGCTCCTATCGGAACGCCGGAGAACGTTTCGTCGTAACCCGATTCGGCGCGAAGTGTGACGGCGTCACCGACGACACCAGGGCTTTTCAGGCCGCGTTGGACGCGGCGGGCAGCAGGTGTCATGCGAATGGAGCGTACGTCGTGGCAGGCTTCGCCACGGTGACAGTGCCGGACGGCGCAAGATGTCGCATAACGCGCGGCCTTGTAGACTCAAAGAGCGACTGCGTCGGCATCTCGAGCTTTGCAGGCGCAAGTCTCGATTTTAGCAGCCTCGCAGACGGCAGCGCGGCGCTTACCCTCAAACATCTCGCCTATGGTGGGTATGCGGGCAACGTTCCGAGGTTCGAAAATCTCGAATTGATTGGACCGGGCCGGGCGAGCAAGACGGCAGCTGTCGTCAGCGAGACACCCAATACAACGTACCGTCAGTTAAACATCCACGGGTTTGGTCGCGGCTACGAAGTTCATAGCGGCTCATGGTTGAATCATTTCACGAACTCGTCGATCTCGGATTGCGGGGTGGATCTGTATTGCGGTCAGGGACTCAAGGACGCGGGTGAGCAGATCAGCTTTGAGGCCGGGACCTTGTTCAATAGCGACAAGGGGGTCGAAAACGATGGCTGTGAATTCAACATCACGGACTCTTCGCTTGATGAATTCACCGGGCCCGCAGTCATGAACGGCGGGGGCTCGACCCGCTTGTTCAGCGATCATCTCGAGTACGTGAACAAGACCACCGACGCTCCGCTGGTAGTAACCGTCAGCGCCTGCAATGCGTGGGGAAGTATCACCATGGAAGGTGGCCAGATCCAATTCGATCATGCCCCGCCTAAGGCACTCGCTTCGAACGATGGTGGTCCGGGTCCATGTGGCGGAGGAGGGTGGGGCGCATATATCCATCTAAGTAACGTATTCCTGGGGAATCTTCCGATGGATTCCAAGGGCGCTCCCGTAGTCACGGGTTCAAACTCAAAGCAGATAGCAGTTTGCCACGCGACCAAAGGTGATGGCGGTGGTGCCATGGGAAATGTTCCGAACATCGGTCATGAAAATCTTGCTAATCAAGGCCAGTGCTGATCGAATCGCATCTTGCTACAGTCTGCGGCGGTGGCGCCCTTTACACAGATACACACTCGCTCCTCTCGGAGTGCGAATTATGAGGTGCTACGCAATAACTAATCGAGCTGACATCTGCTCGAGCGAGCAATGAGGTCTACTCGGTGCCCCTTGCCGGCGCTCTCGAAAGTGATCGTCCCATCCGGGTCTTTATTCAACTAGGACGTGGCTTCGGCGCGCGCGAGTGGGAGAAGCGCTGGACACAGGGCGCTATTCCGGGAATCAACGAACGGCTTCCGTATGGCTATTATCACGCGGCGGACAGCAGTTTCCGTATTGATTATTCCGAAGATCACGCAGAAATGTGGCCGTCGAAAGTGGTTAGGCTCGGGCTGCGCCGCCTGCTGGGTTTCGACCTCGTGCATGCCTGGCGTAACCGGACAATGATTCTCGGCGCCGATGCGGTCTGGACCCACACGGAGTTTGAGCACTTGGCGGTGCTAGCCCTGCTCCGAAGCTTTCGGTTCGATCCAAGGCCCAAGGTGATTGCGCAGAGCATCTGGCTGTTCGATCGATGGCGGGGGTTATCGACGACCAAACGTTGGCTCTATCGGACTTTGCTGAAACATGCCGATGTGCTGACGGTCCAGTCTCCCGCGAACTTGATGGTACTCCGCAGACTTCTTCCGCGGATTCGCAGCGAGCTGGTCCTCTACGGAACCGACATCTCGGATCTCAGGCCAGCGACACTGCGCAACGCACATAATCCGACGCGCATCGTGGCATTGGGAAATGACATGCATCGCGACTGGAACACTCTGATCGCCGCCGTCGATGGGTGGCCCGGATGCGAGGTGCGGATAGGCTCGACGCGTCTTGGTTGGCAGCGGCTCGCCGGTAAACAGGTCAGCATAGTACCGGTCAGATCCGCGCGCGAAGCCAAAGATCTGTACGCATGGGGCGAGATAGCGGTAGTACCGCTTGAGCGAAATCTGCATGCGTCAGGGATAACGGTCATAAGCGAAGCGATTGTTTCTGGGCTGCCAGTTGTTTGCACTCGCACCGGGGGGCTGAGCGCCTATTTTTCGGACCAGGAGGTGCGTTACGTCCCACCGGAAGATCCTGAAGCGATGCGTTGTGCGCTGAAAGAGTTGGCGGCAAACGATGAATTACGATTCGTGATCGCCGAGAAGGCGCAAAAGCGAATTCTTGCTGCCGACCTGAGTTCTCGTGCGCGAGCGCTCAGGCTGCGCAAGCTCACAGAAGAGTTGCTGGCTGGCAGGTCATCGAACGCCCGGCAGAATTCGCATGCAGCCGGATCGCTCGCATAATCGAGCGTGCTCTTAACTATTGTCCCGTTTTCCGCAACGCTGTTGTGCTAATAAAAGCGCCTGACTAACGATACAGTTGAGCTTAGTATGTGACTCGCAAGCCGTCCCTTTTATAGCTAGTCAGAAGCGTTTGACCTTTGGTTCCTAATTACCTCGGAGTATCACGCCAAATTCGCAACGCCGAAACCTTCGGCTTGCCGCCCGCCCCGTAGCGCGCCATCGAGAGCGCGTCCCTCGAAAGTCCTCCTCGGTTAGTTCACGATAGATCGATCATTACCAGCCTTGCATCCGGTGCGTTAGCGCAAAATGCTGAGGTGCGGGCAACCGCAGGGCGAACAGCGCTCACGAAGCCGCTCGCCCGAAGGAGCGACTTTCCTTTCTCCGACACGCGCTGCCATGGTCATTCGGATCGACGCGCTCGACTTCGTCCTCGTAAGCTTCGAATAGTCTGCGCTCAAGGTTCTTCTCGTGGAGGTGGCCGAGGAGCTAAATTGTGCCATGCCGGATTGAAGCTCGCGAAGTCGGGGGCCTGGGACCTGGTCGATGTCGAGGCGATCCCATTGGATCCACTCACCAACGCATTACCTGACATCACTAAGAGCTACGCGCCTGCTCTGATGCACCGTAGCGTTGGTCGGGCGTTGGCGACGGTTGAATGCCGCTCCTACGAGGCTGAACGTCTGCGCGCGCCGGTATTGGTTCAGTCGGCTTCCCTCTGATGGTTTCCCTTATCGCGAGAGAATTTTCCTGCTATGGGTATACGTAAATGACACATGATTCGCGTCCCGCAGGCGTCCACTTCAGAGCCAGAGGCAGGATGGCTGTTCATACGATTTGGGACTACATCACTCGCCCGATCGCCAAAACCATCGACGACGTCCCTTGGTGTGCGGAAGCGATATCGCCTGACTGGCTCACTGCTGTTCTATGCGGCGATGCCAGAGGCGCGCGGGTGGTCTCGGTGGAAATTTGCGGAGGCGATCAGGGCTCGAGCGTTCGCAGGCGGCTCAAGGCCGCATACAACGAAGAAGGCAGGAATGCCGGCTTGCCGGAAAATCTGTTCTGCAAGACAACTCCAACGGTCCTGACCAGGCTTGCGACCGGCCTCTCCGCTGCGGGTGAAGCGCGCTTCTATCGCCAAATCCGTTCCGAACTGAAAATTGAAGCACCCAGCTGCTATCACTCCGCATGGGACCGCAAGTCTGGACGTTCAGTACACCTTTTCAACGATCTGATTGCGACCAAGGCGGCGCAGTTCTGCAAGTGGCCCACACCCATCTCCCGCCAGCAGGCGGAACAAATCGTAGATACCCTTGCCACCGTGCATGGCCGCTACTATGACAGTGCGCGCTTTAGCTCAGACCTGAAATGGCTTCTCACTTTTGAGGATTTCTTTCGAGCCGGCGAAAGGGTGGGTCTTCGGGAGTGTCATGAGCGAGCCATGATACAGGCCGAAGCGGTCATCCCTCCAGACGTCAGCCGCCGTCGTGCTGGGATTTGGCCTTCGACGATTAAAGCGTTGGAGTTACACACGAAAGGGACGCCCACCTTGCTGCATTCCGATGTACACCTCGGAAACTGGTACATCACCGGGGAAGGCCGCATGGGGCTATGTGACTGGCAATGTCTGGGCAAGGGGCATTGGGCGCGCGACGTTTCCTACGCCATATCCACAACGTTGGCGATCGAGGATCGGCGCGCCTGGGAACGCGACCTGCTCAAGCGCTATCTGGACCAGATGCGGGAAAAGTGCGGCCTTGGCATCACCTTCGACGAGGCGTGGGATTTATACCGGCAGCAACTTTTCCTCGCGCTGTTGATGTGGACGCCGACGCTGGTTCATACGCGTACGACGCCCGATATGCAACCGGAAGAGATGTCTCTCGAAATGATCAAACGAATGACCGCCGCCATTTCGGATCTTGAGAGCCTCAGCAGTTTTGCTTAGCGGCAGAATTGAGAGATCCACGAGCAGCGTACGGTCTGTGGGCGCGCACTAAACATCATGGACAAGGAACACACGATGGATATCGAGTCGTCACAGGAAATTTCGCTGGATAATTGGGGAAAGCAGCTACTGGAGAATATCTTGTTGACGGCTGCGGAAGCGGTAGGCGAACGCAGGGAGATATCTGACTCGGTCGAGGTAACGCTGACATTCCGATTGACGCCGATCGTCTCGAAAGATCATCTCGAAGTCAGTGTCGCATTCAAGCGGGATCCTACCTTGATAACTCATATACCCCGGCAACTTTGATTCGTCTCGCTGGTCACTATCAAAATTCCGCCCGCCCCCGCCGCACACGGGACCTACATGTAGGAGCAGGCGCAGGAGGATGCCGGCGAGATCCTCGCTTGGATCCGAACAGCCAGCGGTCCGATGCCGCCGATCGGGGATATTGAACGTCGACTAAGCGCTCAAGACCAGCTGGTTTTCGATCAGCTGTGCTAAATGCAAAAACTGGAATAAACAAGTGGACCTAAACGTCGGCCGACAGTAAGTTTCGAGTGAAATATCGAAAGGGGCAAGACCATTGAAGCCTGCCTTGGGCCTGAAGCCCCTTGGATCGATTGCGCAGTCGGCCCGCCACTAGAACGGTAGACCTTTATGAGCCGGAAACCACGGATCGAGCCGTACAATGAACCCGCCGGCGGATGGGGAGCGGCGAAAGCAACAGTTGCCGCACTTCTTGAGCAGCGTGTGCTCCTCAAGGGTGGTGCGGCGCTTTATTACATGAACAAACCCGGTGGGTTCAAATGCCCCAGTTGCGCCTGGCCTGATCCTGCACCGGGGCGCGCCGATCCGTTGGAATTTTGCGAGAACGGAGCGAAGGCTTTGGCGTGGGAGGCGACCGCTAAGCGCGTGACTCCTGAATTCTTTGCCAAGCATTCGGTAACCGAGCTTGCGCAGCGGTCTGATTATTGGCTCGAGGAACAAGGTCGGATTACCCATCCGATGGTATACGACTCGGCTACCGACCATTATGTACCAATCGACTGGACAAACGCGTTTACCCTGATCGGCGAGGAACTTCGAGCCTTGTCGCATCCGAACCAAGCCGAATTTTACACCTCTGGCCGGTCAAGCAACGAAGCGGCTTTTCTCTACCAATTGTTTGCCAGGGAATTCGGAGCGAACAACTTTCCAGACTGCTCTAATTATTGCCACGAGCCGACGAGTCAGGGATTGCCTCCTGCGATTGGAGTTGGCAAGGGCACGTGCCTGCTTGAGGACTTCGATCACGCCGATGCGATCTTCGTTATTGGGCAAAATACGGGCACTAACAGCCCTCGGATGATGACCGAACTACATGACGCCGCGCGCCGCGGCGCTCGAATCATTGTCTTTAATCCGCTGCGCGAGCGGGCGCTCGAACGCTTTCAGGCCCCGCAGAGACCGCTCGAGATGGCGACGATGACTTCGACGCCGATCGCCACGCACTATTACCAGTTGAAGGTTGGCGGCGATGTTGCCGCCCTCAAGGGAGTGATGAAGGCCGCCATCGAAGCCGACGATCAAGCGCTTCGCGAGGATCAGCCGCGCGTGCTGGATATCGACTTCATTGAAGGGCATACAGCCGGGTTCGAGGCGTTGTGCACAGACCTGCGGGCAACACCGTGGCCTGCAATCGAGCGACAATCTGGTCTCTCTCGCGCGCAGCTCGAAGAGGCGGCGCTCGTTTACCTTGAGGCTGATCGTGTCATGGCCTGCTATGGCATGGGGATAACCCAACACTTCCGCGGCACTCAAAACGTGCAGCAGATCGTAAACTTGCTGCTCTTGCGCGGAAATATCGGCAGGCCCGGCGCGGGAATTGTCCCCGTGCGAGGGCACTCAAACGTTCAGGGTGATCGCACCGTGGGCATCACGGAGCGACCCAGCATCGAATTCCTCGATCGATTGCAGAAAGTGTTCGGCTTCAACCCGCCGCGGGAGCACGGACACGATGTAGTGCACGCTCTCGAAGCGATGGTGCGGGGCGACGCCAAGGTTTTCATCGGCTTAGGCGGGAATTTCGTGGCTGCATCGCCCGACACCCCCGTGATCAGTGAGGCATTCCGAAAACTTAAGCTCACAGTGAATGTGGCTACGAAGCTCAACAGAACTCACATCGTCCATGGCTCCAGCGCTTTGATTCTACCATGCCTGGCACGCTCCGAAGTGGATCGTGCGCCGGATGGCGCGGTGCAGGAGGTCACCATCGAGGATTCGATGTCGATGGTGCAGGCATCACGCGGACTACTTGTCCCGGCGAGCCATCACCTCCGCTCAGAGCCTTGGATTGTTGCGCACATGGCGCGCGCAACGCTTGGCGATAAATCAGTTGTTCCTTGGGAATGGCTGGTGGCTGATTATTCGCGTATTCGAGACAAGATCGAAGCGGTATTCCCGATCTTTCAGGGGTTTAACGCGCGAATTAAAGTACCCGGCGGCTTTCATCTAGCCAACACCGCGCGCGAGCGGATCTGGAAGACTCCGAACGGTAAGGCAAACTTCATCGTCTTCCCCGGTCTCGACGAAGACGAGCATATAAATAATCCCGAGGCACTCTGGTTGAGCACGCTTCGCAGTCACGATCAGTACAACACAACCATTTACACTAACAATGATCGCTATCGGGGCGTTTACAATCAACGCGATGTTCTGTTTCTGAACGCCAATGAGATGAAAAAGCGTAGGTTGGCACTCGAAGATCGAGTGGACATTCACACGCTATCCTCGGATGGAATCGAACGCGTGATACGCGGCTTCAAGGTAGTAGCTTACCGCATGCCTGATGGATGTTGCGCCGCGTACTATCCCGAAGCAAATCCGCTGCTGCCGCTATACGCTTACGATCCGATCTCAGGTACACCGAGTGCAAAGGCAATCTCGGTAGTACTGAAGCGGTCGTCGAACGAAACTGCCGAACGGCCCCCAACAACGAGAATGCCACGATGACGCTAGATACAGTCACGCTATCGCGTCTGCAATTTGCTTTCACGATCGGCTACCACATCATGTGGCCCGCATATTCGATCGGTATAGCCGGGTTTATCGTTCTATTGAATACGCTATGGTTCCTTACCGGAAAGACCGTCTATCGCGACCTGATGCGATTCTGGATTCGGCTCTTCGCGCTCGGATTCGTCATGGGGGTCGTCACCGGAGTGGTTCTATCTTATGAAATCGGCGCCAACTGGAGTGGCTTTTCGCGCATGACTGGCAATGTTACGGGTCCGCTGTCTGATGTACGAAGCGCTAACGGCATTTTTTCTGGAAGGAGGTTTTATCGGGATCGTTCTATTTGGAGAAGCGCGGGTTGGGCGGCGCATGCATCTGTTTTCTTGTTGCATGGTAGCACTCGGAACTCTGCTCAGCGCTTTTTGGGTGTTAGCCGCAAATAGTTGGATGCAAACGCCGCAAGGAGCCACACTGGGAAAGGACAAGGTATTTCATGTCGATCGCTGGGCGGACGTGATATTCAGCCCCTCGTTTCCCTATCGTTTCGCGCACATGGTCTGCGCGAGCTATATTACGGGCATCTTCGTGGTTGCCGGCGTATCAGCGATCTTCCTGCTCCGCAAAAGTAACCGCGAGTTCGCCGAGACCGGGCTTTCGCTGGCGATGTGGATTGTGCTGTTCCTTGTGCCGCTCCAAATGTTTCTAGGCGACCAGCACGGACAAAATACGCGACAGTATCAGCCGATGAAGTTGGCCGCCATCGAGGCAGTTTGGGATACCGCCGGCAGCGTGCCGTTAACGCTATTTGCGTGGCCGGATCAAAAAGCCGCCACTAACCTCTGGCCGATCGATATTCCGCATCTGGGCAGCCTTATCCTGACGCACAGTTGGAACGGAGAAATACGGGGGCTTAAGCAGGTTCCACCGCAGGACCGACCCTACGTGCCGATTGTGTTCTTTGCGTTTCGCGCGATGGTCGGCATCGGGATGATACTGTTCGCTCTGTCGATTTTCGCGGCTTACCTGAGATGGCGCGGCCAACTATTCACTAGAAGGTGGTTTCTCATAACACTGGTTATCGCGATGCCATTGGGTTTCATTGCGATAATTACCGGATGGATCGTCACGGAGGCCGGCCGCCAGCCCTGGGTGGTTTACGGCGCTGTGCGGACTGCCGATGCGGCTTCGCCTTTGGTGGCAGCGAAAGTTGGCTTGACGGCTATACTATTCACCATCGTCTACGCGTCCTTGCTGGCCGGCTTTCTCTGGTTTTTTTTACGAATTATCATTCAAGGCCCGGAGCTGACGTCGCGAGCGGATTTGCCGCCGTCTTCCGCGAGAGGCCGTATGGAGTCGACGCCCGCGCTCTTTAGGAAGTGATCTATGCCGTTTCTCGCATACCTGGCCTTTGCGATCATCGCTCTGGCGGTGTTGCTTTACGTATTGATGGACGGCTGGGACCTTGGAGTCGGTATCCTGTTCCTGCTGGCTGCGCGAGAGCAAGAACGCGACGAAATGATGGAATCGATTGCGCCTTTTTGGGATGGAAACGAAACTTGGCTGGTGTTCGGCGGAGTGACGTTATTTGCCGCGTTCCCCGCCGTTTATGCTTTGACGCTGCCGGCTTTGTACCTGCCCCTAATGGTGATGTTGTTTGCTCTGGTGTTTCGTGGAATTTCATTTGAATTTCGCGCGCATTCAAAAGCCTCCAAGATGCTTTGGAACTGGGCATTTGCGTTGGGCTCCATCATTGCCGCGTTCGCGCAGGGAATGATGCTCGGAGAGTTCGTCCAGGGAATCCGGCTTCAACACGGACCGTATGGGCACACATTCACCATCAGCTTATTTCCACTGCTTTGCGGGATGGCGATGGTCTCCGGTTACGCTCTATTAGGTTCGGCGTGGCTGGTTTATAAAACCGACGGTGTAACGCAAATCTTTGGTCGCGAAGTGAGTAGAGCGGCGTGGCTACTTACTATGGCGCTTTTTACCATCGCTTGCGTTTGGACGCCGCTCAGTGTGGCCGAGGTGGCGAAGCGCTGGTTCACATTGCCTGGTTCGTTATGTTTATCGCAGCAGTCGCCATAGCGCTGGTAGCCGTTTCTGTGGCCTTTTGGCGTTCGATCTGGAGCTCGCAAAGTGACGCGCGCCTGTTGCAGCTGGCAATCACCATGACGGTCTTGGCGTTTATCGGATTCGCCGGAACTATCTGGCCTTACGTGATCCCCTATCGCATCTCCATCGTTGAAGGCGCGGGCGACCTGGCCTCCATCAAATTCGCTCTAGTTGGGATCGTTGTCGTTTTGCCCGTCGTGCTGACCTATCAGCTGTACGCCTATCGAGTATTTGGGGATAAGGCGCGCGACGTAGGGGCCTCATACGGGACAACCATACCAGCGCCTCCCGGCATTCATGCACGCCGCACCCACGAACGTGAGCCGCATCTGCATCTCTCCTAACTGCCGCCATCATGTCCGCGGCCTGTCACTAGGTGCGGCCTCCGACATCGACGACGATCCCCTGATGTCGAAGGTCCCTTCGTCGGCAAGCATGCCATTCATGTAGCAGGTGTACTCGCCGTTTCCGACCGGCGGGTGGAGTTTGTCGAGCATGAAGGTGCACCATCCCGTATTTTCCATAGCAACGGTGAATCCGGGTGCGCGGATAGTGCCGCTTAACTGGCCGCGATCAAGGTTGTCGCGGCAGACTGCATTCAATGGTGCGCATCGGTAGGTTCCTTTGAGCTGGTTGCCTTCGCGTTTTATATCAAAACTGATCCGCACCTTGGCCGCGTTCATGTCACTCGTCGAGGTTCCTTTCCAAAGGCCTGTAAAGTCGACCAGCGGATCGGGAGCGTCCGCCGTGGCGGCGGGGGTGTGCCCGCACCGCGGTCGAGCAAGAGCTAATGACGGCCGTCGCTAATACCAGTCCAAGTACAGTGATGCGCGACGCAGCGTTTAGGATTAACTTCGGTTTCATAATTGATACTCCTCGTTAACGTGCCAGTCTCTCGCGAGCATTTCCTAGTAATGAGGCGTGAAAGATCGTGTCACAAATTGCTCACCATAGCGGATGTCGCCGGCGGCGTTGACTCTCATATGGGTCGCTCGCCCTCGCGCAATAGGTCGAGCGCTAGGCGCGAGATCACTTTGAGCGGTTCGCCGCTGGTTAGCGCAGCAAGCAAAAGCAGCGAACGGCCAGTGACTTCGTACTTATCTCCCGTCTTTAGAATTGACGTTGTGCTGAGCTCGGGATCGTTGGTGTCGATAAAGGTCAGCCATTGGTCGCCGCCGACGAATTCGGGCAGAGTGAATTTGACCAGGTCGTAATATCCGTTGATCACGATCAGCAGGGTAACGTCGGAAGCCCTTCGCTTGATGCCGCTGGTTTGAGCTCTTCCATCGATGAGCATGCCGAAACAACGCATCTTGCCGTCCCCCCAGTCGCTCGTTTGCATCTCTCTGCCTGATGCATTGATCCAGGTGACGTCCTTGACCTCGAGTCCTGGGTTGTATTCGGCGGTGAGAAAGCGGCCGCGGCGAAGGATGGGGAGAGAATTGCGCAAACGGACCAGTTTGCGGGTGAAAACAATCAACGATTGCCCGTCTTCCTTGATCCCTCCCAATCCACCCAGCTGATTTCGTTGTCTTGGCAATAGGCGTTGTTGTTGCCCTTCTGAGTCCGGCCGAACTCGTCGCCGCCCAGAAGCATCGGCGTCCCCTGTGAAAAGAACAGCGTCGCCAGCATATTGCGCTTCTGCCGCTCGCGGAGTTTGTTGATTTCACGGTCCTCGGTGGGACCCTCCGCCCCACAATTCCAGGCAAGATTGTTTGAGATGCCGTCCCGGTTGTTCTCGCCATTGGCCTCGTTATGCTTATCGTTGTAGGAGACCAGGTCGTTTAACGTAAAGCCGTCGTGAGCGGTTATAAAATTAACACTCGCCCATGGTCTGCGGCCCTTTTTATTGAACAGATCGGCCGAAGCGGCCAGGCGCGAGGCCATTTCCGCCGCTTTCCCTTCGTCTCCCTTCCAAAAACTTCTGACCGTGTCGCGATAGCGATCGTTCCATTCGGCCCAGCCCGGCGGAAAAGACCCCACCTGGTACCCACCCGGTCCGGGATCCCATGGTTCTGCTATTAATTTGACCTGGCTCAGCAACGGGTCCTGTCGACAGCTGTCCAGAAAGCCACCACCCTGGTCGAAACCTGCCGCCTCGCGCCCGAGAATGGTCCCCTCATCGAAGCGGAAGCCGTCGACGTGCATTTCCGTTATCCAATAGCGCAGGCTATCGGTGACCATCTGCAGTACGCGCGGATGGGTGAGGTTCATCGTATTACCGGTCCCCGTGTCGTTGATGCAGTGTCGGGGGTTGTCGGGCAGCAGGCGATAATAAGAAGCGTTATCTATGCCTCTGAACGAAAGGGTCGGCCCAAGTTCATTCCCTTCCGCAGTGTGGTTGTAAACTACGTCGAGGATGACCTCCAGATCCGCATTATGAAAATGAGCGACCATCTGTTTGAATTCCGCGATCGCCCCGCTCGCAAAGTAGCGCGGATCAGCTGCGAAGAACCCGATAGTGTTGTATCCCCAGTAATTGGTCAGTCCCCTGTCGAGCAGCACGCTGTCGTTTACAAACGAATGAATAGGAAGCAACTCGACGGAAGTCACACCCAAGCTTCTGATGTAGTCGATGATTTCCTTACGTGCGAGGCCTGCGAAGGTGCCACGAAGATTTTCCGGGACCTTCGGATTACGCTTCGTGAAACCCTTGACATGCAGCTCATAAATGATCGTCCGATCCCATGGGATGGTGGGCCAGCTTCGCCGACCGGCGCGAATCGAGCGGCCGCGGGCCCAAGTGAACGCGGGATCGACTACGACGCACTTCGGCATCAACGGCGCGCTATCCCGCTTATCGAAGGTGAGATCGTCTCCCTGAGCACCCAATGTGTAACCGAAGAGCTCAGGACCCCACTTGAGTTGGCCGATATGCGCCTTCGCATAGGGATCCAAGACCAGCTTGTTGGGATTGAACCGATGGCCTTTTTCGGGTTCATAGGGGCCGTGCACGCGGTACGCATATACTGTTCCTGGTGCTGCGTCGGGTAGATATCCGTGCCAGATCTCATCAGTGTATTCGGGCAACTCAATTCGTTGGATTTCCTGCGTTCCGTTCTGATCGAACAGACACAGTTCGACTTTCGTGGCGTTGGCTGAGAACAGGCTGAAGTTGACTCCCAGGCCATCCCAGGTCGCGCCTTGCTGAGTTGAGTTGCCCTCCCAAATACGGATGGCTTGTGGGACAGTGGCCAATGCTTCTACCTGATGCTTTTAGAAAGACGACTAATTCGCGCCACGGTTACGGAAACCAGTGGAGATGTTTTCCGGTGTCTTCCTGGCTGGTCACGACCGTTCTTCTAATCTTCTTTTCTCGCTGCCGACCTGGCTCTGGGGGTTCAGATTTTGCAAATGACCGCTCTCGGTGCCTGCGGTCGGATCGATGACGCAGTTGATGAGTGCGGGCTTGCCTGACGCGAGGGAGTCGGTGAGAGCCCTGGTGAGGCTTCGCGGATCGGTCACATGATGGCCGGTGCCGTCGAACGCTTCGATGAGTTTGTCGTAGCGCGCGTTCTTCATGAGAACGGTCGGTGAGGGGTCGGCGCCTCCGCTACGGTTGACGTCGTCGCCGCGGTAGATGCCGCCGTTGTTGAAGACCACGACGACGATCGGCAGATGGTAACGGCAGATGGTCTCGATCTCCATTCCGCTGAAGCCGAACGCGCTGTCGCCTTCGATGGCGACGACCGGCTTGCCGCTCACCACGGCCGCGCCGACGGCGTAACCCATGCCGATGCCCATCACCCCCCACGTTCCGCTGTCGAGACGTTTGCGAGGTTGGTGCATGTCGATGATGTCGCGACCGAAATCGAGCGTGTTCGCACCTTCATTGACGACGTAGAGATCCGGCTTGTTGGCTAGGACATCGCGGATCGCGCGAAGTGCGCTGTAGAAGTCCATCGGGTTGGGAGTGGCGTTGAGGTGGGCCGCCATGCGGTCGCTGTTGTGCTGTTTGCGCTCGGCGATCGCGTTGAGCCAGGCAGCCTTCGGCTGGATCTGTCCAGGCTTGAGCACGGCCAGGAATGCCGACATGGCTGAGCCGATGTCGGCTACGACCGGCGCGGCGATCGCGCGGTTGCTATCGATCTCAGTCGGGGAAATATCGACCTGCACGAATTGTGTCGTCGGGGACCAACGCGGGCCTTTGCCTTGTGCGAGAAGCCAGTTCAGGCGCGCTCCGATCAGCATCACTACGTCGGCCTGGGAGAGAACGAGCGATCGTGCCGCCGCCGCCGATTGTTTATGGTTGTCAGGCAGTAGACCCTTCGCCATCGACATCGGCACATATGGGATGCCGGTCATCTCGACGAATGAGCGAATATCATCGTCAGCCTGTGCGTATGCGGCGCCTTTGCCGAGAATGATGAGCGGACGCTGAGCGCTCGCCAGCAAGTCGAGGGCGCGTTTGATCGACTCGGGGTCGGGGATGTGGCGGGGCGCTGGTTCGACTACGCGTACCAGCGAACGGTTGGCCGCATCAGTGTCGAGGGCCGCGCTAAGGACTTCGGCAGTCAGATCGAGGTAGACGCCACCCGGCCGCCCCGACACCGCTGCGTGGATGGCGCGCGCAACTCCGATGCCGATATCTTCGGGTTTGTTGATGCGGAAAGCCGCTTTTGCGTATGGCTTCGCCGCGTTCATCTGATCGAGTTCTTCGTAGTCGCCCTGCTGGAGATCGACGATCGCCCTGTCGCTCGACCCGCTGATCTGGATCATCGGGAAGCCGTTGGTGGTCGCATTCGCGAGCGCGACCATCCCGTTCAGGAAGCCCGGGGCTGACACCGTTAGACAGATGCCGGGCTTCTTCGTCAGGTAGCCGGCGATCGCCGCAGCATTTCCGGCGGATTGTTCATGCCGAAAGCCGATGTATCGCAGCCCTTCCGCTTGCGCGAGACGAGCCAAGTCCGTGATCGGGATACCCGCGACGCCGAAGATGGTGTCGACTCCATTGAGTTTCAGGGCATCGACCACAAGATGAAACCCGTCGGTGATGGAGTGAGATTTAGTTTCGTTTGGCATGTGAAGCACCTCTCAAAGGATTTAGTTCACGCTCAGACGATCTTGGCAGTGCGCATCTTGTTGATCTTTTCCGCGGTGTAGCCCAGCTGCTTCAACACCTCGTCGGTATGCTCCCCCAGCAGCGGGGCGCCGGTGATCTTCGGCGTGAAGTCGGAGAACTTGATCGGGCTGCCGACAGTCAGATACTTGCCGCGCTTCTCCTCCTCCACCTCGACGATAGAGCCGCTGGCGCGCAGGGCAGGATCGTTTTCGATTTCCTTCATCGATAGAACCGGTCCGCATGGCACGTCGAACTTGCGCAGGATTTCGACGGCTTCGAACTTGGTCTTGTCAGCCAGCCACTTCTCGATCTCGGCGAAAATATCGAAAATTTTCGACTGCCGCGCACGAGCAGTGGCGTAGGCAGGATCGTTCATCCATTGCGGCTTGCCGATGGCCTCGCAGGTCGGCCCCCAATTCTGCTCCTGGATCGTGAAATAGATGTAGGCGTTCGGATCGGTTTGCCAGCCCTTGCACTTGAGTACCCAGCCCGGCTGCCCGCCGCCGCCTGCGTTACCGCCGCGCGGGACCGCATCGCCAAACTTTCCGTTCGGATACTGCGGGTACTCTTCCAGATAGCCGACGTGATCCAGCCGCTCCTGATCCCGCAGCTTGACGCGGCACAGATTCAGCACCGCATCCTGCATCGACACGGCCACTTTCTGGCCCTTGCCGGTCTTCGCGCGGCCGATCAGCGCGGTCAGGAGGCCGATCGCCAGATGCATTCCGGTATTGCTGTCTCCCAGCGCCGCACCGCTGACCGTCGGCGGGCCGTCCCAGAATCCGGTCGTCGAGGCGGCGCCGCCGGCGCACTGCGCCACGTTGTCATAAACCTTGAGGTCCGCGTAGGGCGAGCCTTCGCTGAAGCCCTTGATCGAGCCGAAAATGATCCGCGGGTTGAGTTCCTGAATATGCTCCCAGGTGAAGCCCATCCGGTCCATCGCACCGGGCGCGAAATTCTCGACCAGCACGTCGGCCTCGCGGATCAGCTTCTCCAGGACCGCCTTGCCTTCCGGCGTCTTGGTGTTCAGTGTCAGCGACTTCTTGTTGCTGTTGAGCGTGATGAAGTACAGCGCATCCAAATCGGGGACGTCCCGCAATTGGTTTCGCGTGACGTCGCCAACGCCAGGCCGCTCGACTTTCAGCACGTCCGCGCCGAACCACGCCAACAACTGCGTGCATGCCGGTCCGGCCTGTACGCCCGTGAAGTCAATAACTTTGATTCCTTCGAGTGGCAGCGACATGATCAAACGCTCCTCTATTTTGAAGTGAATGGTCCGAATTTGACATTCAAACAGGCGTGAAAACTCGCCGCACAAGAAATGTGCGTTTCGTTTCCTCAGTAGTAAGGGATTTCAGCGCCACGCAGATAAGGCGTGAAGAATGGCCTCACGCGCGTGACTCCCTATCTCTCGCCTTGATGCGTGAAGCGATCGTTATCGTTGGTCAGATGACAAGCTGGAGAAAGAGGGTCGTGACAACAGACACTCTCGCGGAGCGGGTACACGATTCACGTAGCGGCAAGGTTCTTCCCAGCGAAGAGGTGGCGGAGCTTCAGGAGTGGTTGGCAGTGGGCCTTGCGATGATCGCCGGCTTCGTGGATGCCTACGGCATTATCACCTATCGACACCTACTTGTCTTTTATGAGTGGAAATACCACGCAAGCCGGCTATAGGATCGGGCAAGGCAACTGTTGGGCAGCAGTGCCTTCGGCGCTGGCAATCGTATTCTTCGTGGGCGGGTCCTTCGCCGGAACTTTGCTCGCGCATTCCGCGGTGCGTCGGACACGGCGGCTGGTTTTCGGAGTGGTCGCAGCCTTGCTGGCCTTGATCATCGGCTTCACGCAACTTGGGTTTTCATCGAGTTGGGTTCCCATTCGGTGGTTAGTTTCGCGATGGGCGCCATGAATACCGCGCTGTCCCGGGTCGGCGCACAAAACGTGAGCCTGACCTTTGTAACCGGGACGTTGAGCAGGATTGGAGTGCAACTCGCGCTGGCGGTCAGGCGTGCGCCTCTGCCGGACAGCCAGGGATCGTGGGATACGCACCTATACCGGACTTTCTTGATGGCAGGTATCTGGGCCGGATTTCTGACCGGCGCGTTGTTGTCGGGGATGGTGACACCGCGCTTTGGGGTGTGGGTATTGTTGTTTCCCGTGCTGATCCTGTCGGCGCTGGCGGCGTTCGACCGAACCATCGACCACGGCAGTCTGATCTCGATGACGCAGGTCCGCTCCACGCAGCGACGTCAGAGTTCAGACGGGCCCGAAAAATGGCCCAAAGATGTGCGCTCTCTATCTCAGGAGAACAAAGCTGTCAGGTCGCGGCGCTGGACTTTGCCCATCGCGTTCTTGGGTATCGCCGAGACCAAGTGGATCTGCTTGGGCACTTTGAAGTCGGCCACGCGAGTCCTACAGTACGCTTGGAGTTCTTGTGCGGTGGCGGCACCTCTGAGCACCACCGCGGCCGAGACCTCTTCACCGTACTTGGGGTCAGGCACTCCGAAAACCGCGGCGTCGCCCACTGCGGGGTGCTGGAGCAACACTGCCTCTACCTCCTCAGGTGAGATTTTCTCTCCGCCGCGATTGATCAACTCCTTGAGGCGGCCGATCAGGGCGAGGTAGCCGTCGTTATCAACTGCGCCGATATCCCCGGTGCGAAACCAACCATCGATGAAGGCCTCGGCATTAGCCTCGGGGTTGCTCTTGTAACCGCGCATAACATTGGGCCCTCGTACTACCACTTCGCCGGGAGTGTTTGCCGCCAGGTGCCGGCCCGTCTTATCGATGATAGAGATTCCAGCCCCGGGCCCGACGGTGCCCGGCTTGTGCGGAAGCGGTGGCAGTGGGTTAGATGCGACCTGATGGGCCGCTTCGGTCATTCCGTATGCTTCCAGCACTGGGGCTCCGAAGCGATTCTCCAACTCCGTCAGAACCGTTGGCGCGAGTGCAGCCGAACACGAGCGGATGAATCGTGGGCCGCTGTGAGGTGCACCGTCGCTGTCCGCCCTTGCCAGGAGCACTTGATGAATAGTAGGCACGGCGGAGTACCAGGTCGCGTGATGCTCACGGAACAGTTTCCAGAACTCAGAGGCTGAAAAACGCGGCGGTACGATTACGGCGCCTCCGGACGCCAAGGTCGACAATGTGGCGCCGATCAAACCGTGACCGTGGAACAGAGGCAAAACTACCAGGCTGCGGTCGGCGGCGGTCAGGGCATAATGCTCAGCGGTATTACGCGCTGACCAAAGCACGTTGGCATGGGTGAGCGGTACGCATTTCGGCCGGCCCGTGGTGCCACTGGTGTAAACGAATAGCGCGTCATCGTCCGGGTGCGGAGTGTCGAGGCTGGTGCGCGACCCTTGCGGCAGTTCCGGCAGCTCCACGACACCGCGAGAGTCAACGCGCGGTTGCCATACTGGCAAACCGAGGCCAGCGGCGGCTTCTCTCACAGCGATGTTGGCCCCTTCGGCAACCACTGCTCGCGCTTGAGCGTCTCCGACGAAAAAGCGTATTTCGTCCGGCTTGTGGGCCGGATTGAGTGGTGCAGCGACCAACCGGGCGTGAGTCAGTGCGAGAAATACGACAAGAAACTCCAGGCTGTTGGGCAGTACGATCGCGACGCTGTCGCCGGGCTTCAGTCCGGCACTCCTCAGTTGTCCGGACAATCTCTCAATCTGGTCGGCCAGAGCTCTATAGCTGACGATCGTTAAGGGAGACGTTGCGATTATCGCCGGCGCCGAAGATCCGGAATCCGCGAACAGTTCCGCCAGGTTCAATCTTGCCGTCATATGGCGGTCTGGCCGGATGGCAAGCCGGTCGGTTCGCGGACGACCTCGATTCTGTCGGCCATGATGAAGGCCGCAAAATTCGCCGCGCCGTCAAAATTGTGGATGTCTTTGAAAGATTGTCGGATCCCCCAGCGCTTGCCGTACCAAACGCGCAATATTGTTCCACCTATCATCGCTAAACTCCTCGTTAGTACTCACCTTGAGCCGTGAGAAATGGCCGCACAAAACGTGACTGCCAATTCGTTTAAACGCCCGCGCGTTTCAACGCAAGTTTGTTCCGACCGCACCGTTCGCGACCCTCGTTGAACGCAATCTTCGTCGGAGCCTGGATTAAAAGCGGGTGAAAGCACATCGCACGAGCCTGTGAGACTCCTGTTCACGCCCATCAGAAGCGAAGAGCAGGGAAAAATGATTTCGCAACATTCCACACTTGGGCTTTCAGGGTCGTGCGCCATGGCACAATTCATGACGCTTAGACTACTTAATAGCCGTTTCATGCTCATGAGACGTTGAAAGGGGCCGCCAAGGAATTTCAATCATGATGTGGCTCGTACGCCTGGCACTCCGCCGTCCGATTTCAGTCGCCGTTATGGCGCTGCTGATGCTGGTCCTCGGCACACTGTCCTTCTTCCTGATGAACATCGACATCTTCCCGGCAATCAACGTGCCGGTGGTGATGGTGGTTTGGAACTACCCAGGGATGGCCTCCCTGGACATGGAGCGCCGCATGGTCTTCATCAGCGAGCGCGCCTATTCGACTACCGTAAACGGCATCGAGCACATCGAGTCCGAATCGATGCTTGGTGTCGGTCTGCTGAAAGTTTATTTCCAGCCCGGCGCCGATATCGCGAGCGCGATCGCGCAGATCAACGCGGTGTCCGAGACCATTCTTTCCAACATGGCCCGCGGCACCGAACCTCCACAGATTATCTCTTACAACGCGGCCGACGTCCCGGTGGCGCAACTCAACGTTTCCAGCGACACGAAGTCGGTATCGCAACTGTTCGATTATGCATTCAACTTTATGCGGTTGCAGCTCTTCACGATCCCGGGGTTCTCGTCCCCTGCTCCCTTGGGCGGTGTGAACCGAGCGGTGATGGTGAATATCGATCCGACCGAGTTGTACGCCAACAACGTCTCCGCCAATGATCTCGGCACATCGCTCGCCACCTCGAACGTGATCATTCCGTCTGGCACCGCGCGCATGGGCCACTTCGAGTACAACGTCGACATCAACATGAGCCCGACCAGGGTCGCCGACTTCAATAGTCTGCCCGTCAAGATCGTGAACGGCGCGCCGGTGTTGCTCGGAGACGTTGCTTCGGTAACCGATACTCATCAGCCCCAGACCAACGTGGTCAGAGTTGATGGAAAGCCGGCGACGTACCTGATGGTAATCAGGCACGCGGCTGCATCGACGTTGGCCGTGGTCGACGCGGTGAAGGCCCGGCTGCCGTTCATCCGGGCCACGGCTCCCAAAGGAATAAAGGTTGCGCTCACTTTCGATCAGTCGACGTTTGTTCGCGAGGCGCTGGTCGAGGTCGTGCGTGAGGCCGTAATCGCAGCCGTCCTGGTCGCACTGATGGTGCTGGTGTTCGTCGGTTCGGCGCGCAGCATGGTGATCGTCGTCACCTCGATCCCGCTTGCGATTCTAACCGCGATCGTTGGCCTTAAGCTCTCGGGCCAGACGATCAACACGATGACGCTGGGCGGGATCGCGCTAGCGATCGGAATGCTGGTCGATGACGCTACCGTTGAAGTCGAAAATATCCATCGCAATCACGTGATGAACAAGCCGCTGCTGGTGGCGATTCTCGACGGCGCGCATCAGATCGCCACGCCCACGCTGGTCGGCACCCTGTCGATCTGCATCGTCTTCTTTCCCGTCGTGCTGTTGAGCGGTGTGGCGCGCTTTCTATTCACGCCGCTGGCGTTGTCGGTCGTGTACGCGATGCTGACGTCTTATCTGCTTTCGCGGACCCTGGTGCCGACGATGGCTTCCTACCTGCTGCCCGAAAAGCACCAGGAGCCGGACGCCAACACCTTCATCGGCCGGTTTCTCCATAGATTCGAGGCGCGCTTCGAGCGCCTGCGCGAAGCGTATGCATCCGCTCTCGAAACGTTCGTGACCCATCGCACCATCGGGTTGATCGCGGTCGGGTTGGTGATCGTCGGTACGCTTCCACTTATGTCAATTGTCGGCGAAGACTTCTTCCCGAGCGTCGACGCGGGCATGATGCGCCTGCACGTGCGAGCGCCGACCGGCACTAGGATCGAACGTACCGAACAAATCGTGGAGGGAGTGGAACGCTCTATCCGCAAGATCATCCCGCCCGACGAGCTCGAGAGCATCAGCGACAACATCGGCGTCCCAACCTCTTACGACCTGGCTTACTACCAGACCGATAGTGTCGCGGCGCAGGACGCTGACGTATTAATTCAGCTCAAGCCGAAGCATCGCCCCACTGCGATGTACCAGAATCAGATTCGGCGGATGCTGCCGGTCAACTTTCCCCAGGTGGTAAGCTACTTCCAAGCCGCCGATATCGTTAGCCAGGTTTTGAATTTCGGTCTGTCCGCGATGATCGATGTGCAGATTTCCGGATCCGACCTGCGCTCCGACTACGCATTGGCTGCGAAGCTCAAAGACAAGCTGAGCCGCATTCCGGGCCTCGCCGATCTCAGGATTGCCGAGCCGCTCGACTATCCGGCGTTCAAGGTCGACGTCGATCGCACCAAAGCGCTCGAGGTTGGCGTAACCGAACAGCAGGTTGCGTCCAGTCTGCTCGCCGAGCTTTATGGCGCCACTCTGCTGCAGCCAAATTTCTGGCTCAATCCGAAAAACGGCGTCAATTACAGCGTCATCGTTGAGGCGCCATATCACTTGATGCATTCGGTCGACGCGATTTCGAACACGCCGCTCACCTCCGGAGCCGTGAGCAATCCGTTTGGTTCCGCGCAGCTACTATCCAATGTTGCATCGATCAGGCACGACGTCGATCCCGCGGTCGTCGATCATTACTCGGTGCAGCGCGTGATGGACCTGGATTGCGCGGTATCAGGGCGCGACCTCGGAAGCGCGACCAATGCGGTTCAGCGTGAGATCGATTCGCTCGGAAAACTGCCGACCGGCACCCTGATCAATATCCGCGGTCAGAGCCAGGCGATGCGTAGTTCGTTCATGACTCTCGGCGGCGGCATCGGGCTCGCGATCGTCCTTGTCTATCTGCTGATGGCGGCAAACTTCCAGTCATGGCTCGAGCCTTTCATCATTACGATGGCAATTCCGGGAGCTCTCGCGGGCGTGCTTTGGATGCTGGTCCTGACGGGCACGACGATCAATGTCGAGTCGCTGATGGGCACGATCATGGCGGTCGGCGTGGGCGTCGCCAACGGAAATCTGCTCATCACTTTTGCCAACGAGATGCACGAGGAAGGACATAACTCTGTCGTGAGCGCGATCGAAGCGGGGCGCATTCGCTTTCGGCCGATCATCATGACGGCGCTGGCGATGATACTGGGCATGCTGCCGATGGCGCTGGCACTCGGCGCGGGCTCCGCGCAAAACGCGCCGCTCGGCCGCGCTGTGATCGGCGGTCTGCTGGCGGCCACGCTGATGACCCTGTTCGTGGTGCCGGCGATTTACTCGATCTTCGGCCGCACCCTCATCACCAAGCAACAGCGCGACGCCAGGATCGACGCCATCACGATGCCTGGCGCGTAAGCCGGGGAGGATATAATGAGAAAAGACAATACCGGGATACCGAAGCAAGAAAAAAAGGGCCGCTGGCGTTTCATCGCCGCAAGCGCGATTGCGGTCGTTCTCGTGTGCGCCGCCTCGGCCGGAATAGTGCTCGCATATCAGATGCGGCTGCAGCGACAGACCGGTCAGCTTGATGCCCAGGTCGACCGGGGACCACGCGTGCTCGTGGAACCGATTCATCCGAGCGAGAGCGCGCGCGAGTACGATATCCCGATCACGATTCGCGGCTACGTCGAGACCCCCGTTTACGCGAAGATCGCCGGCTATTTGAAGACTATCTACGTCGACAAAGGCGACCGAGTGAAGAAAGGCCAGGTGATCGCGATTCTCGAATCACCCGAGACCGATAAGGAGGTCGCCGATGCACTTGCGAATTACAAACTGCAGGAGATCACTTACGACCGTTATGAGTACCTGCTGAAAGAACAGGTCGTACCTCAGCAGACAGCGGACAACTGGCACGCATCGATGCTGCAGGCGCAGGCGTTCTATCAGCAGAACCTCGCGATGCAGGCCTATGAAGTAGTGCGCGCGCCGGTCGATGGAATCATCACGGCCCGATACTTCGACCAGGGCGCAATGATTCCGGCGGCTACGACTCCTGTCTCCGCCACGGCCAGCCCAGGTTTCCCGACCAACACCACCTCGTCGCCGATCGTGGCGATGGCGACGCTGCAGCCCCTGCGAATCTATGCCTATGCTCCACAGCCGCTCGCGCCGCATATTCACGATGGCGACCACGCGTTGGTGTCCGTCGATGAATATCCCGGTCAGGAATTCGAAGGCACCGTTACCCGTCATCCGGAGGCGCTCGACGAAGCATCGCGCACGATGCTGGTTGAGGTCGATCTGCCAAATCGCGATCTCAAACTGATGCCAGGGATGTACGGCAAGCTGCGCCTGACGACTGCGCAAACCACAGGCGGTCTGATCGCACCGGACGATTCGCTCGTATTCAAGGACGATAAAGTTTATCTGCCGATCGTCCGCGAAAATCGGCTCCATCTGGCCGCCGTTCACCTTGGGCACGATAATGGCATTGACGTCGTCGTGTCGGGTGATGTCCGCGACGGCGATCTCGTTGCGATGAGCGTCGGCCAAGCCGTAAGCGACGGCGAGGCAGTACAACCTGTCAGGCAGAATCCAGGCAAATCCTGATGCCGCCGCATAGCCTTACCAGACTAAACGTTAGGTCAAAAGGAGAAAAATATGGAAACCGCGAGAATTCCCGGCACTGATCTTCAGGTTTCGCGCATCGGTCTCGGCACATGGGCGATGGGTGGATGGATGTGGGGCGGCACCGATGAACAGGAATCGATCCGCACGATCCATTCCGCGATCGATCGCGGAATCACTCTGATCGACACCGCGCCTGCCTACGGCTTTGGCAAGTCTGAAGAAATTGTCGGAAAAGCGCTCGCAGCAGGCGGTCTCAGACAACGAGTGTCGATCGCCACCAAGGTCGGGCTCGACTGGAGCAATGGCCAGCCGTTTCGGAACGCGACCCGCGCGCGAATCTTCGCCGAGATCGACGCTTCGCTGAAAAGGCTCAGGACCGACGTCATCGATATCTACCAGGTGCACTGGCCGGATCCGATGACCCCGCTCAGCGAAACCGCCGACGCAATGGGGAATCTCTTCAAGCAAGGCAAGATCCGCGCGATTGGCGTAAGCAACTTCTCTCCGGAACAGATGAATGAATTCGGCCTGGTCGCTCCGATTCATTCCGCGCAGCCTCCATACAATCTTTTCGAGCGCGAGATCGAAAAGGATGTCCTGCCGTACTGCGCACGGAAGGGCATCGCGGTTCTGGCGTACGGCGCGATCTGCCGCGGATTGCTTAGCGGCCGGATGAAACCCGATACCAAGTTTGAGGGCGACGACCTCCGCAGAACCGATCCCAAATTCCAACAGCCGCGATTCGGACAATACTTGGAGGCCGTTCAGCTCCTGGATCGATTCGCCCAGAAAAATTACGGGAAACGGGTTATACACCTGGCACTCAGATGGGTGCTCGACCAGCCGGGCGTCACCAGCGCGCTATGGGGCGCACGGCATCCCGACCAGCTCGATCCTATCGACGGAGTGATGGGCTGGCGGCTGGATGCGAAGGCTCAACTCGAGGTCGATCGTATCGTCCGCGACGCGGTTAGGGATCCGGTCGGACCCGAGTTCATGGCACCGCCCACTCGCGAACAATTCGCAGCCTGATATGAAACCTTCCGAAAACCGGACTGAAACCAGGCGCGCCGGCCGCCCGGATTAGTTCACAGTAGCGTCCGCTTTGGCATCTTCTCCTGAAATCAAGGCGTCAGGCGGCACAGGCGCGAAGCCGAAGCCAGGCACGCGCGGGGCGGCCGGGGTTTTCGCTCCGCTGCGTCATCCAATTTTTTGCGCGTTGCTTGCGACAGCGTTCGCATCGAATGTCGGAACCTGGATGCAGGATGTCGGCGCGTCATGGCTGATGACATCACTCGAGCCGTCACCACTGATGGTCTCGCTGATCCAGACCGCAGTGAATCTGCCTTATTTTCTCCTCGGGCTAGTCGCCGGTGCTCTTGCGGACATAGCCGATAGAAAACGACTGCTGATAGTTGCGCAGACCTGGATGCTCGCATCAGCGGGCACGCTCGGGATTCTCACCGTACTTCATCTTACGACTCCATGGATCCTCGTGGGACTCAGTTTCTCGCTTGGTCTGGGCGCGGCGCTCAATGGCCCCGCATGGCAGGCAATCATGCCGGAGATGGTCGCGCGGGAAGAAATTCGCGACGCGGTAACGCTTAACAATATCCAGTTCAATCTTGCGCGCGGCGTCGGACCGGTCATCGGCGGAGTGTTGGTAAATGCCTGGGGCGCAGGAGCGGCTTTTCTCGCTAACGCCGCGTCCTTCGTCGGGATCATCTGCATGCTGGTTTCATGGCGGCGGGAGCGCAAGAAGAGCATGCTGCCTGCCGAACGCGTGCTCGGCGGCATCCGCGCAGGTATGCGCTACGTTCGCTATTCGCCCGCGCTGCGTGCGGTTCTGGCGCGAAGCTTCACGTTCGCGCTAGGTACCAGCGTCTTGTGGGCGGCGCTGCCTCTAGTCGCGCGCGTGGATTTTCATCTGGACGCAACCGGCTACGGAATCGTGGTTGCATTTTTCGGCCTCGGCGCCGCCGGCTGCGGGATCGTCTTACCGAGCCTACTCCGCGCGTTTTCGACCGACCAAATCGCAATCTGCGGCGGCATAACTTTCGCCGCGGCGAACTTCGTGATTGCGTCGGCGCGCGACGTGCATCAGCTATGGATCGCAGTCTTTCTCGCGGGTGTGGCTTGGGTTGCCACCGTCACGATGTTCAACAGCGCGGCGCAAATCGCGCTTCCATCCTGGGTGCGGGCGCGCGCTCTCTCGATGTACCTGCTCGTGCTGCAGGGCGGACTCGCGCTTGGCAGCGTTGGATGGGGTTATGTGGCGTCCCACACGGGAACTCGCAACGTGTTCGACCTGGCAGGATTGTTTCTGCTCCTCAATGTAGCGACAGCGCTGCGGTTTTCGCTCAGAGGCGCCGAGCGCTTCGATCCGGAGCCATGGGTGCACTGGCAGATTCCGCAGCTTTATGAGGAGATTCCTCCCGAGCAAGGGCCGGTGCTGATCACCATAGAGTATCGGATTGATCCCTTGCGCGCTGCCGAGTTCGAGCACGCGATGCGGGCCTTCGAACCCATCCGTCGCCGGGATGGCGCGGTTATGTGGGGCCTCTTCAGTGATGTCAAGGACCCGAGTCGCTATCTCGAGACCTTCATATCCGAAACCTGGGGCGAGCATCTGCGCCAGCACCATCGGCTCACCGTTAGTGACAGCGACATCGAACTGCACGCAAGATCATTTCACATTGGCTCGGAGCCGCCGATCGTGTCACACCTGATCTCCCCGACACGGCTCTGAGCGCCGTCCGTACCGGCGCTGCCGCTCAAGAGCTGAACGACCTCGTTTTGGTCGCGAGGTTCGTCTGATCTTCGCGCAACGCAGGAAGCCGTTTTAGAAACTGCTTTGAATTAAGCTCTCGATACGTTCGCCAACCGGGGCTTTCCTGCGTTCGCGTTGATGCTGGCAATCTATGCAGTAGGCCGCGAAGGGCATGACGCGCAACCGTTCCAGAGAAATCTCCTCGCCACACTCGTCGCAGACGCCGTAGAGCCCACGACGAAGTCGCTCGAGAGCGTCATCCAGAACTGCTTGAGTTGACCATCGGTGTTCGATTAGGCGGGCGTAGGTTTCGGCCGCTGCGTGCTCGCTCGCGACGTCCATTTCGTCACCCGGGCTCGATCCGCGGTCGTCGGAGCAGACGGCGCCGAGCCCAACCAACCGCTCTTGATGGGCGAGTTGCGCGCGCATTAAAAGCTCTCGAAGTGCACTTCTTCTCAACAATTCTGCATTTCCGGCAAGCCTGTTCATCTTACTTTAACCTCCCTAGCGTAAGGATGTCTTTGTGCAGACGTGAAAAATCGCCGCACGAAAGTGGGACTCCGTCTTTCCCGCCTCCATTGATGAATGACGACCCGATACGAATCGGGCGGGAGAAAGACAGCCATGAATGCAGCGACTCTCGTGAAATGGGTGCGAGATCCACGTAGCGGCGAAGTTCACCTTCCGAGTGAAGAAGTGATGGTGGTGAGTGTTGTACGCAACCTGGGTCGTACTTTACTCAAGGTGAGGTGGCAGGCTGGAGGTGAGTGCGTAGTGTTTCCGGAGGAGCTTGAGGAAATCCGTCAGGTCTGGTGAGACGCACTGAAAATGTATTTCGGCGCGCTGTAGAATCGAGAAGATTAGGTGGAATCGTGAAGATCGGAATCATTGGCGGGGGCGCGGTCGGAACGGCGTGCGCTTTCACAGTTGCGCTTTTTCGCGATCACCTGGTGCTGCGCGATCCCGCTTGAGTGTTGCGCCGCCGCAACTGCGAATCGGCATTCAGTCTGACCTGGCTAGATTCCGCGACTGAAAGATTTTATTAGCCTAGGCATGGGTTTTGGCACGTTGAGTGCACCGTCCGGCCGTGTGTCTGCCTTCGTTCACTATGCGAGTAAGGGCATTGTGAGCATGGACGCCCAAAGCAGAGCCGAGCTTCGCGTGCGCCTTTACTCGATCTGTTCCTGGTGCGCGGAGCTGATTGATCGCCAGCAAGGTCAACAACCGCGGCGACGCGTCCAGGCAGAAGACCTCGTTGCGCATGTGCCCCAGCAGCATGCGCTCTGGCTGGAAATGCTAGGGATCTCAGACGACCTGCGTGGCGATGGGTCTTGAGACTGTCGAGAAAGGCGGATCCGTTTTCGGCCAGTAGATTCCGCTTACCGTCGACCCCGTCGTGCATGACCGGGTATCCCCCGGGAAGAAGCCCTACCACATCTACCGCGCATTTTTCTGCTGCAACCGGCCACTCTGGCCAGCAGACGCTGTCGGCAAAGTTGCGCATATCAGTTGGCGGCGTGTCGAGAACCCTGAGCCAGAAACGTTCGCCCTAGTCAGTTCCCTCGTAGTCGCTAAATCCTACAGTCGTTAGGACGGCAGAGACACGAAGCGCGATGAATCGCCGGCTACAGCAGCGGACGCGATCGCCATGCGGGCGAATGGCGGCGCGCAGGTCCGCGATTTGTACATTGGATCGAGCTGACGGGCAGGGAACAAATAAGACCAAATAAGACAAGGTTCTTGATTGTAAATCGGTAGTAACTAAATTGTTTTCTTTGAATAGTTAGCCACGGCGGCACGCTCCTGTATTTTTTTGTTTGTAATAGCGCCGAACTGAGACTATGCCTATTTCACACAGAGTAGATTGAATGTAGGAAAACAGAGTGAGGACTATGTAATCTATATCGACGCTATAACGTTGTAGAAGCATGAATGTCGGCTGCGGAAGAATCTCGATCTCTGATCCGGGACACCTCTGGTGACCCTGCTTGATCAGGTCGCGACCGCGCAATTTGAGGGTTCCGGCAAAAGAGACTTCCTGGACAAGCCTGGAAAAGAGTAATGGCGCTGTTAAAAAAGCGACCGAGTATCGGGCTTGAGCACAATGCAACGCCGGAATGGCACTTGCCCGAGGGCTCCACAGCGAACGGCAAGGTCGATTTCGAGGGATCAGCGCGAATCGATGGTCACTTCGATGGCGAGATTACCGCTAGTGGCAGCGTCATAGTCGGCGAGAGCGCCCTGATAACTGGTGACATAAGGGCAGTATCAATCATTGTAGCGGGAACAGTCAGGGGCGACATAACTGGCAGCGAACGCATAGAGATTTGCCCATCTGCCAGGGTGTTGGGCAATTTGACCGCGCCCCAAGTGGCCGGGACAGTCCGCTATTGGCTGGCGGGAACAGTCAGGGGCGACATAACTGGCAGCGAACGCATCGAGATTTACCCATCTGCCAAAGTGTTGCGCAATTTGACCGCGCCCCAGGTGCCAGGACAAGGGGCGCAGGACCCTCAATTCGTTTTCTCTCCCAAACGAGCGCGTATGTGGCGGATCGCCATGCCCAGCGTCGCGTTTGCGGCGATAGGCGCGGCCCTCTTAGTCGCCTATCTGCACGCCCGGCGCGGCAATATAGCAGACGAATCCGCCAGAGGAGTCGCCACGCTTCGCGCGAAACCGGAACCTGCCCATGCCGCTCAGGAACTGTCGCCTCTTAGCGGAGCTCATTTTCCGCACCGCGAAACTAGCCGAGCCGGCGTACGGGCTATCGCACCCGAATCCACAGCGTCTGCGTCGAGCGTATCAAGTGAGGCCCTCTCGACCTTTGCTGTTGAGGGGCCGACGGAGGACGTATTCGCCGCTCTAAGTGGAGCCACGCACGGCCCTACTAGCGCGACGACTAGTGCATCATCTGTTGCTCTACCCAATGCGCCGGCTTCGTCTTCGGACCTCATCAAGATCCCGCCTGGTATTTCCGCTCCAGGCGCACCCTACTATACCGTCCAGAGTGCGCGAAAGGACAAGAGCGTCGCACCTGGTAGCGCGCGCCCAGTCTTTCCTTCATCGCGCGTAGAGGCGATTGCCTCGGCCGCTGGCCGTTGGACCCACGCGTCCCCGCTGCCAGTCAAACCCAAGGTGCCGCGAATAGCTCGGATCGCATCCGTTGCGCTCGGCGCAGTTGAGGCGACCCTCGGCATCGTGGATGCACCGCCGGCCATACAGGTAATGCCCAACACCCTTCGCCCGAATGATATTTCAGACAACAGCAGGGAAGCTGCGACGGACTTTAGCTCCTTGGATATCGACAGCAACTTACACGGGACGGAAGGCACCATCCGGGCGGGCACAAGAATTACGATTTCAAACTGGCAGCAATATAAGGCTTTCATGCCCGACGGCATGATCGCCCTATTCTCGGGCAAGTATGGCCTCAAGATGCCGAACGACATCGAGATGAATGTCGGCCCGCCGATCCACATCGTGGCACCGGGGAGTTTCAGGCAGGCAAGTGAGAAATACAGCGGAGAGGCTCGGGTAGTTCATCTGCCCAATGGACGCAACGACATCGCGAACTACGTCGCGGGTGAGCCATTTCCCGTTCCTCAAGGACCGGACAAGGGCTACGAAATTCTCGCCGACCTGTGGTACACATACAGCCCTCATCTGGCAGCGGGAATGCCCGGCGCAGGACTTTGGAACCTGACAATGTTGGACAGGTTTGGCAACGCGACCAAGGCCACATGGGCTTTTGTTTACCGACAGCTCGCCTTCAATACCGACCCGGGAGTGCCGCGGACAGACCCGCATTTTCCGGGTGCCTTTTACACACAGTGGCTAATGACTGAGGAACCCGAGCAGGCCAAGTATACGACCGATCTCGATATCCTCCCGCAGAACGCTCAGCAGCATGAGTTAAACTATATATTTCTTCCGGCGCTCAGGCATCCGATAAGCTTTTCGGTAAGCTCCCGCTGCGCACCTTTGCTGGGCACCGATTGGACGCACGACGACCAGAAGCCCGGGTTCAACGGCGGCCTGGCGAATTTTGATGCCGATTACTTACGAACCATGAAAATGCTGGCCCTCGTCAACCTTAGCGGGGCGGTGTCCGACTTCCCGCGCGAGTACGATATGCCGCTAGGGTTCGCGCGGCCTTCCTGGGGAAGCTGGAGCCTTAGAGATGTCTGGGTAATTAATATACACCGTATTCCGTCTGAGGTTGCTGGCTATTGTTACGCCAAGCGAATTGAATATATTGACAAGGAGACCGCCCGAAGCTTGTGGGAGGACCTATACGACTCTAACCGCAACCTCTGGAAAGTCACTTTGAGCGCCTACTATCCGCGACAAGTTCCAGGAACCGATGGTGAAACAATTTACGGACGATTTGCCGCTGCTACCTGGGACCTGCAAAATCAGCACGCAACATTGGGAAACAGCACAGACCCGAGTGGCCGCCTGATAATGTTTAACGCTGAGGTCCCCCGCGAATTTGACGACGTGAACCAGTACTCGACACCAGCCGGGTTGATGCAAATCATGCGTTGAGAGGCCGGATCGCGAATATCCTTCATGAGAGCGCGCGGTAATTCCGATCGGCGTGTTCAAATCGCAAGTTCGGGGCGACGCTCTCGATGCCGGGAATTTTAGTTAACATTCGATGCGTTCGTGATTTCGGCACTGACGTTGTTTGTCTCGGCTAGTGCTCCGCGTCCGTGACGTAAAGCATTGTCAACCAGGAGGCACGACCATGGGCTGGAAAGCGACCGATCTCTTCGTCGAAGCCGAAATGATCCTGGCATTCGGCATGCCGGCCGGTTACGCCGCTATCGGGACCCGGAATATCTTCTTTCGGGGCTTCACTGAGGGCGTAGGCGGCAACGGCACGCTGTGGTGGGTCTGGTGGGATCCCAGCAGCGGCACTTGGCGTGCCGGCGGCGAATTGACTGGCGGCGTGGGCGCGCCGTCCGTCTATCAGTTCACCAGGCTGGCCGGCTACTACTTCCCCGAGCAGCAGACCATGCACATCGACTACATGGCGGGCGACCTTAGCGGCAACATCATCGAGATCTATCGCGATGCCGACGGCTGGCACACGACCAACCTCTCGACCAGCGCGCATGAAACGGTTCAGGCGGTCGATGGACCCTCAGGGTTCGTGCTGGAAGGGCTGCAGCAGGTCTTTTTTCGCGGCACCGACCAGCACGTCCAGGAGCTGTGGTGGGACGTCCAGGGCTGGCACGCCCGAGATCTCACGAGCATCGCCGGCGGCCCTTTGTGTGTCAGCGCTCCGGCCTCCTACGGCTTTGCGGGGCAATCGACGCAACACGTCGTCTACGTCGCACCGGGCGCCGGGGCCGGACCGGTTCATGAGCTTTGGCGGGACAGCGGAGGGAATTGGCATGACGGGGGTAACCTCACCACCAACACCGGCGCGCCGCTCCCCGCCGTCGGCACCCCCGCCGGCTACGCTTTCGAGGCGGAATTCACGCAGCACGTCTACTACCGCGGAACAGACGGGAATATCCACGAGCTCCGCTGGGCCACGGCGACCAATGGGTGGCATTATTGGGGCAAGCCGACGCAGCTGACGGGCGCGCCGCTCGCGTCGGGAGACCCCGCGGGTTACGTCTTCGACGCGCAGAACACCGAGCATGTGGTCTATCTCGGCGTCGATGGCCATATCCACGAGCTGTGGCGGATATCCGGCGGTGCTTGGAATCACAACGACCTGATCGCGCGGACCGGCGCGCCGCCCGCCGCCAGCGATCCGGTTGGCTATGTATTCGACTATTTCGCCGGCACGCAGCACGTCGCCTACACGTCGACGGACCGTCACGTCGTCGAGCTGTCGTGGGAGCCGATCGCGTCCAATCCGCAGTTCGTCGAGGACGTCGACGGCGACGGAATCGCCGACATTGTGGCCTTCGGCGTGGAGGGCGTCTGGACCGCGCTCGGCAAGGGCGACGGTACCTTCGATTGGCCGCGGCTCGCGACGGCGGATTTCGGCTACGACGCCGGCGGCTGGCGGGTGGAAAAGCACGTCCGCCTGGTCGGCGACATAACCGGCGACGCCCGCAAAGACGTCGTCGGTTTCGGCGACGCGGGCGTCTACGTCGCGCTCGCAACGGGCGGCGGCGCCTTCGGCCCCACGCAGTTCGCAGTCGCCAATCTCGGCTACGATTCCGGATGGCGCATCGACAGGCATCCGCGCGCCCTCGCGGACCTCCGGAACAAAGGCCGCAAGGATATCGTCGGCTTCGGCGACGCCGGCGTCTACGTCGCGCTCAGCAACGGCGACGGCACGTTCGCCTACACGCCTGTCCCGGTCCTCCCTTATTTCTGCTATGACCAGGGATGGCGCATGGATCGCCACGTGCGTTACGTCGTCGATCTCCGCGGCAAAGGTATCGCGGACATCATCGGCTTCTTCGACGATGGCGTCTGGGTCGCGCTCGGCGACGGCAATGGCGGGTTCGGCACGCCGCAGCTCGTCGTCCAGGATTTCGGCTATAACGCAGGCGGCTGGCGCGTCGACAAGCATCCGCGATTCCTGGCGGACCTCTCGGGGACGGGCGTGCTCGACATCGTCGGCTTCGGCAACGCCGGCGTCTACGTCGCGCTTGGCTGGGGCGACGGCACCTTCCAGCAGACGAAGCTCGCGATCGCCGATCTCGGCTATGATTCCGGTTGGCGCGTCGACAAGCACCCTCGCCTTATCGCGGACGTGACGGGCGACGGAAAGGCCGACATCGTCGGGTTCGGCAACGCCGGGGTTTTTGTGGCGGTGAGCCAAGGGGCCGGAATGTTCAACTATTCGCCGTCTCCGGTGCTTCAGGATTTCAGCTACGATGCGGGAGGTTGGCGGGTCGATCGGAATCCCCGCTTCCTCGCCCGCGTCGCAGCGAGCCAGCGAGCGGACATCGTCGGCTTCGGCAACGTCGGCGTCCGCACCGCGCTCAGCACGGCGAACGGCGGCTTCGGGCAGGCCCAGCTCGCGGCGCCCGATTTCGGCTATTGGGCGCGGTCCTGGTAGGGTTCATGTCCTTCGCACTGAAGTCGCAAAACCGCCGGCTGAGCGCGAAGAGGAAGGTCTGATGCTGGGCGCCGAGCGGGCGCGACGAACCAACGAGCCGATTACACGCACGGTACCCCACGCCCCGCCCTTCCTAGCTGAGGAGATCGGGCTCGGGCGCAATGTCTGTTAAAACCGATTTAAGAGAGGAGATCTCCTCTTAGACGCGTGCTTTTGGGTGGCCGGGGATGGGGGAACGTTCTCCGTGATGCGGCAGCTGGCTCGCGACCAAGGATTGCGACCGGGCTTCGTTCCCGCCATGCCCCGAACGCGGGAAACGGCATTTAGGCCGCAATAGTGTCAGCCGGATTCCGGAACCCGCGATGACCCAGGAAGAGCTCCAAGGATCACAGCGGAACGCTGACACGCTGAAAGCCGCGAGCAGGCGGATCGGCGGACAAGCCGCTTAGTTGAGGAGTCAGATGACGTTCAGGCAACCTGGCGCGGATAGCAATGCCCAGCCCGCTCGCGAAGAGTAGAGCAAATATGATCGACCCGATTTCAACCGGGTTCAAGTGGAGAGCAGTTTGTTACCCTTCTCAACACAGCTTTACGGTTCAGATGGAATTTTCGCAGGGACACCTCATTTGGCGTCGCTAAATAACTCCACGCTCTCGAACGGTTTGGCCGTCTCTGGCCGAAGGCGATTTAGCGTGAACTTCGTGCGCTGGCCCGGTGCGACATCTACAAGTAGGTAGTTGTACTCCTCCTTGGGGGGATCGCCCTTCTGGTAGAGATTTGGCGGATAGTCCGCAGGCACCTTGATGCTCGTACGGCCCGGTAGAATCGGATCCTGTTCCGCGCCGCCACCGCCGAGTAGCAGATATTTCACGCCATCCACTTGGTAGACTTCGGTCGTGTGCACGTGCCCGTTGAAGACTACGATGTCCAGATCCTTGGCATAGGATGCAAGAAGCTTGTGGGGATTCTGCGCGTCGGGGACCGCGCCGAAACCGGAGCGGCAAAAGGCGGGGTTGTGAAAGGAGATGAACGCTTTGCGAATGCCCGCGGCCTTGGCCTCATCCAACCATACAGCTAACTGTTTCATCTGTTCTTCATAGGTAGGCCGGGTGGCACCCCAGGCCGTGGGCGAGTGCTCGTTGTACTTGCCGGTCCACAGGAAGATGAAGCGTGCACCGTTATAGTCAAACTTGTAGATGAGATTTTTGTCTGAAACGCCAAGCGGCTTCAAATATGGAAAGCCACTCAACAGGCCTTCCGCGTCGGCGTCGTTCATCACTTCGTGATTGCCGACGGCGGGAAACACGCGACCTCCCATGCCCGCGGCGCGCATTTGGTCATCCGGCGCCGGCAATTGCTTCAAGTCGTCGTTCACCAGCCTCCAGTAAGGGTTTTCGGAAGGCTTGGAACCCTGCGCACCCGACCAGACCAGGTCACCGGTACTGAGAATGAACTTTGCGCGCCCACTAATGACATCTTGCACGAGCTCGCGGGCGACCCATTCGCCGCCCGAAATCTCATACATAGTTCGGTGCACGCCAGGAAGGAGTTTTACATCCTCGACCGAAGCCTTCGTGACCCAGCCTCTGTCAAATGTCAGGGTGGTGATTTCGCTCATGGTAATAAATGGCATGACCATTTGCGTGAGCTCGTGGGTGGCCGGGTCATAGATTAGCTTGACATATTTTTTGACTAGTTCCTTCGCGCGGTCCGGAGGAAGCACCAGTTCAAACACTTCGGCCATCACTTGGCGAGCCTCCGCCTCCTGGTCCGATTTGTACGGCAGGTACATCATCGACCGGGAATCCCCGTACACCGCGAAGGAAAATCCCGAATCCGCGGCACGCTCCTGCTGCGCGGCCGCGTTGAAGGGTTGGAAAGCAAGCAACGCAGCCAATCCGACCAAAAAAGAGAAGACTTTCATTGCATCACCTGTTCTTTTGAACACGTAACCTGGAGCTGGAGATTTACAAAGTTACGATCGGGCCTTTTGAGCCTGTAAGGTACACAGATCCTTCCCCGATTGGTCTTTTAGAGGCCTATCGGAACAATTAGCACGCCACGCCCAGTCGCGGCTTCGCCCACAGTCGCAAGAAAAAGCCCGCTCTTCATCGCGCCGCCGCAAGCTAGTCTTTCGCGCGGGCGACCGCGTCCTCAATGGCCGGCATGTTCTTGCGATCCTGATCCGTGTACTGCGCCGGGCCGAGATTGAAGGTCAGCTTGTCGATCTTACCCGTGAACTTGAACGGACAATCATAGCGATACTCGATGAGCGCAACCCCGGTGCGGGTATCCATCCCGACGTCGAAGTCTTCGTCTTCGGGGAACGTGATGGGAGTGGTGTGATCCATGTGCTTCTTGTCCACTTCCTTGCCGTCCACCGACAGCACACCCGTGCCGCCCTTGCCGAGACCGGGGCCGTCGAGCTTGAAGTCGAACACGATGGTGTGCTTGCCGGCGCCTAGTTCCGGCCCTTCCCAAATCGTGCGATTGAGATCGAGCAGATTGTAAAGGAACACGACCTTGCCGTGGCGGAGTCCCAATTCGCCCTTGGAGAGCAACAAGCCGTAGCCACCGAAGCGACCGCCCTCGGTGACGATCATGCCTTCGCCGCCGCCCTCGGGAATGTCGACATCGGCGGTGATGGTGTAGTCCTTGTCCAGGATGTTAGGGGCGGCGGCGGCTGGCACGCCGCTCAATTCGCCTGAATAGGTGAATGTGGTTCGTCCCGCTGTGGCGCTCGGACGCTGCGTGAGGAAGCGTTTGAGGGTCGAGTTGTCGAGCGGGAGCACGTCGTATTTCTTCGCCTCGGCGTAGAAGACCTCCTGCAACTGCTTGAGCTTGTCCGGCATCTTGTCGGCAAGGTCGTTGTACTCGGTGACATCTTCATTGAGGTTATAGAGTTCCCACTTGTAACCGGTAATCACGTCCGGCGGCGTGGCGGTGTTCAGTTCCCACGGGAGATTTACCGGCGTGGTGACCGCCATCCAATCGTGTCGCGCTCAGTCTGGCAACGTTACTGGCTGCCTGAGTTGGCGAGCGTAAGCTCCACGCGCCGGTTCTGCGCCTTGCCCTCCGGCGTCGCGTTAGACGCGACCGGATCGGCGTCGCCGAACCCCTGCGCCGAAACAAGGTTCGGGTTGACCCCCTGCGAGATCATGTACTGCATCACGTTATCAGCCCGCTTCTGCGACAGAATAAGGTTGGACGTGACGCCCTGGCTCATCAGCCCAGGGCCGATCGGCGTATTGTCGGTGTAGCCGTTCACGTTGATCTTCGTCGTCTGTTGCGGCGCGAGGATCACAGCCATCTTAGCGATGGTCTGCTGCGCCTGAGCCGGCATCTGCCAGCCGCCCGACGGGAACAGCAGTTCGCCATTGACACTTACCTTGATGGCATTCTGGAGACGCGTGATCTGCATCTTCTGGGCTCCGACTTCGGAAGTCATCGATTGTTGGAGCTGCTGGTACTCCTGATCCAGCGCGTTGTATTTCTGCTGCGAAACGCAGCCCGACAGCAGGAGAGCTGCGGCCGTAAGGTAAACCATCGCTAACGTCTTCATCTTCATCCGCCGTTCCTCTTTTCCTTCAAACCGTTGCCTTATGACCGCGACAATGTTGGCCGCTGGGCTTGCGCCCCGGCCCGCGTGATCCGCAAGACCGGATAGCGCGCCCAAGACCATTCTCGCGCCGACTGCGGAAAATGGGTTTACCCATGCCGTCCTTTCAGAACGTATATTTCAACGGGACAAAACGCCTGAACTTTTGCATTCGCGGGTTATGTTCTCAGCAAAAGCCGGTTGATCGCAATTGGACTTTAGTCCGATGCGATCCGAGCACGAGAGAAGCAGCCCCCGCCGTTCTCAGCTCGTTTTTGACAAGGCCTGTGGCAAGCTCAAGAAATCGCCCTTTGATTGTCAGCCGGATTCCGGAACCCGCGATGACCCAGGAAGAGCTCCAAGGATCACAGCGGAACGCCGACACGCTGAAAGCCGCGAGCAGGCGGATCGGCGCACTAGCCGCTTAGTTGAGGAGCGCCCGGGTCATCTCGATGTGGCGGGGCATTCCGATCTGCGTGTAGCTCTCCAGCGCTTCACGAGCAGGGTTTGCGCTTTTTCGCGATCACCTGGGGCGGCGCGATCAATTAGCATCATTGCGTGGAAGCGGCGTATCTCCGCCTGTTCGAGGAGATGGGGATAAGACTCAGCCTGCTGCATCGCGATCTGAAAATGCTCTTCAGCAGCTTCCCACTGACGCGCCGTTGCCGCGGCGACACCCGCGATCGTCTGCGTGAAGCGCAAGACCGGCCAAAGAACTACCGCTCCAGTGCCGATCAACTCACGAGCCAGCGGGTAAAACGGCGCAGCTTTCGATTGCTCGTCGAGCGCGACAAGGCCCTCGATCACCAGCGCGAGCATCCACCATGAACCTCTAATGTTCTGATGGCCGATAACAGGTAGTAAGGCCAGGTTTCCTTCAAGGATTCCAAGTGCTCCGGCGCGATCGCCAGCATAAGCCATCTGGCGAAAAAGCGTTCCGACCCCCAGTCCTCGGGTAGAGCTCCCTACGCTCTCAACTTCTAGCTGGCATGAAGCTTGGGCATGCAACAGAGCCGTCGCCCAGTTTCCGCGGAAGAAATCCACCAGACTTAGTTGTACCTCGGAGAAAGTTTCCCAATAGGCAAACCACGACAATTGGTCAGATTTCGGCACCTGCTCGAGGCCAATTTTGAGTTTGGCGAGGTCGGGCGCTTTAGCAAATTCAGCCCACGCGCGCACGCTCACGCAGAGTGCAACCTCGTAAGATTGCCCGATCTTCCTTGCCAGCGGTTCAAGCTCGTCCGCGATTCTCAGCGCCTCTTCCATGCTTCCAAGACACACCAGTATCTGCTGCAGAATTCGGAGATCTGTTGCGCGCTGCCAAGGAGAGACTTCTGATGCGCCGAGTTGTTCGACTCGAAGTGCATCTGCGGCGGCCTCTTTCAACCGAAAGTACAGGAAATTTATTGCCGACCGAACACTAAGCAATCTGGCCCCAAGCTTTGGATCGGAGAGCTGGGATGCAATGTTCAACCCTTCCTGCAGCGCCTCGTCGGCCGGCCCATAGGCTCCGGTGCCTGCGAGCGCCTGCGCGAGGCCGGCGAGAAGACGTACACGGCCGAGCACTAATATCCGCCTGCAAGCAAGCCAGCCCGCGATGAGCTGTTTCGATCGCTTCCTTGAAGCGGCCAACCGAGATAAGCGCACCAGTCAACTTGGCAAAGCTTCCCCCGACCATCTCCCGGTCGCCTAGATTGACGTAAATTTCGACTACTTCACGGAGATGAGCAAGTGCCACGTCCCAATGATCAAGGCCTCGCTCCGCCACCGCAAGGCTCGCCAACAAGTCAGCCCTTTGCCTTGGGTCAAGTGCATCTTGATGCGACAGGGCAGATTGGAAATTCCGTCGCGCTGCTCCAAATGCTGCTGCCCCAAGTGCGCTCTTACCGGCCAATATCAGCCAGCGGGCCAGTTTTTGACGGTCAACGAACGATCCTGCGTTTAGAAGATGATCGATGATCTCGCCGGTGCGCTCTTTAGCGGCATCAGGATTGAGCCGCTCGATCGCTTCGGCGACCCTCGCGTGCAGGCGCTCTCGGCGTGGGATCGAGATGCCGGCAAGCAGCGTCTGACGGACAAGTTCATGGGTGAAGGTAAACGGTCGCTCCGGCCCCTCGGCGCTCGGGACGATTATGCCCATCGGCTGCGCTTTCTCGATGACATTAAAAAGCTCGTCCATACTGATCTGGCTTACCGCAGCCAAAAGTTGAAAGCTGAAACTGCGCCCGATAACCGCTGCGGCCGCAAGTGCGCGCTTTTCATTCTCGTCCAGCCGCTCCAGGCGGCGGCTGATAATCAACCGCACGTTTTCCGGAACGTCGATTTCGTCGATCTTGATGTCCGTGCGGAATTGGCCGGCCGCGTCAAACACTTTTCCCTCCTCGAGCAGATGCCGGTACACCTCCTCGACGAAGAATGGATATCCCTGGCTTTCCTCAAAGATGGCGCTCAGCAGACTCTCCGGAGCCTCGCGCCGGCTTAGCCCATGTAACATCTGCGCGACGGCGTCTTTGGATAGACCGCCCAGCTTTTGCGGACGGACACCCATCCGAATCAGCTCTTCCAGAGTTCGGACCAATGCCGGATTGGTATCCGAATACCCGCTGCGGTAGGTCCCGATAATCACCGCCGGGAGCTGGGCAATGCGATTGGCCAGATACGTCACAAGCGCCAGCGTCGATTCGTCGGCCCAATGAAGATCTTCAAGCACAAGTAACTGCGGACGTAATCGAGCCGCACGGGCCAGCGCCTCTGAAACGCTCTGCAAAAGATAGCCGCGCTGCTGCGTAGGCGGCAGTTCCAGCGGTTGCGGAAGATCAGGAAAGACTCGCCGAAGACTTGGAGCGATCTGGGCCAGTTCAGCCACTGTGTCCCCCAAACGTCGACGGTAATCATCCAGGCTCGCCGCCTGCGCCACATTGCTCTCGATAATCTCGACGAACGGGAGATAAGGATGAGGCTCGTCTCTTTCGTAGCAGTGCCCGACGGAGCATCGGAAGCCGAGGCCCGACGCGTACTCCGCCATCTCCATCGCCAGGCGCGTCTTACCCACGCCCGGCCCATCCCAGAGCATGACGACCGATCCGTGGCCGGTTCGCGCACGATCGATGACCGCGCGAATCGTGCTGCCTTCAGTTTCTCGCCCAACGAATGCGGTTCGTTCGGCGAGCGAGAACGGCGAAACATCCAGCATCACCGGCGCAGCCTGCCGATGATCGGTACGTGCTGGAGCGGGATCGCCACTGGAGCTTGGCTGCTGCTCTGTTGCCTCGATGGTTGTGTCTGAATACGTGGCCGCGAATTCCCACGCGATCAGAAAATTGGGGTCCGGCTGATAGGAGCAGAAGTTGCCCGTCCTGATGTATCGCGAGAAGATTTCCCCCAGCGCGGCATCGCTCTGCCCGATCCTTTCCATCACCGTCTTGATGGTCTTGGTGATGCTCTGCCGGGCTCGTTCCGAAGCCGACGCCGCCCGCCGATTACGTCCACCCAGTCCCACGGCGCGCGAGAGTTCCCGCGTCAGTGCGTCGATCTCCTCTTCCGCCTGCTCGGCGCGGTCGACCCTTCCCAGCTCCTTGGCTTCCTCCAACTCTTCGCGCAACTCGGAAAGCCGCCGTCTGTACGCGACTTTGGCTTGCTCGTCGAGCATCTCGCCCGCGTCGCCCAGGCTAGTGACATGGATCCCTGCCTTTTCGAGATCTTCAGTTCCCCGAGGCAAGCCCTGCGCCGATTTACCGATTTCGTCGTCCTCGCGCTGGCTGGCAATTCCGCCCACCAGATCGAGCACGTGGAATTCGACGCCGGGATGACGCAGCAGATGGGCTAGATACCCGAGGCCCTTGGAGTCCTTTAGACGAAAGGAATTCCCGCCGTAGCCGACAGTCCAAAATTCGCCTTCTTTCCGGAAGACCCCCGTTTGCGCAGAACGGACGCCTGGCGCAAGGCCGCCCTTACCAGCCGAACTGGATCGATCGCTCCACGTCTCACTCGGCATCTGAATTTCTCCAGGCCGTGCGCAAACTTCTGGAGAACCCGCGTCTCCCTAAACCCTACGCCGACTACGGCACACCCGCTCGATTGTGCAGCCACTTCTCACATTGTGGGATGAGTATTTCAAGGCTGTCCAATGAAAAGCTTGAGCGCTGCAAGGCGCCTCTGTCGCCGAATCTTCGATACTGGCCGAGGAGGGGAAGTGCTCCGGGTATCGGGTGGCATCGGAATTTCCTTAGGCCGGCAGGAAAATTAGGCGAGAGAACCTTGGTCCCTCTTAAAATTATACCGGCGACGATCGGGTTCCATCTTGGTGCCGTCGTTTTTCACGCCTTATGAACTGCCGCAAGTAGCGAATCGCTGGCCGCGGCTAGGTCGGCGAATAGCTCTGTGCAAGCGGAGCAGGCCGTGGACAGAAATAAACCGTTGAGTGCGAGATTGCCCGAGGCTGGCCGCTCGGGTCGGTTCCCACGTCGCAGCTTCCTGAAAATGGCGGCTGGCGTGGTCGCCGGCGGAATCTTTGGAGGAAGCCCGTCCGCGCTCGCTGCGAAGCTGATACAGCTGCCGTTTGAGAACGGCCGTCGGGATCTAGTCCGCTTTCCCCAAAAGAGCGAAATGATCTTGCTGCGGGAGCGCCCGCCGCTGCTCGAGACTCCGTTCGAAGTTTTCGACAAAGGAGTGTTTACGCCCAACGACCAATTTTTCGTGCGGTGGCATCTGCCGGTAATTCCGACCTCGATCGATGTGGATACATTCCGCCTGCGAGTGGATGGGCACGTGCGTACTCCCGCTGAATTCACGATCAGCGAAATTTTGCATCAACCGGAGATCGAGCTTGCCGCGGTGAACCAATGTTCAGGCAACAGTCGCGGCTTCATGTCGCCGCGCGTACCGGGCGGCGAGTGGGGCAATGGTGCGATGAGCAATGCTTTGTGGACCGGAGTTTCCTTGAAGTCAATCCTCGATCGCGCGGGCGTGTTGCCTGGCGCGGTGCAGGTGCGCTTCAGCGGTCTTGATACAGGGGAAATGCCTGAAACCCCAATCTTCAGGAAATCGCTCACCATCGAGCATGCGATGGATGGGGAGGTGATGGTGGCCTACGGGATGAATGGCGCGCAGTTCCCGATGATCAACGGCTTTCCGCTGAGACTCATCGTGCCAGGCTGGTATTCGACGTACTGGGTCAAGATGCTCAGTCATATCGAGGTGCTCGATAAGCCCGACGACAACTTCTGGATGCGCACCGCTTATCTGATTCCGGATACGCCGGGCGGCACCATGGCGCCGGACGCCAAAGACGTCAAGATGGTTCCGATCAATCGAATGGTGCTGCGTTCATTCATCACCAATCTGCGCGACAACGCGACGGTGCGCCGCGGCGTGCCGGTCGAAGTGCGCGGCATCGCCTTTGGCGGCGACACCGGGGTCAAGAGCGTCGCCTTCTCCAGTGATGGAGGTACAACCTGGCAGAACGCGACCCTGGGCAAGGATTACGGACGCTACAGCTTTCGCCGTTGGCAGACCAGCTTCGTGCCCACAAAGCCCGGCACTCACAAGCTGATGGCGAACGCGACCAATAGTAATAGCCTGTCGCAGCCCGCGACTTCCAACTGGAACCCAGGTGGTTATATGCGCAACGTGATCGAACAGGTCACGGTTTACACCGCATAGAGGAACGGCCAATGTCACAAACCCGAAAGAGCATGGTCCTGATCACCCTCGTGATTGGACTGATTGCGCCGTTCACAGATGCCACTGCACTCGGGCAAAGTGCCGGGACGCCAATCCGACATCGCACGCTCGATCTAACCTCTCAAAAGATCACGCTGCCCTTTGGCAACAAGACCTTCGCAGGAAACGGCGAAGAGGTGACAATTGTCAATGAGTACTGCCTCCTTTGTCATTCGAAAGGCATGATTGATACCCAGCCGCCGTTGACGCTCGAAAGCTGGAAGAAGGAGGTCGACAAGATGCGCACGGCGTACGGCTGTCCGCTGCGTGCTGACCAGACCTCCGACGTCGCGAGATTCATCTTGCATGCGGAAAACGCATCTGCACCGGGCGGCGATTAGCGCCCCCTTAGTGGCGGGCCATACCGCGGAACAGGTGTTACGCAGTGCCTGATTTGAAGCGTCGCGCGACTGATGCGACGTGGCGGCCTTGAAAGCGCGCAATCGCGAGCTCATTATCGCTAACCGGCCGGCTCTGGCCGTCCGGGCCTGCGAGCGTCGTCGCGCCATAAGGAGTCCCGCCTGTTATCTCTTCCATGTTCATGAGTCTCGGCTCGGAGTAGGGCGTGCCCACCACGATCATTCCGAGGTGAAACAGGGTCAGATGAAAGCTCGTGATCGTGGTTTCGTGGCCTCCATGCTGGGTGCCAACGCTGGCGAACACACTGCCGATCTTGTTGATCAGAGTGCCGCGCACCCAATGCCCACCGCATTGATCGAGAAAATTGCGCATCTGGGAGCACATGTTGCCGAAGCGTGTGGGCGTGCCGAAGATGATCGCGTCCGCATCGGGAAGCTGCTCCACTCGCGCCACCGGAATATGCGCGAATGCCGCGCGCGCTTTCTTTGCGCCGCTCTGCTCGAGGATGTCGTCGGGAACAAGCTCGGGAACCTGGAAAATGCCTGTCTCCACATCCGTCACTTCTTTCGCACCCTGGGCTACCGCTTCGGCCAATCGATAGACGTGCCCGTACATGCTGTAGAAAATGATTTGTACCTTTGTCTTCATGCTGAGCCTTTTTTCGCTGCGACGGGCTCCGCGTTATTCGTTGAATAGTCCGTGAGAAATAGTCCGTGAGAAATCGTGCAGCTGCCGTTAGACACGGAATCGCTGTACTCCGCGTTTGCGACTGCTTCTGATTGCGTCTAGCCGGTAGTAATTCGCATCGCCGCGGGAGAACAGGCGGCCTTGCAGCATCGTCGGGGGAGGAACCGATGCCCGGCACGAAGTGTGTCGGACTGAAGGCCGCCTGTTCAACTTCGGCGAATAAATTTCGGCATTACCATTCAACAATTCTGCAACGAGCAGACGCGATGCGACCAGCCCTTGGTTGCATCGAGTTGATTGCAATTCATTGGCGTGAAGAAAGCTCCCATCTGATGTGAAAAATGACCGCACAACAGGAGTGAGGACCAAATCGGACCGGAACGCCATAGGAGAGATACGGATGAACGTGATGCGGCGGTCTGGGTATTTGGGCTGCCGGAACTATCCGAATTGAAGTGCGCGGAAAAGGTCGCCCAATTGTGAGGCGGCTTTTCACGCCATGAATGCGAGCCTTTTCGGGCAAATCTCGAGGAGACGCACAATGGCAAAGAAAGTCGCGGCAAACTTGGGGAAACTGTTGTTTCTGGCGATGGCGGTGGCGATCGCGGCTGGGCCGGAGACCGCGAGCGCGCAGAGCGCGACGAGTGTATACGCGCAACAGTGCGCCGAATGCCATGGGCCGAAGGGTAAGGGTGACGGCCCCGCCGGCCAGGTTATGGTGCCCCCGCCGGCGCCATTTTCGGCCACCCTGAAAGGTAAAACCGATAGTTGGATCGAATCCGTGATTACCCAGGGTGGTCCGGCGGTTGGACTGTCGCCAGGGATGCCACCGCATCCCAACATGAGCAGCAGCCAGGTGAAGGATCTGACTCAATATATCAAGGGACTCAACTCATAAAACGGCCGCGTTTTGACGGCCATCGTCGGGAACGCGAGGGCTTGTTCCCGCGCAATACATTCGAGGCAATCCTATGATTCGGCTCAGAGTCAACGGTGTTGAGCAGTCCTTCGATGGTGATCCGCAAATGCCCCTGCTTTGGTATCTGCGCGACGAGTTGGGGTTGAGGGGGACCAAATTTGGCTGCGGCGTAGGTCTTTGCGGGGCTTGCACGGTAAACCAGGGCGGCAAGGCGATTCGGTCTTGCGTGACCGCGATGAGTAGTGCGGCCGGGAGTGAAATTACAACCATCGAGGGGCTCGGGCGCGGCGGCCTCCATCCAGTCCAAAAGGCGTGGATGCAGCTCAACGTTCCTCAGTGCGGTTACTGCCAGTCCGGCCAGATGATGCAGGCTGCGGCGCTGCTCAAGAATAACCACAAGCCCAACGACGCGGACATCGACAAGGCGATGGCGGGAAACATCTGCCGATGCGGCACGTATCAAAAAATTCGCGCCGCGATCAAGGCGGCGGCGGAGGAAGAGCACATGAACGCAATCGCGAATGTCAGCCGGCGCGAGTTCGTCAAAGCGGTATTCTCAACCGGCGCGTTGGTGCTCAGTGCGTCGCTTGTCCCCGAAATTCTCCGGGCGCAAACCTCCGCGCCCGGCGCGAGCGCCAAGGATGCGGTGCTGCGGCCAAACGTGTTCGTTGCTATCCAATCCGACGAGACGGTTTCGATCGTTGCGGCGCGTTCCGAAATGGGCACCGGCATCAGCACCGCGTTGCCCCTGGTCCTGGCTGATGAACTCGACGCGGACTGGACCAAGGTCAAGATACAGCAGGCGGATGCCGACAAGCGCTACGGCGACCAGGACACTGATGGATCGCATTCGGTGCGCAGCTTCTTCGACGTGATGCGCGGTTGCGGCGCGGCCGCTCGATACATGCTGATTCAGGCCGCGGCCGCACAATGGAACGTGCCCGCCGCCGCTTGTGAGGCCGAGCTTGGCACGGTGATTCATCGCGCATCCGGGCGAAAGGCGACCTATGGACAGCTCGCCGCAGCGGCGTCGAAACTTCCGGTGCCGGACCAGGCGAAATTGCGCTTCAAGCCCAAGAGCGCGTGGCGCTACATCGGCAAGGACACTCCCAGGTACAACCTCGCCGCGCTGTGTACGGGGCAGCCGGTCTTCGGGATCGATCAACGCGTGGACGGGATGTTGTTCGCTTCGGTGGAGCGGCCACCGGTCTTCGGCGGCAAGGTCAAGTCGTACGACGAAAAGGAAACATTGCGCGTCCGAGGCGTTCATCAGACCGTGGCCATCCCACCGTTCGATCCGCCGTGCGCAATGCAGGCGCTGGGTGGAATCGCGGTGATAGCGGATAACACGTGGGCGGCGCTTCAAGGCCGTCAAAAGCTGAAGGTGGTCTGGGACAATGGTCCCAACACGACCTACGATTCGGCGAAATACCATGATGAATTGAAAGCAACTTCCCGCAAGCCCTGCAAAGTCATTCGCAATGCCGGTGACGTCGAGGCGGAGTTTGCGAAGCACGGCAAGATTGTCGAAGCTGACTACTACGTGCCGCTGCTCGCACACGCGTCGATGGAACCCCCGGTCGCGGTCGCGGACTTTCACGACGGCAAGGTGACGGTGTGGGCGCCTACCCAGGATCCGCAGACTGTGCAGAGCGCAATAGCCAGTGAACTGGATATCCCGGTGGAGAACGTGACCTGCCACGTCACCGTGCTCGGCGGCGGGTTCGGAAGAAAGTCGATGGCGGATTTCTCGGTGGAAGCAGCCTACTTGTCGAAAGCGGTCGGGCGACCGGTGAAGGTCACGTGGTCGCGTGAGGATGATATCAAGTTCGATTACTACAACTCCACCTCGGCAATGTATATGAAGGCGGCCGTGGGCAAGGACGGCAAGCCTACAGCATGGCTGCAACGATCAACCTTTCCCCCGATTCCATCGATATTCAAGGTCGGTGCCGTCTATGGCGACCCCGGGCATCTGGGACAGGGCTGGACTGATATACCATTCGACATACCCAATCTCCGCGTTGAAAACGGTCCGGCAAAAGCCCACGTGCGCATCGGCTGGCTGCGCTCAGTCGCCAACATCTATCATGCGTTCGCAGTGCAGTGTTTCGCCGATGAACTCGCCCATCTTGCCGGGCGCGATCCTTTCGACTATCTGCTGGACTTGATCGGACCGCCACGAATTCTCGACCTCAATGGCGCCGATTATCCGAATTACGGCGCGGCGTACCAGAGCTACCCGATCGACACCGGCCGTCTGCGGCGAGTCCTGGAGCTAGCAGCGGAAAAATCCGGATGGGCAAAACGCAAGCCAGGCGACGGAACCGGCTGGGGTATCGCCGTGCATCGCAGCTTCGTGACGTACGTGGCGACGGTGGTGCAGGTCGAAGTGAACGCGAAGGGAGAACTGCGAATTCCACGCGTCGACATGGCGGTCGATGCCGGACTCGTGGTCGATCCGATGTTGGTGCGGACGCAGTTCGAGGGCGCCGCTGTATTTGGAACCAGTGTCGCGCGCAGCGGCGAGATAACCGCCACCAATGGTGTGATCGACCAGTCCAACTTTTTCGACTATCCGGTCGCACGGATTAATGAAGCGCCGTTTCAGACCAATGTCCATATTGTCGAGTCCAGCGCTCCGCCCGGAGGTGTCGGAGAGCCGGGCGTCCCGCCTTTCATCGCGGCGCTCTGCAATGCCATTTACGCGGCGACCGGCAAACGCGTCAGAGAACTGCCGCTGTCGAGGATCGACCTCAGGAGGGAGGGCGCGGATTCCAAATCATCTCCTTCCTGACTGACTTCAAGGATCGACCGTCAACCCAACAGCTGCCAAGCGCAGAGAGTCTTTCGGTGGAGTTTGACTCAGAACGGTGGAGGCCCAACGATTTCCCAACCGTAACGGCGGAAAAGCTCGGCGACCTCCGGGTCAACTGTCGTCGAAGCCGGCGCAGGGCGCTGTAAACGCACTGACTCCTCGAACACTTTGCCCGCCTCGCCGGGTGTGTATATGAAGAACGCCCGCCCCGTTTCGGCTCCGCTGTTCTTCCAAGCGTGTGGTATGCCGCGTGGCATGAATACGCAGGTACCCGGCCCGCCGGAACTGAAATGATCGCCCACTTTGAAGGTGTACTGTCCGCTCAAAACGTACATCACCTCATCGCTGTTGTGATGGAGGTGGAGCGGTGTTTCGGCGCCGGCCGGAGTTATCTCCTCGAACGCCATGACACTTTGCCCGGTCTGTTCGTTCTGTAACTTGAGTGCTGCCGTTCTGCCGGGCGCCATGTTCCATACTGGTTCCTGTCCCGGCAACGTGACGAAGCATTCAGTTTTCATCGTGGGTTCCTCCAGAGGTTCCTTACGTCGCTGCGATGCTAAGCAGGGCTTACTCCTTTGCCGGACTCAAAGCGAACCTGGGGACGTTTAGCGCGAGAGGTCAGCCAATCCGTTCGCCCGTCGAGTTTTCGGGCCGATACCAATCCGGCGACGGGCCGGAAATCGTTCTCGATCGCGGGAACGAACTGCGGTCGAGTTCCTCGACCAACGCCGCCAGATTATCACCGCGTTATTACGTTGAAGCTTGATTTTTCGCAGATCGCTTGTAGGGTTTGGCACTAGTAAGGATGCTCGATTGGGTTGCCCGATGGAAAATCTGAACTGGACACTGTACGTGGTCAAGCGAGAGGCCGACCGATGGGTGTTCGTCCCGTCTCCATTGTTCGCCGGCTTGATGATCGGCGCATTCGGCGCGGGCAGTGCGTTTATGGTTTACCTCTCAACGATATTTTTTCGGCGGACGGGCAGAGCCTCCGCGAACTTCGGCGCGATTTTCCTTGTCGTCGCGGGTCTGTCCGCAAGCTGGGCGATTCTCGCCTGGCGCACCCGCCGCACTCCGCTCAGCATCGAAACCGGCGGGCGTGTCAGCTATGGCGAACGGGAACTATGCGCTGCGGGGACCGTTCGAGCCGTCCGAATCGTCGAGTCGGTCGGTGGCGAGCCGGGCGACTCCGAGGTCGTCCTGGAGGTGGCCGGCGGAAAGATGGTGTCTATACCGTCCCGCTACTTCGCCTGCTTCAAATCGCGTGAACATGCGCGCCCGTTCGCGGCGAAACTCGCGCAAGCGTTGGAGGTGCAAGTTTTAGAGTCCCCGTAACAAGTTTTGAAGTCACGCTAGAATAGTTATTGCGAGCACTCGAGGAAAAACTGCGGATCGTGAAGATAGCGGCAACGTCGTGCGTGCTTATAACTTTTGATTTGCGAACGCGCGGACCGGTAGCTCGGTCAGACTGAGAAGCCGGTTGTTGTTCGTCCACGCGAGCGATCCCGTTACTTCAAAGCGTTCGAAGCGCTCGAGGAGTTCCTCGAACATCACGCGGATTTCGAGCCGTGCGAGGTTCGCGCCCAGACAGAAATGAGTGCCAAGCCCAAAGCCGACGTGATAATTCGGATCGCGTCCGACGTCGAAGCGAAAAGGATTTTCGAACACGTCCTCGTCGCGGTTGGCTGACATTTCCCAGACCGTTACTTTTTGACCCGCGCGAATTGGACGGCCTCCAAGCTCGGTGTCGTGGGCCGCGGTGCGCCGCTTGTAGACCGACGGCGAGGTCCATCGCACGATCTCTTCGATCGCCGTCTTCATGATGTCCCGATCGCTGCGCAACCGTTCGAGCTCGCCGGGGTTCTCGATCAAAGCCAGCAGTCCTCCGGCTATCGACCCGCGAGTGGTTTCGGCTCCCGCCGGAAAGAGCAGGTTGAAGAAAGCGCGCAGTTCCTGGTTGCTGAGCTGCGGCGAGCCGTCGTCCAATTGCGCGTGCACAATGACCGATAATATATCGTTGGCCGGCTCGGCACGCTTGCGCTCGACCACCGTGTCGGCATAGGCGCTGAGGCGTTTCAGGTACTGCGGCGACATCACGGTGCCGTCGCCCGCACCGACTGCGAGATCGACAATTTCGATTATCTCCGCCCGGTCCTCCTGCGGCACTCCGAGAACACTGCAGATTGCCTGGAGCGGAAGTTCCCGGGCCACGGCTGGAACGAAGTTGAAGGTCTCCGCCAACGGCACGTTGTCCAGGATGCGCCGGGTGCGTCTCCGTAGCTCGTCCTCCAACAGTCCGATCATCCGCGGTGTAAAGCCCTTGTTCACTAATGCGCGCAGCCGGCGATGCTTGGGGTCGTCAGTCTGATTCAACTGATAGCCCATGCCTTTGCCGTCGTAGATTTGTGTCCCGCCGAGCTCCGACGAGTAGGTTTCCGCGTCCTTGAAAACCGTCACCACGTCGTCATAACGGCTGACGACCCAGAAACCGATGCCGTTAGGGGTGTATTGAGTCGGCTCGTGCCACCACACCGGCTCGTGCCGGCGCAACCAGGTGAAGAAGTCGTGCGGAAACCCGCTCGCGAACGAACGGCTATTTGAGAGATCGACGAATTCCATGAACTTCCTCCGCAGACAGGGCCGCTCACGAGCGGCCTCTACAACGGAACACCTCACCTGTAGGGGCCGTTCGTGAACGGTCCAATCTCGCCTTCAGGCCTGGAATTTTAGCTATTTACGCAATCTGACTCCATCGACCGAATGCGGCACATAAGAAACATTCCGGCAGGTCCGGTTTCCAGAGGACTCAGATCAACGGGATCGCGTGACCATCCGTACGCAGCTCGAGCGCCGAATATTCGCAATACGCAGTCGTGTGCGCGAAGATGCTTACGCCGATTAGCCATACCGCGACGATAGCCGCAGGCGGAGTTCCGATCGCCCGGCTGTAGTCGTTCCATACATTGCGTTCTTCGCTGACCCATTCTCCAAGCCGTTCCATCCCCGATCGCACGACCAGATGGGTCTCGCGCCCGTTCCATCGCGGAATGGGGCAGCGAAAACTGCTCTCAGGCGACATCGCGGCGCTCCACAGGTAAGTGAGGTCCTGCCCATTGTCGAATTCGACCGCGACGCTCAGATAGTTGTGACTTGCCACGGCGTCCTCGGATCGCGCGGAGGGCAGCGCGTCGATCTTCCACGACCATCGGAGCTTCACGGCTGAATCGAACTTCAGATGTACAGGACGCTGCAGGATGGCCGCGTCGTCACGCATGCGGCATCGTATGATCGGTTCAGGCGCGGCGCTCTGACCCGAATCGAATATGCCGCTGTCGCCGATCGACCATAGGTAGTGCCATCCCGCCGGCGTGGTCACGGGATTTTTCAGCCGATCAGCCTCCGCGCGCACAATAGCCGCGCCGGCTGAGCCGTCCCGCGCCAGCCGATCGAGTCCGGCGCGCGGGTCGATTCGCCATCGCACGACCAGGACCGCAAGCGTTCCCGCCACGCGCTCGTAAGCCCGGGGGTTGGTCGCAAGCGTTCCGTGCCGGTCGGCCCAATCGCCCGGGAAAAGGCTGCTCAGATAGAGTTGGCCGCCCGCCCCGACGGTGAAGGTGTGCGAGTGGCCGGGGGCGCGGAAAATCTCGCCCTCCGCTCCGATTCGCATCCACAGCGAAAAATGAGAGCCGACCCAGACGTTCGGCTCGCGAACGATGCTGGCGCGTCCGGCGGAAAACACACTTATTCGATCGCCCGCGGACAACTCGATACCGCTCGGCGTCCATGGCGGACGATTGGCCGCCACCTTCACCATCCAGCATTCTGCGATCGCGTCGCGGCCGGCCGCGGCGCTAATCGGTTCGAGAGCAGCTTCGAATTCTTCGACACTATCCATTATCAAACCGCGCACGGCCTTCTATTCGCGAGGCTTCGCTCCCAAACGAAGCATCGCGTAGCTGCCCGGCGCATCCTCGATAACCTTCAATTCGTGGTCTCCGGGTACTCGTGCCGGCACTTTTTCTCCGGCGTTTTGCCGCTCGATCCACGCCTGCCAGTCGTTCCACCACGAGCCCTGATGCTGCTCCGCACCTTCGAGCCACTGCTCGGGCGTCGGCGGGAGCGCCTCGTTGGTCCAGTAGTGATACTTGTTCGCCGCCGGCGGGTTGATGATACCGGCGACGTGGCCGGAGCCGCCGAGCACGAAGCGCATCGGCCCGCCAAGGTGCTGTGCGCCTTTGTAGGTCGTCTTCCACGGCGCGATGTGATCCTCGACGGTTGAGATGAAATAAGCTGGCAGCTTCACCTTGCCCAAATCGATCGGTACGCCGTCGAGCTCGATCCCGCCCGGCACTACCAGCAGATTCTTTATATACATGTTGCGCAGGTAGAAGCTGTGCATCCTGGCCGGCATCCGCGTCGAGTCCGAGTTCCAGTAGAGCAAGTCAAACGGGAACGGATCCTTGCCCATCAGGTAATTGTTGATCACGAACGACCATACCAGGTCGTTGGCGCGCAGCAGGTTGAAGGTGGAGGCCATCTCCGAGCCTTCGAGATAGCCACGCTCGTTCATCTTCTTTTCGAGATTGGCGACCTGCTCCTCGTCAACGAACACGCCCAACTCGCCCGGTTGCGAGAAATCCAGCAGGCTGACGAAGAAGGTGGCGCAAGCGACTTGCTCCTGTCCCTTGGCCGCGAGATACGCGAGCGTGGCGCCGAGCAGCGTGCCGCCCAGGCAATAGCCAATGACGTTAACCTTGGACTCGCCGGTGGCGTGCACGACGGCCTCGAGCGCGGCGATCGATCCTTCCATCATGTAGTCGTCGAAGCCCTTGGCGGCAAGGCTGCGGCCGGGGTTCACCCAGGAGACCACGAACACCGTGTGGCCCCGGTCCACCGCCCACTTGATGAAACTGTTCTTCTCCCGCAGATCGAGAATGTAGTACTTGTTGATCCAGGGCGGGATAATCAGTAGCGGACGCCGGTAGACCTCGGGCGTCGACGGCTGATACTGCAGGAGCTGCATGAGCTCGGTCTGGAACACCACTTTGCCCGGCGTGGTGGCGACGTTCTTGCCGAGCTCGAAGGCCTTCTCATCGGTCATGCTGATGTGCAGCTGACCTTCGCCCTTCTCGATGTCGCCGAGCAGGTTGTTGAGTCCCCGGAGCAGGTTCTCGCCGCCGGTCGACAAGGTTTCGCGCAGCACCTGCGGATTGGTCATCACGAAGTTCGACGGCGAAAGCGCCTCGGCGTACATCCGAGTGAAGAACGCCACCTTCTTTTGCGATTCGTCAGACAGCCCGTCGACGTCGGAGACCGCGTGCTGCATGTGCCGCGAGGCGATCAGGTAGGACTGCTTGATGAAGTCGAACAGGAAATTGTTCGCCCACGCGTCGTCCTTGAAACGCGCGTCGCCCGGATCCGGCATGGCGACCGGCGTCACCTCCTGGCCGAGCATCTTCATCCAGTTCGATTGCCACAACTGCGCATAGTCGAGCCACATGTTCATCGCATGCGTGCCGAGCGCCATCGGGTCGGCGAGCATGCGCGCGTAAAGGTCCATGTAGGCCTTGGCGATGCCAAGCTCGTCGCTGGCCGCGCCCGGTTGCGGACACCGCTTCGCGAAATCGCTCAGAATCCTGGCCGCGCGCTCGGCAACCTGATGACAGACCATCGCGAGGTCCTCGGATTTGGCGATCTTCGGAAGGCTGTCCATCTAATGATCCTCTTTTGCTGATTAATCTCTTTTGCCGGAATGCGCGCCTGTGCGGACAGCCTCGCGATGCGCGCCACGCCGGCGGGGGCAAACGGTCTTCAGGGTGGTAACAGATCAGATGGCAGGTTGACAGCCCCACGGCACGTCAAACTGTAATGCCGGTTAGGGGACGATGTCTCGGCCGAGTGGAATCCCTTCCGCACCGGCGGCGCGCGCCCGCGATGCTGTGCTTTGGTGGTCGTAGAATCGCGCTAAGAGCTGCCGCTGCGATTAGTCGCCATCCGCGATAGCAATCCGGGCCAGTTAATGCACGCATTGCACCCAGCCGCTGCCGCTGGTGACAATGGATGATCGGCGGCGTAGATTGCCGGCTTCGTTTCGAGTATCAAATCGGTAAGGGTAGTCTATTGCAGGAACGCTGGCCGCACGTCTGGCAGACCTTACGATCCTGGTCTCTTGGGGAAATCTGGCGCGAATTTCCGCCGTCAGAGCTGCTGATGACGGTCCTGGCGCTCGCTCTACTTTTCGTCTACCTGTTCGTCCGCGATCACCACGAAGGCGGGAGGCGACTAGTCTGGTATGGTTTAGCGGCCCTGTTTCTTCTTGGTTGCGCCATTGTCCTCGCCCAGATCTTTTGATGAGGCGCACTGGCCTCCGTGGGGTGAGATACACTCGCCCACTGTTTAACGCTGCCCAGAACGCTTTAACCGCGCGCAGGTGATTCCTGCTAGTCCATCACAAGAACATCCGCCGAAGCGGCCTACGACTTCAAACTGCGATGAACTCGACGCCACGGCCGGCGGTGCGCCGTTCGCTCATCATCTCCTCTTCGAACCGGCGCTGAGCTTCAGCGGCTACCGCTGGCCGACGGTGGCTCTGAGCGAGAGCTTTGAGGTGCTCGCGCTCGGTGTGCGGGGGGCGCTGTGGCAGTTGGGCGGAGTGGTTGAGGTATTGCGTTACGACAACCTTTCCGCACCAACACGAACTGCCGCTGAGCGGCGCATGGGCTCCTCACCCAAGCCCTACAGCGCCTTGTTGGAATATCACGGCATGAAGTCGACGCGGATGTTTTCGTGCGAGGCTCACGAGAATCGAATAGTCGAGCAGGTCCATCGGCGCACCAAACGAACACCAGCCGATCGATGTTCCGGAGCCGCACTCGCGAGCGGGACTTGCTTAAAACAATCACCTGCTGACGCAGAGAGAGGTTTTCAGCCTCAAGGCTCGCCCGTGACTTTCAGCCGGGATCGTGGAAGGAGCAGGAGCTTGGGCAGGAAATCCGAACATCGCGCCTCTCACTAGCAAGGCTATTGAACCCCTCATCCCGAACGAGGTCTTCGGTAGCGACAAGGCCCCGCCGTTCATAGCGGCCGCACAGGAGTATCTGCATCCAGTCAGAGGAAGCGGAAAAGGCGGTACAGGATATTCGAGGGCGCCCGCACAGGTGTCGGCGAAGAATTTGTAGGGTCATCTCGAAGAGGACCAATCCTGACTTTCAAACCTTATAGCTAACGCGTGTTAGTTTCGCCAGACGACTGATCTATCGTCCCCCTATTCACGTGGTTTTCGATTTTGTTTCTCCTTGCTAGTCGCGAGAAGCTCGTTGAGACCCCGCCCGCGCTCCGCATTACTCGTGTTCCGAGTTTTGCTTCAGCATGTCAATGTGGAAACCACTAGGGAGCGGACGGTAGATGTTGATGAGATGCGCCTCCATGGCCTTTGCTCGAAAGGGTGAGTGACGTCAATGAAAGACGACATCGATCCGCATCGTCAGCGTGCGAATGGGGATCCGTCGCCGCAGAGCGTGCCAGAAGTCGAAACCGCCTGTGAGTCGCTCAGAATCGCCAGATTGACCCGAGCGGGTGCATAGCTGGGCGTGACTTGCACGATGTTCGCCCATTCGTCGCGGGCGCACGCGAGGTTTCCCATCTCGGCGCATATGATCCCTTTCGTATTCTGTGCATCAGGATTTTTTGGCGCCAGGTGCAGCGAAACGATTATTTCCTGTAGTGCTTCACGTAACCTGTTACTTCTTTCATAGGCGATCGCGAGATTGAAATGCGTTTCGGGATGATTCGGTCCGAGCAAGACAGCAATTTGTAGCGTTTTGATCGCCTTCCTGTCGTTCTGATCCAGGTATGCGACTCCCAGGTTCAAAAACAAATCCCACTGAACGAGGCCGAGCCTTGCCGCTGCTAGATATTCGTTGATCTCATCTGCCTTACGTCCCTTCATACCGTAAGCAAAACCCAAATGATAATGCGCAAGCGCATTGTCGTTGTGCGCGCGCAGAACTTTACTATGCAGTGTTATCGCTGCGGTATAGTCCCCGAGGCGAAGCGCAAAATCAGCATCGACGTTGCATATCTCTCCTTTCGAGCTGGCAGCCCAACTCGAAGCGCGGCAAGGTAAGAGTATTGTCAGCGCTATAGCAGCGATCAGCAGGCGTAGCCCTACACCGAGTCGTGGCATTGATGGTCACCAAGAGTTTGGCGAGCTATTGTGAAACTGCGGCGCCAGAGAGCATTACCGGGAGGCGCCAGCTGCCGAACTCGAGTTCAAAAAGCGGACGAGGTGCCTGTGCGCCCTTGTGGGTGAAAGATTCGTTATTTCTCAACCGTCGTTTCGGCGGAAGGCAGTTCGCCTGATATCCATACACAAAGGATCTAGGCGCCAATGATCTCGGAACAGACTGCCGCTCGCTTGTAGATTCCGCTAGAAAATTCGAGTGACTCGCGACCCCAACGGTCGGATCAAGGAAGCTCGACAATGGTAGCGGACCGAACTCGATTTTGTCGTTGCGATTCGAGTCAGCCGGGCCGCCCCGGCGCGTTATCGTATTTCCTGTTGACGGATTCGTTGTTTGGTCTTCAGCGATCCGAAGCAAACTGAAGTACGGGGTCTCTCCGCGATCCGCCATACCGATCACGGGATCTGGAGCGTTATTTCCAGGACCTTCGAATGACCACAATGTCGAGTGCGCAGTATTATTCAACGCGGCGGGAGCTGCCTCCTGCGCGAGAGTCTCGACCGGCGCGCACCAAACACTCGTGCACAGAATGATGATCGCTAGAATCCACCGGCGAAGCGTCAACTTATGGAGTATCCTACCTTTCGATGACATTTCGGACTTCTCCAGACAAGTAACTGGCGGTTGTCAAAGCAAATCTATCGAGGCTAGCTGATTTTCCACCGTTCGTAGTCCTGCCTGAGGCTGTGGGCGTGTGGCGACGGGTTACTCGGCACGGGCGATCCGCCCTGAAACGAAGTAGTTTCCATGGTCAGTCCTGTTTCCACTGGGGTGACTTCACCCTCACATTCTTCCTGGAACACCAAATAGCAGTAAACATGCCACAGATATTCTTGAATGATTTAAAGTGGGCATGAGCATCTTCTGTCATAATTATGCAACTTATCGTTGCGATGCCGCATCGCAACACTAATCTCAGGACTCAAGGTTTGGGTAAGGGCGTTTGTGCTCCGCAAAACTATCTGTCTCTTCTCAAAATTTGATCATCGGACCGAATCCTCAAAGTCAGACGGGTTTCATAACCTGTGGGCGGGGTGCCATTTTGTTCCGGCGGGTGCTGTCTCTGCTCAAAACCGCAATCTCACCTGACCGGTAGCAGCTCGCTTTGGAACTACCGACGCCGGCGAAACCTTCGATGGATCCCAAAAACTAGGCTTTTCGCCGTCTTCGGACTTCTTGGCAGGCAGAGGATTACACTGAAGTGGGAAGACTTGCCGGCCTTTTTTCATTCGTGCAGGTAGCCGCCGCGCGTCTCTGACCGTCCTATTATTCGGCTTTGGGAGGCTGGACCGTCACTGTCCGTGCCAGAATGTTTATTTCGTTTCATTTGCCTAGTTTGGATAGAAATAGACCGGTCTTGACAATCTAAGGCTATATACTGTAAGCTCGGTTTATACATTCTTGAATTGGCTGAAAAGGACGCTCTTAGGAGCGGAGGGTCATCGATGGATAGGTCTACGGCTATTAGACTACTGCCGGGAACCGCTGTTCTGTTCCGGGGACGGCGTCACTCGATCATGAGCGTTAAGAGCGGCTTACAGGGCGAGGCACCGTTCTTTCGGCTGCGCGATCTTGACGATGGTGGGGTCACCGGATTGATCAGCCACAAAATGCTTGAGACTGCGCCTGAATATCCCGCGATGGAGAAGCCTGCGCAAAACTAGCGGGTGAGTCCGTCGGCCCATCCCCCCTGCAGGCAACGGCGTGCAAGCGGGGGTCACTAAGCGAGTTGGCGTCGCCCAACCCCACCCGCGAGGTCTTTGCTCCTCAGCGATTATACTGCGATCGATGAGGAAATGGCTCCCGATAGACGCCAAGGGGGTCCCTCAGGCACGGGCTCGTTCGGGCAGGTTTCGCGGAACTCGATAAGCCACTCAATCACCGCTGCCTGAAAGTCCGACAGTCTGCCGCACGACTTGATAGCACTCAATTCGTTTAATGGTTCGTTCCTTGTTTTTCGCCACCACGCGTACTGCCGATGCCGAACCCAGTAGCCTATGGATATTGCTAATAGAGCGACGCCGTCTGCACTGTCGTAACATCCAGCGCTTCTTTCCAATGTTGCTGCTTTGTGAATCTGCCCGACAAATTAGCGTTGTCGCCCATCTGATCAGCTTTGCCTGATGGCGGGTAGCGCGGGTTCATGATGCCGTTCGCGCCTTTGACAGAGGTTCCTTTCAAGCCTACCCCACCTTGAAATCGCGGCTTTCAGTCGCAACGTGGTAGCGACGACCGGCTCGCGCCGCTAAAGGCATGCCGTCTCTCACTTCGGCATTCTCCCCTTGTCATATCTTCTAATATAATCTATATTTCTCTATATTCATCTATATTACCATGGAAACATCGAGTGAAAAGCAGAAGCTACGGCTTATACAGGCATAGGTCAGCACAAACCCGACCATTCCTTTTGGCGTCGAACTCCTCTAGCCGCCGGAGGAATCGCTGAATCTACGCCTGTTCTCGCGGTTTCTGAGTAGACAACCGCCAACGTGGCGCTGCACAAAGTACTCTGACACCCTGGACAACACGATTCAAAGTCGCATGGGAGGAACTCCTCGAGCGGCAACGCGGTGATTAAACCAATACATCCCATGAAGTCACAGAGGGCCTTTGGCGAAATGGTAAGGCACCGGCGTCAGATGCTGAATCTGACACAGCGCCAATTGGCCCAGAGATTGGGCGTAGAAGGAAGTCACATTGCTTACCTCGAGAAGGGGCGGCGTAGACCGTCTCTTGCATTGATCAAACGCCTTGCCGACGTTCTAGAGTTCGACAGATCTCAACTATTTCTACTCGCGCAGCCCGAAGCTAAATCGCTGTTGAGCGGCACCGACCAAGCCGCCCACGTGAAGGATCCAGTCAAAGCATGGAAGCGTTTTGTAAACGCTCGGGAGCTGCATGTTAGATATCACATCACGCCGCGAGAAATTCAGGCTCTGAAGCAGCTTAGCATGCTCGGATACGTTCTCGCGGAGCTCGAGTTCTTGGCTGTTCTAGCGCTGATCCGAGGTTAACTGCGATATCGCTGGGGGTCACGCTACGTGAGAGGAGCGATACCTCCGCTCGATTGATGGTCGAAGTCACTTTCGCGGCTGTCAATAATCATCCGAAAGTCACCCACATTTATCATTTGAAACTCCCCCACCGGGTTTAGTTCTGTTGGGGGAGCGCGAGGGGGTCGCCCCCTCGCCGCTCCATATAGCAGCCACCGCGTTCATGCGTCCGCGAGGCTGTCGAGTTTAGGTTTGAGCAGTCCGGCCTTGAGCTTCTCCTTGAGTCTGAAGCTTTCGCCTTTGATGTTGATCGTGATCGAATGATGGAGCAGGCGGTCGAGGATGGCGCTGGCGATCACGGGGTCGCCGAACACCTCACCCCAGGCACCGAGACTCTGGTTGCTGGTGATGATGATCGAGCCGCGCTCGTAACGGCGCGAGACCAACTGGAAGAACAGGTTGGCGCCCTGGCGGTCGATCGGCAGATAGCCAATCTCGTCGATTATTAGAAGCTGAGGCTGACTGAGGATCTTCAGCCGTTCCTCCAGCCGGCCTTCGGCCAAGGCCTTGCCGAGCGTGGCGATCAGCGCGGTCGCACTGATGAACAAAGTGCGCACGCCTTGCTCGCAGGCCTTCATGCCGAGCGCCACGGCCAGATGGCTCTTGCCCACGCCGGGTGGACCGAGCAACAAGACGTTATCGCCGCTCTCCATGTAGCGGCCGTCGCCAGTTCCCGGATCTGCTTGGGATCGATCGAAGGCTGGAACTTGAAGTCGAAGCTTTCCAGGGTCTTCTGGAACGGGAAACGCGCCATCGCGATGCGCATCTGATGATGCTTCTGGGCCTTCGAGCCAACCTCCAGCGCAAGCAGTTCGTCGAGGAACTCGGCGTAGGAAATCTCCTTTTTCGCCGCCTGCTCCAGGCGCGCGGTGAGTTCGTTCTCGACCTGATAGAGCCGCAGCTGATGACAGTGCTCGCGCAGGCGTTCGAGTTGCGGGGTGCTCATTGCGCGCCACCTCCTTCGCCCTGGCTGGCGACCTCGTAGAGCGCAAGATCGCGCACCATCACTTCGCCGAGCGGCCCGAAGTTCGGATCGAAACGCGGCGGCGCCGGTGGTCCATTGCGCCGATCGACGCGCAGCAGTCCGGCGTAATGCGCCTGCTCCATCAGCACGCTATGACGCGCGGCCTTCTGATGGCATGCGACGAGCCGATCCTGGTGGAAGATCTCGTAATGGTCGGTGCTCTCGTGGACACTGACTATCTGACCCACGTATTCGACCGGCACTGAGTAGCGCGCCGCACCGACCGCCACCAGAGCGTCGTTGGCCACGCGGCGCAGCCGCACCCGTTCGTAGCGATATGGCGGCCGGCTCCCCAGCGGTGTCAGCTGCTCGCGGGCGAAGCGATCGATCGGCCGTTCGTGCGTGGTCCCATGGATGCGCAGGTCGGCGACCTCGGCGCTCCAGCGCTCGAGCCAGCCGTTGAGTTCCTCCCACGAGGAGAAGCGCCGGCCCGCCAGCGCGTTGCGCTTGACGTACTTCACCCCGCTCTCGACCTTGCCCTTGGTGCGCGCCCGGTACGGCTGGCAGGCCCGCGGGGTGAAGCCGTAGTAACGGGCAAAGTCCTCGAACAACGGATGCCACAGCACCTTGTTCTCGCTGCCGCCCCAGCACCAGCGTGCGCGGATTATCATACAGGCAGCTGAGCGTAACGCCGCCAAAGTGGCGAAACGCGCGCTCGTGGCCGTCGAGCAACGTCGCCAGCCGCTCGTTGCGATAGCCGCGGGTAAACAAGCGCCGCGAATAGCCCAGCGTAAACACGAACAGATGAACCGTCTCCGGCTGCTCCCCGATCCAGACCTGGAGCTGGCCGTAATCGACTTGCGCCTGTTCGCCCGGCTCAGTCTCGAACCGCACCGTCGCGGCTTCCTGCCAACGCCGCCGATCACGACGCGGCTTTAACAGGCGCTGCACCTGCTGGTAACTGCCGCTGAACCCCAGCGCCGCCAGTTCCCGATGCAGCACCACTCCGTTCCAGCCCACTTCTGGCCCACGCTGCTCGATGAACTCGATGTACGGATCGATTGCGCGCGGCCGCTCGCCAGCTTGCCGCGGTCGCCAGCCGCCGATTCGCAACCAGCGCCGCACCGTCTTGCGATCCACCGCCAACTCCCGCGCGATCTGTCGCGAGCTTTCGCCCCGCTCCCGCCGCGCCACTATCTCCCGCACCAGATCCGCGCGCACCATCTGCTCCTCCGCCGCTCCCATTGCTGTCGGCGGAAAAGCTACTCCTTCCCTGCGCTCTTCCATGCTCTCCTCCTCCTGGGTCAGGCGGGGGAGTTTCAAATGATAATTACTGGGGGAGATTCACATGATTGCTGATAGCGGCAATTCGGTGGGCGTGTGAGGCCTTGACGAAAAGTGGCTTTATGTTAACTTCTTGTTGAACGAGGCTGGGATTTGATCAACGCGGCTCTTATGCGAATGGGCGCGATTGATGCGCGCAGAGGGGTGTTGAGCCAACGTGAATTTATCAGCGACTGAGCGCATGTCGCTAACGTAGACTCTCGGTCCGCGGCAGGCCAAGAACCGTTATGGCGAGCAAAATAGGAGATGGCTTAAAGACTCCGTCGCATAAGGTGATGACGGTGGAAGAAGTATCGCAATATCTGCATATACATCCCTCTACTCTTTACCGACTGCTCAAACGCGGAGAGATTCCAGCTTTCCGCATTGGCAGCGACTGGCGGTTCAACATCGAGGCGATCGACGCATGGCGATCGAAATTGGAGACAAAACAATAAGATTGCGGATGAATGCTGATTTCGGAAGTCGCTGGCGTTTCCATGACCCTAATATGGTACCTCACATAAGGGCGCACGATACCGAACTGAATCGCCCGCACCCTTAATGCCGCGTGACCGCGTTTTAGCAGTCGACAGGTTCAAGGAGTATCTTCAGTATTTCGTGCTGTGCAGGCCTTCCGCTTGCCGGGCAGACGGATCGATCTCCAAAATGTAGGCAAAATGTACAGACTGTTTGGCGGAGCAAGGTGAACGAACTGCCAGTACCGATTTGCGAACAGTCAGACGACAGCATCAGGTTAAGCTTGGCGAAACTAATGACCTGTTTCTTCCCGGGAACAACAATAATGACCGCATCGGGTCGGCCGGCTCTGATCAAGTGCGGCATGCCAGCAGTGGGCGGGGGTGAGACGATGTCTTTATCCGTGGCGTAGGGAGCGTAAAACATCAGGTGCGGAGGATAGTGGAGCATCTGATCGCCAGAAATCAGCAGGAGATATGGTCGGACATCATCTACGACTATCCCCGGCTTTCGCGGCGCCTGAAATTTTCCCGTTTTGTACCCCTGTTCAATAGCTGCATTGATTTGCTCTTCGGTATGTAGCTTCTGGCGTGATTCGGCCGGAATTTCGCTCACTGTTCGCCACATGGTCTCGGTTACGTCTCAACTGGCGTTGAAGACACCGGTCGTCATCGAGCGGCGGGTTGTGATCGCCTGCGGACGGCCGAGCGGAGGGGTGGCGGGTCTCAAGTCTGGCAGGCCGATCGGTCAAATCTGCGGCAGGCTACGCGCTAAAATTCTGTGAGAAGTTTGGTGCAAGTTTTACATACGGCCCCAGAGGTTTTATATCAATTGAGCCCTAGAATAGCCCACGATGCGCAGGTACCTGAGCAACTGAGTGACGGCGTGTAGTTGATCAATATATATCCCCTAATTTGAATTCCCATATACCTCGCGATGTGTGCCTGTGCGCACGATGGGCGCTCGGGCTCGCGCCGCAGGTTGTTCGCCGATCGACTGGAACCTAGAAAGCTAACATCTCTTCTTATTCGGTTCGTTGTTGTGTTTTGATTAGTTTAAACAGGTCTAGACAAGAAATAACAAAGAGTGTAGTTCTTAACGGTGTCTACGATCCAAAACAAGGAGAGAATGAAAATGGAGTTAATGACGAAGATATTCATCCGCATGCGTGAATCTGTGGTTCGCAACACTCGGGGCCAGACGCTCACCGAATATTCGCTTATCTTTGCTGCCATAGTGATCGCGGCCTTCGGCAGCTACCGTGCGCTGGGCAACAACCTTGGATCGCTCGCCAAGGGCGTCAATTCTAGTCTGACCAGCGCTTAATCCTCTAGCGCCGTTTTGCGCTACAGATTCTGATGTCTTGCACCACTGTTGCTTAGAAGGAGGGGCCGGGACGGGGCGAAATGGCGGCTGTCGCGGTTTTATCTACCGGCCCCTCGGACGGCCTACACTCGTGCCGAAACGACGTGCTGGCCTTCCTGGAAGTGCTCTCGTGGCATATCGCGGCCGTCGAGGTGAAGCTGTGGACATCCGACGGATTGCCTCTTGGGTCTCGTAAGTGGGAACCGCACACCATGGACCTCTGGAACCTCGCCGAAGAAATTGCCCATTTCATCACGGACGGCGTCGCCGTCGGGGCGACGGTCCTTTTACGGCGCGGCACTGCGCCACAACAATGAGACACATCATCTGCAAGTTTCTGGATGGGAAACCGTCACCCTGGGCTCATAATCTTAGCGAGGTCGCAGAGGCAATGACGCGATTTCCCCATCATGGCCGACGAAGACGCGATACGGCGCAAGCACGACCTGTTGGCGCCTGAGATGCACCACTACTTTTGGAATACTTGCCCCGAGTTAGCCGCTCGATGGAAGGAGGCAATGCTCGGGCTACCCCCATCTGTTCTACGAGAACTGGCCGGCCGACTACAGGAACTTGAGGGCGTCACCAATCTGACCAATCTGGAGCTAAGGCCGCTCACATAGCAACCGCAGAAGATCGCGGATCTGCCAAACGCCTCCTGGATCGCGCGCTCGTATCTATCGAGCATCTGACCGAAGTCGCTGAGGCGACAGCCCGGCGGCTGGACGAGCTGTTGAAGGCCTAGCAGTGAGCGAATGGGTGGACTGGGCGGCGAAGCATCCTACCGCCATGTTTCCGTTCCTGAACCGGCGTTGGCGCACAACCGCGCGCGGCAGATAGTCGCGCTTAGGAGACGATGCGCGACATGCAACTCAGGATTCATCTAAAATGAAGTGGGAAGGTTTCTCCAATTGGCCAACCGGTATGGGCGGGCTGATACGGTCCTGGAGACGTTTTCCCTATGGGAGAGGAGGGCGTGCTTACCGGCGTCGAGATAGCTCAGGCAGGCAATGCGTTGCCACGCCAATTAGCCCTGACGATGGAGCACCGTGGGAATGGCTCGTCGGCGGTGCTTTGCTGCGACGACGAGGAGAACGTCGTCCTAGCCTGTTTCGAGATTCTCAAAGCTGCATCGGCTGGGAGAATAAGCCAAATCGGCGACTTGAGCTTTGACCCTGAGCAGCGAAGCAACCGGCCCTCCGCTCGACGCTTCGCCGGCTGAGCAACCCAGCAACGAACCAACTCCGCCGCAATGCATCCGCGGCATGGGCTCGCGTCGTCGCTGAGTCACAAGTCACTCCGCGCCCAGGCCGGCCGATCCCGGATGCCTGACCTGGCCCAGGCCGCCATCGTGGTCGATGATCTGCCTCGGGTGGTTGGTCCAATTACTTTTGCATCTGCCGCGACGGCGGCTCGCTGAGCTGCTGAAGCCGTAGCGGCTGCTCTCGCCACCTCTTCGTCATTAAACGAAGAGGGTGCGGCCTACGGAGTTAGCATGTGTAGCCGCAGCCCTGCGGGCGTCTCTGGGATGGAGCTTTCAGCGCGCGGCGCATGAGCCTGCGCAGAGGCTGTCACCCTTATGCTGCGCAAGCTCAGGCCAAGCAGTGGTACGGCGCTTCCCTTCACTATCATCGAAATTGAGTGTCCGTCTTTTGCGGTTTCAATCGAAACCAACTCGCCGCTTTCGACTCCGTTCAGGCGTGCATAGCTCGCTGCAACCTGGCCAGCTTTTTGTGGCTGACTCGGTAGGTACGCTGCGCCCGCAAGAACGGCAGAGTTGGCAGCATGGAGGAGTTGCATCCGAAGCAAGGCCCTGTTGCTGATATCGCGCACCGATATCGGCACCAGCAGTAGAGCAAGCACGGCAAACGGCAGGTACTTTTTTACGGAAGACATCGATCTCATCCTCCCACGAGCGTCAACGCGCCCTACGCAGTTTACGTGCATTTAGTATGCCAGAATAATCTTATAGCTGTTTTGACACTTATATCTTAGCGATGATATGATTTAGCAACTAAATTGTGGCGATATCGCACCCGCGCCACTTAAAGCACCCTTTTGTTGTGCTGTTTCAAAGTGCGAATTACGACCAGCCCGGGACGAAACATTTAGCACCGGGCACGACCTCGGGCTGGACGTCACGTCAGTTACTCCCGGCCTATCCCACGAGCCAAACCGTCAACAGGACTGCCCTTCCTGCTTAGATTCAAGCTTGGTTAGGTGTGAAGACCGAAGCGGATCACCAGTAGACGGTATGGTGCCCGTGCTGCCCTCCGCCCGGAGTTCTTTACCATCGGCGCGGCTGATAATGATGGAAATGGCGCTTTTGTAAGCTAGGTTTACCCGATACCAAAGAAAAGGCCCGACAGCTTGCACAACAGAGCTGAGTTGGGCTAGCAGCATTCTGATCGCGGGGTTAAGACAGAATGTCGTTCGTTAGAATCGCGGCGACAACGATTGACTCCCGCATGGGTAAAAATGCAATTTCACTTCACCATGCCTCCGGGCTGGATCGGCATCGCGACAGTGTTTGTCCTTGTGGCGCTCGGCAACATCGCGTACGAACGTTGGAAGGAGCGCTCCCGTTTCTTACTACGGCGCAACTTAAGCTTCATCAGTTCTCTCATATCTGAACCCGCGCGGATCACGAGTGAAATGGGTTGCGTTAGTCGAGATCGACGACCAGACCTTCTGGCATCCGCCCTTTTCCGGGTCCAGCCGACCAACCGACACGCGCTTGGCGACTTGGTGCGCAGGCCGCCCGGGCCAAGACAAATGGCGCGGTGCCGAATTTGGTAGGGAAACGCCCCTAGAAGCTTTTGGCCGCTATTACCTCCCTGCCACGCGCGCCCGCAGGCCCCGCAGAATTAGCGAGAAATTCCTAGCGCATGTCCTTCGACGCCCTGAGGCAGTTCAAGGAAGGCTGAAATAAAGTTTGGTCGTAGTCATCTAGTAGCGACTGATAGGCGAAATCGAGCTATCAGATAGGCGAAGATCTTCTATAACGAGAGATAGTCAGACCGTGGCTGGCGGGCCAGCTTTCGGACGGCGAGCGTTGAACCCCACCCCCTGGGCGAAAAAATGCTAACCGCACCGTGCCCGTCGGTCACTACCCATCATGATCGTTGGAACGTCTCGGGCTTCTCGAGATACTTAGCCGCCGGCAGGCTCTAATCGCGAGCCCCTCTGCAACCCAAAGCCTACCTTAAAACGCCGTTGAAGGACGTGGGACAAACGCGGGACCAAGAATCACCGTCTCGGGTTTTCCTCCCAAGGCTCGGTGAAGTGCTGCCCTTCGCGGTCCAGCGAGCGCCGGGGTCTTTCTATTGAAGGCGCGAACCACCGTGCGAGCCATTTTGGCGCGAGCGTCCTTAACGCTTCTACGAGCGCTCGCGATCTTTTTTTGACCCTCGTCTGCCGCACCCCGGCACGGTTCATGTCAAGCTCGGACTCCCGAATCAAGGGCTGTTCAGTCATAGACCGCATTTCGCTAATTTACTACAAGACTTAATTATTCTATCTTTTATAGCTTTTTATGACCATTTCGTCAAGATTACTCTGCGCGCGGCGCGCCGAGCCTTGGGCGGTTGCCTTCGCTTTTCCGAGCGCGGCCCAGCAATGAATCAGACATGCCAAGAGCGCTAAGAGCCCGGTTTGTCCTGGGGAACACAAGGAATCCTATTGTGCATAGGTAGATTCCCGGCTTGAGTTCTTTGGCGCCAGTTTTGGCGCCGGTCCAAAAAAAGCCATCGCGATTGTTCGGGGCGGCTGACATGCCAGTGTCGTCGTCCGCCACGGGAGCCAAAATTGGTTAGTAGCTGCATCAACATCGCGCGAGCACACTCTACTGTTCCTCGTTGCCAGCCCCCTATGCGGCTTACACGATAGAGCTTGAGCCGCATTCATCCCGGTGCGTGAAAGAGGTGGATAAACAGCTAATTCTGCTTACAGCAGCATTATAGTCCAATTCACTGCTGGTCTATCATTGGCTATAGACATGAATAAACTGTTATGTTATCTTAAGACCTGTCTAGACTGTGAATTACGGATTGTAACGGCTTTATCCATCGAGAACACGAAATAACATCACGAAATAACATATGGAGGTTAGAGTTAGATTATGGCGAAACTAAAGAGAATGTTGCTGGTTTTGGCTGTAACGCTGGTTGGAACAGTCGGCGTGGCGAGTGCGTACGGACATTCGTGTGAGGACAAAAAGGGCGATCCACACTATTGTTGGGAGCCGGATCGCGATCCCACTTTCACTCTTACGGTCCAGAAACTGACCGTTAACGTCCCGGTCAACCAAGTTGCGACTGCGGAAGCTGATTGCACCGACGAAGGAGCTTACGCAGTGAGCGGCGGCTATCAGGTGATGCCGAAGAACCAGAAGATCGGTTACGTCGTAATGGCCAAGGTGCTAAACGATGGCCCGGCCTTTAGTGGTAACGATCAGGAAAGCAGTCCGAAAGGTTGGACCGTCACTGTGGTAAACCGTGGGGCACAGACAGCGATTGTGACCGTTTACGCCACTTGTATGCAGGCCAATTAAACCGAAATCCGGGGGAGCGGAGCGGCTCCTCCGGTACCCTTCTCATCCGGTTGCGGTGCAAATCAGCTGACATTCCGCCCCGTCCTCCGCCTCCGTTTCTCTTGGCCGGACGGCGCTACAATTCGTTCGAGCCCCTTTGAATCTCCTGGACTCTCGCGTCAGCCTTTGATGACTTTCGCGCTCGGAAGAACATCGCACGTCGCCGGAGCCTGGAGGTTGGTGGACCACCAATATTTACCGCGACAAAGTGGTAGACACGTCCGGGCAACCGCGCTGGCCGTGCTCGGGGGAGACAGAAGATGATCCCTACTACCCTGGAGGACCGAGGCTGAGATATTCGAGCTGCCGCCGCGCTTGCTGTATCGATGGGTGCGCTTTGAAGTCCCGTCTGGCACGCACCATCCGATCGACGAACTCACGCCGTTCGGCTTGCGTCGTTAGGATCTGTAATTGCAACCCGTCACCTGAGCATCACCTTGCGTCCGATTTCGCTTTCTTTGTGACCCATCTTTTAGCCTAATGTTGCAGGTTTGCAAAGACCTTGATGCAGGTCCACCTGCTTTTAGAGGTCTAGAAGCCCAATTTATAGCGGATTAGCTCGATTTTTTCTTGGGCACATTATTTGCGCCTAGACGGCTTTTGAGGGACTAAGAACCCATAATGCACGAACTTATCTCGGCAAGCTCTGAAAAGCCGGGTTCCGAGGGCTTCAGTTTTGACCTGAAGCCGACGCTGCCGGACGACGCTTGGGCGGTACTGCTGACGCGCGTCGGCATCGCCATTATTCTCGTCACACAGCCCTTGTTCATTATTTCCGAACTCAGGCTCGCCGGTGCGCGCGAAGTCGATCGCTGGCTGCTTATCGGCTTTCATCTTTTCAATTTTGCTGCTGCGCTAAGCGGCCTCGGCATAAGTTGGACGCGTGGCTTTCGCGAGCACTGGCGCTCGGCGGCTTTCTCGCTGTGCTCGATGCTCATCGTCAGCTCCACGGTAATGAGCATCGCCGCGGGCGGCCGTCACGAGGCGCTGTTCCTTTCGCTGCAACAAATCGTTCTGGGCTCGGCGATGCTGGTGCCGTGGGAATCGCGATGGCAATTGGGGCTGGGCACGCTCAGCGTGGTCGCGTTGCTTGCGAACACGATGCTGGCGCAGCACGTCGATCCCAACCTTATGTATCACTGGCTGGGCGTGATCACCGCGGCGGGTCTCTCGCAATGCGCGACCAGCTTCGGCGTGCGCTACCGCGAGCGCACGCAACAGTACAAGGCGCTGCGGGAGCGCGATCTGCAGCTCGGCGAGAGCGAAGAAAAATTCCGCCGCGTGTTCGAGACCAGTGCCGACGCGATCGTCATTACTCACATCGTCGACGGCCATATCATCGACGTGAACCGCGAGTTCGCCGATCGCACCGGCTACAGCCGCGAAGAAGCGATCGGCCGCAGGCCCGGCGAACTCGACCTGTGGGACGACCGCGAGCAGGCGAGACTGCTGTCCGACGAAATCAAGACCACCGGCTTCGCGCGCAATGTCGAGGGCCACTTCCGGATGCGCAGCGGAGAGCGGGTCACGGCGCTCATCTCGTCGGTAAGGGCGATGATCAACGGCCAGGAATGCGTGATCAGCGCCGTGCGCGACGTGACCGAACTGCGCAAGGCTCACGAGGCGCTGGTCGCGGCGCGCGAGGTTGCGCTGGCGGCCTCCGAAGCCAAGTCGCAGTTTCTCTCCTGCATGTCGCATGAGATTCGCACCCCGCTCAACGTCATCCTCGGCTCGGCCGATCTGCTGACCGACACCCAACTCGGACCCGAGCAGCGCCATTACGTCGACCGCGTGATCAACAACGGCTCCAACCTGCTGGAGCTGCTCAACAGCATCCTCGACCTCACCCGGGTCGAAAGCGGACAGCTCAGCCTCGAGCAGGCGCCCTTCAATGTCGCCGAGCTGACCGAGCGCGTCGCCGACACGCTCGCCATCCGCGCGCGCGAGACCCAGGTCGAGCTGGTGGTTCGCATCGCCCCCGATTTGCCGGCTACTTTGATCGGCGATCCGCTGCGCCTGAACCAGGTGCTGACCAACCTCGTGGGCAATGCGATCAAGTTCACCGAGCACGGCGAAGTCGTGGTCGCGATCGAACGCGACACGCAAAGCCGCGACCTCGGGGCGCTGCGCTTTTCCGTAAGCGACACCGGCATCGGCATCGCGCCGGACAAGTTGACCTCGATCTTTTCCCCCTTCGCCCAGGCCGACTCTTCGACCACGCGCAAGTACGGCGGCAGCGGCTTGGGGCTCGCGATCGTCGAGCGCCTGGTGCGTTTGATGGGCGGCCGGGTATGGGTTGAAAGCGAAGTCGGCAAGGGCAGCACCTTCCACTTCACGGCTCGCTTCGGTGTCGCGCCCGCTGCCACCGACGCTACGGCGCGGATCGACCTTGGCGGAGTGCGGGTGCTGATCATGGACCGCAACGCCACGTGCCGCACCACCGCGCGCGAGATTTTCGAAGCCCATGGCGCCACGGTGGTCGAAGCCGCCTCTGCCGACGAGGCTGCGGAGGCGGTCGCGCAGGCCAACCGCGCTGCCGAGCCGTTCGAACTCGTGTTCGTCGATTGCTCGCGCGCTGACGCCGGCGGTTTCGACCTCGCACGGCGTATCGGCGCCAAGGCTGGCGCGGCGGCCGGGCTGACAGTGGCCACCGTCAGTTCGTACGATCTGTCGAAAGCCTTTGTCGGGCTGCGCGAAGCCGGGCTCGAACATTACGTGGTCAAGCCGCTAAAGCGTGCCGACCTGCTGGCCGCGGCGGCGGACTTCGCCAGACGCGCGCCGCTGACGGCTAAGTCCACGACCGCCTCGGCTGCGGCCTCGACTGCCGCCGCGATTGCCGAATCAGCGGCGCTGTCGCCCGATAGTGTCGCGGCCACGCCCATGCAGGCGCTTTTGATGCTCGCCGGTGACGAAGCGGCCGCGGCGCCGTGCCGAATCCTGCTGGCCGATGACTCTATCGACAACCGTCTGTTGATTCGCGCCTATCTCGGCAAGACCGGTTACGGACTCGACGAGGCCGAGAACGGCCAGGTCGCGGTCGACAAGCTCTTAAGCGCCCGCTACGACCTCGTCCTGATGGACATCCAGATGCCCGTGATGGATGGTTTCACGGCCGTGCGCCGCGTCCGGCAATGGGAGCGCGAGAACAACTCGCCCCGCACGCCGATCATCGCGCTGACTGCGTCAACTTTCGACGAGACCGTGCGTAAGGCGATCGAGGCCGGATGCGATTCGCATCTGGGCAAGCCGCTCAGGCGCAGCACGCTCTTGCGCGTCATTCGCGAGACCGCGCTTAGCGAGCAACCCGATAAGCCCGCGTCTGCCGCGGCCTGATTCTCACGCGCGCTATATCTTCGTTGACATCTATCGTTTCGAGAGACTTTGGAGACGCGGCCACGTTCGGCGCACTAGCGCTCTTTTTCCAGCACTACCCATGTTCCACCGCTAACGGGCCATAGCAGGTGCGCCGCGGAGTGATGATCGTCCCACCATCGCACCGCGCGCACGCCCGGCGTCCTCCGCGCCCACAACAACAGATACGTACAGCTTAGTGCGGCTTACGCAGGATCTGTGGATGGAGCGCGGCCTGCCGAAGACGTTCTCGATTGCGCCCTCGCCTCAATGGAAGATCTTAGCGAAGCCGCTGACACGATGACGCGGTTGCTCGACGAGCTGTTGAAGGCCTAGCAGCTGAGCGACTGGGTGGACTGGGCGGCGAAGCATCCTACCGCCATGTTTCCGTTCCTGAACCGGTGTTGGCGCACAACCGCGCGCGGCAGATAATCGCGCTTAGGAGACGATGCGCGACATGCAACTCAGGATTCATCCAAAAATGAAGTGGGAAGGTTTCTCCAACTGGCCAACCGGTATGGTCTCCTTGCGCTTCTTCGGACTGTTGGACTTCTTTTGAAACTACAAATTGACGACCGATCATGAAGAGGGTCCAGGAGATCATGGGGATCAACGGTCTCAATTGGACCAAGAAGGCCCTTGCTCCTCGTTCGTTTCAACAGTACCGGCCTCGTGATAGTTCAGATCTATTGGGCTTCTTCTTGAGTCTGCTTCAGCAAACTCAAATTTTTCTCAGGAGCGTTAGAACGGCCGTCATCGTCGAGCACGACCAGCTCGCCGTCGAGACCAAATCGCTCGGCCGGAACGGTCGTGAGTGCCGAGGTGATGTGCTGATGGCGACGGCTCATGTCATAGCCGTTTCGGGTACATAGGCGTGCGCGCCCGCCGCATCGGATCGCGAGCACCCGGAACCAAGACCGTCCGGCATTGGGCTCCAATAGTACTCGAACCCACGCAAAAAATAGTCGTACGCCTCCAGATTTTTCTTACGCTGCGGTAAGAAGCAACCTCGCTCCAGGGCCGTGAGTTGAAGATTGAGGGTCGCAGCAAGGCTTTGGACTATTTCGTCTTGCAGCGCAAAGATATCGTGCAGCTGCTCCTATCGGCACCGAGCGAATAGCGAAGTTTTTGGTTGTCGATTCCAGTGAGGCGTTTCAGTCGATGCGACTCGAAATGACGAGCGCCATCGTCGGAGACGACCAAGAATACCTTCCAGGATGGGTGGCGCGAATTGAAGATGTCGCCGCGTTGGATTTGCTATTCCAACACGGAATAGCGGGGGATTACCGCGAGGGCGCTTTAAGACGCACGTTTTACACTCTCGGGGCAATTGCCGCTACTATCTGAGGCGTCGAATGCTCTTTTTGTTTCCGCCGCACGCGCTGGAAGGTAACGGTTTGTACCCTCTCTGTGGGTGAAAGAAAGGCATTAAAAGCTGTTCGACCAAAAAGATACGCAAGATACTCTTGTGTTCCGTGATTAAATCCTATAGAAACTTAAGCATAATATAGGCCAATTGGAACAAGCCCGGGCCGTTTTGGCTTTAAGCTTCGGGGTTTAACGTCTTTCACGACGAAGTCAAGGGGGGCTGCGATGAACGCACGTTCTGGGTTCTCGAAAGGCCAGATGATGGCTGCCTTCACCATCGTCCTGCCGGTGCTGATCGGGGTGATGGCCCTGGGCGCGGATTTCGCGATCATCTATCTCAATTGGTCGATTGTGCAGAAGGCCGCCGACGCGGCGGCCCTGGCAGGCGCCTCGCAGCTCACGGCAGTGCCTGGATCGGCCGCGACCCTCAAGCCTGACGTGGTCAATTACGTCGATGGTTACGCCTGTCTCAACGGCATCAAGAATGGTACCGAGTACCCTGTGCACGGCTGCAGCCTCACCTGCGGGATACGCCGATAACATCGTGTTCACTAACCGTCACCGACACCCGGTTTCGGTGGGGATTCATAGCGCTCAGTCCCGTATTCCTTCGGCAAGATGATCGGTCTTCAGGAAGCAGCGGTCGCCGCGAAGGCGACGGCAGCGATCGAAGCCGCCGGAACCGTTTCCAGCGGGATGTTTCCAGTCGGGCTCCAATGTAACTCTCCCTGCAGCACGCTCACTCTGGATCCAGGCCAAAACGTTAGCTTTCGGAGCAAAGTTCGTCGGAGGTTTGGCACCGGGAAACTGGGATTGGGTTGACGTGGTCGGGAAACGGCGCAAAGACACTCGGGAACGCGATACAAAATGGAATGTCAGGGAATCTCTCGATCGGCGATCCTATCAGTACCGATCCGGGTAACAAGGGCAATGCTGGGCCGGTGAAGAAGGGTTTTGATGCCAGGATGGCTAGCTGCGGATCCACTACGCCCTGCTACCGACCCGTGCCAGAACGGAGCATTGATTGGCGGTACGAACGGGATCGGCGGCACTAGCGGGCTCTCGGCCACGATCCATGCCTGGTTACCGTACCGGCGATCGACTTCACCGGAGTGAATGGCAGAAGAACAGACCAATCGAAGCCTTTGCGCAGATATATATTGAGCCGGCAACCAGCGACAGCAAAACCATCAATGGATGTTTCGTTCAGCAAGTCGTTCCTAGCACCTCGGGTAGCGCCAGCGCGCCCAACCTCGGTTCGCTAGCGCCGCCAGTGTTGATCAATTAGTTCCCTGGGCTATTAGTTCTTGCGGAGACCATGGAAATGAAAACAGGCACAATCAAGCGCGCATCCAAAGGGCAGGCGATGACTGAGTTCGTGTTCATGGCCTTCGTCGCCTTCATCGTATTGTTCGTCGCGATCCAGTTGGCGGCTCTTGGACGCGAGTACATGGCGCTCGGCCAATTGAACTACCAGGTCACTCGCTGGGCCACCGACCCGGAAAACAACAGCCTCAAGGACGCCAGTGGTAACGCGGTCAACAGTCCTCAGTGCACCGACGTGGCGAATCTCATTGCCGGCACGACAGACAAAACATTCCCCTATGCGCCCCTGTCTTCGGTGGCGAGCGGGTATATGGGAAAAATCGGATTTAACAATACCTCATGCGGCGCCCCGCCAACTGGCGGAATTGGCGTCGCGATGAACTGCATCGCTGCCGGAGGCACGACCTCAACACCTTGCGCCGCGCAAAGGCCGGCCGGCACGGGAGTGCAGGTCGTACTGACCATGGACACTCGTAAAGCCATTTTTTTGAGCACTTCGACGACCAATCCGAATTTCCTCGGAATTCCGTTCCCGAAGACTCTGGCCAGTACCCAGACGATGCTGACTCAGTAGAATTATTGAATCGAATCAGACCCCAAAGCGGCGCCGGCCTGATTCCGGTCGCTTTTTTTTTGCTCCCGCTCGACAGAGATCACGAGGTCCCCGGCCTGTCGTCCAAACGGCAAACCGCCAACAGGACCGGCCTCATGAGCGTTGGCATCTCTTAGGTTTCTCGATCGGGTCGAGTTCTCATCCCTGAAACTGTGGTCCCCTTGGGCTTCTTGAGCCTGTTGCACTCGTTCGAGAGCCGCTGAAGGACGGGTCGTTGAAGAGGCGCAAGGGGATCAAGGAGGGTCATGAGGACCAAAACATACTGTCGCCGGCGAAGGCGCTGTCCCAGCTGCCGAAGGTGAGATTGGAAGTGAATATCATCGCACCGCATTCATAGCGCCGCGCGACGATCTGGAAGAACAGGTTGGCCTGCTCGCGGCTCAGCGGCAGATGTCGATCTCGTCAACGATCAGCAGACGCTAGGCGTTAACCGCGCGATGCATGACCACGCAGCGCCATTGAGCGGCCAGTTCGTGGGCACTTCGGGCTCTGGTGCGAGCCGCGCATGCCGCACATCCAGCCCCTCGATGACCGCGTGCACCGCCTCACAGTGCGCGGCGCGATGCGCTCGCGTTCGCTGCCCAGGAGCGACGACTGGAGTTCCATCGCGCCCATCCTTTAGCAAGGGCTCCCCGTGAAAGCTTTGGCCCAAGCGCCGAGTGGCTGGCAACAGTCATGGTGACTATTCGCTGCTGCTCTACGGACGTCGTTAGTTGGTGTAGTGGGGCAGGGGCTGGATTTGACTAAAGAAAAAAGTGTCCAGCTTGGCCAATGTCAGATCGTTTGGCATTCCTATTCGACTCAGCGAAACTTGCCAGCAAAGAGAGGTGTATATCTCCGAAGTCGACATGCCAAAAGCGAAGATCATCAGAGGGCGGCGAAGCCAGCCAGACTCTTGGCGTCGCTGTGAAAGCTTGAGTTTTTCATATGGCGCACTCCTTGTCCGGGTACCACACACATCGCTCGACTCTCCACTGCAGAAGATCAAGCGACCGAAAAATCTCTGCAACAACAGGCGCTGCACCTGTGGATATTTTTTGAGGCCGAGTTTGCCCGTGCCCTATCTTCACCGCTAAGTTTGGGTCGAACTTGAGTCCCTCGCGCGGCCACAGTTTTACAAAGGATGATGCAGGTGCAGCGTATTCCTAGAGAGAAGTTCGCGCTTGACTGCGTGGCGGGCCATCGACCCAACTATCGTGGGCTACGAAATCTTCGTCTCGCTGACTGACCTGCGATCGTATCGTTTGCGAGGCTTTTCAACCGAACGGGTGGAGGAGACATCAATGAACAGATCGAGCTCTACCAAATGCCTGGCAGCATTAGGGCTGAGCTTTCTCGCGGCCACCTTGACTGTGCTTCCGGCGCAATCAGAGATGGGGGCGGCGCCGAGAGGACAGCCCCAGGCGTTGGCTGCGACTCTCCCGGGGCCGATCAATCCGAGTTTCACGATTACCAGTGCGGGACACGTGGCCAACGGATGTGGGCTGCGCAACTCGAGGAGTTGCCAGATAAGGATGAGAGGCCTCCCGGCAGGATCTACGATAGTAAAAGCCCTTGTCTATTGGGCATTTACTTCCACAACGGGGACCGGGAGCGCCAAGCAAAGTACGATTACCTTCGCGGGCAATGTTGTCACGGGAACATTGGTGGGCAGTGGCATTGATGCCTGCTGGTGCGGCGGCACTAATGTTGTGTACCGTGCCGGCGTTAAACGTTTTGTGACCGGCAACGGGGCGTACGGGGTCGCTCTTTCGAGCGGGGCGACACCGCAAACCAATGGTGCAAGCCCGTGGCGGGAGACCGTGTGTCCCACGAATACGAACCAGGGATTGGCAGACGGCGCCTCTCTGGTCGTGGTCTACACCCTTCCGAGCCAGAACGGCACGACCTTAATCTATGACTCCGGCTTGGCGGGAAGGGAGTTTGGCGCAGGCCCCGGGCTGTCTTACACACTTGATAAAGTGCCCGCCCCTGGGGAAGGTTCGAGTATCTTTACAGAGATTGGTGCCGATGGCCAGATCGGTAGTGCTCTTACTGCCTTTTTGACGTCGAAAACTACTTCACTCAACAGTACTCCTATCGCCGGACCTGGGGCAGCTGCCGTCGGTGGCGATAACGACAGCGACTGGAATGGAACGGACGGAACGCCTTTGAATCAATTGTGGGATACTCATTCTCACGATGTCACGGGCATCGTGGCGCCAACTTCCGAGGATGTCTCCATAATCGACAACACGCGGGGCAGAGATTGCTTGATAGCGGTGGCGAATGTACTATCAATTCCTTGAGATGGGCGGGCGGAGCACGAGGATTGGCTGATCGCGTCCGGACGTGATCGGGACGCCGGCGATCAACATCAACGAAATTCCCAATTTAAAATTTGGGATTTCCGCTCTAACTCTCCGATTCTAACTCGCCATGACTGACGGATGCAGTTCTAACGTGATTGAAGTCGTGCGGAAAGTCACGGCTGTTGCGCAAAGGGGGAAGCCCTCTGGTTTGCTTCTCCGCAGACCTGTCATCCTGCCCTGATGAAGTACCGCGGCTCGTATCACTCAACAAATGGTCGGATATTAGCCGCAATTTCCGATTCACGCCGATATCGGGGCAGTCTTGGATTGAAGAGACTCTCCGCAACATTCATCGTTCTTGCGTTTGTACTCTTTGCGGTTTCGACCGCGAGTTCGCAGACGGTCGGCTCGATCACCAGTGTGAGTGGGAGCGCTACGCTCCAGCGTGGCGGAAGTAGCGCTGCGGCTACGCAGGGGAGGGCGGTCGAAAAGGGGGATCGGTTCGTAACCGGTCCCAACGGCCGTCTTACGATTGCCCTTGGCGACGGCAGCCGTCTGGAACTGGAGCCCTCCACAACCCTGATCATCGATCAGTACTTCGCTTCTCCGGCCGGCGGGTTGCGCTCGTCCTTTAGCCTGCTTGGCGGCGTATTACGCTCGTTGGTACGCGTCACGGGCAGCGCCAAACCGAACTTCGAAGTTCACACACCCAATGCGGTCGCTTCAGCGCGCGGCACCCAGTACGACAGCGCCTACTCGGCGGGCAAGGCCCGGGCAGCCTTTGGCGAGTGCAGACAATTCACCGACGTGAGCGTCTACCAGGGAACGGTCGCGGTGGCCAATGTGGCTGCTCCAAGCGCTGCGATCGACGTCAGGGAGGGCTACCAAACTTCCGTAGCTTGCACGCAGTCACCGCTGGGGCCTGGACCAATTGGGTCGAAAACCACCGCGCCGGCATTGCCATCTCCCATGAGCGCGGCTCCGCCGCCGGCACCTCTCGCCGGCACCTCTCCCGCCGGCACCTCTCCCGCCGGCACCTCTGCCGCCGGCACCTCCGCCGCCGGCACCTCCGCCGCCGGCACCTCTACCGCCGGCACCTCTACCGCCGTCACTACCGCCGGGGCATGGGTTCGTGCCGGGAGGAGGGTACCGGTAGCAAGCGTACAGCTTGAAGGAGATGCAGCGTGGTCTCGCCAGGAAGGATACGCCGCTGGATTTGTCTCGCGGCCGCAATTGGGATGCTGAGCTGCACCGGCGCTGTTTCGCCGGTAGACGCGCAGTTGTCAGACCTTTATCCCAACTTCATGACCCTCGAGCGCCCTGGTAACTTGGACGTGACGCTGTTTGGGGGCGGCTTCGGCAGTGACACGTACGGCGTAATTCAAGAGGGACTCCAAGTCGAGCAGAGCGTCACACCTTACGTGGGAGTTTTTGGCCGCGCAACCGGCTACCAGCTTTTCGTCGGCGACGACTCGTCGAGCCCATTCAAACCGACAGCGGCGCATTCGCCGCGACTTAATTTCGGCAGCCTCCAGGGCGGAATCGACCTCAAGCTCTATCCGGGCACATCGTTATTTCTCTCAGGCGGCCACGGCGTCGCCGATAGCGATGGCTCCATCATAGAGGGCGACTTCTCGACCTGGCTTCTGCCTCACTCTCTGCATCCGGTGAATTTCTCTTTCAGCTCGATGCACGATTTCCAGAATCAGGTGACTTCCACCGAGATCGATGTTCAGGTCGTGGTTCTCTCGACCGAGCAATGGCTCGCGATGGTCGGCGGGGGCGGCGCATTTTATGCTGGCGGATTTCTCTCCGGAATGCAGGGCCAAGGGGGGCCGGACCTCAGTCTTTTCTATCGGCAGTGGCAAGTCGGCGTCTCCGTGCAGGCAGGCGATGGAAGCTCGCATGGTTACGGCCAGTTGAGCATCTACAAGCTGCTGAGCTACAGCGGTCTGTAGAGCTAGTTGGTGGGTGCGACTTCCAGAACGCAAAGACCCCTTCCATCGCCGGCGTCTGACCTACCAAGCCCCAGCCGATCTCGAAAACGCGGGCCCAGTTAGTACTAAACTGAAACTCCATGGGAATATTGGTAAACGACACTCATAGCGGAATTAATCGCGAAGCTGTGCGCCGAGAAATGCACCGCCTGATCGTACATTCTCCATTCGCAGTCTGAGCACGATTGTCTTGAGAATCAGGATGAGCAACGCGAGGCCCATCCTGACAGGTCGTGGAAAAACCACGTAACCGCGAATTGAATGCGCCTTGTTGTGGGCGCGTCCGCTACCTATTCCTGTCGACGGTGTCCAGGGCCGTGTCGGTGAGATCGGGTGCAACACGATCGGCGCTCCGAGCAGAGGCGATCCCGTTGAAATGTACATCGGTCAGACGATACCGATACTGACCGCACCTCTCGAAGTACCAAGAATCTGCAGCAGGAGATGATGCGGGAAAAGCTGTTCTCATCTCTTGTCCCTCGCGGTGGAATCCAGGTGAATGACCGGATTCGGCTAACTGCTACGAGGAGGTCATCGCAAGAATGGTATACGAGCCCACATTTGAGGCTTGCAGCTGCTGGACTGAAGCAGTCGATGTTAACTCTCAGGTCCTTCGTCCCGCGAAGGTCGCGGCGTCCAGAGAGAGGGTACCGGAGTGTTGAGGTTGAGCGTTCGGGAGGACCGATCACCTTGTCGTTGGAATCGAGAAACGTCGCGGCCGCGGCAGTGATGAAGCGTCGCTCTAGGACATCAGGAATTGCGTCCTTCTCGGGGTCGGCATCGCGAACCTGATCGGGCGGTACGATGTGACGGCGAAGGTCGAGGCTGGCAAAGATCGGATAGATTACCATCGCGGCCGCCATCGTCAGCGCGCAGATGTACAGTCGCAGTGCGAAGTTTGGCTTCTCTGTCGTTCATTCATCTATCGCATCGAGTTCGTGAGATCGAACGGCTATTATTGGCTACCGCGTCTGTCTCTATATCAATGCGTCGAAAACATCGCGCTGCACTTTTACGGCCTCTTGCATAGACCCCCACGATCGATCGGGAATTGGTGGCGCTCTGGCGCGCCATTTGGTTGGCGGCGTTGCAAAGGTGCAACGCCAGCGATGCGGTACCGCCGCGAGACGATTGAACAAAAACGTAATCATCTCAATACTCACTCGAAAGTTTAGCTAGTCTTTTTAAACTTCAAGCGCTCTGTATGACCTAGCGCATATGCCTCTGAACTGTGGCACGAAACTGGCGTTGGGACGTGGACGCCATTTTTGCGCTCCACAGGAGGAGACTTACGGTGCTGGGCAGGGCGACGACCTCATTTTCTTTTCTCGCACTGGGGCTATGCATGTTGGGGACGAGCGGATGCTTTTTAACGAGCATCGGAATGGACAGGCCTGAAGTGCGTGCGCAGACTGACTTTGGGCCGCCTGAAACGGTGCGCGTGTGCGCGTTGCTCGATGACGGGATAAGCTCGCACGATGCTCAGGAGACGCTCGAGGACTACTGGAACCGAAACGAAGCGTCGAAGTACAACCTCTCGGTCAAGTTGGTCTCGTACTCGAGTTTGCGGCGCCCAGCGACCGAATTTTTCCATTGGCAGATCGCTCGCCAACTGACTATGCGACAGCTCCCGGCCGGATGCGACCGCATGATGTACTTCGTCAACCGCAACGCGCTTGACGTGCTTTGGTCGGTGCCCGAGGCCTACGGCGCTCCTGAAGTGTTAGGGGAAACCGACGATTACACGATGACGCGTGGCTTCGTGGTCGACCGGATCGCAAGTCTGAACCAGATGCTTATGGGCCTGTGGTTTTCGCCGTCCAAGGTCGCGCGTCACGAGACCTATCACTTGGTCGGATGTGGACACGACATGGTGATGGATACCTGCTACAAGCATATTGCTGAAGCGAAGTGGATCGAGAACCGGCTGCGTGGTGCGGGTTGTTATGAGAATTTGGGAGTCGATCCGTTCTTCCCGGCCTTTTCGCACGCCGGTGTGGGCCCGATCCTGCTGACGCGTTCACAGAGCAACAGCATCCCCGGCCTGGAGAAAGATCTGTCGTTCAACAGCTTTATGGATTGCGCGCGTTATGCAGGTCTGCCGGTCGATCAAACAGGCGTGGTGGAAGTGGCGGGAGCGGAAACCTGGATGAGAAAGGCGGTCGAGGAAGCGCATCGCCAGGCGACCCAACCGGTGGTGGCAATGGTCTCGCCCGTCGCTGGGACGTCCGACCGGGTGAGCCCGAGTTCGCCTGCGGCAACGGTCACGGCGGTTTCCCGCCCTCAGGCCGCAGCGTTGAGCAACAGGAAAGCGGCGTCTATCCCGACGCCTTCCGTCTCACGCGCCGATATGGCGATGGTCGATTCGGTCACCATGGCGCTTTACGCGGCGTATCCGGGCGTGGCCTCTGCGCCGCCGGGCGCCGAATCTCTTCTGCCTAGCATCTAGAGCGAGTGCACCGCCTAATCGAAACGGGCGACTTCGGTGTCGAGATACGACGCACCCCCGACGCGCGATGTAGCAAGACTTCAATCTGATGGCCGTTTGCATGCTGGTAATGGTGGACGTCGTGGATGAAGCCGGACACGCTGGACGATCCCGAAGTTTGGGCACGGCTGACGACGGCGCTGAACAAATTCATGAAGGGAAAACTGACAAAGCACCCGGAGGACCTGGAAATGGGACGATGGGACCTATCTCTGAAAAACGGCGCGTAAACAAAAAACATGCGCACCGCATCTATGGTTGGATGGCCGCGAGAGCTGCTGGATCAAACGGGCAGCGCTGGCGGAGTGATCAGCGGGCTGATCATCGTCGGTGGATGGCTCTGCCTGCTCGGAATCGCAATGGTGCTGACGACGGCCCACGCGAGCTTCACGCGACGCCGAAGGAATACCGCGATCTGATACCTAAGGAGGACCTACGATAACGGGGCTATAGGACCCGCCAAGAAAGAGGGCGCAAATAGCTGCGAGATGGCGGAATGATGACTTCGTTCAAAGAGATCAATTTGACTGACATTCTTCAGGCGCTTCAGCACGAACGCGCCTGTGTCTTTTCGGTCCGCCAAACGGGCCAGGAACAGGTGACCCTGACCTTCCTCGGTAAGCGACCTCAACACTCACATCTGCAATATCGCTTTGCCACCGTTCTAAACCGCTCGGTTCATGGCCTATGCGAATCCGCCGAGCCTCTATGCATCTATATGCCCGCGACGGCGATCCAGTCTGTTCGGCCGTTGCCGTCGCGAGACGGATTCTTTCAATGTAGCGCCCATATCCTCGCGAGACCGAACGGAACGGCGAAGCGCCGGCGCTTGTCCGTGGGTAGGCTAGGCCCATCGCGGGATCTCCCTGCCCGAGGCCGGGTCTTGCCTGTTCCCCCACCATGGCGTGGGTTTCGCGCGGGATGGTCGAAGCAGCGAAATGCGCGATATCGATTTTGGATGGCCTATGCAGGGATCGAAGAGCATTTGTGGCTAGTGGAATTTAGTAATATTCCCCTATCACTTGGTAGCGGCAAATGCGGGTCTCCGGATCAACCGTCTATCCCGCTTCCGCTACTGAGTGATATCGATATTGGCTCTGCGCGGAGATCAATCTCACCTAGCGGATCCCAGCATCAGAGGCATACGCTTATTGATGATGAATTCAGCGGGAGAGCGTGCCGATTTCGCGAGTCAAGGCAACAAGTTTGGACTGTTGGCCATAAAGCCGGTTAAACATTCAAGACTCTACCAGACCCTGATTGCTCTGGTCCGCGATCGGACAGCTGCCCTGCAGCGAATGGGGCGCGAGAGCCAGGCGAGTCTTGGGGCGGCGCAAATGGCATCCCACTACTCCGTCGGCGATGCCAACAGACGATTTGCGCAAGAAGGTCCAGGTGCTGGTCGAAGACTATCGCCGCATTGCCCCAGCGCAATAGCTCGGCTTCTCTGGCGACGCGCTCATCAACAGCCCTGGAGGGGCTCGATGCGCTAAGATAACGGTCAATAAAGGGCTCTTTTTAATATTTAAGTTGTGTTCACTATATATGGCATATATAAGAAGTCAATTGCATAAACCAGAGAAAATGACTGATTGATTCATCATGTGATATGTTCAAAAGATGACAATACTATGATAGCCGTGTTGAAACATGTGTACTGATTTGTTAAGTTGTCAACGGGTGTCCGCAGCTTGAAGCGAAATCTCCAGCTTCCCATTTTTGCTTAATGCCTACTTAGATCTTCAGTGATCGCGACAACACAAGACCAGCGAATAAATCTCCGAAGCAAATTGGAATAAATGAAGCCATGGCAGCAAGAGTGTTAGTGGTAGATGACCAGCCGGTGATACGCCGCATTCTTCGCCTTCGATTCGAACAAATCAGATGCGAGGTGGAGGAGGCGGGGAGCGCGCTCGAAGGCTTGGAAGTGTTTTTTAAGTTTCATCCGGATCTGATCACCCTGGACATAGTTATGCCGAACGTTGGCGGTCTCACCGCGAAGGATCTGCTTGAGCGGGTCCGAAAGGCAACGGACGAAACGGATGTAATCGTCATCAGTTCCATTACTTCCAGCGAGGAGCAGGAGAAGTTCCGGAAGGAAGGGGCTATTGGGTTCATTTCTAAGCCTTTCGATAGCTTCGAAGGATTGATCAGAAAAGTGGGGCCACTCATAGAAGCTATCGAGTCACAGACTATGCAAAGTACCCTCAGCCAACGGCGCGCAGCGCTTAAGTAGGTTCATGCGGTTGGCTAATCCATAGAAGTTGAGGGTGCCTCTGCCGGGGCCATGGACAAAGAAACCTTCTCAGCCACTAACGGTCAGCAAAGTGTCAATCTCAAGGTATTACGGGGACTACGCGAAATAGCCACGCCTGACCAAGTTGACGAACTAATAGATTTGGTAGATGCGGTGTGGCGAACACCGGTAGACTAACCAGATGAATGGGATCTCCGATGACAGCGAGCTGCGGCGATCTATCGTTGGGTCAACCGTTCGATTCGAACACCGTTACGAACGGTTCGTAGCCGCGCTCGCATGTGCGTCGGAATCCAACCTGCGGCAACTGAAAGTGCTGCTGCGGACGGGTCTTGGAATAATATTCTTCCTTGAAGTCATTGGATGGCTCGAGGTGGTACTGCTTGAACCCACGCTTCTGCCATCGCTGCGGCCCTTCTTCGTCTTCGACCTAGCGTTAGTGAGCGCCGCTCTCTGCCTGACCTGTCGGCGGTTCAAACACCGCTGGCGCGGGCCGACGATGGCGTTCTGCCTCATCCTGATCGCCAGCCGGACCTTTTCGGCAATCGCTATCCATCAGAATGAACCACTAATGTGGGCGCTCTTCGTATTGGTGCTTGGCACCGCTGTGCTTGTGCCGTGGAGCGTGCGATGGCAGGGCATATTCATGCTGGCGAGCCTGATTGCTTTTGCGATCAGCGCGGTCATGGGGCTTATCGAACTGCTTGACCTCGATCGATGGCTGATGCTGACAGTCATGGGGCCGTTTGCGTTGGGCTTCACCGCGCTGAAGGATCAATATCGGGACCAGGCCGTCCTGATCGAGACTTTACTGGAGAAGAAAAAGCGCCTGATTAGAAGCGAGGCGATGCTCCGTACGCTCTTCGATGCGGTACCGGACGTCGTGACCTTGACCAGGTTCAGCGACGGACAACTATTCGAGGTGAATCACGAGTTCCTGAGACGGACCGGGTTCACCCGAGAGGAGGCGCTGTCCACTTCGGTAACCAGGGCCGGCGCCTGGGTGCGCCCGGAGGAGCGCGACAAATACGTTGGGCAACTGAAAGAGACGGGCCGAGTGCGCAATCTGGAAGTCGATTTTCGGCTCAATGGAGTAGTCGCGCCGTACCTCATGTCATCCGTGTCGGTCGAGGTCGACGGCGAGGTTTACGCGCTCAACGTCGCACGCGATGCCACCCAGATCAGGGAACATGAACGCGCGCTGCGCGAGGCGCGAGAGCGTCTCAGTGCGCAGGTGAACGAATTGACTTCAACGCAGACGCGCCTGCGCACGAGCGAAGCGATCATCCGCAAGCTGTTCGATGCGGTGCCAGACCTTGTTACCGTCACTCGACTCGATGACGGAAAGTTCATTGAGGTAAATGCGGAGTTCCTCAGACGCACGGGACTAACTAGAGAAAAAGCTCTTTCGACCTCGACGATCGAGATCGGTCAATGGGTGCGACCGGCGGAGCGCGACGCGTTCCGTCAGAAATTGAGGACTGATGGACACGTGCGCGAGTTTGAGGTCGATTTCTGGCTCCAGGGTGCGGTGGTCCCATACCTGGCGTCCTCTGTAGTGATTGACCTGGAGGGCGAAGCCTGCGCCTTGGGTGTCGGACACGATATTAGTAGGATCAAGGAAAGCGAGCGTGCACTGCGCCAGGCGCAGGAGCGACTGAGCGCGCAGGTCGACGAGCTGACTGCGACAGAGGCACGCCTAAATGCTGAGATCGCTGAACGCGAAGCCGCCGAGCGCGTCGCCCGTGAGCACGAGACCACAGTACGCATGGTTTTCGAAGCCAGCCCCGACATCATCACTGTTTCAAGCCGGCGCGATTTTCGACTTATCCAAGCCAACAGCACATTTTTCCAAGAAACAGGTTACTCACCGGAGGAAGTTCTTGGCCAGCCGATCTATTTGAAGTTCTGGGCTAATCCTGCCCAGCGCGCGCAGCTCAAGCAGGCGTTGGATCGCGACGGCGCCGCACACAATATAGATGCCGACCTTAAAATGAAGGACGGCACCGTGAATTCCTACCTGCTATCCACGGTGGCGCTTGAACTGGGCGGCGAGCCATGCCGGGTATCTTTCTGGCGCAACGTCACCGAGGCCAAACGCACTGCGCAGCGGATAGCCCGTAGCGAGGCGATGCTGCGCAGCATGTTCGACGCGATTCCTGACATCGTTTTCATGCGCCGCGGGGATAGAGTGGCTGACGTGAACGAAGAGTTCCTGAAGTGTTCCGGCTTGACTCGCGCCCAGGTGTTAGGGCGTCCGGCCAAGGATGTTACCATTTTTCTGCGCCCCGAAGACCGCGCGGAATTCCTTCGCCGGATACAGGCCGACGGCATCGTCCAGAATTTCCAGGCGGACTTCAACCTTAAAAACGTCCCAGTGCCTTACCTCATCTCCGGCGCGATGATCGAGACCGAAGACGGACCTGTCCTCTTCAGCATTTCGCGCGACATTTCTACGCGCATCCAGATGGAACAGGAGCTGATCGCGGCGCGCGAGGCCGCGCTGGCCGCGTCGCAGGCCAAGTCCGAGTTTCTCTCCAGCATGTCGCACGAGATCCGCACTCCCATGAACGCGATCCTCGGGATGGCGGAGCTGCTCTCTGAGACGGAGTTGGATAGCGAGCAGCACCGCTTTCTCGACGTGATTAATGCCAATAGCGCCGCTTTACTCGAGCTGATTAATAGTATTCTGGATCTCGCCAAGATCGAAAGTGGACGCCTGCAAATCGAAAAGACCGAGTTTGACCTCACAGATCTGGTAGATAAGACGATCGCGACGTTTCAAGTTCGCGCGCATAGCAAGGGACTCGAGCTCGCTACCCGCATCGTGCCGGGCACGCCGGAGTATCTTGTCGGCGATCCGCTCCGTCTGCGGCAGATACTGATCAACCTGATAGGCAACGCGCTCAAGTTCACCGAGGTTGGCGAGGTGGTGCTACTCATCGAGAATGACCCAGAGGGTGACGAATCAGGATGCCTGCGCTTCACGGTTTCTGACACCGGTATCGGCCTCCCACCAGACAAACTCGATAGCATCTTCTCTAATTTCACCCAGGCCGATCCTTCCACGAGTCGCAAGTACGGCGGGACCGGGCTAGGTCTTTCGATCTCGCAACGTCTGACCATGCTGATGGGCGGACGGATTTGGGTCGAAAGCGAGCTCGGCAAAGGGAGCAAGTTCATTTTCACTTTGGCATTCGGGTTAGCGTCTGAGGTCGATACTCGACCCAGAATTGCGCTTCCAGAACTTAACGGCCTTCGCGTACTCGTCGTCGATGACAATGCAACCAACCGCCTCATCGCGCGCGAAGCGCTCACAAGCCGCGGAGCTGCTGTGACCGAGGCCGCCTCGGGCGAAGAAGCGCTCGAAGCCTTGCGCCGCGCGACTGAATGCGGTCAGCAGCACCAACTGATCCTCCTGGATATGCGGATGCCAATTATGGACGGTCTCGAGGTCGCAAGTCGGATTAGGCATGAGCTCCGAGCATCCGAACCGCTCATCATGATGCTCTCGTCGGACGATCTGAAACCGGAACTTTCACGGCTACGTGAGTCGGGGCTGAATGCCTACCTCGTGAAGCCCATCACCCGCAAGGAACTCTTTGAAGCGATCTCGCGGGTATTGGGGGAAGCGAAATCCACGAGCGGCGTGCCACCGGTAGAACGAACTACAACGTCGATCGAGGAGCCAAGTGATCTGTCCTCCGTGTCCATTCTTGTCGCCGAGGACCTCGCCGTCAATCGGATGCTGGTATCCTTGTTTCTCGCACCTTTGGGATGCAAGCTCGATTTCGCGGAGAATGGTCGCGAAGCACTCGAGATGTTCATGCGCAGTCGATACAGCCTGGTCTTGATAGATATTCAGATGCCGGTGATGGACGGCTACGACGCGACGCGGGGGATCCGTGACTGGGAGCGCGCGCACAACGCACCGCGAACTAACATCGTCGCGCTCACTGCCTCGGCATTGACGGAGGATGCCGTCAAGGCTCGCGAAGCCGGGTGCGACGCGCATATCACCAAGCCGGTGAAAAAGGCGGCGCTTCTGCAGGTCATTCGCGAATACTCCAGTATCCCCAAGCAGGAAACGGGACGCGCCGCTTGATTGAAATCTTGGACAGAGGAAACGAAGCACCAGTAACGCGCTGGACTGACGAAGGCCGCGGCTAAGTTCCGTACCTCTGTCTCATTTGCGCGCCGCTCCTTTCGTACAGGCGGACCCGTCGTACGGAAATCCTCTGAAGTGCCGACTGTTCGAGACTCGCCTAGAATCAGAACTGACGGGCGCTCAGACAGGCGGAACGCGAACTGCGGGTTCCACACGCTATCCGGCTACGGCCATCATCAGCCTTTAGAAGGTCCAGCCGACAATTCTGTGTGCTTTCCGCCGCCGATCTTTCGACTTATGTGCAACATCACTTCAAGGTAATGTCGGTGGACCGGTAAGCGGTGTCTTGACGGGTGCAGCTAAGCCTATGAATTCAGTAATGCAGTTGGAGCCGTCGCCATTGTTGACTACCCATAAATTCCCGGAAGCATCGACTGCTACGCCGGTTGGCAGGCTGAGGCCCGCTCCCGCGTATCCAGTTCCAACAGGCGAAACCGGGATGCCGTTTGACTCAAGTTCACTAATGCTCTTGTCGCCGAAGTTCGCTAACCAGACCCTACCTGAAGAATCCGTCGCAAGGAGCGCAGCCGTTTTGATACCACCGCCCCTAAATGGGGAACCAGCGATAGCCACGCCATGAGAGTCTAATTCGCTTACTGCGTTAACGCCGGTATTTCCCACCCAAATCTTGTTGCCAGGCGCTATAGCCAGTCCGAACGGACCGCTGAGTCCGCCTCCCGTATATCCGGTTGAAGGAGATAGTGCTATCCCATCTTTATTCAGCTCACTCACGCTGCCACTTTGACCAAAGTTGTTGGCAGTCCAGATATTTCCTGAACCATCCACAGCGAGACCGATCGGGCTGCTGAGCCCACCGCCCAGGAAGGGTGAGCCCGGGGCCGCGGCACCATTCGATCTGAGCTCGGTGACGCTGTTGCCCATTGCGTTGGCTATCCAAATGTTCCCAGACTGGTCGACTGCGATTCCGACCGGTAAATTAGTCCCTCCACCGGTAAAAGGCGAGCCGGTGGCCGGCGAACCGTTAGAAGTGAGTTCAGTCACAGCGTTGCTACGGATATTTGTTATCCATGCATTATCGGAACCATCCACTGCGACGAATGCGGGATTGCTGAGTCCGGGTGCGGAGAAGCCTAAGCCGGACGATAGATCCGTTCCGTTGCTGCTGAACTTGCTCACCGTCGTGCTGGGATTCAAAGCAACGTTGCTGTTAGGATGATTGCCCACGTTGGTGATCCAAACGCTACCTACCGAGTCGACGGCAACCCCTATCGGTAGATTGAGGCCGCCGCCAGAGTAGTTGAGCGAGACAGTCCAGTCGCTGGGAGCAGAAAGAAGCGTTGGCTGGAATGCTTGGCTTGCCGAGGTTCCTTGCACACCGAAAATCGTCCTTACGTTCATAGCAGGATTAGTCGCGATCATATGAATAGCCATTAGCGTCGTCGCGTTGGCGGGTGTACTAGTGTTTGCAAACAAGGTACTGCAGGCCGTCCCTGAAGGTCCCGAACTATTCACACACGCCGCCAGAATGTTGGCCAGCGTGTTGATCTTGGTTAGCCCATTGCAATTGACTGGAGGTGATCCAGAAGCGCATTGCGTCAATATGGGAAGAAACCCGGCCGGACTACCGTTGGTCGTATCCGCAAGATTCGACATGCCCACATTGATCGCGTTGTTCAGCCCGATAGCATTGCTCGATGGTGCGCCGATATTTTGTCCCGTACTGTCGGTGAATTGGGCTAGTGCGTACTCTCCCGCGACCGTCGTAAGCTCATTAACTACAACCAGTGTCGATGGGTTTAGGTTGCCGCACTTGCCTAGCGATGCCATCAGGCCAATGGCGCTGTTGGTAGCGATGGAATGTCCTCCGATTCCAACTATGTAAGTATTAGTCGTCGGACTCGGACAAACAAAAGGACCGAAGTCAAAGCTACCGTCGGCTTTGGAGGTTGCACTCGCAAGCGAGGTAGCACCAGCTTTATAGGCGCTACCCATGGCGAAGAGCGTTACTGCGGAACCGGAAATAGGATTCCCCGCTCCATCCCCCAAGAGGTGTCCCGAGAGGGTGATCGGTGTAGACGGGGAACTCATTTTAGAAGACTTGTCGCCGCCGCATCCGATGATGCCCAAAGACGCCGTCAGCACCAGCACCGGGAACAAAACCTTGCTTGCGTGGATGAGCCCGCTTCGCCATACGGGGCCGAACGAGATCAAAATCTCAAAGTCGCGCAGTAGCGCCAGCCACCGTGCTGACTGCTTCGGGACGGCCTCGAAGTCAACAGGTTCTATTCGTCTAGTCGGCATGGGTTGGTGCATTGGTCTTGTCATCTATTTAACGCTACGTCACGGTGCACCCGCTCGTCGATGTCTTGGTTCGCTCGGCTTTCCACAGGCAGGCGCGAAACGGGAGGGCATTCTTCCACGCGAATGGAGACGGATCAGACGTGCGGGGCGGACAACGCCAGTGCGCTCGCTCGGATGCCGGGCAGCAGCGGGTCGAGCGTCTTCACGCCGTACAGACGAAGACATTGCGGATAGCGCGTTGGCTTTTGCCCTGCGGCCGGCTCGACGGCGTGGCGCCGGGACTCACAAGGCTCGCCGGCCACGCCGCGGGTAGCCCGCGCAAGCGTGGCCGGATCGTGCTAACGGCTGCGCGGGCAACCCACTTCCTCGCTTTGGCCGGTCGGGTCTGGGCCACTCCCAGACACGAGATGTGTGCGCCGCCACTCAAAAGATATCTTGAGTAACGTAATCAATAGAGGCGAGAATAAGTCCATCGCTGTACGGTACCCCAAACCCCGATTTGGTGGTCTCAATTGGACCCCGGAAAACAATGGGATTTCTACTAACTGGGGACGAACAAATCCAAGCTGGGGCAAGAAGCGCAACCGTAAAAATCAAAGGAACCTCATTGTACTCGGTCACCGCATCGACTAGCTGGGGAGCCAATGCGGAAGTAACGGAAACCAAGCCGGATCATTTTGTGGTCGAATTTTCCTCACCGGCTCCGTTGCCACCGCAAGCAACGCCAGCGGCTACACCGACCACGCCCGTCTCAGCAATTCCAACCGGCACTCCCACAACCATTCCATTCACAGGCCAACTGCATTGGCTGGCTTTTCATTATCCCTAAATGGACCTAAGCACTCGGAGAGTTTTGCTTTCGCCGTATTCAGATTCACAACCACCCGCGCCACGCCTTTCCGTGTTTCGGTCGCCTCTGCTATACGCCAGGCATGAAGCCCAGCCACGCCGGCGCGCTCGCCTTGATCGGTTGGTATTTGATGCTGCCGCCGCCACTATTCCACAGTCGCCCGCCAGTAGATTTAGATGCGCCTTTGTCGAAATGGACTGTTTTTAGTTCGTACGATAGCGCAGCGGAATGTAACCGAGACTCGCTCGAATATGTCAAGCTTTTAAAGACGAGACTTGCCGCGAATCCTTCCGACGAGAAGACCCGAATAGAATTCCATCAGCTTGTGAGTGCTCAGTGCATCGCCACTGACGACCAGCGCCTGAAGGGAAAATAGAGATGAAACCCCGCCACATCGCCGCGCTCGTCCTGGTCGTCTGGTATCTGATCGTGCCATCTATCCATGGCGATCAACTGCATCCCGAATATCCGCTCGCCCAGTGGGTTCATCTCGACAGCTTTGACTCGGCTGCCGAATGCAAAAAGGCGGGATTCGAGGCTCAGGCGGCGAAGGCGAACAAAGGCAACTTTCTACAAACCGAGCAGTACCGCGCTTGGCAGTGTATCGCGGCCGACGACCCCCGCCTCAAGGAAAAATGACTCACAAGCACCAGCGTCCCTTGACGCTCGACTACATCGCGCTCCTGCTCGCCGCCGTGCTCTGGTTCGCCTTCCTGTTGAGCGGCACGCCCTACACGCCGAGCGCCGGGCCGGTGAGCTGCTGCGGGACCCGCAGTCGAGCTCGAGACGGACGGCCGCCACGCTCGATTTAGTTTGACGGAACCGTGGTCCGGTGAGATGGTGCTTTAAGGGTCTGGGCGCCCGTTCCCCCAGGGCGAGAACCCGACGCGACGCGCCCGAGAGACTGGCCTCGCAACTGACCCTGTAAGATCGCCTTGGGTTCAGTCGCGAGCCGCTGAACGGTAGATTTATTCGTCGTTGCAGCCGAGGGCGACGCGGACGGCCTCTACTTCTTTAACAACTCGTCCAACCCTTCGGATCGGGTTTTCGCAGTCTCCCCGAGTAGTTCCATTGAGGCCGATCTGCCCCCTAAGTTGCGATGCTTGCCGCATCGGCGACTACGCGCACGCCGCTTCGTTCGACGGTAGAGATAAGAATCGCGACCCGTTTGCTCCCCGAAAGATAGTGTTCAAAGATCGCATCGAAGTCGCAAAACGGCCCGCTGATGATCCGCACGTGCTGTCCATGTCGGAACGGCCGCTGGGGGATCTGCACCACTCCATCTGTGCAGCGGGAGCGAACGTTGTCGACGATAGTCTGCGTAACGGCGAGCGGCTCGCAGCCCGCAGATATAAAGCCGACAACTCCCGGGAAGTAGCGAACTTCGAAATAGTGTGCGGCAAGCTCAAGCCGGGCAAACAGATACTGCGGAAATAGCGGGACCAGCGAGACCGTCCGCCGCCGCGATCTCGTCTCCAGCATCGGCATGAAGGTCTCTGGCAGACGGCGCGACAGTTCCTTGTGAACGTACTGTTCCTTACCAGACTTGGTACGAATCAAATACCACGCAAGCGCGGTCGCAGACAGGCCAACGGTCTCGTGGCTCTCGGCAACCGGTAGCGCAAATTCAGGCGCACGGTTATGTTCAAACATTGTCGCCACCTGAAGAATGGTTCGTCGCCGAGAGGGCGGGTTGCGACCGATCTCCCTCTGACGGAATCGATAGATGAACGGCCATGCGTGCGGACGACTTTGAGGCTCTGACTGCTCTGCCGGACCGCGTCAGCTCGGTGGAAGAGGTCAACTTTGATTGCCGTTCAGCCGGCCTCAGGAGAACCATCTGGCGTTTATCGCATGCCAGCAAACCCTCTTCAATCATGTCACTGATGATCTTGCTCACCATGGGTCGCGAGCTTCCAATCATTTCCGCCAAATCTTCCTGAGTAAGCTCGAGGATGATGAGAGTGCCGCGCTTGTCATCAATGCCGAAACGAGCGCCAAGGTCCTCAAACACCATCTCGAGTCGTTTACGGAAGGGGATTCCGACAAATCTGACGTAACGTTCGAACAGCGCTGACCAGCTCGCATGGAGATCGCCAAGTAGCTGGATCACTCTTTCGCGATCAAGCTTGCGCAGCAGACTTGTCATATGCTCGCGGCTGTAGAGATTCAGCGAGCACTTCGTCAGGGCCTGCGCCTCGAGAATCTGATGCCTGCGGCCGTCAGCATCGACGTTCGCGACCGTCCCTAGGGGGTCACCCGGCCGAGCAATGTTAACCAGCGTTCGGTTACCGTCAGCTCCAGGCAAATAGAGCTTTACGAAACCTTTGCGGATCCAGAAGACGAGATCCGCGGCGGCCCCCCGCAAAAAGACGAACTCTCCCTTTTCAAAGTTCACCGGGATGGAATGCTCTTCAATTTCGGCTGCGAGTTCGGCGGGAAGGTTCCATGCTATTAGTTGCTGTTCCAGACGAGTGCGAAATTCAGAAGGTGAATGCTGCATCTTTTTCCCTCTAGCTTAGTAAGGTGTAACTTGCGGACGTTTCCAGGAGACGGTTTCACCCAAAATAGGTTACGTCGATTAAGAGCTTAAAAACGGCCGGGCAATGCGGCGCCGCCAAGAAAAGTGCTCGTACTTGGTCAAAGACTAGTGTTGGTGGAAGGACCACCTGTGTCGCATGCGGCGAATGATGCTCTCGGATAGATGGCTCGGGTTCTCTCCCTCACTTTGCGCAAAGCTTGAACCTCAATTCGGCGAAGTAGATCGGGCGGCAACAGGAATTGTTGGGAGAGTTCTTCGAGCGTGCTGGCTTTGTGACCGATTCCAAAGCGCATTCGCAACACCATTTCCTCGCGGGGTGCTAGGGTTGTTAATATCTTCTCCGTTTGTTCGTCTAGTGGGTCCGCAGCTTGTCCAAGCGTCTCGGCCGAGCTATGAAGAGTGTCTTTTGTCATATTGGATCTTCTCATAAGATTACCTTTGAGATGAGTATTTACGCCAAACAAGTCTATATTATCTCGACAGGCATTGTCAATTCAGTGCTACCTCGCGCTTTGATGTGTAAAATGACACAAAAGCCTGCTAAGAGCGCTACCCGACGTTTAATAGGCGATGAACAGTCGATTAAAAATAGAGCAGAGGGGCCGTGCCGAAACAAAACCCTAGTCCTTGACGCAGCATTCGGGCTATAAGCGGTGTCCGGCGGATGCGCCCCGAGAAGAGCCTCGAAAATAGCAAATATAGTCTGATTTAGACCCGCGCTCGTTCAGGCCTGGGTCGACCCGCAGTGGAGTCAGGCCATCCGCGACGACCAATGCGGAAGCCGCAGCGATCGAGCATGACGTCCACCCGGATGAATTCCCTTCTGCGAAACGGAGAGCCGGACAGGAGGAGCATAGGTGGCGTACGTGCACGCTCAAACGGGCGGCATATCGCTCGTCAAATAGACAGGCGCTCGACTACCAAAGGACCAAAATCACTGGTTCCAGGAGATCGGAACGAGATTAGGACGGTACGCATGTTGCTCTGACCGGCTACGGCCGTCTGCATCCGCCTTATCTAACGAACTGACCATCCAGCAGCCGCTGCCAGAAGTATTGAGGCGTTTGACATAGCCGCACGACCGTTGGTATATGTCCCCGAAGCTCTCTTAAATCGCCCTAGAAGTGCTATTCATGCGCAGCGGTACCAACCTACGCCTACTCATAATACTGCTAACGATCCTTACTCTCGTGGGTGCGAACGACACCTCGGCTCAGCCGCTCGCAGGCGCGGTTACCTCGATAATGGGTAACGTACATATCGAGCGTGCGGCAACGACGGTTCCGGCGACAGTTGGTATGGCGCTCGTTGCGGGTGATCGGGTAGTGACCGCCAGCAGTAGCCGGGTCACGATCACGTTGACTGACAAGAGCAAGCTGGAACTGGACGAATCGACCTCTCTGGTTATCGACCAGCAGATGGTTACGGCGAGCTCACGCACTACCAAGCTCAGCCTGTTCTCGGGCCTCGTGCGCTCTTTCGTTTCGCACACGTCGAGTAAAACGAACTTCCAGGTATATACGCCCAACGCGGTCGCCTCGGCCCGCGGCACCGAATACGACACTTCAACTCAGACCCCGCCGCCCAGCACGATGAGCGAGGAGGACCGCAAGAAATACAAGGATTGCCGCCGATTCAGCCAGGTGTCGGTCTACGAGGGCACGGTCGAAGTGACCAATTCAACCAACCCGTCCGCGGGATCCAAAATTGTGCCGGCCGGCTATAAAACCCTCGTGGTCTGCGGCCTCGCTCCGGCGGCGCTGAGCCCTTTGGCCGCGGCTGCAGCGACCACGACCACCGCGGCGACGACCGCCGCAGCGACGAGTGCGCTCACATCGACCACGGCGGAGGCCGTTGCTGGCGGTGTGGCCCTGGCAGGCGGAGTAGCCGGCGGAGTCGCTGCTGGCACCAGCACCAGCACTCCCACCACGACCGTGGCCAAAATCTCGCCGAAGCACTGATCAACTGAAGCGATCGAAACGAAAGGGGGTACGGCTTTGCCGGATTGCGAAGAACGTGAAAGAGGACAAAATCCTCCCCCGCCGGCGGCGTTATAGCTGGGTCACCAGCGCACCTGTGCAGAGCCGTTGGCAGCGCCATCGCCGTCGTCTAAATCGCTCATCAGGACCGGCGAGCTAAAGCGTTCTCACCGTCGTGAATGTAATCTGAAGAGGGAGAAGACGTGCGAAACTGACTCTTGACGTTCTAATCTCATCGTGTCACACTCAAGCCGGCAGTTTCCCATCAAGCAACCTCTTCTTGGGTGTTGGGGGGCTAGAAACACATACGTCGCTCGCAGGATTTTCAGGCGTGCCTGGATCCGACGGCACATCATGACCGCAGGAGCGCCCATGAACCAAAGATTATTTGGCATGGGACGGCGGACGCATGTCTTTTTTCGGCCGAATGCAAACGCAGACTTCGCACTCCAGCTCTTTCGGGTTCGTGAAAGAGGCGCTCGAGGACGACTCATCGATCGAGCGACAGCGTCCGCTTAGAACGGCTCGTCGCTTTCTGGTTCAGCACCGGCACGCTTCGCGCGGCCTTTCTCAGCGTTTTTCCCGCATCACCGGTCCAAGGATCAATATGGCTGCGATAGCTAGTTCGGTTGGCTGCGATAGCTAGTTCTGGAACCGCGCGCACATGCTTAAGTATGGATTGATCTTTCTTCTCGGCGCCGGCTGGTGCCTGGCGCTGACGCCCGTCGCCAGGTGGCTCGCGCTTCGCATCGGTGCGGTCGACGTACCGGGCGAACGTCGCATTCATCGTCAGACCACCGCGCGATTTGGCGGCCTTGCGATCTTCGCTTCAATGATCGTCGGCGCGCTGCTCGCAGCATCGATCGATCCGTTCGTAGCCGGAGCACTTCTGCCACATAGTCGCCAGGCCCTCGTGCTGGTCGCGGGCGTGAGCGCAATCCTGGTTATCGGGATAGTCGATGACCTGCGCGGTCTCGGGGCCCCGCTCAAATTAGTCCTGGAAATCGCGATCGCGATTGCGATTGCCGCGTGCGGTTACCGCATCGAAAGCCTCGGAGGGGTCAGCCTTGGCTGGATTGAAGTACCGGTGACGGTCGCCTGGCTGGTGGCCGTGACCAATGCCTTCAACATGATTGACGGCCTCGACGGTCTCGCCGCCGGCGTGGGTGCGATGGTCACGGCCACGTTGTTTCTGCTCTCGCTCTATCTGGGCAATGTAGGGGCCGCTTTGATTCTCGCCCTGCTCGGCGGGGCCTTACTGGGGTTCCTGCCGTACAATTTTTTTCCGGCGCGGATTTTTCTGGGCGACTCGGGAAGCCTCTTCGTGGGGTTCGTCCTCGCACTGACTGCGGTGGTTACCTCGAACAAACTTTCCACCTTCGTCGCCGTTCTGGTCCCCGTCCTCGCGCTCGGCCTGCCCATCGCCGAGCTCATAGTGACCACGCTCAGAAGGATGCTGCGGGTGCTCATGGTTCGCAGCACATCTAAAGAAGAACGCTACCGCTTCCACATGCTCGGAAGGCCGAGGCTGTTTACGGCCGACCGGGATCACATCCATCACCGCCTGCTGTCCCGGGGGCTCACGCAGAGAAGCGCCGTGCTGATTCTGTATGGCGGGTGTTTGTCGCTCTGCGCAGGCGCGTTCGGTCTGGTCGTCCTGCGGGCGCCGGGTCAGGCTTTCCTCACCTCCGCGGTCGGAGTCGCGTCCATAGTCGGCATAAGCCGGCTCGGCTACAAGGAGTTCCGCCCGCTGCGAAATGGCCTGCTCCTTCCGGTGTTCGATTCCGCCGTCTTTGCCAGGCGACTGGTCCAGGCGCTGCTCGACCTGGGTTTCATAGTGATCGCCTTTGTCGGTGCCTATCTTATTGAGCATCAGGGAACCCTGACGCTCGCGACCAGGGGCGAGTTGAGCGCATTTGTACCGCTGGTAGCGATAGTGCAGATCGCATCCTTTGGCATCACTCATCTTTATCGCCGCCCCTACCATTACGAAGGGGTCGCCGATCTGCTTGCCGTTCTCAGGGCGCTTGCGCTGGCGGTGATCGCGAACGCGGGCGTGACCGCAGTTGCCGCGCACCTGTGGGGCGTGCGCTATCCGGGCCTCGGAGTGATCATCATCGACGCGTACCTGCTTGCGACCATGGTCCTCGGGGCGCGAGTCGCTTACCGGGTGCTGGACCATCTTTTCAAAAGCGAACACCCGGTGGGATCGCGCGTGTTGATCCACGGAACCGGCAGCGGGGGCACCCTGGCTTTTGCCGAGATCAAGAGCAACCCGTCGTTGAACATGACAGTAGTCGGATTCGTGGACGAAGGCCGGGACCAATGGACCATGACCTGGAAAGGTGTCCCGGTCTACGATCCCCGCGACCTCGAGAGCCTCATTGTCGACAAGAAATTCGACGGACTCGTCCTGTCGAATGCCAGCCTCGAGGGCGACCAGCTGCAAGAAATGATAAGGCGTTGCGCTCGGGCCGGGCTTCCGGTGCGACGATTTCAGATCCATTGGCCGGAAATTGGGAACGGGATTGCCCGAACCCGGTAAGAAGAATGGAAATCCGCCGGAGCGGCTCTCGCTCGGAAAGGCGCTTCCGGCTACAGGGGGCATAAAATGAACCCGGCAAAGACGATTCTGCGCGAGGGTTGTCGTTCTGGTTTCGGGCGACGCACGCATAGGCTGCGGTCAACGGTGCGTGAATTGAAAAGCCTCCTGAGTGTCGGATTGGTCGGGCTGGGCGGACTGATCGCAATTGCCGCCAGCGGCTGTGCGTCTTCCAACCCACCGCCCGCTGCCCCGCCGCCCGCGGCCATTGATCCTCCTGAGGCGTCTGCACCGTCTAGTCCGGTCGGAGTTGGCCAGGAGCTGAAGGTCTCTGCGCTGGATCAATTGTGGGAAAGCAGACGAACCAACGCCACGGACTTCCAATCGGCGTTGGTGATATCATCGAGATTTCCGTTCCCGGCATGCAGGACTTCCAGGCTCAGGGTTCGGATGTCGCAGCAGGAGGTCCGGAGGGTCCTCGAATCAGCAGTCGCTCGGGTAATAACACGGTTCGGGTTGACGGACTGGGCGATATCAACTTGCCTCTTCTGGGACACATCCACGCAGCCGGGCTGACGGAGGGACAGCTGAGGGAAGAACTGACTCGCCGCCTGGACAAATATATGTACGATCCCCAGGTCGAGCTATTCGTCAAGAGTTACAGCAGCCGTGAATGGCAGTATCAGGGGAAGTGCACTCCCCGGGAATGTACATCGTCAACGGGCCGACAGAGACGATCCATGACTTGATAATCCGGGCCGGCGGAACCACCGACAGCTGCCGCCCCGAAGATCATGCTGACTCCCGCCGAGTACGGCCGGGAAAACCCAGCTCACCGCCGCAAGTGCCTGGATACCGCACGCGGATGCCCCGGGAAGGCCCCATGAAACGATGCCGCTTCTCTTGAAAGCTTCTCCAAGCGACAGCCCACGTTCCACCTATGTGATCGACCTCACCAACAGGACAGGCGAACGAACGCTATCTGAATATTCCGGTAAGGCCCGGAGACACGATATATGTCCCGCGGGCAGGAAGCGTAACGGTCATAGGATGGGTATATACTCCGAAGACAATTGAGATCACTCCGGGGCTTGACAGTTCTGAGTGCCGTTTCGGATGCCGGAGGCCCGCTGTTCGCCGCGGATGCCACCAAGATCAAGGTCATTCGCCAGAGAGCCGGACGGGAAACGAACACCCTCGTGGTCAATCTCAACGACATCAAGGCCGCACGGGCGCCGGACGTTCTGGTTCAAGCCAACGACGTCATCGAGGTTCCCTATTCGGCTGTGCGTATTCCCGGCTATGCCTTGTACTACGCGGTGCATAGGCCTGGTTTCCGATGGGCCCCGCGGCGATGATCACGCACTGATCGCGAGCGGAGTCTCGTAAATGGCTAAAGAAGTTTCACCATACGCCATCCGCCGAAACCGGCAGCCGCGCAAGGCGCAGCTCACGGTCCTGGCCGAGGATGCGGAGAGCAACGTCCAGGATGATCTTCAGAAGTACTGGCGGACGATACGCAAGCATCTGGGGCTGGTGCTTGCGGTCCTCGCAGCTTCTCTGACGCTAACCATCCTGCACGACATGATGACCACGCCGCTTTATACCGCTAGCTCGACCGTGCTCATCAGGACCAACCAGCCGCCGCTGCTAGAAAACGCCACTGTGACGATTGTCTCGCAGGGCTCGCAGAACGACTCTGGAGATGAGGACCAGACGCAGATCCAACTGCTGAAGTCGAAGGCCCTAGCCGCCAGGGTGGTCGCCGCAGAAGGGCTGGCCAATGACCCGAGTTTTGTCGGCAAACCGAGCCGCGGTTTAGCGGGCACGCTCCGTCACAACGTAGTGCAGTGGATCAGAAAGAAGATAGGAGTTCGGGCGGCCGCCGCCAAGAGCGCACCTGTGTCGGTGGCAAGTGAGCGGAGCGGCCTCGCGGGTTCCTATCTGTCCAAACTGAAAATTACCGCCGATCCCAAACACCCAGATGGTGCAGATAAGTTTCACCACCCCGGACCCCGAACTGTCGGCGCGACTGGCCAATGCTCATGCGCGCGAGTATATCCGCTGGGGCATCGAGCTTAACGCGCACGAGAGCGAAGAGGCGGAGCATTTCCTCGAAGGCAAGCTGGCGCAAATAAAGGACCAGCTCGAAGCCTCTGAGGTGGCGGTGAACAACTATCGCCGCGACAAGGGTATAGTTCCAGGCCTGATCTCGGTCAATGGAAAAGAGGACGTGGTACTCGATCGACTGAATAAGATCAGCGAGGACCTTCAAGCCGCCCACCTGCAGACCATCTCGCTGGGAACGCAGGTATCGATGATCAGCGAGGGGCGGCAGGATGCGCTGCCCGCGGTGATCCAGAGCGGCCTGGTGCAGAAACTCAAGGAGGAACTCGACACCGACGAGGCCGAATATGCAACCCTTTCGGGCAAGTTCAAATCGGACTACCCGCCGATGCTGCAACTGGAGCGCAAGCTAAAGGGGACGCGCGACGTTCTGAACCGCGAGATCGCCAACGCGGTAGCCAGTGTCAAGGAAGAGTACCAGTCCGCGCAGCAGCGGGAGAACACCCTCCAGAGCGACCTCAACCAGCAAAAAACCTTTGCCTTCGGACTGAACGATTCAGCGGTGCGTTACCTCATTCTGGAGCGCGAGGCGGATAGCAACCGCGAGCTCTACAACGCCTTGCTCAAGCGGGTCAAGGACCTCACCGTAGTAGCCGACGTTCATGCCTCCAACGTGTCGATCGTCGACGGAGCAGAACCGCCAGGAGGTCCCTCAAGCCCGAACAAGTCGAGTGATGAACTTACCGGCGGAGTGCTGGGTCTTGCAGGCGGACTGGGTCTGGCATTCCTGATGGAACTGCTGGACAACACGCTCAAGGATTCGCGGGAGGTTGAGCGTTATCTGCGGATTCCCAGCCTGGCAATGATACCCGAGTCGCCCAAAGATCGGGCGCTCCTCTATACTTCTTCGGTACCCCCGGATACTAAGAGCGTCAACGGCCCCTCAAAATACTACTCAGGCAACCGCCTGAACTCGTCGGTGGTAAGCTACGCCGGAAGATACTCCATCCTCGGCGAGGCGTACAGGAACCTGCGGACAGGGCTCATGTTGTCCCGTGCGGGCGCGCACCCGCGTACCACGCTGGTTACAAGTGCGGTGCCGGAAGAGGGCAAGACTACCGTCTCGGTCAACACCGCGATCGTGCTTGCCCACGCCGGCGGCCGGGTACTGCTGATAGACGCAGACTTGCGCATACCTCAGTGTCACAAACGGTTGGGCCTGAGCAATGTACGGGGACTGACCGAAGTGCTGACCGGTCTGGTGGGTCCGGAGGAAACCATTCACTCCACCGCGGTGGAGAACCTGTTCGTCATGACCGCGGGTCAGACGCCGCCTAATCCAAGCGAGTTACTCAGCTCACCGCAGATGAGGGCGCTGCTGGAACAGCTGACCGGGATCTACGATCACATCATCATAGATTCGCCTCCGGCCCTGCCGGTTAGCGATCCGGTCCTGCTTTCGACTCTGGTGGATGGGGTGATGCTGGTTGCCGCCGGCAGCCGCACGCCGAAACAGCAGATCAAGGCCGCAGTCGGGCGGCTGAGGCACGCGCATGCCAAAATCTTCGGTGTCGTGCTCAATCGGATCAAGCTTCAGAAGGTTGACTACTTCTTTCCGTACTACAAGTACTACGGCCAGCATGAAGAGGAAGAGATAGCCGAGAAGCCCGAAGCGCCAGGGCCTACCCTAGGTCCCAATGGCGCCACTTGAACAGCCGCATAAGAATTTCGCGCGGGTACTCCGCATAAGATGCTGGCAATTTGGGACTACCTGGTCCTTGCAGCGATCGCGCTGCTGGTGTTCTTCACCCCGTTCGCCTTCGGGGCGGTTGATGCGTGGGCTCTGGGGATCGCGGAGGTGATTTGTTTTTCGCTCACGATTCTGTGGCTGGCAAAGAGCTATCACGTAAGTGCTCGCCACGGATTTTCAAACTTTGCATGGCGGGATGTTTACCCACTGGCGAGTCCGGTTGTCCTGCTGCTGGGATTCGTGCTGTTCCAGCTCCTTCCACTTCCGCCGCCAGTTTTGCGCCAGCTGTCACCGCAGGCCTATCGGCTGTATGAAAAGAGCCTTCCTGGTTGGCCCAAACGGATCGTTTACACCGATCCCCGGTTTGAAAGATCGCTCGCGAGCCGAAAGCCCGCCACTGCCATCGCTATCCTTCCAACCATGGACGAGGTCAAAAGCGGAGCGTCGGTACCCTTCGCTCCAAAGATAGTTCAACCGCCGGCTGATGCGAACGCCGGAGGATCGGGGCTGTCCGCGCTGAAGCGCTAGCAAGCTTGCGCGCGAGCGGACTCTGGCGCTCGCTATCTGTCGCGCCGACCCTGACGCGCGCGGGCTTGCTCAAGTGCATAGCTTACGGCTCACTGTTCTTTGTCGTGGTCTTTTATCCGGTGGGTGCCGGCACCCGCGGCGATGAACGCAAGTTCCGCCGCGCTCTGGTACTGATGATCTTGGTGGCCGGCACGGCCGTAGCGTTCGTCGGACTTACCGAGCAGGCGTTCTGGAATGGCAAGATCCTATGGTTCTACGTGCCTAAGGACTGGGCCGGCGCGATGCCGGGAATTCATCGGGCGAGCGGGCCATTCGTCAATCCGGATCACTTCGCCAACTATCTGGCGATGATTCTGCCGCTGGCGCTGGTCGGCGCGATCTTCCGAGCGCCGTTTGAGCCTGCGCCGCGCTTTAGCGGCTTTCAGCTGTTGTGCGCGGTGGCGTCAGTGATGATAGTCGCTGCCATATTGGTCAGTCTCTCGCGTGCAGGCTGGGTTGAGATCGGTCTGGGGATTCTTGGCCTGGCTTGGCTTCTGAGGCGCCGGCACCGGCAAAGGCTCGACGACGAATTGGTAAGCCAACTGCCGAGCAGTCCCGTTACATGGTGGCTGGCAGTTACTGGTGTCGCGCTCCTGACGGTCGTGGCAGCGGGGATGTTGCTGGTAGGGCCGGGCGAGAGACAGCAGGCCGGCACGCGGATGGTCGAGAGCGCTTCGAGCGGCGCGGACCTGCGTGGGCGATGGGAGCTCTGGGTGGATTCCAGCGGAATAGTTCGCGACTACCCGCTGTTTGGCGCGGGCCTCGGTTCGTGGCCGGCAGTCTTTCCTCATTATCGGCGGCCGCCGTGGTCGATGTTTTTCGCCGGCGAAGCCCAGAATGACTATGTCGAGGCCGCGGCCGAGTACGGAGTACTAGGGTTGTTACTTCTGGGCTGGCTTTGCTGGAGAGTCGGTTATGGGCTGTTTCAGGGTTCTCGCTCGCTCCACTCGCGGCATTGGCCTCTCTTCGCGGCCCTGATACCGGCCATCGCTATTATGGGGTTCCACGAACTTCTCGACTTCCCTCTGCAAATCCCGGCCAATGCAGTTTTGTTCGTGCTTCTGATTGCGATGGCATTTCGTATGGCACGGACCGACCGTCCGCAGCCCGTGAATCAGACAGGCGCAGTCGCACCAGTAGGCACTGCCGCGAGCCGCATTGTGCCGGCCGTGGTTGCGATCGCGGCGGTACTTGCGATTGTCGGTGTCACGCGCCAGCGCGAAACCGTCTATCCTGATGATTTGCCCCAGCCGAGGTCGGTACGCGACGCCGAGGCATCGATACTCGCTCATCCATCGAGTCCTTCTCCGCATCTCCAGCTGGCGGACCTCGTTTTCGATTCCACCGGGACCTGGCTCCCCAACGAACTCGAAGCCGCCATCTGGCTCGACCCGAACGATCCCGCTGGCCGGGATCGATACGTGCAGGCGCTTGTCAGCGAAGGGAAGAAGCAACAGGCTTTGAGCCAGATCTCGACATCGGTATATCTGTCGCCGAGCCTGGGGAGTCACGCATATCTGAGCCCGCGTTTGATGCCCTGGCTATCGGTCAAGGAGCGCGCGGCCGTCGAGAGTGGTCTCCGGGCGGCGGTAGCCCACGGCTACGAAGGCTCGGTCGACAGCTTGGCGCAGTTTTACTCAGTCGAGGGCCGCGAACTTGTCGCAGCAGGGGTATACGAAAACGCGGCGCACGGCGAGCAAGACACCACTTTGCAGTTGCACTACTGGCTGGCAGCCGGGGAAGCTTACGCAAGAGCGGGGAAGAGGGACAAGGCGCAGCAGCTATTCGCTGCCGCAATGGAGCTCGCTCCCGAAGACCCCGGGCCCTACCGGGACCTGATAACCCTGGTCTATGTCCCTGAAAAGGACCTCAGTTCCGCGACCAGAGCTATCCGGATCGCAATGAGCAACGGTATCAGCCCGGTGCCACTATACCTGTCAGTGGAGGGGGCTGCGGAAGCGGCCGGCGACAACAAGGCTGCCGAAGCTGCCTTGCGCGGCGCCGTCAGCTACGAGCCTTCCTTTTCCAACCTAATGCGCATGGGGGCTTTTTACCTGGATCATGGAGAGTACGAACGCGCCATCGATTCCATCCGCCGCGCGGCAGATATCAATCCCCAGTCCGGGGAAGCTTACTTCGAACTTGCGCAGGCCGAGGAAGGCGCTTACCAGTATTCCGCCGCAAAGGTCGACTACCAGCGCGCGATCGCGCTGGCTCCCGACAATCCGGCATTCAAGAACAGAAGCCTCGACCTGCTGCGCAAGATCGCTGCGGGTGCTCAAAACAAATGACAAAGTACGATCTCACTCCTCGTCTGCAACGTGCCGGTACTGGCAATCGGTACCTGAGATACCGGCTGCCGAACCGCGGACCTCTTAGCCTCGTAAACGGGCTGCTAACTCTTTAAATCTTCCAGCTAGGACGGCCGCGGGGGAACTGCGCAATGGTAGGTTTGCCAGGCTGAGACTTTCACTGCCATATGCGTTCTGGTAGCGAGTTGGAAGAAGAATCGCGCGCTGATTCAGCGCGCGCGGCGTCGAATTAATTCCTCAGTTAATATGACAGTCTCAGCTCCGGGAATATTGGACCAATCGCTGGTGGCGCGCGATCCCAGGCAACGTGCGTTGCTCAGCCGCGGCACAAGTAATCACCATATTTACCAGATGATTGCAAGGTATCTACGCACGAAACGGGAGGGCGGGGGTAAACTGCTCGACGTAGGTTGCGGCTCCGGGGCTTTGCGAGCGTTTGTTCAGCCCCTCGTTGATCACTATGTGGGATTAGATCTGATCCGGTACGATTCGTTTCCCGCGGATTGCGAGTTTTACCTAACCAATTTCGACTCCGACGCTCTCCCGCTACCAGAGGCTTTTGCTGATATCGTCGTCGCTTCGGAAATAGTCGAGCACCTGGAGAATCCGCGGGCCCTAATGAGGAAACTGGCTCGAGTGGTCAAGCCGGGTGGCTGGGTTCTCGTCACCACTCCGAACCAACTGAGTTTACTAAGCCTGCTGACGCTGATTACGAAGCATCGCTTTGCCGCTTTCCAGGACATTAATTATCCGGCACATCTGACGGCATTGCTGGAAATAGATCTGCGACGAATGGCTTCCGAGATAGGCTTGGTTGACGTCGCGGTCGAGTGGAGCCTAAGTGGGCGCATTCCGAAGACCTCGTGGCACTATCCCGGATTACTGACCCGACTTTGGCCGCGCGCACTATCTGATAATCTGCTGCTCGTTGGTAAGCGGCCTTCGATCCCTAAGCTACCGCGCCTAGCACCCGTTTGGGATCATCGATCTACAAGCGGGCGCGCGCGAATTGGAGCAACCCCGCGTGCCAAGTTGACATACTGTGCGGCGGGCGGGTGAATACTTGGGAACTCCTTACTTTGCTGAACAGGGCTTCTTGCTCACTTGAGAATTCTCTACCTGAATTGTAACGGGAGTCTTGGCGGGGCCGAGCGGGCGCTGCTCGATCTTATGCACTCAGTGCACCGCGCCCGGCCCGACTGGAACCTGGAACTGATTGCCGGAGGCAGCGGCGACTTCGCCACCGCCGCGCGAGATCTAGGCATCGGCACTCATGTCCTACCATTTCCGGCGGCGGCTAGTCTTCTGGGCGACGCAGGATCGGGAGGACCGGCGGGCGAGGAAATCTCCAAGCTTGATTTGCTGAGCAGGTTGGCCATTTCGACTCCGCAGATAGGCGCATACATCCTCAAACTTCGAAGTTTCCTGCGTAAACATCAGCCCGACCTGATTCACAGCAACGGCTTCAAGACTCATATTCTCGCGGCATGGGCGGCGCCGCGAAGGTCCAAAGTGCTCTGGCACGTGCACGATTATGTGGGCTCGCGTCCCTTGATGTCCCGGCTGATGCGCGCACATGCAGGCCGTTGCGATATTGCGCTGGCGAACTCTCGCAGCGTCGCTCGCGATCTGAATTCGATTTGCCGGGGCAAAGTGAAGATTCTCACCGTACACAACGCCGTGGATCTGGAACGCTTCAATCCAAAGGGCCCGTTCGTCGATCTGGATGCGCTCTCCGGTCTGCCGCCGGCGCCTGAAGGAACTGTGCGCGTCGGGCTGGTAGCAACGATGGCCCGCTGGAAGGGACACGAGATTTTCCTTCAGGCGCTGTCAAAGCTGCCGAGAGCTCTCCCCATTCGGGGTTATGTTATTGGTGGACCGATCTACGCGACCCGGGGCAGCCAGTACTCGATCGCTGAATTGCGTAATTTGGCCTCAGCCCTGGGCCTTAACGGAAACGTCGCATTCACAGGATACGTCGACGACCCTGCTCGAGCCATGCGTGCCCTCGATATCGTCGTCCATGCTAGCACACAGCCCGAACCGTTCGGTCTTGTGATTGCCGAGGCGATGGCCTGCGGCAGGCCGGTTGTCGCGAGCAATGGGGGTGGCGTCAGCGAGATAATTTCGGAGGACGAAACCGCATTGGTCCACTCTCCGGGCGACGCCGCAGCGTTGGCCGAGTGTGTTGCACGCTTGGCTGCGGATCATGGCCTGCGGAAAAAGCTGGGCGCCGAAGGTCGACGTTTGGCTGAGAAGCAATTTGATAGCTCGCGCCTCGCGGGCGACATGCCGACAATCTACGAGCTAACAATCCAGGCCCGGACATGATTCGCGTATTGCACATTGTCCCGGGAAGACTATTCGGCGGCGTTGAGAGCACCCTGCTGACGATCGCTCGCTTTCGCGAAGTTTGCTCTGCAATGCAGACGGAGGTAGCCGTGTGCCTGCCCGGGCGTTTGAGCAATGAGACTGAACGCGGCGGGCGTTCGAGTGCATGAGTTCGGACTAGTACGCGTCAGGTATCCCTTTACAGTATGGCGCGCTCGCGCGCGGCTACGGGGACTCCTGCGGCGTGAGCGCTTTGACGTCGTCGTGTGCCATATGCCGTGGGTTCTGGCGATCTTCGGTCCCGTCGTTCGTGCAGAGAATGTGTCACTAGCGTTCGGAGCGCACGGCCCGTGGAACGGCAATCACTGGATCGAGCGTTGGGCTGCACGGATCCGCCCCGACGTCGCAATTTGCGTGAGTCGCTTTCTGGCAGAGGGCATTTGCAAAGTGTACCCCCGCATCCCTGCAGAAGTCATCTATAACCCTTCGGGACCAGGAACGCTCTTGAGTGAATCGGAACGCCGGGCGTTACGCGGGGAAATCGGCACCGCTCAAGATGCGGTTGTTGTTGCGCATGTATCGCGCATGCAACCGGGGAAGGGACATCAAGTCCTCTTGGAGGCGCTCGCCCAGCTGCGCGAAGTGCGCGGTTGGGAATGTTGGCAGATTGGAGGTCCTCAAGGACCGGCCGAGACGAGATACTTTCAAGCTTTGCAGCAGCAGGCGGCTCGACTGGGCATCGCCGGGCGTGTCCGCTTCTGGGGCTTTCGTACTGACGTCGCCAGCCTCCTAGGCGCCGCTGACATTTACTGCCAACCCAACGACACGTTTATGGAAGGGATGGGTAACACCTTCGTCGAGGCGATGCGCGCAGCCCTGCCGGTCGTAACCACCGCTATCGGAGCTGCGCCCGAAGTGGTGGATGAGAGTTGCGGGATCCTCCTGCCGGCGGGAGATGTCTGGGCCACCGCCGCGGCGCTGGAAAAGCTCATTCTGGAACCCGTTGAGCGGGCCCGCTTGGGGAGCGGCGGGTTACATCGCGCCGAACTTCTATTCACCCCCGGAATTCAGATTCCCCTGCTCTGCGTAGTGCTCGAAAGGGCGGTTGGTCGGACCCAGCTCATAAGGAATGCGTCCAACGGGCCAGAGCACTGGGCAGCCACGGATTTGTCATGAACCTGACAGCGCGGGTCAACAAGCCTGAATATTTCTATCAGCCTCGGCAATTTTTGCGGCGCCTGACCCGGGCTATCCGGCGGGCGCCCGACGAGGCTGGCGTTGTGTTGCCGTGGGGGTTGCGAATGCGTGTCAACCCAAGCGAAGACCATGGTCGATCACTTTATCATTTTGGCGTTTACGACCTGGTACTTAGCGAAGCGATCTGGCGCCTTCTCGACCGCTGTGAAAGGGCGATCGATATTGGCGCCAACATCGGCTATGTGACGGGGCTCATGGCCGCCCGCCTTGGCCCTCGAGGCGAGGTCCTGGCCTTTGAACCCCATCCGAAAATTTTCGCCGAACTGGTTTTGAACATCGAGGGCTGGGCGAACCGCCCTATTGCCACGATAAGACCCTTCCCATTGGCCCTGTCTTCCAACACTGGCTCGGCCTATCTGGAGGAGGCCAAGAATTTCGACCGCAACAGTGGAACTTCACGAGTGACAGCCAACGGGGCTCATGCTTGCGGATCAACACGACGCGTCTGGACGACGTTTGCTCCGAATATGGCGACCTCGATCTTGTCAAACTCGATGTTGAAGGGCATGAACTGGAAGTGCTGTTGGGAGGGCAAAGCGTTCTTGATTCCGGGCGCGTGCGAGACCTCATTTTTGAGGACCATAGCCCGGTCCTTCAACTCGCCTGTTGCGTCGCTGCTCGCGAGCTTCGGTTACGTCATTTTCATGCTGACGCGAACGTTCCGGGGTCCGCTATTGGCAGCGCAAGGTGAACGATGCCCTACGGTGCACTACCTGCCGCCGAATTTCCTTGCAACCCGTGAACCGAAGCGGGCCTCGGCTCGGTTCGAGACCAGCGGGTGGCAAGTTCTGCGATAGCCCGTCGGACGGTCTAAAGTCGCCATGGAATCTATTCTACTCTGCATCGGGGCTTTCGCGGCGGTCTACTGGTTCACGAAAGGTTCGCTGGTCGGCGGTCTCCGCGCGGTGATCGCTGTGGGTTACTTCTATGGGATCGTGCGGGCGAATGTTCCTCAGACGGCGTCGCACTTCATTTTTGACGCCGGGATTGGAGGACTGTACCTCGGGACTCTGCTGAAAGGTCTTACGCCGATTCAAAAGCTCAGGATTCGCAAGGTAAGAAGCTGGGTGGTTTGCCTGATTGCCTGGCCGCTGTTGTTGTTCTTTGTTCCCGCCCAAGATTCGATTATTCAGCTAGTCGGCCTACGGAGCGCTGTCTGGTTTGTGCCATTTCTGCTCTTCGGGGCGCTCATCGACGACGAAGAGCGTTCGCGGTTTGCTCAATGGCTGGCGGTCATGAACTTGGTAGCGCTGGGTTTTGCGCTGGCTGAATTTACGCTGGGAATTCCTCGATTCTACCCGCACAATGCTGTCACCGAGCTGATTTACAAACAGAACGATGTAATTCGAGGAGATTCCTCCGTTTTTCGAATTCCGGCGATTTTCGTAAATCAGGCTGCCTATTCGGCGACTATGGTACTATCGATGCCGTTTCTAGCGGGCGCCTGGGTACAAACAGGATGCACAAGACGGCAGAAGCTTCTACTGTCGGCGGGTATTAGCGCAGCAGTGTTAGGGGTGTTTTTGGGAGCGTCGCGCAGCCAAGCGCTTCTCCTTTTTGTGCAGACCGCCACGCTGCTAAGCTTCGCCAGAATCAAGCTCAAGCATCTACTGGCATTTGCCACAGTAGGGGTGATGCTGGGTTACTGGGTTTACAATGAGCCCCGCTTACAGCGCTTCACCCACTTGGACTTTAACTTCGTTGAGCAGAGGGTGCATGGAAGCGTGAACGAGGGGTTTCTCGACGCCGTGAACGATTATCCGCTTGGTAACGGCCTGGGCGGTGGCGGCACAAGCATCCCCTATTTTCTTCAAGGGCGGCTGAAAAATCCGGTTGCAATCGAAAATGAATACGGGCGCATCCTACTGGAAGAGGGAATACCCGGACTTCTCCTGTGGGCGGCGTTTATCGTCATGGTGCTAGTGGGAGCACCCAGCGAGCGTGCGGGTCCGTGGCGGGTGGGCTGGCGATTGTCGCGGGTCACTGTAGCGCTCTACTTCGGCACGGCGTTCATAGGGGTCGGCCTTATGACCTCGATTCCCGGTAGCTGCATGATGCTCTTTATGACCGGATGGATGAGTGCGCCCAAATTGAAACGTTTCCGAATAACCGCCAACGAAGCTGAGCCGTGGGCCTACCAGACGACGAGCTGATGGAGCAATGGGTGCTGGTCGCCGGCGGGTTCCACCGCAATGGCGGCATGGACCGATTGAACGGGGCTCTGGCGCGGCATCTCATCGAACGGGGCAACCCGGTCCACTTGGTCTGTCATAGCGTTGAACCGGCTTTGCGGGACGACGCGGCATCGGTCGAAATCGTTCCTAGGCCGGGCAACTCGTTCGTGCTCGGCGGCTTTCTCCTAAGCCGGCGGGGGCGAGAAGCCGCACAGCGCCTAACCAGACAATCTCCTCGAACACGGGTCGTAATAAACGGCGGCAACTGCAACTGGCCGGACGTTAACTGGGTTCATTGCGTCCATCATGCCTGGGAGAGCAATGATCGGCTTTCGCCCGGCTGGTTCAAGTTGAAAAACCGCTCCTTCCGCTGGCAAGCTTGCAGGCGGGAGCGATCCGCGCTGAGAAGGGCGAGGGTCGTGATCGCCAATTCAGGACAGACGCGTGACGATCTTATCAATTATCTGAATGTACCTAATGAGCGGATTCACGTTGTTTACCCCGGCGCCGATCCCGATTTCACCCTGCCGAACGCTCACGAGCGTGAGGCGGCACGGGCTTGGTTGGGAAAGGGTGAGCAGCCCCTTGTGGCGTTCGTGGGTGCCTTGGGCTACGACTCCAATAAGGGCTTTGATGTGCTGTTCTCGGCGTGGCGAAAGTTATGTGCCTGTTCCGCTTGGAATGCGGATCTCATTGTGGCCGGCGGGGGGCGGGCTCTCGATTTCTGGCGGCAGCAGATCGCCGAGGCTGGACTCGAGGGTCGGATCACGTTGCTTGGATTTACGGACCGGATTCCCGAGTTGCTGGCGGCTGCGGACCTGCTGGTAAGCCCGGTCCGCTACGAGGCCTATGGGCTCAACGTGCACGAGGCGACCTGTCGGGGCGTGCCTGCTATGGTCACTCGAAGTGCAGGGGTTGCAGAGCGCTATCCTACCGAACTGCGCGAGCTGTTCATCGACGATCCGGAGGATTCGGATGCTTTAGCGGAAAGGATCTTTTCCTGGCGTGGCGCGATCCCGAGCTGGAGGCAACGAATCATGCCCTTCTCCGAGGCTCTGCGCAGGCACACCTTGGACGGCATGGCAAAGCAAATAGTGGAAATCGCCAACCCGCACCCTAGCGAAGAGGCCGCATGACTCTGACTGAGCTGAGCGGCCTGCCCCTGGTGAGCGGATTGGCCTCTCATTTCTCTGCGATGCTAGCTAGCGCTGCGGCCGTAAATCGCCGGTTCCTGCTTGCGTCCGGGAGAGTGTATCGCCCGCAGAATGGTTCGCCCACGAGGTCGCGGACAAAGCGGTTGTCATCTCGCGAATCGTGCTGAGGAAGAGGACACTGTCGCGATCGAACCCGTACCAATGACCACCATACATCTTCTGGCGTCTGAGTCTGCGTTTCGACGACGATGGCTTGTCTGGATCGTGCTGGCTGCACTCACGCTGCGCATGGCGCCGTTGCTTCAGCACGGACTGGCGTGGGCGATGGACAACGATTCGGCGCGCTATATTGCGCTCGCCGAAGGGATCCGGTCCGGGTGCGGTTTCGCGATGCGGACATCTGACGGCTGCGAGCCGGCGGAACTGCTGCGCACACCCGGATATCCACTATTTCTGGCTGCGATGCCCGGCCTCCGCGCGGCGCTGGCAGCGCAGGTGGTGCTCTCGGCGCTGCTGTGTCTGGCGCTGGGGTGGACGACCGCGGATGTATGGGGCCTCGGTGCAGGGGTTGTGGCCGGGCTTCTGGTCGCGCTGGACGGAGCCTCCGTGGTTCAGAGTGCCCGCCTAATGACCGATGTGCTGTTCCAGTTTCTGATCGGTGGCGGAGTGCTCGCGCAGATGCTCGCGCTGCGGCGCCCCGCGCGTAAGCACAGGGTCGCGGCCTTCGGCCTTGGCGCCGCCGTTCTCTTCGGTGCCGCGATACTTGTGCGGCCGGTAGCATTTGTGTTGTCGATATTTGCTCCGCTCCCGTTCCTGTTCGTTCCCGGCCTGGAACGGTCAAGGCGCCTCGCGCTGTGCGTTGCCGCGGTCCTGATTCCGGCGTTAGTGACCATGGCGTGGTCGGCGCGCAACCACGCAGAGCGTGGAGTGTGGACGCTAAGCTCCGATGGTCCTCTGATCCTTTACTACCATTACGCGGCGGGAGTGGTGTCGTATGGGGGTGGGCAGAGCTACGGGGCGGCACAGGAAAGCATGCAGCGCGCGTTCGGCGTCGAGTCCGGCAACTACCTATCTACTCCGCCTGAGTTGAGTACGGAGATGGTCCACCGCAGCTTTCGGATTTTTCTTGCCAACCCCAGTGCAACGCTTGTCGTCGCGCTGCGTTCAATATTATGGCTCGCGCTGGTGCCTGACCGCGCCAACCTCGCCCCCTTGCTCGGAGCGCGAACTGGCATCGCGGCCGTCGACTACGGCGCCTCCCCGAGCTTGGGCCGGCGCACGCGCGAATTGCTGCACTCTCCCTTGCTTACTCTGCTGGTGGGAATGCAGATGGTCATCATTTTGGCGGCTTGGTGCGGAGTTGCTATGGCGCTAATCGCGGCGTGGCGCGGCACCCTCCCTTCTCGCGTGCTTGTTTGGCCGCCGCTGCTGGTGGGGCTCGCGGTACTGACGGTGTGCGCGGTGCCCGAGGCGCTTGCGCGCTACAGAATGCCCGCGTTCGCGCCGCTGGCGATTGTGGCGGGAGCCGGATGGTGCGGCAGGAATAAAACTGCTGCACCCAAACGCTAAATCCCTCGCTTCTCGATATCTCACACTGGCGGGACAGCGCGGAGGCGGCAGCACGAATCGCTCCCGCAGCGGGGATAGTGGCGTGTTACCGATATCTGGACCAGAACGAACTCCTGCGAGCCCTAAGTGAGGCTGTGGCGCCCTCATTATCCGGTGAGCAAATCGTCAGGTTCTACGGGGATCGGTTGGATGGGATGTCCTTAGGAGCCTGCTCAGGTCAATTGCAAGAATTTGCTGGAAAGGCAGCACCCGTCTACCTATGCCGGTGTGAACCATGATTGTTCACATAGTACCCGCACTTTTCGGACCTGATGGCGTGATCGGCGGCGCCGAACGCTACGCCCTCGAGCTCGCCCGGCACATGGCGGCACGCACCCCTACTAAATTGGTATCTTTCGGCGATGCTGAACGCACCGAAAGGATTGGCGATCTGGCGGTTGGAGTGATCGGCGATCCCTGGTACGTGCGCGGTCAACGCTCCAACCCTTTTTCTATGGCTCTGTTCTCAGAGTTGCGCGAGGCGGACGTGGTTCACTGCCATCAGCAGCATGTGCTGGCGAGCAGTATGGCGGCTCTGATCTGCCGCCTCTCAGGTCGACGGGTTTTTGTTTCCGACCTAGGTGGCGGCGGCTGGGACATATCCGCCTACATTTCGACCGATCGCTGGTACCACGGGCACCTGCACATCAGCGAGTACAGTCGGCGCTGCTTCGGCCATGAGGCAAGGCCCGATGCGCATGTAATCCTTGGCGGCGTAGACATCGAGAAGTTTTCCCCTGATGATGCAGTCCAGCGCGACCGCATGGTCCTGTTTGTTGGGCGGATCTTGCCGCACAAGGGGATAAACGACTTGATCAACGCGCTGCCGGAAGGACTTAGCCTCGAGATTGTCGGCCAACCGGGCGATCCGCGTTACCTCAACGACCTGCACCGGTTGGCCGCGAGTAAGCCAGTGATTTTCCGTCATGATTGTGATGATCGCGCGCTCATCGACGCTTACCGTCGGGCAATGTGCGTGGTCCTCCCCAGCGTCTACCGGACCATGTACGGCGATGAGACCCGGGTCCCGGAACTGCTGGGTCAGACTCTGCTTGAAGGAATGGGATGCGGGACGCCGGCGATATGCACAGACGTCGCGAGCATGCCTGAAGTAGTTGAGGACGGGGTCAGTGGCTTTGTTGTTTCGCCCAACGATCCGGCCGCCTTGGGACAGGCAATTCGGTGGCTTGTCGATCACCCGGCCGAAGGCGTCGAAATGGGCCGAGCGGCACGCGCCCGCGTGCTGAAAAAGTTCACTTGGGATCAGGTCGTTGCGCGCTGTCTTTCCATCTACCGGTCACCGTGTGGACCGAGTTCTTCTGCGGTTGCTGGAAGCGCAGCCGCTCATTCAACTATGCAGTCTCCGGCGGTAGAGCTCGGCAGTGCGGAGAGTGCGGAGAATTACTCGACGCGCCCGGACGCGTCGTGAGCAGTCCCGCTCAGTTCATCCGCGACATCAATCGATGCGGCCTGGATAAGCACGCCGAAGAGGCCGTGGCTGGCTGGCATGTGATTACTGGCGAATATGCGCCCGAACCAGGCGGCGTGAGCGACTATACCCACCTGATCGCGCGCGGACTCGTGAATGCCGGCGATGAAGTGGACGTTTGGGCTCCGCATCGTTCGCGGTGGGCCTCTCGAGACAGAGGAGTCAGGGTTCATCGGCTACCCGGCCGTTTCGGCCCCGGCGCGCTGATGATAATGGACCGCGCCATCACCAGCGCGAGAAGTAAACGCATTCTGGTCCAGTACGTGCCGCAGGCCTTTGGATGGAAGGCCATGAACCTACCGTTCTGTTACTGGCTTTATGCGCGTCGCCGCTGGAACATCACCGTGATGTTCCATGAAGTCGCATTCCAACGCCGGATGGCGCAGCCCCTCCGGCACAATCTGCTGGGTGAAGTGACGTCGTTGATGGCGATGCTGGTGGCTCGCTCCGCCCAGCGCATCTTCGTTTCGTGCCCAGCCTGGGAGGAGAGGCTGCGTCCGCTGGTCGGCAACACGAAAGCGATTGAGTGGCTACCCGTACCGAGCAACGTGTCGCCGATCAGCGATCCCGAGGCGACCGAAGCGATTAGGACGAAGTATGCGGCAGGCGGTCTCCTAGTGGGCCACTTCGGCACCTACGGGCTGAAGATTCGCGATTATCTGGAGATAGCTCTTCCACAATTGCTCCAGGATGGCCGGGTCCGCGTGATCCTGCTGGGCCGGGGCAGTGGCTCATTTCGTGAAGCGTTGGTGCGCCGTAATCCGGCCATCGCCGCGAGGCTTCATGTTACCGATGAGCTGCTTGGGGAGCACCTATCTCGCCATTTAAGTGCCTGCGACCTGATGATCCAGCCCTACCCGGATGGAATCAGTGCGCGGCGCACCAGCGCGATGGCGGCACTGGCCCATGGGCGCCCCGTCGTCACCACGGTGGGTAGGTTGACGGAGTCGCTGTGGACTGAAAGCGGCGCCGTGGCCTCCGTGCCGCCGATGATGCAGCGGCGCTGGCGCCTCTTACCGTGAGCTTGATCTGACCACCCCTTGGAGCGGCAGCGGCTCGCATCGGCCGGAGCCACTCTTTACCAAGAGCGCTTCGATTTGCATCACACGATTAACTCTCTGCGGACCACCGATGCGGATTGCCATCGTCAATTGGACCGACCGTAAAGTGGGCGGATCGGAGAGCTATATCGAGAGCGTGGCAGGAGGACTTGATGCCGCCGGCCACGGCACAGCGTTATTTTGTGGGGTTGAGCTGCCCGAAAATCGGAAGCAGCTTCAAATGCCGAATGCTACACCAATTTGGTGTGCTTCAAGACTTGGTTCAGAGCGAGCGATTGACGAACTGCGCAATTGGCATCCCGATGTGATTTATGGGCATAGCTTACCCGATCCGGACGTGGAAGCCGCAACTCTGAAAATAGCGCCTGCAGCGTTTTTTGCTCATGGCTACTACGGCACTTGCATCAGCGGTGACAAGGCATTCAAGCGACCTTTGATTAGGCCCTGCAGCCGGCGGTTCGGATGGCAATGCTTGGCGCAGTACTACCCTCACCGTTGTGGAGGGCTCAGCCCAGCGACAATGTGGTCAGACTTCAGACTACAGTCGCGGCGGCTCCGCCTGCTCCATTCATATCGGGCGATCCTGACGGCCTCCGACCACATGCGCTCTGAGTACTTAAAGCACGGTTTCGCACCAGAGTCGATCAAGGTCACTTCACTTCCCGTGCGTGATCCATCATCGCAAAGTATTCCGGTGGTCAACGGGGGCACGGGTCGTGGCGCGAATGCTTATCGACTGCTGTTCGTAGGGCGCATGGACCCACTAAAGGGCGGGGACGTACTACTCGATGCGTTGCCACGATTGGTCAGTTTGATCAAACGGCAGCTGCATATGACGTTTGTCGGAGATGGGCCCAAGCGGCTCATATGGCAAGAGAAAGCGGCGCGAATCCAAGCGTGCGAGCCGTGCTTGAAGATCGATTTCACCGGTTGGCTGGATAAAGCAGCGGTGGAACGACTATACCGCGAGTCCGACCTGCTGGTCGTTCCCAGCTTGTGGCCCGAACCGTTCGGTTTGGTCGGACCGGAAGCTGGGTTATACGCTTTGCCGGCCGCAGCTTTCACGGTGGGCGGAATCACGGAGTGGCTGGTTGATGGCCTTAACGGCTATCTAGCCCCAGGCGATCCGCCGACTTCCGAAGGACTTGCAAACGCAATCATCAGATGTTTGCTTTATCCCTCCGGCTACGTCCGGCTTAGGAAGGGAGCGCTTGAAATGGGCCAGCGGTTCGCTTGAAGCAGTCACATCATCGAGTTGATCTCCATCCTGGAGAGAGTTGCTGTTGACGATGTTTCTGGTGTCAGACGACATCGCTCTCCGGAATATATCGGGCGTTTGCCAACGGTTTTCCCGACTGAGCCGCTACGCAGCCATCTGTGAACAGCCGTCCTCTGCAGATTCCTGGTTGGCATTAATGTCCCGCGTGTACGTACCGGCGGTGCGAGTCGTCTGATCGGTTTCATCCATGACACGCTCACGCGTGACGGACATAGGGTCGACTATCTCTGCAGCGAGGATGTACCAAAGTCGTTGAGCGGTGGTTTGGCGAGGTTTTCTTTTCCGGCTCTGATCTTTAAACGTGCGTTGGGCCGGGCGCGTGGCGGCAGCCGTACGACATCATCAATGTGCATGAGCCGAGCGGCGTGCTGGTGATACTCGGGCGACGCGCTTTAGGAAGCCCCAATAGTTGTCGTCACGAGCTTTGGAGTCGAGGACGAGGCTGGAACATATCGCTCCAGGATATGCGGCTGGAGACGGACTCGGTTAGGGCTTAAGACGCGAATCGTTTATCCCACTGACCAGTCTTTGGCAGTCTGCGTTGTCATCTGCGGTATTGCTGACCATATTTTCTGCTCTAACTCGGAAGATCGGGACTATCTCGTCGGTTGTACTTTAAGAGGAATCCGAAGCGACGTTACCAGGATCTTCTCGGGAGCCGACACAATATACGCCTGCGCGACCGCTGATCGTGATTACAAGAAGGCGACTCGCCTTCTTTTTGCGGGAACCTGGATTGAGCGCAAAGGCACGCAGGACGTGGTCGAGGGATTCGTAAAGCTTGCGGCGGACTACCCGGAACTCAATCTGACTGTGCTGGGAGCCGGCGTTCCATCTGAAATCGTGGTCAGTTCCTTTCCTGCGAATCTCCGGGATCGAATCGAGTGCGTGAGGGCAAACAGCGACGTGGACGCTGCGGAGGTCCTCGCCAATTGCGATCTCTTCGTACTGCCAAGTCTTTTTGAGGGAACCCCGCTCACGCTTATCGAGGCAATGATGAGCGGTTTGCCGATCGTGACCACCGCGACCTGCGGAATGAAGGACGTGATCCGCGACAACGAAAATGGGATTCTTGTCCCGACTCGTTCACCAGAGGCTATTGCGTCGGCGATCGAGCGGTTAGTGAAGACCAGAAGCCTGCGAGAAAAATTCGGTCGCGCCGCCCAAAAGGAGGCCATGATGAAGTACACCTGGGAACAGGTAGCTCGGCCGGTCCAAAGCGTTTACGAACACCTGAGCATGAATAGGACCACCTTGAACGCTCTTTCCGCTAGAAACACTATAAAGAACTGAAGTCTAATGGCGACACCGAACTACTCAGCTATCAATCAGATTATTGATTGATGCTGTGAGATATTACCTGCAGGTACCGAGTCGAGCGCTTAGAGCGCAATCTCACTAGGACGTTACCGTTTCTCGGCAATCCGAGGAAACTGACGCCGTCGGGCTCGAGCTCCATTACTGGTGGCCGCGGTGATACTGTGACAAGCACTAAAACGGAGCTGCTGAGTTGAAAACTAGGATTCTTCGTACTGTAATCATCAGTGCGGTATGCATCGCTGATGCTGTGGACTAGCTATGTTCACAATTCTTCAAGGCTGGGGAGGAAATTGGAGAAGCTATCTTGGGTTTGCAACGCCTAGGTCTGCCCCTCCATCTCACTCCTCAAAAGAACTGGGATCATTGGCTGCTCTTTCTTCAAGGCTCTCGCACAGCTCCCCAAGGACGCACCGGTCGCCGACTTGGGTTGCGGCGAAGGCCATACCCTGCGCTTGCTCGACGCGTTGGGCTTCCAGGCACCGCAGGTGTGGATTTCAAAATCTCACCGATGCTCCGAGCGGGGCAAGCGCTGACGATGCACCGTAAGTGTAACAATTGCACCCGCCGTACCATCTGCATCGCTGCGACCTACACAAAACGCTACTTCAAGGAGAAGCGTTCAGCGCCGTGGTAAGCATTTCCACGATTGAGCACGGAGTTGATGCGCCTCGATTTTTCCGCGAAGCCGGTCGCTTGCTAAGGCCGGGTGGATTGTTATTCATCACGACTGATTACTGGGAAGACAAGATAGGTACGTTGGATGCAGCTCGCGCCTTCGGCTTTCCTTGGAAAAATATTTTGCCGGGATGAGATCGTCGAGCTTTAAAGGCAGCGGAAGTCGCTCGACCTGCGGCCCGTTACGAATGGCGAGATTCCACCATGCACAGGCCGGCCGGTTTACTGGAACAATCGTGCTTATACGTTGATTGCTATGCTATTCCGAAAGGTCGATGGTACAGCGATCCCTACTTCAATGGCATGAATCATTAGCACTCGCGTCAAGCTGTTTCTGCACTTATATCCACGATGAGAGTGATGACGCATTTTGCGCTTTGGACGATTGGCCTCGTGGCGCCCGAAACGCAAACGAGCGCCAGAGAGCGGCAGTGCCTATCTCAATTCGCTACGGCAAAGCGCCGGCTGGCCGAGATTGGGGTCTGGCATGGCGTAACGACCTGCTGTCTCCGCAGAGCAATGGCCGCCGATGGACTCCTGCTTTGCATTGACCCGTTTCCGC
>CAWFGH010000001.1:0-11723 GCA_963815255.1 uncultured delta proteobacterium | reverse complement strand
ATTGCGCAAAACCTGGAGGATAGCTTCGAGCTCCACGGCTACGTGGAGAATCAGGAGATCATCCGGGCAGAGAACTACGTAAGCGACTACAACCTGGCGTCGATCCGCAATCGTATCGACGTTCAGCCTTCGGGCCAGATACTCAAGGATATTAACATGCCCACCGTCATGGGCCTGCCTTTGGGAACGGGTCTGTCGGTGAACTACTTCGCCGAAGTCCGGTTTGGCTACGAGGGCGTATATGATCTCGTGACCGACCGCTTCGGCACTCACACCACGGGATTCTCGGGTATCGGCGTCTCGGAATTTCAAGGCACCGGGCAGACCGCCGGCTTGGCGCTACTCAAGGCTTTCGGCTACCACCCTAAGCAATTCAAAGGTGTGGTGGCCCGTGATCTACTATTTCCGGAGCCGGTGTCCCAGGGCATCAGCGACTACCGGGTCGTAAACGGGGTGGCGACCGCCTGCTGGGGTTGCATAAACGCCTGGCAATCGGTCAACAACCTCCGTTTCGAGCGCGACGACAGCAATCAATATTACTACCCCATGCGCGAAGCCTACCTGGACTTCCGTTGGGACTTCTTCGGCTCCAACTTGCTCCGTGCGGGCAAACAGCAGGTGGTCTGGGGCAAAGCTGACTTCTTCCGCCTCCAGGACATCATCAACCCGGTGGATTTTGGCCAGCACTTCTTCATCGAGCCGTTCGAGGACACCCGCATTCCGCAGCTTGCCCTTTGGTTGCAGCATCGTTTTGGCGACGTAGCGGGCATGCAGGACGTAGCCGGCAACCTGGTATGGAACTTTGATACGTTCAATCCGGTTGGACTGGGTGTGGGAGGCACGCCCTGGGCAGTGAACTTCGGCGACCAGAAAAAGGCGTTTGCGTTCGATAACAGCCTGTTCGACGCCGGACTGTGTGGCGGAAGTAAAACACCAAGTACTTGCAACCCCCGCCATGTCAATTTCGGCCTTACCCAGGAAAAGGTGCCTAACTGGAGTTTCCGCAACGACGGCATCGGCATGAAGTGGGACTTCCAGCTTCCGCATCCGTCGATCCGCTTCGCGCTGACCGATTGGTGGGGCGTCGGGCAAACGCCGGTGTTCGTGAATAGTACGATTCAGGTTCTCGCCGATCCGGCTCATCCGGGGCAGATTATTCAGGGCAGCAATTTTTCGCAGTCGGGCGTGAATTGCGCGAAACTGGCGAGAATCAGCGCAGGCTATCCTGGCTTCTATGGACCGGGCGGCGGCAATTTGCCGATTATCGCAACCACCCCGAACAACATCCACTTGGCCAAAGGCGTAAGTGGGCAGACCTTCCTGAACAATTGCGCTTTTGGCGGCGGGGCCCAAATTCGCTACCACAAGGACAATACGCTTGGCCTTTCGGCTGACTATTTCGAGCCCTGGAGCGGTGTGGTTATCCGCGTCGAGTCTTCGTGGACGCACAACGCGCTGCTCAATGACACCGATTCGCTCGATTGGTCGACGAACAACGACATCATGCAGTACGTCGTCGGCTTCGACCGTCCGCACTTCATCAAGTTCCTGAACCCGGATCGCACCTTCTTCTCCAGCTTCCAGGTGTTCGAAACCTACTATCCGGGCGCGCATAGCTCCAACGGTGGCAAGGACGGACTGGTCACGGGTACGAACGACTTCACCTTCACCGCGTTCACCCAGACCCACTACTATCGCGACCAGATCATTCCGCTCGTCTTCGCGGCCTTCGGTACTGAGGGCACCGACGCGACGATCGGCGGCAACAATGAGTGGCTGATCAACGACCACTGGTCAGCGGTGATCGGGTTCGACGCCTTCCTGGGCAAGTCGCATCAGCACAACATCGGGCCGAACGCTGTCTTCCAGGCAGCGAGCCAGCCACAGCGGGAGGCGCCGTACAGCGAGAGCATTTTCGGTCCCGCGCACATGGGAGCCGGCGGTGCCCAGCGGAACAAGGACGACGAGTTCTGGACTCGTATAAGGTATCGGTTCTAGTTAGAAGTGGTAGTGATTGAGACTAGCTCCGGGGCCCGGCACGCCGGGCCCCGGAGCCTTAATAGGGAGATAGAATTACGGAATTGAAGCTTCCAGAAGCGCTCCAGTCGCGGGGGCGGAAAGTATGGGCGATTGCGCTGATCGCCGCGGTTGCACTGATCGTCGGCGCCAATGCCCTGATGCAACGGCGCGAGCGCGACCGTTGGACGGTTTCGATAACCGATCCCTCGATGATCGCGATCCGCAACCTGGTCGTGAAAGGCAACGTCTCGCAAGCGACCAATAAGCTCAATTCAACTTATCGCTTCGATAGTGAATCGGGACTGATCGCTCTCCGGCAGTTTTCAATGATCGTCCTGCAGCGCGGACTCAAGGAGCGCGATCGTTTCGAGCAGTGCTATGCGGCCAGCGCACTCGCCGAGGGCGGTGAGAACAAAGCGCTGCAAATGATGGCCGATACCTTCCAGACAGATCCCGACCTCAGTCTGAAAATGGCGGTCGCGGATGGTCTGGGCGAGGTTGGTGACCGCAAGGCGGTCGCCATCCTGGGGCATCTCTACTATCACGGAGAGATGCTGGACCGCCGGTTCATCATTAACGCTTTGTCATCGGCGACCGATCCGAGCGCCGTCGTGGTGCTGAGCGACGCCGTCAAGCAGTCTTCCGACCCTTCGTTGCGTCTCGCCGCGCTCAAAGGCCTTGGGAAGGTCGGCAATCGCGATGCGATGCCCTTGCTGAAGCTGGCCTTGGCCAAGGGGCGAGCTTTCGAGCGAGTGACCGCGGCGGAATCGCTTCTGCTGATGGGCGACAACTCCGGGGTTGAAATGCTGCGCGCCACGCTGACCAACCATTCCGACGGCAACGCGCAAGCGATGGCCGCAGTGGCTCTCGGATACGCGCATGACCCGGCCTCGCTGCCGATCCTGCGGCAGGCGTTGACCGATCAGAATATCGACGTTCGCCTCGGCGCCGCCGCGGCCCTGACGCATTACAACGACGCTGGCGGTATCGCATATCTTAAAGGCGCGATTCGCGACGAGGACCAGGTCACGCGGCGCCACGCGGCGGAACTGTTCGACGACATCGACTTTGACGCCGGGCGTCCGATTCTCGTGGCGGCGCTGTCGTCGCCCGATAGTGAGGTTCAGTTGGCGGCGGTCAAGACGCTGGGGATCTCAGGCGGGAACCCCGAGGTCGAATTACTCGGATCGCTGCTGCGCGACAGCAAAGACCCGATCACGCGCGCCGACATCGCCTGGTCGTTGGGACGCATCGGGAGCCCCAACGGAATCGAGATGCTGCTCGCAATGGTTCAGGAGCCTGATCCCGCCGTGCGCTATACGGCGGCCGACGGGCTGGATCACACGGCGATGCATTTACTGGGAGGCAAGCGGCTCGGTAGCCGCTGACATACGGGGCAGGGAGTAGGGCGAGGAGTTGCGAACAATAGGCGTTGACGGTCCCCACGGGGAAAAAACTGACAGAAGGGACGACTAAACGGAGGAGATGAGCATTATGCGACGTAATTTTCAGCCGCACGAGGGACGCGCCGCGAGGCCATGGTGCCTGGCGTTGGCAGTCCTGGTTACGGCGGCGGGCCTTTGCCTCGGCGGTGGCACCGCGAAGGCGCAGGACGTGAAGACTTATACCCGGGCCACATTCGACCAGTGGCTGACCAAGTACAAGGACGCGAAGCCTGACTTCAAGGTTGGCGATGTTCTGACTTCCAAAGATATCGAACGGATGCGACCGTTCCTATTTCCTGGTTACGTCGAACAGTTCAACTTCCCCGAGTTCAAGGCGACGATTGCCGCGCCCGTGGATCATACTCCGCGCAAGGACTACATGTCCTGTACGGAAAAGTACCAGAGTCAGGTTCGTTTGCTGCCTGACAAGACCATGGCCAACTATGTCTGCGGTCAGCCTTTTCCCAATTCGGCCATCACCGAGAGTGACCCGGATTCCGGATGGAAGGCTGCCTGGAACTACGAATACCGTTGGCAGAATTACGGCCTGTTCACGATTCCGCCGGCCACCTGGGATCGCTTTGGCGGCACCCACGACATTCCGAAGTGGGAGGATCCTCCCAGCGATTGGCTGTCGAATGCAGGCCTGAGCGGCATGACCTACACCGTGCCGTCTTCTGAAGAGATGAAGCTGATCTACGGCGGCGGCGGCAGCTTTCAGCGCACGCTGAGCGCCTTCTACCGGCGTTTGTACTTCACTCACCTCGCGATGCTCGAGAACCATACGCTGCCGGTGCCCGGTGCCGCGCAGTTCGAGTTCAAGGAGTTCACGGGCTTCTATTCGCCCTTTGACATCCGCGGCACCGCGTTCATCATCTACCGCTACGCCGACCCGCATCGCGAAGACGACGGCTGGGCCTATATCCCCAACCTGCGTCGCGTGCGCCGTATTTCGGCCGAGGTCAAGTCGGACTCGCTGCTGGGCACTGACCACACGCTGGAGGATTTCTACAGCTTCTCCGGCCGTGAGCTCGAGTGGCACTGGCGCTTCCTCGGATGGAAGGATCAGCTGGCCGTGGTGGACTCCTCGCACGAGTACACTTATCTGTACGGGCCCAACGGGATCATCCCGAACGATACGTGGACGATGCGCCGCTTCGCTGTGATGGAGCGCACGTCTAACTCCGAGCGGCATCCGTACAAGAGCGTCGTCGAGGACTGGGATTCGCAGAACTACGACGCATGGCTGATGGAAGCCTTCGACCACAAGGACAAGCTCTGGAAGGTCTGGGAATTCCAAAAGAAGTGGAGCGAGAGCTTCAAGGGTGACTGGCAGGAAGCCATCAACAAGGGCGCCTATTCGACCGAATTCCAGTCGGTGCAGGTGCTCGACGTGCAGAACGATCGCGGCACTATCTGGATCGTGCCGGGTGGATTCCCGAACGTCAAAGGACCTGAAGCGGTTCAGCTTTTCGACATCAATAAGCTCGAACAGGTCCATCGCTAAACCGAAGGTCCATGGTTAGACCGAACCACGCCCCGCCGGGTCCTATCGGGATCCGGCGGGGCTTTTTTTTGCCTGCCGCGGCGCGGAACCTCGCATACGGGGCATGCCTCTTGAGGGAAGCCGCGCCGATGCGGTATGCAGGGAAGTCCTCACAACCGCCAGGGAGGAAGACTATGCCTGCCTTTGATGTTCGATGGGTCGAGCGCTGGCAGAAGATGGTCAACCAGGACAGCGTCGCGCGCCTGTTGGGCCGTCACTTCAACGCCGACGTGATGCTCGAGTTCGGGCCGCACGCCTACGTGGTGAGCTTCGAGCACGGCGAGATCAACCGCGTACAGCACGAGATCGGCGCCGAGAGCGCCTACCAGTTTGCGCTGCGGGCGCCCGCCGAGACCTGGGCCAAGTTCGTGCAGCCGGTTCCTCCGCCGATGTACAACGACATCATCGCGATGTCGCACACGCTGCACGGCCGCCTCAAAATCGAGGGCGACGTGAAGGTGATGTGGCAGAACCTGCGGGCGTTTGCCTGGGCGCTCGACCTGATGCGCGCGGTCAAGGAATAGGGGGCGCACTGAGATGGCAAAAATAGAGCCGGTAACCGGACACTACATTCACGTTCCGTTCGAGGGCGAGGAGTACCGGATTTTCTACGAGGAATCCGGCAAGGGCATCCCGCTGGTCTGCCTGCATACCGCGGGCACCGACTCGCGCGAATGGCGCCATCAGCTCAACGATCCGGAGATCAGCGAGCGCTTCCACGTGATCGCGTTCGATCTCCCGCGCCACGGCAAGTCGATTCCTCCCAAGGGCTGGTGGAAAGAGGAATACAAGCTCACCGCCCAGTTCTACGCCGACTTCGTGGTCGCGCTCTGCCGCGAGCTTAACCTGGATCGGCCGGTGGTGATGGGCAGCTCGATGGGCGGCAACATCTGCCTGCACCTGGCGCTGCGCTATAGCGACTACTTCCGCGCGCTCATCGCGATCGAGGCCTGTGACTATTCGCCGGGATGGTGGCTCGACTGGCTATGGCATCCGCAAATCCACGGCGGCGAGGCCTGCGCCACCGCGATCAACGGCCTGATGGCGCCGCAGAGTCCGTTCGAGTATCGCCAGGAAACCTGGTGGTACTACTCACAGGGCGGTCCCGGGGTCTTCAAGGGCGACCTGTATTTCTACAGCGTCGACCACGATTTCCGCGAAGACTGCGAAAAGATCTCGGGCAAGATACCGGTGTACTTCATGACCGGCGTCTATGATTTCGCCTGCACGCCCGAGATGTCGCAGAAGACCGCGAAGAAGGTGCGCAACGCCGAGTGCATCATCATGGAGGAGATCGGGCATTTCCCGATGTCCGAGAATCCGGTGACCTTCAAGAAGTACCTGATGCCGGTGTTGCACAAAATCAAGTAGCGCTCGCAAAGGGCGCGGTATTACTCAGACGCGCGACGAGGCTGGATTCGTCTCCAGCCTGCGTCGCGCGTTCACTGTGCTCCCTACCTTCGTTGAATGCAATTCTGCCCAGTCACCGTTCTAGGATCTTGCGTCTTGGCTTTCTCGATCATCCTGGACCGCGGCTCCTCTTGGGGTCATCCTGAGCGAGCGCTGCGCGAGTCGAAGGACCTCGCGCGGTCCTCCGCGCGCTAAGGCGATGAGCTATTACGTCTACATCATGAGTAGCAAGTCGGGGGTGCTCTACATCGGCGCGACTAACGACCTCGACCGCCGCGTGTTCGAGCACAAGCGCGGGCTAATAGAAGGCTTCACCAAAAAATACAGAGTGACGCGACTCGTCTACGTTGAGGAGTTCGATCGAGCCGCGGAGATGGTCGCGCGCGAGCGGCAGCTCAAGGGATGGACCAGGCGCAGGAAGCTGGAGCTGATTCAACGGCAAAATCCCGAAATGATGGATTACGCGCGGAGGACCGCGCGAGGTCCTTCGACTGCGCTCGCAGACTCGCTTCGCTCAGGATGACCCTAAAAGCCAGCATGGGTCTGGAATGACGTGACACCGATGATCACGCGCGGAGGACAGCGCGAGAGGAAGCGAGAGCCTAGTTCGGCGGCATCGTGAAGTTATGGCGGCAGAAGTCGCAGTCGCCGATGACCCGGACTGCCACGCACGACGCCGTGATCATCGAGGCGTCGGCGCTGGGCGTGCTCTTCACAAAGATCAGCGCGTCGACCTGGTTGCCCCATTTGTCGATCGCCATGCGCCGCAGCCGCTCGTTGATATGGGTGCTGTCGATATTGTCGGAGTTGAGGGGCTCGGTATAGCTGAGGTCGCCGAGCTTCTCGTGCGGATTGGCCAGATCGCCAGTCGAGATCAGGATTCGCTGGCGATCCAGCGTGGTGTCGCGCGTGATCGCGGCCGCCTTCTGCTCCTGCTGCTGCTGTATGGCGGCCTGGCAGGCCGCCATACAGAGGACGGCGCTCAGGATCGCGATGACACGGGCGAAACGATGCATACACGCTTACTTCTTCTTCGCCGCTTTCTTCACTTGCGTGCGCGACTTGCGGCGAAAATGCGGCATCACCTCTTTGGAGAACAATTCCATGCTGCGGCGCACCTTGCGCGGATCCATTCCCGGCAGATCCATCGCCGCCACCAGATGAGTGACGCGCGTGCGGCCAAGATAATCCTCGATACCGGCAATCGCCTCGTCCGGAGTGCCAATCAGCATCGACTCGCCAAACAGCGAAGCGGTTTCCGAGTGGCGCAGCTTGCCGATCGGCGGCAGGTTGGTGCCGAAGGCCTGGTCGCCGGGGAGATCGTTGGCCTCGACGAACCATTTGCCGTAGCAGGTCATCATGTAGTGCGCGCCGGCCTCGGCGTCGTCCCACGCCTTGTCATGTTTGGACGCGACGAAAACGGTCCGTAGCTGCGCGATACTGAAGTCCTCGGGGTCGCGGCCGTGTTCCTTGAGCGCCGCGTCGTACATCTGCTGCTGATCGACGCCGCCAGTGCCCATGAAATGATAGCCGTTGCGCGCGGCGCGTCCGATGGATTTGGGCCCGCGCGCGGCGAGCCACAAGGGCGGATGCGGTTTCTGCACCGGGCCAGGAATCACGGTCACGTTCGTGAGCTTGTTGAAACGCCCGTCCATTGTGACGTTGCGCTCGGTCCACACGCGCCGGATGACTTCGGTGCCTTCCTCCAGACGCGGGCCACGTTCGTTGCGCGGGATGTTGAAGCCGACGAATTCCGGCACCCGGTAGCCTTGGCCGAGGCCGAGATCGAGGCGGCCGTTTGAAATGAGGTCGACGGTCGCGGCATCCTCGGCCACGCGCAGCGCGTTGTGCAGCGGGAGCAGCAGCACGAAGGTGCCGATGCGGATCTTTTTCGTGCGGGCCGCAATCGCCGCTGCGATCGGAAGCAGCGAGGGTGAATAGCCGTCGTCGACGAAATGATGTTCGGTCAGCCAGACGGTGTCGTAGCCGAGTTCCTCGGCCGCGACTGCAAGCTCGATTTCCTTGCGATACAGCTCCGCGAACGAAACCTTGGCCGGTGGTGGATTGCGGAAGAATAGAGTGAAGCCGAAATTCACGATTTCTCCTTGGTTGCGCTTGCGCGGTGCGGATGCGGCCGTCCCGTGCGCGGGACGGCCGCCTCGGGCGCCGCTTTGCGTCTGCGCGGCGTCTCGCCGAGCGTCCGATTTTAGCCCTTGGACAGCTCTTTGAGATCTTCGGCCCAGTTCTCGTAGGGTCTCAATGGCCAGATTTCGGTATCGGCCGCGATGTGCGCATAGCCGAGTTTCCAGATTGGCAGCTCGTGGATCGCGTGGTCGAGATCGTCGGCGCTCGGCACGTCGATGACGGCGATGATTATGGGCCTTCCGGCGACCTTCCAGATTCCCTTGATCGCGCCGGCCTTGACCGCTCCCAGAGCGGCTTCGGACTCCTGGCGCCACACGCTGTAGAATTCCTTGTTCGATACGTTGGCGGGCTTGGCGATATTCGCCTTCAGCATGAAAAGCATTGTGTTTTCTCCTCGACGGTTATACGAGCCCCAAATTAGTAGCGCGAAAGGCGGTTTGCCGGAAGCTTTAGCGTGCGCAATTTCTCGCGCGATCCTTTAGCGTTCCTCTGTGAATTGTGAGGTTGAGCGCGCGCGCGGAAAATGTTGGGAACCCGGCTCCGCACGCGGGCATTTTAATTAAGCGGCGCTTTAGCTAAAAGGCAGGGGTGGCCGGCGCGGCCTTCTTTTCACTCTTCACCTTTCACGTTCAGCGCTCAACGAGCCGCGCGCCCAGGAGAATCTGATGGCTTCGTTCGCATACATGCCCGATACCCATGGCGGACCCTACGGACAGCCGGAGCCCGATCCCGAACGCTCCGCAAACTTCGCGGCCCAGCTACTCGGCGAGGCCGTGAAGGCCGAGAATTGCGGCTTCGATGGCGTGTTCGTGCCGGAGCGCCACGCGCGCACCGAGTGCATGTTTCCGAGCCCGCTGCCGCTGCTGGCGGCGATTGCGGTGCGCACCAATCGCGTTCGTATCGGCACCGACATCCTGATGCCGGCGCTGTACAATCCGGTGCATCTGGCGCAGTCGGCCGCGCTTATCGACGTGCTCTCGCGCGGGCGGCTGATCCTGGGCGTCGGCGCGGGCTATCACAAGGACTACTTCGCGCACTTCGGTATACCGATCAAACAGCGCGAGGGCCGCTTCGAGGAAACGATGGAAATCGTCAACAAGGCGTGGACCACCGTCGGCCCGTTCGCGCATCACGGCAAGTACTTCAATTTCGACGCGATTCACGTCACGCCCAAGCCCTACCAGCGGCCGCGGCCGCCGATTTGGATAGGCGCGTTCGGACCCAAGTCGATCGCGCGGGCGGGGCGGCTGAGCGACGCATGGTCGGCGGCGCCGTTCTTCGACCGTATCGAGAACATCAAGGCCCAAGTGTCGATTTATCGCGAGGCGGCCGCCAAGGCCGGCCGCAAGCCCAGCATCGCGCTGTTTCGCGACGGATGGCTCGCGTCGAGCCGCGAGGAGGCCGAACAGACCTTTGGCCGGCTGTGGCTGGAAGAATGCAAGTTTTACTTTAAGAATGGGATGCTGGCGCCGACCGAGGACTTCGGCTCCGAGAGCGATTTCACGCTGGACAAGATTCGCGGCAGGGGCCACGCGATCATCGGCACGAGGGACGACTGGCTGGAGGCGCTCGATCGCTGGAACACCGTGATGGGCGGAATCGACTGGTTCGTCCTGCGCATCCGGGTCCCGCTTGGCCCGTCACCCGAGAAAGTGCTGGAATGTATCCAGCGCCTCGGTGAAGAGGTCCTGCCGCGCGCGCGCAAAGGATGAACGCGCCATCGGGCCCGCGCCGGCGCATGCGCGCAAGCGCCAAAGGGGTTCGGTTTTTATGCGACGTATCATCATACTCGGTCTTTTTCTGGCGCTGGGCGGATGGTCGTGCGCGAGCGGAGGAGGGGGGCAATCGGGTTCCGCCGGTTCTACCCCCGCCGTCGCCTCCGGCGGGACGCCCGATTCGCCCGACCCGCTGATGGATTTCACCGGCATCTGGAAGGGCACCCAGGTCAGCTCGATGAATGCGGCCCGTGGGAAGATCACCTTCGATATCAAGCGCGAAGGCAATCAGTTCAAGGGCAAATACCTGTGCGCGGCCGGCAACGCGGTATGCCGCAACAACTCGCCGAACGGATGGGTCACCGGCCAGGTGAACGCCCGTGGCTTCCGCGTGGCGATGGAAGATACGAGTTGGTGCATGTATTTTATGGATGACTTCTATCCGCCGAAGGCGGATGGCGAATACACCTGTTACATGAACGGCGGTATCGCGGACCAGGGAACGTTCAAACTAATGGGGCCGCCGGCGCCAGCCGACGAGGGCGCACCGGTCAAACCATAGACCTGATAACGAGACAAGATGTTGTTGCGCAACTGTTTGCCAGCGGCGCAGCCGCAAGGTGCTGCGTCAATCGCGTTAGCCGTAGCCCTGGCCGCGATTACGATGCTCGCGGGCGGATGCTTCGAACTCGACATTCCCGAGCCCTCGGCGACCGTCAGCCCGATGACGTCCGTCATACGTCCGGCCAAGGGGCCGAATTGTCCGTTGCAGGTGCTCCGTACGATGCCTGCCGCCGATGTCCAGCAACTCGCGCTGGTTGATACCTGGGGTGATCAATCGTCTAACGACGCCGACCTGTTGCCGGTGCTCAAGAGCAAGGCGTGCGAGGTTGGCGCCGATGCCGTCGTCATCACCTCCGACAAGAGCCAGCACGAGGGCGAACAATTGGAGGGCTACGACGCCGGCGTCCACTCGAGCGTAGGAGGCCATGGAGCGCCGGCCAACGTCTCTGAGCGCATGCACGACCCCAGCGTGGGCGAGGTCGGCCACGGCGGCCATTACATGAGCGGCGTGGCGATCGCGTTCACCAAACGCGGCCAGGACGCCACCTCGAGCGCCGGCCAGTAAAATCAGGCGTCAAGTCTCGGCCTCACCCGCCCTTGGGCGCGACCGCTAATATTGGATGAGCGTTTCTGGCCTACTCTCCCACTTGTTTTGGGCGGAGCGTTTCTTACTCCCTCCCCCGTGCCCTGGGGGAGGGTTAGGGTGGGGGTCGAGGCGGTTCTGAATTTCTGTGAGAACCGCCTCTTTCTGAACCTTCTGAAACAGCAGGAAATTAGAACGAGGAAGCGCCGCAAAGGACAGACATCCGGCGCTTCCTCGCTCGACCCCCACCTCCATCCTCCCCCAAGACACGGGGGAGGAAGTAAGAAGCGATCCCC